>CAWDYQ010000007.1:0-148536 GCA_963806645.1 Candidatus Bathyarchaeota archaeon | reverse complement strand
AGATATGAAAAGTTCTAAACTAATTTTACAGTTGAAAAACTTGAGAAAAGGGAAAGTCAGCTCAATTTCGCCCTGATGAGGACTTTTTCGTGTTAGATCAACCTTAACTCCATTTATAGGACTAGTCCATCTGCGATATGGTAAAGAATTTCCATGAAAAGCGAAATCCTTCCAATCTAATTGGATATAGTCTAACAATTTTTCAAAATTATTGTAGAAAAATTCGTGTAGGCTCCTTGGCAAAATTTCTTCAGCAAATCCCCCAGATGCTTCAGGTGAATATAAGAGAAAGAGGTAAACAGACAGAAGCAAAAATGATAAACTTAATCCTACTCCTAACCAATATGGTAAAGGAAAGACAAATGTAACAAGATAATTTGTGAGAAAACCGATTACCACACCTGAAAACAAAGCCACAAAATGTGAATGATATTGTAACACGCTGTCAGAAATAGACTTAAAATCTGTCGAAATGTCCCCGCTCATGCTTTCTACTAAGTTGTTTCTAGTATTAAAAACGTATTAGCAACTCTATTTTAACCTCAAAATTCAGGTGAAGTTCAAGCATATCATAAATAGGCTGGGTTCCCCAAACGAACTTCTCCTTTTGAGGGTGGTGACATTGGTAAAGGAACATTTCTCGTTTCCTATTTTTCTTACAATTTTTTTGGTTAATTAAATGATATATTCAGATCGGATTACTAATGCATTCTTTTAGTAGGGGGAGCAATTTCATTTTAATTTCAGTGTTACTTATTTTCTTTAATTCTTTTTGTTTCTCTATCAAGTTTGTTGTGATGGGTTTTATTTTTTCAATCATCGATTCGGCAATGATCTCAAATTGTGGGTATTTGTATGATTTCGGTTCGAGACCTTGCCTAAGTATATACTCGGTTGGTTGTTGGAAAAAATGAGTTGTTTTAGATGCAATACAATCTACAATTTTTTCTTTGGATATTTCGTATCTTTCATTCAATAGGTCTGGTAGAACATAATGTGGATTAATACTTTTAGACAAATCGTGTGCAATTTTTTTACTTTCTCTGTTAACTGGTTTAGGTAAAGAAATTTCTAGATACTCTGACCAAGTTGGAAACGTTTTTTCCCAAAGTGCCATAAAAAGAATGTCTAATTCACTAAATTTTGGAATGATATTTTTTTGAAAAGAATCTAATTCACAAAATAAATTTTTATGGTGTTTTTCGATAAATCGTTCTAATCCACTATTATAAATATCTTCTAATATGGCCCAAGAGAAGTTACCATTAGGTTCATTCAAATATCTGTCCAGACGTTCCAATTGATCCTTTATTTCAGAAAACAGGTCAGGATAATTTTTTCCAGCAATTTCAGTGATATATTTACTTAAAACTTGTTTTTTTGTTTGTTTAACACCTAGAAAATATCCAATAACTAATGTTATAAATGAAGGAATTATTGCTAATCCGATACTAAACATTAAATCGAAAGTCTTTTCCCCCCATATTGTCTCCATTTGGTAAAGCAATTATTGTAAATCAGTTCAAGTTATACTAAAGTTTTGAGTTAATTGTTATTGGTGCTAAGAATATAAGTAAATTTAAAGAAATTCTTCTTGGAAATGTAAGCCACGGAGTAACGACGCATGTTCCAGTTCCAGTTTTAATCGTAAAATAGATCTAAAAAACTATGGAAAGGGTTATGGAATATTTTCAAATCAGGGTAGAATCTGACAAAACATCTATCAAGCGGAAAATATTCAGAATTACTGGGACTGCCCAAAACCAATATTTTGCAGACTGTGCGAGTGAAGTTAATAGAAATACGCGTGATAACTGGTTTGATACAGCGGGCGATGAGTGGGGGAGGCACGATGGGACGTAATTGGACAGTTGGTGAGTCAATTTTATCGCCTAACATTGATGCTGGAACACAAACAATAGGTGACAGAACTGTAGCTTCTGCCGTCAGAGATGCAGAGACGGTGACGTTACCGGTCTATCAGCTTGGAAGGGTTATTTTTACAGCTAATTCAACTGAAGTTTTGTTAGCTAATAATGAGATTGTTCACCACGATACAGCTTGAAAAGTTCGGGGACGGATTCTTACATAACAATTACATTCCTGAAGATGAACTTTCAGAAACAGAATTACTAAGACCTATTCCGGACATGAGCCCAATTATTATTCCAGAGTTTCCTTCATTGTTTATTTTGCCGTTATTTGTAATTTTTATTATTGCAGTGATTATCGGGAAAATGATGCTAACAAATAGTTCATAATTTAATATTCTTTTTTACACATTCCCAGTTTCTAAAATTGACTATATCCTTTTTGTGTGATGTATATACGAATTTTACGAGTATATCCTTTTAGTCGAAAGGATATACGAATTCTATATTCTTGAATTCCTATTATATTATTGAATTCAATTCATATTTTTATATCAAATCCAAATTCTGTCCTATGCCCCTAGTCCATTTCATTTTTCGTAGCGAGAATGCCCTTGTCCCTCAAATCAAAATCAAAATAAAAAGGGCATTCAATCCATTTCTTGGATTCTAAAACAGGCGTGATTTTTTTTGGTTAAATTTTAACCCCCCAAAACCAAACATGGCTAAAATAATCAACGGAAATATTGGGTGTGTAGTGAATTCAGAATTTGGTTTTCTAAATAGTTTTCTGAAGTCATAAACTCTTTGTTGTACTTAGGAAATTTAGTAAAAGTTAGGGTGGGTATTGGTGAATGGTCGCGCGTAGGATTTTTTATTGTCCAGGATGCAAAAAGCCCTTAGCAAAGAAAGCAAAAAAAGGCAAATACTATTGTGAGAATGATGGCTGTCAAGTCATTTTTGTTAAATATCCTTACAGCCCAGATATTGTTGAAATATTCTTTAAACCTTCAACAAAAAAGAAAACAGCAATGAAAATAGAAAAAACTCCGATTCAAATACAGTATCTTTAGTAATGACTTCTTTTAACATTTCAATTTATTAATATAAAAAGATATAAAAAGCAACTCACGGAAAGGGCTGTTCTTTCCAGCGAATAAGATTTTCTTCACATTTTTTCTTTATGTCTGCATTTTCTGTTTTCTTTTTTAGTGCTTCTACAAATTCTATACGTTTGTTCACTGCTTTAATTTCCGCAGTTTCATAGTAGAGTTTTCCTTCGATAAAGTCCTTCATTTGCTGAGTTTTCTGTATAATAAAGCCAGCATCATCAACTGGATCATCAAGAGCTTTCAAATTGAACCATATAGCAGCATCCTCTTCTCGAAGCTGACTTAATCCAGATATCTCTCGAATAACTCTAATGTAAGTTTGTACAAAATCACAATATCCGGCAGAAGAAATCAAATCTAAAGCTTTTCCAACTTTAATGATAAAATCGTTACTCCCATCAATTTGTGTTTCATGCTTGTATCCGTTATTAATTAGTTCTCGGGCTTTGTTAACTTCTTCTTTAGTGTAAATTCTTTCAGGAAAATCCATTGTTTATTTTCTCCTTTGTGCTATAAAAAAAATTAAGTTAGCATCTTATAGATTTTGAGGTTTTTTCCTCCAGCGACATATTCAACCATCTTGCGTTTCTCTAACTCCTTGAGGAAAGTTTTTGCTAAACTTAATCGAATGTTAAGACGTGAAGCTACAACAGAAGGTGTAAGTACTTTGGCACCTTTTAATTCACCTAGTACTTTTTTACTTTCTATGTCCGGAAGTGTTAATCCTAAGCTTTTTTTTGCAACAGGTTGTGAATCCGTTTTCTCTTTCTTTTTTGGCTCTTTCGGTGCTTTGGTCTTTGCCATTTGAGTTAATGATTTGTTCTTTTTTCCTCCACCCAATGTATCTTCACCATCTTTTTGAAGAAGATTCGCCCCTTATAGCCTTTCTCCTGTTACATTACTTCACCGATAGATTTCTTATTCAATTTCTTCCATTCTGCCAAGGGAATACCCATTTTTTCTTCAACTTTGGGTCGATGAATAGAATTCATGGTACAGAATGGAATTATTCTACCATCGGGCACAGCATAATGAATGCAACATCTTTGGACTCTTTCAAGATCAAAGTTGTAAGGATCCATGAAATGCATTGAGGAGACCATTAGCATTTTTCTATGTAATTTTCCAAGAGATTCATAGCTGCCACTTTTTAGAATAGGTAATAGATATTTTCTTAATAAACCAAATTTGATGTGCCGTAGTGTTCCTATTAAACGGAGTTTAGCTTTTTTCTTGTTACCTTTCTTTGCTTCTTCATAGATTTTTTCCATGCTTTTAATGAATTTGTCGACGTTGCCATACCTGTTGATTGGAATCATATCGTCACCTTCGATAAAGACGTAGGTTGCCATTCCACAGTGGGGGTGGGCTGTAAATTCAACATAGTTTTTGTCTTTCAAGATGCTGACTGCACGAGATATAGGTACTACTGTCGGTACAGGGTAGAAGTCTGAGACTTTTATTTTACCCTCTGTCTGTTCTTCAACTTTATGCATAAAGTCGGGGATAGTTATTCTCATTTTTTCGCGTTCATGTTCGGCAATTCGGCCACAGATGGATACTGGTTGTACGTTTACACATCTGATTATGTCAAAATTCTTTACTGCGAATCGGATTATGTCTCCGATTTGATGATCATTCACGCTTTTAATTAGCGTTACTACAAGTACAATACTAAGTCCTGCTTTACGGCAGTTTTCAATTGCTTTCATTTTAATATCTAGTAAATCTACTCCGCGGGTGAATTTGTAAACATCAGAAGTTAATCCATCAAATTGCAAATAGATCGTGCTTAATCCAGCCTCTACTAAACCTTTTGCGAAGTCAACGTCTTGGGCTAATCTTAATCCATTTGTATTAACTTCTACATGGTGAAAGCCTAATTCTTTGGCCTTTTTTATGAGTTCAAAGAGGTCTTTTCGGATTGTTGGTTCTCCACCTGAAAATTGTAAGGCAGGGGGTGCTACGGGTTGGTTATTTCGGAGATTTTCAAGCATTTCAATGATTTGTTGTTTTGTTGGTTCGTACACGTATCCGGCTGTTGCTGCGTTAGCGAAACAGACAGGACATGTGAGGTTGCATCTGTTGGTTATGTCTATTATTGCAAGTCCAGTATGGGATTTATGCTCTGGACATATTCCGCAGTCTAGGGGACAACCTAGTTTTGTTTCGGTGCGAGGGTTTGTTAATCCTGTGCCTTCTGCTCTTAATGTTTCTGCTCTTTGATATTGTTCATAATCTGACCAGTATAATTCAGTAAATTTTCCATGGTCTGAGCATGTTTTTTCTATGAATACTTTATTGTCTTCCTCAAAGATGTTTGCTTCTAGGACTTGAAGGCATTCAGGACATAGTGATTTTGTTTGTTTTATTACTAGCAAATTGACACCACTCTAAGGGGTAATAATTTTTATGTGCATAGAGATAATATATGAATGTTTCCAAACTTTTCATAAGGTGAATCAGGTTGACATCCACAGTTAGTGAAGACGCAAAAAAAGTGCTCCATGAAGTAGGATTAACTGAATATGAAACTAAAGCTTACTTAATTCTACTTGAGCGAGGTGTGATGACTGCCAGTGAAGTTAGTGAATATGGTGGGATTCCATATTCCAAAGTTTATGAAACCTTAAATTCTTTAGAGAAAAAGGGATGGGTTGAAGCCGAACGCGGTCGTCCAACTCGTTACTTTCCAAAGGCTCCATCTGAGGCACTTGAAGCAGCCAAATTACGACTAGAAGATATGGTGAATGGTTGGAAGCATATAGTGTTGGGTGAACTTCAACCTCTCTATGAAAAACGTGAGTTAATGGAAAAACCTGACATCTGGATATTAAGAGGAGAATTTAGCGTGATGGCAAAATTAAGGGAGATGCTTGATGCTGTTAAGAGTGAGTTATTGATTGCAGTACCTGATTTTGCAAAGGGTTTTGTTGATGCTTCTGTATCCATTTTAGGGCACGTTCGTGATAGTGGAGTTAATGTAAAGATAATGGTTACAGGTGACTGGAACGAAAAGGAACTTACTTTATTGGGAAGTGCCCGTTTACGAGATAACCTGTTTGGCGGTGGAGTTATAGTTGACGGAAAAGAAGCGTTACTGTTTTTAGGTGAAGCAGATACGAAACGTCGCTATTCCGGATTATTGGTAATATGGAGTAACCATATAGGATTAGTAAAATTCGCAAAAGAATACTTCGAATTACTTTGGAACACAGCCAAACCCACTTAACTATATTTTTTTAAGAAAATCAATTTAGTAGCCTATTAAATTTTGATAAAAAATTTTGTTATTAATTTAAGATATTGATTATACGCAGTATACTTTTTTCGGCTTTTCTCAGATTATCACTTATTAGTTTTTATGTTTGTTATTATCTTAAATGTTAGTTGAATGTGGTTATTATGGGCAAGATGGATAGTCAGCGTGGTCAGCGTTTGACTCTAAGGTGTAGTGCGTGTAGGCGCCCTTTGGGGATATTCTATAACAAAAAAAGTGTTACTTGTCTGGCAAAACTAATTGTTCTTGACGGGTCAGTGCATAAAACAAAAAACGAAACCCATAAAATCCATATTTGCTGTAAATGCGGTGAAAAAAATGTCTTCGAAAACCAAACCTCCACAATTACCAAACAAGGCTGGAAACGTATCAAGCTATAAAAAATGAATTAGATCTAAAAAAGAACCCAATGAAAATGAAGAATTAATATCTTCATAAACCCTACTCTTTAAAGAATCTCCTAATTTCCATAAGTTCTTTCATTGTATTAAGAGTAAACCACATACCATGATATGTATAGCCCTGAAGCATCTTCTTATCAGCCAAACGTTGCATAGCAGTAAACTCAAAATCACCATTATTAGGAAACAGGGTCTCTACAACATTCCTCTTAAAAACATAATGCCCAGTGCTAACATAGAAATCAAGAGTTTCCCGTTGCTGAAAACGTATAACATCAATTCCATTATCTAATGTAACCTTACCAAACGGAATCTGCGGTTTAGCCAACAATACTCCCGCTCCCTTTCCAGCATAATCAAATAATTGGTTTGGGTCGTAAAAAACTAGATCATCTACATTCATAACATAAGCTACTTTTCCTTTTATCTGACTAAACGCTTTCTTGGTAGCACCACCCGTTCCTAAATTATCATCCTCTAATGAATAAGCAACAGGTAGTTTTGTAAGGTCTGATCTATTAGATGCTACGACAATGTTATCAAAGTCGTGAGATCGAAGCCACTCAATCTGATGATCAATCAAAGTATGTTTGTTTATTTTCAATAGAGGTTTAGGAATCCAAGTTTCGGGTTTTAGTCTCCACCCTTCTCCTCCAGCTAAAATAATTGCTTCTTTCAACAATTTCACCCCGAGTGCTTAATTATCAATTGTTTTTACTACAAGATATAAGTTTAGTATGAAATAAATTGTGAATCTTTATAAATACCCACATGTAGTATCTGGTCAATGATTAACTGGATGTGAATATGTGCCATCTCACGGTTCGTTATCTAAAGCGGGTAAAGTCAGGTCTATAACTCCAAAACTTGAAGCTAGAGAGCGTCATTCTACAGGCCCACGAGTTAACAATCAAAGTGCATACTATAAACGATTTGTATTAAACAGGGAAAGTGGACAATATTCACCTGGTCAAAGACACAGAAAAAAGCGCAGATAACAGTATAACATTATCAAATCCGATAAAAAATTCTGGCATTTTTATATTTCTAATATTTTCACAAAACCTTTTAACATCTAATTAATAGACTGTCTGTAGATGACAACATGGTTCTTCCAGCAAAAATTTTTGAAATAAAAGAAGAAAGCAACTTTGGTTTGATTGCTCAAAAGCTAAAAGATTTTCATGAAGAAGAAAATTATGAAACAAACGAAGGAAAAACCATAACTCTTGCAACTGAAATATTAAATCTGACCCTAAAGGAAAATCTTATTTCAGGAATTTTTAGTGCCGATTTTATGCAAACTCATTATTACAAACGTAATTTAGTAGAATCACCAGTAACTGAAGAAGCACATTTTTGGTTAACTCGATTCGAGAACCGCACTTTTCTGATTGTCGTTGCACCTTCCGTGGCTCGCGGAGTTAAAAAATTATTATCGAGTCACGTTGCGAATAGGCTTAGCAAAATTATTTTTATTACACCTCGAGTTATTGTGGAAACCAAAATTCCGCATGAAACACTTAAAACGCTTCATGAGTCGAATCCACAAGCTACTCGGCTCATATGGTTTGATCAAGTTGACATACCTGGAGTCGAAAAACTTATGTCTAGCTGGGTCTGCGTTAGTTGACACTCAACTCTATCTAGACTATTTAGCTCATGGGCAGATTTGGTATGTGGTTTTTGAAGCACAAAAACGTGGGCTTACTATGGGAATAACAAGAAATAGTGTTGTAACGCTCTTCAGTAAAAGCACAAAAGAAGAACTAATAAATTATATTCGTGAAGACCTACTACAACTAGTTGAATAAATCAACTTTTATCGCATATTGAAAGCTTTGTCACGCCATCTTTGGCTCCAGCTTTTCCACCCTGTTTTCACAAGTTGTTCTCTTAGGTGAGGTTTTTCAGCAACCCATTCCAAAAAAGTATTGAAACTTCGTTTTCCATTTAATCGTTCAAACTCTATTCCAACCTCTTTGCACCATGCAGTAAAGCTGCGTTCAACCATATCTTGAAGTTCTCCTGTAACTTCAACTTCCTCTACTCTGAATCCTTGATTTCTAAGATATTTTCTTACGCTGGAAAGGACATATCCTGAGCAGACTTTAAACGTGGTTTCCTCATCAGGTTTCATAACTTCTACGATCTCTTGGGCTATTTTGATTGCGTCTTCAAGATATTGTTTATTTTGGAAGTTAGGAGGCTGAAAAGATGTTATGGGGATTCGGCGGTCCATATATCTGTGGTCTGGAAGTTTTAAGGCACCAATTACTACACCTAGTATAAGGTCACCCCAACCAGAATCGTCAATTAAAATTTCTTTGGTGTACAGGAATCTATCCATTTCTAAGGCCTACCTAAATAAGTATAATCTATTAAAAAGAATAAGAGGGGTAAACTGTAAAAAAGTTGTCTATGTCAACGATTTTACTTGTTTACTTTGCAAATTGGTAGAACTGTTCTGTTATATACTTCGTTTAAGACTTCGGCAATTCCTGTGTAGATAGCGCTTGCTCCACAGATTATTCCTTCTATTCCTGTGATAATAAGTAAATCAGAGTTTCCAGTTAGTCTTACAGCTGTTAATAAGAAGAACAATACAACTAAACTTGCAAACACAAATTGTATTGCTCGATTTGCTTTTAGTGTACCAAAGAACATTAGGAGCGTAAACATTCCCCACATGAAGAAATATGCTGCCATTGCCGTATTGTCAGGAAGCAAAACGGCTGGAGATAGAAGTGTAAAGTTAGGGAGCAATAGTAAAATAACTAGTGACCACCAAAATAAGCCATAAGAAGTGAAAGCAAGAGTACCAAATGTGTTACCTTTTTTGAATTCCATTATACCAGCAAACACTTGAGCTAATCCTCCATAAACTAAGCCCATTGCAAGTATCATGCTGCCCAATGGGTAGAGACCTGCATTGTGTATATTCAGAAGTACTGTTGTCATTCCAAAACCTAATAGCCCCAGAGGAGCTGGATTTGCTTTATCGGACATTTATCATTCAACTCTCAATTGGATTTTCCATTTACTAAGTATTGAAGCATATAAACTTTCGTCAAGAAAAACAAATTTTTGTTAAAATAAAATGCTACAGTTTATGCTACTCATAAAAGGCTGTTCTATATTATAGATAAGGTCAAGCAGGAGACTAGGTAACAAACATGAATCGGAAACCTCATTATAAACGCGGATATCCAGTAGCGATTCTTGTAGGTTTTGAAGAAAGCTATGTGATATTATGGAATGTTTTCAGTCGTGTTGTCAAACAATTATCGAAGTTAACTGTTGAAGGGAAAAGAACTGATGAAAAAGTGCTCTACAATTTTCACCAATCGATAGTTAATGCATTGAAACCAGTGATTAAAGAAGGAATAAAAAGCATCGTAGTTACGGCACCACAAAAAACAACATACACTTCAGAATTTATAGCACATGTCAGAAAACATCACGCATACCTATTTAAAAATAAAAGTCCAAACAGAGTGAACTTGGCTGAACTTGATCAGCTCCGCCAGACACTCCTGCCGCTGTAGCTGAATTAGTAAAATCTAAAAAATTTGCTGATATTCTTAGCAAAAATAACCTCAGAAGAAGCTGATCATTTTGTTGACATCTTGGAAAAATGTCTTTATGCCAATGAAAACTCTGCACTTGGTTTTGTATACTCTGAAAGAGATCGAAAAAAGGATATATGCTAAAGACTGTGACTTTGAATTCGGAACAGAATACCTGTTACTCACAGACAAATACCTCGCTGAAAATAAGAGCAAAAACAGAATTCACACGATTAATGCAGATCGCAAAGAACAAGAAAGTAAAAACAAGAATAGTCGATACAGAAAGTTCTGCAGGCAACAGAATCAACCAATTCGGAGGAATAATCTTCTTTACAAATCAGAACAAGGACCACCTAGATTGAATTTGATATTTTTAACAATTAATCGACAATGGTTGCTTTAATTAATGTAACATCTTCTAAAGGTTTGTTAAGGGGTTCTCCACTTGTTTCAACGTTTAAGATATCATTAACAACGTCCATTCCGTCTATCATGTCCCCGAAAACAGGATGAATATTATCAAGATGACTATTGTATCACACCATTAATGAAGAACTGGCTGCTTCCTGTGTTTGGACCCGCATTTGCCATTGCTATCGTTGCTACTTTGTTCTTTATTGTTTTCCGAATTTTCTGAAAATTCATCGGGTATATTAGATATTGGTCCCCCCGACCATGTTCCAGTACTAGGATCTCCACCCTGGATCATGACAAGACTTTGAGGGATATTAACAACTCTATGAAAGAGTGTGCCATCATAGACTCCTCGTTGAACTAGTTCTTTGAAATTCGTTGTCGTAATCGACATATCATCGCGCAACTTAATTACAATATTTCCTCTGCTTGTTTTTAGTAAAACCGTGCTTTTGATTGGAACATTCTCGTTTGAACTGTTATTACCCAACATTACATATCCAACTGCAATTAATACAACCACTGCAAGCAAAGCTACTATTATTATCAGTTTTGTGTTATTGTTTTTCTTTTTTCGAGGTTTGCGTCTACGTGATCTACTGGGACTCATATCAGACGAATATTACATACTTTAATTTAAATTCTCAGTAATTTTGGCAAATGATAAGTTGACTAATAGGATCTTTAACCTTCTAATTTGTTTCAAGAAATGATTAATTTTACAAACTCATTTGGTTCTACCAACCATTTGGATTCATCCCAATTACCTAAACCCCAGAGTGCATATTTTTCTCTACAAAGCCTAAGATTCAACGGTGGCAGTTCCTTAAATTTTTCTGTATATAATTGCAAAGCTGCAGCTTCTTGACTTTCCGCCTCAATTTTTGTAGCTAATTCTTGCCACGTAATTTCATATTCATCTAATTTAATGACTTCATGTATTTTACAGAAAAAAATGGTCTTACGTAAAGTCTGGGTGCTTTTACTTTTAGTATTTCTTTCCAAATTTATTCCATACCATATTCTCTGAAATCTTCTTCGAAGATCTTTTGTTTCACCAATGTACAGCAAGCCGTTAGGGTCTGATTCAGTTAATCGATTAATCGTAACAGGTTCTCCACTTCGTACCCACCTTATGAAATAGATTCCAGGTTTTCTATCGATTAGAGGAAATTCTTTAAGAGCTAGTTCTCGTAGGTTCTTCCAAACGATTTTCAGCAAAATCACCTCTTTTTGTAACTACTTGTTAAGCTGTGTTATTAGAATCGGAACATCAGTAATCGAAGTTGCTAAATAATGTGCACCCGCGGAAATTAACTCTTCTTTGGAAGAAATTCCGGTTGTCATTCCTACTGTTAAAACATTAAGTTGTAAAGCGGCGGACACATCTTTAACGCTGTCTCCAACTAATACACACTCATGAGACTTAACGTCTAAAGCATTCAATGCAGCTTCTAAATGGATAGGATTTGGTTTAACTACAGAAACGGACTCTCGCGGGATTACAGCATCAAAATATAGTTGAAGTTTAAAACGGCTCAGAATATAGTTTGTTGCTTTCTCCCCACTTATAGTACATAAAGCAATTTTTAATTTCTTTTCTCGCAAAGTTTTTAGGGTTTCAATTGTACCGGGAAAAATTTCGGTTTCCTTTGCCGCATCCAACTCGAAACTTTCCACAATAGAAAATATCTTTTTTTTGATTTCTGCGAAATTTTTATCCCTATTTCCTTGAGTTGTCAGATATTTTTTAATTCTTACTAACATGTCAAAGGCGGTTTCGTTCATTGAGAATAACGATTTAGGGAAATCTTGTGTCATTAGGTATTTTATGATTTCCGTTCTGCAAGTGTTAACGTTTAATGTAAAGGGTATTAGAGTACCATCAAGATCAAATATTATTGCTTTTATCATTGGAATAATAATTGTAGATTAGATTATTATGTGTTCATACAGACAATTCGAGTTTAAATAAGGCGAACCGACGAAGCTTTGAATGTGAGATAAACTTCTGATCCGACATTTAGATTCATTTCAGTTAACGATTTTTTTGTTATTTGAATAATGAACTTCTTTCCCACGTCAACAGTTAATCTTACAGTGTTCTTCAGATCTGAAATTCCAATTATAGTCCCCTTGAAAACATTTCTTGCACTAGATGTTAGCGGTTTAATTGAAATGATTATATCTTCAGGTCTTACATGAACAGTAACGTCTCCAGACTGGTAGAATGATGCCTCAATTTGCAGATTTTTATCAACCTGGATTAGTGATATCCCTTCTTTAATTGAGGAAAATCCGGAAAAAACATTTTCTAACCTCGCAAAACTAATTAAATTTTTATTTGATTCCCCAAAAACTGTTTGTTTAGTTCCAATCTGTTTAACGGTTCCATTATCAATTATTGCGACATACTGGCTAACTGATTCGGCCTGATACATATTATGAGTAGCCCATACAATTGTCGTTTTCTTTTCTCGATTAACTCGCTGAATTATTTCTTCAATTATTGAAACATTCTTGGGATCAAGATTAACAGTAGGTTCATCTAACAATAATAGTTCTCTATCTAACACTAAGGCACGGGCTAAGGAGACTCGCTGTTGTTCTCCGCCAGATAACTTTTTTGCTTTACGATTTTCAAACCCTTCTAATCTTACAAATGCTAAAGTGTCTCCGATTTTATTTTTAATTTCTTCTTTAGACTGATTTTCATTAAGCTTTAATCCAAATGCAATATTGTTATAAACCGTAGTGTCAAAGAAGACTGATTTTTGAAAAACTAATGTTGCTTTTTGCCGTAATATATTGCTTTCATTATCTGCTATTTTTTTATTTTTATAATAAATATTACCCTCAGTTGGGTTTTCTAAACCAGAAAGTATCCGCAGAAGAGTTGTTTTTCCTGATCCGCTGGGTCCTAATAATGTTGTAATTTTTCCTTTTAAAAAACTCAGATTCACATCTTGGAGCGCATTTAATGTTCCGAAAGATTTCCAGATATCTTGAAGCTCAATAATTGCTGAAATCTTTATCGCCTCTTTAAATAATTTAAAATTAAACTCACGGCAAATACTATAAGAACTAAAATAAACCCTAATGCAAGACTGAATGAGATTTCTGCTTTATTTACCTCTAAAGCTATCGCTGTAGTCAAAACTCTGGTTCTTCCATGAGCATTCCCCCTAGCATCATAGCTACACCCAGCTCAGCAAATCCACGATTGAAACCTGCAATTACTGCTAATGCTACACCCCAAAAAGCTTCCCTTAAAATTGCAGTTGACGCTTGAAATTCAGTTGATCCAAGTGTTCTAGCTAAATCTCTAACATCAAGATCTATAGACTCAATAGCAGTTGTAGTAAAACTAACAATTATCGGAGTCATTAAAATTGCTTGTCCGATAGACATAGCCAATGGGGTATATAATAGTCCAAATATTCCAAATGGTCCTTGGCGTTTAATTAATAAAAATAGAATTAAACCAAGGACAACTGTAGGCATTCCTAAAAAGGCATTAAATGAAGACTTAACTAGACGTTTACCGCGGAAATTTTTCATAGCTAGAATTACTGCAATAGGTATACTCCAGACTGTTGCCATGGCAGTAGCTAATCCCGAAACATATAGTGATCTAAAAACTATGTTGTAAACTTCCGAATCAAAAGAAAAAAGAAGCTGGAATGCTTTGATTATTCCATCAATTAACTCTGCAGTCAATTAATTGTCTCTCAGCTAATTAGTTCAGGACAGTCCCAATTTTTAGGAAAGATAGACTTCCAGATTGATAACGTTTTCCAGGTGGACATTCTGTTCCATCAAAGTATGCAAAGTCTTTAATCCAGCCAACTGTCGTAGGATCCGTGTTTTCTTTTAAAATATTTACTGCAGGATTAAATAGAGATTGACCATAATCTTCAACACCAAAGTCAGATAATATCTCTTGAACTTCATCGCTTACTAAGAAATTTATGAACTTCATTGCGTGGTCAAATTTTGTGTGCACCAGATTCGGGTTTTGTGGATCACAGGCTATTGCAGCATAGACATTCAATGTTTCTTGACCTGCTTCAATCATGATTTTCAAATCAATTGCACCAGATACATAGTTTTTTAGATAACTTCCCATGTCACAGATTGTGTAACCTTGTTTCTCGTTTGCCATTGCTAAAGTTGCTGTCATGCCTGACCCTCGTTCCCAATACCAATCTTGGTTACGTAGTTCTGTAGAGTCTTCTTCTCCGGCTATCCACAGTCTTTTTTCCATAGCGTGGGTACCCGAATCGTCTCCTCGTGAGACCCAAATTGCATTACCTGCTTGTCCCGCTTCTTTTATTTTAAGAATTGCATCGACAGGTGACATTCCTTTAACTCCAGCGGGATCGTCTTCTGGACCAACAATAACAAAGAAATTGTAAGCGATAATTTTTCGATTAACTCCATATCCGTCGTTAAGGAAAGCTAGCTCTCGAACTGGATCGTGGACAAGAATCATGTCAGCGTCTCCATCTTGAGCAGTTTTTATAGCTAAACCTGTTCCTTGAGAGATGAAAGTAACGTTTATGTTGGGGTTTTTTGCTTCAAATTTTGCATCTAACACATCAAGAAGCCCCGTCTCGTAAAAGCTAGTTGTTGTCGAAACTATTAGAGTATCTTTTTGTCCTGAGTTTAAGAACCATGCTGCTCCTCCGATTGCAGCGATTATTACAACGATAAGAATTATGCCATAAAGTTTTTTCATTTATTTCACCGTTGTGTATCTGGAAGCATGACGTTTATTTAAGTTTTTACATCACCAAAATTTCATATTAGACATAGTTTTATACACGTAACAACTTACTTAGTTTTGAGACCCATTGCTCAGCGACAAAAAGCACAAAGTTCTATGTAAAATATGGCTTGAATATAAAGGAGAGCCTCTTTTGGGAAAAGGCGGTGCAGAAATCCTTGAAACCATTAAACAGGTAGAATCAATTTCTAAGTCAGCAAAAAAAGCTGGAATGTCATATAGGTACGTCTGGAACTATATTGCAAAAATAGAGAAAAGACTTGGCGAACCTGTGGTTAAAACCTTTAAGGGCGGTAGCAAAGGTGGAGGGGGAGCAATTCTCACAGAATTAGGAGAAAACTTGTTGAAAGAATACAAAAGTGCTCAATGTTACATGAGTGAAGTAATGGGTGAAAAAACAGATTGGGAGGGTAATAGAATGGAAATAAGTGCACGAAACCAATTGAAAGGGAAAGTCCAGCAAGTTGATAAGGGTATAATAACCGCTAAAGTTAAAATCAAAATAGAAGCACCTGCAGAAATAACAGCTATAATATCAAAAGAAGCTGTAGAAGAATTAGATATAAAAATCGGAGATACCGTTAAAGCAGTAATCAAAGCAACTGAGATCATGGTTGCCAAAGAAAAATAGTTAATTGATTGTATTTTCCCCATTTTTTTCTTTTTTATACTTAGAGTGGATACAAAAGCATCAACAAAATTCCTTAATAAATAGCTAATCATAAACTTTTTTCAAATTTTTTTTATACTGATGATTTTTGTTTTCAGCGATAATGTTTTTACTGTTCACTGCTGTTCTTTTACTTGTTTGGAGCTGAATATATGAAAGTTGTTAGTGAGAACATTGTTTTTTCTACAAATGGTGAAATAGAGTTAATAGATCTTACAGGAAAAGTTCACAATGCTGTTAAAAAGTCTGGAATAAAAAATGGTTTGATCCATGTTTTTGCACCCCACGCAACGGGAGTACTCATTTTAACCGAACATGAACCAAATTTAGATAAAGATGTTAAAGATTTTTTAGAAAAAATAATTCCTAAACACGGAGTTTATCATCATCCATCCAATGCTCACTCACATCTCAGATCGATGCTTCTGAGTCCTGACAAAACTTTACCGATAATAAATGGACAAGCAGTTTTTGGTACTTGGCAGTCATTGGTTTTCGTGGAAACAGATGTATACGCCCAGAAAAAGAACGATAATAATGCAAATCATTGGAGAATAAACAATTAAATTTACGTTTTACATCGAAGCTTATATATCATCTAAAAAGAAGCCTCTCTCTTAATTGATTTCAACTCATTATTGGACTGAAAAACTAATATTTTGGATCTTTTATTCATCAGTAAAACGCTTTCCGATCGATAATTATAAATATTTTTTAAATTTTAACATAATGTTAACCTTTTTTAAAGGCTCAAACTTTTCAAGAACTAATTTTTATTTGATAAAATATCCCGAAAATGGACGAAATGCGAATATTTTTACATTAAAGTTACAAAATTAAAGCAATCAATTGTTTATTTTTGTTAATTTTACCACACTGAATTCATGTTTCACTTTTTTTAACGTTGAATCAAACTTGAAATTATCTGTGAAACAAACGAAATATGGCGAAACATTTTCACGTTAAAGCTCAAAAAAATAATGAATGAATTATTAATATCCGAACATATAGAAAGTCAAAATCATTATTCGATCATCGAACCTATAATTAAAACAAAAAATGCTATTGACATTTCCATGATCTAATTCTCATATGATCATTGGAAATGCTCCAAAGATGTAAACGTTGACAGCTTAATCATAACCTTTTTACATTTATCGTTAAAAAATTATCACTTTCGTCTATCTTCGGTATCCTCTTCCGGCTACAGCATCATATTCGGAGATTTATAGCGATTCATTAATGAAAAAAAGCTTTTTTCTAGAAAATTTAGCAATACCTAAATCAATTTCCATCAGTAATTACGCTTAAAAACAGAAACATATGGTGAATTCTAATCATTAAAAGTAATACTTGTTACGCCTTTTCTATGACATATAATCTTCGAAGTCAATCGCTATTTTTAGAACCTACTATCTTATGTGCAGCTCCACTGTGTCACCGTCTTCAAGAACAAAGCTTCCGCCGACCTTTTGTGGACTAAAACGTAGCCTTTTTGACCACACTTTCGCGTACGTAAACTGCTCGTAGAAGTCACTGTGAATTCTTTTAGCTAGATCAAAGACTGTGGAGCCTTTTCTGATGGTGAAAGGTTGCGGTGAAGAATCTTTCTTATTCGGCTCCTTAGTATAGACCCGCATTACATCAAGCATACCAAACAAGTCAGCCCCAAGATTCTCCATCCCCGCCTTTGTTTTACAGGACACGGCAATAATCTTCATTTTATCTCCTACAACTTTTTTGAGTTGCTCTAATCCTTCAGCAGCCTTTGGATGGTCTGTTTTGTTGGCTAAAATTATGGCTGGTCTATACACTTTTCCCTCAAAAATGGCTTCTTCAACATCATCGAGTGTAGCTTCACCCCGAATTTTAACTGTGGCATCGCGTATTCCGTAGCTTTTAAGAAGTTTTGTCAAATCTTTAACTGAACAATCAATCAATTTCCCCAAAACAATGAACTTTAATTTTGCACCCATATGCTTCTTCTCAATTTCTATACGTGCTTTGGGTTTTTTCGTAAGAAGTTTCGCTTTTTCTAACTCTCTACTGATAAGTGAGAACTGTTCAACTGGATTCTGGGACAAATCTACCATTAAAACAAGACCATCAGCGTTTCTGGCAGAAGTCAAAGTCTGCAAACCCCAAGAACCCCCACTTGAAGAGCCCTCCATAAGTGCTGGCGCTTCAACCATCTGCAACTGTAAATCTTTATACTTGTACATTCCTGGTGTCGGTTCCGTTGTCGTATAGGGATAATTCAAAATCGTCACTTTTGAGTTAGTTAGAGCAGACAATAAACTACTTCGTCCAACATTGGTTGGTCCTAAAATAACGATTTGAGCATCCCCCTCTTTTTCTACAAAAACTTTGGGTCCAATTGCCACGCCCGTTCTCTTTTGCTTTTTCTCGCTAATCTCCTGTTTTAGTCGCGAAATCTTCGTTTTAACTTGTGCACGAAGAGTTTCTGTGCCTTTATGCTTAGGAAACATGCTCATGAACTCTTGCAATTTCTTAATTTTTTCCTCAGGTCGCCTAGCAAGAGTCGCTTCTTCATACTTCTTTTTAGCTTCTGGAGGAAGATTAGTCGGCATTTCGAAGTCAACTAATAGTTATCGTAGTAGAAAAAGATATTATCTTTTCGAAAACGAAAAGAGATACCAGATTTTGGATTAGATGCGCAATGTCTAGAGTCAATTAATTAAAATGTAACAAATTGCATCGGTGTTTAATGTGAATAACTTTTGTCAACGCAAAGAAAATCAAGTATGAAGGAAACACACGTTTTTGACGCGAAAAACATTGCTGTCTTAGAGTCAGAAGATAGAAAGACTTGGCAGAATGTTGACGAAATTCTAGGTTTAATTGAGCTTAAACAGAACTATTTAGTCGCTGACCTGGGTTGCGGAAGCGGCTATTTTACTATCCCTATTTCATATAAAGTCAAAAAGATCTATGGAATTGACGTTCAGAGAGAAATGTTAGACTTTCTTGAACAGAAAATTAATCGCTATAACCTCGGCAACATAGAGTTACTCCTCTCTAAAGACGACAAGATTCCTCTGGACGACGAGAGTATGGATTTGCTGATAACCATTAATACGCTTCACGAATTCCGTACCAAAGAGAAAGTTATTGAAGAAATTCAAAGGGTTATAAAAACCGGTGGAAAAGCAATAGTGATCGATTTTAAGAAAAAGAATATGGATTTTGGTCCACCCCCAGAGATCAGGATTTCAAAAAATCAAGCAAAACAACTCTTTGAAGAAAAGGGTTTTAAATTCGTAAAGTCGCATGAACTCCTTTATCACTATCTGATAATTTTTCAGAAAAAATAAGTGCACCCTCGGGAATTTTGTTGATGCTTTTGTATCCACGGTTTTGCCTCAAGCTTATGTAGAATCGCATGTTTGGAGTTTAAAAAATTTTTTTAATATTTCACCAGTGCTTAAGTTTGTGTAATCGTTACTTATGTTCCATAAAGAACGGTAATTTGAGCTTTGATTTAGAGAGTGGTGCTTTGTGTAGCTGTTGAGGTAGGCAAAACCCACCATTTTAATAGGTTGTGAAGAGCTTTTATGGAGGATCTGGTGGCTTTGGTGAACACTGTATTTCTTGATAAAAAAAGCATCACCATAGTAAAATAGAATATAGTGAGGTGCATAAACACGTTTTTTTAACAGTTCTCGCCAACTGTCAATTTTAAATAGATGCGTTATACTACTTTGATGAGCGGAAAAAACGATGGAAGATCTGGCTTTACCTGAAGTCGAAACGGTAAGGAAGCGAATAGAAGAAGCAAAAAATGAAGAGGCAAAATTTTGTTTAATGGCTGCCTACCTTTTTTGCGCTCGTGCATCAGAAATAATTGGAGCAACAAACCACTACGATGTATCCCATGGGCAAACTGTGGCTCGCGGACCAACAGGAAAAGACGTAAAACTTGAAACTTTTGAGCTTGGAGACATTAAAACAGAAGCTGCAGTCTTCACAGTCCGAACAGCTAAGCGTGATGGAAAAATAAGAAAAATCGCGTTGCCTCTTGAAAAAAAGTTTGAACCCTGGACAGAACCACTTTACAATTATTACCTTGAACATGGAAAAGATAAAGTGTTCGCGTTCACCCGACAAAAAGCTTGGGAATATGCAAACCTAACATTCCATGGATTAAGTTACCCGATAGAAAAATACAACCTATACGATCCCGAAGACCCAAAACCCAAACCTGTAAAAGCTCACCTGAAACCATTCAGAACACACGCTTTGCGCCATTTACGAGCTACAGAATTAATTGAGACTTTCGGGTTTACGGGGTTTGACTTATCCGTTTATGGCGGCTGGACTCTGAGAAGCATGGTGGGTGTGGGTTCTGCGCTGTCCCGATATGCCCATTTGGATTGGAGACGATACTTCCCCAAATTGCTGAAAAAAAGGTTTTAAACTATTCAAAAAATCGTTTTTTTGGTATCACTTTCCCGGGGTTATCACCATAGTAAGGTTTTGAGCTAAAATAAGCCCAAAACGTGCCCGAAAACCGTTTGAAATAGGTTTTTGATGGACAATTAATGCATATAACAGTTTCGTCAAACTGTTAGATATTGAAATTTTAGTAAACAAAATGTCTGTAGACAAATACAGTCTTTCCATTAGTCACATGGAAATAAACTATAGGTTAGTAAAGATTAATCCATTCAAAATATTTGGAATGTTCTACTCTCAACAATAAACACTCATGTTTTTTACACAAAAAGGGTAGACCTACTGAGCTAAAACATGTCAAGTGTTTTAGAACCTGATTTTTCAAAGAAATCTAAACGACAGTAAAACATCTTCTTGGAACATCAAATGGATACAAAAGCATCAACACACTCCCATCAGAACACATTGAATTATTATTTCATTTGTACATTCCAGAAAAAATGAGAAAAAATGACTTTAGAAAACAATTCTGCCCTAGAAATTTAATTACCGATGTTACGATAATCAGATATCTTTGGTCCCAACTTGGACTGAAAATGTGATATTTCTTGGACATGTCCTTGGAACTCATCCAGAAAGTTTTGAAGCTGCAAAATAGGAACTACAGGAACCTTATCATAGAATTTCACTGGACCAGGAAAGAGAGATAAAATTACAGGAAATAAAGTTGCTTCCCTCCAATTAGTTAAACCAATTTCTCGTTGAATATCCTGAAGGTTCTTGGCTAACACTTCTGTTCTTTGTGCTTGTGCAGCAGCAACTCTTGATATTGCTGAATTTCCCCAACCCCGACGCCAACGTTTACAATCTACGCAAACAATAATTGGTTCACTATACGCTAGGACATCGATCTCCCATCTTCTCTGTGATGCTTTGAATCGGAATCGGCGTTTTACAACGAAATTGTTTTTTTCAAATGCTGTGGCTGTAAAATTTTCAAACTCTATCCATTCAAGAACTTTGCATACTCTTTCAATATCAGTTCCTTGATTGATTGCGTGAATGGCTAGTTTGACTCGTTGGTTCGATGTTAGTTCGATCAGTTCGTTTTCACATTCGATAAGTCCAATTTCACGAAGACCTCTTAGAACATTATTGGCGACTTGAACAGGAACATTAGCTTCTCTTGCAACAATATTAGTTGCGATTGGACCATTGTCTGAGTGTTTTAGTAAGCCAATTAGGACGTCGGTTTTTGTTGTCATTGGTTTTTTGTCCAAATATTTGTTATATAAACAAGTCTTCTTCCGGAGATCGTATCATTTGTTTTGCGTTCGCAATTTCGGATTTAGGGTAGGAGTATCCTCTTATTATTGCCACTGGAATACCTTCGTTTGTTTGTCCGATAACCAGTTCAGCAGCTGAAGCTAACTCATCAGCAATAGCTGTTTTTTTAACTCTGATTGTGTAACCGAAAAGATCTTTTTCGCCTCTTCGATCTCGTAGTGGCTCAAATCCCGAAGTACCTAAAGCTATATTGATTTCACCGTGACGAAGCGGACGTCCATGTGTATCCGATACAATAACCGCCACATCCATTTTAGTTAATTCACGGATCTTCTGTCTTATTTTTTGAGCTGACTCGTCAGCATTTTCAGGTAACGGTGCAACAAACGAATTTCCAGGAACGTTCGATTGATCAATTCCTGAGTTAGCGCAAACTAATCCCTGTTTGGTTTCGGTAATGAGTTTCCCATTACGCATACGTACAATGTTTTTGGATTCTCTGAGAATAACCTCGACAAGTCGGGGGTCCTTACCTGTGGAATTAGCGACGTTAGTGGCGAAAGTTGAAGGAGTTACATTTTTGAGGTCTACAATATTTCCTTCAGCTCTAGAAACTATTACATGAGTAACTACAATTATGTCGCCATTTTGGATTGGAGTTCCTTGTTTTTTTGCAGCTTGGTATATTAATAAAGCTAAATCGTCACCCTTCGCTTATGATGGGCATGCCAGTTAAAGGGAACACCTCGACTTTATTCAATGATCGCGCCTCTTTAGTTGATTCAACATCGAGGGTTTAATATTCTTCGCATTCTGAAACATTTAACAATTACAGATTAATTGCAATTCCACTAAATCTTTTTTTATTTTTTTACGCTTCTTTTGATAAAAATAGTTTAACAAAGCTTCAGTCAATGAAGCTAGTGTTCAACATTTCAGTTTCTTTGTTAAAAAATAAATGACAACCCTCTGGAAAAAGCAACTTTTTTGTTAAGATTCAGCACAAAACATTATGTTATATATAAAATAGAACATTAATTTAGGAAAGATTCTGCCTTCTTTAAATCTTCAGGTGTATTGACATTTAGGAATGTTACAAACCCCGGTTCCAGTTGTTCTATTACCATTGTTGAAATATACCTTACTCCTTGTAAATTATCGATCATTGATCGCATATTCATGTGGCCTTGTTTTAATGCAATTTCTGCAGCTATTAACGCAGATTTTGTGTGATAAACTGCTTGGAGCGGCTCAATGTATCCACTTGGCCACCTGGGAATAACTGCACGTCTATTGATGCTCATGTCAAATAGAAACTGAATTATCTTAGTTGAGACTAAGGGAGCGTCACATGGAAGCAGCAAAGAGTATTCGCAGTTATTAGCCTCAAATCCTGTTATAGCTCCAATAAGCGGACTTTGAGAATTATCTTTATCGATGATAATTTTTACATCTTTTTTGAGAACAAGTTCAAAAGTTTTCTTCTGGTTTTCGGAGCTTACTACAACTAATACCTCATCCACTACTGGAGATATTTTGTCTATTACGTGACGGACAAGAGGTTTATCTCTTAATAGAACTAGCCCTTTGTCGCTGCCAAATCTTCTCGAGAAGCCCCCTGCAAGAATTATTGCTGATTTCTGCAAGATTATCTCGTCCAAAAAGTAAAGTTTTAACCTATTATCTTTTTCTCAATTCAAAAAGGTCTAGTGTAGACGTTTCTATTCTTCGTGACACTTCGTTTACTTCTAAATTAAATTAATGTTAAATTAACCAATGACACCATAGAATATGCAACCTAAATGCTAAATCAGTAATTAAATATAAACGAGTTTGATTCAAAACAGTTAATATTGTTTGGCTTCGGTAATATTCGTCTTAACATCCTGATTAAAAAAAGTAACTCTAGAAAAATAATTAGTAATTCGTAGGATTTTTTTGAAATAAGCGACCTTCCTCATATTCGTTAGATATAAAAAATTCTATATTATTTAGAAGATAAATCATGTTTTACCTCTTTATAACCCCTAAAATTATTTAAGAAATTTATTTTTTGGATACATCAGCGATTTTAGTTGGTTTGAAATCTAAGATGTCTAAATTTAGTTGAATTATTTAACAAAATGAGTGTTTACAAATCGAAAAATTACGGAAAAACCTCGAAGAAAAAACACGTTTTTTGTTACTTTCTAGATAAAATGTTGTGTTTTAGACTCATATATAAGCTTCGAACATAATCGTAAAAAGTTTACAGATAAACGAGTCTATTTTATGAAAATACATTTTGGCAGGAAAAATATACTAGAAATAATACCCCGTTCACGTAGATTCCGTATCAAAACTTTTTCGTGTTAAATTTTATGAGCGAAGAGTATTATTCGTTCTGGATGTGTGTAAATGTTCATTCGTTTTCCTCTGACGAATCCGATCAAGGTTATTTTAGTTAATTTTGCTGTTTCTATTCCAGAACTAATGGCTGCCGACAATGAACAAATTATTGGAATTTTTATCCGGGCTGCCTTTAGAACTATGTCGCCTGTGAGTCTTCCGCTTAGAGCGAGAAATAATTGTGTGAAATCCATTTTTTTTGTTGCTCCCAACCCTATAACCTTGTCGACGGCGTTATGACGTCCAACATCTTCAGCCAAAGCTACTATTTTTCCCTCTTTTGAGTATAGTGCAGCTACATGAACGCCTCCTGTTTTTTTGAATTTTTCAGCTACAAAGTTTAGCTGTTTAACAGATTCAGAGATAATGTTTGAATTTACGGTAAACGTCATCTCCATTTTGGGTAAGCTATTAATGATTTCAGATAAGGGTTTATAATTGGGGGTTCCGCAGGATGAAACTATTAGTCGTGCAAAACGGTTTGACGTTAAAATTCTTTTTTCTGCATCAATGTCGGGTTTGAGTGTTACTAGGTATTTTCCATCTTTTTTTATTGTTAAACCGTTGATTTCGTTTATTGTTTTTATCAGCCCTTCAGATAGAAGATGCCCAACAACCATTTCTTCAAGCTGATCAGGAGAACATAAAATCGTTCCATAATGGTGTTTATTCATAAAAATGTGGATCGGAGTATCTTCTGCTATATTGTCTGTCCGTTGTTCTACAGTTTGGTCTGTAACATTTACTCGGGAAACTTTGATCTCCCGCATTTTTTTCCCTCTTAAGTTTTAAGTTCAGAGACAACATAACTAATGATTTCGTCAGCGATATTAGTTTTTGTAACTGACTGCAACCCTTTCCAACCCGGTTGACTGTTAATTTCTATAACTACAGGACCCTCTGGACCCTCCATGAGGTCTACACCTGTCACCTTACAACCTATAACCTTGGCTGCCTTAATTGCCAAATTTTCCAATTCAGATGACAACTGGAGAGATACCGGTTTTGCACCGAGGCTTACATTAGTCTTCCAGTTATCTGATATTCTACGCATAGCAGCGATAACTTGGTCACCTATTACGAATGCACGAATATCCGAATCACCATGAGGTATGAATTCTTGGAGATACAGAACGCCATGGTAAAATGATATTGTTCTAAATACTCTAGCTGCAACGTCAGAATCATTGATCCGAGTAGCACCAACTCCCCTTGATCCGAAAACAGGTTTTACAACAACATCTTCTCCTAATTCATAGAAGCATTTCAGGGCTTCGTCATGACTTTCAGTAACTGCTGTTCGTGGAACCGGTATACCATTTTCCTGAAAAAGAGTTAGAGAACAATATTTGTCGACAGACCGTTCAATAGCCAAGGGTGGATTAATTATCAACATTCCGGCGCGTTCTAGTTTGTGAAGCAGATTCATTCTAAATATAATCTCTTCAAGTGATCCTCGTCCTATGGGACGTGTGATTATGGCATCTAGATCTTGAAGCATGTTAATATCACCCACTGAAGCCTCAGGGGTATATTTGATTCTTCCAATGATAGAGCTATAACCAAAACAAATTGGAATAATGTTTTGTTTATTCATCGCTTTTCGTAGTTGTGTGGAACACCATCCGTCTCCATCTCGAGTCATGATACCCAATTTCAAACGTTATCCCTGCAAGTGTCAAGAATTCTTCTGCCAAATTAAGGTATGGTAATACTAAGTTGTTTCAATTTTTCGTTAATGATTTTCTTATAAAGAAGCTATATGTTTTTTTATTGTTTCTGTTACTGCAATTTTTGTTGTGTTTCCTATTAATTCGCCAATTTTTGTATGCCCCCCAGTGGATAGGATTGGTTTTTCGGACGAATTGCCAGATACAACAATCATATTGTCAGTTCCAGTACCTGTAGCCTGGTTTTGAGGTGAAATTGAACTTCGTGCATTCATATCCTGGAGAGCTGCAGTTTTTGCCTCTGTAGCAGTAATAATGGCTCTAGCCATTGCTCCATTAGTTAAAGTGACGTTGGTTAGTAGAATGATATTAATTGTTCCAGAAACTTTCACATACTTTCCATCATTTTCCATCCAATGTGCTTTATCAACTCCAGACCGTAGGGCATTACCTACGCCTCCTGTAGCTAAACAACAAACGGTCCGATTCTGGAATGATTTCGAACAGACTGCGAGATTATCCATGTTTGCTCCTGTGCTTAAAAAAGAAATATCGTTTTTAGGAATTCCTAAGACCTTGGGAAAATCTTTTTCGAAAGTCGAATAATTATACATTGTATATTCAGACAAAGCGGGGGGGTGATATGAATTAGCGACAAAATATACTTTTTTGTAACCGTCCCAAGTTGATATTAAGCGACTTTTTTCCTTGAATGAAACAAGAAGAGTGTTAACCTCAATGTTTCGATACTTATGGTAAAGAATTTCTGCTTTTACATCTTCGAGTGTTAATTTGATTTCTTTTTTTAGCATTTTATATCATACTTTGAACCCATTTTTTCTTAAATGGTTATACTGTTAGTTTGATTGATCTTGGTTACGTGGTGAAAACTCCCAACAGATATTGTATCTCCAAATATCTCCTAATTTTGTTAATCTTATCTCTTGAGAATTCACTTCGATTAATCCGTTTTTTTGAAGTTTTTCGATGGTAGATTTAAACGCTTCTTCTGGAAATAGTCCAAAACGGTTTTTAAACTCGCTTTTGTTCACGGGTAACCGAATATATAGGCGCATCATCATTTTTCCCATTTCATCTTCTATTGACGGAAATGAGAGTTTTGATATGGGTAATTTTCCTTGGTTAACAGCGTCAATATATGATTCTACAGGTTGGATGTCCGTGTAGGAAAAGCCTCCTAGGTTTCCCATAAAAAACCCTGAGCCAGTTCCTAGAGTTTCAAAACAGGGTTCTTTGAAATCTTGGGGTATCCTTGAGAAACGGTTGTGACATGTGGGCTTATATCCTGCTGCTTTGAAGGTGTCATATGCATCACGATACATCTGTTTTTCTAGGTCTTCGTTACCTCTAGGGGGTAATTCACCAGATTGAAGTTGTTCAGCTAGTTTGGTTCTTGGATAAACATCTAAAACATAACAGTCAACACTTTCTACATCTAATTCCAGTGCTCTTTGAATATCTTTATTCCAAATTTTCAAAGTTTGTCCAGGCAAGTTATACATCAGATCAATGCTAACACGAAGTCCTAATTTATGTGCGACTTTAATGGTTTCTTCAGCGGCTTTTGCTTTGTCAAAAAGATTCACTAATCGTCTGACTTTGTCGTCAAATGTTTGTATCCCTAAATCTAGTTGATCTACACCGTATTCTGACATAATCTTGAGTTTTTGGTAATCAAAATCTTGGGTGCAGCCAGTGATTTTAATTTCGCGGCTACTTGATATATTGAATTTCTCTTCGCAGAATGACAATAACTCGATTGTCTGTTCTGATGACATTATGCTTGGTGTTCCACCCGCCAGATATATTTCCGAGAATTCACTGGTTTTAATGTATTTTGTTTCAGCATATTGCTTTAGAACTTTTTCTAGTGCCGACAGGTAATTGCTTATATTGTTATTATATTTTGATTCTGTAGGAAAATAACAGAAGTTACATTTAGTAGTACAGAAGGGTATCCAAGGCTGTAATGCCTTCCTTTCTGTGGATGTATTTTCGGTTCCTAAGAAGGCGATAAATTTTTTTAGGGACTCAGGTGTAACTTCTGGATAATCTCGATAAGTGTAAGGAGGCCAGTTTACAATTTTCTCGTAGGGTAACAGGTTTTGGGTTGCTTTGTCAGACATTTGTTTTAAAAAACTCCATATTTAGTTTCCTACGATCATAACGGATGAATAGCAACGTTTCTCTACCCTAAATATTTAACGATTAGAAGTCGTTCATACTTGTATTGACTGCATAAACTCAATCCAAAAATCATAATAATACAAAAAAATAGGAGAAATTCATGCTCATACACCTCGAAGAACAGCAAGAGAGCGATAGACTTTTGAAACATTTAAAAAAAAGTAGTGTGTATCTGTTGATTTTGATAAATAGTTTGGACTGAAAAAATGTTTTCCCTAAATCTCTCTTTTCTTTTGGATTCTTTGTTAATTTTTTTATTAGCTTTTTTAATAGATCTAATTTTTGGTGAATTACCTGACAGATTTCATCCAACATTATGGATGGGTAAAACAATATCCTATTTTAAATCTAAACTCAGGAGCGAAAACAAAAATAAAGAAAAAATTAATGGCATCATTCTTTGCTTATCATCTATAACAGTTTTTGTGATTCCTGTTTTTTTGATAATTTATACGGTTCAATATTTCTTTGGCTGGATATTTTACATCATAGTGTCAGCATTCCTATTGAGTACCACTATTGCAATTAAATGCATGAAACAGTATACTTCACCCATAATCAATGCTTTAGAAAACGACAACTATGATAAAGCAAAGGAGTTGTTGCCTTTTATTGTAAGACGAGACCCCGCTGAATTGAAAAGAGTTCATATTATTTCTGCTGCTGTTGAAACCGTAGCTGAAGGAACTACAGATGGAATAACTTCTCCTTTCTTTTATTATTCCCTATTTGGTGTTCCTGGTGCAGTTGCGTTTAGGGTTATTAATACACTAGATTCGATGGTGGGATACAAAGATGAGGATAATTTATTCATTGGTTGGTTTTCAGCCAAAATGGATACGATAGCGAATTATATTTCAGCCAGATTGACTGCAATATTGATGATATTTGCTTCGTTTGTTTTAAGAGAAAATTGGAGAAAATCGTGGACAGTTTTAAAAAGAGATCACAAAAATACGGAAAGTCCGAACGCTGGATGGACTATATCGGCAATGGCTGGGGCTTTAAACATTTACTTAGAAAAACCAGGTCACTATTTAATAGGTGACACTGCAGATCCATCACTTAAAGATATTACAAAATCATTCCGCATACTGTTTGTTACGGCAATATTTTTTGGAGTCTTTATAGTTTTGCCTCTTTTAGCTTTTATTGGTTTAATAATTTTAGGAGAATAATCCTAGAATATTGGTTTAAGGCCTAGAACCGATGAATTCAAATCAGAAAGTTTAGGATTGTCAATGTAATTTTGTAATTTACAGGATAAATGGAATCACAACAATCATCAGCAGAATACCTACAAGAGAAAGTGTTACAGCATACGTTATTTTTGAAATAGTTTTTTCGTTAATTCTTTTACCTAAAACACTCTTCAGTGAGATGTCGAACATACGTCCTCCATCTAGAGGATAAATGGGTAAAGCATTGAACACTGCAACGTTAACGTTGACAAACCATAACCAAAAGAAGAAGTTTGCCCAAGCACTCCAGTCGTTTCCTAAGTCATGAGTGTAAAAGGAGGCAAATGAGTCAGAAAAAGGCACTAGACCAGGAGCCAAAGATGGAGGAACCAAGTATAATGAAAGAGTTTCAGGAGTCACTGTTTTATAGAAGTTTAATCGTTCCTCAGTCAGCAGGTCACCTATAGCTATACCCATAACTGCTCGTCCATCCTCATTTTCTGTCAAAGTTAAGGATGTA
Organism: Candidatus Bathyarchaeota archaeon; assembly: GCA_963806645.1. Lineage (GTDB taxonomy): Archaea > Thermoproteota > Bathyarchaeia > Bathyarchaeales > Bathyarchaeaceae > Bathyarchaeum. The sequence continues at coordinate 118,757 of CAWDYQ010000007.1, read as the reverse complement.
GAAAACTGGTTCTCCCACTTTTCTCCTCTTGCGACAGTTACCTGAATTCTATCTCCCGGATTTTTGGTCAATAAAGTCAAGTTCAAAGTTTCAAAACGATCAATCAACTGACCATCAATAGAAACAAAAACATCTCCCTGCAGTAACCCTGCCGAATCCGCAGGCATACCTGCCGAAATTTCAGAAATATATACCCCATTAATAATTGGAGTTAATCCGTTAACAATTATCAACACAGCGATAATACATGCTAATGCAACAGCAATGTTTCCGCCAACCCCTGCTGCCATAACCCTCAATGAGTCTTTGGGTTTTGCTTTTGCGATTTGTTCTTCATCAACATCTACAAAAGCGCCAATAGGAACAATAAGGAAAAAAAGTAATCCACTAGATTTGACAGTTAGTCCTCGATTTCTCGCAATGATTCCGTGAGCTCCTTCATGAATTACTATTGCGCAGACAATTGCCAACCACCCATATACTATAGGAAGAATTGGGTTAATTCCCGGTAATAGAAGATATGATGCAGGACCCAATTCTCTCGTCACATCTCTAGCAGCAGGAGTCCATAATAGCGTAACTAAACTACTGGTAAGTAGGTATAATCCGATAGCCGCAACAATTGGGACAACAGTGAGTGAGATCCATGAAAGATATCGAGAGGCTCTAAAGGATCCAAATTTATCAAAGAATCCGCCAAATATGTGTGTCCTAACGGTAAGCATAGGAAAACTGAATTCGATTCTGCCTTCCTTCGTTTCCTCTGTGCGAGTTTCTTCATCGGTCAAGTAATACACCAAATATTAGCTTCTTTAAGTTGCGCGTGACATAAATCATTAATGTTTATTAAAATAATTGTTAATATGAAAAATGACGTTTAGCTGCCTTGATAGAATCTAAAACTGGATTTTGACTTTCTTGTTAGAAAGTTCTGAAACTATTTGTTCAAGGCCTTTTCTCTTTTGTTCAACTCTTTTGTGCAATTCTTTATGTTGTTTCTCAAGCCTTGCATCTCTAACTTCAAGAACGCCCATCTTTTGTTTAAGATTTTTTAAAAGATTATGTAATTCTGTTTTTTCATCTCTAAATTCACTTATCATTGCTGATGCCAATAAAGCATGTTTTTTGTCAAAAAATTCTCTGCATTCTTTCTGAAGCTCTAATAACGCTGATTTATTTACAATACTATCAATCTGATCTTTAGCCTTTCTCAACCGACTGGATTTTAGTTTCATTTTTTTATTATCTAATGCACTATCTATTTTTTGAAGAATTTGTTTGAGCAGAGGATAACCTTCTTTTTCAGTTGCTAGGGCATTAAATGGATTTTTCAAATATTCCTCAAGTTTAATGTTTGCTTCTGGAAAAAGATTGTAACCGGGGTTGTTAACTAATGTCTGAAATTTTAGAAGAGGTTTCTGGATATGTCGTATTTCATGCTTAATTGTTTCCGTTAGCTCTTCGATTTTCGAGTTGAGTTGAGCAAGTTCAACTACTTCGCCCTTACTTTGGATTGCATGTATCTTTTCATTATTCTTAACTATCCGCTTTTCTAAATGTTCTTTTTTCTGAATTCTCGCTTCTTTACCCTTGTCGTACTCTTCCAATTCTGTTAAATAATTGTGTAATTCTTCAACTTTGGAAGAGACTCCTTCAGCCTGTTCAGCCCTAATGTACTCTTCTGATAAGAAATCAGTAAAATTTCGGAAAGAATCGTCTGTTCTTTTTAATGTCGCATCAAATCTTCGGCGTGAAATTATGAAATAGGGAGAAATAGCTCTGAACCATTTAGTTCTCTCTTGGATGATTGTTTTTAAAGTTTTTTGGATTTGTTCAGATACTTGATTAAGTGTTGTTCCAGAAATTTCTTCAGGAATCACGATTTCGTCAATTAAATCGGCAAAATTTCCGGCAAGTTTATAGAGAAATTTTGCACGGCGATATGTTTTGTTACTACCTTTTGCCATCTCTTTTTCTGCATCTTCTAGCAGTTTGTCACAAGCTTCTGTAAGATCTTCTAGCTTTGACTTTATATCGGCAAGTAGTTTTTTCGCTTCTGCTCTGAGAGGTTCAACTATGTTGGCTGTTTCTTTTTCTAACCATTTATTTATGGAATTAAGGGGTATCTCAAGAGTTTCAGACATGGTCTTACTTCACACATTTCGCTTTTAGTGTTTCAATGTATATTTACGAATAAATGAATTTTGGAGATTTTGGATTAATGTTATGTTAATAGCATTTTTTAATAAAACTTCTACTCATTCATAAGTAATTACTCTTAAATAAGTTGAAAATGTAGAAAGAGCAGTGAATTATTAAAAATGAATATTGATAGACCTACAATAAAACTATCTGGCGCTACAATATTAGCCTCACTTGCAGTAATATTTCAAATTCTTCCACCAATTTTTGTATCTCCATGGTTAATGCGAATAGACTTAGTAGCTATTCCATGGATTCTCTGTTGGATAATCTTTGGATTAAAACCCGCATTGTTAAGCATGTTAATCAGTGCACCACTTATCGGATTCATAGGACCGGTTGCAGGAGGTTGGGTTGGAGCAACAATGAAGTCAGTAGCAACAGTTTGGATGTTTCTGATCCCAGGATTAATCGCATGGAAAAAGGGAGGAGCAAAAAGATTATTGGAAAATAAACGACTCTTTGTTTTGACCTCAATCTTGGCAATTAGCGTAAGAGTTATTGTTACAGTAATTTTTAATTTCTACTTTGCTTTACCCTTCTTTTTTTACATGACACCTAATGATATAATTGGATTCTTTTCAGAAAAAACCATATTAGGATTTGCGGGTATAGGAGCATACATATCTGAAGTTGCTTTTTGGAATGTTCTGCAAGCAATAATTGATTTAATAGCATCACTAGCAATTGGGTTAATTATTTTACGAAGACTTCCTGAGTTAACAACAAAAACAAAAAAGGAATAATCATATTACCCAAAACTTTCTGTCAATTTTCCCAAAAGGTTTTAGTTATCAAAAAAAGATAGAGTATAATGATGAGCATTGAGACTATTAATTGCAATAACCGGAGCTAGCGGAGTAATTTATGGCAAACGTTTGCTAGAAGAATTGCGAAATAAAAAAATCGATACTCACTTAGTCATAAGTAAGGCTGCTAAAAAAATAATCAACTATGAGCTCAGTACATCTGTAAAAAATCTAGAGAAATTAGCCAACAAAGTTCATGAAATTGATGACTGGAGTTCTCCTATTGTAAGTGGGTCCTTCAAAACAGACGGGATGGTGATTATTCCCTGCAGCATGAAAACTCTAGCAGGGATAGCCAATGGATTCGCAGAAAATGTAATACTAAGAGCAGCAGATGTTACATTGAAAGAAAAGAGAAAACTCATTCTTGTACCCGAGAAACTCCCCTGAATTCTATTCATCTTAGAAACATGTTAGAACTCGCCAAACAAGGAACATACATTTTACCTGCGATGCCAGCATTTTATCATAAGCCGAAAAATGTTGAAGGATTAATTGACTTTGTAGTAGGGAAAGTTTTAGATCAATTAGGTATTGAAAATTCTCTTTATAACAGATGGGAAAATGCTGAATTAATTTGAAAATTACTTCCTTAACGGTTTTAACTAATTATTCTTATTAGAATCACTAAAAAACTATTTCTATTTATTGCTATAATGACATGAAATATTTTCGATTACTTCAAGGGCTTTCATGATATGCTCTTTTTTAATCCCTCTATGGGTTACCATTCTAACTACATTTTTCGTTAATGGTAATGCAAGTATTCCAAAATCTTTAAGCTTGGATGTGAAAGATTCAGCGGATATTCCCAAACCACTAGTATCATAACACACCATATTTGTCTGTACACGGTTCAATTCAATCTGGATGCCTTCTATTTTGGAAATTCCTTCAGCTAAAATTCTGGCATTTGCATGATCTTCTTCTAGTCGATCAATCATTTTTTCTAGAGCAATAATACCGGGAGCTGCGATTATGCCTGCTTGACGCATTCCACCACCTAAAATTTTTCTCAGTTTTCTAGCTTTTTCAATAAAATCGTGTGTCCCAACAAGCAGCGAACCGACTGGACAGCACAGACTTTTGGATAGACAAAACATTAAGTTGTCAACATGTTTAGTGAGTGTTTTAACATCAACTTTTAACGCAACAGCAGCATTAAAAATACGTGCACCATCCATATACAACTTCAAACTATTTTTTTGCGCAACTTCACTTATTGCCTTAATCTGAGTTGGATTTATGATTGTTCCCCCATGCCGATTATGGGTATTCTCGATACAGATAAGCGCAGACTCTGGAAAATGGATGTTTTTTGGTAGTATTGCTGCTTCAACATCTTCAGGATTAAGCGCCCCAAATACGCTTTTTACTGGCCACGGGAATAATCCCGCCACAGAAGAGATCCCGCCCACTTCATACCAGTAAATATGTGATTCAGCCTCCAGTATTACGAGTTTTCCGCGATTACAGTTACTCATTAAAGAAATTAAATTTGCTTGGGTTCCGCTTGTAATAAGAAGAGCTGCTTCCTTCCCCATCTTTTCTGCTGAAAGTTGCTCAAGTTTATTGACTGTTTGGTCTTCCCTAAAAACATCATCTCCTAGTTCTGCATATCTGATAGCCTCTAACATTTCTTCAGTAGGCAGCGTGACTGTATCGCTTCTAAAATCAATTTTTTCAAACACAAAAATGACGATCCTTTGTATTATTTTTAGTTGGTTTTCTTAATTAACTTTTTAATCTCAACCTATGCTATATAACTAAGGGAGATAGAGAGCAAATTTGCTCCATGAATTTCCATTATTAATTGGACCAAAAATTAGCATTTCCAAAAAGAAAAGGCAGATGAAGAGAATATGGATTACATAGAAATAATCGGATTGACTGCTGCTGCAATGGGTGGGTTTTCGCTTTTTCCTCAACTACTAAAGGTATTACGAACAAAATCTACAAAAGATATTTCTCGAGAAATGTTTTTACTGTTAGCAACAAGCATTTTTTTATGGCTAATTTATGGAATTTTGTTGAGTAACTTTCCTATAATAATTGCTAACTTTTTTGGACTTATCCAAGCTATTATTATTTTGTTATTTAAAATAAAAAATCAGATAAGAAGAGAGGAAAAACACTCTAAATAGCGTCTGCATAACTGAAAACAGATTTTAGTTAAACAGTTTTGTTAGGATCTTTGGTTCTTTCCATTCTTCTTTAATAATGCTGAATAGAAATTGATCAGGCCAGTCTCCTCTAATGTAGAAACGTTTCCTAATTATGCCTTCTTTCTTAAAACCTATTTTCTCTAAAACTCTTTGCGAAGCAATATTCTTAATGTGTGTAGTCGCTTGAATGCATTCAATTTCTTTGCTTAAAAATAAGTAATCCACTAAGATTTGCGCAGCTTCTGTACAATAACCATTTCCTCTCTGGTTTGGCAATAAGCAATAAGCTATCGTCAACAGTTTTCCTATGCCATTCCAAATTACATTGAAATGATTAATGAAACCAATTTTGCTGCCATCTTTTTTCTCAATAATAAAAATCTGTGTTTCAGAGATATCCGTATTCTCAGTGGCTACTTCTCCATATCTGTTCTGGAAATTTGTTTGAGAGGATTGTATTCACCCAGAATCTCAGGTTTGTTAAAAACCTCAAAAAGTAAAGATGCGTCCTCTTTCTCCATAAGTCTCAAATTTATGTGCTTACCTTCAAGCATTTTCAAGCCCCTAATTTGATAATTGTTTTTGGATTAGCTATAACTTTTCCCATTTTCAAAATTAAACTAAGTAGTCTAAGCCAATTATGCTATTCAAAATTTGTTGCTATCTATAAATTGATTTAACGATTAAAATTGATTTCGAATTGATTGTTATATCTAAGATCTAAACAAATCCAGTTTACACTAAGATTTATTATTTCTATGCTCTACAATTAATGTTCATGATAGAAACCAGAAAAAGATCACTTGTAAAATCAATCATTTGGAGAATTATTTGTATAGCAGTTAGTATTATTACGGCATATTTTTTGACATCAAAGATTGATCTTTCTGTCGCAATTGGAACCACATATAATGCTATTACAATGATACTATACTACTTCCATGAAAGATTTTGGAATAAGCTCGAATGGGGAAAACAAAAAAGTTAATAATTTTTTAGGGTTATTTCATTTTACCTGTTGGAATTCTGATAGCGAAACGACATCGGATATCTCCTTTTAGAACGCTCTCTAGTACTTCTACTTCGACTGATTCTTCGAATATTACATCGAATCTTAATTTTTCATAGCCAGCGCTACAATAACAAAATAAATCTGATATCTCAATTTTTTCATCCAAAATTGCTGATCTTACAAGAGGGCAATGACAGGCGTAGTACCTTTTCATGACAGAATCCTTTTCCTCAAGATATTGCTGAGGAGCATAAGGTATTTTGGTAAGGTAAATCCTATTATCACGCCTGACTCCTGTACAAATCTCTTGATTATTCTGCACAAACGTAAGAACTTCAGGAGTAATCTCTTGCTCGAACCATATTCTTCCCTCGTTCATGAACTTTTTAAGTTCGTCTACAAATCTCTGATGTTCATTTTTCAAAAATTCATCAATACTACTGGATTTCTTAAATCTGTCTTTATTCTCCTTGAATGTCTCAGCTGGAACCTTATGGTAGTTCCAGGTAAGAATCTTCTTGCACGTTTCGGCTGGCAGTTCAGTTTTCATCCGATCCATAATAATCTGGGTGAGTTGAGGGTAGTTGCCAATGTGAAGAACCCAGTGGGGGCAATTTGAAATCTTGAAAAACTTTTTGTCGAACTGCCTCTCCAGCAAGAAGTGCTACCCTTTCACCTATGTCAGGCAACACGTTTCTAGCTCCGAATGTTGATACCAGATATACGTAATAATCGTCTTTTTTAGTAAAGTAACAATATCGAGCAATCGCGATGAGTCTGTTCATCGAATTCTTATGGACTTCAATCAGATGTGAGATATAATCTTTAAGAGCGTCTAATCCTGCAGTCTTAAACGATATTTTCTTCCTTTCAAGATACTCCTCAAACTCTTTAACTGAGTCTAAAGCCAAATTAACTTCTTGTGAGGTCAACTTACGTTCTTCGAGATAATTTCGGAACTGAGTTTCATTCATAATTCTCACGCTCAAGAAAGCAATACAGTAGTCAAAGATCTGTATAAATAATAATTAGATTAATGATTTCCGATTCCAAGTGAATACGTTTGTTTTCATTTTTTTAATAAATGGTTTACTTTATTGAAATTCTCCTTTCGCTATCATTTCCACCTTTCCACCTACATGCACAGAAAGTTTATTGTCTTTCTCGTCTGCGTCGCAATAAAAGTAATGAAGGTCTACCTATTTCATAGCCCTGTTCAACTTGCAGGTTTATTCGATTGGTTCCAAAGTAGCGATGCTTAACCAGATACGCTGCTAAACATCCGTTTGCACTTCCTGTTGCAGGATCTTCTGGGATACCGTATTCATCGGCAAAAAATCTCACATTCAAGTCATGTGTTACTTTGTATGTTTCTGGACAAAATATTAGAATTGATTTAGCTTCAAGGTCTTTTATCAAATCAAAATATTTGGTTTTTTCTATTCTAGCTTTTTTTACTGCGACTAATGTTTTTATGGGAACTATTATAACAGGTAGACCGGTTGAAACCTCCTGAATTGGAAAAAATGAATTAATATCAGTTATATCAAGGTTTAAAATCTTGGAAATTAACTTAGCATCTAACTTTTTCCCAAATTTTGGATCAAGTTGCTGCATCCATAAATTACTTGGTTTTTCTCCCGTGTAACTCAAAGGAAACGGGAATCTTACCGGCTTTCAGATTCAGTACAATTTTTTTTACTGGTTCTTTTATGATTTCTTGTTGTATTACAAAAGCTGTTCCTAAAGTTGGATGACCAGCAAATGGTACCTCTGTTTCTGGTGTAAAAATGCGTACATTGTATCCCTCGTCTTTTTTATCATCTGATAAAATGAAAGTTGTCTCTGAGAAATTCATTTCTTTGGCTATTCTCTGCATATCAATGTCAGATAATTCAGATATATTTCTGAAAACTGCAAGTTGATTTCCTGTAAATTTTTCTTCGGCAAACACATCTACAAGATAAAAAATTGGTTTTTCCATTTCAATCTAACCTTGGTAACTTTTTTTATATCACGGACAATGTCTTTTCATTTTTTTGAAAATGATGCTAATCTTTTAATGAAAGGAATTTCTTTGAAGTCAAAATTTGTAGGTAAGCGCTCTCCAGTATCTTCATAACCCATTCTCTTCCAGAAGCCATATGCTTTCCATGGAATACCTTGTGCGTTCTCTGTTGTATCAGTAGTAATAATATCAAAACCTCTAGATTTCGCTAATCTTTCTATATACTCAACAAGTGCTCTTCCTATTCCCTTTCCTTGTTCTTGCTTTGCCACAACAAGATTATCGATGTTGTCGTCAGGGTCTTCCATATTATAAACAATAAAACCAATAACCTCTCCCATGTTTTCAGCTACAAAAACTTCCAAACCATCTTTTAATCTATTTTCTGTATCCCATTCATCTCTCAACTTTTTAACTGACGAATAGAGACTCTCTCCTGGTACAACAAAGCCAGACAGCTCGTCCTCTGTTAAAGCCCCCACCCTAATTTCTACAATTGATGCAACGTCAATAATTGATGCGGGACGAATAACTGAAGAAGGCATAATTATTCCTAAAATCAAGCATTAAGTTAAGTCTTCTCCAATACATCTACTCAGGTGAATGCAAAGCACTTGAATAGTATGGAATTTTCTTATTTACATTAAAGGAAAAAAGATTAAAAAATTACAGAAATCGGTAAATAATAATATTTTAGCTATTTGAGACCACTATTATTGCGATTATTATTAAAGCTGCGCCAATACCAGAGACTGCCGTCAAAGATTCTCTAAGAATTATTGTTGAAATTGCTACCGCAACAATTATTTCATTCAATAGAATTACTGACGAAGTTACGGGTGAAATATTTTTCAAGCCTTTAGACCAAAGAAGATAGGGTATTATCCAGCAAAATATTGCGGTGTAGGTTATTGCAATCCATGCCTCCCATGGTAATATTAAGAAATTAGCTGAAGAAAAAGTCAATACGGGCATTAAAGGAATCATTGTGAAAAGGAGGAGCAAAGTTAGGGACTGGATCATGTTTTTACTTTCGTTTACTAACGGCTTATTGTATATGATGAAAAGTGCCCAAATTATTCCGGCTGCAATCACAAGTATATCACCAAAAATTTCTCCAGTATTAAATGATTGGAAATCCAAGTTTGTTGTTACTAAAAAAATTCCTAGAAAACTAACAATAACACCTGACAATTTTTTTCTGCTTATTTGCTCTTTTACTACGATTGGACTTAGTAGGGCAACCCAGATTACAGTTAAATTTACCAGCAAAGAGGCTTTTGAAGCTGAAGTGTAAAACATACCCATATATTGTAATAGATATGCTGCCCCGTTTGTGATTCCTAAGAATAGAATTAAGCGCTTTTTATTGAAGTTTAAAGCAAAATTTTTTGTAAATAAAAGAACGCCCAACATCAACAGTAAGGCAAATGAGAACCTTAAAAATACAAAAGTGTAGGCATCCATGAACTGTAAGCCAATCTTTATTGCTGGAAAAGATGTTCCCCACAGAGAGCTTGCGATAATCGTTAAGAGAACAGCTTGTTTTTTAGTATCTGAAGTTTTTTCAGATTTTTGCATGAACAATCCTTAATTTTGAGAATAGAAGCGAATTTTATAAAGATTCGTTCTTCACCTCAAACTATTTTTATCAAGTTAAAATTTATTTGAAGGGTATCGGCTCAATAAATAATTGAGGCTCTAAATGTTTTTCGGGTTCATCTACTTTAAAGAGAATTATTAGAAGAATTGGAATAACTAGAGACGAGCGACAGAAAAAAAGGTGATTGTGGAAAAACTTTAGAAAAAAGAAAACTCCCCATTAGCATTGCTGTTCCTTGGCTGGTGTAACTTGTAAAATTGACAAAACCATTTACTCTACCTCTTTTTTCTTTTTGAACATAATCAGTTATTAGAGCATTTATTGAAGTCATTAACAAAAGAAGGGAAATTCCGTAAAGAATCATCGATATCATGACTATTGTAAAATTTCCAAAAACAAAAAGCAGCGTTGACATTGCAAAAGTTATTGACCCTAGAGCCATAGGTATTTTTCTCCCTATCACATCTACCATTTTCCCTATTGGAATTGCGGCAATAACCATGGTTAATAGAAGAGGTACAAATGTTAGCCACCACTGATTTTGTGAAATTAATAAAACATCTCTAGCATAAATTGCATTGATGACGCGAGTCAATGAAAAACCGAACATTGTAATCGCGTTTATGATACATACCCACAAAATTGAGCGTGGAACCTTTTTCCAAATTGAGAGACCTTCCTTTACGGATTTTGCATATAATGTAATGAAATAATGGAATTTAATGGGATCTTTTTCTTCCATAGTTTCTTTTAATTTTAGTCGCCAGATTGCTGCTGTTAGAAAGAGTGTGGTCATTATCAAATAGATGATTCTCATGCTGGGTATTAATCCAAATTGTAGTAACAAAAATCCTGCGATTATTGGTCCAGGGGTATTAAAACTGCCATGTATTAATTCAATTAAAGATGACCCCATGCCTCTTCTGTTGTGTGGAAGTGAGTCTTGAACCATTGCAAAAAGAGCGGGTTGATAAATTAAACAAAGGCTGCTTACTATGGTGCCTAATAAGATGAATTCCCAGGAGGGGGCAAAGGCAAAGAAAAGAAACGATAACGCAATACCAAAAGACATGATTGATATGATTTTTTGTCTTCCACATTTATCTGCCAAATATCCGCCGGGAAAAGCCACGATTGCCATTCCCAAGAAATTTGCTAAACCTATTATTCCTAAAGAAACCTCTGTTCCACCTAACGCTTCTACATAGTACTGAAAGTTTGGATTAGGCATTTCCCAGGCTATGTCCATGATTATCCAGCTTATGAATAATATTTTATAGTTGCCTTGGATGAATGAGAATTCTTTTTTTATTCTAGACCCTAATTCCATGAATGACACTTTTCTGAGTTAGGAAAATGAAGGGAATAAATCTGCTGGTCTATTTAATATTATGTTTCATAATTAATTTTTCAATAATTAAAAAAATAGTATAGTATGAAAAACTTTTTCAGTAATCTTTAATCTTCATATGATTTGACTAATCCCAACTGAAATGTTAAGAAGATACTATTATGATCGACTGGAAAACTTCGTTACAATATCTTGTTAGGTCGTTATTATATTCATTAATTGTTTTTTTTATAGATGCTATATTGATTTTTATCATAAATTGGGGAATGAATCAGACTGTTGACACGCTTTCATTTTTGTTGTTGGTTGAAGGTGGAATATGTCTTGTGGCTGGGGGTGCAGTAGCATTATATTCACCATCGGTAGGCAAAATAAACGAAGTCTTATTTCATTCTAAACCCTGGAATGCTAAACGCCAAAAGGAAATAGAAAAACAGATGGCAGTAATAATTATAACAGGGATTTTCTTGATAATTGAGGCACTTCTATTATCAGCTATTTGAATAACTCATAACCCATAAAATTTAACCCCAAACCCAAAATTTAAAATTTAACCCTTTTACGCGCCGGTATAACGATCAGACTAACTTTCCTCTTGACTGTAAAAATGGTTCTAACTAGAATTATTCTGAACAATGAGGTCAAAAGTTAATTTTGATAAAAGTCGATCTTGTTTCATATTCGAGGGGAACATTAGACTTTTGCTTATAATATAACTGGAATGCAAAAAAATTTTGGGTACAATCTCCAAAGTAATATATATACACCATACTGTTCTACGTTAACTATGAGTTTTAAAGAGTGGATTATACCTCAGGACAAAATTTTCTTTAACCTTCTAGAACAACAATCAGAACTAGTGTTAAAAGCAGCTAGCTTATTTAAGAAAATGCTCAAGGAACCAGAACTTTTTTCAGATAACATCAAAAAAATGAAACTCTTAGAACATGAAGGTGACGAAATCGTTCATAAAATGATTCACAAATTGCACAAATCCTTCATTACACCAATTGATCAAGAAGACCTTGCAAAGCTCACGTCCTTATACGATGATGTTCTAGACTACATTGATTCGGTCTCAAACAGAATATTCATGTTCGAAATAAAAAAACCGGATGAGATAATTACTAAATTTGCGGACATAATTGAAAAACAGGTAGCAGAAGTAAACAATGCTTTAAAACAAATAAGAAAAATGAAACAAGACGAAATAGAGAAGAGTTTCAAGAAAATTCACAGTTTAGAGAACACAGCGGATGACCTTCATGATGACTCGATTGTCCTTCTCTTTAAGGGAAAAGATCCAATAAAAATAATCATCATGAAAGAAATTTATGATTTTCTTGAAGAAATTACAGACAAGTGTGAAGATGTTTGTCTAGTTATCCAAGACATTGTCTTAAAGAATGCTTGATCTCATGATTGATCTGATAGTACTCTTTGCCTTATTGTTGGCTATAATCTTTGGATTTTGGACAGGTTTTACTGATGCGGCTTATGCAACTGCTGGAATAATTGCAACAAGGGCTGTAAAAAGCAACCAGGCTATTTTCCTGTCTACAGTTGGTTCCTTGATAGGTATGACAGTTTTTGGGTCTGCAGTCGCGAAGACGATTGGAACAGGAATTATTACAGAAGGGTTTGCTTCAGGAGAAGTTATTATTGCAACTTTGCTTGCTTCTTTGATTTTTGATGTGATAACATCTTGGATTTACGCCTTACCCATTTCTGAAACACATGTCCTGATTGGAGGATTAATAGGAGCTGGTGTTGCTACAGGCGGATGGGAGATTATAGAAGTAGAGGGCATTATTAACAAAGTAGTTATTCCTTTGGTTACATCACCATTTATCGCGATTTTTATTGCCTTTGGTATTACTGGCATAATCGTCAGAGCTTTCAGAAATCGTCCAGCAAGCAAAATGAACAAACGGTTTAAACGTCTTCAACCCATTGCGACATTTTTTTTCGCGATTACTGATGCCTCAAATGATGCACAAAAAGTTATGGGAATAATGGCAATGATTCTATTTTATTACGGCTACACATCTGAATTTATAGTTCCGTTTTGGGTCATTATCGTCTCATACATAGCTATAGCTTCAGGTGTCGTGTTTGGCGGATGGAGAATTGTAAAAACGATGGCAACAAAAATTACGCGTATTCGGCCATATCAAGGATTTTCAAGTGACCTATCCAGCTCTATAATTTTGGGATCTGCAGCCTTTTTTGGCATTCCAATGAGCTCCACGCACATTTCTAATGGGACTTTAATAGGTGTAGGGTTAACTCGAGGAAAAAAAGCTGTCAAATGGGGAACAATGCGAAACATCGTTTGGGCTTGGATTTTATCCGCTCCTCTATCAGCCGTTCTTTCATATGTTCTTTATAAAGTGCTAATCGTGATTATTTGACATATATTGATTTTGTTACAGTAACAGAACAAAAAAGCAAAAACATGGTCTCTTAACTAATTTCAAATTTTAAACATCCTAACGCGTCTGCATAAATCCTACGTGTGTGAAAAGGATAGAGCTAATTATCCCGTGTAGAAAATGGTGTTTGGAGAACAATAACGGAGTCAGTTTGGGTTGGAGGATTAAAATTTAATCATAACATTTTAAACCAATCCAAAAAAGAGAACATGCATATCGAAAATAGAAGTTGTTGTTGACCGTTGTCAATTTTTGCATGGTCATCAACAACTTCTAATCAAAAAAATACGACCAATTCTAAAAAATTTTGAATGATCTGTATTCAAGTAAACCTAACAGTTTAACGTGCGCGGGAGTATCTTTTTTATGAAATTATTTGTTCATATAATTTGGAGAAAAGTTAAAGACCCTATCTAGGAAACATAGGTTTAGGATTCATTAACATGACAAGAAATAATTTGTTTGAATCCAGTTTTTCTACTAAACTAAATAAATTCGAGTTTATTTTACCAATATTGTTTACAATAATAATTTCAAGTATTCTTTCATATTTTGTGTTTTTTTTAGAATTTGAGGAGAATAACTCATTTTCTTTATTATATGGGCTTGAAGACTTTTTTGCTGTATTAAATATTGTTATTATTATTTTGGTTTCAATAATGAGTTTGTTTATTTTTTTCCGCTTATTTAGAAAGAAACAAAAATTAGCATTAAAAATCTTGGTGGCAGCTTTTATTTTAAGTGGAATTCTTTCGACATTACTTTTTGTAAAACTGATGTTTAATTCAATATTTATGGAATCTCCAGTAATTCTCATTATTGCAGCATTTGTTACATATATTGGGGCATATTTTGCATATCTGGTCCTTGTTGAAGCATTGTCTGAAAGAATGAAAAATCTACTTTTTGTAATTTGTAGTGGAGCTCTTGGATCCTTCGTAGGAGTATTGGTGCCGTCAATACCAATTATTATACTTTCATTATTTCTTGCTACGGTAGATCTTATTTTAATTAAGAGAAAAAGTGTGGAAAAAATTTTTGGAGAATCTGAATATGAAAAGTTGATTGTAGGAATAGCTTTCTCCAACAATAAATGGGGTGTAGGAATAGGTGATTTAACCTGTTATTCTATGGTGGTGTCAAACACTTTTGCGAATTTTGGGGTAATAGGTGGTGTCGTTTCTTTATTCATGATTTTATTTGGATCTTATTTGTCATTATTAATGACTTTAAGACGAGTTAGATTTCCTGGACTTCCTATTACTTTGGTGCTGGGTTTGATTCCTTTAATAATAATGTCAATTTTATGATAAAATTTAAGGCTATATAATATTATTAACCAGTAATAATAGAAGACCAATATTTAATCTATCAAGTAAAATAATTGCAACCTGGATTTTTTATCTCAAAATTTTTTTTACACTATCTTAATAAAATTAAAAAAAGAAAAAGGGAAAGTGGAGGATTTTAGCTTTGGCGTTTTCTTATGAAATACACTGCTCCCACTGCTACTACAACAGCTACAATAGCTACTCCAACATAGAGGCCATATTCCTCAAGGAATCCTTTTGATGGTGGTGCAACTCCAGTATCATAACCAGCTGCTGCAAGCAAAGACTTAGCCATTGTAACATCGTAAGAGTAGGGTTGAATACTTGAGTCAAATCCAAATGTTAGTGTTGTAATCGGCGTTGTTACACCTGGAGTACCATATCCGTCTAGTATCTCGTCTATGATTTGTTGTCTAGGAACTAAATGACTTATAGCTTGGCGAACGTATCGTGCTGCCTCTGCTGCTCTAGATGGGTCTTCTTTACCCAATGGTGTGTCAACACCCGTACCAAAGATTGGGTGCGCCATGTTTATTCCCAGTTCTTGTAGACCGAATGCATCATAAGTTACGTAGTCTCCCCAAGGTTGTTCAATGCTGCCTAATTTTGCTTGAAGGCTGTATTGTGCATCAAGAACGTCTACTTCACCGGTCTTTAAAGATGTTATAGCGGCGTCAGATCCTTCTATGAATACAACAACATATTTTTCTATTCCGAACAATCCTTTTCCAATTAATCTCTGAGCGTCCCAGTAGTCAGCTATTTTTAGTAAGGGTGTTTGTAAAAGTGGTTGGGTTGTAATTGTCGTACTTGTAGGGTCCTGTTCCTATTGGTCCGCTAAATGTCTGACCATTAGAAGTATAGCTGCCTACGCCTGTGTTGAATGGATGGTCTCTCCATTCATCATAAGGTACATTTTCAAGGACGTGTTTGGGTAATATCCATCCAGTTGATCCTTCAGATACCAAACCTGAAGCAAAGAATGCATAGGGTGCTGGAAGATGGAATTTTATAGTGTAGTTGTCTACTATCTCAATGTTGTCTGCTGAACCAATGATTTCTTTTACAAAAGCACCTTGGTTTGATGCTAAATCGTCTGCCATAGCAGCAGAGTATGTGAACTTTACATCTTCGGCGGTAAATTCAACACCATCATGCCATTTGACGCCTTGTCTTAAGTTGAAAGTCCAAGTTTTGTCATCGTCTGCAACTGACCAGCTTGTAGCTAATGAAGGAATTAATTCTAAAGTTTCAAGATTTTCTCGTCTAGTTAGACAATCGAAAACTACACCGAATACATTTAGGTCATAGTATGATGTGGAAACCCAGTTGTTTAGGCCTTCTTCAGGAGCTGGACCAGTTTGAGCAAGTACAATTGTATCTTGGGTAGTTGATGGGTTCAATTCCCATTCTGCAACTCTAGGCCAAACTGGATAATGTAGAATTTCAAATGGATCACCCACTAGGGCTGTTGGATCAAAGACCACTGCTTCTTGATCGTATTTTATTGTAATTGAAGGTTCTTCAGAGTGTCCTAATTGTTGCCACTCTTTTACGTATTGTAATAATTGGTCTTGGTCTACGGTTTCTTTGATTAATTTGCAGAGTCTGTCATTTTCTGTGTTTACCCAGTTATAGTAATTTTGTCCAGGTGGAGTTTGACTGCTGTGATATAATGAGAATGGATCGGGATCTATACCCATGGCATAGCCTACAAACAACATATCATAACCGCCTTCATCAAATGTCTTGCCTACTATTTCTGGGGGTGGATCTAGTGCTCTATCGTAGATTGTTCCCCAATCTTGTATCGCTCTGTCTACAGAAATTCCTGCATCTATCATATTTTGGGCGATGACTTCAGACCACAATTGTCGTGATGGATTTGTTGATGGAACAGTTAAGGTAACATGAAATAAGGTTATCTTGACCGCTTACCATGAAAGTTGTTGGAACCAAAAGTATACTTAAGGTTAATAGAAAACAAAGTATTCCTAATTTTAATTTTGTTTTAGACAATAGTTATGTCCCCATGCTATGTTTGAATGTTTTTGCTTTATAACTTTTACCACATATATATAGAATCCTGCATAATAATATACAAAAAGCATTCTTTTTGGTTGTTTTTTCATTCTTGATTAAAAATAGTCACGATTTTAAGGCTCTTTGAAGAATACTTATATATTAATTGGGTTGAGAAGTTAGGTTTGGAATCGTGACCAAATTTGTCGATGATTCGATACATAGTACGTAGACTTCTCTATCTGGTTCCTTTATTTTTCGGAATCTTGATCATCGTTTTTGCTGCATCACGAATTGCTGGAGACCCTATAGCTCTTATGACTCATCAAAATCCGCATATTACAGCAGAAGCTAGACTTCGTTTAACCGAATATTACGGTCTTGATAAACCTATTTATGAACAATTTTTTATTTTTGTTTGGCAATTATTTCAAGGTAACCTAGGCAATTCTTATGCGATTAGAGGCGGAACAGCTGTTTCAACCTTGATTAGCGATTATGCGTGGTTGACATTTGAACTGCAGCTTTCTGCTCTTATTTTGTCCCTTCTTATTGCAATTCCTGTAGGAATAATTTCTGCGAAGAGACAATATTCAAAACTAGATGTAACAGTAACAACTACATCTCTACTTGGTACCTGTATACCTATCTTTTACATGGGTATAATTGCGATAATCATTTTCTCCTTTTTCTTGGGATGGTTCCCAGCTGGAGGAGCAAATTCAATTCTAGTAGAAAGATACCCATTTGGAAGCCTTTTAATAGATAGCTTGTGGCATATGGTTTTACCTACAGCAGTACTAACTTTTGCCATTTTAGCTCCTGTAGTTCTACTAGTAAGGTCAAGTATGCTTGAAGTTTTACGACAAGACTACATATTAGCTGCTCGAGCTAGCGGACTAAGTGAACGGACGGTCGTGTATAAACACGCCTTAAGAAATGCACTTATCCCTGTTGTAACCTATGTGGGTTTATTTTTTGGGGGTATGCTCGCAGGTGCTCCAATAACTGAAAAGGTCTTTAATTGGCCTGGTGTAGGTCGACTTTTTGTTGAAGCTACAACAAAACTTGATTTCCCAGTAATAATGGGTGTTACTGTTTTTATTACGATAATGACTCTTATCGCTAACTTAGTGACGGATATAACCTATGGATACATTGATCCTAGAATCAGACTTGAATAAATGAATCTGAGGAATAAACTATTGAAAAGAAAAGGGCTTACAAAAACAAAGTCTCCTAAATAATAATGAAAAAAAGAGAGCTGTAGGTGTAAGCCAATGGAATATCGCTTGGCGCAGGTTTAGGAAAAACAAAGCTGCTCTAGCAGGTGCATTTATCATTGGTTTTGTGATTTTCTTAGGAGTTTTTGATGCACTAATTGCACCATATTCACCAAATGCATCGCCTGGATTTTACGTTGGAGAAACAAGGGTTCCTCCTTCCCTGAAATATTTGTTTGGAACTGATGCTGTTGGTCATGATGTTTTCAGTCAAGTAGTCTATGGTGCACGATCCGCACTTTATGTTGGGTTTGGAGCAGCAGCTATTGCGATGTCGTTAGCAGTATTAGTAGGACTTGTTTCTGGTTATTATGG
The DNA here is from genome assembly GCA_963806645.1 of Candidatus Bathyarchaeota archaeon. Lineage (GTDB taxonomy): Archaea > Thermoproteota > Bathyarchaeia > Bathyarchaeales > Bathyarchaeaceae > Bathyarchaeum. The sequence continues at coordinate 100,221 of CAWDYQ010000007.1, read as the reverse complement.
TGGAATTATAGATAACGTTTTAATGCGAATTACAGAAATTTTTCTAGTAATTCCTTTTCTTCTAATTTTGCTTGTTTTCTTAAAAGTCATTACTGCCAGTAGCCCCATCAGGAATAGGTGGTTTATCGATGGTTACTTTAATGATTGGAATCTTTTCTTGGGCAGGAAACGCAAGAATTATTCGAGGAGAAGTCTTACGTGTCAAAGAGAGTGAATTTATTGAGGCTTCGAAGTCATTGGGAGCAACTACTCGAAGAATAGTTTTTAAACACATTTTTCCAAATGTTCTTCACCTCGTAATTGTTCTAACTACACTTATGATTGCGAATGCAATATTGACAGAGGCGGCTGTAAGCTTTCTGGGTTTTGGCGATGCAAATTCCATAACTTGGGGGCAACTATTACAGAGAGCAAATGAAGCTGTAAAAGAAGCTTGGTGGGAGGGAGTTTTTCCAGGATTGTTTATTACATTATTAGTTCTGGGATTTAATCTGCTCGGAAATGGATTGAGAGATGCTCTTGACCCACGTCTTAGGGAGTAAACTGGTGGAACAAAAATTTATGGCACACAAAAGAAATGTTGAAAATTGAAAATCTAAAAACATACTTTGACACTTTCGCAGGTCTAGTGAAAGCTGTTGACGGTGTTAGCCTTGAGGTTAGAATGGGAGAGACATTGGGTCTAGTAGGGGAATCAGGTTCAGGTAAATCGGTGACAGCATTGTCAATCCTAGGCATAGTCCCTAGGCCAGGAAAAATTGTCGATGGAAAAATTATTTACAACGGAGAAAATCTTGTTGATAAAACAGAAAATGAACTCCAGAAGATTCGAGGTAAAGAAATTGGGTATATTTTTCAGGATCCAGCAACTTCGCTTAACCCAGTTCTTAGTATTGCTGACCAGTTGACAGAAGTAATAAGACGTCATCAAAATGTTACTAAGGAAGAAGCTCTGGAGCAAGCAATTGAATTATTTAGATTGGTTGAGATACCAGATCCAGAAATAAAAATCTGGAGTTATCCTCATCAGTTAAGCGGAGGAATGAAACAACGTATTGCAGTTGCCAGAGCATTAGCATGTAAACCAAATCTTCTTTTGGCTGATGAACCTACGACTAATCTTGATGTCACCATTCAAGCGCAAATTCTTCAACTAATGAAAAACTTGAAGGATAAGCTGGGGATGTCAATGATCTTAATCACTCATGACATGGGCATTGTGGCTGGAGTAGCTGATAGAATAACTGTTCTGTATGCTGGAAGAGTATGTGAGAGTGCAGATACCAAAACAATTTTTTACCGACCGCGTCATCCATATACTAATGCCCTTCTTACCGCTGTACCTAGTCTAGCTTTAAGAAAAGAGAAACTTGCGATGATAAAAGGAGCAATTCCAAACCTTATTGATCCTCCTTCAGGATGCAGATTTCATCCCCGTTGTGAATACGCTAAAGCAATATGCTCAGAAAAAATTCCATTACTAGAAGAAATCGAACCCGAACATTATGTTGCTTGTCATCGTGCAAAAGAAATTGATTTAGAATCTCCTCTAGGAGCTGAAACAAATGAGTGATCAACCCTTCTTAGAAGTTATACATCTGGTGAAACATTTTCCAATATTTTCCAGAGGAATTCTTTTCAAAAAACAAATTGGAGATATTCATGCGGTTGACGAATTGAGTTTTTCAGTAGATAAAGGAACAACTTTTGGATTAGTAGGAGAAAGCGGATGTGGAAAAACCTCTACAGCTAGAGCAATATTGTATTTAGATCCTCCAACCTCTGGTCATATCCACATTGATGATGAAGAAATAGGTGAAATATTCAGCTCAAAAAATAAGAGTGAAATTTTAAGATTAAGGCGAAAAATGCAGTACGTCTTTCAGAACCCCTATGCTTCACTTGATCCAAGAATGACTGTAGCAGACATAATCATGGAACCGCTTATGATTCATAAACATGTTCCAAAAAATAAATGGCATGACAAACTTTACGAATTATTAAGATTAGTTGGGTTAGAAGACTACCATGCAGAAAGATATCCACATGAATTTAGTGGAGGACAAAGACAGAGAATCTGTATAGCTCGAGCACTTGCGGTAGAACCACAATTACTTATCGCAGATGAGCCGGTAGCTTCATTGGACGTTTCTGTTCGTGCTCAAATCCTTAACCTGTTGAGAGATTTACAACATAAATTAGGAATTACTTACTTGTATATTTCCCATGACTTAAGTACAGTCCGACACATTTGTGATCGTGTTGCTGTCATGTATTTAGGAAAGTTTGTTGAAATCGCGGACACAGACGAGCTTTTTGATTCTCCTCTTCATCCTTACACACAAGCATTAATTTCTGCAATTCCGATTCCAGATCCAAAATTAGCAAAAAAAGATAGAATTGAACTGACTGGAGAAGTTCCGAGTCCAATAAATCCTCCCAAAGGTTGCAGATTTGCACCAAGATGCAAGTATGCTAAAGAACACAAGTGCATGGAGAAACCTCAAAAATTAATTGATAAAGGTAATGGACACCTAGTGGCTTGTGCAAGAGTGAACTAAAGCTTCTTAAAGTTAACTAATGATCTAATTTTAAATCAGATTTCTTGTGATTCATTAAAAAAATTTTTGTTAAGTTATAGATAATAATTAATTGAAATATGAATACACACAATTCTTAAATAACCATACAATTTTTCTTAGATAGATGAGGTAATTTACTTTGACTAAACTATTGCCAACAGGCGTTCCAGGTTTAGATGATTTACTAAATGGAGGAATACCAGACAGAAGAGTTGTTTTAATAGTTGGAGGACCAGGCTCTGGAAAAACCACTCTTGCGTCTCAATTTCTGTATAAAGGAATCTCTGATTATAACGAAAATGGTATTTTTGTAAGCATAGATGAAGGCAAAGAACATTATTATTCTGAAATGGCAAGTTTTGGTTGGGATTTTGCTCAAGCAGAAAAAGATAAAAAGTTTGCCTTTTTGGACGCCACAAAAATGTCAAGAGCAGCCATGCTTAGAGAAAGAATGAATCTAGAATCCCAGAGTCTAAGGGGTAAACAACTTCAGGTCGATAAACTAGTTGAAAAAATAGAAAATATCATAGATGAAATAGGCGCGAAGAGAGTTGTGCTTGACACACTTGCGACACTTTTCCATAGATTTCCTGATCCTATTGAACGAAGAGTTGCAGTAATAGATTTGATTGAATCTTTAACTGATTTAAAAATTACTACACTTATAACAACTGAATTAGGGAAACTTAGCTTAGATCGTGAAGTTACAGTTGAAGAATATCAAGCACATGGAGTAATTTTGATGCAGACACTATTTTCTTCAGGAACAACTTCAAGGGCATTACAAGTAGTAAAAATGAGAGGAACTAAAACGAATTCAAACTTGGTACCTTATCGAATTGATCGAACAGGAATAGAAATTTTTCCAGATCTTACCTTGTTTGAATCGTAGAATTCAATGAATAAACGTGAATACTAAAATCGAACAATTTACCTTTTTTCTGCAAGGTAAGTTTTTCATTTTTTCTTTTTTATTGGTACTTCATTAAGAAGATAATTTTGATTATACATTCGGTTAATTTTTAGTATCTTTTGTGTTCCCCTAGAAGTTTTTCTTTCTTCTAAGGCTATTTCTCCATCAAAAAGACCAAGTATCGCATGTACATCTTGTAGGAGAATGCATCAAAGGATTCATAACAGCCAAAGTCGTAAAATCCTGACTTTTCAATTCAGCAATTAATCCAGTTAACCAATTTTTTGTAGTTATCGCGTGATGCTGCAATAAAACATCTGAAACTAAATTGACACATATTCTTCGTGGAGTACTTGAGGATTGTTTTATGTTCCGAATAGCACTTGATAATGCAATATTAATTTCGGTTAAATTCATTACTCCCTTTTTTAATTTAAAGACATTGGTCGAATCTTTGATAAACATGTCAGACTGTGGATTACAAAGAAACACATAGAAATCTGATGGAAATTCTTTAATTTGCGTTTCCAAACCATCTAATTCTGTACATATGTAGAAGACGGTGTTTCCTTCTTTTAGGCCCTCTTCCAGAAATTGTTTAATTAATGTATCTCTTTCATCACAAAATGGTGCAGTCATTATAACAGGATACGTTTGAGGTATTCCGTTTATCAATAATTTATCTAGCTCTTCAGAGCCTGTTGAGATATAATTAGTAGTGCTTTCAATTGCCGCGAAGGAAAAGGCTAGTTCTTCTTTTTTGACAGGTAACTCGTTTAGAAGATATTTTTGATTATACATTCGGTTAATTTTTAGTATCTTTTGTGTTCCCCTAGAAGTTTTTCTTTCTTCTAAGGCTATTTCTCCATCAAAAAGACCAAGTATCGCATGTACATCTTGTGGAGAATGCATCAAAGGATTCATAACAGCCAAAGTCGTAAAACCGTGATTTTTAAAGTCGTTGATAATACCGCTTAACCATCTTCGAGTTGTTACTGCATCGTGCTGCAATAATACATCAGACACAATTTCGATGCAAACTCTTTTACCGTTGGGACTAGGTTTTTCTTGCTTACGAAGAGCAGTCGTTAAAGCAATACTGATATCAGTTAATTTTTCAATTCCCTGTAGTTGGAAAATATTGGGTGATTCTTTTAGTGTTTTATCTTTGAAGGGATTGAATAAGAATATATTAACGTTTGATTTAGGATCTTGTGCAAGTTGGACTAATTCATTTTGTTTAACTGTGAAATAAAATACGGTTTCTTCTTTGTCAATTCCTGCTTTTAGAAATCGCTCTATTAAAAGATCTCTTTCTTCACAAAAGGGTGCAGTTAATATAACTGGATACGTTTCTGGTATTCCGCCGAATAGAAGTTTATCTAATTCGCGATAACCTGTAGGAACACGATTTAGCACAGAAAGTTCTGAAATTTCAATTGTTGCAGGTTCTGTTCGATACAATAGTTGATTACCATTTTCGGTTAAGTAAGTGATTTCCGGTTTAATCTCAAAAGATCCATGATTTGGTGATCTTAACACTAGCTTTATTTCTTCTGTAACCATTGGATCAAGTCGTTTATTTTTCATATTTATGGAAGAATCCTCAATCTCACTATAATCAGGTTTTTTAATCAATTCAAATCCTTTGGGAATTACGTCACTAATCTTTGAAATTTGAACTATTTGGTTTCCAACATTTACAATGTTAATTCCAAGATTGAAATCTTCTCCAGATTTTGCTTGTTGAATTTGAGATACAGTAGCTTGGATATTTGCGCCTTCAAAATTTTCTAAACCTACTGCGTTTTCTTCAGAGGGGCTAGGTGTAACAAAGTTTTCAGTCGATGAAATAATTGAGGGGGCTTGTAATATTTCAGTGAGCATGACAGCTAGTTCTTTTTCTTCTTTAATTTTTTCAAGAATTTGTGTTACTTGTTTGGTTTTTTCTGGATGTTGAGCATTAGAATATGATAAAGCTGAATACTGTAATACTTTTTCGGCTATGCCATAATATTTTGTCTTTTTCCCAGGATCGAGTTCCATCTTTGCATTTTCAATATAAACATATGCATCAAAAAGACGTTGGGTTCCATTTGCATATTCAGCTGCTTTCTTAAACCCTGTTTTCAAGTAATTACTTGCTGCAATTTCTAGATATTTTTTTGCTTCTGCATATTTTTTAATATCTCGAGAAGATTCAAAATCGGTTCCAGCTTCCAAAGCTTTACAAAAGTTACTGTGCGCTAGCGCAAGTATACTCATGGATTGATCAGTTGCGTTTTCACAGGCTTTTTGGAATAGGTCTGCGGCTTCACCATAAATTTTTGATGAGCTTTTTATTTCGGCTATTCGCATTTTTTGCCAAGCCTTACATAGATAAATTATGGGTTGCAATTCTTTTTGGATCTGCTCAGATCCACTTTTAATAATGGTTTCAAAAGTATCTGCGGCAAATCCATATTTTTCTGCTCCAGCAATACTATTACCCTGTGCTTCAAAGACTCTAGCTTCTTCAATGGCTATTCGCCCAAAACAGTATGCACCTCTAAGATCAGAAACTTCAATTAGTTTATGGATTACATGACTTTCTTCACGATTTTCAATGCGACCAATGAAAACTTGAAGAGAATTCTTAGATTCTCGAAAAAGCTTGTTTGCCTTCTCAAAATATTCAAGTGCTTTTTCACTTTTTTCTTTTCTACTTTGAAATTCTGCTCGTTCAAGATAGGCCCATGCGAGAAAGTTAGAAGAAAGAAATCCCCAATTTTTTGATTGTTCAAGTATTTCTGCAGTTTTTCTATAATGTTTCATTGCAAGAGCGTTTTGTCTTAAATCATGTGCGTCTTTTGCTTTTTCTACTTCACTCCAAGCTTTCATGTATAGTGAGTAATCATAGAAGAAATCAGAAAATGCTGGCATTTGTTGTGCAGTTTCTTCATATTTTTTTGATGCTTTTAAGAAATTTCTTGCAGAAGATTGTCTTTCTCGTAATAGATCTTGATTTCGAGCAATTCTCCAGTATGTTTCAGCAACTCTGTTTGGAGAATTAATTATTTCAAATTTTTTGGCAGCATCTTCAAAAACTGTATTTGCTTTTCGGAGATAAGTTTCATCATGGATTAAAAGATGAAGATTTTCTAAAAGTTTACCATAAAGGTTTTTGAATATTGCAGTTGTAGCGATTAATGTTGTCTCAGATCGATGGGATAATCCATTTTTCGCAGAAAATTAATCCCTCTTCTAAATAGGATGCTGCTTCTTTTAGAAGCAAGATTTTTTCTTCGACTTTATTTTCTAATCCTGCAAGTTCAGTTTTTATTTGAGCTGCATATATTTTTCCAAGTCCAAGAATCCAATAATTTGACGGCAGTGCTGTTTCAATAATTTTAATATATTGATTTCGATGTTCTAAGGCTTCTTGAAGATTTTTAGTTTTTTCTGAATTGGTGTAAACTAGCATGGAATGATATTGTAATGCTTTGCTAAGTGAATGATGACTTTCCCCCATTGCATCTGGAGAATTCGAATTTATTGCATGTTCAAGGCCTTTTCTTCCAATTTCAACTGCTTTCTTTGAGAATTCTAGTTTTTCGATTGGATTTATAGCAAATTCTTTAGCTAGAGTGGATAAACTTTGAGTATAGACCATATAAGTATCTGAGATGTAGTCGTCTTGATTGATTATTTCAAGATATTTGATGCCATCTTCAGCATATGTTATGATGTCTTCGCAAAGTTTTTTCTTTTCATCTGGATTAGATTCAATTGGAACCAAATCATCAGTTGCTAACGCCAGGAGATATCTGGATACTCCTTTTATGTAATTATCATTGACAGTTGTCCCTTGTTCAAACATTTTTTGGGCATAATTTAGTGTAATTTTTGTTTCATCCGTAAAGAATAGATGGCTTAATGTGTTTGCAAAAAAAGAATTTGCTTTTGAATAAGGGTTTTCAAGTTCTTTTGAAACTGTTAACGCCTTTTCAGCATATTCTAAGCTTATTTGTGCTAATGTATTGCAGGCTTCTTCGCTATCACTAATGTTGGCGGCATACCAATGGTGCAGACTTGATAAATAATAAGCATTAAGTAATTCATGCGGATCTCCAACTTTTTTTAAAACTGAGATGGCTTCAATACAATAGTGCAATGCTTCTTGAGTTAAAGCATGCTTATCTTCTTCAGTTGGAGCTATTCTTAATTGTTCCCAAATACATTCTAGCATTAAATTAAGAGTCATTCCGATGAATACTTTATATTCACTATTTTGGAACTTTTCTAAGGCACTTTTTCCTGATGAATTACAGGTTTCTAATGAATTTGTTTTGTTTTCATAAGTTGAATCTAATCGGTATCTAAGATAATTTTCAATTGAAATACAATACTCAGCTTTTCCTTTGTTTTTCTTGTTCTGGATTTTTTCAAAATATTTAGCTGCTTCTTCGTAAGCTTGTGTGGCTAGTAATTGTAGTTTTTTGAATTCTTCTATATTCGCTGATTGTCTTGCTGCTTGTTTATAGCAATAACCTATTTGTTGCATTGTTTCAGCAATAAAGAAGGAATCTTCGGGATTTGAACGTAGAGCATGTTCATAGGACCATGCAGCATAAAGCCATCCATATTTTTCTTCCTGCTCTTTTGCTTTCTTAAGTATAGAATCAAGGTCCCAACTAGCCATCAACGATCCCAATCATTTTTTAGTTATAGAAAAAAGATTTTCGAATATCCACACCCTAAATCTGCAAATCAATAGTACTAATGTACATTCATTAATAAGAACTTCGAATTAAAAAAAGAAAGAGGGGAAGTTAAAGATTTCTTTCAAATTAACGACATCTGAAAACTGAAAAATGATCTGTTTCGATATACAGTGTATTTCCAACAACATAGGCTGTTAATTCGAATAATTCAGCGCCTCTGTTTTCGTTTACTGTGTGTACGTCATCTTCGTCAAGGTCTGTGTCTCTGTCTGTGTCTAGAAGTGGATCATATTCTGCACCACTTGAAACAGTATCTTTTATTCCCTGAGCAACCAAAGAGACATCTTTCCCATCAACTACTCCATCCATGTTTACGTCACTGTATAGTGCATCAGCGGATTCTGCTCGATATACTGTCACGGTCTCTGGAAGAGACACATCAGAGTTAAACTGTATTGTAACGTAACCGTCATCTGTATCAACTGCATCTGTGGTTATGTCCCAGAATAATATTGAACTGCTTATAGAATCATTGTAGGGAACAAACAGTCCGGCTCCTTGGGCTAATCCACCGCTAGCGTTATTGAAAAACAGGCTTACTAGTGAATCTAGAAAGACGGGAACTTGTTCAGCTTTGGGTACTTGTGCTACTCCAACATCATTAAAGTTCACTGTAATTGTGTGGTCACTTGTTATTGGATCTGGAAAAGCAAAACTTGTTGTATATCCAACATAAATAGAGTCGATTTGTATGCTTGAAATGTGGTAAAGAGCACTATCTGTTGGAGCAAACTCAAAAACTGGACTAGGCGTACCATACGCTAGGGGCACAACAAGAGATGTAACTCCATTTATTGTTCCTGGACCATTGGCTGTTGCAGTGATATAATATGTTGTTCTGGCGAAATATGCTTCCACTTCGAGTGTACCCTTTGATGTTTTAAAGGTGTACTCGGATTCATCAATTTGTACGTCATCAACTAGCCAGTGATCAAAAACATATCCATCATAGGATTCTGCTGATAATCGAACAGTGCCTGCACCCACTTTTATGAGCTCAGTAGTATTAACTACCAATGTTTCGCCTGAACTCAATTTCGTTAAAGTTACCTCGCCTGTTTGACTTTCTATTACTGTAATGTTTACGAATTTGCCAATTCCGACGGGATCAGCTTGCACCAAGAACGCATTAAATGTCAAAGACAAAAGTATTATCGCAGCGACAATTGAGGTTTTTATCATTCTATTTTTCATTGTTATTTAAGTCCCTTTAATTTATTAATCAAAGCATAACGATGTTATATAATTGTTGTTGATTAAAAAATTCTCATCAGAATATGGTGATATAAGATAACTGATTGAATTATTCAATTTGGATTCTGGAATCGCAAATAGTCTTTTTCCTAAAGAAGAAAATATAATATTCATTTTTATCTCCTTAACCTACAACGTTTATTTAATATTCTTTTAATCATAACAAGTTCAATAAAAGATAAACTGAAAAATAGTTCTAGAAAAAGTCGATAATAATTCATTTTTTACATATACAATTTTGGGTTATTTAGATTAAAATTTTATTCGAGTCCAAAGGAACTTTTTAGGACTCCAATGTCTAAACTGCCTGCTCTAAAGATGTTTCCTGTTCTTAAATTATTTATAACAACAATTGCTGGAGCAAAAATATTAGGGTCAATTTCGTAAAAGTCAAAACCGGCTTCTTTGAAGATTTCCATAAATTTGGGACTTTTTTTAGCTAAGTGCTTTTGCCTCTTGCATCATTCTAGAGGCAGAAGAAGGCGCCAATTTAACTATTTCCGCAAGTTCGTCATCGTTTTCGTAATCAACTATATAGTAGGATGTTCCTCCGTAAAGAATTGCATCATTTGTTCTACCCATTGCTTCATCAAATTTTGGATGCAAAGGAATAATTGGAGCATAACCCCAAGCATATTCTACAACTTTCGGATCTAACCCTAACTTTTCTAATTTATGTAACCCTGTTTCCACTATTCTTCCTGAAACTTGAGTTGAACCAGCTAAACAGGAAGTAGAAATTAAAACCAAAAACAATTGATCAGGAGAAACATTGCATTCACTAGAAATTTTTTCTATTACTGCTTCTGGAGGTTTACTATTAGTTTCAAGAACCATGACAGCTGATTTAGGATTTTCCTGATACTCTAGTGTTCGTAAAGTTTCTTTGGTTTGAGAGCTATTGCCCGAGCCGGACCAGAACCAATAGCTGAATAATCATCAACCTTAATTCGCCATCCAGCAAACTGAGAAGCTAATGTAGAAATAGCCGGAAAATCTGTTTGAACATAAATTGATGGCAAAAAAATATCGTCATATTGCATGGGAAGAATCTGGACTTGACCATAACCGCCTAAACATATTTCGGTAACAATTTGTCCGGCTAAAAAACCGCCTCTAGCATTTATTCCAGCATCAACAAGTGTTGCACCTGAAGGCGTTTTTTCAATTATTACACCATACTTTTGTGGATCGCTACAAAGCTTATTTACTAAAGAGAGAGCCGAAATGTTTAGGTTAAGTTGAGGTGTTGTCACCTTTCTTCCCTTTAGTAACTGTTACGTTTGAACAATATTAATTATACAACAATAAGCTTTTCCATTAAAAAAATAAAAAGAATCGTGTCCATAATGACACCGTTAAATATTCTTCATTGTTGATAATCAATAGAGGTTACAGGAATTTTTCGTAAAAACTCAAATATGAATTAGGTTCCTTAGCCACAAACAGTTTTCCTTTGCCATTATCCGCCATATCACCAGTAAATCTGTATAATGGACCTTCAATCTTTTCGCCGTCAACCTTGACTTTTTCTTTAATTTCTTCAATAGTAAAAGTTGGTAATACATCTTCTGAGTGACCTGCTAAAACGATTTTTCCGTTCTTCATCTGTGCACCAGCTCTCCCCTGTGAAACACCTTTAACAAAGATTGTTCCACCGTGCATGTGAATTCCAGCGAATATTCCAACATTACCCAATATTTTGATTAGTCCTCCTCTCATGAAGCATCCGACTTCGTGACCTGCGTTTCCGTGAATTATGATTTTTCCTCCGTTCATTCCTTCGATGCTTCCTCTATAGGCTGCACCGATGTAGTCGCCTGCATTACCTTTGATTTCTATTGTTCCATCTTTCATTCTTGAACCAGCCCATGACCCTGCATTACCAGAAACAACTATGCTACCGCCGGTAATTGCTTCACCTAAGATGCATTCCCACATCACCGTCAACAATTATTTGCCCCTTGGACATTTGTGTTCCAATGTTTCTTACCGATCTTATATTGCCTTCAATTTTAATTGTAAACTCTTCAGAAGATGTGCCATCATCTTTGACTTCAAACAGGTCGCCTATGGTGCGTTTCCTGTTTCCTTCCCACATTTCCAGCGCTTCGATTTCTTTGACAGATTTTCCAGTGAAAATGTCGGGAGTAACATTTTTTCCTTCAATAGGAAGTTTGAAGTTACCTTTTGGAACTAGAGTTATCATTTTTTTAGATCACCGCTTTAACAGTAACTGGAGATGGTGAATGCAAGAATCCTTCTCTAAGGGCATAGTTATCGAATTCAATAGTCCAATATTCTTTAAATTTACGCTTTATATCATCGTTCACTTGAAGAGGCATAGAAGTTTTAGCATCAACCCAATATGTTTTCCCAAAAACTGACTTTACAATCTCACCCTGTTTTGCTACGATTTCTCCACCCTTAATTGTGTAAGCTGTTTGTCTAAATGCGGCTTTAGCTGCCTCAAAGTCTTTAGCAGGATCACTAATTTCAGGGTTTATATTGAAAATAGCAACATCTGCATCTGCTCCAACTCCGAGATGACCTTTTTGTTTTAATCCTAAAGCCTTAGCTTGACCTGCACGAGTGACAATTGCTAACTCATAAAGGCTAAGTTCCCTGTCGATTGTGTTAAGCAAACTCTTTTTTCTTGCACGCTTATTGATTTTGGCTAACATTTTATCTCTTGCTGCTTTGCTGATTAACCAAGTCATAACTTCAGGGTAAGCAGTAAAAGGACCACCATTAGGGTGATCTGTAGTCATCAAAATTTTATATGGATCCTTAATTAACAATGAAATCTCAAGCCCAATTGACCACTGCGTAGCATGAACTGCACTTGAACGTTTGTACCTGAAAGGCACAATTCCTCCACTTGTTTCAGTTTCAACATCATGGTTAGCCCATTTATTCCCAGTTAAATGATAAAGCCCATACTGGAATGGACCATCAGCAGTCATTGTAGTTGTACTCGAAAAGACCACTTGACCAACATCAAGAGTAACATGATTGTGATTGTTTACATAATTTGAGATTTCCTCTGCTCCAGAACAAAAACTACTCCAATCTTCACCTTTGAAAGCACAGAATTGAATATGAGTAACATGCAAAATTGGCCTATTTTCAATAGCCAAATCTTCAACACTTTTCATAGTTTCTAATGCAGTTAAGTAGTTTCCTGGTTGCCCAAGATTGTTAGTGTGAAGATGAATCGAGTGAGGAAGATTAAGCATAGTATTAACTTTAACCAATCCGCGAATGATTTCACGAGGAGTAATACCAAAATTTGGAACTTGATCATCAAGACCATGAACATTATGTCCAAATCCCCATGCTTCTAATCCTCCGGGATTAACCACTTTTATTGCGTATCCCTTAGTGGCTTTAAGCATCCAAGCAATATGAGCAGCATTTTCTTTTAGCAACCCATCTCGAATGTGCTCTAAACTGAACCACCAATCTCCAAGCAATGGATATGTTGCCTTGTCAAGCATTGGAGTATCAGATAACTCCTCATGAGTGTGGCGTGCCGTTAGGGGTGCCATGGAGGGATTCATAACAGTTGTATAACCCATCTTGGAGTAGCGATAACCAGTCGTGAACGTTGAAGGAATTGAAAAACCAGTTCCAGATCTAGTTATAGATGTTTTACTTTCGACGTCTTTATAGTGATCTTCAGGTCTTAACAATCGACCAGTATCTACTTCACCGCCTGCAATGTGACTATGAATATCCACTCCACCAGGAAACACAATTTTGCCGGAAGCATCGATAGAATTCGCAGTATCTTTAACGGATTCTACAATCTTTCCATCTCTGATGCAGATATCCATCTTTTCGCCGTCAATCTGATTTAGTGGGTCATAAACAAACCCGTTCTTGATTATTAATTCTGTCAATTCATATCCCTCTTTTTAAGTTCCCGAACTTTTTGAAGAATCCTGCTTAAAATTTCCTGATCTGAAATGAAACCTTTGGGCGGTTCTACAACTTTCTTTAATGGTAACGGTACATGATCCATACGATAAGCTGTTCCTTCAGTTTCAATTCCTGCAAAAGATGGAGGCAAAATCACATCTGCCAACATAGTTGTTGGAGTAACCTCAGGATCTATAGATATTAAAGGAATTTTAGCTATACTTTTTGCAGAAGATCTCGGAAAATGAGCAACAGGATCAGACGCAATAACAAGCATTGCATCGGCCTCTCCTCGACGAAGAATGTCATTAGCAGTAGTCTCTCCCGGATTATATCGCGGGTAACCATTAGATAAGTCAACACCAAAGGGGTATCCTGTTTGCCATGTAGTAACAATGTTTGCTCCAGTTACATTATAATGTCCTCTCATTGGCATGATAAGGAACTTTGTTCGAGAGTTTAGATCGCGAGTCAAGTTAATTGCTGCATCTATGTTTCTGTGTTTTCCTTTACTCATTGTTAATCCTAACCCAAAAAAGATGACACCCATTTTACAGTTCACTAGAATATCAGCAAGCTCTTCAAGAGTATCTTTAGGAACCCCACCAACTTCCTCAACATCTAATTCGCCATCATTTACAAGTACACGCAAAGCTTGTAATAACTCATAATCCTTACCAGGTTCAACTTGAATAAAACAATCCGCTGCATCTGCAGTTCGGGTTCTTCGAACATCAACGACTATTGTTCTACGCTTGTTTTGATACATTGTGCAAGACAAACCTTCATTTTCATCTTTGCAATAATCAAAACAAAAGTCATGTTTCAGAACCAAATTAGAGGCCCTTTGAATTTTCTTCTTGGACATATCTCCTCGCAATCTTGAAAGATATTGAGTCCATGTGCTCTTTTCAAATCTACCTTCTGAAAACATGCTGTAACGTTCTGCATGTCGTGGATGAGCATCCCATGGGTTACTCGCCCAATAAATAATCAGGTCTGCACGATGTCTTAACTGACCCAGAGTAGCACTAGGTATTCCTGCATCTTGAACACCCATAATAGAAGGACCATGACAGACAGTTGCAGTGTTATCCATAACTCCCCCCACTTCTTCGGCTAGAGCTACACCTACACGTTGAGCTTCACAACAAGTATTACTCCATCCATACAATATAGGATAATGTGCATCAACAAGAATCTGAGCAGCCTTTTCGATAGCCTCATCCATTGAAACTTCAACTAATTCACCATTTTTGCGAATAAGAGGAGTTTTAATTCTGTGATCAGAAAAATTCAGAAACTTTGCTGCACCCATAGCACATGCATTTTTAGCTTCAATAATTCTGTTGTTTTCAATCACTAATTCTATATCGTCACAAAAAGTTCCACAAACTGGACATGTTACACTGGCTACAACTGGCATTAATTATACCTCCCTAAGTTGATCAACCAACTCTTTCATAGTTAAAACCTCTTCATCAGGAGAAGGCTCAAGCACTCCAGACATACCCTTTAAGGAGGGCATACCTGAACCATGCGTTTCAGGATCCGAAATCATACTTGCCCAAGGACCATAACTAATAAAAACCATATTGGGATGAGGACCCCTAATTGATTTAACAGCTCTAAGAACAACACTGCCAAAGTCTGTTGTTACTTTAACATTAGCGTTTCGCCTCAGTCCAAGAGTTTTCATGTCTTCTGGATCAATTTGACATTGGGTCACATCTTTCTGATAAACATCTGAAAGTTTCCCCATTTCTTTTCCCCTTCCTTGATCGATAGTGCGTCCGGTGTTAACTAAAATGTTTAGTTTGGGCATTATCCTCACTTTGAAAAAGTTACTATCCCTAGTAGCCTATTAACGTTACTGGTTTTTAGACGTTGTATATTGAGATCATAACTGTGACATCAACATAAGATGATATATCAGTGTTTTAGACATAAAAACGATCGTTTCTATCTTCTTTTTTCTTTTTGACTACCTTGGGAGCTTTTAGTCCCTTATTTATTCCTAAGTTTGTCATCTCTAAGTCATATTTCACGAATGATCTGGTGAAATCGGTTAATTTTTTTGTCATTTGTTCCAAGTCTTCCTTTGTAAAAATACTAATTATGTCAGGATTGTTTACCCACTGTGTCCAACCAAACAAACTTCGCTGTAATACGCTTACTAGATAACGCAGGGATCTTACAAAGTCTAAGCGATCTTTATCTTTAGTTTCATCAAGATCCTTTAACTGTTCGATTATCCTCTCAGAAACTTGAATCCAATTTTCACTCATAGTTGCATCAGTTCCCAATTTCTTCTTTCAAGTAGTAATAATAAAAAAGAAGATTAGTTTATAAAAGTTAAGAGTAAATTGCTAAAAATTAATTGACATCTATCTCAATTACCAGTTAATCTCATCTGTTTCTTGGTTGAGATTAAATTTGAGAGTTTTACTCCTATTAATCGGATTTTTCTATCAGCGACCAAATAATCTTGCACAAGGTCTCTTGCACTTTTCTGTATGTCTTTCCGTCGATCTGTAAAGAAGGGTAATGTCCTAGAGTGGGTGTGGGTTTCGAAGTTTCCGAATCTTATCTTTACGGTTATTGTCTTGAAAGTGAATTTGGAAGCTGTAATTTCTTCATGTAAATCGTCTGAGATAGCATCTAAGCTTTCCAAAATGAAGGCTGAATCGGATGTGTCTTCTTCAAAAGTGATTTCTCTACTCATTGATTTTCGTTCCCATCGTTCTTGAATTTCACTATTGTCGATTCCCTGCGCTGAAAGATATAGTTGAGTCCCTGAAACACCGAATTTTTCAACCAAAATAGAGGCATCATAATTCGCCAAATCGCCAATAGTTGTGATTCCCAACTGGTTTAGTCTTTCTTCGGTTTTTCTACCAACCCATAACAGTTTACGAACACGAAGAGGTGCTAAAAACGCTTTTGCATTCTCTTTTTTTACTATTGTTAAACCATTAGGTTTCTCGAAATCGCTGGCTATTTTTGCAATAAGCTTGTTTGGTCCAACACCTATAGAACAGGTCAGCCTTTCCTTTTCATAAATCTCTTTTTTAATTTTCTCAGCTAATATTTTTTCTTCTTCAAAATTTTTTACGTGGGATGTCATATCCAAGAAAGCTTCATCTAAACCCCATTGCTCAAAATTATGTGTGTAACGTCTCAATATCTCCATAATTCGTCCAGAAACTTTCTGATAAAGCCGATAATTAACTGGAACAAAAACTGCATGGGAACATAGATGCCAAGCTAGTGATATGGCCATTCCTGATTTGACACCATATTTACGTGCTTCATAATTACAGGTACTAACTACGCCTCTTCCCTTGCCTTCCTTTGGATCTGCTCCCACAATAACGGGTTTACCTCGAATTTCAGGCCAGTCTCGCTCTTCTACGGCAGCGAAAAATTGGTCCATATCAACATGAAAGATAATTCGATGGCCTTTTTTCGCCAAATTGAATTACGCACCTAAAAAATTGTCTGTAAAACATAGTCGATTTCTCTAATTTTCGATAAAGCTTCCTTTGAATCCTTATCGCTTAACTTTTTATTTATTTTAAAGTTAACCAGAATTGAAACAGTTTTATACAAAGAATCGAAAGCAGCCTTAACATGAAGGTTATTATTCATATTCTTCTCGAAATCCGTTTTTATCTTTGTAACCATTTTCTTTGCTCTAATACTAGATTCATGGTCAGACTCTTCATTAATACTCAATTTTTTCACCATACCCCGAAAACTCTTGAGTAATTTACAGACTTCAGTGTAATCTTCGAAAGTAAAATTTAATTTTCGCCTATAATGTCCGTAGATAAAAAAGAAGCGAATATGATTCCATATACACTCAGTTTTTAACAAGTCTTTTGGATACTTTATGTTACCTTTTCGTTTAGACATCTTTTCTCCTTCAAAAAACAGATGCGCCGAATGGAGCCAATAATTAACAAAAGGTTTACCTACAATGGCTTCAACTACAGCAATTATATAATCATGATGACGATGTGTGCTATCGATTCCGCTGCACCAAATGTCAACTTCAAAC
Organism: Candidatus Bathyarchaeota archaeon; assembly: GCA_963806645.1. Taxonomy (GTDB): domain Archaea; phylum Thermoproteota; class Bathyarchaeia; order Bathyarchaeales; family Bathyarchaeaceae; genus Bathyarchaeum. The sequence goes on along the minus strand of CAWDYQ010000007.1, from coordinate 82,722 downwards.
CCGAATGTCTTCAACAACATAGCTTGATCTTGAATGTTCCATGAAGGCCTACCTTTGCCTATTTTTGTATCCCAATAAGCTAGGTCGCCATTTTTGTAACCATGCCATAAAATGAAGTCACCTTTGTTCCATCTATCACTAGAATAAGTATCTCGATGGTAACGTATCTTCTTTTTAGGCCATTTACTCATATCAAGTCCATATAATTTACCGAAACCATCAAACTTCAGAGGATCAAAATAGACGTTTCTTCGACCACGATAAGTATGCCAGTAAGCATAGCCTTTCTCTAGCAGAATTTCAATTAAATAAGCAGCTTCATCAACAACAAAAGAAGAGCGCTGAATGTGATCAGGAATCTTAACTTTCAACTTTTTTAATTCATCAATAAAAGTATTGAAATTGTCTTCGATTAATTTTTGAAGAGTTAGATTTCGATTACCGGCCTCGACCAAAGCTTTGTCTTCTACATCGGTGATGGTTATTAATCGCTCTACTTTGTATCCGAGGTACTCTAGATAACGTTGAAGAATGTCCTCAAAAACGAAAGTACGATAATTACCGATGTGAGGCAACTGATAAATTGATGGTCCACAAGTTACCAATTTCACTTTTCCCTTTTCGAGAGGTTTGAAAATTTCGAGTTTTTTAGTTAATGTGTTATAGAGTCTAAGCAAAAAAGTCACCCATATCTACTGATTAAATGGTTAAAAATTCATATTTAGATAATTTGATGTTCATTATTTAACCAATCCTTAATCATTCTCATGGAGAATTCTTATTGATTCCTCGCAAAACATAAGCATTCTGGAACCTCTCATAGAAAGAGGAGAATTATATCAATCGCGCACATAAGTATACATGCCAAATGAAGATTGGGCTATTCAGGTTTCCCATTTAATATTGGCGCGAAGTTTTTGTCAGCTCTTTTCTTTTTAAATGTTACTAGTTTTATTATTTCTTCTTTATTTACATCGCTTTTAATGAAATCAACATCTTCAAGCAACTTTTTTCCGCGATTTGATCGAACAATCACTGTTGAAAATCCTTCGTTACTTCCAACAGAACCAACAGAAACATCAGCAATTCTTCCAACAAAATCATTACAATAACCACACCCGCCTTGAATAGCATCATGGAATTCCTTTATCTTGGCTGAATGTTCAGTTCCATCAACTTGTACTATAAACTTGCCACTATGGATTTGAGTTTTTTCTGCGCGATCCAAATCAATACCCAATATCTGCTGAGTTGCTTCCTTCAATTTTTCATAATCAAAAGCTTCGAAACAGAACAAACCGATTATAGTAATCTCTAGGTCAGGATATTTACTCAATAATTGCTGTTGAATTCTTCTCCCAGTCCGAATCTCACACGGAGTACCAACAAGAGCAATCTTTCTTTTACCGTTCTCCACCATCTCCCCAATTTTTGACAGCATCTTGACCCTTGAATATTTTGTTCCTTTTGCAGTAAGTATATCATCGGCACTCTCTGCAATAATCGCCTCAGCCCGATATCCCGACGATCGCTTAACCACTATAGCGGCATCAAACAGACCTTTTTTAAATCCTGAAAGCAACAAAGCTGTCGCCATTCCCCCATCTTGTCCAGCGATAGAGCTTTTTGCACCAAAAATTTCTTGATAAACTCCTAATTGTTCATCTCTTGTTCCTTGCAAAAATTGTTCTTCAGCTTCTTGTATATCATCCTCTAGCATAGGGTAAGTGTTCGTTCTCACTTTTTTCGAGTCTGTTGGACATACAATTGCACATGCACCACATCCAACACAATCATCGGAAATTGTGTGATAAGGTGCAGTAACTTCTCGTTCTATTCCTCGATTTGCAAAATTAATTGCTGATACACCAACCTTTTCACAAACTCGAGCGCACAAACCACACAGTATGCAATCCTCTTCATAATCTCCAACAAAAAAGCTCGGTTCCTCAACATTATATTCTCTTGCTAAATCTTGTATCCTCTTGGCATTTGGACATCGAGCAAGCAACAATTCAAGAAGCATTTGACGCGTTCTGAATATTTTTTTAGATTTAGTCTCAACGACAAGTCCATCGAAAACAGGGTAATTGCATGCTGTTACAACCTTTTTTCTTCCTCGTTTGTCAGTTATTTCTACAGAACATAAACGACAACCACCAAATGGTTCAAGAGCATCATTAAAACATAGGGTAGGAATCTTTATTCCAACTTTTTCTGCAACTTCAAGGATACTTTTTCCTTCAATTGTGTTTACTTCAATCCCATCAATTTTCATTGTGATTTCTTTTTCATTAGCTTCCATTATTATCACCTCAGTTTGGCTTCTCCTTTCTTAATCTTTTAACTAATCGCTCTGATCTTCTGGAACAGGAGGAGGAACTGATTTGCCAGATATCTTTTTCACAGCGCTAAACCTAGATGGGCACATGTCGTAGCAACTTCCACACTTGACGCATTTTTCTTGATCAATTATGTGAATCTTATTTTTTTCTCCGATTACCGCATTTACTGGACAGTTTCTATGACAAATCATGCAGGCTACGCATTTTTCCGGATCAATATAATACGATATTAGTTCTTTACAAACTAATGCGGGACATCGTTTTTCTTTTATATGCGCTTCATATTCGTCTTTGAAGTATCGCAAAGTAGTCAACATAGGATTAGCAGAAGTTTGTCCTAAAGCACATAGAGAAGAATCTCTGGTTACTTCTGCGATTTTTTGGAGTTTTTCAATATCTTCATCTTTTCCTTGACCTTTTGTGATCCGGTTCAAAATAATACTAGCTTGTCTTAATCCTTCACGGCAAGGAGTACATTTTCCACAAGATTCGTCACATAAGAAATTCACAAAGTATCTAGCCATTTCAACCATGCAGGTATCTTCATCTAATACAATTAGACCACCTGAACCCATCATTGAACCTAACTTCGTAAGTTCGTCAAAATCAACGGGAGAATCTAAATATTGCTCTGGAATTACCCCTCCAGAAGGTCCTCCAGTCTGAACACCTTTGTATTTTTTTCCGTTTGGAATACCTCCGCCAATTTTAAAAATAATGTCTCTTAGGGATATACCAAAGGGAACTTCTACCAGACCAGTGTTGTTTACTTTGCCTGCTAACGCGAAAATTTTAGTTCCTTTACTACCTTCGGTTCCAATGGATGCAAACCATTCAGCTCCATTATTTATTATAAGAGGTATGTCTGCCCATGTTTCTACATTATTTAGTGCACTGGGTTTATCCCAAACTCCTTTTTCTGATGTGTGAACATATTTTGGTCTGGGTTCACCAACGGTCCCTTCGATTGCAGCCATAAGAGCACTTGACTCACCGGAAACAAAAGCTCCTGCCCCCTTGTGTATTGTTACATCGAAATCAAAACCTGAACCAAAAATATTTTCACCCAATAGCCCCAGTTCTTTAGCTTGTTTGATAGCTATCTCCATATTCTCTACTGCGAGAGGATATTCTTGCCGTACATAGATAAATCCTTGATTAGAACCCATGGCATAAGCTCCGATAATAAGACCTTCCAGAATTGAATGAGGATTACCTTCCATTATCGCCCGGTTCATAAAGGCTCCTGGATCACCTTCGTCACAATTAACGATAACAAATTTAGGTTCACCAACAGCGTTTCGAGTTGATTGCCATTTAATATGAGTTGGAAAACCTCCTCCGCCTCGACCCCTTAATTTAGAATTTTTAACTTCTGTTATAACTTGTTCTGGCGACATCTGGAACAAGACTTTTGATAGTGCCTTATAGCCGCCAATTGCTATGTAATCTTCTATATTTTTTGGATTGAGTTTACTGTTACTTTCGAGAAGAATTCTTTTTTGATATTTATAAAAAGGAACATCAGACAAATATCGTGCTTTTTCTCCAGAAACCGGATCAGAATAAAGCAAATTTTCAACAATTTGATTTTTTATAAGTGTCTTTGATACGATTTCAGGCACATCAGATGGCTGTACTTGGAAATAATAAATCTCTTCAGGATAAATTACTAGTCTTGGACCTTTTTCACAGAACCCTAGACATCCAGTTTCTTTAATTTCCACTTTTCCTTCTAGACCTTGGTTTTTTAAGTTCAGTGGTAAAAGTTTCAAGAACTTTTTGAACACCAAGAGCTTCACAGCCTGTACTTACACAGACAGAAATAATCTTCTTTTTTGGATCCTTCTTAGAGATGATTTTCTTTTGAAGGTTTTCAAGATCGGAAGGAGATTTCATTTTTTTCATATTTATTCACTTTTAATCATACGTTGCTAATAATTTCTCGATTGTTAAGGAATTTAGCTTTCCAAAATATTTCTTGTCTATCTCAATAACGGGTCCTAGAGCACAACAGCCTAAGCAATTAACTGTCTCCAAAGTAAATTTATTATCCTTTGTTGTTTCTCCTGATTTGATGTTCTAATTTAGTTTCAAGGAAATTCAAGATTCTCGGTCCACCTCGAACATAGCAAGCGGTTCCTTCACAGACTCGTACAAGATGGCGACCAATAGGTTCCAAACTTAATACAGTATAAAAACTTGCAATCCGAAATATTTGACTACAAGGAATGTTCAATCTTTGACTTATTCTATTAATTGCTTTTTTTGGTATCCATTTGAGCTCTTTTTGAACATCGAGGAGTAATTGAATCAAAATTCCCTTTTTATTTTCATATTTGTCGATGATTTTATCGATTTGTTCCATAGACATGATTACATTCACTCCCATATGCATATGATGTTATTCCTTTTGTAAACTTTTTAGCCACTTTCTATATAATGCATCATCAAATTCAGGAGATTCCATCAATTTAGTTTTCGTTAACGGTTCACCCTTTTTGGAGTGAGGCTTCCTAACAAGAGTATCTGTGTATTTCTCGATTTCTCTTGCTTCTTCAGCTAACTTTGCTGCTATTTGAGCCATTTCATGTGCACAAGCAACAAGAGGTATGAACTTTTCACTGTCTTTTTCAATAAAGCAGGCTTTAGTGTTAATTTCAGGAATTTTAGAAGCAATATGATAAGCTGCCATTGCTTTGGCTTTAGCATATGGATTTGTGTAATCTGACTTGTCTCTAACAGTTTCTGTATCAACTACTAATCTTGGAAGACGAATGGCAAGATTTTCTTTAAAGACTGCTATCACTCGATCAATTTCTTGATGTATTAATCGTAAAACACCTGTAGCCGCTAGTACCTTCATTATGTTTGAGTTAAATAACGCCATTTCTATTGGATCTAAAAATTCTCTTCTAGCACCGATTAAAGGATCCCCCAGAACAATTATGTAACCTACACCTTGCTTCTCAAGGTGGTCCACCATCCTTTTTGCAACAGCATCTGACATTATAATCGTGGGTATATTGTTTTCAATCGCCATCTGCCTAGCAGCTGAAGGTCCAGGTACTGCAGGATTTGGAGAAATTAATATTAAAAGATCTGGATTAAATTCGAGAATTTTTGGAAAAGCGTCCTTAACGTCTTCCAAGGACATCTTAGAACCCGACGTTACAGTACGAACAATAATATCTTTACGTTGGGCTAGTTCATCTAATAGTAATTCAAGGATAGGAGCTGTACCGACGTTTCCACATTTAAAAACGCCGATTTTTATTACTTTTAATGATGCTTCCATGCGTAATCACCTGATGTTATTACCTAAGGTCATGCAATTAGGCAACTTATATAATTTAGTGCAATTTTGCTTTAGTATTTAAAAGCCACGTATATACAGTATTAATCATTACATATAATATGAGCATAAAGTATATATTTTTAGTAGTAATGTATGAATTTAGGCAAAAAAATTAATAAAAAATTGGTGAAAAAAATGGAACCATTAGAACTAGAACCATTAAAAAACCAAAAATTATCCGTCGTAATAGTCGAAAAAGAATATAACGAACCATTCTGGCTAATAGAATCTAACAAACCGAATAACGAATTGAGCATACTTCAAAAACCCTCAATTGCTCTTACTAGTTTCCTAGAGAAATTGATTAAGAACATTAAACCAAACTTCGCAACAGAAGAACTTGGTATGCGTTCACTTGAAGAATTCAATGAAAAAAATACCTTAGCACAGATCTTCACAAAAAATAACATTTCTTATTATCCAGCTGACATTGAAGAGAATGCTAAATCATATATAGCTCAACAATTAGAAGAAAAAAAGGAACGTAGAGACCAAATTATTCAGGCCTTAGGTGATCGATTCAAGAAAAATGAAAAAACCTCTGAAACTAATGTCGAAGAGGATTATATGATCGCTTACGGTCAATATCTACAAAGTGAACTTGAAAAACAAGAAAAAGATGTAAATTTTTCTGTAAGAGAAAACTGGATCGTTATGAAAATTTTGAATGCAGCAAGAGAAACAAAATCAGGTAAAGAAGTCATTTGTATTCACATTAGCAGTCCTGAACACACTAAAGGTGTAACAAAACTCCTTGAAAAATTAAACGCTACAGTTCAAATAATAGGGATTTCAAAAGAAGTAAATCTGCCATTCCAAGATTCAACAAACATAAAAAGCATTGACGATCTGTTACAGTCTATGCAAATAAAAGTTAAACCTACAATTAAAAATGAATCAGTAGAATTACCATATCTATTGTTTTTCCTAGATTCAGACAAAATCGCCAGTCCCTTCGACGTTTGCATGGCCTACGATGCTGGATATGACGCAGTAATACCTTACAATAACGTAACCTCGGATGACGCAAAAACGATAGTAGAAGATGCAGTTTTTTCAAGAGGCCCAAAAGGAGTAAAGCGAACCACCTTTTTCGTCGGAGGAAAAGACATCAACAAAGCAGAAGAAACAGCAAAAAAAATTACAAAAGCTATGTTTCCTCCTTTCAATGCTAGTGTAGTAATCGATCCAGCAGGTGCATATACCACAGCCGCAGCAGCAGTTGCCAAAGTAGAAGAAGCAATATCTTCAAACAATCTTGGAAATATAGGCGATAAAACATGTGCAGTTTTCGGAACAGGTTCTGTAGGACGAATAATTTCTGTCTTATTAGCAAAACTTGGATCAGATGTTACAATTGCAAGCTTGAATCCGAACAGAAAAAATGGTGACGAGTATGCTGCAGAGTTAGCAGCAGGCATTAACACTCAATATGGAGTAAATGTCAAAGGATTTTTCGCATCCACTTCTGAGAAAATATTTGAACTTTTCGATAAAGCAGAAGTAATATTCTGCGCAGGAACACGTGGACTTCAAATTATCCAAAAAGAAATGATACAAAAAGTCAAGAATCTAAAAGTTCTTGCAGACATAAACGCTATTCCTCCATCTAGGAGTCGAAGGAATAAAACCACACGATGATATGAGCGAAATTGCACAAGGAATCTATGGAATAGGTGCTCTTGCGATAGGACGACTCAAACATGAAACAGAAATTGAAATGCTAAAAGAAGTCCGAAAAACAGGAAAAGGAACATACAATTACAACTTCGCTCTAGAACTAGCGAGAAAATTACAACAAGAAAACAATAAAATCCAGTGCATTAGAATTAGTCCTCACTTACCCAAATAAGAAGTAACCTTAGAGATAAATTAGCCCCCTTTAGGGGGCTATAATAAATTTTATTTTTTGCTAAATGAACGATCGATAGTAGAAACCGCAATCTTGATTCCATATTCCGCAATTCTCTTTATTGATTCACGGATTGAACAAGTAGCACAAATAATAACTGGATTCTTTTTCTCATGCAAAAAAGACCACGTAGCAATTTCTTGATCTGATTTATCTACAAGTTTTCCACGTTCAATCAATTCTTCGGCCAAATCTACAGTATTCGAAAAATAAGCTTTTAAGGATTGATTATAAATTGTGCGTGAGTTTTTGCCAGCTTCTTGCATTAAAGTTATTAGCGGATCAGAAATTTTTAGTTGTCTTTCATTTAACAATACTATATGTTGAGCAATATCACTGGCATAATTAGCAACTTGTTTGATACGATAAACAAGCATTTGAAAATCAAAACAGTCACTAATCTCAATATTCAGTTTATTTGCAAATGCTGGATCTAAAGCTGCTCTTCTGAGAGTTCTAAGTATAAGATAAGAGAAATGGTTAACGTCATCTTCTAATTGAAAAGTTGTTTTCGCCAAATCAGGGTCTTGAGTCTCAAGGGATGATAAAACATCTTGTAGCAACGAATCTGAAAGTATATGCATCCGTTGTATTCCTGAGATTACAGAGGCTTTGGTTTCATCCATAAGACTTACTATATGCATTGTCTTAGCATCGCATTCCATTATTCGCATATAAAGTATCTGAACTATTTTACGGATTGCTTTCTGTTGGAAAACAGGAAAAATCCCTTTTGAAAAAAGTCTTATGTTTGTGTATCCATTCAAATAACATGAAATGATGTTTCTTTTAATGGTGCTAGATTTTTCATTTGGATCTATATGTATTGATATTTCTTTGAAATCGTCTTTACTTTCTGTACCCGGGAAAATAGCTAAAGAGCGATCACGTTGAATTACTAAAGAGACAACATCACCTTGTTTTAATTCGTTTAGTTTTGTCCAATGTTTTGGTAGAGATATAATCAGTGAGGACTTGCCAAGAGACATGATTTTACGTTGGTCCATATGTTATCCCTCAAAATATATTGTATATATCATATTAACATAAATATATATTCTGATTTCATGAGGTTAACAAGAGAAAAAAATTTAAGAAGTTCAATTTCGAAATAGCTGCTATTCAAATTAATTGAAACCTACACAATTTTTATTCCATTTTTTCAATTTTGGATTTAGGATCAATATTTTGAATTCATAGTCTTTTTGTATTAATTAAAAACAATTTGAACAAGATTAACAATGAAATTTTTCAATAAAATCATACTCACCTGGGTGACATTAATTTGGATAATATTTTCATGCTGGATATTTGTGGTAACTCAATTCCCATTAAATTTTGGTTTTGTAGGAGTAGAAGCTATAATGGGTATAGTTCTAACATGGACCACGTTTCAGTTCAGAGATATTTAAAAATAATTTGCCGTCAGAGTAACTCTGAGATTTCATCCTAAAGCGTCAAACTAATGCCTTTTCTTCATCCGGCATAATGATTAATATTAAACATGAATAAAAATCAATCACAAATTTAGCCAGTATTGGAAGTTAGCATATTTGAGCCGTCGTTTAATTATTTAACAAGTATAATGTTTTAAAGCAACGGTAAGCATAAAAATTTCATAACGTTGCAGGTAAAAACACATTTTCTTAAAAAATGGATTTCAAAAGGAGGTGAAAAAGTATCAAACCAAAAGTAACAAAAACAGAAGAGGAATGGAAGAAGGATCTTTCTCCTGAAGAATATCATGTGCTTAGAGAAAAAGGAACAGAACCAGCTTTTACAGGAAAATACCTGAAAAACAAGAAAACTGGAATGTATGTTTGCTCTGCCTGTGGAAATGAATTATTTAGTTCCGATACCAAATTTGATTCAGGTACAGGATGGCCAAGCTTCTGGGCACCAGAGTCTAATGCGAGTATAGAAAAAAACAGTGACAATAGCTATGGAATGAATAGGACAGAAGTAGTATGCAAAAAGTGTGGGGGGCACCTTGGGCACATTTTTGATGACGGACCTAAACCTACAGGTCAACGTTTCTGCATTAACTCGATCTCACTTAAGTTTAAAGAAAAGAACGAATGATTAGTTCAATTTAAAAATAAAGAATGATTATTAACATCGAATAGAACAAGTTTACCAATACCCTGAAAATAAACTCAAATGTTAGGTAAGGCATCAACTATCATGATAATCCCCTTTAAAGAAAAAATTCAGAAACTTATTTCAGATTTGGGTCGTCCCTTTCTTTTGCAGACTTCCCTAGTTTTTTTGGCTTTTATTATTCCATTAATAATTCTTTACATCATAGATACTGGCTCATTTGATTACTTATGGAAAGGCAGAGCACCGTATCTTCTCTTTCTTTGGCTATTCTTCTTAGAGGCAATTCTTGGCTGGAAAAAACTTAAAGAAGAACAATTCACAGGCTGGACCAAAAAAACCGTTTTAGCGGCAATAACCCTGATTTTACCCACATTATATGCAGCCGGATTAAACTTCGGTTTGCGAAATAGTATCATAGAGCTTGGAAAAATCGTTGGTGTTCCTGCTGAACAGTATGGCGAATGGTACTTGACTCACTCATGGCCATTCTCCTTAGAGTACATATTATTTGCCATATTCTTTGTAACTTCAATTTGGCTTCTATATGGATTCCGCGGATTGAAAATTTTCACAGTCTCATGCTTCTTTATCGGCGGCGTCGGTATATTCTACATGATTGACACCTTCTATCCTTACGGAACGTTTACGATTTTACAATCCTTTGTCCCTGTTACCGTCTACGGAGCCAGTTCAGTCCTAAATTTACTGGGATACGCAACCAGAACATTCCCTTCCGGAAGCGATGGATTAGGACTCACGGTATCAAGTTCAAACAGCAGTTATTCTGCAATCGTATCTTGGTCTTGTGCAGGAAGCCATAGCCTATTCCTATACTCATTTATGATCATGCTATTTCTCAGGGGCACTAGCATATCCCGTAATCGAAAAATAATCTATGTTATTGCGGGTGCAGTTGGAACCTTTTTCGTTAACATCCTTAGAATAGTAGCAATTCTCTTAGCGGGAGTCAACAGCGGAGCCTCGCTAGCAGCAACTTTCCACGAATTTTACGGAGAATTCTTTTTCATTGCTTGGATGTTCATCTACTTGACACTAATATTCCTTATTGAAACACGGCTTATTCCAAAAAAAACGACGAACAAACAGTCCCAAGAGATGATCAAAGAAAAAATACATACCGCAACATCTAAAAGTATAAATAAAGATGAGAACTTCTCAAATCAAGCTCAATCAATCCTCGGAGCGCGAAAAAATAATGGCCTCACTTGAAGTATTAAGAAAAGAAGATAACGATTTTATTGTAAAAGTACCAGGAAAACAAGACCCCGTAAAAATAGAAGACACTTTCGCTGAAATGTTCCCCATGTGGGCAGGCAGAATACTGATAACTGCCGCTAACGAAAAATGGGCATTAATAGCAGCAAGAACAGCATCAGGATTTGCATCCTCAATTATCATGTCCCCAGCAGAAGCCTCAGTAGAGGGTCTGGTATCACCTAAAGAAACCCCAGATGGACGCCCAGGAGCTATAATACAAATCTACCATAGTTCACGCGGCGATCTAAAGCATCAAATGGGTCTAAGAATCGGACAATGCATCATGACCTGCCCAACAACAGCAGCTTTTGACGCACTCCCAAAAGCAAAAAGAAGAATCAAAGTTGGACGAAGCTTACGCCTTTTTGGAGACGGCTACCAAAAAAGCGGTGAAGTTGCAGGAAGAAAAGTCTGGCGAATCCCAGTAATGGAAGGTGAATTCGTTGTTGAAGACGATTTTGGAATCATGAAAGCCGTCGCTAGCGGAAACATGCTTATTCTAGCCAAAGATTGGGAAGCAGCCCTCAAAGCATCAGAAGATGCAAAAGAGGCAATTAGTAAAAATGTTCGAGGAGTGATTATGCCATTTCCTGGTGGTTTATGCAGAGCAGGATCAAAAGTAGGTTCAGTGAATTACAAGCTTCCTGCGTCTACAAGTCATCAATACTGTCCTTCAATCAAGACACTCGTGTCAGACTCCAAAGTTCCAGAAGACGTTAACAGTGTCTACGAGATTGTAATAAACGGCTTGAACCAAAGAGTCGTTAAAGAAGCAATGGCTGAGGGAATAATGGCTGCAATCAAAGTTCCAGGTGTTCTAAAAATTACAGCCGGAAACTACGGCGGCAAACTTGGTCCATACAAAGGAGTTCTAAAAGAAGTTTTAAATCTGGAATAATCTATTTTTGATTCTATTCCAACAATTTCATGTATTCTTTGCCTTTACCCATTGCAGAACCAACTAAAACACGATAATGTTGACGGCCGTTTTCTTTTTCCTCAACCTTTTCCAATTTTCCTCTAGCTTGAATTGTTTCTCCGTTTTCAGCTATACTGCAATAGAGACCCTCATATGAAACTACTTCAGTAACATCTCCTAAATGTTGACCATCCAGAAACTTCACATTATCGATGCTGGTAGGTTGCAGGAAGAAAAAGGGAATTAACGTTTTCGGATACATCAGCTTCTATAGTCACATGACCTACTGGAATGTATATCTGGTCACCATAATTTTCTAGTAATTTCATTTTCAATCTTAACAGGATGAACTGAAACCCATTTGTCTTCAAAAAATCCAAGATTCCACTTTCGCTCATAAAGCTTCAAGGCGTCCTTAGCTGTCAACGGATACTGCTCAGCTTTTTTGATACACCAATCTTTTAGAGCCTTTCCTTCAAGGCGTTTTATGGATGTTTCAGAGCCTCGATTTTCAGTTAAGACATTTTTCAGTTTCCAACTTTCCTTTACACCATAAACGATTATGTCAATATCCGAAAATTCGGGTTTATGAATATCTAGAAGAATAGATCCAGTTACTCCAAAAGAATGATTGGAAATGCCGCTAATATTCTCTAGAAACTTAGCGAATCTGACCAGCTTATCTTGTAACATATCTAAATTTTTTGATTGACTGAGTTGAGCTAACTTTTGTTCTGGCTTGAAGTGTTTCTTTATACTTTCATGAGGAACTGCAGTTATTGTAATGTTATCTGCAGGTGAATAAAACTGGTAATTAGGATGGTTTTTTTCAATATATTTGAAGGTTTCCAACAGATTGGGGATAGTATATTTCTGAAATATTCTGCTAAACTTTTTTTTGCCGCTTCCCCAAACTCCAGACTCCGATGGAACATACTTAATGTATGAAATGACGCGTTTGGGTGGATGTGATGAACCAACTACACAAAAAAAGAGTCCTTCTTCTGTTTGAAGAAAATCTCGGTCTCTGAAACCTCGCATATTCTCACCAGTTTAAAAAAGTGACTATTATAGTTAACCGTACTGTATTCGAGGGGGCTATAAGGTACTAAAATAGGCTAATGTTATGGCTACCGCATCGTAAAGTCCATGCATCCATGCAGAAGCGGTAGTGTTTCCGTCGGTTTTTTGCCAAACGTAACCCAAGAAAAGGCTAACAACAGTTACTGGAATAATAGAACGAGGAGAATTAAGTCCATGTAAAAGACCAAACAAGATAGAGGCAATAAACAGACCAATTATTTTTCCAAATGAGTTTTCAAACCCTCTTTGAACAAAGCCTCTAAAAGCTAATTCTTCAGCAGGTCCAACAAGCAACAGTGAGATACTTATCAATGAAAGTAATTGTAAAGAATCTCGGGGAAGTATGGCATCTATAAGAAGTTCTGCATCCGGGTCTGGACCAAGAATAACTTCTTCAACCAAAGAGATACTTCCAGCCAAAAGAAGGAGAAAAATAGCTGCTAGAGAGGCAATAACTATTATTTTGAGACTTGGTCTTTTTAGACCCAGTTGTTTCAAACCTGCACCTTTCTGCTTGGCAAACAGTAATGTGACTCCTATAATTATACTCTCATTGATTGGAAGAGCGACGAGTGCAGATGGAAAAGTTAATTCTTGAAGTTCGAGTCCCAATCCAAACATAACAATACCGACTATTATGCTTCCGACCAGGATGCCTGCAAACAATACCAGGTAACAAATAAAAGCTGTTCTCGCTTTCCAAAAAGGCTGATTCTCCATCTATGTCCCCTACTAGATTACTGTAAAAAGATTGATAATAAATATGTCTATTAAAAATTACCTCGGTTCCAGTCCAAATTCTGATTACAGTAAAAATAAATTTATTGAAGAAAAAGCAGAAATTTGTTGATATCAATAAAATGATAATTTTATGAATATTTGTTCATTATTTTTAAGATTCAACTCAATTTCTTTCACAATAAGGAAAATATTTATATATAAAATTGTAATATTTTCAGGTTCTATTGAATAATGGTGATTGTATGGGAGCTTCAGAAAAAGATATTTTAGCAAAAGTAGACGAAGTGGCGGCTGAACTGCGAGATCTACTAGAAAAATCTGTAATAAAAAATCTGACAGAAGACATGCTTTTTTCAGGCGGTATAGATACAAGCATTCTAGCAACCATTGTATCGGAACATGTCCGAATCAGAGGCTTTACCTGCACGTTCAAAGAAGCAAATGCGTTGGACACAAAATATGCCAAACTAATGGCTAAACGACTTAACATAGAACATTATATGAATCCTTTTGGTGAAAAAGAAGTTTTTGAAGCCATCCCTGACGTTGTAAAGGTTTTGGACTCTTTTGATCCCATGGAAGTCAGAAATAGCATAACCATCAATATTGGATTAAGATTTGCCAAATCTTATGGGTCTACCAAACTAATCACCGGGGATGGAGCCGATGAACTTTTTGCTGGATACCACATGTTTTACCGTCATGTAGGAAACAAAGAGAAACTAAGCGTCATGCTCAAGAAAATGTGGGGAATAATGGCATTTTCTACAGGCACTCTGGGTAAAAATTTGGGTATCGAGGTGAGACAACCATTCCTAGACCCCGAAGTCCAGAAATTCGCTATGAACATAGACCCAAGATATAACGTTCAGGAAGAGCGAGGGGAAGTTTGGGGGAAATGGATTCTTCGAAAAGCCTATGAAGACGTGCTTCCTCCCGAGATCAGATGGAGAGATAAAAATCCCATCGAAGTAGGTTCAGGAACAACGATTCTTCCAAAATACCTAGCGAAGAAGATTTCTGATTCAGACTTCGCAGCTAAAAAGAAGAAGATTCTAGAAACTGACAACGTTACGATCCGTGACAAAGAACAACTAGTTTACTACGAAGCATACAGAGAGGTTATGGGAGTACCGCATGCTAACGATCCTGACGCTAGAACGTGTCCACAATGCAATTCCAACGTCGCTGAAAACGCTGTAGTATGCAGAAGATGCGGAGCTTATCCAATCGCAGCCGGCGGCAGATCCATAACAGCCGAAAACGCATACGAAGACGACAAAAAAGCATAGCAAAAATTTTTGTCGCACACACTTTTATGGGTTAATCCACTCCCATCTTTTATTCAACAGTTTCAGCGCGCGCATAAAGGCTAAAATAGTTTGCAAAGATTCCTGTGGTAACATAGAGGATGACGCGTTTGGCAATAAACCATTGGATTCCCAGAGACGGAGAAACCATACTCACCAAAGACGGTTTTATTTTTTATGTTTTCGGATATGAGCATCCAGAAAATAGAGTTTTCGCGTTTCTTAAATACATAAACTCGAGTTTAGCGCATCATTTTCCTATTCGTTTCCTTAAACAGAAATGGAACCTAGATGGTCTAGAACTCTCCAGACCAGAAAAACTTTACACCGTCGAAAACTATCAAAAGTTCTTGGAGACATTCAGAAAAAATTTTCCTTATTACCTGTATTGTTGTCCATTTAGAAATAAAGAAGTGTTAAGTGTACCTTTAGACCGAATAAAGAAAGTTTATTTGCCTGGTGAATGCCTACAGAGGATTTTTGAAAAAGAAAATAAAGACGAGTTGCAAAGCGAAACTGTAGAGCTGGTTTCTCTTTTATCTAAAGAGTCAAAAGTTGCAATTCAATATTTTGGAATCCACGGTTCTGTTGGCTTAAACATGCACTCAGAATATTCAGATATTGACCTTGTAGTTTACGGTTCTGAAAACTTCAAGTTGTTAGAAAGTGCAATTAATCGGCTTGCAGACGAGGGGATATTTACTCATGTTTGTACCAAAAAGATAGATTACGCAAGAAAACATCGAGGACGCTATAATGATAGACGATTTGTCTATAATGCTGTAAGAAAGTATGACGAAATAGATGCTCCACATGGAAAAATGCGATACACTCCAGTTAAACCTGTTAGTTTCAGATGTGAAGTTATGGATGACAACGAAAACATGTTCAGACCAGCAATTTACCCAATCAAGAATTATCAGCCAGATGATTCAAAATCAGAATTGCCAAAGGATCAAGTTCCAGCAAGAGTGTTATCTATGATTGGTTATTATAGAAATGTTGCTAGGACCGGTGATATTGTGAAGGTTTCTGGTACTTTAGAGCGGGTAGAGAACATTGGAACTGGTGCGGTTAGTTTTCAAGTTGTTGTGGGTACTGGGACAAGAGAAAGAGAATATGTTGAACCTATTTGATTTAGATAAAAACGAATAAACAGATTCAAGAAAAAACAAAAAAGCTGTCTTAAACAATTCCAAATATTATTCTTCAAATAAAAATAATAAGTTGGGAAGTGTTTGGTTTTTGATGCTTCGAGATCGTGATGCTATAATAACTAAAGAAGACATTATTTTCAGGGTCTATGGTTACATTCATCCGTCAGGTGCTTATGTTTGTGATCCAGAATATGCGTCGCCAAATATCTTTAAGTCGACTAATCCCAGAGCAAGAAGAGGTGATAAAAAGCCAAGTTACTACAAATTTTTTACAGATGAGGGACTGAAGCTTGTTTTGAAAAAGTTTCCTCAATACACTGTGTTTTATGAACCGTTACAGAAATGTCTGGTAGGAGTAAACGAAAATGACATACATGAAGTTCGTAAACCGGATATTGGATTAAAACAGCTGCTTTCAAAAGAACCTGTAGATGTTTTGATAAAGGCATTACAGGATTTGTTTACAAGGGTTTCGTCTCAATCTGGCTTGAAAGAAGAAGATTTTGGAGTGTTTGGTTCTCTTCTACATGGTTTTTATAATCCCAAATTTTCTGATTTAGATTTTATAATTTACGGCAAAGACAACATTGACAAGCTCTGTAATGGTTTGGCAACTCTTTACAAAAATGATCCGTCGTTACGGAACGAGTTTAACCATATGAAAGCAGTTGAATCGAAAGATTGGAAATTCGTGAATTACAGTTTGAAAGAGTATCTTTGGCATCAGAGAAGAAAAATGATTTACGCATATTTTGACTCTGAAGATGCGGAAAGAGTTGTTAAGGCAGAATTTGAACCTGTGAAAAAATGGACCGAAAACGTCAACACATACAACTCATTTACACGGATATTCCATGAGGGTTGGATTAAGGCAATAGTTGAAATAACCAACGATAAAGATGCACCGTTTATTCCGTCTGTTTATCAAATCGAAGTGAAAGAGGTTATAGATGGCCCTCATGTTGATGATATCACACAGATCTTTTCATACATGGAAGAGTTTAGAATGCAGGCAAAACAGGGTGAACAAGTTGTTGTTGAAGGAAACCTTGAACGGGTAGTAAACGGAACCAATGTATTTCACCAAATAACATTAAGTTATGGTCCCCGCTACTACGAACAAACCTTAAAGGTCATAAAAGAATGAAATAATGCAAGCAATTTCTGTGACAAAAAGGAGTCAAGATAGAACATGTGTCCAAATTCAACAAAAAAAGGAAACATATGGTTTGACGAATTAAGTATGCCTGAAGCCGAAAAAGCCGCTAAAGATGGAAAAGTGGTAATAATCCCATGTGGAAGTATTGAAGAACATGGAACACATCTACCACTTTGTACAGACAGTCTTCAGGCAGAATTTATTGCTCTAGGTGTAGCCCGAAAAGCAGGTTGTTTGGTTGCCCCACCTCTAAGATATGGACTTTGCAATTCTACAAGAAACTTTCCGGGCACCATTACAATAACATTTGATTCACTTCGGAACATTATGACTGACATTCTTGAAGATTTTGTGCGTAATGGCTTCAAAAAATTGCTGGTTATAACGGGTCATGCAGGGGGATCACATATGACAGCAATTAAGCTTGCAGCAAAAACCGTTGTAACTAACCATATGAATGAAAATAAAAGACCTAGAATTATGGTTTGTTCGGACTATGACTTTGCTTTTGATCTTAAAGGCAAAGATTTTGATGAGCGAGATTCTCATGCAGGTACTATCGAGACTTCGAGAGTAATGGCTATTCGATCAGACTTAATAAAGGGAAAGGGGGAACAAAATTTTCCTAATCTACCTCGATTCGAGATTACACCAGATCCTGAGCTATATTTCCCAAGTGGAGTTATGGGAGATCCCACAATAGCATCTGGCAATAAGGGAAAAAAAATTAACGACTATGTTATAGAACAGATAGTGAAGTTAGTTAAAGAATTACAGCAATAATGGAGATTTGATAATGGCCAAAGCATTAGTTTTTCTTGCAACAGGATTTGAAGAAATAGAAACTGTAACAATAGTAGACGTTCTCAGAAGAGCTGGCATAGACGTAACAGTTGCTGGTTTAACTTTCAATGTTATTGATGGTGCACATGAAATTAAGATGGTTCCAGATAAGTCAATTGACGATGTGAAAGTAGAGAATTTTGACGCGGTAGTAGTTCCTGGAGGGAGTCCGGGGTACAAGAATCTTAGAGAGGATCCTCGAGTGATAGACATAGTCAAAGAGGCATTTAAATCTGACAAGATAGTAGCCGCAATTTGTGCTGCCCCCGCAGTTCTCTCAGACGCAGGTATTTTGAATGGAAAATTTTGTACAATTTATCCTGGAATGGAAAATGAACTCGGAGAGTGGCGGAGGAATACCAAAACAGGACATTGTTGTGGTTGACGGTAACATCATAACAAGCAAGGGACCCGCAACAGCTTTGCCTTTTGCGCTTAAAATTGCAGAAAAATTAGCTGGAAAACAAATCGCTGAGGCTGTAAGAGAAAAGACGTTGGCTAACATCCTGAAGTGGTAAAAGGCTAATTAGAAAAAACTTTTGGTGGAAACTGCTACAAGAGCTACGTTTTAGCTTGAAAAAAGGTTCTTTTAATTACTACTTTTTGGGTGGTTCAACATGAATTGTCAGATTCACGTTTGGCTGCTCCATTCTCAGTTCTTCCTCCAAATGATCAGTAAGATCATGAGCTTCTTTAACGCTAAGGGACCCGTCAACTGAAAGGTGAAGTTCTGCAAAAACTTGATTTGCATGTCGACGGGTTTTTAAATTATGAAAATCTATAAACTGGAAAGTATGTCTGCCAAGGACTTCCATGATTTTATTCTCTTCTTCCACACATGATTGATCCATTAGACGGTTTGAAGAACTAAAAACAAGCCCCAACCCCATCCTTATAATCAAAGCAGCTACCATGAATGCCAGAATAGAATCTAAGAAGCTCCATCCTGTTAATTGAGCAATAAAAAGGCCGATCCAAACACCAATAGTTGAGATTACGTCAGAAAATAGATGCTTTGCGTCACCTTCAAGAGCCGTAGAACCGCAACTCTTAGCTGTTTTACTTAAAAACCAGGAAAGCCCAGCATTCAATATAGTAGCAAAAATTGAGATTCCAATAGCAAAATCTAGTTCGAGTAATTCAGATGGAACGAAGAGACGCCCCCCGGCGGATATCATAATGAGAAGTGCAGCTACAATTATGAGTAATCCTTCTACTAAGCAGGATATGTCCTCAACTTTTTCGTGCCCATACTTGTGGTTACTGTCTGGTGCTCTTTCTGAAACACAAACCGAGAAGAGCATTAACCCTGAAGCGGCTATGTTTACAATAGATTCTAGGGCATCAGAAAGCAAAGCAACAGAATTAGAAATAAAATAGGCTACTAGTTTTATGCTAAAAATTGTAATTCCAAATAATATGGCTAGTATTGCGGCTTGCTTCTTGTTCATATTGGAGAGTTCGGTTAACTCTCGCTTTTAGGTGTTGTCCTTTTGAACGGTTAGTAACAGTTATAGAGTTTAGTAAACATAGAACATAAACGAAGGATCATGATTATTGGCTTATGTGGGAGTCCCAGAAACGGCGCTACAGAACATGTTTTACGAGAAGCGTTAACCATGCTTACAACAATGGGTTTCAATACAGAATTTTTCACAATTAGAGGAAAAAACATTGGATTCTGTACCCACTGTGATCACTGTCTGAAATACAAAGAATGCATCATCAAGGATGATATGAACACAGTTTACAATCTACTAAAAAGGGCTGAAGGAATAATTATTGCCACACCAGTTTACAACGGGGGAATCAGTGCTCAAATAAAAGCACTAATGGACAGATGTCGAGCCCTCTTAGCCGCTAACCCGAAAGTTTTCAAATTCAAAATCGGAATTGCAATTGCTGTTGGGGGAGACAGAATTGGAGGACAAGAACTAGCAATCCAACAAATCCACACATTTTACATCCTTAACGAGATCATACCAATAAGTGGAGGTTCTTTTGGAGCTAATTTAGGAGCAAACTTCTGGTCAAAAGACTCCTTAGAAGCTGTAAAAGAAGACACGGAAGGATTCAGAAGTCTAAGAAAGACCATAAAAAAATTTGTTGAAGCCATGAAAAGAATTGAGATAAAAAACATAGAATCAAAGTGACTAAAAAAGGGTTGGTTGAAAGTGGAAATAGATAACAAGAAGAAAAGGGTTGCCTGGGGAATCACAGGAAGCGGTGACAGACTGATTGAAGTATTTGAAGTCATGAAACAAATCAAGGATCAATATCAAGACCAAATCAGAATCACAGTATATCTTTCAAAAGCCGGAGATCAAGTAGTAAAATTATATCATTTGCTAAATGATTTGCAAGAAAATTTTGATAAAAGTCGGGTTGAAACTAACTCGAATGTTCCTTCACTTGCTCTTCAATTACAAAGTGGAAAAATTGAGTTTTTACTTATAGCTCCAGCTACTTCAAACACCGTTGCAAAACTCGCTAATGGACTATCAGACACGTTGCTGACTAACTCTGCAATAATGGCTCTAAAAGCCTTTGTTCCCGTCTATGTAATGCCCTGTGACTACAAAGAAGGGGTTACCGTGACACAGCTACCTGACGGTACCAACATGAAAATTAGAGTAAGAAAAGAAGATGCTGAAAACGCTAAAAAATTGTCTACAATGGATGGGTTATTTATACTAGAAAAGCCAGAAGAAATACGCCATATCTTCGAAAAACATTTCAAACTGGAAGAAGCGACATAGCAAAAAAATGCGCGGACATTCTTAAAACAAATCAACTCTAAAATATTGGTCAAATTTAGTTTAATTTTTTTCGAGTCGACCAAAAGGTAAGGTTTATCTATAATAAAACCAATTAAAATTACGAGAGGTCGTAATTTCTAACAGGTGAAACTTGTGAATAATGAAGGAAAAACAATGTCTAACCAAGCCGAAGAATATCTTGAGACAATCTACCGCTTAGAAAATAAAGTAGGTTTCGCAAGAACCATGGAACTTGCCAGAGAACTAGGAGTTGTTCCGGGTTCGATCACAAACACTATCGAGAACTTGGAGAGAAAAGGACTCGTCATTCATGAACCATACAAAGGTGTAAAATTAACAGAAGATGGAAAAAAAATCGCTTCACACATTCTGAGAAGACACCGCCTCGCCGAACGTCTATTAACAGATTTTCTTCATCTAGACTGGAGCGAAGTCCACGACCCGGCTTGCAAACTAGAACACGCTCTTTCACCAGAAATAATAAAACCCCTAGAGAAAGCGCTAGGACACCCAAAAACATGCCCTCACGGAAATCCTATACCGACAAAATGTGGAGGAATTCTTGAGGAAACAACAATTGCACTTACAGAAGTCGACCCCAAAACTAGTGTAGTTATTGTTAAAATAACGGAAGAAAAAGCTGAGATTCTAAAACATCTTAATAAATTAAAACTTACACCTGGAATGCGAATAGAAATTGAAAAAAAATCAGTTCCTAGCGGTTCATTAATAGTTCGTGTTGGAAAAGAAAGATGTACTTTAGAAAATGACCTTGCAACTATCATTTATGTAAAGAAAACTGAAGGAGAATAAATTGGTGAAGTTACCTTTAACTTCTTTGAATAACGGCGAAACAGGCATCATAACATCTACCGAAATAAAGCCAAACGAGAACACTATGTGCAGACATCGACGAAGAAAAGGTCGTAAAAAAGAGTTCACAACTGAACGTTGCCTTAAGAGACTTACTGATTTGGGATTAACACCAGGCACTAAAGTTACTGTTATACAGGCAGCACCTTTCAATGGACCTCTAGAAATAGCTGTTAGGGGTTCAAGGCTTGCAATAGGCAGGGGTATGGCCAACAAAATATTTGTGGACGTAAAAAGATGAGGGAAAACCATTTTACAATTGCTTTAGCAGGAAATGCAAACGTAGGAAAATCTGTTATTTTCAATCAGCTTACAGGCTTACATCAGCATATTGGAAACTGGCCTGGAAAAACCGTTGAAAAAGCTGAGGGAACTTTACATTTCAAAGGGTATACGATTGAGATCGTTGATCTACCTGGAATCTATTCCTTGTCAACTTACTCAATAGAAGAGCTGGTCTCAAGAGAGTATATTGCAACCCAAAAACCGGATGTAGTAATAAATGTCTTAGATGCTTCACTTCTTGAAAGAAACCTGTTTTTTACATTGCAGCTTTTAGAACTAGAAACCCCCTTATCGTAGTCTTGAACCAGATTGACTTAGCTAAGAAAAAAGGGATACTAATTGATTACGACAAAGCAGAGAAGATCTTAGGGGTACCCGTCGTTTCGACAGTGGCAGTTAGTGGACAAGGCATTTACGAGATGATAGAAAGAGCTATAGAAGTCATCGAGAAAAAAAGAAAAATCGAACCTTTAAAACCTCAATATGGAAAAGAAATCGAAGAACGAATAGAAAAACTGGTAAAACTCATCAGCAAAATCCACTTGAAGTACCCCGCCAGATGGGCTGCAATAAAACTTTTGGATGAAGACATAGAAGTAGAAAAAGATGTTCTTGAATTAAATCCAAAAATAATAGCAGTCACCAAAGAGCTTAGGACAGAACTGGAAAATATTCACGGTCACTCTTGTCCTACAGTTGTTACTTCTGAACGATATGAAGTTGCTAGCAGGATTTCAAAGGAAATTCAGAAGGTCACAGATCCATTAAAGACACCTATTCGAGAAAAACTGCATACTATAACAACAAACAAAGTTTTTGGATACCCTATTTTGTTTGCTACAATACTTGCAGTATTTGTAGGAATATTCAGTTTTGGAGACTTTTCATCTACTCTTTTAGGAGATTTCTTTTTTAATTTGAAACCAACCTTTGACAGTATTTTTGGAATAGGTCTAATTGGGGAACTACTATGGGGAGGAGTCATAGAAGGTATTGTCGGAGGAATAACAGTTGCATTGCCATACATTCTTCCATTCTATTTTATGTTGTATTTATTTGAGGATTCTGGGTACCTTAGCCGGATAGCTTTTCTTATGGATAACCTAATGCATAAAATGGGTTTGCATGGAAAAGCGTTCATCCCAGTTATGTTAAGTTTCGGTTGCAATGTTCCTGGGTGCCTTGGATGTAGAATAATGGAGACAACCCGAGAGAGGCTTCTAACGGCATTTGTCGTTACGCTTGTCCCATGTGCCGCAACATCAGTTGTCATCCTTGGGTTGGTCGGTGCATTTGTTGGCATAGAATGGGCATTGGCTTTGTATATTATCAACCTTATTATCATCTTTTCTCTTGGACGAATTGCATTCAAAGCTTTACCAGGTGAACCAACAGAATTAATAATGGAAATGAGCGACTACAAAATTCCCCATTTAAAAACAGTTGCAAAACAAACCTGGTTTAGGCTTAAAGAGTTCATAGTGATGGCCTTCCCCTTAATAATTGTAGGCAGTTTCGTAATTAAAATCGCAGAAATCGCAAACTTACTAGAACCAATTGCATCAATATTTAGTCCAGTAACTGTAGCGTGGCTAGGTCTCCCAGTAGTAACCGGAATAGCTCTAATCTTTGGTGTTCTACGAAAAGAATTAACTCTAATAATGCTTGCCACTTTATTGGGAACAACAAATTTTGCTCTAGTAATGACTCCTGCTCAGATGATCGTCTTTACGCTTGTAGTAATGTTATACATACCTTGCATAGCAACTGTAGGAGCTTTGGTTAAAGAGTTTGGCTGGAAGAAAGCATTAACAATCACTATGTTTGAAATCGCTTTTGCTCTGCTGGTAGGAGGAATAACCTTCAGGTTTCTCACAACATTTCCAATTTAAAAAGTGACTTATCACATTTTATAGGCGTGTTGAAAAAATTATTAATCAAATAACAATTGAAAATCACTACATATATGCAGCATGGACCGATTCTCTTTTTTCTCAAAAGATGTCTTCAAGAGTAAAAAAAGTCAACTGTTGCTGCGAATCTAAATTTTTAGAGCCAAAAGTAAGCTCTAGATTAGAGTTTTCTGTTTCGAAAATGCTTCATTTTTAATTCTCTTCGCAGTTTTCCATGATTTTCTCACGAAATCAGGATAGATACCATGTTTTTGAATACAACTCTCCAGATATTCTATAGTATTTGAGTCGCTTGGATATCCACAACCCAGATTACCGTGCATTTTTTGTAGTTGGGAAATCGCTTTATCCCTTTCCACTTTAGCCAGTATTGAAGCAGCTGATACAACAGGATATTTTCGATCAGCCTTATGCTCAGATATTATTTTGAGTGAAAACGAAATTTTTTCTATAATATGGTCGCCAAACCTTTGTGCAATAATATCTGAGGCGTCAACATAAGCTATATCTGGTTTAAGAATAGTTATCACACTAGCCATTGCCTGGGCTTCGAGACGATTTAACTTGTGAAGTTTTCTTTTGCTTTCTACAACTCTATCAATTTCAGCAGGGGATATTGATATGATATGCCATTTTGAAGCAATGTCTTTAATTTTTGTTGCAAGTATTTCTCGACGTTGCGCTGAAAGAAGTTTAGAATCCTTTACACCAAGTTCTATTAGCTTAGATGAATCACTCTCTTCAATAGAAACACCCGCTATGATCAATGGACCAATAACTGGTCCCCGTCCGGCTTCGTCAACTCCAGATATCAGCATGTTAGGAACCTTTAATCATTCACGATTGAATGTCAAACATTTATTTATTAATTCGCATGTTGGTTTAACGAATTAAAATAGGTCTGATCAATAGTCGTTGTGGGAGAATCTATGTCATACATAATTGTGTTGATGACAGCATCTAACAAAGAAGAAGCGATTAAAATAGTTCGTATCCTGCTTGAAGAGAAACTAGTTGCCTGCGCCAACATGATTGAGGCTGTTTCGTCTTTTTATTGGTGGAAAGGAACGATAGAGGAAGAACAAAGAGGTTTTATTGATCATGAAATCGCACAAAAATCTCTTCCAGAAGCTCTCCTCACGCATAATCGAACTTCACAGCTATGATGTCCCAGAGATTCTTGCTATTCCAATAGTGGACGGTTCATCATCTTACTTAGATTGGATGAAAGTTTACCTCGAACCGGTGAATTTAGATGAATAAGAGGCCTATGAAAAGGGCGGAAAGACTGGAAATATGTTATGATAATGAACGATGGAAACTTTTGAAGGATCTGCGATTTAAGGCATTAAAGATTATGGAAACGTTGAATCGTTATCACATTCCTTCTATCGTTCATGGAAGCATAGCCCGTGGTGATGTAACAGAAAATAGTGATGTTGATGTGTTCTTGCCTGACCTGACTTCTTCATTTGTCATAGAAACAGCACTCGAACGTTCAGGCTTTACTCATTATAGGCGAACAATTGTACAGGCTACACCTACTTACGCATTGAAGGCCAATATAGAATTAGAACAGCAAAGCCATTTATCTTTCCCTCTTGTAAAGATGCGTCCAGTAGAGAAAGAGTTTTATCGTTTTGGCGGTGAAGCGTTTATTATTACACTTAGGGAAGACAGACGAGTCCCAGGAGTAGATAAAAGGCTGATGCTTATCGAACCAACAGCTGATGGGCATATTGAAAGCTCAATTATAGGTCGAGAAGAAGAAGCATCCAAAATCTTAGGGGTTTCTCTAAATACTATTTTGGATCGCGTTCGTGCTCTCTTACGCCGTGATAAAGTAGGAAGAACTGGAATCTTTATCGAAAAAGAATTGGACTCTGACGAAACTTTTGAACAAGCCATAAAGAAACTCGCTGATCACAACCCTGCTGTTCGACGAAGAGCAAAATTTTTCCAAAATTAACTCATGATTTTGCTCTTGCAGCCTTCAATAAGGATATATCTTCGTTGGTAAGGTATCCTGTATATCTAAGTAATAAAACGTAAACAGCGATACCAGCTGCAATTCCAAAAAATAGTATAAGAGGACTGGATTCGCGGATTAGGTAGAGTATTAGTGCTAAAATTGCACCAGAGAATAAAACTTTGTAAAACCCTGAAAAAATGTCTACTTTCAAGGTTCGTCTGATGAGGATTGGTATAAGACCTAAAGTCGTAACTCCTGTAAGAGTTAAAGATATAGCGGCTCCATTGAAGCCGAGTATAGGTACGAGGATAAAAAGAGAAACTAAATATTGGATTGCAGAACCCGCCATCAAAATTCCGGATATTTTGGGTTTTCCAATTCCAATTAAAATTGAAGAAAGTGTATGTCCGAACATCAGAAGAAATGTACCAAATATGAGAATTTGAAGGGGTATTACGGCTCCTAAGAAATCGGTTCCATATATTCCTGTGACTATGGGATCGGCTAACGCAAAAATTAAAACAGTTAACGGTATTCCTAGTATTAGTGGATATTTTACCGAGATTTTCGCATAATCTTCTACAAGGGTTTTATCCTGTTTTGCCCATGCTTCAGAAATTGATGATAAAATAGGAAGTGAGAAAGCGGTCATGGAGAAGAGCACACTGGATACGGTATCTGCAACACTATAAATTCCTACGTTTGAATAATTGAAGAACAGAATAAGCACTGGGATATCTAGACTTTTCATTACCATAAATGATATTTTACCAATTGATATTGAAAAGCCAAAGAACAAAATGTGTTTAAATTGTTTAAAATCGTCAATTAGCGTTTGTTTAATATTGTTAGTTTTATAAAAATTGATGCTTACTTTAAACAAATCTTTGAGGTATTCTCTTAAGAAATACATGCAAAGAATCAATTGGCTAACTGGGGCGAAAATAATTAGTAAAGGTAACAGATGAAAAGGCACATTGAGTAAGATGAATATCATTCCTATTATTGAGACGACATAGAATCCGCTAGAATTTATGATCGAAAGTTGTTTGTTTCTATGCAGTGAGCCTACTATGGCCGATAGTGCGTCCTTTGTTCCGGAAAACAGGAATGCAAATGCAATCGAAACAAGTATTGTTGAAAATATTATGTCAGATGTTTGAAAGGATAAAATGATAAGGAAACTAAATAAAATTAAACTCATTAAAGTGAGATATCGTATATAGTTTGAAAAATAGCTAGAAATGCTCGAGTCTTTTTTGGTTAGATATCCGGTACCAAAGTGAATTATTCCCTCAAATATTCCCCCAAAAATGAAAGCCCACATAAAATCGAAGACTGATTGAGCGATATTGAATAAACCAAAGCCGTCAGGACCGTATGATCTACTTATTTGAACCCCTAATAGGAGCCAGAAAACGCCACTTAATACCATGAGTCCTAAGAACCATGCGCCTCCCGAAATTAGTCTTCTAGCTCCCGAATTATCGACGGTTTTTGTCATCAGTTAACATCCTGAGGCGCTCGTTATACCTATTTTTACACCTTTTTTAGAAAATCTTTTGATTCTTTAACCATTACTTTGATATAAAGTTCATGGGATAAACAGTAATTCACCTGTTTTTGAAACAATATAGTAAAGCCGATTTTTAGTGAATTTCTAATGAGTACACTATGAAAATGGGAATCGCAGTAGAGCCACAACACCACCAAGAGAAAGTAGTTTTTGTCCTGCCTCATGCTCAGTGCTGATAACAACGACTTCTCCTCGGGCTTTTTCAACATTTTTCATAAGTTGTTCTAATAATCTTCTCTTCTCATTAGTAGTATCTCGTAATGTTACATCCGCAACGAGAAGTTTTTCAACTGCACCATAATTAGTTGCTTTTTCAACTTCATCAAATCCGTAGGTTGCATCGGCTTTTCCTCGTCCTAGGCGTGCCAAGAACTCTTCAACGGCAGCCATTTCGTCACCTATTCTCTTATTCTTCAGAACATTCGAAAGTATACCTGAACGTAGCGATTCCTCTATCCCAGATAATCCTGCACTGTTAACTCCTTTTACAGCAACAACAGATATGCTAACATCTTTTGCTTCACTTTTCAAGTAATCAATGAAATCATCTTTGATAAATCCCGGTCCAATAATAACAATCGGACTGTGCAGAGGATCCCATGTTTCTCGTAACGATTTTAGGGCAGTACTAAAAAAAAGTTGTTTTGCTTTTACCCGTTTTTCTGCTTCTAACTTTCCAGGAAGCCTATTTCGTACTTGCGTCTTCACTTCAATACCATATTGGTGCAAAACAGCCACACAGTAATCTTCATCATCCATTGAAAGTATAGTAAGGGGGGCAGCAGTTATTTGGCTAGCTCTTTTTAATCGTTCAAGTTGATGTTTTTGCCATCGTTTTTTTACTATGGTTAATGGTTTATTTACAGTAATGTTAATTGTGTGTCTAGAGCCTTTTATGCTCAAATTTTCTGGAGCTTCACAGACGATACCCCTTATCCTTAAACGATTAAGAACTCTGTCCCAAGCCATTTTTTCTACTTGCACCCCTAAATTAACAGGGACCCTTTTTGCCTTCGCGGGTCTTGCATATTGATCATCAGTTTTCGTTTGTCGGCTTGTGCGAGCGTGAACCTCATCATTCTCAAGAATTATATTGTATAGATGCCATAGGTCATCCAGACTTTCTGGCATAACCTTAGCAACGCCTTTTTTGAGGTCTATTCGAAAAATCTTCAAAAAAATTCTATCCTTTCACGCTTAGACGATATAATAACTTCTTACTAAATGTGTTAAAAGCATATTGGCATCAAATTAAAGAAAAAGGATAAGGAGGTTTTGCATACCTCCTAAGGTATTATGCTTTTTTCCTAATCATGCATGTGTCTAATTTTGAATTTCTTCGAACGTCATCAATTTTAAGTTTAATGGCTGTTTCATCGCCTTTGAAACTCGGGCAGCTATAAGATAGTTAATGTTTCGTTCTGCAGCAATATCTACAAGTCTTTGAGTTATTACGCCATCAAAAACCACTGTATCGATGTCCTTCATTTGTTGTAGTTTAGTTGCAAGTTCCCGCACTGGCATCCGATCCACCTGCTTTAAGTCTTTGTCAAGCAGTACAGCCTCTAAAGTTCCGCTCAACTCTTTTGAAGTTTCAACAAATTGTTTGGGAACCAATTTTTTCTGTTGTGGCTCCTTCTTTACTGGAGCTAGTTTTGGTGGGAGTGTTGCTTTTTCAAGTAGAACTTTTGATTTCAAAGCTTTTTCGATCTCTTTGAAAGTCAGGTCTTCTACTTCTTTGCCTCTAGGAGCGCGGGCAACGTATTTGATATTAGTCACTTGTTTGAGTTCTTTAAGAATAAGGTCTCCACCGCGGTCACCATCTAGAAATGCAGTCGCTTCCCTTTCTTTGCAGATTTTGATAATGCTTTCTGGGATTTTTGCGCCTTCAACTGCGATAGTATTCTGTATTCCAGCTCTTAACAGATTGATTACGTCTGCCCTTCCTTCAACTACAATTATTTGTTTTGCAGAATTTAGTTCTGGTCCTGCAGTTAATCCTTCAGGTCCATATTTTTCTACTCTTGCCAATCTTAACATTTCAGAAACTTCTCTGAAAATATCGTCGGTACCAGGCATGGTTTCGACGGTCCATTTCTGAAGAACGTCCTTAGCACGGTCAACGATTAATCGTCGTCTGGCGTCGCGTATATCCTCGATTTTGTTCAAAGTAACTGTTGCTTTGCAGGGTCCTACACGATCTATACTTTCTATGCTGGCTGCAATAATGGCTGTTGAGACTCTGTCTAAACTTGTTGGTATGTTTATTTTACCTGTGGTTTTATCTTGTTTTGATTCTAAACTAATTTCAATTCTTCCAATTCTACCCGATTTTTGGAGTTCTCGGAGATCGAGTTCGGGTCCAAACAATCCTTCAGTTTGTCCAAAAAGTGCTCCGATCACATCCGGTTTTTCAACTACTCCCTCCACTTCGAATCGGGCGCGAATTACATACTTTATCGTAACAGTCTGTGCTGATTTCGTTTTTATTCACCTCAATCATAATATTGTCCCCGTCAAAACTGAGACAAATCTGTTTTAACCCTTCAGTGTCTATTATACTTTACGACATCAAGCTCCTGTTTTTCAAATTTTCAAGATATGTCGCTAAACCCTCAATATCTTTTACATCATGCCCTACTAAACCTAAAAACATCTTCCAGAATACTAGATTGGGAGTTATTCTCATTCCTTCTAAGCAAGTGGTCATTCTTCGTGTCCATTCTTTACCCGCTCGATCAAAATCAAAAAGAAGAACTACTTCGCGGCTTTTTCTTTGCTCGATTTCACTGATAACATCGAGGAATGATTTTCCTGAAGTTTTTGCTGGTATTATGTCACCAATTATTCCCAATCGTTTGAGCGCTATAATATCATTTCTTCCCTCTACAACTATTGGGGTGCCTCTACCCGATTGTGTTTTTAACCGTTCTAGGATTTTATTTATTTGTTCTAGACGTTTTTCAGTTTTTGTAGACAACTCTTCTACCTAGTAATCTCGATCTTTAACATTTTTTGCAGGGTTTCTGGATTTTCATTAAAGTGGTCTCTGACTGGTTTCAGGATCTCGGTTAGAGAATTAGTGACCCCATTCTTTAAGTCCAAGGGATGTAGTTTACCTTCGCTATATACGTTCGAGAGGGTCTCAAAGCTTTCGAATGTTTCTGGACCACCATATTTGGCTGGTCTAGGAATCTCTAAACTGTCATTTTCGGGATATATTATGAGTTTGGCCAATTCAAGTATAGGATTGTTTTTCACTATCTTGGGGGGACAGTAGGCATTCTTTATTTTTGAAGCAATATCTTCTGGTGTATCGTGAACGAGTATGCTGCTCTGAGGTATGCTTTTTGACATTTTTGAACTTATTTCAATATTCAAATCTACGTTTTCGTCAAAGGTTTTTTCTGTTGTTTGTGGTCCTTGAAGTCCGATAAGAAGAGGAGTATGAATGCATGACGGTTTATCCCACTTAAGCTTCTCTGCTGCATCTCTTGCCAACATGTGAGCCTTTCTCTGATCTATTCCGGAGCAAGCAACGTTAATGTCCATCTCGAAGATGTCTGCTGCCTGCATACATGGATAGAAAACCCATGCTGTTTCGATGTCTGTTATGCTCGTTTCGCGTCCCATTACGGGTAGAGCGCGCCATGTTCGTTTAACTGAAACGCTTTTTGCTATTCGGATGACTTTTTCCCAGTATTCAGCTGTGTTTGTTATATCTGAAGCCCAACGGAATTCCACTTTGTCTGGTGTTAGACCTAGTGCTGTAAAAATTTGTTTTAGATATTCTCCACAAGTGCGGATGTTCTCCATGTTCCCGCCTAGTTTATTATTTATCCACGAGTGCCAATCAGCGAGAAATATTGTGAATTTAAAACCAGCATTAATTAAATGTTTTATTTTTGCAGAGCACACTAAACCTATTCCAATATGTAATAAGCCCGAACATTCGAAACCCCAATAGGCTTTGGGTTGGGTGTTTGTTTCTAATAATACGCGAATTTCTTCTGGAGTTACAACTTCTGCCGTATTTCTCATGACTAGGTCAATTCTTTTTTGTAGGTCCAAGTGTGTTGCCCTCTTACTGCACTCATTTTCTTTTATCAACTTAAAAGTTCTTGTCATGAACGATTTTGACGAGGATAAGAATAACCAGTTCAACTGTTATGTTTGTGTTTTTGTTAAATATAGATGGATTCTCTATTGTTGTTTTTAGAAGTTCAACTAAGTTCGGGAATTCAAAATAATTGATAAGATGTAAATATCGCGGGCTTTGTGTCCCACGCAACTAACTCTTATCCTCACAGTCGGAGCAAAAACGCTCTTCTCAGATAAGCTCTCTCAAACGTGGGTTAGATTTAGCCCGCGCCTACCGTGTCCCATGCCTGGGTGAACCCTTCGTCAACGGTAGATGAAAGTCACCATCCTCTGTTGGGTCCGTCTGCATGAGCCCGCATAAGGTTCCGGCAGGATTATGCTCCAGCCCACTATCATCGCAACATAATAGACCTACAGCAACGAACATTAAGCTTTTCTATTCATAAATTACTTGTTTGTCTATTATTTTTTGGAGGTCTATCTCGAAGGCAACTGTCGGATTTTCTAATTCGAAATTATTCAGGACTTCAGGGTGAATTTCTCCTACAAATCCGAGTTCAACATTGTTTATGGTAATTGTTGCTGCTCTTCCTTGGAGAAAACTTGGATGTGTTGTCTCCTTGACTACCCACAATTTCCAACCGAGGTTCATCAATAAAGATTCTAGAATAGATTTTATTTCCGTAAAATTTGCTGTTGGATGCGAAGAAACTGCGGCAAGATGTATTCTTCGTTCGGTGTAGGTTTCAGAGTCTTCATTTAATTTGATTACATCCGAAACCTCGAACATTTGTTGTGGAAAAATGTGGTGTTTGCTAACTGCTAAGTTTTTCATTAGGCTGGGCAACAAGTCATTACGTATTATGGAGTATTCTGTAGAGACAGGATTTGCTAAAGTGACTAAGCCTTCGGGTTTTTGTCGCATCTTTTGGTAATGATCGGATTCGTTAGTAAGTACAAAATTTAAGGCTTCTGTAAAACCTAACCCAACCATTATCTGCCGTACATATGAAGTTATTTCACTGACTTTATGCGGTTTACCTGTAGTTACTGATGTGGGTTTTGTGGGCTCCAATTTAAAAACGCCATATCCTATAGCAACTTCTTCCACCAAATCAATCTCGTGAAGTATGTCTGTGCGATAAGCGGGAATTGTCACCTCTAATATGCCTTTTTCAAACTGTTTAGCACCTAGTCTAGAGTGATTCAAAGCTTCAATAGTTTGTGCATCTGAAAAATCAACACCTAACCGTTCGTTAGAATAATCGACATGTAACTTCATTATTTGTGGATTAAGATCAGGAGTAACTAAAACTTTGTCAAAATATTTTACATTAACAGTTTCTATGCTTGCACCCATATCCGCTAGAGCGGTAACAAGAACATTTAGACTTCTTTGGATCGCATTTATTTCAGTACCTGTAACATCAATGAAAAGATTCTGTGTACCCTCAACAACACGAGTCAACTCGCCATTAATTATTGGTGGAAAAGATAGAACCTGTCCATTTCGATCAACAATTAATGGATACCTTGAAGCGAAGTCAATTTCACTTCGATAAGCTAT
Source organism: Candidatus Bathyarchaeota archaeon (assembly GCA_963806645.1). Lineage (GTDB taxonomy): Archaea > Thermoproteota > Bathyarchaeia > Bathyarchaeales > Bathyarchaeaceae > Bathyarchaeum. The sequence goes on along the minus strand of CAWDYQ010000007.1, from coordinate 49,447 downwards.
TCCTTTCTCATGTTTTTCCAATACTTCTTGTGGAGTCATTTCTTCATTCTTGTCTAATGGAATAAACTTAATTTCGTTTGGAGAACAAGTCAAATAGGAAAAGGGAGGCTTAACAGCATCCAAATTGTGCACACCAATTGAGGCTTTTCTTCTATCTCTGCCAATCATCCAATGTAGAGCCTCTTGCATCTCCATAAGCTCTCTAATGGTGTCATAATCGATTTTTAATCCCCGAACAACTGCACAAACAACGTATGGTCTAACCTCGGCCACACTTTTATCAACATTCAATACTGTGCTTCCTGACTTAACTTTGAAGATGGGTAACCCGGTTTTCCAACCCATGAGTCCTTGAAAGGCTCTGGCAACTCCAGCATAGCTGCAAAAATCCACACGATTTGGGTTATACTCAATTTTTACGTAATCTTCTCCGACTTCTTCGGTGTCAGTTCCCATCCATGGGAGCCATTTTGCCATTTCTTCCACTTTTACGTCGTGTCCAACATAAGAAGAGAAACGTTTTCTGTCCAAGGTTATTGTTGGCATATAGGATTCCTCCGTATCCATCCCAAATCGTTCTTATACAAAAGTCGAATATCCTCAAGACCAAGTTTTAGAAGTATCAAACGCTCCAAACCGCCACCCCACGCTAGGACAGGATGATTTATTCCAAGAGGTGCTAAAACCTCTGGACGAAAGATGCCCATACCACAAAGTTCAACCCAATTGTTTAGTTCTGGAACATATACTGTAGACTGTAACGAAGGTTCAGTGTATGGGAAATAGCTAGGCCAAAACTGAACCTTTTCTAATTCAAGTTTTTTATAAAACTCTTTTAAAGTTCCCATAAGGTCTTTAAGCGTAACTTTTCGGTCCATTATTATGCCTTCAATTTGATGGAATTCGGCAAGATGTTTATAGTCCAATTTTTCGTTGCGGTAAACTCGGTCCACTGAGAAGACTTTTACTGGTGGATCTTTGTGTTCCGTTAAGTAGCGAATAGTTGTAGCTGTTGTATGAGTTCTAAGAACAAGTTTTTTTGCTTCCTGTTTGCTCCATTTATATTCCCATCCCCTAGAACCGGTAGTCCATCCGTTTTCATGGGTCTTTGCGACCGCATCGACCACAATTTTTTTTGGTAACTTACCTTGGTTTGGTTTAGAAAGATAGAAAGTGTCTACCATATCTCGGGCTGGATGATCCTGAGGTTGAAATAGTGCATCAAAATTCCAGAAGGCGGTTTCAACCATGTCACCTCGAATTTCAGTAAATCCCATCTCCAAAAAGATTTCTTTTACCTGCTGGATTATTTGCTGAACAGGATGGATCTTTCCAGGATAAATTACTGGACCTGGAGCTGTTACGTCGAAACGCCTTAGTTTTACATTTCTCCAGTTTCCACTTCGTATAAGTTCAGGAGTTAGCTGACTAACTTCCTCCTGAATAGTAATTCCTTTTTTGAGAAGACGCCAACCTTCTTTAGTTAATTCTAGTTCTCTGAGGGTTTTTTCTTCGATTTCTACCAATCTGCGCCCTTTTAGAAGGCTTATGCTTTTTTGAAGTTCTGGACTTAACTCTTCAACAACTAATTGACCTTTTTCAGCTAAAAGTTGCAATAGTTTTTCGTCATCTTCCAAAGGAGCGATTTTCAATGATGTTAGTTTTCCTTGTTTTATGGATGCCCAGCCTTTGCGATTAAGCCAACCCAAAGCAACAGAGACGAACTTTTTTTCTAGAGCCGCATCTTCGACAACCGAATTAACTGCAGCTTCTCCACCAACCTTTGTCAAGGAGTTTAAAAGACGTCTTTCTGGAAGACCATTTTTTGCATGGTAATTACCTTCCTCACTTAATGAAACCAGAGTCTGTGGTTTTTCATGAACTAAAATTAGGTTATTTTCCGTAAGAGAAAGCACACCCCTCATAACTGCGGCGTGAGCTAGACCGCTGACTTTAACTATCTGCTTAACAGGCGCTTTTCCTTTCAGCTTTTCTAAGGCTAGCAATGTTTTCTGTTCATTTTCTCGAAGTTCAGACACCCGTTTCTCCTCCTAAACAGCTTTATTTTGAAATATGAAACGGAACTTTGTTTAGATTTATGATAAGAAGGCTTTAAAGGTTTCAACGATAGGAATGGATAAAAACACTTTTTCGAAAAATTTCAAATTAATTAACATGTAAGATTTCTCTTGCTTTGTCAATAAGTTTTTCCCGTTTCCTTTGATGTTCTTCAACAAACTGCATAACAATTTTTTTGGTTTTAGCCTTATGTTCTCCACAAAGGAGGCTTCCACATTTACAACAATTGTAAGTTTCTACCACATCTTTGTCGTTTACTACAAAATGGCACATTTCAATCTCATATACTGGACAGATTTCCGGAACTCCCCCTAACTCTTTCTGTTCATCTACAGTTGCTCTTCCGCCAGTGAAAGCACAAGATATCTTTTTGCCAATAGTTTTAGGAGACTCGTTTAAGGTGAAGTAGCTCATCGGATTCCGTTTAGACATCTTTGGGGATCCATCAAGTCCCTTCAGAATCTTGTGATAAGTAGAGGATGGAGGAACAAACTTGAATTGCTTACGAAACTTATTAGCCAAATCTCGGGTTAAACGCAGATGGGCATCTTGGTCTACACCAACAGGAACTACAGTTGGTTTTGGACCTCCAAAATCTTTGAGTTGAGGCATAAGAATATCTCCCGCTTGGATAAGAGCTGACAAATATAGGCCAATGTGGCGTTCGCCATAAATCGCTTTCATGGTTGCTAATGTTACACCAGCCCCGAAATGGATTGCCAAATCTCGGACACGTTGCTCCTTATACTGGCGATAAATGTGACCTTTTTTAGGGTCAAAACCTAGTGCCAACAAGTCTGCAACGTTTCCAACAGCAATTTTTTCAGTCTCTTCAAAGGATAATCTATTATCTTCGTAAGCTTCTATATCTGCGATTGCGTAGAATGCTTGGGCGCCTTGCTGCTGGAAATATATGATTTCTTTCGCGGTCATCAAGGTTCCTAGGTGAAATTCTCCTGTTGGTTTGATTCCGCTCATTACCGCAAAATCTCCATTTTGCGTCATTGTTTCTAGAACACGATCAAAATCTCTATGACCAAAGATAACGCCGCGGCGCATGTACATGCTTGGTTCAGGTATCCTGGTAATTAGAGAATCAAACTTTTGTATACCAAATTCTTCGTAAAGATGATTGTAATCTTCAACCACTGTTGTACCCCAAGGGTCTAGAACAGACTTCTTGTCATCTGCAGTTGTCAAATTTTGAAATCACACCTTTCTTAAACGGGTGGAACATACAAGTTTAAGGCTTGCGGAAGAAAAAAATTATTTAAAATCGAAAACGACCTAACTTTTTTAACTCTCAACATCTCTAATTGAGATTTGTGTATTATAATGGGAATCCCTGAAGAAGATCTACAAAAATATCAGCTTGCGGGCAAAATAGCTAGGGAAGTTAGAAAAGAAATCAAAAGAGACTGTCCGAGAAGGAATGCCCATCATCGACATCTGCGAAAAAGTAGAGGGATTAACAAGAGAAAAAGGAGGAAAACCTGCTTTTCCTTGCAATGTCTCTGTAAACGAAATTACTGCCCATTATACGTCACCTCCAAACGATGAAAGGATCATACCAGAAAAATCTATAGTTAAGGTGGACATAGGCGTTCATGTAGATGGATACATAGCAGATACAGCAACTAGCATCTGTTTTGATCCAGAATATGATGCTATGGTAAGCACTGCAAAAGAAGCTCTAGAAAAGGCAGTTGAGATTATTCAACCTGGATTGCCGATAAGTCGTTTTGGTTCAACAATCCAAAAAACAATTAAAACACGAGGCTTTAAACCGGTTTCAAACCTTACAGGCCATTTAATTAAACGCTATATAATTCATGCAGGAAAATCGCTTCCTAATGTGTTTAATCTCTCAACATCCAGAATAAAGGAGGACGAAATTTATGGAGTTGAACCCTTCGTAACTGTAACAAATGCAACGGGTAGAGTCGAGAATCTGAAGGAATGCACACATTTTTCGTTATTCAAAAAATAAGAGCCTAAAAAATAGTTATGCAAAACAAATTTTGAGTCATATTAGAAAAAATTTTCAGACTCTGCCTTTTACTGAAAGGTGGCTGAAAGAATTTGAATCTTCTACGAGTTATAAAAGCGCTTTCTCAGAAATATTATCTTCTAAAGCAGTAATGAGTTATCCCGTTTTTATTGAGTCTAGCAGAAATGTGGTAGCACAAGCAGAATACACGGTTATGGTTGTAAAAGATGGCTGTGTTGTATTGACTTAATTGCTTATTTCTTTTGGTCTTTCTTTTCTTCTCGGTAGATTGCAGTTATTGTCATCTTTTGGTCGCATTTTTGGCAAGGACCTGCTTCTTTGAATATGTAGTCTCCTCTTTCAAAGTCTCGAATGTTTTTGAAATCGCATTTTGGACATTCCAAGGTAGTTAATACTTTTGGTGTCTTTAATGACGCAGGTACTGGTCTTTTGCGTGTCTGAAATAGTATGTAGGCTGTAATTGCTAGTCCAAAGAAACCGATAGCTAAGAAAGAATATGAGCTAGTGAGATCGGTTTGATTAATAATTGAGTCAACTGCGATATAGAGTGCACTTATTGATAGAGTAAAGGCGATCAATATTGCCACAAGAAGAAAGGGAGAATACCTGTTTACTGGTTCAACGTTTATCTGTCATTTTTTTCACCTATTGTCCGATTCCGATCGTGTTTCCTATACCGGCTATTATAATATTATCGCCTTCCTTGGTTCTTTCGAGTATTAGGCGCTTTATTCTTTCAATCACTGGGTCAGCTGCGTCGAAGATTTCTTTTCGCATCGGAGAAACAGCGTCTCCAAGGTCCTGCTTAACGATGATAGCATTCAAAGGTATCTTCTTTTCTTGTATTGCTTCCTCAATCTTGAATTGTTCGACTCCTGGTCCACCTATTGCTGCTCCTACTCCTTCAGCTATTTCTCCAGGTTTTTCGCCTTCTAGTTTAAGGGCTGCGTCAATCATGATAACTGTAGCGATTTTTCCTTTTTGCTCTTTAATAATCTGGCTAATTCCTTCTCCGGGTTTGCCTACATTTCCTCCAGGACCTTTAGCCTTTAGAACATATGCTGTTCTACCTTCAATAGGGACAGTAGCAACAACAACGTCTCTAGCTACTTCTCTTGTTGCATATCCTTGCATAAGCTTACCAGCTACTAGTGGTCCAGCTCCATCACCGATGGGTTGACCAACTGCAAAAGCTCCTAATGCTTGTTTGTAGGCATCTGCTTGTTGCATAATTAGTGGAAGAACCATTTGAATTTGCATTATAACATATAGGCTCATGGTTTTTTTTCCAAGAAGATAGAAGTGTCGAATGACCTTATAGATCATGTGTAGTGCCATAGCAGCCTCTAAAGTGTTTTCTAAATTGTTTAATTGTGTTTCATCTGCTGCAGGTGCCATAAGCTTTACTTCATCTTTGAATCGGGTGTCTCTGACATCAAGGATGTGTTCTAACTTCCATACAATGCCTGAAGGATCCATACTTTGAGGGGTTATGGCAATGTATTCAAGAAATTGGTCAACTCTATTAGAAGGATCTCCTTCTGGTTTACCTACTTCTTTTATCGTATCTAGAGCCAATTTTCGGCCTTGGTCTTTCATTAATTTAAGACGCCGCAAATGAGTTTCAACATCTCTAATCATCACCATCATTTGAATACGTTGACTATAAAACATGAAAACTACAAAGACGATTATATATCCAAACTGGAAAACCCAGGAAAGAACATTATCCCCGCCTGATAATAGACCTGCAATTTGGGGAATCATAATAATCACACACCTCAAAGACAACACAGTTGGTAATAAATTTTGAGTATTTCTAAGCAATATTTTTGAAAAAAAAGAAAATAAGTCATTTGTAGGATAGGTGATTGCCAGCTTTCCCGGCTTCACATGGCCGAAGACCACACTAGCACCAGAAACGGAGCATGGTTTAACTTCTGAGTTCGGAATGAGATCAGGTGGGTCCCACGCCCTATGGCCGGCAACCAACGTATCAACAACGCTTTTGGTTCTTTAATGTTTCGCTTGTTGTTCAAGAAACGTATATATTGTAAACATGCAAATTGTTGGTGGAGAGGGGCCGTAGTCTAGCCACGCTCTATCTTTTGATGGGGCGCTAGAAAGGGATGACGACAGTCGTACCGGCAAACGGTGCTAACCGTTAAGGGCTCCAGAAATATGCAATGGGTTTGCTGACCATACTCTGGGATGACGAAATTCTGGAGCGAGGAGAAACCCGTAGGGACGGGGATTAACTGTTCCGGGTAAAGGTCGTCGGTTCAATTCCGGCCGGCCCCACCATCTCCTATAATTAGTTATTTATAATCAAGTTTTGGTTTCGATTTTTATGAATTAAAAATTTTTTGCCTATAGAAATTATTGGGTGAGCAAGTAAGTCAAAAAAATCAATCACTAACAAAATTTATTAAATTATCATAATATGATAAGGGCCATAATTAACCAAGCTAGGCTTAAACTGAGTGGTTATTTCATAGCCAACTTACAAAAAAATTTTTTAAAGAATTTATTTTTTTACGGAATTATTTTTTGGTGAGTTATGGTTTTGAACTTGAACTTGTTCGAGTCCATTATTATTGTTGTTAAGTTTGATTGATTTTGGTAGCTTAATGGCTAAAGAATTCTCTCCAATTTCGGACTTTATTGGTAAATTTATTAGTTTCTTAAATAAGGCTGAGTAGTATGCCTGTAAGTATATGCTCCACTTTCTGCCAAGTTGGTGACGTAATAACATGGTTACTCTACCATTTATTTTATGACATTGGAATTGGTACCAATTAGAATGTTGGCTCACCATATTTTCCATACACATCATAACTTCGTCCAAATTTGGGGTCAAACCTTTCAGAAATAGCGAATGTTTAGGTATAAATGAGCCTGCGGCATCACCTTCCTTAATTAATTGCTCATCTGTCAATCCATCAAGCAATCCTTTAATCATTTCACATGGAACAACTAAACAGGGGAAAACATCAATAAATCGGTAAGATATTACATACCGTTCTATGATTTGATTAAGAAGACAATTAATACTAATTCCCCGAGTATTCGCTTCATCTTTTAAAATAGTGTCCCATTCTCTGTTAGTTCTGATAGTTCTGATGATATCAGTCAAACAATATACCCCAAAACGGATATTGTCAGTAACTACTTATGAAATTTTCCTACTACATCTGAATACAAATGATATCATTTGTAATCGTTGAATTGAAATACTCATTCAACACATAAAACGGCTCTAGAAGCAATAGCTTCACAAAAATATGGAATGAAAAAAATGAGAAAACCTACAAATAAAATCAAAAACAACAACACTTTCATTAATTCTATTATTAACAATGTCAACGGTATTAATTCTATTACCAACAGCTATCGCTCAAGAAACTTATAGGGAAAAAACAACTCACGCGTATGTTGGTGCCACTCCAAATCCAATAGGTGTCAATCAGCAAGTGTTGATACATGTTGGAATTACTGACTACCTATATGTTGTTACTGATGGATGGGAAGGTCTAACATGCACAGTCACAAGACCCGACGGGGAAACTGAAACATTGGGTCCATTTAGAACCGATGCAACAGGAGGAACCGGAACAGCATATATACCAAACCAAGTTGGCACTTACACTTTACAGACTCACTTTCCAGCACAATGGTATAACTGGACTCGAGCTCCAATGTTTGATCCTGACGTTTATGGAGATATTTACTACAAAGCCAGTGACAGCTTACCAATAGAACTAGTTGTAACAAGTGAACAACGCGAATATTATCCAGGACATAATCTGCCAGATACTTACTGGACTCGTCCAATTGATGCACAACTCAGAGAATGGTCAACAATTTCAGGAAATTGGGAAACAAATCCAGACAATTTAATAGCCGAAGGCAATGATTACGCTACCTGAAAGCGCTCATGTACTTTGGGCAAAACCATCTAACGTATGGAGGTCTTGCTGGCGGTCATGTATGGATAACCACGCTTTTAGTTGTGGAGACGCCTACGAAGGGAAATTTGCATCACCAGTAATAATCGGAGGAGTACTCTTCTACAATAACTATCAAGACCGAATGCCTCAGGATGGAATAATCGCAGTAGATCTACATACCGGTGAAGAATTATGGTCAAGAAACAATAGCAGGGTATCGTTTTGGTCAAGTATTTTACTGGGACTCCTACAACATGCACAGTGTTTTCGGATATGTGTGGGAACAAATTGGAAGGTACATGGAATGCTTATGACCCATTCACTGGAGATTGGGTATACACAATGGAAAATGTTCCTACAACTGGAGTAAGATTCGGTGCAAGTTTCACAGTACGAGGATCAAAAGGCGAGATACTAATATACGAAACTGACATCCAAAACGGATGGATGTCGCTTTGGAACTCATCTAGAGTCGTTTCAAATGGAGGAAGTTGGAGACCTCAAGGACAAACCTATGAAGATGCTGACGAACGTGGACGAGAATGGAACAAAACAATACCCCTTGGCTTACCAGGGGACATTCGAGCAACTCTTGCAGACAGAATGATCGGTAACACTGCTACAGGTTGGACAGGTATGGGAGATAACCCAATTGATGCATGGTGTTTAAGCTTAGTACCAGGACATGAAGGAGAGCTAATGTGGCAAAATACATTCAACCCACCCCCAGGAGAATTAAGCATAAGCTATGGTGGAGCAAGTCTAGAAGAAGGCATATTCGTTTATGAAGTAAAAGAAACCCGCCAATACTACGGATTTGACATTGATACTGGAAATCAAATTTGGGGTCCAAGTGAAGGAGGCTCATACTTAGGTATCTATGGAATGGACACTACTATTGTGGATGGTAAAGTCATTTCAACAGGTTACCATGGATATGTGTATGCCTATAACGCTCAAACGGGAATTCTTGAATGGACGTTCCAAGCACACGATGAATTCACTGAAATCTTATGGAGCGACAATTGGCCAATCTTCCCAGCATTCTATGCAGATGGAAAACTATACCTTCAACATAATGAACACTCTCCAGTTGATCCTAAACCCCGAGGTGCACCTTTCATTTGTGTTGACCTTGAAACAGGAACAAGAATTTGGGACCTACCAATACGAGGAACTAGTTGGGGAGGTGACCCAGCTATCGGAGACAGCATAATCGCCATGTATAACACATACGATCAAAGAATTTTTGCAATAGGTAAAGGACCAAGTGCAACCACAGTTGACGCACCCTTAGTTGCAGTTCCAAAAGGAACAGGTGTTATGATAAGGGGAACAGTGATGGACGTTTCTCCAGGCACAAAAGATTCAGTAATTGCTTTACGATATCCCAATGGAGTCCCAGCGATGTCGGATAATAGTATGACTAATTGGATGAAACACCTATACCTACAGATGGAAATGCCCACTGATGCTACTGGTGTTCCAGTAAAAATAGAGATAGTTGATCCTAATGGTGCGTATGCTTGGATCGGCACGGCTACAACTGATTCAGATGGTAACTATGCATACTCGTTTATACCTCACAACTGAAGGCCAATACATGATAATAGCAACCTTTGATGGTTCAGCAGGTCTACTATGGTTCACACTCAATAACATATCTAACAGTTGATCCGGCAGTTTCACCTCAGGAACAATAACACCAGAAGACTTCAGCACCTTGATCACGTACAGAAGCAGCAATTATCGGCGCAGTTTCTATAGCAGCCGTCTTGGGTCTAGCTAGCTTCGCTATAATAAGAAAACGAAAATAACCTAACAATTTCCCTCCCTCTTTTTTTGGGGAGTAAAGCAGCAGAAGAGTGAGGGCTGAGAAGGCTCCGAATTGAAAACGTAAATATGAATAATAATGGCGGTAGGGAGGTTTCAATGTTCTTTCCTAAAATGTCCATTCGGAATCCTCAGCAAACCCCCTCTTCATGTTTGTCTGGTTTCTGAATTAATGAAAAGGATTAATTTTCTGTGAATAACAAAATATGCTATCAAGTATCGTACAATAGCGATTATTTTTTCTTTAATAACAGATAATCTAAAAGGTGTTTTACATCAGTTGGGGGAAACCCAGAATAGTATTTACTAAAATAGCCAAAAATTTCTGTATCATCAGAATATTTCTGAATTATATTTCCCCATTTTTGGATATCTAGATGTCTTTCTTTTTCCACTCTGCCTAATGTTCCATTGATTTGTTTTCGATTTCCTTCCCATCTAAAATAGATGAAATCGGTTGTGACATGGTTTTAAGTTCACATGCTAAAGGGTTATCACCTAAAACTAATGCTATTTTATGTTCCTCTAACAACTTGTAAAATTTATTGTTGCACCAACTATTGTTTCGGATTTCAAATGCATATCTAAATTTTTTGGGGAGAATAGAGGTAAAATCTTTTAGTGCGTCAAAGTTTTCTGATTTAAAGCTAGGTGGAAATTGGAACAATATTGGTCCAAGTTTGGGTCCTAAATGTGAGACCGTGTTTAGGAAGAAGTCCAAGTAATTTGAGGTGTCGATTTGATAATTTATTGTGAGTTATTTTTTTTGGTGCTTTAATTGAAAATAAAAAATTTGGTTCCGTTTGTTATTTCCCAATTTTTTATTGTGGAAATTGTTGGTACATGATAAAACGTGCTGTTGACTTCTACTGTGTTAAAGTGTTTAGAATATTCTTCGAGGAAGTTTTCAGGTTTGGTGTCCGATGAATAGAAACTGTCTTTCCAGAATTTGTAGCTCCAACCCATTGTTCCAATGTGGATTTCTTTATGTAATTTTTTTTCCAACTTTCATGAGCAACCAGTTATTTTTGTTGGCTTTTTTGAGACGGACAAGAACATATGGTCCTTCGAGTTTTTTTCCTTTAAGTGTGAATTCGATCTTATTTTCGTCCCATTTTTTTATTTCATAATTGCCGTTGTCCCAAATTTTAACGGTTCCTCCTCCGTATTGTCCTTTAGGTATTGTTCCTTGAAACTTAGCATATTCTAAAGGGTGATCCTCAGTTTTTATTGCCAGTCTTCTTATTCCAGATTGTTGGGGTATGCCTTTTGGTACTGCCCAACTGCTTAGCACTCCATTTTTTTCCAACCTTAGATCATAATGTAGATGGCTGGCATCATGTTCCTGAACTACAAAAACTTGTTTTTTTCCTTTATTTTTAGAGCCTTTTGGTTCTGGGGTTATTCCAAAGTTTCTTTTCTGTGTGTATTCTTCTAAGGTAATAGGTTTAATTTGGTCAATTTTACAGTCTAAAGGATCTTTATCGGATCGTAATTCTAAATATCTAGGCATTCGTAACTTTCCATCAGAAGTTATTGTTTGGTATCCAATTTTGCAGACTAGAAATGGTTTTACCCAAGTTATTTCATCTAGGATATCAATATCTTGAATCGTTTTTTGGTTTACTTTTAAGGTTTGGAGTTTTTGGGTCAACAAGTTCAATGATTTTTGGTTAAATCCAGTTCCCACCTTACCAATAAAGATGGGTGTTTGCTCACTGTATAATCCTAAAATGAGAGCACCAAAAGTAGTTTCTCTTTTTCCTGTTCCTTTTGTATATCCAAAGATCACACAATCGCATTCTTTGATCATTTTGATTTTAAGCCAGTTATTGCTTCTTTTTCCAGGTTCATAAATACTATTTTTCTTTTTTGCCATAGTCCCTTCTAGGCCTTTTTGTATTGTAGCCTTGTAGTAATCTTCTCCTTTCTCTTCTACAAAAACTGAAAATATCACGTTTTTTCCTTCTTTCACTGTTTCTTCTAAGATTTTTTTTCGTTCAACTAACGGTTTGTTGATTAATGTTTCTCCATTTTTTTCAAGTATATCGAAAAGAATGTACAGAACGGGATATTTTGTTTGCAAATATTTTATTTCATTGGAAGAGGTTGCTTGAACTCTTTTTAGGAGGTTTTCGAAGTCAACCTTTCCATCTTTTATAATTACTATTTCTCCGTCTAAAACCACATGATTTGCCAGATTTTTTAATTCTGAAAGTTCGGGAAAATTGTTCTTTAGTTCTTTTTGATTTCGACTTTTTATGCTCAATTCGTCGTTAATGTACGAGAGGGCTCTAATTCCGTCCCATTTTAACTCGAATAACCAATCTTTTGAGGAAAAAGGAGATTCAGCAGTTTTAGCTAACATAGGTTTATATTTTTTCATTTCTGTTCAAGTTTGGTTAAGGTCTCTCGAAGAGCAACCATCAATTCTTTTGCTTCTTCTTTCTGAGGCTTCTCTGGAATTATAGTCTCTCCTTTCCTCTTCTTTTCAATTATTTTCTCGACTTTTTCTTTAAAACCATCAGTGTACTCGGTTATATCAAATTCTCCTGAAAGATTTTCAATGATTTTAGTTGCAAGATTTAGTTCTTCTTTTGTCGGTGAAGGAAGACCTGTTAGTTCATCCAAGTCTGACGGATTAACTATTTCATCGGCATATCTGAGTATTGTCAAAATTAGTGATCCTTTGTATTCATGAATTACACTTGGATGTTCTTTATTTTTCATTGTAAATTTGCCTACTCCAGCCATTCCCATCTTTTGGAAAGCTTTGAGCATTAAGTTGTAGGCATCTTTGCTTTTGTTTGGAGCGAGAATATAGGATTTTTCAAAGTATAAAGGATCTATTGAGATTAGATTTACAAATTTGTCGATACGGATTCTTTCGTCAGATTCCGGTCTTAATGCTTCAAGTTCTTCTTTCGTAAATATTATGTATTCATTTTTGTTTATTTCATATCCTTTTACTGTGTCTTCCCATGGAATGACTTGCTTATCTAGGGCGCACACTTTTTGGTATTTTAAAGGTGATCCATCTTTTTTGTGTAGGTACCTAAAGGATATTGTGTTGTCTCTCATCATGCTATAGAGTTTAACTGGTACATTCACTAGACCTATACTTACTCTTCCGCTCCATATGGAACGTTTAGGTGGTTCAGCTTTTATTTTTGTCAAGTTTTTTAAACATCCAGCTTTTGGTTATGATCCCAAAATTCTTCCCAAGGATTGATCGTTTGTTCGATCACTGAAAAAATATTGAATTCTTTTGGCTTTAATCCTTTTTGTATTTGCCCCCAAGATAATGGTGTAGACACTGGAGCTTCTTTTTTGGCTCTTAAACTGTAGGGACAAATCATTGTTTGACCTGCAGAGTTTTGTCGATAATCGATATGTACTTTTCCAGATTCTTTTGATTGAGAGAACTCTGGAACTACAATTTGATTTTTTTTGGCCATGTATTTTCCTATAAGGTGAACAAATTCTCTTGTCTGTGCATAACTAGGTCCAGGGTTTATTGGAACAATTACATGAAGCCCTTTTTTTCCAGAAGTTTTTGGATATGATTTTAGAGATATGTTATCTAATGTTTCTTTCAATAAATTGGCAACTTCTACCGCATCATTTATGTTAGCTGGTGGTTCGGGATCTATGTCAAATAATATCAGATCAGGATTTTCATAGGAGTCTCTCTTTGAAAGAGGTATATGTATTTCCAATGCCGCTAAATTTGCCAACCAAATTAACGTATCTAAATTATTACAAAGTATATAGTTTAGGTTCCGTTTTGTAGTTTTTGAGTATTTTTTGTATACATCTACCCATGGGGGTGTACCTTTGGGTGCGTCCTTTTCGTAAAAGCCATCCTTTGTTATGCCGTTAGGAAATCTGGTTGTTACTAATGGTCTATTTTTTAGATAGTCTAACATCAATGGGGCAACTTTGATGTAGTACTCAATCACCTGACTTTTTTTGATTGCTAAATCGGGATACAAAATTTTGTCAAGGTTACTAAATTTGACTTTTGTAAGTGAATCCATAATTTTCCCTGATTAAATCTTTTGTCAGCAATTTGGCTAGCCTAACGATTAGATTTTTTCTATCAAATACTAATCGTGAATCGATTATATTTCATAAAGATAACTAAGTTTAAGAATATTTTCACTACTCTCCCCCCTCTTTCTGAAGTCGTACCGACCTCAAAGTTATAGTCTCTTCCAACCTAGTATGCTAAGCTCGTGGAGGAAACGAAATGGAAACTTCAGAATACAAACTGTTGGTTATTAGGCGATTGACTCATATTCAAAATCTTGCTAAACAGAAAAAATTCGCCGAAATAAAGTCTCTAATATCCAACAAGTACGTGTAAGAGAGTTGTGTGGTTTGGCTACAGAAATAAGATGTAAAGAATGCAATCATATTCTGTTCGAATTTGATGGAGTTCCAAGTGACATATTATGGTATTCAAAACTTAGGTATAGATTAGGTGGAAACTGTCAAAATTGTGGTCACAAACTTCCGAATGTGTCAAAATATGCTAATAAAATGCAACTTGAAGTAAAATCGACTCTTCCGGTTATCATCAAATAAGATAGCAAAAATCGCTTTTGTTGCTAGTGTTTGAATGTTATTTTTCGTTTTTTTACTTTACAGGAAGTGAGAAGAATGTATCAGAATTTGATCTGCGAGCCGCTTTTGTCTCAAGAAAGGTTGTCGCTTAACATTGAAAATATTGACAGTCTGTTTCCAGGCTTCATGATAGGCGATTTTGTGGTTCTTCATGGATCGTCGGCTGTCCAGACGTTATTACCTAATTTATGTGTTCATGCTCAGCTTCCGTATCAGTTGGGGGGGTTAGAAACGAATGTTCTATTCGTGGATGGGTGTAACAGTTTCCGGTTGTATGAGGTTTCTGCTTTTGCACAAGCTTGTGAGCTTGATCCGAAAGAAGTTTTGGAAAGAATTTTTGTTTCTAGGGCATTTACAGCTTATCAACTGACTTCATTGATTTTTGAACAGCTAAAGAAGTCTATTGAAAAGTATGACTCAAAACTTGTTATCCTGTCAAATCCTGTTGATTTATATCTTGATAGTGATGTTCCAAGAAAAGAGGCACAGGAAGTTTTTCTACAATTTACTAGATACATGTCTAACTTTGCAAGAAATAACCGTGTGATTTTGGTTGCCACTCATCCTTCACGTTTTTTATCTAAGCATAGTAGATTCTTTGATGAGGTGTTATGTGGGAGAGCAAATGTTGTGGCGTCAATTAGGAAATTTAGGAATAAGCCACATTTTGTTTTGGAAAGGCATCCAAGGTTCAAGCTGGGAAAAGCAGAGTTCCCTTCAGAAGATGTTATACTTGAAGATTTTTTGGAGGCCTGAGTTTTGGGTAAAACTGCAGAGTCTTATCGTATGGCGTTAGATCGGGAAGTACAACGATGGAGCGGTTTTTCTCGGGCTTTACGGAAAGAGGATAGAGATATATTTGAACAGTTAATTGATGTTTGTAGAAACTATGCTTCAGCGGGAAGCAATTCCACGCGTCCTGTATTATTTGAACCTATGGTTTTGTCGATTCTTGTAGATCAACAGAAGACCTTGAACAGATTAAAGAAGGATTTAGTTGCAGCCTCTAAACAATCTGGAAAAGTCTAGGCGCCTAAGAGGTTGGATACTTGACGTTTACCCCTCAGCTCCTCAGCAAATGAGTGTTTGGATTATCACTGAAGACGGTCAACGAATACAGTTGATAGACGAGTTTAAACAAACCATCTATGTTTCAGATAAAGAGAATAAACTGAAAAGCATCTTTTACGAGTTTGGTTCAGACAGTTCTGTGGAGTCTTGCAGGTTTGTACAAAAGTATGCTACTCCAAATGCGTCTACAAAGAGCCAAGTTCTTGAGTTGACCCTAAAAGATTATCAAAAAACTTCTTCCTTGGTTCGAAAGGTGTTGCAAACGGGTAAATATTTGCGTTATCGGGTGCATAATTGTGATTTGAAGCCGCCTCAGGTCTACTTGTATGAGCGAGAGATTTTTCCTCTTGCTTTTGTTGAAGTTGAAGTGGAAAAAAAATGGTTAAGATATTCGCTTTTAGATTCTGCAGAAAAAGTCGATTATCCGGTTCCTCCGCTTAAGATTACTAAACTAAATTTGAAAGTTAATAAGAATAACAGATTAGCCCAGTTTAATGAGCCATTGGAGAAGGCTGTTCTTTCGAGCGAGGGGGAAGAGGTTATTTTGGATTCTGGTGAAGAAGGGGATAAACTGCTTCAGATTGTTGAGACGGTTTCCAGGTTTGATCCGGATATTATTTTGACTAGGGGTGGGGATTCGTTTGTTTTTCCCTATCTTGCCAGGAGGGCGTTAGTGAATAGTATTTTGGAAAGGTTTGTTTTGAGTAGAGATGGCTCTTCTCTTGTGGCTGAAAGGAAGCAAGGTAGAAGCTACTTTTCTTATGGTCGAACTTTTTATCGAGCACCAACAAGGCGACTGTATGGTAGAGTGCACATTGATGAAAGCAATACTTTCATTTTGAGAGAAAGTGGTGTCGAGGGGTTGATTGAGATTGCGCGCAGTTGTCGTGTGCCTTTGCATAGGGCTGCTCGTTCTTCGATTGGTACAAGTATGTCTTCTCTTCAGAACTGTCAAGCAGTGAAAGATGATTATCTTGTTCCTCGTAACAAACATGTGGGGGAGACTTTCAAGTCTGCTTATGCTCTTTTGGTTGGGGATCGTGGAGGTTTTGTGTATGAACCGCGTATGGGGATTCATGAAGGGGTTGGTGAAGTTGATTTTTCTTCGATGTATCCTTCCTTGATGGCTAAATACAATATTTCTGCTGAAACCGTTCTTTGTGATTGTTGTCCTGATTCGGGGTTAAGGATTCCTGAGCTTGGTTTTAATATTTGCGAGAAGAGAAGAGGTATTGTACCTAAGGTTCTAGAGTTTGCTGTAACGAAAAGGTTACGTTACAAGAAACTTGTCAAAGAAACAAAGGATGAAGAACTAAGGGAAGTATATGATAAGCGTCAGTCTGCTTTGAAGTGGATTCTTGTGACCTGTTTTGGGTATCTTGGTTACAAGAACGCAAAGTTTGGTACTGTTGATGGCCATATTGGTGTTTGTGCTTTTGGGCGGGATGCGTTATTGAATGCGTCACATATCGGTGAAGATAGGGGGTTCAGTGTTATTCACGGTATTGTCGATTCTTTGTGGTTAAAGAAGAATGGAGCTTCTTCTGGAGATTATATTAAATTGTCTCAGGAAATTGTTGAAGAAATTGATTTGCCTTTGGATTTTGCTGGTCTTTACAAGTGGATAGTTTTCCTTCCATCTAAGACTCATCCGAATGTTCCAGTTTTGAATCGTTATT
Organism: Candidatus Bathyarchaeota archaeon; assembly: GCA_963806645.1. Taxonomy (GTDB): domain Archaea; phylum Thermoproteota; class Bathyarchaeia; order Bathyarchaeales; family Bathyarchaeaceae; genus Bathyarchaeum. The sequence goes on along the minus strand of CAWDYQ010000007.1, from coordinate 32,195 downwards.
ATGGTGTAAAAGAAGATGGGATCGTAAAAATTAGGGGTCTGGATGTTCGTAGAAGGGATACTCCGCAGTTTGTTTGTGATGTTCAGATAGAGATGATTAACGTTTTAGCATCTGCTGAAGATTCTAAAGGTTTTGTTAAAAAAATTCCAGATGCATTAAATGTAGTTAAAGAATATAGAAAGAAACTGCTTAATGGAGAAGTTCCAGTATGGGATTTAGTTGTTACTAAGCGGCTTTCTAAAAAGCTAGAGGATTACACTCAGAAGATTAGTCAGGTGATTGCCGGTGAACAACTGCGGAAAGAGGGGATTGAGGTTTCTGCCGGAAAAAGTGTCAAGTTTCTTTTTACAAGTGCAAAAAACAAACGATATGTCCGAAGAGTCAAAGCTAAAGAACTTATCAGAGAAGAAACAAATCCTGATCTCAGAAAATATCTTTTACTTCTTTACGCGTCAGCCTCAAACATCTTAAGTCCATTCGGCTACTCGCAAGAAATTGTTCAAAATTATGCAAATGGCCATAAATACAATACACTATTAGGCGTGCGCGGAAAACATTCACACTGATGACAAGTTATGAATCTGAGTTTTCCATTACACCAAATGGCAAAAAATAAAAGATGAATTGAAAATATTAGAAGGTTATTCAAAAATCTGGATGAAAACTTATGGTCGAAAGCCAAGCATTAGATAGTTTAGGATGGGGACTTTTCATTGTTTTGGTTGGAGTAGGATGGTACATTGGCAGCGTTTACGAAATGGATACAGGATCATACATAGCTTTAGGTGTCGGTCTAATTCTCCTTGGTATTAATGCAATTAAAGCAACACAAAACATCAAGATTAATAAATTCGCTATATTTGTTGCCATAGTGATTTTAGCTATTGGAGCTGCTGGTATTCTGGGGTATGCATTAGATCTGTTCCTAACAATAGTAATAGTGATTGGACTCTTTGTAATCGAGGAAGCACTCGCTAAAATCCTAAAAAGATAAGAAACGTTAGCATTATAAAAATCAAAATATTTCACTCAATTGTATAGGTTTTATTATGGAACGAAAAAATGTAATATTTCTTGAAATCTTTGTTTGTCTATTTCTTGTCATCGTAGGATTCTTTTTTTGGTGGTGGTTCCAACAATTAATGTGGGTTCAAATATATCCTCCACCACTCGCAAAGCAGTTAATTGACATTATTCCGTTTATCTGTTGGGGATTAGGTATTCTGATTATTCTGGATGCATTAAGAAGAAGCAGAAACAATTAGACATTCAATTATTTTAGATATTTTGTGTTTAATTTGTCCTGATCGATTGATTATCCATATTTCCCAGAATCTTCTGATCAGTTAAAAATCATTTTTTCCAAATTATTTAGAGGAATAACAAGCAAATGGGAAAACTGATACATTTTCAAGAAGATTAAACTCAGAAAAGGTTTATTAACTATTTATTGTTTCTAAGCTTCAAGTTCCTTTGGGATGTGACCCCTTGTGGGTTGAACCGTAAAGAATGTGAGGAATAAAAAATGGCATACAAATATATTGCAAAGGCTTGGAAAAAGCCGAATGAATCCTATGTTAAGGATTTAATGTGGCACAGAGCCATAATATGGCGTAAAGAAAACGCTATCACAAGAATTGAAAAACCCACCCGACTAGATAGAGCAAGAAACCTGGGCTATAAGGCAAAACAGGGTTTCGTAATGGCTCGGGTCCGAGTTAGACGTTCAGGGTTCAGAAAAACAAGACCCATTTCAGGACGCCGACAGAAACGGATGGGTGTTAACAAAATAAAATTCTCTAAAAACATGAGAATGATTGCTGAGGAACGAGCTGCCCGAAAGTTCCCGAACCTAGAAGTTCTAAATTCATACTGGGTTTGGGAAGACGGACGTCAAAAATGGTACGAAGTTATCTTGGTTGATCCAATGCTTCTTCCTGATCATCCTATAGCAAGTCAGATGAGACGAGCCTTCCGCGGATTAACTAGTGCAGGCAGACAAGTTCGTGGCCTCCATCACAGAGGATTAGGAGCAGAAAAAGCAAGACCAAGTCGTAAAGCAGTACGAAAACGACGAATTAACCATCAAGCATAAAAAGTAGTGTAGCCGTTCTTTGAAAGGCTACAAAAATCTCTTTTCTTTTCATATTTTTTTCCAGTTACTTTACATATTTATATCAAATAATATCTTATACAATTTCGGAAAATGGTGAATATTGTTTGGCTCAGCCTATAATATCGTATGTTGATATCCGGTTTGTCGCCCATGCTACCGAAGATGTAAATAAAGTTGTAGAGGCAGTTCATAATATTTTACCAGTTGATTATCAAAATGACTGTGTTATTCAACAGAAGCGTGGTAGAGGGACATTACGGTAATCCGATTACATTTTTCAAGACAAGAATTAATGATAAAGAAATTGTCAGAGCATTAGTTGAGAATATTTCTTCAAAGCTAAGTACCTTGGATAAAGAAGAGTTAAGCAATGAGTTTGATCGTTATGTGGATAAAGGAAGTTTTTACATTCGACTTGATAAACAAGCTGCTCTCCAAAAAATAATCAAGCTAATAATCAATGATCCCATTAGGATACGAATAAGATTCATGAAATCTAAAAATGAAGATATAATGGAAATCTGCCGTTCTATTGGGATGATAATATGAAACAATTTGCTGACCTTCACCTTCGGATACCTATCGACAACCTTCCTCAAGCAGAAAAGATGATCTGTAAGGCTTTAGAACTTGGTTACAGATTAGTTGCGATACCATTCCCATACTATGTTAGTCGAGAAGGGATCATTAAAATAAAAAAAATCTGCAAAGATATTGGACTGGATTTTGCAACTAGAGTGAATCTTTCCCCTAGAAACGCTAATGAACTTCTTCAGGATTTGCGAAAATTCCGAAGAAAATTCGAAATTGTAGCTGTAAGATGCCTCACAAAAGACGTTGCTAGACATGCAGCAAAAGACAGGCGAGTAGATTTACTTCAGTTTTCTGTAACAAATATGCGTCAAAGATTTTTTGATGAACAAGAAGCTGAACTTGCATCTCAAGCTCTTTCTTCTCTTGAAATTGAATTGTCTCCATTATTACAGTTGACCAGATTTTCAAGAGTCCGATTGTTATCTATTCTGCGTAAGGAAGCAGCGACAGCAGAAAGAGTTAAAGTTCCAATAATATTGTCGAGTGGTACAACAGACTCTCAGTTAATGAGGGGACCATATGATTATGCTTCATTGGCAACACTTTTTGACTTACCTTTGGCTTCTGCTTTTAGAGCACTCTCAGAAAATCCGGTTGTAATGGTAGAACGAAATAGGGAAAAATTGAATCCAGATTTCGTTGCTCCGGGAATACGAATCGCTGGAAGGAAAATGTGTGATTAAACGAGAGAAAAGACGATATTTGGCTCTTAAAGTTGAAACCGAACAACCAATTAGCGAACAGGAAGTATTAGAGGCAGTTCAAGAATCAGTGCTTAGGCTATTTGGAGAGTATGGGGCAAGTAAAGCAAACATCAAGTTGATTAAATTTATTCCAGAGAATGGCCAATTCGTCTTTCGCTGTTCACACATTATGCTTGATAATATTAGAGCTGCAATCACATCAACTATCACGTTAAACGGGAAAAATGTGGCTATTCATGTCATAAACGTGTCTGGAACATTAAAGGGTCTGTCCAAGAAGCAAAAAAGCATGAATTCTTAAATGTTTCATTTGGTGTAAAATTATCTTGTTTTATTCGAATGCGGGTTCAAGCCAGTTTTTTGATTTATAAATTGTTTTGCCCAGAAAAGTTATCTTCAAGCATTCAGAGTAGGGACACATTTCTACACATCTATAACATCCTAAACACATACTAGAAGTTACATTTCCACCCTTCTCATCGTAAACAGTATTAACCTGTACTGGACATACCCTTTTGCAAATTCCACATTTTGTACATTTCTCTTCTACCTTGTTTATCTGAAGTAAAGGAAGCCAATTCAAGAACGGTAATCTGTTCAATATCGATGAAGTTATTCCAACAGGACAGAATCGGCACCAAAGAAGTCTAACAAGAAATGCAGCAGCAGTAAACGTGATGAAAACGAACCAAGTTAGCGAAATGATTAATGGGGTATTGAACCAATTCACTGTTGCACTAAGTAAAGTAAAGGATGCTCCCCAACCGCTAAATCCCAAAACTTGACCGATTGGTGTGATAACTGGTTCTAAGGGGAGCAAGAAAACCATTATCAGTGGTTTGAAAGGACCCATAAACATTATTACAAAACGCCATAAATCTGGACTCAGATATCCTATGACAAGAACCAGAAGCAAAATGAAGCCAATTATCGCATATCTGAGTGTGTTAAGAGCGTCATTAAGTTTGTCTGGAAGATTCCAATAACGTATTCGAAGGGCTTTTCGGAGACGTGTTAGTAGATCCATATACAATGCAAACGGGCAAATCCATCCACAAAAGAACCGCCCAAAAACTGCAGTCAATGCAACTAGTAATACAAGAACAAACGTTAGCCTTTCAGCTATAAGAGCTGTTACTCCTTCAAGTGTAGGAGAAAAAGAGATCGGCCAATTAAGCAGGGCAGCAAAAATTGCTATAGCGGCAACTATCTGGATAAAGAGACGTAGAATGCTCATTTTTATAGTTCGATTTTTTATCCAAATTAAAATTGCTAATATTCCAACGGCTACTATAGCTGAAAGTATTGTTGCCAGCAGTATTTCGCTTATTAGATTCAGCATTTGGTTTTTTTCCTTTCTTTTATGGGTTTGTTATTAGCCTTGTGTTGTATTCTGATAGGTATTCTAGATTTTCTGCAATGTATGGGTAGCTTTCCGTTGGTGGGTATGGGAAGCCACTCATATTTTGGAAGGGTAATGGATCAACTGTAAATCCGAATCCGAATCCCCAATTTCCGTATTCATCTTTGAACCAAAGTGAAATATAGAAAAAGATGTCCCGTTCCATGCCTTCTGGAGGTGCACCAATGTCGTCAGGGAAAGTTAGAGATACTTCGTCTCCTTGCCGTCCGATTACAAATTTGTCATCTGCATTTATCACTAATTCAGTTACATTGCCATATCTTGTGAAATTTCCTTCGGATTGTGAATTTGTAGTGAACACAGGGTATAAATTAGCTTCAGGGTAGATCTGATGAATTATCACTTCTTGCTGTGGAGTTGTGTCTACTCCAATATAATCAAAGGTTACGTTCCAGAAATTGCTGATTCTAAGGGAGTAATCGTCGGTAGGGAAAAGTCCGGTTAAATCTACAACGAAAGTTCTGGGAACACTGTCTGGGGGTATTGGAAACTGTCTAGTTTCTTGAACACGGACCCAATTCCCGTTTGCATCTTTAACTTCCATGTAGGGAGGTGGTGTAATTTGTGTTCCATTTGGTACGGATTGTGAAAAGAAACTGTCTATCCAGGTGTTGTAATCGTCTGGTGAACCCCAGTCAACTACTCCGCGGACTACAAGCTTGATTTGTTCTGCTTGGGATAAGTCTCCTAAGTCTAATGTTAAGCGGTTCCAATTTATATTGTCCCATGATGGACTAGTAATTCCATCTTCTCCTGAAGTGAAAATTTCATCTATATCTGATATAATTTGTAACATATCTTCGCCTTTTTCGTTAAATGCAGAAAGTGGGGTCAATTGGTTTTCTTTGCTTACAGTATAAATTTGTCCCATGTAATCTGGGTCGATGTATTGTTCAACCATAGTGGAATATACATCAACATCTGAGGGGTGATCAACAACCATCAGATGTGCTGCATCAAGGTAAAAAATTTCGTCCCAGTTTTGGGTCAAAATCAGATCATAATATTCATTGTTTCTTGGTTGCAATTGGCTTTGGTCTAATTTGATGTAGTCCCATGGATTATTTCGCCAATATACTATATTCCAGTCTGGGTTTTCACTAATGTAATTTATATAACCTAACCAGCCGTGATTTGACACTTCTGCAACATACACATAACTGGTTCCATTCCAAGTATATAATGAAGGACAGGATGTCCCTGTAAATATAAATGTGGGATTTGCTGATACTCGTCCTTGTGAAAGATCCACTGTTCTAGTTAGACTTGTTGATCCATCTTCCCATCGAGTAAAATTGAACCAATCACCATTATATAGAATTGATTGGGGAATAGTAAGTGTATAAGTTCCAACTTTTGTAAGGTTGAAATATGGTGCAGTGATATTAATACCATCTAGAAGAAAAGTTAACCCTGGTGATCCTGAAACTGAAAGAGTGTGAAAACCGTCAGGTACCACTTGGAAAAATCCAGAAAGTGTATTTGTCTGATTCCCAAGATTAATAAATTTAACAGCATAGCTATCAGGAGACCCTGCAGTAATTGACAGTTCAATTTGCTTGTTTGTTTCTCCTGCTTCTAACTGAAAAACTTCAGTTGTAGCAATTTCACCACCAGCCAAAACTCTCGCTTGAAGGGTACCTGGTTCATTTGCTCGGTTATCGGCTTTGGCTTTGATTGTGACTGTTTCACCTTCCCATACTTCGTAAGGGCTAACAAACATGCTGTATACAATAATGTCTTCTGACGCTTCAACTGAAGCTTCCACTGTGTATAATCCAGACTGTCCATCAATTTCTACATTGTATGAACCTGCATCAGTTTCTGTGACTTCGAATTCAACAACTCGAATGGCACCACCTGATAAAGTAACATTTATTGTTTCTCTTAAATTCTGGTCAATATTGAGGTTAACAGAATAAGTTCCGCTTTCCTCACCTATGTTAGTCACGGTTACTGAAATAGCTACAACTTCGCCAGCCAGGACTGAGCTGGGATTAACTTTTAGTTCGGTTACTTGAAATTCTGCAGGTTTTGGAGGTTCTGCCTCAGAAGTGATTTCAAATGTTTTTGTTTTATCACCTACTTTAACTATGTAAGTACCTTCAGACTGCTCAACTACTTCAAATCCTTCAGTTTTTGTTTCTCCACTGTCGAGCTGAATGTCTCTTGTTGATTTTTGGATGTCGTTTAAATATAAAATTATTTCAAAATTGCCTGCTTCGTCGCCAGTATTGGTTGCTGTAGCAGAAACTATTATGGGTTCTCCGACCGCAGCTTGGATTCGGCTGATTCCTAGATTAGTTATTTCCATTTTAGCTGGTCTAGAAGGTGCTTCAGATGTGACTCTTAAGGATGCAGTCAATTCTCCAACAGTAATTGTATGATTGCCCTCAACTATTCCTGTTGCAGAAACTTCAACTATTACACTTTCTTTTCCTGAAAGTTGAACAGTTTTTGATGCTATTGGCTCATCAACAATAGTTACAGTTACTGTATAATTTCCAGCTTCGTCTCCGACATTCGTAACATTAACCGAAATTTGGACAGGATCTCCAAACTGAATCCAATTTGGGTCAAGTATCAAATTTGTCAACTGGAAAAGGGGAGGCTTTGGAATTAATGACTGTACATATAAGTAACTGGGTATTGTTACACCCAAAAGAAGTAGAGTAGCAAAGAAGATTATCATTAGTTTAGTTCTAGTTGATCGAGAGCCCAACACTTATCACCTCGCAAGATTTGGAAACTTACTACTCCTCTTATTTAATACCTTTGCGAAATTATTTCCTTCCTTTTTTACTTCAAAAAATAAAAAATTCAAGTTACAATTTTTAATTAAAAAAAGAAAAAAGGGGCGCGTCATAAGACGCTATTGTGGTTTTATTTTTCTTCCATCATGTCTTCGGGGTATGCTAAGGTTTTATGCAATGCGATGTCTAGTCCGTAGAGTTCCTCGTCCCTTGTAACACGGAGTATTTTTAGTTTCTTCAAGGCAGTGAACATTATCAGTCCCATTACCCCCGCCCATAGTGCTATTGATGCTGCACCGATTGCCTGAATTCCAATCTGGTTGATCCATGTTGTTGCGTCTGCGAATCCGTATATTGGGTGTGCTCCAAGAGCTGTTCCACCGAATATTCCGGCTGCGAGTACTCCCCAAATTCCACACGCTGCATGAACTGGGAAACACGCAGTAGCATCGTCAATGTGAAGCTTGTATTCTACCAGTCCGGTTACAAATGTTGTGATTACTCCAGCGACTATTCCAATTACGAATGCTGCTAATGGATGAACTATTGCGGCTCCTGCACAGATTGCTACAGCACCAGCAAGCAAACCAACCATACTGGTAAGCACGTGGCCTCTTGAGGTAATAGCCGCGCCAAACATGCCTCCTGCCATACACATTGCTGTGGTTAGGGAGACCCAAGCAAGTTCTACGTTTATAGTCATTGGATCTGCTGCTACGCTTGATCCCACGTTAAAGCCAAACCATCCGAATGCTAACAGCCATGCTCCGATAACAGATAACGGAATGCTATGTCCAAAGAATGTTCGAGGCATATTGTTCTTGCCAACGAATTTTCCTATCCTTGGACCAATTACGTATGCTCCTGTTATTGCGAGCATGCCTCCCACCATATGGACTACACTTGAACCGGCATAATCGATGTATCCGATCTGAGATAACCAGCCTCCACCCCAAACCCAATGTTCAACGACTGGATAGATGAATCCCGCTATACCTACTGCAGCTATCATCCATCCCCAGAATTTGTCACGTTCAGCTAAGGCTCCGGGAACTATTCCTACCACGGTTATTGCGAACATTCCCATTTTAAACCATGTTGCAAGATCAGCAATTCCAGAGGGGCTTGCAGCTATTCCATAAGCTCCTGTTTCAGAAAGCAATGGTGGTAAAGGGTTGGCTATTGTTGGGATAAACTGAGGTAATCCAATCACTGGATTACTTACGTAATATGCAAGTGGAAAGCCGATTAGGAAATAGACAACAAACGCGAGTGTCCATCCTACGTTTATTTGAAGTATCGTGTGTGTGACGTTCTTTTTGCGGACCATTCCTGCGTAGAATAGTGCGAATCCGGCTGTTGCCATTATGAAAATGGCTACGGGAGCCCATCCTACGAAGAAGTTTTGTTGGAACGCTGCCCATACTTCATCGGGTACACTTACCATCATCAATCACCTCTATCAATTTCCGCCGAACCAAACAGGCTTTAGAGAGAATGGTATTTCCTCTACGGATAGTCCACCTGCTTTTATGTTCAGTTTCAATACTTGGGGTTTCATAGGTACGCTTCGCGACTTTCGAAGAAGGAAAACGCGCGTCCATACTACGTCGTGTTTTCTGTAGTCAAGGTAAATAAGGTGATCTACAAGATATTCACTGATACCTGGAGTTGTTGGAATACCTTCTGCACTAAATAGAACAGTTGCTCCTTGACGTTTGGTTTCCATTAGAATTTTCATAAAGACTTGACGAAATTCTGTTGAATTGGATAAGCGTCTAGCCAGTGAAGATAGTGAGTCAATCACAATTCTGCTGGCTCCAGGTTGTGCCGTCAATCCTTTTGCTACAATGTCCATTGCTTCTGTTTTATCGACTAGACAGTATTCGCTGGCGTAGCTTGCAGTGATGGAAAGGTTGACGACTTTTATTGTTCCGTTTCGGATTAGGTTTGGGAAGTCGGACCAGAGTTCTCCTCCGGTTCGCATTACTGTTTCTGGGGTTTCTTCTGTTGTGATATATAGACATTTTTCGCCGTTCTTTGCACCTCTATAAAGGAATTGTAAACAGCAGATAGTTTTGCCTGTACCTGGTTCACCTCTTACCAATATTGCGTCGCCTTTTGGAATTCCTGGAATAAATTTTTCCAGTCCATCCAATCCGATATCAATCCATTCGATGTTTGACGTTTGTTGCATTGTCATGCAAGTCACCTTTTATTCAATTAATTTAGTGAATATTGGCTAATTATATATAAACATTTCTTTTTAATGAATGTTCATTTATAAAAATAATATTTTCTGAACATTTATTCAACATATTATTAAATGGTTAATTATTAGCATTGAATAGTTTTAAATGATTAATTCAGAACCGATTTATCAGAAAAAAACAGGAAAAAATCATGCAAATTAAACCATACTTTCTGTAGAGATATGAATAACCATGTTAAGTAAAAAACCAAAAAAAATTGATCGTCAAATGCCGAAAAAGCTAATTTAACTGAACGGTATTGAAAAAATAATTCATCTAATTTCGGATATAATTACAAAATATCTGCATATTAATACCAAAAGTAACGAATCAGAATTCAAATAAAAAGAAGATAAGAATTGCCTCACGTGGTTGTGAGGCGTATCATGTTTTTTAGATTTTGCTTTGGAACCAGACAGGGTTTAGGGCAAACGGGGTTTCTTCTACGGATAGTCCACCTTTTTCGATATTCAATTTGAGGATCTGGGGTTTTAGGGGTACGCTTCTTGACTTTCGAAGAATGAAAACACGTGTCCATTCGTTGTCTTGTTTTCGGTAATCAAGGTAAATCAAGTGGTCTACAAGATATTCGGTGATGTCTGGAGTTAGCGGTATGCCTTCTGCGGTGAGTAGTACTGTTGATCCTTGGCGTTTTGTTTCCAGTAATAGTTTCATAAAGACTTCGCGGAATTCATCGGAGTTAGATAAACGCTGTTCCAAGGAAGATAACGAGTCGATTACGATTCTTGTTGCTCCTGGTTGGGTGGCAAATCCTTTTTCGGCAATATTCATTGCTTCTGCTTTGTTAAGTAATCCGTAGTTGCTAGCATATTCTGCAGATATTGACATGTTGACGACCTTTATTGTGCCTTTTTTAATTAGGTCTGGGAAGTCGGACCAGAGTTCTCCTCCGGTTCGCATTACTGATTCTGGGGTTTCTTCTGTTGTGATATATAGGCATTTTTCGCCGTTCTTTGCACCTCTATAAAGAAATTGTAAACACACAATAGTTTTTCCAGTACCTGGATCGCCTCGCACCAGTATCGCGTCACCTTTTGGTAGACCTGGAATGAAATCGTCTAATCCAACTACTCCAATGTCGACCCATTCAATGTTAGATAGTTTTTGCATTGTTATGTTCCTCACTCATCATTCAATTAATCTGAAGATAATTAGTTATTTATATATAAATGTATCTTATTTCTGAACGTTAATTTAGCAGAAAAATAAATTATGAATGTTTATTCATCTGATTGTAGAAAATAATCCAAAACATAGTCTAAAGCAGCAATTCATTAAAAAACGAATAAATCAAAAATAATAAATTGAACAAAAAAACAATCGCAACATAAAAAAAGTAGATAAAAAAACAAAAATTAGGTTTCTGCCCAGGCGGCCTTAGTCGCTATTTGTTGCTTAGCATAATCAGCGTATAATTGATCCATTTCAAAACCAATATAGTCTATACCAAGGTTTAAGCAGGCAATAGCGGTGTTCCCGATCCCCATGAAAGGATCTAAAACCAACTTGGATCGTTTTAAACCATGAAGTTTTATGCACATCATCGGAACTTTAGGGGGAAACGCTGCTGGATGCGGTCTATTTTTTTTTCGGGACCATATCGTTTTATAGGGAATAAACCATGTATCTCCCCTGTCTCTTACATCCTGAACCGCTTTCTTCCACCTTCCAATATTGCTTTTATCTTGGTATGGTACACCTACCGCCAATTTGTCAAGTTCAACCTTTCCGGTTTTAGAAAAGTGAAAAATATACTCATGACAATTGTTAATAAAACGATTACTGTTAACTGGTTTGAAATGCCCCACCGCAATGTCACCTTGTATGTTTGGATATTTTCCCACATCCTCCTGCGGAATTGCAATCGATTTAATCCAGTGGATTACATTCTGCAAAACAAAATGTTTCCTAAATCTAAAGGCTACTTCCCAAGCCACCCATGGGTCTTTTGATTTGTGTCCAATGTTAAGAAAAAAAGAGCCTTTGTCATTTAGAACGCGTTTACATTCTTGTGCAATTTTTTCAATCCAATCAAGATACTGAACTCGAGAAATCGTGTCATCATACGAATTATATTCTATTCCCAAATTATATGGAGGAGAAGTTACAATCACATCAACTTCCCCATTCTCAAGGTAAGATCTCATACCTTCAATGCAGTCTATTACAATTATTTGATTGCGTTCACATCTTACCAAATCTACCAATCCCTAAACAAATAATGCATTAATTGGTTATCCCATAACCTAAATTCTCATCTCTAACCAAATTTGCCTACATTCAATAAATGTCTTTATGGGTTGGCCTATATGGACTATGGAAACTCAAAAAAAACATAACCAATAACTAAAATGATCATTTCAATCTAAAAAAGTTAGCATGGTGGGGCCGCCCGGATTTGAACCGGAGTCCCGAGAGTCCAAGTCTCAGAGCCTGGACCAAGCTAGCCGACGGCCCCTCTCCGCAAAAACAGAGAAGATACCAGGACATACTATCTGGTAAGTCTATGATGAACACGATTATCGTATAAAGTTTTTACTGTTTAGTATAAAGTTTGAATCACTTTGGTTTTCTAAAATACCAGTCGTCTCCGTCTTTCTCTAATATTGACCAACCATCATTCGATAGAGCTATACGTTCTTCTTTAGTAGAAGCAATTTTTGTTATGAAATTTATCTTTTCAAAAAAAGATGGAGTTTTGGGAGACATTAATCATTGTTGAAAAGATAATAACCACTTTGAAGTTATGGTATTATGATTAAAATGTCTTCCAAGAATTGTAAAAAATGTGGATCGTCATCAACCGTAGATGCCCAATTTTGTTCAAATTGTGGAGCATCATTTGCAACTGCTTCATCTAAAAATGAGTTGATGGTTGTTACAATATCCACTATTCCTGGATACGAGATTGTTAGAGCATTGGGAACTGTTCATGGTATGACAGTTAGAACTAGGGGTGTTGGCGGAAAAATTATGGCTGGAATTGAAGGAATGTTTGGCGGAGAAGTAACATCATACAGTTCAGAAGCAGAAAAAGCACGAAAAGAGTCAATGGAAAGACTGATTGCTAATGCTAAAAGTGTTGGTGCGGATGCAATCGTGCGCACAGATTTTGAAACAAGTGATATACTAAATGGAACAGCAACTATATTTTCTGCCTACGGAACAGCTGTAACTATAAAACCTCTTAAAAAACAGGCGTAAAAACCATCTAAAGAGTTTAAAAAAAAGGTTGTTGTTTTTCACCTAGATTCTTGAATGTTAAACATTTTTCCCTCTTAACATATTCATATAAATAACATTGAGCGTTTAAAGAAGTAATTATAATTTGAGAAGAACTGGTGAATTTCATGATTAAAATTAAAATTGTTCATTGGGCTTATGGGGGAACGGTTGAAAAAATTGTTGAATTTAAAAAAGTCGGTGAAAAATGGGAATCGAATGACGGAGATATTAGTCTAGAGTTGATTGAAGACAACTAACTCCCGAGCATTTACACAATGAACCCATTATTTTAAGCTAAAAAAGCGGGGTTTACAAAAATACAATTGGACACTATCCAACACTATTATGAACAGTCCTTTCCATAACCCGACTTTTTTCCCTTTATTTCAATTTCAGACACATTTTTTTGGGGTTTCTTTAGTTATTTTACAGTTTTTCTACAGGAATTAGTTGTTAATCCGATTTTTTAAAATAAAAAAGTAGAGTCGGGATTCCTCCAGTTAATGTAAATATGATTTTGAAGGTCTGATTGTTCAAATTAACTAACGGTGCAAGGGAACAAGCTAAAAGATAAAACGCAATAATCATGATTAACGGTAACGCTATTACAGTTAATATTACCTCAGCAAACTGAGTTTTATGCAAAACAATCCCCAAAAAATATTATAGTTTATAGTAAATATTATTTGTTGAACATTTTATATAGAAAAAGCAAGAACATTCGGGGGAATAAAACATGAAATTTTTTGAATGCGATGGATGTGTTCATTACGAATTAGTCGGAATGGATAGTAATAGAAAAAATAAAGTATACTCTTGTTCAAACACAGACAGACGTTGTTATGAAAGATTACAATTCTTTGTTGGCATGGTTACTAAATTACATGAACTTAAGAATGATGTAACCGCAGACATTATGGAGTTAAAACGTAATCCAGTAATGATTTCTGAATGCGTTGGAAGATTATCAACTCTGACATTTATTTTAGAATTGTTTGGAGAAAAAACTGTAAACACATCAGACTATCAGTGCGTATAATTTTTAGATTTGGGGATTAAAAATTATCCCTGCACTGAAATTTAGAATGGTCGCTTGGGAGATGGGAGTGGCCTGATTGGCCCTGATGGTCCATATGGATTTAATGGGAAAAATAGATCTGGGGCTTCTTGAAATTTTGTTGTTTGTATTTTCATTGAATATTCACCATGCATTAAAGCCTAATAATATGACAATCACTTTTAGCATATTTATTGGAGATATTTATTGACGAGGAAAAAGTATAATCAGTCACATCTATGTGAAAAAAAGGGCGTTTTGCAAAATTAGCATCTGATTAATACTCTTGAATTACATTTTGGGCATTTAGCAAAAAACGAAATATATTCAGTAACCTTGCTTCGTTTCCAAATGTGCCCACATTTTAAACATTTCATATTAAAGTTAATATCTATTAATTATTTAACATTTTTAATAATCCGAAAAAAAGATTTTTTTGCGGGAATCTTGAATATTTTTCGGGTAAATTAGGCGCGAATCCCACCCCCACACCATTATTCAAGTAACTGCTCAATCATTTTCAGTACAAATACGATTTATAGTTCTTAATAGATAGAATTTTGTTATGAAATTTATCTTTTCAAAAAAAAGCAGGGATTTTGCCAAACAACCGAAAAAAGCTATAAAAAGAACATATGTTCCTCAATATTTTGTTTTCACAGAAATTGAACTTTTCTCACTTGTTATTTGTATAATACTTGACGTAATCGAATATGTAGCAGTAGTTTTAACGATGCCACTGATCGGAGATACGTTTGATATTATTGGAATCTTGGTTTGTGTATTCATGTTCCGATGGATAGGATTAGTTTCCTTGGCAGAATTAATACCAGGAGCAGATGTTCTCCCAATTTATATTATTACATGGTTAATGTGGTATTTTCTCAAGAAACAACAAAAAACCACCCCATAAATTAACCTCTAAAAAAGGGAGATTTGCAAGGGATAAGTTTCTTTTAGGAGTAAAACCAGAATAATAATCTGGGAGAGAAATGAAAATATTTTGGTGCGAACGAGTTGATTATTTTAGGGTAGAGATTTTTGCACTAGCAAATGGAACAAGCATCTCGTCGCTGTTTAATCCTCCGTGAAAGCCTAGCAAGTCAAACGTTCGACCCATTGGATGTTTATACCAAATTGTATGATCCGCATGCGGTAAAATTAACAGATTTCCTATTCGGCTTAAGAATTCGTCTTTAGGTTTGCCTGTCCCAAACAGACCATTATTAATCGCATCCTTTGTTTCTATGATCTCTGCTTTTTCTTTCAGTTCTTGTGAAAGAAAATCACGGATTTCTTCTATTTTGTCTGGTTTAATATGAAGAAAAACATCTCGAGGACTTCCGGTTGGTAAAATAATTTTATTGTTTTGGCTTTTTTGAAAATTTTGAACCAATTTCTTGTATTTGTTTAAATAGATTGTTTTTTGGGGATCTATATTTAATTGGCCATGATCTGCGGTTACAAGAAGCAGACTTTCTTTTGATGTTTTTTGATCAAGTTTTCCTACTAACTCTTTTTCTAGCAAAAAACTAATTGATGCAAGTTCTGTTCGGTATTCTTCAGAGTGAGGTCCATATCTATGTGCAATAGAGTCTAGATTATCTAAATAGATGTAAAAATAGCCAGGTCCTTTCGTTTTTTCTAAATATTTTCTGAGCCTTATTATTAAATCTGAATTTGTTATAGCAGGTTTTATGGTGCTTCCTTTGAAAACCAATTTTGAATACGCACTGTGTGCAATTGATTCGTCAATGAAAGTAAATGTCTTAACTTTTTCTTTTTTTAGTTTCTGATGGATTGTTTTGCCGTCATATAGAATGGTGGGGTTTACTCCTTGTTCTAGGAGTTCGTCTTTTTGTTTTGAACCTAATGGTTTGAAATGTACAGTATTGATTATCTGATCAATTTCTTTAAAATAGACAAACCATTCAGGCAAACCATGCTCCTGTGGAGTCAAACCAGAATTTATACTTGTAATTGCGTTAGCAGTTGTTGAAGGAAATACAGATGTAATTGGAGAAACGACACCTCTTTTCGTTAGTTTGGAAAAAAATTCATGTTGCTTGTAATAACGGAACCATTGATTAAATCCAAAACCATCAATAATAAGCAAAACAAGTTTGTTAGTTTCTTCAAGCTCAGTTGTTTGGTTAACTATTTTAGATAGCAAACTTGTTTTCTGTGTTTTTATGTCAAAAAAGTTTAGAATTGTTGATGCAATATTTGAAAAACAGTATTGTTCATAAAACGGAAAAATAAATTCATCTTGCTTTTTTTCTTTTTCTATGAACTTCAATATTCCATCAAGTATTAATTTATTCACCACAAAAATTCTGAGTCAATGCACGTGCTTATTACATTAACCCATTTACTTTATCGGTCCAATTTTCAAAGAAAGAAAAATACCGATTATTTAATAAGGGTATTCAGATTTGATGCTCGCAGAAACTTAAGCTATTAGTTTGAGTTTTGACATTCAGAAAGATAATCGTTTACTAGTTGTCTCATCTGTGATCTAATTTCTTTACATTGGTTTGCATATTTTGGAGTCAAATCTTCAACTTTTTTTCCACTGCTACAAGCTACAAAAAGCTCATCATGGTCGTTAATAACTTCTTCAGTTATAGCTTCTACTCTTTTTCGAAACCTTTCGTCATGACCAATTAAATGAACCATAGCATCTAGATTTTCAGGACATTTTTCATTAAAATATTTTACCACATATGAAACCATTGCTCTAATATGCGAATCATCCACTTGATTTCCACTCCTTCAAACTCTATATATTAAGATGATTTACTTAGCAATAATATTTTCCGCAGGAACGTAAAAGTCGAAGATGGCTCTTCTTCGCCATCAATCTTTTTCTACCAGTAGATAAACCCTTTTTTTCAATCAACCCAACTTCTTCTCTCACAGTCTCTATATTCAAACAAATCACCAGCTAATTTTCAATTGAACAAATATTATACAACAAAATATGCAGATTACATAGTTAATCTTAACGTATTGATTGTAAGACAAACGCTTACATTGTAAACATTATCGTTTAATAACCCCATAAAAAAAACAAAATCAGGGATAAACTCCAGAAAAAAACCGAACAGTGAACTTAAAAATGTCTATTTGCTGATAGAGAATGGCAAAATTAGTTCTTATCTACGAGTCTCGCTTCTTTTATAAGAAGAATACCACGATTATTTTCGTAACTAATTGCAGTCTTAATTAATTCTAATCGTTTCTTGAAGATTGGACCATCAAGAACTAATGATTCATATTCTCCGCCCTCACCAACCAAAGAAATTTGATATTGTTTATTTAGGTTCCACAAGTTTTTGTAGCGTTTCAGTGGTTATTTCTTTTCCCAACCAACTTTTATCTAAACCATAAGCGGAGACTCCAACAATTATCACCTTGAATTTAAGGTCAATCAGTTCTTCCATTATTTTCAGTGGACTTTCATTCCATAGTGGCGTAATAGATTCTAACCCCAACTGAGCACAAATCTTTCCGATTCGTTCCTTTTGATAAGATGACTGGATCGCTCCAGAAACTACACCATCCACATCAAGAGATGAAAGTAATTTTTTTAGATCTTCAAGTTCTTTTTCTTTTATTCCAGACGTTTGAGCCGTAACCAACGGAATTTCAAGCGCACGAGATATGTGATCGGTTAGTTGAATGTTCGGAAAATGAAACATGTAACTATCATCTCTTTCAGAAATCATAGTAGCTAAGACATCTACACTGTGACCCATCTTTTGGGCTTTGTAAAGAGATAAAATAGAATCCTTTCCGCCAGTGACCAATGCAGCCAAACGCATACTTAACGAACTCTGAAGGACTGTTTACATTGTTTTAGCTTTTTCAAAGATGACTTCAACTTTCTTTTCCCATTCATCTAGATCTTCAGGTGATGAAGGATAGTTACGGTATAGTTCCTTGATTTCTTTCATGAGTTTAGCTGTGGCATTTAATTTCTTGAGAAGAGACAAGCTGCCTATTCCTTTAAAGAACCTACTGGTTTTTTCAGTTATGTTAAGTTTCATGTCTTCACCCATGCTTGTTTTTAGCAGGTCCTCATCAGTGATTAGACGTTGACGCATACCATAATTCATTTCTTTGTTGGTTAGCCGTTGAAGGAGCATCCGGAAGATGTCCAAACCCGCTTGCTTAGCACCATACAGCTCCATGAAAATGCCAGTGTAAGGCCAAAGGGCCTCTCGACTTACATCCCCTTTTTCTAATGCCGCTATGATAACTTCTGCTGCCCTTACTCCACCCATCATAGAAGATCCAATCCCACCCCCATGAATTGGATTCACCTGACACGCAGCGTCACCTATTATTATTACACCGTTACCAACCATTGGACTTATAGGTCTCCTTGTTGGAACAAGACCTCCACCCCCTGTTAAAGCTCGTGAACCATTGAATAGAGGCATAGTCAAAATCACTTCGTTATACAGATCCTTAGGATTAGGGAAGCCTTTGGTCATTGCTACACCCAAACCCACGTTTACTGTGGTTGGACTTTTAGGAAAAATCCAGTAATAACCTCCTGGAATACGCTCCAAATCCAAATAAATTTTACAAAAACCAGGATCACTAATTGGATCTTTTAACTCGCGGATTTCTCGATAGCAAATTTCAACATCCTCATCGTTGACTTCTTTTTCTATACCAAATTCAATAGGAAG
Organism: Candidatus Bathyarchaeota archaeon; assembly: GCA_963806645.1. Lineage (GTDB taxonomy): Archaea > Thermoproteota > Bathyarchaeia > Bathyarchaeales > Bathyarchaeaceae > Bathyarchaeum. Next base: position 13,347 of record CAWDYQ010000007.1, on the reverse strand, counting down.
ATTCTTTCGCAAGATTGCAGAATGCCCACTTGCGTCTACCACAACTTTGGCAAACATTTCATTGGTTTTACCAGTTTTTGTGTCTTTAACTAAAACACCAACAACATAGCCATCCTTTATAATTGGACCAGTAACAATCAGTGAATCAATCAGTGTAGCCCCAGCAGCCTTTGCTTCTCGCACCAGCCTCTGACCAAAAAGTAATCGATTAATTAAATATCCGTGTACACCTTCCCCTTGAACATTGACTTCTGTCTCCATATCTGGAGAATAAACTTTGATTCCTTCAATTGTCTGATCTAACTCTGCTCCAGAGGGATGCACTAACCCGATATTATCAAAATGATGTTTTCCGATGGCATCTCCACAGACTTTATCCCCGATTTCTGATTCTGCTTTCCTATCAATCATGCAAACTTTAATTCCGGCTTCGGCAAGAGTTTTAGCCGCTAAGCATCCTCCTGTTCCTGCGCCAATAATTATAACATCAAAATTTTTCAACAGTTTTCTCTCCAATCAACTTTTATTTTGCCCGAAAGGATCTTCATAACCTTTATGATACTTCGAGAACATATAAAACAATTAATAAAAGTTTATTCCCGAATAATTCCAATAAACCGTTAGATAACAAGAGAGACTAAAAAATGCCGAATACTTTTCGAGTTAAAACATGGCAAGAATTCAAGCAACTAGCACACACAATGAATCCTCAATCTATTGTATACATTATCGCTCAAGCTGTCCCCTGTAGAGACTATACTGGACTAAAACTCATTTTACCTGTTGAAGGTGCTCAATATATCTTCACTGATACCGCTAAAGGAGAGTTCATGAGAAAAACAGGGATCCCAATTCAAACGGGAAGCAAGGGAAACCGTTTTATCACTGATAATGAAATTCAAAGCTTTCTTAGAAAAGAAATTCAAATAAAAGACTTGAAAATATATTCGTATTGGACAGCTTAACTAAAATAATAGAAAAAAGTTGGTTGCCGGATCTTATAGTTGATCCGACGAGGCACTTTGATCTTGAACGTAGCCAAGGTTTAGAGGAAGACTATCAAAGATTATGGCGTAAACATTGACAATAATGTTTCAGTGTGAACCACGTCGGGATGAGCTTCAACCATCTCATAGATGATTCTTGTCAGTTCTTTAGAATTGTCAGCTTCTATTATTGCTACAGCATCGAATCGTCCTAGGACTGAGTTAGCCAAAGTTACACCTTTTATTTTTCTCGACTTGCACGATTTCCTCAGAAGTTCCTGGTCTCATAGTCAAGAGTACAAAAGCTCTAATTTTTTTGCTGCGGAGATCTTTTGAAGACATCTGTGTTTCTCTCCTTTTAGAAGAGCGTGATTGCAGTTTCGGTATGAACGATGTTTGGATCTTTCTCTATCACTTTGTAAACGAACTCATTGAGCGTTTGTAGGTCAGGCGCTTCTAAGACAACTATTACATCATGGCGACCGTAAACTGAGTCAGCATGCAGAACGTTTTGGAAACGCATTTTTATTGCTTTTACTACGTCTTCAGATGTTCCAGGTCGTGTTTCAATCAATAGATATGCTTTCATGCTTATTCACCTCTTTCTCCATATTTTCTATTTTAATAGTCTAGATATTTCATTATTTCCCAAGGAGTGACATAAAGACAATATTGGTTCCAGTCGTTCGTCTTGTAGTCAATGAACGCATCGAATATGTGGCTTCCAAGAGCTTTATGGACTACTTCATCGCTTTTCATCGACTCTAAAGCATCACTAAGTGTAGTTGGCAACTCCTTTATTCCAAGGGCACGTTTTCTTTCAGCATTCATTTCGTAAACATCCTCATCAACAGGATCACCAGGATCAAGTTTCTTCTTTATGCCATCAAGCCCAGCCATTTGGATACATGCAAGAGCTAGGTACGCGTTACATGATGGATCAGCAGATCGTAACTCTGCACGTTTTGCTGCAGCATGCTCTGGACCTTTGAAGTATACGGGGACACGTATCATTGCTGACCTGTTGCGGCGAGACCACATTATGTTTATGGGAGCCTCAAACCCAGGTACTAGTCGTTTATAGGAGTTTACTGTTGGGCAACTAACTGCAGTTATGGCTCGGGCGTGTTCAAGTAAGCCTCCAATAAAGTATCTACCCGTCTGACTTAGTTCTGCATATTCATCTGTTTCATCATACATTACGTTCTTTTTACCTTTCCATAAAGAAGCATGAACGTGCATACCGCTAGCGTTGTCAAGGTATACAGGTTTTGGCATGAATGTAGCGATTAATCCATGTTTCTTTGCAACGTTTTTAGCTACAAACTTGTAGAGCAGTGTCCTATCAGCAGTTTTTACCAATTCACCATATTTGAAGTCTATTTCGATCTGTCCTGCTGTAGCGACTTCGTGGTGATGCATTTCAATTTCTGTGTCAAAATTTTCTTCTAATATAGTGGCAACCTCGTTTCGATACTCTACAGTCGTGTCCTCTGGTGGTGGTCTAAAGTATGCTTCCTTTGGTCTTAATGTATGGCTTCCTGGAGTGGTTTCGGGGGATACTGGAACAACTCGTGGCGCACCCCATGAATCTCCTGCTCCACCTTTTGGGCTTACCCACATGTCCCAAACAAGATGTGTTGGATCAATCGATTTGAAGACGAAATACTCTAATTCTGGACCATAGAAACCAGTATATCCCATATCTGCTGCAGCTTTTACTGCATTTCTTGCTACGTATCCTCTTGGATCTACAACTGAAGCTTCGTTACCTCCGAAAGCTTCGTAAATTTCCCCCAAGATTATTGCGCTTCTTTGTATTTCGTCAGTTGTCCAGGGAATAATGGACAATGTTGTTGGGTCAGGTTTGAGTATCATGTCAGATTCATTTATGGTTTTAAAGCCGCGTACAGATGATCCATCGAAACCGATTCCTGCGGTTAGTGCTTGTCCTTCCGTAAAGTGTCTTGCGGGTATCACAACGTCTTGCATTAGACCTCGAATGTCTACGAAAGCTGTGTGAACCCATCTGATTTTGTTTTTCCTCAGGGTTTCTCTAGCTTGGTTAATAGCCTCCATGTATTTCACCATTCATTCAATTAAAAGTCAGATTATTACAAATTTATATATAAACCTTTCTAATAGATTGAAGGAAAGCTTATATACATCTTCTATTAATGAACAAGTGTTCATGATAACACAGAAAAGTAAATTATGTCATATACAAGCATTCAATAAAAAGGAGGAATAGTGAACTGACATACGAATCACACCATAAAGTGGATGATGTTGACCGTAAAATCATCCGTCTATTACAAGAGGATTCAAGAAAAAGCTTCAACAAAATTGCTGACAACCTAGGAATAGCAGTTGGTACAGCCTACAACCGAGTAAAAAACATGGAAGACATGGGGATACTAAAAGGCTATACAATAATGCTAGATTCTGCCAAACTTGGATATAACTTAACTGCGCTTATTCTAATTCAAGCTGACGGCAGATACCTTCCTGAAGTTGAAAAAGATCTTGCCAAAATCGACGAGATCATCTCAATCTATGATGTAACTGGAGACTATGACATAGCAGTTATCGCAAGATTCAGAGACAGATCCAGCCTAAATAATTTCATCAAATCAACATTAAAGATGGCCCACGTCACTAAAACAGTAACAAATGTTGTACTCAACGTTGTCAAAGAAGATTTCAGAGTAAAAATTTAAAAAAATTAACTCTACATTTTTTTATTCCAGTTTTCGATAAATAGCAACAATTAAAAAAATTCCAGCAGCAGTAAAGACGATAACACCACTTGTTGCAACATTATAAATTGCTGAGAGCATTATACCCATAATCATACTGATAATTCCAAAAATTACGGCGAAAAAGGTTGTTCCCTTGAATGAAAGATTCAATTGAAGAGCCGAAAGACCGGGCAACACTAAGAGTGCGACAACAAGAATTACTCCAATTATTTTTATCGAAAGAACGATCGTAATTGCCACAAGCAAGTTAAAAGCCAATGACAATGGACGAACAGGAATACCCATTAATCGAGCTCCTTCTTCATCGAAAGTTATCGACAAAAGCTCCTTGTAGAATGTTCCGAGAACAATTATCGTTGATATTCCAAGTATAGATACGATGATAAGGTCATTTTGATCTATTGTAAGAATTGAACCAAAAAGAAAACTGAACAATTCAATGTTAAATCCTCCAGCTAAACTAATTATTATCAAACCAAGGGAAAATCCAACAGCTAACATCACGGCTATAGCAGAGTCAGATTGAGCCAATCCCCTTCTTCGCATATATGATATTCCTAAAACAGCTAAAATCGAAACAAGCAAAGCTGTTAGGATTGGGTTGATACCAAGAAGTAAACCTACAGCTATACCTCCAAATGCAGCATGAGCTATCCCATCTCCTATCATAGCCTCCTTCCGCAGAATCAAGAAAAGTCCCACCCATGCGCAAGCTAGACCAGCTATTGTTCCGCCTAAAAGGGCATTCTGGAAGAACTGAAACTCAAACAATTTTAAAATATCAATCAGCTCATTCATCTTCAAAAGTCCGCTCACATTCATGATTATGAAAAACGAAGTGGAAGTGCTCGCCGTAAGCTTTTCTAAGAAGCTCTTCAGGATTCACACCTTCAGTTAATTCAGCCACATTAACCCATTGGTTCATGCACATAACCTTCGACATCCGACAAAAAACCGCTGTCAGATCATGGGTCACAAGCATTATGGTTATACCCTTCTTTAGATTAAGATCGCTAAGTTTTTTATAGAATTTTTCTTGAGTCTTTGCGTCTACACCAACTATTGGCTCGTCTAAAAGTATTATCTCTGGTTTTCTCACCAAGGCTTTTGCTACGAAAACCCGTTGTTTCTGTCCTCCTGAAAGCTGTCCGATTCGTCTACTTGCAATATCGGATATTCCCATAAAATCAAGGACTTCATCCACTGTTTCCCAATCCTTCCTCTTCAGAGTTCTTCCCAAGTTGCCACGGTTCACCCTACCAAGACCCACCAATTCTCTTACCGATAACGGAAAATGGGAATCAAAATTAACTGCGCTCTGGGAAACATAAGCGACTTTATCCCAGCTAGTAAACGACTCTATTTCTTGGCCAAAGAGTCGGATGGTCCCCCTAGTTCGAGGAATAATATTTAGGATAGCCAAAAGAAGGGTAGTTTTGCCGCCTCCGTTAGGACCAACTATACCCACATAATCTCCTTTATTGATTGTAAAGTTTGCATCTTCAACAACAACAGAGTTTGCCCTTTTCACATAGAGGTCTGAAACTTCCAAAACTGGAGTTTTTTCGCTGATTGCACCCAATTCATTAATTTTTTGCATTTCAGTTCAACTTTCTTATTCTATTGCGCATCAAGCCCTATAATCAGGTTTTCCAAGTTTTTCTCCTGCTGTCCAAAGTAATCTAAACCGTCCATATCACCGAGCATAAAATAGAGCTTCAGTATCATTACTTCGTGACCGGTAAGCCGCTTCAGTTCGTTCTTTAGTGTTTGGGCCGACTCATTTGGGTAAACTGGATCCACAAATACAACATAGGTTTCATCTTCTGCCATCATTTTGACAAGGTTTGCATATTTTGAGGCACTTGGTTGCTCGTCTGCAGAGATTCCTATAACCCCGTGCTGAATAAACCCATACCTATCAGCGAGGTACCCGAATGCAGAATGGGCTACAAAAATCTCTCCCTTACGTTTAGTTGAAAGTTCATTAAGGTAACTATTATCTAGTTCTTCGAATCTAGTTCGAAGATTTTGCCAACGTATTGAATAATAATCTATGTGTGAGGGATTTTTCTGAACCAGTGCTTGGAATATTTTTTCGGCTTGTTGTTTTGCAAGATAGGGGCTTATCCAAGTATGTGGGTCAAAAGGTTCTTCATGCTCGTCTATTGGTTCACCGTTTTCTGTTTCTGTCTCAAGAAGCTGCAGTCCATCTGTGGTTTTTACGATAATCTTACTTTTAGAATCAATAATAGGGAGTATGTCTTCTTCGAACCAATGGTCTAGAGATGCCCCATTGTATATTATTACATCAGCCTCTTCCAAAGCTAAGATATCGGCAAATGTTGGCTGCCAATTATGAGCTTCTATGTTGTTTGGTATAATCTGCTTTACTGTGACTTCTTCGCCACCTATCTGTTGAGCAAAAAAAGCAAGTGGATAAAATGAGGCCACGATCTTTAGTTTACCATCTTCTGTTCTGTTATTATAATTGTAAAAAAAAGGAGCAACTACTACAGTTAAGACAATAACGGTTATTGAGATTAAGAAAATCTTCTGACGGTTATTCATTTCCTGATACCTTTTTCGCATCTAATTTGAAGAACCAGGAGTTTATTAAATTTTTGCTGATTATTAATAAAATATATTTAAATTCAACCAGATATTTTAATAACTCAGTGTAGTGAATGACAATAATTAGCGTTTCTGTTCCAGAAAAACTCTTAGAAAGGGTAGAATCATTTAGCAAAGAACAGGGATTTTCGAACAGATCAGAGATTATTCGACAGGCTTTAAGGACATACATTAGTGAAAGCAAAAACATTAACGAACTGTCAGGAGAAATTGCTGCTTCAATAACTATAATTTACGAAAGAGAAGCAACTAAGGGGCAAATATCCGAAATACATCAAAGTTTCGGAGACATAATTTCAACTTTCCTTCACTCACACATAGATGAAGACTACTGCTTAGAAGTTATCGTGGTTAAAGGGGAAGCAGAAACAATCAGAAGATTCGTTGACGCCTTCCGAACTAACGAGCAAATAAGTCAAATTAAAGTCTCCATAATGAAAACACCTAAAAGAGCATAGACATCAAGGTGCCGGAAATTTCCTTAATGGAAAATCGGAGTCACAGATGCTGTGATTATTAGAAAAGCAACTAAAAAAGACATAGATGCAATAATGGAAATCGAAAAAGGTTCTTTCGATTGGTATGACATATTCCCAAAAAATCTTTTCCAGCAATATCTAAAGGAATGCAATGACGGTTTCTATGTTGCCATAGACCAATCTAAATCAATAGCCGGATATGCAATTTTAGCAGAAAAGAACCGTAATGGATACATACTCTCTATAGCAGTTCATCCAAAAAACAGAAACAAAGGTGTCGCAGTTTTATTGATGAAGTTTTTGGAATCTAAATGCAAAGAAAAAAGCTTCAGCAAATTAACTCTAGAAGTTAGAGTAGACAACAGACCCGCAATAGCTGTATATCGAAAGCTAGGATTAGTAGAAGTCGGAATTAAGATAGGTTTCTATGGAGACGGAACAAACGCTATAATAATGGAAAAAAATTTTACAGATATTAAGCCAAGCTAAAAATCATTCTAGAAAATAAAAAGCGTCTGAAATCTAAGATAATTCGATGGTTCCGGCTACCCGAAGTTTTCCACCTTCAAGATACATTAAAACAGCAATGTCTCCTGGGCGGTGTATAATTTCTTTTTCCAAACTCAACGTTAGAGTTGGTTTACGCCAGTTTCCTTCATCACTTACTGCTTCAACTTTACTGTTTAAAACTTGCATCCAGTGCCCCAAATGCAGCACCATCCCCTCCTTAAGGGGTAAAGTCCAATATTTCACAAGAGAAGCGATAGCCTTAACCTGCTTAGAGGCTTTAACTGTAGGATCACTTGTCAACACAGTGCCCCTATCAACATCGTCTACTTTGATGTTTTTAAGAGCTAATCCCACACGATCTCCCTCTGAAGATAAATCAAAATTGTCATCATGCTTTTGAATGGAACGAATCTGCGTTGTCTTTGTTCCAGGTAATACATTCATCGAAGAATGTATTTTGATTACGCCTTTTGCGACTACACCCAATATGACGGCTCCTATGCCTTTTACATTAAAAGCATGATCAACCGGCACAGTTCCCAATGAATGTTCCATGTTCACAAATGTATCTGGGTTTAATGCTGCAGCTTCAGTTAGAAGCATCTCCTTTAGTGCAATTGGGTCATCAGCTATAACATTGTAATTCTCAAGGACAGTATCTTTAACAAGAGGTCGAATCTTGTCGGGTGAAACATAGTTTTGGAGGACGAAATAGCCATTAGATATTCCACAACATTGCAACATTACAAGCGATTCACCCAAAGTAGAATTCAGTTCGTCTATTACAACAATCGCTTTCTTGGCCATGGAACAAGAATAAAACAAAGGTGCCAAACGATCAGGGTAACGAGTTGGCTCAACTAGGGTAACAGTATTTTCACCTTTCTTCAAATTGTAAAGAGTTATGTCTGTTGATGTGCCTTTTTTAGCCAAGCTGTTGGAGTATCCCTGTTTGCCAAGAACCACTACAGTCAAGTTTCCCATGTGCCATTTTCCCCGCGAATTACCGCATCATGCCACAAGCCTCAGATAAGCATTATGGGCGGTCTGGTGTCGTGTGTTTGGTTCTTGACAGTTTTTAACAAAATACGTTACAATTCTTCTTCTGCTAATTCATTCATTCCACTTTTCCAAACTTGTTGCGTCCTCTCTGCTATTGCTTCCCCGTCAAGCTCAAAAAAAATTCCACACAATATTTCGTATAGTATGATGTACATCAATTCAAGAAGCCCAGGGGGTGAAGAACCGCTCTGTTTTAGTGTATTTTGAAAAGCTTTTTTTGATATCCGAATCTGACCTTTTTTGTTAATATGAGCTCCGCACTCTTTTTGGCACGCGTCACATTCACAAAGATTATAGGAGAAGTATTGTGCGCGGGTTTTTTGTTCTTTGTTCAGTTCCGGTGTTGAATCCAGAACAACTAGAGCCGCATCGTAAAGTGTGTTTAAAATTTCTTGTTCATTACGTGCAATATATGATGGATCGTTTAGTATACGAGATAATATAGTGATATCTTTGTTGACGTCGTGTCTTTTGCTGAAGTCTAACCATTGATTATGCAACGAATCTGCTGGCTCAAATTCAGCTTTTTTCGTAATTCCACACTCCTATAACATGATGCTCTTTGTTGTACGTTTATTAATCTCTTTTTTGGCGATCCGCTGTTTTTAGCAATTCTTTCTTGAAACATTCTGGGCAAGTGGACAAAGGAAACACTTCAGAAGAGCCATCATCCATAATTATTTTCATAACATCATCGTCACTCAAAAGAGCACCACAACCTATACATTTTCTTTTATCCAAACCCTTTGAGCCTCCTTTACAAAAGTTACAATTGAAGCAGAAACTCAATCGGATGTAACCTATAAAACGTTTTTCAAAAATTTTTGATAAAGCTTTTAAAGTTCTTCATGAAAAAAGAGTGTTTGGTGTTTTCTAGGTGTCAAAATCTAATAAGGGAGAAGAAGAGAAGAAGAAAAAATATTACTACTATAAAGGGAAAGAGAAGAAGGCAAAAGAAGTTAAGAAAAGTCTTAGTAGTTAAGTTTTAAGAAATTGGGTATGCATCTTTCGTCTTTCAAAGGATTAAAACTTTCAAGTTCTAATAGTGTTAATGGAGTTACGACTCTGGAAACCATTGCGTGAAGACTAAAAGGAAGTCTAATCAATCTCATACTACCAGATGTAACCCATTCATCTATTAAAAAACCTCGATTTCTTATTTTATTTGCAAACTTTTTCCTTTTACTGTAGCTCCAACGTAAGCTATCTTCGTCTAAGACGTGGATGTGGAATCCCCGACCTGAATAAATTATCTCTAACTTAGAGAAAGTTGACAAAAGTTCTTCGTATAGCTTTTCCGTTTCTTCTTTTACCATTTTCAGTTCTAGTTCACAGAAGCTGAGTCCTTGTCCCTGAATCATCTTATTTTCCAAAGTTCCATGGATTGGGCATTCAATGTTTTCAGGATCCAGGTCGAAAGCTAGTTCTTGTCCTATGATTTCATGTTTCTTGTTGTATATGTTTCTGTCATAATAAACTGATTCAGGCACAAAATCTAGTATCGTAATCTTCACATCTTCAAGATTTTCATATTCATCGATTATTATTGTCGTAGAAGCATCCTCTTTATACCTCGTGGGAAAGATTTTTGTATGCCGGCCAACCACGACCGCAAAGACCAAACCTTCCATATGTCCCCTTTTTTGAAGCCATTCACCAACTTTTATGAGGTCGAATTCATCTCTGTAAAAACTCTCTCTTTCACTCAAACTAGAATAACGCATACCTGCAGGTAGACTATATCGCACCACCTGAAAACACACTCAATAAAAGAAGAAGTGCATACCTAATTTTTACTTTATTGTAACTAGACTTTTCAAGAAAGTAAAGAATCTTAAATTAAACTCTGGAGATGGTAGCCCGGGGAATAGGTTTCTCTGGAGTTGATTTTATACTTTTTATTCATTGTTGTTTCTCTCTTATTTCGTTTAGTAATTGTTGTTTTAGGGCGATGCTGAGTTGGTGGATTTGGTTGTTTTCGGTTTGACTACGGTCTATTACGGTTCTATTTGGTTTTGTTAAGGCATTTTTTGTCAATATTTCTTCTGGGTTAAGACCCCAAGCACGTATGATCTCTTTTAGAGCGTCGATTTTGCTGACTCGAGTTTTTGGTTTTATCGATAATCCTGAAGCTAGATAGATTCCACGTAAGAATTCTATTCCTTTCATTTTGATGTCGTGATAAGTGCTAATTGTGTGTCCCATCATGTATTCGATATAATCTCTGTCAACTCCTAAAGCTGCCATTTGGGTTCTGAAGAATTTTCTGTAGGCTATGAGCTCTTAGGTCATATCGCCGTCCGAGTGGTTTTTTGGTTATAAGGTCTGCTTTGAAGTATAATTTGTGGACAATCTTGTAGATTGCTGCAGGTGATTACTGGAATTGAAATGTTTGGTTTGTTCGTTGCGTATGAGTGGTGATGTTTCGTTAATATTTTCTGGCGGAATCTTTTCTGTTCCTTGGCGTCTAATTTCTAGGTAGGCTCTGAGATAGTCAGCTGCTTCTTGACCAAGAAATGTGTCGTAGTCATGGTATTTTCCTTTAGTGATTTCGGCTTCAACGTGGATATGAATTGGAGTTATTTAGTTTGTCTAGGTCGCGTTTGACGTGTCGATACTGAAGTTTGACTAAGTGTACCTATTCGAAAACCACCTAAAGCTAACATTGAAATGATGACTTTCTGGCGCAAGTCTGCAATATCAATGAGATATTGTAGTTCTTCGGGTGTTGGTGCTCTGTCGCTGTAGACTACACGTTTTGATAGGTTGTATGGAAGGTCAAGTTTAAGGCGGTTAGCTCTGAATAGAGGCTTTGACTCCTTTTACATGATTTGATACTGTTCCAGGTGCTAGACCTTCTGCTTGTAGGCATCCTACGAAGTCGTCTAAAAGGCGGCTGGTTTTTGAAAGGGCTTTAGGTTTGGGGTCTCTGTCTTGGTCTAGACAATTTTCTATTAGTTGGTCTGGTTGAATGTTTGCCCATTTACAGAAACGGTGGATACCATAGATGTATTGGTATAATGTTCCTGGACTTCCAGTGCAGTGGCGCAAGAGATGTTTTGCGAGCTCTATTGTAGATGCGTTATTGAAGGTGAAGGGAACTAGTTTTCTCATTTTCCACGAAAGACTATCAATAATATATTCTTGGAGTTTTTTGTCAGCTGCATTCTTGAGGTCAGGTGCATTGAATGTTATTGGTTTTTTGAGTTTTTTGCCGAGAGGGCTATGAGTTAATGTAAGCGATTGCATTGCTTTGCTCCCTCGTTTATTTACTTAGGCTGAATTTTTCGCTTCTTTGTCTGAAAGCGCAGATTCAACATTTCTATTATCGTTGTTGGTAGAAAATAAAATCATGGATGAAAAATTTTGTAACGGTAAAACACGGATTTCCTTGATACATTTTCTAAGAATAACCAAGCCGCTGCCATGTCCACTTGAGTAAGGTAACTCGTCTAAGGTTCTGTCCAGTTCTATATGAACCAGTTCTTCATTTTGATGAGTAAGCCATCCAACAGTTTCACGTTCAGCTGCTTCCAATACAGGCTCAGTGTTCCTATACAAAACATGATCCAAATAACGAACATAAACAACTGAACGCTCTACCGGGATGACAATATCCACATTATTTCACCATATAATTTTCGTAGAGCTATTTGAAGAAATTTTCAGACCAAATATGTCCCTTTACTTTGATGTAGTGTCCGTCTTTGCAGAATTTTTTTATTTTCTCAAGCAGCGGATCATTTGGGTTGTCAAAATTTTTTAGGAATCCAATTTGACCTGATTTCAGACGGATCTCTTCACCTTCTCCAGAGGAGATTATCTGATAAAAACCGTCCTTATGGCAGGCATACTCTTTTACATCTTCCCAGTCTTCAACAATATAAACCAAACATTTCACCTACAACTATGCCACCACAAAAGGTTAAGTCGTTTCTGTACCCCTCCAAGGAACAGTGTTCCTTCAAAGGCGTTCACAAAGAACAGTGTTCCTTCGAGACCCCCTCCAAGGAACAGGGTCTAAAAACGGACATATGCCAAAAGAGCGCAACCTAACATCTGTCTAAGCCTGTTTTCGTCTGTTTTTTGTTTTTACAACTCAAACTGAGGCTTGTAGTTTTCGCCAAAATTTTTTCCATTTTTGACTAAAACATATCATACCACTAAAACTGTTTTTGGTTTGTGAAAGCAAACCACGTGTTTTTTGGTATATAAAAAAATGTTCATTTTAGTTTTTATTAACTCACATGTTAATTTTTTAATTTGAATGGCCCGGATTTTGAGTTTTTGATTCCTGATTTTTGGCTTTCATGAAAACGGCAAGAAAAATAAGAGACAGTTGATCGTCAGCCTGCTCAAGCAGTTTAAATATGTCATTGGAGGCCAGGAACTTAGCAAGGTAAACTTTTGGTCGAAGCTCATAGAAGTTTGAAAATCCTCCAATCCTTTGTTTGACTGAAACCTTTTTGAGGTAGCCCGACTTTTTTAGGCTTCTTACCCTTTTGTTTATTGTAGAGTAACTAGTGACTTTCAATTCTTTGTTTAGACTTATTTTTGAGAATAACTGGTTCGTAGTTTGTGGCTCCTTTAGCATAAGTGCCTCTATTATAGCACGGTTTAGTTTAGCTTCTCGTCCCTTGAAAACCGAAAGCTTAACAATTTTTTTATTTCGCTTAGGCACTCTCTTGTCCTACCAACCACTTGATAGAAAACAATACAGACAGTCTACGCATTCACATTTTTACACAAATATTTGCACCAAAAACCCCCGAGAAAACGTTGTCGTATGCGACAATGCCCTATAGGAAAAAACGTGACTTCGGAGATATTTAAAGAAAAAAACAATTTCATGTAAATATTTGCTGTTAAACCCTGTTTTTGATCATGATTTACAAGGGGGTTTTCTCGTATCGG
>CAWDYQ010000006.1:0-97243 GCA_963806645.1 Candidatus Bathyarchaeota archaeon | reverse complement strand
CCATATTATATCTTTCAGTGTAGACCCGTTAAGAGGGTAAAAAGTCATTTTCAAGTGCCACTTTGTAGGGCTATAGAGATTATTGAAAAAGCAAAGTCCCACCTTAATGGTCACAATAAAAGATACGAGTTATTATGTCGCACAAAACTGGTAAAATCGAAATTCTGGGATTATTTGACGGTGAGGTCTATTTCAAGTATCATCAAGCAAAAAACAGGAGAAATTTGGGCCAAATCTTAAAGCGCCCAGTTGATGAAAATGCTGGTTGGCTAGATGAACTTAAATCAACTTCAATGAGTACCTGTGATGCTTATCCTTATTTTTTGTAATATTTGTCTTTTTTAAAATATAGCACTATGATTTTTGTTTTTGTTCATCGTTTTTCGATTGGAACAAATTTCGTTCCATATGCGCCCATGTAACGTGATGTCGGTCGCAGCAAAACAGAGTCAGAATACTGTTCTAGTATATGCGCAGACCACCCTGTTACTCTGCTTGATGCAAAAAACATAGTGAAGAACTCTTTGGGAACATCCAAGGCGTTCAGAACTACAGCAGCATAAAAATCTACGTTAGGATAAATCTCTTTCTTCTTATGAACAACTGCTTGAATCTTTTTGCATTTCAAGTATAGATCCATTCGATTGATACGTTGACATAAAGATTTACTCACTGTTCTGAGGTGTCTTGACCTAGGATCGTTTACAGCATAGACTCTGTGACCAAAACCCATGATCTTTTTGTTGTCTAACAACATTCCTTGGATATAAGCTTCTACTTCTCCAATGTTGTTGACATCAAGTAACATATTCATCACTCTTTCACTAGCTCCACCATGCAATTTGCCCTTAAGCGTTCCAACAGCAGAGGTTAAAGCCGAGTACATGTCTGACATTGTGCTAGCGGTCACACGCGCAGCGAAGGTAGATGCGTTGAGTCCATGATCCAAATGTAGAATCATATAACGTTCAATTGATTCTTTTTCTTCTTCATCTGCAGCTTTTCCTCGGAACATATACAAAAAGTTTTCAGCAAAACCATACTCTTTTTTGGGTTGCAACAACTCTTGACTAGTTCTAACACGATAAATGGTTGCGACCAACGTAGGGACTTTTGCAATTAAGCTAATGGCCCTTTTCCTGTTAGCCGATTCAGAGTGGTCATTAGGGTCAGCATCATATTGTCCAAGATGTGAGATTTCAGTTCGCAGTATTTCAATTGGGTGAGTGGTTTTGGGAGCATTATTGATACTTTGGATTATTTGTTTTGGTATTTTCATTTCCGACAGGAGTGTCTGATTTGATATCATCTAGTTCGCTTTGGTTAGGCAGTCTCTTGTACAAGAAAAGATGAACTATTTCTTCATAGCACACTCGTCCAAGCAGACGATCAATATCATATCCAACATAATAAAGGGCACCAAGAGGATCTACAAAACTAAGTTTTGTTTCGCAAGCGGCAACATCTCTCAAGCCACGAATATATTCTTTTTCATTTGACATTTTAGTTCAACTCTTTTAATATAGTCACATACACTGAAAACATTTTTTACTTGGTTTAAAGGGATATTGACGAAAAGCTTCAAGCTCGGTCTATTTAATGCCCTTAAAGTTTACAGCCTATGAGAAACATCAACCTTATTTGAACAGTCAATAATAAACTTTCTAAATTTGGTCAGGTTCTATTACAAGACATAGAAGTTAAACTGAATAATTTAACCAAAAATGCTACTAAATTAGCCTTATGTTAAGAATACTTTTGTCGCTAATGTTGCAGCTAGAGTATCAAGTCCAATTGAAGATCAAAATTTTTTCCATAATGCGTTCGTGGTAAAACATTTTTCTGTTAATCTTTTCTGTTTTAATCGGTGTTGTTTTTATATATATTATAATTTTTGTGTTCACAAACTTGTTTTTTTAAGTTAAAACTCGAAAAATATTGGTGTTTTTGTGGAGAAATCTTTTTCTTCGGTTTCGATGTTGGACTCTGGCTATGCGGTTATTTGTTGGTTTTGTTTTTCATAAAATATCTTTTGGACTTTTATCGGTTTTGTTTCCTCTTTATATCACTCAGTCCATTAACGGAGGTAATTTGCCTGTTTGGGGTCTAATTGCCTCTGGGGCTACGTTTATTGCTATTCCGTTCTCATTTTTGTGGGGATACCTCTGTGATGCTACGCGACATTATCGTTTCTTTATTTTATTGTCCTTTTTTGTTGTAACTTTACTGCTTTACATTTTTTCTTTAACAACTGATCTGGTATTGCTTGGGATTGTTTATGTGTTTATTATTGTTTTTCGGGTTGCATATGAACCACCAAAAAATGTGTTGATTGCCGAAAATTATTCTCATGGTGATTGGAAACGAGGTTTTGCGTTTTATGCAGCAGTAACCGAGATTGGATGGGTTCTGGGACTGTTTCTAGGTTTACTTTTGACCCTTTGTGGGTTCAGTGCTGGTGTATTGTTAACTATTTGCATTATTCTGAGTTTTGCATCTTTCATTTTATCTGCGATTTTTGTGAGTGATCCAATTTTATTTTTTGAAAGGGGTCTTGTTAAGTATAGAGCAAGATATTAGTTTGGTTGAAAGAGGAGTAGGTTTGTTGGTAAAGTTGAATCATAATCAGCATGATTCAGGTGAACTCTGTCAAAAAAGAGAGAGAATGTGTATGCTCTATGTTTTGGTTTAATGTTGTTTTCTCTTGCAACAAGCATGTTTTTTACTCCTTTGCCGATTTTCTTTTCTGAGAGTTTGGCTTTTCCAACAGTACAATTTTTGGTTTGTTTTTCGTTAAACTCTTTAGGCTGCTTGATTGGATATATTCTGACTCATAGAAATCATAGAGACATAAAAGAAACATCTATAATAACGAGGATTTCTTTACTCAGAGGCTTATTGGTTTTCTTATTCCTGTTTGTGGTGGTACTCTCTTTAATGGGAGCGATGGTGCTGTCGGTTATGGTTTTAATCCTTAGCGGTTTTTTCTACGCTTTCTATTCTGTTTCAGTTCTTTCGCTCTCAATGGAAGTGATTCCACGAGGCAAAACTGGAATATTTACTGCATTATTAGGAGCAGGAAGCGGCATTGGATGCCTAACCGGACCAATATTAGCTGAAAACTTTGGGTTCTCGTCCCACATTTATTGTGTGCCGCAACCTTTTTCGTCGTTAGCTTTTTGCAATATTCAAAATTTTCACAAAAAGCCGATATACCCAATAGATCTAAAGCAAATTCTTAGCTTACATATAAACTCCCGAGTTTTGTTTTTAGTTTTTTATTAGACGTCGTATTTCGCGTAGGGTTAAAGTGTACCAAAAAGTTTATCTGCAAACATCAATTCCACAAATATTTAATACGAGCTATTTTTGTCCAGCTTCGAAATAAAGGAGGAACAGAAAATCAAAAGTGTTAAACCCGATAACAAAACAACAATACAATCAATGCAAAGCGTCGAACTTTCTACGGCTATAGATCTTCATGATTGTGATCCAGATCTTCTAAAAAATAGTGAAGCAATACGAGATTTTACTGCAAAAATATGCAAGATTATAGACGCAAAACCATGGGGTCCATGTCAAATTCACAACTTTGGAAATAATCCAGACGTTTTTGGATATTCAATGGTACAACTTGTTGAAACCTCTCTAGTATCCGGTCACTTTGCAAACAAAACAAACCGAATCTTCCTTGATATTTTCAGCTGCAAATACTACAACCCATTAAAGTCATGCAATTTTCAAAGAAATTCTTCAAAGCAAAAGATGCCATATACAAAAGCACACTTTAGAAAATAGCTGTCATATTTGTAATCCATCAAAATTAACACTATTAAAACAAGACACTAAATTTTAACCCCAAATTGCTTCGCAGAAATAATCAGGTTCAGTAAGCTCTGTTTGTTGAAAACTATCAGCGTCAGAATGAATTGGAACTTATTGGCTCTTGCGACAAATCATAAATCCCACTTTATTGGAATTGTAATTATGATTTCACCAGACAAATATGTCCAAAAAATCTTGATTGCTAACGGTATCGGAGATGTTATTGTTGGGTTGATTTTGCTTGCCTCATCAAATCAGTTGGCGGATTGGCTTGGCTTTGTTCCATCTGCTGAGTTATCTTACTTGGCTGGAGGGTGGGGTGTTGCAGCAGTCTCTTTTGGATTATTGAGGTTTTTTGCGGGTGCTCGTCAAAGCCTCGAATTGCAGTGGTTTGTAGCAGCTTTCGGGTTGTTTGAGGGTGTTTTCTTGGCTTGTTTCGGTTTGTTTTTGATTGTTGCAACAAGACTTACCTTTTTTCAAGTGTCGCTTTCTACGCTTTTTGCATTTACTTTCGCGATTGCCTATGGAATAGGCTTCTATCTGCGCTCAAACAGACAAAAAAATCGTTAGAAAATAATGCAAACTATAGTTATTACGATTTTAAAATATGAAAAAATATTTAGAACATTAAAGCAGGAAACAGGAACAAGAATGAGAATTTCGAGACAGACTGTTAAATTTTAATTCCCAACCAAAATATTGAACTTGTTTGAATGAACACGAGTTTTTAAAAGCTTTAATACAAGTTATTTCATAAAAACAATCAAATACTTAATTGGGGGACATTTTTTGACAAGTTATAGTGAACTTGTTAGTGATAAGTACCTTTTGCAACAAGTTGGAGAAGCAAAGTCTGTTTCCATTTTTGGCTGTCCTTATTGTGCTAATCAAAGCATCGCACTTTCCAAGGATATGTCAGTTATTGGAAAAACATCTCTTGGTGGAATAAAATACACGCCCTATGCTGTTACTCAAGAGGCTAATCGTATCAAAGATATGTTAGAGAGCAAAGGAAAATCTGCAAGTATTAACATTTATGGTCCGCTTGCTAGCAATCCTTTTTGTTGGATGACAAAAGGGACGAAATAAGATAGCTAAAGCTTGCCAGAATTCTGATGTAGCAGTAACTTTGTGTTGTAATCTGGGTCGTTTAGGAATAAAAAGTGCCTTGCCAGAATCCTTTAAGGTAATTCCTGGAATGACTGCTCTTTGGTCAAATCACTGCTTATCTTTCAGCTCTCAGAAAGGAGAGATCATTCTGGACAAAGACAAAACCAAAGTTTTTCGTTTCAAAGAATTGATACCGAAGGTATAGCACTTGAATTGTTAGATTGATTTGATACATGTGGGGAGGTGATAAAATTGAGTAAAAACTTCGAATATTGCCGCCGGATTAATTGCAATTGTGGACGTAATAGGTATAGTATACGCTTTACAAAATCTATTCTTGGTTCCCATAGATGAGGGATTGCTTGGAGTAACAGTTTCACAGATTCGTGCTTTTAATCCCAATGTATTTAATCAAATAAACCTTCTATTTCAATTCACAGGACTGTATATGTTTGGGACCACTTCGAGTGCGGCTATAATAGCTTTATTACCCTATAGAAAAGGAGAAAAATGGGCTTGGTACACCCAGTTGGTTATAGGTGGCATCGCATTAATTGGACAACTTGTCCTTGTATACATTGCTGGAAATCTTCTACCTGCATACATGCTTCCATTTAACGTCGTGCTAATCATACTATGGTTAATTGGAATATTTCTGCCAATCAAAGAACTGTTCAGCTAATTGGATATAAAGATAAACTCCATATTATTGAAATCTGGATCGAGAATGATTTTCTTTATCAACTCATTTTTTTACTTTGCGTGCGCTGAAAGATACCCATTCTATTTGCGAAAACTGTTTTATTAAACCAAAATCCATACGTATGCTATGTCGTCAATTTACATTGCTCCCAATTGTCCTTGTCCTGAGAAAGATTGCCCACGTCACGGAAAATGCGAAGAATGCGTCCATCATCACAACGAAAAAGACAAAGAACCCTACTGTGCAAGATAACCGCATATAGATATGTGCGTTTTGTCTTTCCTTTATAGTACATTTGGGTTATTGCCAGAAGCTTTAATCAGTTAAACAGTTTGAAGGATATTTGAGGTGAAAATTTAGATGCCGTTAGTTCAGGTTTCTGTTTGGGAAGTAATAAGTCTAGAAAATAAGAAGAAAGTTGTTGAGGGTATAACTAACGTTTTTGAAGATTTAGGCGTTCCCAGAGAAGCAGTTGAAATAGTTATTTATGAAGCGCCAAAGAGTAATTGGGCAACAGGTGGACAATTACATTCAGAAAGACTTGCCAACACAAAATCATTATAACCAATCACAAAACAATCCATTTCAATAAAAGGTTAAAGATCACCAAAACAACCTTAAACAGTTACCACATAAACATTAAAATTCCATTTCTACAAGGAATCGACAATATCGAAAACATTTTCCCGCAACAAAAACCAAACACCAAAAAAACCCAACAACCACTAACAACCTACACCTAAAATTTAGGCATTAGAGTGGCGACGTTGGTTCTTCGTTGCATCAACCTGTTACCCGATTTTATAGTCAAGAAGCTAAAGACATAGTAAAGTTAGGAACAACAATAGTCGAAAATGTGGAATCTATCGATAATCTCCACCAGAGCGAGTACCTCACGAAGAATATATGAGAAAAGACCTGGCCAAAGCAATACTCCTTATGCCCTTAAAATTGGTTTATCTAGAGAACAAAGTGGAAGACATAGAAACTAAACTGAACAATTTAAACAAAAACACCACTGAACTAGTCTTAATACTAAAGAACGCTTTTATCACAATCGCTATAAATAATCTAACCAATTATCAAGCTGATTTCTGAAAAGGCGGTAAAAAAATGATTGAAATGGTTTTGGCAGGTTTTTTCTTTTTGTTTATAATAATTACTCTCATTATAGCTGAGAGATTTGGCTATTCAGTTTTTAGCGATTTGGACTCAGAAACTAAACTACAAGAGATAAACAGAGATCCTAAAAAATTTAAAATTGGCACCCTGCTAGCGTTTATAGAGCATGGAACCATAATTGCGCTTGCCATAACATTGTTTCTTGCTTTTAATCCATATAACATAACACTTGCTATTATTTGGACAATCTCTCGCATAACAGAAGGTTTAGTCAACTTCTATAATGAAAAGAGATACTGGGGGTTACTCAACATCGCAAGACAGTACTTAAACAATAGTGGAACTAAAAAAGAATCGGTAATTGAATATGGTCGTAGAATTCTTAAAACAAAAAACTCATTTTTTGCATTTGCACAAATCTTATTCTCTATTGGTACGCTTTCATACTCAATCCTGTTTGTTACTTCTGTTGTTATACCAGAAATTATTGGTTGGTTTGGAATTGTGGTCAGTATTCTTTATGGATTTGGTAGTGGGATAGTTCTTGTAAAACCTAATTTTAAGGTATTGTGGAGCTTGAGTGGTCTTTTAATTTTGTTTTTTGAACTAGTCTTGGGAGGATGGCTATTATTTTCACCATTCATTTAAAAGAAGTCGATAGAGTTAAATTTTAATCAATTGATTAAAAATCTCCCGCAATCCGAAATCAGCTTCTTTTTGTTTTATGCAAGCAGTTTGTCAGTTAAGTTTCCTATTCTTCAATATCTCCGAATATTGCGTAGATAACCAGTCCTATAGCAATGCAGATAAACAGTAACAATGTCATGTCTGTCCAAAGGTAATCTGTGAAATACCAGACCAACAATGAAAAGTTTACAAACATTAGGGAAGCCATTAACGCGTCAATTCTGGATTTAAGTTTGGAGTCCATGTTAAATGCCTCGCTTCTAGTTTTTCGACCAAGCCGGTTACTGGTTATCCTATGATTGTAATATTTATTTAAATTCTGTTCTGTAAAAAATTAACCCACCTTTTAGTAGATTAGACACTAACTTTCTAAAGATTTGAGATCAACAAAACATCACTGGACAGTTATGTCACAAACATCACACAAGAACAGAAGAAGAGATAGAAGATTAAATTTTACCACAAACCCAACGAATAAAAAAGTTATAGAATTTCCAAGTTCTATAGTTAATTTTATAAACAAAATAGAATAGATTATTTTATAAACTATTCAACTGAGGACAGAACTACAATATCGCGATTTACATCATTCTTCCTCAGATAAACAACAAAATGGGGGTGAAAATATGAATAAGAAACTTTTTGCAGTTTCATTTATTTTGGTAGCAATATTTTCTACATCTTTCATTGGATCAGCTTTAGCTGCGCCGCAGATTGAAATATTAAATTCTCACACAAGTTTCCTCGACCCAATAGGTTATTTCAATGTTGTAGGGGAAGTTCAGAATGTTGGTGACCAAGCCGCAAATTATGTGGGAATAACAGCAACCTTCTATAATGTTGCCAATGAGGTTATTGCAACAGATTTTAATTATATCGCTTTGGCTGTTCTCTTGCCTGATAGTAAATCACCATTTGGAGTTGAGTTTGTCAATGTTGTGCAATCGGCATTAGTGGACCATTATTCTCTTGCAATTGAATTTACTCCAACAGATTCAATCCCAAAGCAACTACAAATTGCATCACATAATTCATCTGTTGATGTTGGATTTGGATTATTTGAAATTCTTGGAGAAGTTGAAAATACAGGAGATTCAACTGCAACGTATGTTACGGTGTTTGCCACATGCTACGATGAAGCTGGAAACGTCATTCAAGTAGGTGGTGATTACACAGAACCAGTTAATGTTGGAGTAGGCCAAAAGGGTTCCTTTACACTTTGGATAGACCATGAAAATCCAGACTTGATCAATTCCTACACATTAACAGCTGAATCTGAAAACTATGCTTTAATACCTGAGTTCAACTCTTTCGTTTTGACTATTCTTGCAGTTACATTAGTGTCGATCTCTTCACTGTTATATAAACGGAAAATTATCAAAAAATGACAAACAAACGCATTATACTAAGGCTACAAAACTCGCCCTTTTTTTTGGTTTTTTGTTTCCGTATCTATTAACAACGGACAGTTAATTTTTTAAACTGATTTAAATATAGAACCCATGGGGTTTTTAAAAAAATGGGTATTATAAAGAATTTTATCGATGAACTGGCGAAACACAAGATGCTGGTATATTTCGTGATGCTTTGGGGGGTTTGGTTGTTCTTATGGACAGTTTATGGCTTTATCGAGTGGGGCTTCGATACAGATTTGTTGGGTATTCTTGACCTGTTCTTCCATCTGTCAGAGCTTTTTGCTGGGCTACTTTTAGTCATCATCGGAATTAAACTTATGAACACCACTTTTCTTGAAGGAATAAAAAATGAACAACTGCTAATTTACTTCCTATTGTTGTGGGCAGGATCATTCTTTTTCGGTGGATTGTACACCATAATTGATTATGGACCAGTTATGTTCGACTATGGAGAATACTTAATAGCGTTTCTCAGCGGCTTAGCCGGATTATTTGCTGGGGTAACATTAGGTTTATTCAGCTGGAAAATGTTTAACAAACCTGCACAAGAGACTACATAACAAGTAACAACTTTGTTGCTAACCTCCATCTTTTTTTACAATATAAAACTTGGCAACAAATTGATCTCTGAACTTTTCAATTTAGTTTTGGGTTAAATTTTTCCCTCAAGCCTAAACATTAGAAAAAGATGAAGAATCTTACAAAACCACTTCATTATGTCCAATCTTTTTTGGCTGTAAAAATATGTTTTCTTTCAATTTCCATGCTTCCTTCCACCTTTTCAATTAACATCTTTCGAGTTTTTTCATCAGCCTGACTAAATGTCTCTAAAAACCATTTCTGATATATATCAAGACTTCTCGACATAAACAAATAAGAAAAATGATATTCTGCCTTCTTATCTGGTTCAAGAATGTCCACAGTACCAATCCTTGCCCTAATCATCTCACGTAACAAAAGGACTTCAATTAAAATGGGTAATTGTTCACGCGATAACCTTTCTCAAACACAGAAACATAGAATCTGGACCTACAAATCCAGGCGAATCGTAGGAAGAACCTTTAGAAAGCAGCGAAAAAAGATTGCTCACAAAATCGGAAATCCTAGACTCATGGAATCACTGTCACACTTTTAGGCATTGGAAAGCAACAATAGAATACGCTAAAACCAAAGACATACTCTACGTTCAGCATCTTCTTGGTCACAAAAACCTGAAAACCACACTTCGGTACACCCAGCTAGTTAACCTTCCCCAAAACGAAGAATACATCTGTAAAGCAGCAAAAACGATGGAAGAAGCTATGGAGCTCATTGAAAGTGGATTTGAATTTGTTACTGATCTTGACAAGTGTAAGCTGTTTCGTAAACGGAAAACCTCATATTTGGGGTCGGAATCCTTCCATGGCGTGCTATACGGTGTCCCTCCAAGGGGGTCCGTGGTCTAGTCTGGATTAGGACACTGGCCTGCGAAGCCGGAGTTCCGGGGTTCGAATCCCCGCGGACCCGCCACTACTGGAAGAATACACGAAATGGTTTCCGTTAATCCCTTTGCCGAATTTCATTCTGCATGCGAGACTGTTTTAAAGGATGCCCTAACCCGTTTATATCCAGATTTTCCGATACCTTCAATACTTCTAGAGGTTCCTCCTAACCTTGAGTTTGGTGAGCTGGCTGCCTCGGTATGTTTTGAGCTTGCTAAACATGCAAAAAAGAATCCTAGAAAAATTGCAGAAGAGATAATTCACGCCATAGATGTTAGTGGTTTTCCGTTAATCGCTTCTATTCAAGCCGCTGGAGCAGGATACATTAATTTTCGTGTAAATTCCAAATTATTTTCTCGTTTGACTCTTGAATCAATCAGAGCTCTTGACGTCAACTATGGGTATGTAAAAACTTCTGAACCACAAAAGATTCTTCTTGAACACACCAGCGTGAATCCCATTCATCCTATCCATATTGGACAAGCACGGAACCCAATGTTAGGAGATGCTCTAGCGCGTATCTTAACAGAGCATGGGCATCATGTTTCAAGGCATTATTATGTGGATGATGTGGGTCGCCAAAGCGCTGTAATAGCCTATGGTTACCTAAAGCTTGGAAAACCAAAACCAAAAGGTAAACCTGACCGTTTCATAGGTGGAGTCTATGCTGTAACCAGTTGTATAATGGAGGTTCAGCGCCTCAAAAAGGCTGTAAAAACAGCAAAAGACATTGAGGATGAAGTTACGAAACTACAAAGGGATCTTGATGAGTGGATCTCTATTTCAGCTGAGATGGAAACCCGATTCCCAAAACTTTTCAGTCAACTTTTTGATGCAATCAGTAACGATAGTGAACCTGAAGAGCAGGTAAGCAAACTAATACGCAGATACGAAGCTG
This sequence comes from Candidatus Bathyarchaeota archaeon, assembly GCA_963806645.1. Taxonomy (GTDB): domain Archaea; phylum Thermoproteota; class Bathyarchaeia; order Bathyarchaeales; family Bathyarchaeaceae; genus Bathyarchaeum. The sequence goes on along the minus strand of CAWDYQ010000006.1, from coordinate 86,002 downwards.
GAGATGATGAGGCAAAACAGTTACTTCGTGAGGTCTGTATGCTCTGTCTTAAAGGTTTCAAAGAGACTCTTAAGAGTGTAGAAATCTCAGTTGATTCCTGGGACTGGGAAAGCGATCTGATATGGAACGGGGACGTCAACCGTGTAATCGAGAACCTAAAGAAGACCCCCTACGTTTTCGAGGAAAACGGAGTTCTAGAGTTTGACGCCGAAAAAGTTGCTCAGGACTTAAACCTCAAAAACACTTTGGGAATTAGCGACGATCATCAACTGTCTCCTTTGACTCTTGTGCGAGCAGATGGGACCAGTCTATATACAACAAGGGATATTGCATATCACCTGTGGAAGTTTCAAAGAGCCGAACGAGTCGTTAATGTAATCGGAATGGAGCAAACTCTTCCTCAACTACAACTGAAACTTGCCTTAAGCGCTCTTGGTCACGTAGATTATGTACCTAAACTGACTCACTTCGCCTACAGTTTAGTAAGACTCCCTGGATTCCGGATGTCAAGCCGCAGAGGACGCTACATTACTCTAGACGAGGTTATGGATAGCGCTGCAGAAAGGGCATACACGGAAGTTACGAAACGTTCTCCACACTTGTCAGATGAAGAAAAAAAACAAATTTCAAAATTTGTCGGAAAAGGAGCAGTCAAATATGCCCTAATAATGGTAGACCCAACAAAACCAGTAGTGTTCACTTGGGACAGAGTTTTGGATTTTGAGAAAAACAGCGCCCCATACATTCAATATTCTCACGCTAGGGCTTGCAGTATTCTGCGTAAAGCATCTAGAGAACCCAAAAACGCTGACTACTCGCTTCTTAATGATCCCATTGAACTTGACATAATTTTAACACTTGCTCGTTTTCCTCAAATTTTCTTAGATTCTGCAGAAAATCTTCGACCAAATGCAATAGCAGACTATGTTAATATGTTGGCAGATAAGTTTAACAAATTCTACACAAAAATGCCTGTAATAAAAGCTGAATCAATTGCGCTCAGCGATGCCCGTCTTGCTGTTGTAGATTCAACCCGAATAGTTTTCAGGAACGCTTTAAAACTTCTAGGCATAGAAGCTCCGGATAGAATGTAACTTAGAAGTAGTCCCTAGAAACAAATATTACAAAAACTTAAAAAAAATTACATGAACAGAAATCTTGTATTTTCTAGTGAAGGAATGAACTTGTATCTACAAGGATTTGATTTAGGTAGAGAGATACTAAAGTGGATAGCAATTATCACAATGACTATTGACCATGTTGGAGCTGTACTTTTTCCTGAGTTTGAAGTTCTTCGTTTGATTGGCAGGCTCTCTTTTCCATTATTTGCTTATCTGCTAATATTAGGACTGGAAAATACTAGAAATGCTCGTAACTATTTTACTCGACTTTTCATATTCGCTTTGATCTCACAGGTGCCTTTCTATTTAGCTATAGGAATTGGACCTCTTGAACACTTAAACATCTTCTTTACATTATCTTTTGGTCTTATGTTCGTTTATTATTTCAAAAAAAATTCAATAATTGCGTTTGTTCCAATAGTTCTTTCCATCCTTTTGAATTTCGACTACAGCATCTATGGCATTGTCATGATAGGGTGCATGTACATATTAACGGGAAACATAAAGCTCGGTACAATTTTGCTGGTTCTGCTTAACGGATTATTTTTGGTACCCTGGAACAGCCAATTTCTTTCTCTACTTGCGTTGCCACTCATTATTCTTCATCAAAATGGTTTATTGACCAAAACAAAAGATGTTGATAAAGAATTCAAGATTCCTTTTTGGAGAAAATATTTCTTTTACGTCTATTATCCCTTACATCTGGCAATACTTTTCATAATACACCTTTATTATTTCTAAAAACAAAATAAATCTCTGAAACGTTAAAGCTGTTTGAACAGAAAAAGAACTCTTTACTGTTTATGGTTTTTTGGAATCCAGCACTTTTAAATACACAGTTAATTTTTTCATTAAATCACTCTTTGGGGTTCGAAACTTTGGGTTACATTGGACGTAAAATAAATGCATGGATTTTCATTACATTATGTTCTTTGTTAGGTTGGATAACATATTGGGTTCCAGCGGGTGTATATCGATTTTTCAGTTTCGATGGCACTCCATGGGAGATCGCTATCCAAAATTATGGTTTATTATTTATGGTAATGGAGTTATCTGCTGCCGTAGGAATGCTACTGCGTTTCGTAGGAGTTTTCCTGGCAATTTTGGCTATAAAGGAGTTCTGGCCTCAGAATGTTTGGAATCGTAACAAAAGTTTTTTTGATGTTAAGAATTGGGTTTCTTCTGCACTTGTTTTAGAAGCTATCTACTATGCCCTGTTGTTGCCGTCAGGACTTTTAATGGTAGGTTTTAACTCCCTTAGATCATTAGCAAGTTACCTATTAGGCATAGATTATCTTCTAATGGTATTTTTCACTGTGCCTTTTCTACTGATTTTGGCAGTTAAATCGTACAGATCAAGAATTGAAGGATTTAGGACATGGCGTTGGACTGCTGTAACTTTGGTGGCTTACATTGTCGCTTTGTGGGCTAATTCTGTTTTCAAATGGTTAGACCGGATAATTGTTGACGGGTTTGCCTTTTTCTATGTGGGAATGAATGCTTTAGGTGCGTTAAACTCTCTTGTTTTGATGTCTTTGGCCTTAATTTTTTCGATAATTGGAGCTGTTTCCTTAGCTAAACAGGATTTAGTTTCATCTTTCAAATGGTTAGGTCTAGCTTTTACTATGGTTGGATTACATTATCTTGTTTATGTTGTATATTCATATCTTGTCGGCATGTTGGGATTTTTGGTAATAGCTGAAATCTGGGCTATTCCTCTTTTAGGTTTAGGTCTAACAATGCTGAAAACAAAAATTGACAAAACTAGAAAAGAGTTCTAACCTGCACTTTTTTGGTTACCTCAAACCATGACTGTTTTATCTTGTTGCTGTTGAACTTTTACACAAATCTTAATTTCCACAATCCCAAAACCTAATGAATTCTCCCTTAATTGGGTTTAAATTTGAAAAGCCTTAATATCTAAGAACCCAATCAAAAGGACTAAGAAACTCCAATCTAGGCTGGAATGAGATGTCAAAAAAAGACTTTAAAGAAAAGCAACGCGAAAGACAAATAAAACTACAAAGATCCGAGGAAGCCCAACAAAAACGAAAAGAAGCAGACGCTAAAAAAACTCCAAGACGTTTACCAAAAAAGAAGATATTTCTGGCAATTTTTTTAATCGCTATAGTGTTTGGAGTTATTTTGGTGTGGCAATTTGGAATAAAAACCTACACAACGATTTACATCATGTCTGACGGAACCGTTGATCCCTCTACAGCACCTATCTCAAAACTAGAAAACGGTCACTACACTTTTACAGCCGATATTTTTGGCTCAATTATAATTAATCAAGATAATATTGTAATTGACGGCTCTAATCACAAACTTTACGGAGAAACCGATACTAATTCTACAGGAATTCAATTAGACGGAAGAACTAATGTAACCATAACTAATTTGAAAGTAAATAACTACCAATATGGAATTTTCATTAAATCCGGATCAAATATTGTTATTTCTCAAAACGATTTAACAAACGAATATAGCATAGCCTTTGATACCTGCTCAAACAGCACTGTGACTCGAAAACACTGTTTCCGATTGTGATGGAGCAATTTTGTTAGCACAATCATCAAACAACCAGATAATCAAAAACAATTTGGAAAACAATAATGTCAGCTTAAACCTAGATTATAGCTCTTCAGCCAATTTTATTTCTGAAAATGTAATAGAAAATGGCAGAGAAGCCATTTTTGTATCAAAATCTTCTAACAACAACAGTATTTCCTATAACGACTTGAAAAATAATAATGGGGCAATAATGCTAGATCAGATGTTTGAATAACAGTGTAGTTGGGAACATAATTACTAATTGTAAAGGAGCTATTGGAATTAATTATGCGTCCGATAATCGGATAATCGACAACGAAATCATATCAAGTGATGTTGGAATTTCAGTAATATTAAATTCTGAATCAAACACAATTTACGGTAATACTCTACAGAATGCGGAAACTGCGATCAGATTAGCCCTTTCATCTAATAATAATAACATTTTTGAAAATATTATACAAACCAACACAGAAGGCATCACAATAAATGATTGTACAGGCAACACTATAACAGCGAACAAAATAACAGATTGTGACGGAGCTATTGGACTTATTTCTGCATCAAATAATCTAATAACTGGAAACAATATAACAAACAATCAGTATAGCATTGATATAACTTTGGAATCTAACACAAACACAATTTCTAATAATGATATCAAGAACAGCGATGTTGCAATTGGTTTTACTTCTGCTCTATACAATCAGATCACCGGAAACAACATAATTGATAATGAATTTGGAGTTTATCTAAACACATCATCTGAAAACAATATTTACAACAACAATTTTCTAAATAACACAAATCAGGTATTTTCCTTAGGCTCACCTAACTTTTGGAATAATGAAAACTTGGGAAACTTCTGGAGTGACTATCAAGAAAAGTACCCTAATGCCCAAATAGTAGCTCAATCAGGAACATGGGACACACCTTACATTCTGGATGAAAGCAATAAAGACAACCATCCGCTAGTGAATCTCGCAACTTAATTCTATAGAACCATTCCTAAAATCCATTTTTTCCAGTTTTTAATCTCTCTATCTACCGAATAATTGACAAAAAGTTACTTTAGTGTCAAAATACTAATGTATACTTAGGTTTTTTTATTGATAACTATTGTTGGTGCTGGAAAGGTCGGTAGCACAGCCGCTTTTGATATTCTAAAATCTCGAATTAGCGATGTTGTTCTCATAGACATTAACGCAGAACTTGCAAAAGGTGAAGCGTTAGATATGATGCAAGCTGCTCCTGCTATCGAGTTTGATGGAACAATTCAGGGAACCAATGACTTTAGTGAGATGGAGGGTTCTGATCTTGTCATCGTTATTGCTGGTAAAGGTAGAAGTCCTGGTATGACCCGAATCGATCTTATGAATATTAACGCTACGATCATTCGTTCAATAGTTAAAGAAGTTGCAAATTATGCTCCAGAATCTAAATTGATGATTGTTACAAATCCGGTTGATGTGATGACATTTATTGCACGCAAAGAATCAGGTTTACCTCCAAACCACGTTTTTGGTATGGGAAACATTCTTGACACTCTTCGCTTCCGCTCTTATATTGCTCAAGAACTCGGAGTTTCCAGAGAAGATACACACGGGTTAGTAATTGGTGAGCATGGCGAATCTATGGTTCCTCTGGTTGAGTATGCTTCTATTTCGGGAATACCCATTACTACATTGCTTCCAAAAAATCGAATTAATGAGATTGTTAACAAAACTCGAACGTCTGGAGCTGACGTAATAAAACTTAAGGGCTCAACCACATACGCTCCAGGCGCTGTTATTGCCATGATGGCAGACGCTGTTCTGAAGGGAAGAAATCGTGTTATGAGCGTTTCCACATGTCCACAAGGAGAATATAGTTGTTCTGCGGTTTCCATTGGTGTTCCTGTTGTTTTGGGAAAAAACGGTGTAGAAAAAATTGTTGAACTAAAACTATCGACTGAATCCCAGAAACTTTTCGAAGAATCTGTTGCCAAAGTGGAGACAGCCATCGCCACTTTGAAAGCTTAAACAAACACCTTTTCTATAATGAACCTCGATATGGAAAAGGCCTTTTGGATTGTAGACCAAATTCAAAGAATTTGAAATTACTATGACTTTAGAAAACTTGAAATATCCAGAAGATTTGGAGCAAATAGGGAACCGCTCATGGAAGAATTAACAGGCTCTCGTTTGGAACAATCAATTCTAAAAGCGATCGAAGAATACAACAAGTATCGAAGTCCAGAAGCGACAGCCAAGTTAATTGAAATTCAAAAACACGAATTTGTCGTCGAGTTTGAGGGAGCATTCTGTTCAAGTTGCGGTGTACAAGACTACATCGAAGACTTCATTTATGAACTAGAAGACATCACCAAGGATTTTAGAGTAGAAATAATTAAAACTGAACCTACAGATACGCGCCATTTTCAAGTTCATTACATTATCAAAAAAGATTTTTTTAATACCCACCTAAACGACGAGTCTCTTTTTAAAGAATTCCTTAAAGAAAGAGGAATGTCTTTTAAAGAATATCTGATGTCTAATGCCTGTACAAAAGATGTAATTATGTTCCATTTTAGAACATGGAAATCTGAACGAAAAAAATAAAAAAAGCTCTATTTTTTTGTTCTAAAAAACTTGTATCTCTGCAGTCGTGGCCAACCAGTTTTCGCATATCGTATCATTTCTGGGTTCTTTTTAAGCCAATTCATCATGTGAAAAAAGCTTTTTGCCATTCTGCTTTCTCGTTCTTCGATGGGTTCGTAACCTAAATTCCTTAACTCATCTAGGTAAGCCGTTTCTGTAAGGTCCTGTGCTTCTCCGACGACTTTAATTCGATGAACTCTGTCTTCTCCATATTTTTTTTGCAGCTTAGCGATGACATCATCAAAGATGTAGCCTCGACAAATGTGAATTTCCTCCTCGGCTGTTAGTTTCATTTCCCCAAGGAGTTTGCACACAATCTTTGAAGCTTGCTTAAGGTATGCCTTTCCAGAAAAAAATTTATCTTTAAAATATTTTACGTCAATGATTTCATACCTAAATTCCTTATTTGAATCATGGAATGCACCAATAACTACACCAAAAAGAAGGTCTCCACTTCCCGCATCGTCAACGATAACTGTCATCTGATAACCTCTTTTCTGCTCGAAAGATTAATTGATGCTAAAATAAAAAGAAATCGATATTTTTCAGCATACTAAATTACGTAATAAGCAAAGAATTCCCTACAAAATAATAACTTGTTTTCAAAAACAAACAAATGTTACAAACTTAGTTCTATTGATCTGGTATTAAGGGTTTCAGTGTCTAGTATAACCATTGTTGATTTTTCTGTCAGATAACCGCAAACTGCACCCGGGTTAATAACAAGTGTTTTTCCTTTTCGGTACATTTTCATCACATGAGTATGTCCGCTAATTAGAACATCATGGCTCTCCAATTCGAGAAGAGAACGCATAAGTTCAGTTTGGTCTCCATGTAAAAGTGCAATCCGTAGTCCATCAACTAATACAAATGCAAATCTTCCTCTAAGATCCGCTCCTAGCTCTGCAAATTTCTTTTTCAACAAAACTCTATCTCCGTCGTTGTTACCAAAAACTCCGATCAGCGGAGCTTTTAATGGTTTGAAGTGTGAAGATACAAAAGGAGCCACATAATCTCCCGCATGTAGCACAAGTTCAACATTCTCCTCGTTTAGTCTTTGAACAGCCTCATCAATAAACCGAAGACGATCATGAGTATCTGAAATCAATCCAACAATCATTTGTTAATCACCACGCGAAATCCTAATTATTTTACAAATGAAAAAGTGTCCGAATCTAATATTTATTCTTCTATCGTAATGCTTGAACCTACTTATCTCCAATTCGTTTTAGCTGTCCGAAAACATTTTACAATAGATAACGCTTATTATTTAACAGGTGTTTTGTTTGGCATCTCTAAGGGCTTTAGCGCCCTCTTTAACCAGAATCACCATAGCCGGAGCAGTCGGTGCAGCATTACATATTGGACAAGGAGACAAAAATTTAGTAGACGCAAAAGCTGTCGAATTTTCAAGAGCTGTATTAGACCAAACCGAAGTTGACGGAGAAGTCATCTCCTGTGAAGGACCCAAAGATAACGCACCAGCTTTCATGAACCGAGAAAAGGTAGGAACCCGAAAAGGACCAAAAGTCGAATTTGTAGTTGATCCAGTAGACGGCACAACTGCAACCGCTAAAGGCAGAAAAGATGCAATTTCTGCCCTTGCTTGTGCACCTGCTGGATGTCTTCAGGTACTCCCCGATGATGGATACTACTTTAAGGTAGCAACTGACTGGAATTCAATCGGCAAACTTTCTTTAGACATGTCCATTGAAGAGATTGTTACCACTGTTGCTGACCAAAAATGCCTACACCTTGAAAATTTTACAGTAATTATGTTGGAGCGAGAACGACATGAAAGCATTTTGAAATGCTTAAGGAAGCTTGGGGTGCGAATTATTTTACTTCCTGATGGCGATATCGCAGGAGCTGTCGTAGCCTGTATTCCGGATTCTGGAGTTGACCTTCTTTTAGGTGCTGGTGCAGGACCTGAAGCAACAATCGCAGCTACTGCAGTAAAATGCCTGGGTGGAACTATGCTCGTGAATGTTTGGCGAGATAAGAAAGATGATGCAGCTCGATTGGACCGTCTGAAGGAGGTAGGGGTTAATGTTGATAAAACCTATAACGAAAACGAGTTGGCTAAAGGCAATGAACTTGTTTTTGCAGCCTCAGGAGTTACCAAGGGGGAACTTTTGGATGGTGTACGTTTCACTTCTACTGGAGCAACTGTTCATTCACTTTGTGCAAGATTGCCTAGTGGAACAGTAGAGAAGTCGGAGACAAATCTTCGTTTCAAGGAGCATCCGGTATACAGAACTGTTGACTTGAATGGGCATCCTCATCGCAACCAAAAGCGTTTTTGAGAGACGATATCCTCCTGTTGTAGTGTAATTTAGGTGGACTAATGAATGGTGTATGTTGGTATTCACCGGAAAGGTGAATTCTCTTTCTTTGATTTGCTGAAATCCGTTAAAGCTAGGGAGGATTTTCATATGGCTGGCGCCATAGCCACTTTTGTTGGGGTAGTTAGAGGCGTAACATTGAGTGGTGAAAAGGTGACTGGGATGGAACTGCAAGCCTATGAAGAGCAGGCTAACAAAATTCTCGAAGGTATATGTTTGGACTTAAAAACCAGGGATGGGATTGTTGATGTTCAGATACACCATTTTATTGGAGAGTTCAGTATCGGCGAGGATTTGGTGTATGTTATGGTTGCAGGAGGTCACAGAGAAAACGTTTTTGGGGTTCTACGCGAAGCTGTAGAACGCTATAAAGTCGAAACTCCCGTCTTTAAGAAGGAGCATATAATTGACGCTAAGGGTGTTGAAAAATCGTATTGGGTAAGTGAGCGAGAGATACAGGAAAAACTTAGAAAAAAATAATTCGTCTCTTAATGCGAACTAATGTTTCATCAAATCTAGAGTTATACCTAGCTGATCCTTTCTTTTCCGAAATTGCCCTATAGAAACCTGTTAATCAGAAAGAAGATGGTTTGTTAGCTTGGGTGTGTCAGTTGTTATGCCTTTTAACGATATGTTTAAGTTTTTGAGTTGAAGTGTTACTGTGGAGATGAAATATAATGGCAGTCTATGGTTATATCCTTGTCACATTAAAGTCAGGCGCTGAAAGAGACGTCTGCGAAAGAGTCGCCAACTTCGAAGAGGTAGTTCAAGTCGACGAGCTTTATGGAGAATATGACGCTATCGCAAAGGTGAGAGCTAAAGACCTGGCTGACTTGGACAAATTTTTAACAGACAAACTGCGATCTCTATCAGACATCTTCTTAACTACAACAATGATTGTAGCTAAAGAATATAAAAATGAGTAAATCGGCGATATCAATCAACAATTTCCATTTTCTAACGTGCAAATGATAACCAGATTAGTTAATACCAATATTTCTTGATTTTAAGAATCACGCAAAGCTTTATTTTTTCTTCATGTCCAACTTAAAACTGGTGTAACTATGAAGGAGCCCTTCGCTAAATTTGTCAAGATGGAATTAAGTTCAAACATCCTACTCATAACCTGTGGACTCCCAGGAACGTGGAAAACAGAAACATCCCAAGAAATTTCAAAAATTAAGGGATATCCAATCCTTAGAACTGATCTAATTCGACTAGAAGTTCTTAAAAACGAGGACATTTTTGATGTCAAGGTTGCAGGAAATATGAACAAGCGAGAAATGGTTTACGACGAAATGTTTAAACAAGCAGACGATCTGGCAAAAAAAGGTCAAGGTCTAATACTGGACGCTACTTTTGTATCACAGAACCTACGGAGACGCGCAGCGAATGTTGCTGCCAAAAATCAGATACCTTTTGTTATCCTTCAAACCAGCTGCTCTGAAGAAGCATCTATCTCTAGAATTTTGAGGAGAACCAAAGAGAATTACGAATCAAACGCCTTAACTAAGGAAGCTTATATTGCAAACAAAAACAAGTTTGAGACCGTCGACTTGAATGACTTAAAACAGAGACACCCAAATCTTAAGGTAATACACTTAATTGTAGATACAGAACTTGATGAACCGAAAGACTGGTATATTATTAGAGAAGAAGTCAGATAATTGAGTTTAGTTCAATTATGATAATAGATCTACATATTCATTCAAAAACCTGTTCCGATGGAAACCTATCCGTTAAAGAAATAATTAAAGAAGCCAAAACTCGAAAGATCGAATTGATGTCTATTACCGATCATGACTCAATCGGTTGCCAAAAACAAGCTATGAACTTAGCTAGAAAAAATGGAATCCACTATGTTTTTGGTATTGAATTAAACATATCTTTCTTAAATCCAAACTTTAACAACGATAAACCTGTATCATTAGACCTTTTGGGATACCAATTTGACATAAACAATAAGGCATTACAGGAAAAATTACAACAAATCAGTAAACATCGTGAAGAACGAGCCACAAAGATCCTAAAAAAACTTAACATCGAGTTCGAAAAAGAGGGGCTTGATACCTTAACAAAAAACGATTTGTTGATTATTCAAAACTCAGCAGATGGTGTGCTGGGACGTCCCCACATAGCAGACTATCTAATAAAAAAAGGAATTGTTAAAGACCGTCAGGAAGCTTTTAACAAATATCTTGTGAAATGTGATGTTCCCAAATTTCCCCTTTTCATTAATGAGGCGTCAAGTTTGTTAAGAGATGCTGGTGGAATAGTAGTTTTGGCTCACCCAAACGATCCATATGGTACTTCACTAGCTAAGCTTACTAAATCATTGCACGAACAAACTGCTATAATCGAAAATTCTTTGTTACCATACATCGATGGTATAGAATGTTGGCACTCTAGAAACGATGCTGTAACAACTGATCATTATGTGACCTTTTCAAAAAAACATGGGTTAATAATGACTGGAGGAAGCGACTGCCATCAAAAGCCAATCAAAATGGGATCTGTTAAAGTTCCCAATTATGTATTTAGTCAATTCATAAATCAAACTATTTTCTGATCAAAGGTTTATTGCATAATCTACAGCTAATTTGAAATATGCCTTTGCATCTTTCTTGGCAGCACTCTTTTCTTCAAAACCTACATTCGGATCATTTAGTTTAAAACTGATCACTTTTCCTCGTACAGTAGCTCGATAGCACTTGTAGAAATTTAGCACTTTTTCTAACTTGTTATCGCTTGAAAACTGGACATATTGATCAACAAAAAAGCTAGATAAATCAGTTCTTTTCTTAAAATCTAAATCCATAGCTAAGAAAGCAATTTCAGATGCAACATCGCAATACCTGAATCTTTCGTTAAATTCAATGGCATCGAAAATGTAGATTTTGTCTGCAATGAAAATGTTGCCTGAATGAATATCTCCATGACATTCTCTGACTCGATTCTCTGTCACTCTGTTAGTGAACAAATTCTTGTTTTTTTTCAGAAAACTATAAACTTTTTCATGGATTAATTGGAAAATTTCACTCGTCACAGTTCTGTTGATGAATTCTTCTGTTTGTTCAAAATTTTCTTTCCAGTTCTTTTCTATCATCAGCAAAGATCCAAACTCTGATATTCTATCATTTGTTTCTGCGTTATCATGGAATTCAGAGATTATCTTAGCCATTTTTTTAATGATTTTTTTATCAATTTTTCCTTTTTCAAGAAGTCGTGTCATTATATTTTCTTCAGGAATTCTCCTCATTTTAACAGCATACTCGATGACTCTCCCTTTGCCACCAATTCTAATTATATTTGATTTTGAGATTGGAACAACTTCAAGGTACATGTCTCCACATAACCGTTTATTGAGTTCCAACTCTTTTTCACAGAAGAAACGTCTCTTTTCTAGTGTTGAAAAGTCTAGAAATCCAAAGTTTACAGCCTTTTTAACTTTATATACAAAATTTTTGGTCAAGAAAATATAAGATATGTGTGTTTGTTTAAGTTCAATCTGCTCTACTTCTTCATCATACGCTTCAGGGTTTGCCAAAACTTCTATAACTTGCTTCTGAACTGTCACATTATTTCCAAACCTATTTATTCAAACTTTACATCCTAATAAATTCAAGTCTTTAATATTGTTTTTATTGTCAAACCAAAATTTTTTTTACCTAATCTTATGGGTCTTTAACAATCTTTAAGATTTAATCTAAAAAATTTTGTAACTTAACTGTATTCCAAAAAAGCGTTTGCTTTTATTTTATGATCACCATGAAGAGACAAGTTTTTCTTTTCCCCATAAAGGCTTAAATATCCTGTTTGTTACTGACTTGGACGATAGATATGCCAAAATGGGGATACTCAACAACGGACATGGATATTGAAAAAACTGCTAAAGCTAGCGGACGCGAATTGAGAGTGTCCCATAAACACGCGAGAGAAGTATGTAAGACCATTAAAGGAATGAAGTTAAATCAAGCCAAAGAATATCTTAAACAGGTTATCTTAAAGAAAAAACCTGTACCCTTCCGTAGGTATAACAAAAAAGTTGGTCACCGTCACGGTTTAGAAAATGCTTGTGCCGGCAGATATCCTGTTAAGGCTGCAACAGAAATTTTAAATGTGCTTGAAGGTGCTGAAGCAAACGCAGAATACAAGGGACTTGATTTAGAACGCCTAAAAATAATTCACGCTTCAGCTTATCCTGGAATGAAAATAAAGCGATTCATTTCACGAGCTTTTGGCCGATCATCACCACGTTTTAACACTTTAGTTCATGTGGAGCTTGTTTTGGAAGAGATGGAAGGAACATAATGTCAGTAGTTAAGCATTTTATAGAAGATTCGATAAAGAAAGCAGAAATTGATGAATTCTTACGAAATGAATTCGAAAGAGCAGGGTACGGAGGAGTAAACATAACTAAAACTCCTCTAGGAACCCATCTTGTGATATATACGATGCGCCCCGGTTTGGTCATCGGAAGAGGAGGAGAAACAATAAGAGCGCTTGCAACCGTTCTTGAAGAAAAATTCCTACTCCCTAGTCCCCAAATTTCTGTGGCGGAAATAGAAATCCCCGAACTTAACGCCTATGTTGTAGCTTCAAAAATTGCATCTGCCCTTAAACGAGGTGTCCACTATCGAAGAGCAGGCTTTTGGGGTTTAACTCAAGCAATGGAGGCAGGAGCTTTAGGAATAGAGGTTATTATAAGTGGAAAGTTGCGGACAGATAGGGCAAGATACGAAAAATTCAGTACAGGGTATCTACCTAAAAGTGGAGAACCTCCAAGAAAATACATGCGAAAAGCAGAGCTACACGTACAAATGAAACCTGGAATTTTGGGTGTGAAAGTACAACTTATGCCCCCTGACGCACAATTTCCAGATCAAGAAAAAGTACACGTAATTGAAAGAGAAATGGAAAGCAAACCAGCAAAAGATATGGTTAAACAAGATTCTACAGTGGAAACTGAAACACCCGTAGAAGATCAGGACGATGAAAAGGTGTCTGAGTTGGCTGTCTCTTCTGTTGAAGAAAAAATTTCACCTAAACCAACTAAAGTTGAACCAGAAGTTTCAACTATCACCAAAAAGGAAATTGTTAACAAAAAGGATAATTCAGCAGAAAAACAAGCAGAATCAGAAGAAAAACTACCTGAGCCAGCAGTTACTAGAGTTGAAAAGACTGAAGTAAATGAGAAAGTTCTTAAATCTAAAGTTAATTCGGCTGAAGAAAAAGTTATATCTGCTACAAAAGTAGTAAAAACCCCTGTTCCATCTGAAGAGATTTCATTAACAGCTAAGAAAGCAGAACCTAAATCCAAAACTGTTCCAGTAGACGAAAAGGAAAATGTTGATGCAAGCGAGCTTGAACTTGATTCTGCTAGTGTTAAGAAAACTTCCACTAAGAAAGTAAAAAAAGAAAAAGCGACTCCACCTGAAGCAAAGGATGAGGTAGGAGAATAATATGGCAATTTTACGATTAAAAGATATTCGTGACATGTCTTCTGATCAACGAGCGGAAAAGGTAACCGAGTTTCGAACAGAACTCGCAAGATTGAAAACAATGGTCGCAGCAGGCGGATCAATTGACAATCCCGCCAAAATACGATCACTCCGCAAAACCATCGCTCGACTACTTACAGTTGAAGCAGAACAGAAAAGAGGTATTGAACAGAAATGATACCCATCTCCTCAAGCATAGTTCAAGATGAATTTCTTGGACTTGAATTAACGGTTGTCAAAAGTTTAAACTATAGTAATGTTGGAATAACCGGGAAAGTAGTTAACGAAACCCGGAACACATTTACTATTTCACAAAATGGTGAACAAAAAGTCCTCGTCAAAGACACATCTGTTTTCAGTTTTATAATGACTGATGGAACAGTTGTAGAGATTGATGGTAAAGCCATCATGGGACGACCTGAGGACAGAATTAAGAAAAGACTTAGGAGGCTATGGTAATGTCAGCCCTTACCGCAAAAAAACCAAAAAAAACATGTAACGACTCTACTTGCCCTTTTCACGGAAAACTTTCCCTGAGAGGACACTCACAAGAAGGAATAGTGGTCAGCGCTAAGATGGAAAACACTGTAATCGTGCGCCGTGACTACTTGAATTATGTAGCAAAATATAGAAGATACGAAAGAAGACGAAGCAACGTAGCTGCACACAGTCCTCCATGCTTAGAGATCAAAGCAGGAGACAGAGTGAAATTAGCAGAGTGCCGCCCTATAAGCAAGACCGTAGCGTTTGTCGTGATCGAAAAATTGGAGGATGGAGCAAGTGGCAGCAAGAGCTAAGTCTAGAGCATTTATGGCTAAAGGTATCGTCGGTCAGAAACCAAAAATTTCTCGAGGATTACCAAATGGATCAATTGTTAAATGTGCAGATAATTCTGGAGCTCGAGAAATCCGGATTATCCAAGTTGTTGGATACAAAGGACGTTTATGTAGGGTGCCTACAGCTTCTGTGGGAGATCTAGTAACTATCTCAGTTAGAAAAGGTACTCCTGACATGAGAAAAAAGATTTTTCATGCCGTTGTGGTTCGTCAGAGAAAACCCTTCAGGCGTGTTGACGGGCTTTGGGTGCAGTTTGAAGACAATGCAGCGGTTATAATGACTCCAGAAGGAGAAATGCGCGGCTCAGAGATTCGAGGACCCATAGCAAAAGAGGCAGCTGAGAAATGGCCTAGAGTTGCCAGTGCTGGCAGTATAATAGTTTAAGGCGATTTGTTATATGAAGACAACAAAACCTGGTAAACAAAGAAAGAGGATGTATTTAGCTCCTCTGAATGAAAGATATAGAAGATTCTCTGCACCCCTTTCATCTAAATTGAAGGATTCTCACGGCACTAACTCGACTCCGGTGAGAAAAGGCGATACTGTCATGGTAATGAGAGGCGACCGTAAGGGTTCTGAAGGAAAGGTTACCCAGATTGATCGAGATAAGTATCTTATTTTCGTTGATGGTGCAACTAGGGAAAAAGTTGACGGAACCCAGATTCCTGTTCCTATTCATCCGTCTAAGGTGATGATTACTCGCTTAAACCTTGATGATAAATGGCGTAAAAAGATTCTGGAAAGAAAGGGTGCACTTGAAGAAGCTGTGGTTGAAAAAACTGTGCCTCCTAAAAAAGAGGTAAAACGAAAGAAAAAAGTGAGTAAAATAACTAAAACAAATGGAGGAACATGAAATGGGAAGAAAAGGCGAAAGCGGACATTTAAAGAGGAAACCTGCACCAAAACTGTGGCCTATTCATAGGAAGGAAGCTGTTTGGACTGTAATGTCCAAGCCTGGTCCACATTCTCTTTCACGTTCTTTACCTCTAGCACTTGTTGTGCGTGATATTCTTGGATTTGCCAAAACGGGTAAGGAAGCCAAGAAAATTATTTCTAAAGGAAATATACTGGTTGACAGCAAAGTTAGGCGTGATGAACGTTTTCTTGTAGGTATGATGGATGTTATATCAATAGTTGAAACTAAGAAATCCTTCCGATTATTACCTTCTCCTAAAGGTCTATTTCTACATCCTATTGATGCTGAAGAAGCCACTTTTAAACTCTTTAGAATAGAGGATAAAACCATTGTAAAAGGTGGACGTACAGATCTCCATCTTCATGATGGAACAAGTTTGTTGATTGATCAGGGCAGCACTTTAGGTATAGGAAAACCTGAATACCATACTCTTGATGTCCTCAAGCTTAGTATTCCTGGTCGGGAACTTCTTGGACATACAAAACTGGTTGTCGGCGCCCCAGCAATTGTAATCGGCGGAAAAAACATGGGGACTTATGGAATAATTAGTACTATCGAAAAACAGGCAGATAAAAAACGTAGAGATCTACTTGTTACTCTGAAGGACATTAAAGGACAACAATTCCAGACAATCCTTGATTTCGTGTTCGTCTTGGGAGAAGTTGAATCCTCTATTTCGTTGCCGGAGGCTAATTGAATTGACTGAAAAGAACCCCACTTCTCCTGAAACGAAAAAAGTTGTTCCAAAGAAAGTTAGAGAAGATCCTGTTGCTAAGAAAAAAGTCGCAACAGTTAAAAAAGTTACCAAAACAGATGTGCCTATCGTTGAGAAAAAGC
The DNA here is from genome assembly GCA_963806645.1 of Candidatus Bathyarchaeota archaeon. Taxonomy (GTDB): domain Archaea; phylum Thermoproteota; class Bathyarchaeia; order Bathyarchaeales; family Bathyarchaeaceae; genus Bathyarchaeum. The sequence goes on along the minus strand of CAWDYQ010000006.1, from coordinate 69,253 downwards.
CTGAAAAACCAGTAACTTTAACTAAACAAAAAGTTGCATCTGGAAAGCAGGTATCTAAAGCAAAAGTTACTCCCATTAAAGAAGGGAAACTTTCCGAACTGGAAGTACCACTAGTAGAGAAGCAAGTTCTGAAAAATAAAGTAGAATCTAATGTACCTAAACCAAAACCAAAAAACTGGACTGGAAACCCTATGCGTATACCTAAACTAGAAAAAGTAACTGTCAACATGTCCGTTGGAAAGTCCGGGGCACCTCTACAACAGGCGGTTACAATTCTAAAACAACTAACTGACCAAGAGCCTTCAAGAAGAGCAGCTAAAAAAACAATAAGAGAGTTTGGTATCCGAAAAGGTGAATCCATCGCATGTCTTGTAACTATTCGAGATGAAAAGGCTGAAGCGTTCTTACGTAAAGCTTTTTACGCTTTAGAAAACAAGCTTTCAAAATATAATTTTGATCGTCAGGGCAATTTTTCGTTTGGAATCAAGGAACACATAGATATTCCAGGAACAAAGTATTCGCCTGAACTTGGGATTCACGGTATGGATGTTTCAGTTTCGCTTGGTAGACCAGGTTTTCGTGTAAAACGTAGACATCGTGCTAGAACCAAAATTGGAAAAGATCATCAGTTGACAGCTGACGAAGCGATACTGTTTATTAAAGACGAGTTTGATGTTGAAATAACGTAATAATGGTGAATTCATGGTGAAACAGCAATCTGATAAAGTGCAAAAGACCGGTAAAGGTAGTCGACCCTGCAGACGATGTGGTTCATACGGTTCACTTATTCGTAGTTACGGTTTAGATCTATGTCGTCAATGCTTTAGGGAGATTGCTCCAGAATTAGGTTTTAGGAAATATGAGTAGAAGGAGATGACATAGATTTGCCTATGATGGACACGCTCGCAAACGGTTTGACAACAATTATCAATAATGAGATGCGCCGAAAACGTGAATGCATAATAAACCAAGCCTCTAAGTTATTAGGGCGTGTTTTGAGAGTTATGCAATTGAACGGATATATCGGAGAGTTCGAATTTATAGATGATGGACGTTCAGGAAAATTCAGAGTACAACTTTTGGGTCGAGTAAATAAATGCGGGGCTATAAAACCCCGGATTCCAGTTAGTTCTAAGGAAATTGAAAACTGGGAAAAACAGTTTCTCCCCTCTAGAGACATAGGTGTACTTGTATTTTCAACATCTCAAGGGGTTCTGTCCCACAAAGAGGTAAAAGAGAATAAGATTGGTGGGCGTCTTTTGGCGTTTGTTTATTAGGAGAAACTTAAGATGCGTGCAATTGAAACCGTAGCAACAGTTGAAATCCCTGAAGGTGTAAATGCTAAGCTTGAGGGTAGAATCGTTACGATTACAGGGGAAAAAGGAGAATTAACCAGAGATTTTTCTCATGCGCCAATAACCATTCAACTTAATGGAAAAACAGTAACTGTTCAAGCGAGTTGGCCACGCAAAAAAGAAGCGGCCCTTGTTGGCACTGTTCGTTCTCACATTGAGAACATGGTAAAAGGTGTAACAAAAGGGTTCACATACAAAATGAAAATAGTTTTTTCCCACTTTCCAATAACTGTTAAAATTCAAGGTAAAACCTTTATAATCAATAACTTCACTGGGGAAAGAAGCCCGCGTAATGCTAAGATAATGGGTAATACCAAGGTCATAATCAATGGAGACGATATTGTAATACAGGGAATTGACCTTGAGGAAGTTAGTCAAACTGCAGCAAACATCCAAAATTCAACTAAAATCAGAAAGAAGGATCCACGTGTGTTTCTGGATGGTATCTATGTTTACGAAGAGCATGAGGGAATTCAAGAATGATAAAAGAAGAAAAAGAAACAGTCGTTGAAAAACAATTCCCTAAAAAAGATTATTGTAAACACAATAAACCTAAATTTAGACGTCAAGAGAGTTGGAGGTATAAACGTGTTACGGATAGGTGGAGAAGACCTCATGGTATAGATAGTAAAATGAGAAAAAAGGTAAAAGGATGGCCTGCTTCTCCAACCACCGGATATCGTAGTCCGAAAAAATCAAGGGGAATACATCCATCAGGATTCGTGGAAACTCGAGTTCAAAATGTTGAGGATTTAATTGGAATAGATCCTGAATTGCAGGCTATACGAATTGCCCGCACTATTGGGGGCAGGAAACGAGTTGAAATCTTAACCATAGCTAAGGAAAAAGGAATTCACGTTTTAAATCCAAGAACCTTACGGATGTCTGAAGACTTCAAAGAAAACGAAGAAACTGAAGAAAAAGAAAAGATGTCAACTGGAGCGAAGAAAAAGTGAGTCTAAAAAGTCAGCGTCGGTTAGCTTCTGAGGTAATGAAGATCGGTGAGGGAAGAGTTTGGATAGACCCAGAAAGGATAGATTACGTTGAAGCTGCAATTACCCGAGAAGAGATCCGAAAGTTAGTTCGCGAAGGTGTTATCAAGTCTCTTCCTCAAACGGGTGTTTGTCGCGTTCGTGCTAGAATTTTAAAAGAAAAACGCAAGAAAGGACTACGCAGAGGACCAGGGGGAAAGAGTGGTCCAGCTCGTTCAAAGATTTCCAAAAAGCAGGCGTGGATGAACAGAATCAGACCTATAAGAAAGAGAATGAGTGAATTGAAGGACACTCGAGCTATATCTGAAGCCGATTACCGTAAACTTTATGATATGTCAGAAAGTGGAGTCTTCAAATCAAAAGCTGAATTAGAACGCTATATCCGAACCCATAACTTATGGAGGAGACGATAATGGCAACTGGTCCAAGGTACAGAGTTCCTTTTCGAAGACGAAGAGAGGGTAAAACAAATTATCGAACCCGTCGAGCTCTAGTTTTGTCACGGGTTCCCCGTCTAGTAGTTAGACTCACATTAAAGCATACCCTAATTCAAATAATTGAGGCAGAAGCAATAGGGGACAAGGTTGTTGTATCAGCCCATTCCCGTGAACTAGCTAAGAAATATGGATGGTTGAGCAATTGTGGAAACATTCCATCTGCTTACCTTTCAGGTCTATTATGCGGTTACAAGGCACTGGCCAATGGTGTAGAAAAGGCTTTCTTGGATGTTGGTTTACATATTCCATCAAAGGGAACGAGGATTTTCGCCGCACTGAAAGGAGTTGTAGATTCTGGAGTTGAAGTTCCACATAGTGAAGATATTATACCCGCTGAAAATATTATAAACGGAAGTCAAATTGCAGATTATGCAACTCAGTTGTCTTCAGATTCTGAAGTCTATAAGCAGAAGTTTTCCAAGATTCTTGCAAAAGGGGCTCGGCCAGAAGATTTGCCTGAACACTTCGCTGTGGTCAAAGGCAAAATTACTTCTTCGTTTGAGAAAAATGTGAAAGGAAAGAAGGAAGAAACATGAGATCTAGTAACGAAAAGTTTGAAACTTGGATTCCCAGGACAAAATTGGGAAAAATGATTCTTGAGGGAAAAATCTCTTCTATTGAAGAGTTGTTCATGGAAGGACTCAAGATACGGGAACCTGAAATAGTGGATACTTTGCTTCCCAACCTTCAGGAAGAGGTTTTAAACATAGGATTAGTGCAGAAACAAACTGACGCTGGAGAAAAATCTCAATTTAGGGCTGTTGTAGCAGTGGGTAATCGTGATGGTTACATAGGTTTGGGTTCTGGAAAAGCAAGCCAAGTGCGTTCTGCTATAGAGAAAGCTGCTGTGGATGCACGCCTAAAAATTACACCTGTTCGTCGTGGCTGTGGATGCTGGGAATGTGGGTGCGGAAAACATCACTCTTTACCATTCCAAGTTAGTGGTGAGTGTGGTGGAGTTGAAATTGTTCTGATTCCAGGACCGAGAGGTTTAGGTATTGTAGCAAGCGAAACAGCCAAGGTTATCCTAGGTTTGGCAGGAGTAAAAGATTGCTGGACAAAAAGCTACGGCTCCACAAGGACTGTTCCATCTTTCGCTTTTGCAGTCTTTGATGCACTTAAAAAAACATACCTGTTGGTTACTCCAACAGATTGGGTGAGCTAAAATGGACAACAGAAAATGTTTAGTGGCAATCCGTATTCGTGGTCTAAGTGATATCTCTCAGGAAGTCAAAGATACTTTAACTATGTTGCGACTAACCAGAAATTGTCATGCTACATTGCTTGACGACCGCCCAGCCTATAATGGTATGTTGCGAAAGAGTAAAGACTGTTTGACTTGGGGCGAAGTTTCCCAAGATAACATTTTACTTCTTCTAGAAAAGAGGGGAAGACTTGTAGGAGACAAAAGTTTAACGAACGATTATGCAATAGAATTGGGTTACAACTCGTTAGAGAACCTAGCTGAAGCAATATTCAGTGTAGATGTTGAGTTCAATGGTCTTCCCGAAGTGAAACCAGTGTTTCGTCTTCGCCCACCTAAAAAAGGCTTTAAAGGAAAAGTAAAACGAAGCTATGCTGCAGGTGGAGAAGCAGGATACCGAGGAGAAGCAATCAACGATCTACTGAAACGAATGGTTTAGGCAAACCAGTAGCGATAATCTTTATAGTCACCATATAAGCACAATCAAAGTAATGGAGGAGATCCCTTGAACGATCCTTGGTGGAGACGAAGAAAGAAAAAAGGTCCATGGTTCAATGATATCTACGAAGAGCTAGAAAGGCTAGGAGAGCTTATAGACGAGACTATGCACAAAGCCTTTGAAGACTCTTCTGAAAATTCACCAATCAAACGTAATCGTTCCAAAGGTTTCTCCATAAAATTTGGTCCGGACGGAAAGCCGAGAATTGAAGAGATTGGCCACCGTCAACCTTGGCAAGAAGAAGACGATATGAGTGATGATCAGGATCCTCTGGTTGATCTGATCGAAGATGGAGAAAATTTCATCATCTTAGTTGCCCTTCCAGGAGTAGAGAAAGAAGCAATTGATCTCCGGGTAACTGATAATTGTCTAACATTTTCCGTTGATGGTGCTGACTTCGAATGGTATGATGAATTAAAACTTCCAGCCAGAATAAATCCAAAGTTGGCTCGGGCATCATACAAAAACGGTGTTTTGGAAGTAAAATTAAACAAAATAAAGAAGGTAGTTAAAGGCAGTAAAATATTTTAAAAAAATGAGGTTTAACATTTGCCACATAAAGATAGAAAAATTAGAAGGTATCGAGGTTCTAGAACCCATGGATACGGTCAGATTGGACAGCACAGATGCAGAGGAGGAAGAGGTGGAACCGGAAAGGCTGGACTTGATAAACACAAATGGACATTCGTGCTAAAAAACGATCCAACATATTGGGAAAAGAAAGGCTTTGTTTCTGCTAGAACATTAGACAAAAAGGTTCGGATTATTAATATTGGAAAATTGGATGATCTAGCTGACAAACTGGAAGTTGATAAAAAGTTGGAACGAAAAGAGCAAAAGATCTTTTTGAACTTGGAGCAACTTGGCTATGACAAACTATTGGGAACTGGCGAAATAAGCAAGCCCTTACTCATTAAGGTTGGATCATATTCTGAATCTGCCTCTAAGAAATTGGAAGAGGCAGGAGGAGCAATCTTTAAAGAAGTCGAGTAGAATCCGACTTTTTTTGACTTTGTTTGACTGAGTATTCTGGGTTGTCAAAGTGTTTATATTTGTGTTCAACATACGCAACTTAACAAATTAGCTTATACCCTATTGGATTTAATAAAAAGGCGAATAGATCATGGCTGGCAGATTCCTTTCACTGTTCGGACCGTTATCCAGATTTCTTCCTGAAATAAATTCGCCAACTCGAAAAGTAAGTTTCAACGAAAAACTTTTCTGGACTGCTATGGCGCTTATAATTTATTTAGTCATGAGCGAGGTTTCTCTCTTTAATGTAACTGGAGGAATTAGTAACCAAGCTATCCAAATAATCTTTGCATCAACACAGGGAAAACTTACTGCGCTTGGAATAGGTCCTATAGTAACTGGTGGCTTAATTTTGCAGTTGCTCATTGGATCTGGAATAGTAAATGCTGATTTAGGAAATACTGAAGATCGTTCTCTTTTTACGGCAGCTACAAAGGTTTTTGCTATTGTTTTGACTGGAGTTCAGGCTTCTGCTTATCTTTTAGGTGGAGTTTATGGATCTGTAGACCTAGTCACAGCTTTGATTGTCTTCATTCAGCTTCTAATCGCTGGTATAGTCCTTATGCTTTTAGACGAAATGATGCAAAAAGGTTGGGGAATTGGAAGCGGAATTAGTCTTTTCATTCTGGCGGGTGTTGCTCAAGGAATAATGTGGTCAAGTTTTTCCCCATTCGGTCCAATGGAAGATGGAAAACAATTTGGAGCATTTATCGCCTTAGGACAAACTATTCTTGGTGGAGAAAATATAGCAAATGCATTTTTCCGAGTTAGTTCGGACGGAGTTCTTACTAGTCTTCCTAGTATGATGGGTTTCATAACTACGGTAATAGTTTTTATTTTAGTTATCTATATGGAGGGAATTCGAGTTGAACTTCCTATTTCCCATGCCAATTACAGAGGATTCCGAGGGAAGTATCCAATTAAACTTCTTTATGTATCTAACCTACCTGTAATTTTTGCATCGGCTCTCTTCGCCAACATCCAAGTCTTTGCTCAACTTCTTTATGGCCAATTTGGTTCAGGCAATTTCTTTGTCAATCTTTTGGGTACCTTCGATTCACAAGGTGGTGTCATAGGAGGTCTTGCATATTATGTAACTGCACCTCGTAGTTTGGCACAAGTTGGTGTCGATCCGATAAGAGCATTAATTTTCGTGGGAATCATGGTTACTTTTGCAATCATCTTTTCGATAACATGGTTGGAAGTAGGAGGTTTAGGACCCAGTACAGTTGCGAAACAACTTGTTGATTCAGGAATGCAGATTCCAGGATTCCGAAGGTCAGGTAAATCAATAGAAATCATTCTCAAACGTTACATTCCAGTAGTCACGATTCTTGGTGGTGCAATAATAGGGTTGGTTGCATCAGTTTCAGAATTCTTCGGAGTGTTTGGGTCAGGTATGGGTGTATTGCTTGCTGTAGGTATCTTATATCAGTATTATCAATTGCTTGTCCAGGAACAAGTTGCTGAGATGTATCCTGCGTTCGGTCGTGTATTGGGTTGATAAACTGTGTATAAGCAAACTATATTCCCCGACAATAATGGAACATCAATTACATCGCTTTACAGTAAATCAATAAAAAATGTAAAACTTACAGAAAAAGAGTTATACGCTGGAAAAATTCAACCTTATTGGAGGATTTAATGAAATGAGTTCTTCTCTAGCACAACCTCCAGTTGTAACATTAATTGTTCTTTTTGTTTCAATATCCATGTCTTTTGCATCATCATTTATCAACAGCCGATTCATGCCTAAGGAGCACCGCCAAAAAGTTGCAGCACTTAACCGCCAAATCTCTGCCTTAAGAAAGGAAATAGGTGAAAACAAAAAAACTGCAAAAACTACGGATGACAAAAAATTACTCAGAAAAACTCAGAAACAGGAGAAACATCTTCTTCAGCTTCAATCTCAAGCACTTTCATTGTCTTCTAAACAGTTTAGGGTTCTTCCTATTACAATGGCACTTTTCCTTGTTGTTTGGCTCTTGTTAACTGGAAACGTTCTTGGTTTCAAGTTGTTCACTAGTCCTTTTATTGGTCCTGAACCTGTTGCGTATCTTCCATGGTTAGATGGTGTATTTCCATTGACTCTTTTCTATTGGTATCTTATTTGCTCATTTTTGTTCGGAAGCCTTTTCTCTCGAATCTTCGGATTAACTGGTTCAACAGATTAAATTCAAGTAATTTTGAATTTTAAATGGTGGCTGTCAGACTATGAAAACTCCTCATAACTGTGAGAAAAAAAATATTGTTATATGTATAAGCGGAATGACTGGTTCTGGAAAGAGTACTGTAGCAAAAAAAATTGCAGCCAAATATGGATTTGATTATTTTTCTGGTGGAAATGCTTTGAGAGTATTAGCCCAAGAAGAGGGTTACCACTCAGAGGTGACTGGATGGTGGGAATCCGCTGAGGGCTTAAAATTTCTTAAACAGAGAATGACTGACCCTGTTTTTGACAAAAAAATTGATGAAAAGTTATTGGATTTGGCAAAAAAAGGAAACGTTGTTCTTGACAGTTGGACTATGCCTTGGTTATTAAATGACGGCTTCAAGGTTTGGTTGGAGGCTTCCGCTAAAGTTAGAGCCAGACGTGTGGTAAATCGAGACTCAATTAGTATTGAAGAGGCAGTGAAAGCTCTTGAAGAAAAAGATGCGAGAACTAGGCAAATATACAAGAGTCTTTATGGATTCGATTTAGGTTATGACCTTTCGCCATTTAATCTTGTTCTATCCACAGACGATTTAGAACCCGATGAAGTTTTTTACGCTGTATATCTAGTTATCGACCGAATGTTCTTCAATGGTTTCTAGAACAGAATTTGATTTAGAATCTTTTCAAAATTAATTTTAGTTCGTTGATGTTTGTAATTACGTATTGTATCTATTAGTTTCTTCTTGTCAACTTCCCCTAGGTTCTCGTTTACTTTATGTGCAATCTGGCTTCCCAAGAAAAGATATTGACAAACGGAGCTGACATTCGAGACTCTTCTGTTTACGCTGGCTGTCTCAAAATCAATCAGATGTGGAGTGCCGCTTAAATCAATGATGATGTGTTTTTGAGCATTACTTAGTTCTCCATGATCTAAACCTGATTCATCAAGATTGTAACATTGTTCTAAAATATTCTTTAAAACCATTCGAAGACGTGACAGGTCTTTTTCTTTCAAAGATTTAATCCATTCAGGAAAATGTTTTCCCTCAATTAGCTCCATTAAAAGAAAGTTTTCACTGATCTCAAACAATTTTGTTCCCACACCTATCTTGTTTGCTTTTCTTAGCATTTCTCCTTCATGGAACATTTCCTTTCGGTCAGCATCAACTCTGCGTATCTTCAAGGCAGCTCTTCCATATCTTGTGTAAGCTACAATAACGACACCTACGCAGCCTTTTCCGAGTACAGGTACATCAAAAACGCTTTTTTCTCCTATGAACTCTAGGTTTTGGACTCCGATTCTATGTAATTCCTCGAGGCGTCTCTCAAGTTCTTTTTGTTCACATCTTGGGTAACATAGAACACTGCAATATTTTTCTTCACGGAGTTCTTCTAAGGAGATAACTTCACCGGACTGCAACTCTCTCACTTAACCTATTTCCTAAAGAATAGTTATTAAATATGACAAATCAAATTCTTGTATCCGGGCAATTACATGTCAATTATATCTTTGCTCTCTGACTTTGGCATAAAAGATGCTTATGTGGCAGAAATGAAAGCCATAATCATAACCATCAATCCCTTAGTCCGTTTAATTGATATAACTCATGAAATAGATAAATTTAGTATCCGTAAGGGTGCCTATATTTTGGCTTCAGCAGCACCTTATTTTCCATTGAAAACAACACATTTAGCAGTTGTAGACCCTGGAGTTGGAACTAAAAGACGACCATTAATAGTAGAAACCAAACGTGGACTGTATGTTGGACCTGATAATGGACTTTTAATGCTTGCTGCCCATAAGGATGATATAATAAATGTTTACGTAATTGAAAATCCTAATTACATGTTGCCTAAGGTTTCAAAAACTTTTCACGGAAGAGACATATTTGCTCCAGCAGCTGCTTATTTGACAAAAGGTGTGAGTCCTTCTATGTTTGGACCCGAAATACATGATTACGTGTTTCCTAATTTCGCAAAATCTTATATAGAAAATGGTGAATTGGTCGGTGAGATCCTTCACTTAGACGATTTCGGCAACGTAATCAGCAACATTTCAGGTGAAGATCTTAAGCAAGCAGGATTTTATGAAAGAGGCTCCTTTAATGTTACGATAAATGGAAAAAATTTTAACCTGCAGTTCTGTTTAGCCTACTGTAATGTCCCAATTAGCGCTCCTTTATCATTAATAGGCAGTAGTAACTTTCTTGAATTTGCAGTTAATCAGGGAAGTGGCAGTAAATTTTTTAATGCAAAAGTTGGAGATCTGATCAGTGTTTCGAGAAATTTTTCCACTTGATTCATCATTAATCGGCTGTTAGTACTCTTTCTAACCAGAATAAATCGTTGCGAGATTTTGCAAGTGCATAACCAATTATTAACCCGGCTGCAAGACCTCCAAAGTGGGCAACGATGTTTACTCCTTCGCCTGTTGTCAACATTAAAAGCAGAAATGCGTAAAGTAGGGCTCCTACAATAGATTGCCCGAACGTTTTTCGCATGTATATGATGTTTGCACCGTACATACCAAATATTGCTCCAGATGCTCCAGCGGAAATAGTATAAATGGGCATCAAAAGCAATGTTAGAATGCTGCCTGATATTCCTGAGAGCATATAGACAAAAAAGTATTCTTCTGTTCTGAAGAGTTCTTCGGCTCTTATACCGAATATAACCAAGAATAGCATGTTTAATGCCAGATGAGTTATGTCCACATGAACGAAGACTGATGTAATAATTTGCCAGTATTGACCACGTAATACGAAAAGGTTGAATTGTCCTAGTTGGCTTAGAACTGTGTGATCTGTTTCAATGAAGTTGCCGCCAGTTACTGATGTGTAAATGTAAACTAGAACATTGGCAATTACCAGGAATGTTGTTGGTGTAAATTTAATTGAAGATCTCATTTCGGGGCCATCTTCAACAGCAAACACCTCGCTGTATATATTGATACCCTGATGTTACATTTTCGTTGTTGGTAGCAATCTAAACCCGTAAGATTCTCGATGCCGTTTATTGATCCTACTTGTCAGTTTTGTTTAGGTCCAGAAGCCTCTTGTCACCATCAATATCTTTTATAAACTGAGCAACGCTGGATGGAACAAGTTTTTCCCAGTCTTCTCCGTATAATATCTTTTTCCTGATTTTAGTAGCAGAGTAAAACTCCCGCTTTATGAACGGTATCGACTTAACTTTGAATCCTGCTTCTTTGAAAAGTCGATGAGTTAACGGTTCATTGGCATAGACTACATCAAATTTTGGTGAGTACCCCACTATCTGGGAAACCCATAATGCGTGTTGATGAACATCTGGTACTGGTATTATCCAGATTTTAGCTAACCCGATTCCCTCTTGCTCTAATGCTCTTCTAATCATTGTTAATCGTTCCCCTGCAGTAAAGGGATTATCGAGCCTGTGGCTGTATTGGGAACTACCTACAATTATGACAAGTTCATCAATTTCGTTCACAACTTTTTTTCATCAGTTCTAAATGACCGTTATGGAATGGTTGAAACCTACCAACAAAGAGCCCACGCTTTACCATTCTTTTTCCCCAATGAGAAACCATACGCTGCTTGATCTATATGAGTTTTTAACGTACTGATTTTTTAGTTACACTTTTTTTGATTTGCGTTACTGGAAATAGTGATAATTCACCATTACCACTTTTTAGCGTCTTGGGTTCTTGGTGGCCTCTCTTTTCCCTTTGAAGAAGTTCTCTCTTAATTTGCTCTCCATAACCGTATCCACCTAAGCTCAGATCAGAACATACAACCCTGTGACATGGAATTAACAAGGGAAATGGATTTGATGCCTCAACGCGACCCACAGATCTTGCGATTCCACCTGCAACTTTGGCTATTGAATTATAGGTTGTCACATATCCAACAGGAATTAAACGTGTGTAATTAAGCACTTTTTGTGTGTAACTGGAAAGATGATTAAACTCTATATTGATGATCACATAATCTTGTTGATCTTTGCCTTTGAATATCTTATCTAAAATTAATAGCGTTTAAGTAAGCATTTTAGTAGGTTCTTCGACAACTTGATCTTGAAAATCCTGCTGTAACCTTTGTGGTAGAAAGTTTAAATCTGGTTCTTTAACGAAAAGTAGGTTGCAAGAACTTTGTTTTTCTTAATCACAGCACCATACCAGATGCCATTCAATTTTTTGTAGTAAATATTAATCATTTATTTGCCTCAGATTGGTAGATTAGAATTTTGTAAGCATACCCCTTTTTCGTACATAAACGTCAGTTATCCGAAACACAATTATGCCAAATAGAATCCATGCAGCGCCCAAAACTAGAAGATGCACGAAAACATTACCGAAAGCCTCTGCCTGATAACCTTCTATAAGGAAACTTCGCATCCCTATCAAAGCTGGTGCAGTTGGAAAGAGAGCGCTTGCTTGTTGAGCGATTGTGGGAAGTACAATCAATGGATATGCTACCGGAGAGAGAATCATCATTATGCTATAGAGGCTATCTGATACCACCCACCCTTCCTTTAAGATCAAACCTAACGCCGAAATTACTATGCCAAAACCGTAAAGTGCAAGCATCATAAGGGCAAAAATACCCAATGCTGGCAAGACACCCTGGATCTTTAGAGCTAAACCAAATGTGAGATATATAACGATTAACTGGATAATTGTGGCAAATATTTGATGTATTGTGCTATGTAAAGCCATCCCTAATACTTGACCAAGACGGCTGGTTGGAGTCACATATATTGCCTCTAAAGTTCCAAACCATCGTTCTCTCCTTATACTGAATCCCATTGCCCAAACTGCTGTTCCAATAAACCCCATCAACATGTATCCAGTGAAGATGAATGCCACAACATCTCCTGTTCCAACAAGCAGTGCCAAATTTTCGCTATATTCTCCTCCAACTAGAACAAGTCCGTAAATAAGAAAAGGCAACAAAAATACGATAGGAGAAATTAATTGACGAATAAAGCTAACTGGATACGCAAACTCGATCTTCCAATCTTTAACATTTGACTCCCAGACCGCTTTAAGTTCTGCCTTAAGGTTACTCCAGTTGAATCCTGTAGGACAGTTGACTTGGCGCATTTTATGCATTTTTTTACTTTTATCCAATCTTTTGCCTCCTTAGTAATGGCTTATTGTGCCCGATTTCCTGGTTTTTTTCTCCATCCAATTGAACAAATAGAATCCAATGACTAACAAGATAACGTCGATGATCAAGAATAATATAACCTCTGAGTAGACTGTTGAAAGGTCGGTTCCTAGAAGCATGAGACTTCTCACGATGATAAGGGCATACGTTAGAGGTATGAGTTTACCGAGGATTTGAGCCCAATTTGGAAGGCTCTCTATGGGGTAGCGTACTGGAGCAAAAATGTAAAAAATGTAGCCTATAGTCTCAGATAGATCGTATGATTGTTTGTACATTAGCGAGACTGCAGTCAAGATAAGAGCCATGCCATACAATCCCAGTATTAATAGAATAATTGTGAAAAATACCGGAAGCATCACCCCTAATGTTATGTTCATTCCGAAGAGCAAAACTGAAAGGGTTAATTGGCTAACCGCAAAGATTGTGCTAGAAAAACTTTCGCCTAGAGCTTTACCAATTAATACATACACTTGGTTGCAAGGGGCTACAAGAACATAATCCAATGTTCCCTGATATGCTTCTTTTCTTATGTTTTCTCCGATGCCATAGAGCAGAGTGTTCACATAGCTGTTTAGGACTGCACCTATAACGATAAATGGGATATATTCTCCTGTGCCTGTGATTTGTGCAAAATTTGCACTCTCTAAACCGCCTACAAAAGCTTGCCCCTGAAGAATGAAGGGAATAAACCAGAAAACAGGAAAAATTGCCCAAAAAACGATGATAGTAGGATAAGCCAATAAAGACTTGATATTTTTTACTAGTTCATTCCAGACTACATATAGATTACCGCGTAGAAGAGACTGCTGATAGGCGTTTTCTGTCACCTATTGTATCCCTCCCTCCGACAGTTTTGTACCAGTTAATTTGATGAACACGTCTTCGAGTGTAGGCACGCCAACGTTTAAACCGCTAATGCGAACTTTTTTCTTTCTTAACATGTCAATTATTGTGCTAACATTTTCTTCTGCGGTTTGCCCAATTATCTTGATTCTAGAAGGTGTTCCTTCACTGTCATCGCCGGGAATCAACTTTATGACTTCTACGTCAGGTAATAGGAAACGGATATGTTTTTCAATATCTTCTGGTGGACTGTAAACTGCTATCTCTACAAGCTCTTTATCTTTCACCATTGCTTTGAGCCTGTTGGGAGTATCAACAGCAACTATGTTACCGTTATTAATGAATGCTACCCGATCACATAACTGGTCCGCTTCATCCATGTAATGGGTTGTTAAAAGGACAGTTTTTCCTTGTTTCTCTGAAAGTTCTCTTATTTGTTTGCGAATTTGCCTAGAAAAATTTGGATCTAAACCAAGGGTTGGTTCATCTAACAGCAGAATCGGTGGATCATGCAGTAATGCCCGAGCTATCGCAACTTTTTGTCTCATACCTGTACTATAATCTTCTAATCTCTCGTCAGCTCGGTCTGAGAGTTTAAAAGTTTCCAATAATTCTTCAATTCTTTTTTTAGCGTGTTGTTTCTTCATCTTGTATAATGAAGAAAAATACATCAAGTTGTCTCGAGCTGTAAGTTTCCAATATAATGTTCTCTCTCCGCCTACAACCATTCCTAAACTTGCTCTGACCATAGATGTTTCTTTGTTAATATCAAAACCGTTTATTGTGGCAGTACCTTCGTCTGGAATCAAAATCGTTGATAAGCATTTAATCATTGTAGTTTTTCCAGAACCATTTGGCCCAAGAAGTCCGAACAATTCCCCGGGAAGGATATTAATGTCAACTTTGTTCAAAGCTACTGTGATATTATTTTTTTCTTTTTGTTTATTCTCAGATTTTTTTTTCCGTAGAAAACCGAAGGCTCCCATGTGTCTCTTTTTTGTAAATCTTTTGGTTAGATTTGTTGTCTGAATGCTGTAAGTTTCGCTTTTGTTGTTAGCCAAACCATATTCCTCATTTTTTTCAAAAAGGTCCGATTGGATCCGTCTTTCTACAATGTCTTTCAGATAGAATACTTTTAATATTTATAAAGTTGGTCCGTTCTGAAACAGAGAACTGAAAGAGACAAACGATCTATTAAAAAAGATGATTTGTACGAACAATCTGACTTTTTCCGATAATTTATCAATAATCTGCTTTATTACGACACAAGATTTAATACTTAGTTGCGAATCCTCTTGTATAGGAGAGCTCTTAATGCAACGTATCAAGGGATTTAACGAGAAAGTTTCAAATGGTTTGAAGTCTGCAGGTCGAATTTTTAAAAAGTCAAAACTTAAACCCTTACCCCCATCACCTACCTCAAAACCTTTACCCAAAGGTTACAAAATCATTGAAAGATACCCCCTCTATGAACCCTTTGCACACGCGGCAATAGCCAGAAATCCTGTAACCGGAGAATACTCATATATTCTTGATGAACTCCGATTGGATATATTAGAACGAAACGTTTACGACAAAATACTTGACATCCTCCTTGCCGAGATTGCTTCTCCAGAAGTAGAAATCGAGGATCCTCGACAATTCTTTGTTACTGAAGCAGAAAAGATTGTTGGTAAATATCGGATTAGTTTAGGTTGGTTACCCGACGTTTCTTGGTCTAAAATCCTTTATCATGCTCAACGCAATTTGGTTGGTTTTGGTAGAATCGACGCTTTGATGCGAGACCCAAACATAGAAGATATTTCATGTGATGGTGTCGAGAAACCCGTATATATTTGGCACAGAAGATATGAAAACCTTGAAACAAACTTGGTCTTTCAGGATGATCAAGAAGTAGACGACGCTGTAGTAAAACTTGTTCACATGGCTGGAAAGCACGTCAGTTCAGCTTTTCCAATAGTTGACGCATCTTTGCCAGGAAAACATAGACTCGCTGTATGTTACAGACGAGAAGTAACTCCCTTCGGGACAGCTTTTACAATCAGAAAGTTCCGAGACGATCCATACTCAATTATAGACCTAATAAACCTAGGAACTTTATCCGAGGAGATGGCAGCCTATTTCTGGACTTGTCTAGAAAACCGAGCGTCCTTAATGGTTTTAGGTGGAACAGCCTCAGGAAAAACCACATTCCTTAACGCAGTAGCCTGCTTAATTAAGCCTGGCAGCAAGATTATCACAATAGAGGAAACAGCAGAACTTAACCTTCCTCATGAAAACTGGGTTTCCTTAATCGCTAGAAGAAGTTACGGTCTAGGAGAAACCCTCACCGGAGAAGTAACCCTATTCGATTTAGTAAAGACTTCAATGAGACACCGTCCAGATTTGATAGTAGTTGGTGAGATTCGAGGAAGCGAAGCCTACACCTTGTTCCAAGCCTTGGCAACAGGTCACGGAGGTATGGCTACAATGCACGCGGATTCCATAGATTCAGCTGTAAAGCGTTTGATTCAGAAGCCTATGGACATAGCCCCGGCGTACATGCCTCTTATGAACATTGTCGCGTCAATTCAGCGGGTACACTTACCACAATCAAAAACAGGGGAAATGACTGCTTATCGGCGAGTGCTTTCTGTGGACGAAATTGCAGATTACGAGGATTACCGAAACACTTTCACGTGGAAAGCTGCTGGCGATATACATGCTTCTACACCGAAAAATGGGATAATGCTGGATTCCATCTTGGAAAGCAGAGGATTATCTTGGAAAGAATTAAGTCAAGAGATGAAACGCCGTGAAAACGTGTTGCGTTGGATGCGTGAACGCAATATTAGAAGCTATAAAGATGTTGCAGCGGTAATAACTGAATACAATTCGAAACCTGATGAATTCTATGCGAAGGAGGTTTTAGCTTATGCCACTGCTAAAAACTCTTGAGGGTGTTTCTTATCGTCTTTTCGGCGGAATTGCTCCAAAGTTTCTTGGTGGTTTCTTCGCATTTAAGATGCGTTTAGCAAAAGCTGGAATCAAGATCTATCCTGAAACATATGTTTCACTAATGTTTTTGATGGCTCTGTTAACTCTGCCTGTATCAATCATAGCTATTGTACTCATGTATTTTACAAATATTATATTTCTACTTTTTTTGGTTCCAATGCCCGTTTACATTATCATTGGTTTTTTGATTGCTCCGATGTCAAAAGCTAGCGAAAGGGCTAGTGCTCTTGATAGGGAGATGCCTTTCGCTGCAACCTATGTTACGGTTATGGCGTCGGGAGGTATACCGCCTTATATGAGTTTTAAGCGACTCACAGAGGTTGAAATGTTACCTTCTACACGAAAGGAAGCTAGAGCTCTGATCAGAGATGTAGAAATTTTTGGTGTAGATCCTCTAAGTGCTCTTGAACACTCGGCGAAGTACAATCCTCTAGATCTTTTCAGAGACTTCATTTCCGGCTATGCTTCAACAGTTATTATTGGAGGAGACGTAATTCACTATCTTGAAACAAAAGCTCAGGATATCTTCAAAGCGGGATCAATGAAGGTAAAGGCTGCCGCCGAACGCATGGGCATGCTTCTTGAATCCTTTATTATCGTCATGGTTCTGATGTCACTTTGTTTCTACATTCTATTCAGCGTCGAGTCTATATACAGCACAGGTATGGACATGGGTTCCGGAGTAATAATGTACACATACGTTTTTACTCCATTACTCTCTGTTGTTTTCTTGTATCTCGCACATGGTATGCAACCAAAAACTCCAATGACTGAATACAGACCATACAAAGTTTACGGCGTCTCATCTGCAATAGGCGTAGGTATTCTTTTGCTGTTAACTGGATTCTTTGGATATGTTCACACCCCATTAGAAAACCTTGTGGACCTGTCTCTTGCGGTTTCCATAACTTTGATTGTGTCTGTTGTGCCTCCGGCTATTGTTCATCAAAAGATTGCAGGCAGAAAAGCGAGTATGGAACGTGGAATATCTAACTTTCTTAGAGACCTAACTGAAACAAGAAAGACAGGGCTTTCCCCAGAGGCCTGTATTTCAAATCTTTCCGATAGGGATTATGGTGCTTTCTCTAAGGAACTGAAGAAGATGTCTTCTGATATTGGTTGGGGTATTCCTATGAGAAATGTGATTATGGATTTTGTTAAGAAAACCAAGAGTTGGATGTCGCAGATCGTAATGTTTCTGTTATTAGAGGCAGTTGACGTAGGTGGCGGTACAATATCAATGATTGAATCGCTTGCAAGATTCAATAATATGACTCAAGAAGTTGAGAAAGAGAAGAGGATGAGTGTCCGACCTTATATGATCATGCCCTACTTTGCTGCTATATTGTTAGTGGCAACGACTCTGATGACTTTGCTTTTCACTACCAATACTATGGCATTGGGTGGTGAAACTTCAACTGCATCAACTAATACAGAATTCCTTACTCTGATCTTCACGGTGTCAGTAATCACTCATTGTTATCTGATTGGATTAGTATGTGGAAAAATCAGTGAAGAGTCGTTAGCTGCTGGTTTCAAACATTCTGCGTTTCTAGTACTCATTGCTATCGTTGCATCAAAAGTTGTTCCATTGATGCTGGCGGCTTAGGAGAAAAAATGTGGAGACTTTAATCATGTTTGGCAATATAATCAAAAAAAATTCAGATAAAAAAGCCATCAGCCCAGCGATCTCAACGGTCATTATGACTGGCGCTATGATTGCAATCGTTAGTGTCGCTATTGTTTTTGCCAACAATTTTCTTTCGGACAGAGTTGCAGAAGGCGACTTTGACTCTTCGAAACAGTTCATGCATACCGTTGGACTTCAGATCGACGATGTAGCTTGGACAACTGGACGCAAAGGAACAATTCTCTATGCTAGTCAGTACGGTGACGTTGAGTTTGAATCATCATTATTAAATTACACAGTGTCAGTTGATACAACTGAGGGCACATTCACATTTTCAAATACGACTGGAGCTCTCCTCTTCAATCTTCCAACATATAGATATTCGATAAATAATGGTTACTGGGCAAATATCTTTCCAAATCAGAATGATTCTCTCACAATAAAAGGTTCTTCTGCTCCTGTTGCACGAGTATTTGCAGTTGAGAAGTTACCTATGGCTGATGGAAGTTACATACGAGTAGTTGTCGCTCCATCCGTTAGGGTTCTCTTTTCTTCGATTAACTCTACTCAAAACACATACTATATCCGGATGTATCTTCCCGTTCTTAGTGCAGGAGAATCTCCGAGATTAGCAAAGTCCGTTACTTTGACAGGGGAATCAGTGAAAGCCAACACCCTGAACCATGTCACTGGTATTAATGTTGCAGTTACTTTCCCAAAGGAAGGGTCACCGGACAATTTTAATTCCGAGTTTTTCAATTTTCCCTACAACTCCGAGTTGCTTGATATTCCATCTATGGTAACTCCTCATGATGATATGGAATATGACAATGTGGTTTTGGAGTTCTATCTAAGTGAGGTGTCTGTTGGTTTTGGAGTTAGTTAGGCCAAATCAACGGGTAGGAGGATTGTATTAATGCCGAATGTAACGATTGAATATGTTATTCTAATTCCGTTGCTATTCACTCAGGTGATAGTTTTCCCGTTTGTGGCAAGTACAATTACGTCTAATATGCAAACCTCTCAGAGAAATATCGAGCTACAAGATACTGCTAACCATTTGGCTAGCACAATTCAACAACTCTATTTGACAATAAATAGGCCGGAGATTCTAGCGGGCACAGTAACTCAAGAGTCAAATGTTCCAATAACCGTCGGCTCTTATCCTTACACCGCAACTGGTTTGTTAAGCGGCTCTTCAGAGAATTCAAGTAAAATTTTAGAAGTTATTTTGACTTTGGATGATGTTGATAATACGGCAACTGCAGTGGCTGTTCTTGGTCCAAATGTGCAATGGACCGATTCGATTTTTCGTAGCACATCAACTGATGCTTCTATCGAAGTCCAGAAGCTATCTAACAGTACAATTGTTTTTTCTTTTGGAGGTTAATTAAATGGCTGGTGCTACAATTGATCATATGGTTTCAGTTACGATCCTTATAGCAGCAATGTTGGTAGCAATGACCACCTATAATGGGCTTTTTGCATCAGCAGTTAACTATGATCGTAATCGTCAAGTTGCAAATAAAGCAGTTGACATAATGAATACAATATGTTTATCGCCAGGAAATCCCGTGGATTGGGGAGAAACTAACGCTCCTGTTTTGGGTTTTGGGCTTCAAGACCCAGAAACTGGTGGCTATAATCTGAGTCCATATTCTATAATGCGGTTAAGAACTTCCATTGACACTGAACTTGTTGAATATCCTCTGATGCCTGGTGTTTTCTTCAACAATCTTACAGGTAATTTTGGGAATGGGATATTAGCTCCAATAGGCGATTGTATAAATTATACTGATGCTGCAAAACTCTTGGGTGTTGACGGGTCATATGGATTCAGTATTGACATTAAGCCTACATTAAATGTCACAGTCTCAAGTATTTCTCAGAATCCCCTAAAACTTGATGTAAATGTAAAAGGATCAGGAATACCTTTAAGTGGAGCCACTTTAGACTATTGTCTCTTTTACACCGGCAATAACGGTACTTTTCCTATGATTGTGCCATATTCTGGTGTTGCCCAAACTAACGCATCTGGTTCTGTACAATTAGATTTTTCGGTTATAAAAGACGATTATCATGACAATACTCCAGCATATTCTATCCTTATTTACGCAAACCTCGGTGGAATTACTGGGGTTGGATATCATACCCATAGAACTACTGATATGAATAAGCCTGTACATAATTCCTCTAATTTATGATTATGATGAAGGTGAAATCCTTATTGCTCATAACTGGGATGGATTTACACCTGAAGTCAAATATTATGCTACATTCTATATTTTGACCCCGGACTTTAAATTTCAACAATTACCAATATCAAATTCTACTGAGCACTTAAACTATGGCAAGGGCTTTCCTTTCTGGAAAACTCAGCTCCCTGCTTCTGAAGTAGGATTACTGGTCATTTCATATAGAAAATCAGCTCAAGAAATCGGCAGTATTATTATGCCATGGGGTGGTGGCGTTCTGGGTCTTCATCCCTATTTTTCTGGTGGTATTGCTCCTTCTGGTTACTCTTTTGTTGCCACTGAACTAAGACAGGTGAATATTAATGGTATATCATATCAGGTGAAAGTTTCGACATGGAGCTTAAGAGGTTAAAAATGGAGGATGATGGGTGTTGATGAGAACTGTTGAGGTTATTTTTGTAATCGTAATATTACTTGGAGCCTTTGTTATAACGACACAGTTTGCTGTTTTACCCACTCCCCGACAAGCTTTTGGAACCAATCTTCGAGAATTGTCCCTATCCACCCTTGAAACATTGGATGCAAAAGGTGTGCTTAGCGAAACTGTGTTCAAGGAATCATCTGATCCTGCTTGGGGAAACCTACAGAATGCTATTTCCGCTTCTCTTCCTCCAAACATGGTTTATAACCTAAGCGTTTATGATCTTTCAACCAAATCGGGGGGCTCCGTTTCCTATCAATTGACAAACTCAATATCAGACTCTGGATTCGGAGCAGATTCAGATGCTGCCTCACTTCTAATAGCATCACCTAATGTAACTTTCGCTCAAGATTCGCAAAAAGTTGGAGAAAACATGGGACAAAACATACCATTATACATCCTTAACTGCGACGACGCCAACGGCTGGTGGATCACGGGGTATTCTCCACAAACACTTGCAATGGATCTTTATCGTCTCCTTTCTCCATATTTTAGCACAACTATTCTTGTAAATTCTACATCTCAATTTGGACAAATATTAGATGGAAACCCGTTATCTGGTGAGAATGTAAATTATGGCGTAATAATAAACACCTGCGGTGAGTCTATTCCAATTCCTTCAGATTATGCTGCAACATATTCTGCTGACTCCTATGCACAATATTGTTATGTTTTTGGTCAAAAGGTAAACCAATACAATTGGACATACGTTAGCATCGTAGGTTACCCCTTGTATTACGTAACTAATACTGTAGAATTCGAAAACAATGATAATACATGGGGAATCCATGGAATGATGATGGTAGGTCCTTCAGGATTCAACGCTTTTCTGCAAGGTCTAGATAATGAATACCAAGATCCTCCACCAACCGATTTCAATGATAATGGTATAACTGGATCGCCAGGAGTTGTACAATTCACTTCCTACGCTTACGATCGTTCAAATTATTATGGGATATACCCCTTTCCATACCAAACATCTACAAGAGCGCTTCCAGAGAGAATTCTAGATGATTATGATCTGACTATTCAGCCAAATGATTATGTGTTCAACCAAGTCGGTCAGTGGATCGCAGGAGCGACTTTCACTCACTCAAGAGGCGGAGCTTTTACATCTATCGGACTAACAAGAATCCCGGACATAAGAATCACTGGTTTGGCTATCCTTATGCACTTCAATCCAACTATTTATAACTCAGAATTTGGAGCTAGCGGCACATCAAGACTTGTCACTTTACAACTTAGTGAACAAGGAGGAACCTAAAACAATGAAAACAAATAGAGCAAATAAAGGACAGTTCTCAATAATCGCGGCTTTGCTAGTTTCCGTGATTCTAGTGACTGCAGTCATATCAACTTACAGTATGGTGCGAAATGCTCCAATACAAGAATCACCAAAAGTTCTAACCGCTATCGGAGAAATGAACGCAGACATAAAAAGAATTTTAGACTTCACAGTAGGATATTATGGTTCAATCCTTAAAGTCACGGGGAACTCAACGTATGCACAAGGGCTTGCGAACAGCTATCTTTCCAGCGGATTAGTTAATATTGCACATTCACACCCGGAATGGAATCCATCATTTGATCTACATTTTGGAAGTGCATCTACCCGTTGGTTTATGCCCCAGAGCTTTAGTTCTGGTAACATTTCGGTTACCTATTCTTTGGCGGCTCTCGGAATCGAAGGTGTAAAATATGAAACATCTTCTGCCCTGAAAGTAACAATGCTGGAATCAGATCCAGGTTTAGCCAAGGTACGTGTTATTCGTGATAACACTGAACCTGAATTAGGATTAAGCAGAGAAAATTTCTGGTTCTACAATTACACGGAAGAGTCAACGTGGGAACTAATCCACCCCGAGACTAATCCCACAATTTCTTCTAGTGGAGTTTACACAATAACTGTTCCGTCAAAAGTTAATCCAAAATCATACTCGATCCAAGTCGATGATGATAGAGGTCTTATTGTCTCCGCATTTTATTCACAAAGATCTGTTTCTTCTGGTGTACCCCAATTTAGTTACACTTTTGATTGGGGTGAACCCGATATTGTAGATATTTACGAGTCATTATCAACTGATGTTATGGCAATTGAGCTTCTCCAAAACGGAACATTAAGATGGCTTGGTCAAAACATAACAACTCAAACCAATCCTATTCCTCCCGTTTCAGTCAAAGCCTTACATGTTAACACAACAATTGGCGGAGTAACTCAAGAAGTACCATTCCAGGTTGAAGCTTGGGCATCAGATTATAATGTTCCGCTTGGTATTGCCGGCAACAATAGCTTAGTAAACAACGGTAATATGGTTGTGTTTTTAGTTGATAATGATGTCGACGAAGTCACGTTATGGTGGGATGGACTTGACACAACAACTCAATCCTCGTATGCATGGGAACAATGTGTACTTTAACGATAATCCTTCTTCAGGCAGATTAGACAATGGGTTCGTGAAACTAGATGTGCACAATTTCTATATTGTCTCAAATGTTATAGGGGAATCAGAAACCTATCGTGCAGATTTTCTGAG
Source organism: Candidatus Bathyarchaeota archaeon (assembly GCA_963806645.1). Classification (GTDB taxonomy): domain Archaea; phylum Thermoproteota; class Bathyarchaeia; order Bathyarchaeales; family Bathyarchaeaceae; genus Bathyarchaeum. Next base: position 45,689 of record CAWDYQ010000006.1, on the reverse strand, counting down.
TATCAACGGTAGAACACCCTCTTACGGCTCTGATCGTCCTGCATATGTTATCTACAATGGAGTGGTTAGAGATATACTTCAACAAGAACCAGAATATGGAGGAGGAGTTAAGATTGTCCGGACTTTTATGCACAGATATATTTGACGTTGCCGGCAAATGCGCCTTACTATACATATACCGCGAGAACAATTTTCGTAGACACTACACAATATCGGAGCGTTTCAGATCTTAGTGCCATACAACTATCAAATCTAGCTGGAACTGCGTTAACTGAAGACGGAACCTCTGGAAGCTTTCCTCAAACTTCAAGCTCTACTGGTCTTTTCTATAATGGTTCACCAACAGGGTGGGCTCACCACTGGAGCCAAATCAGCTCAGGAACTACGGGAGCGGGACTAATGTTTACTGATATAAACAATCAAAATCTCTATAGCTTTGATAGCATTGCATTAGACTACACAGGAGCTCTGAGTGTATCTGCTTCTCGTATCGAACTTAACCCAGTGGAGCGTTCGGATGCTGATTTCGATTATCCGTTAGATTTGGCTTGGTCTGGAGCTGTTGTAACCTTTGATGGTGAACCAATCTACCAAAGTGTGGATGATGTTGGTCTTTGGGTGATGGTGGAGCATCCTCCATTCGTTACGGTAGATTGAAGTGGCTCTAAGTTGCGGATTAAACAATCAGAAAGTTCAGGAATTATCATTTTTGTGATAGGTCTAATTCTTTTTGGACTAACCTTCATTCTTGCTTATGTCCATCTGTTAGGAGAAATTAAAATATTGCCTGTTCCAGGATTAGGGTCATCCTTCGGAGAGACTTTATCACCTCTAATAGAAGCCGCGATCCGATTTTTATACTTAGGATTTTTGGGCTTGATCGCCTCAACGGTAACCAGTAAAGGACTAAATTGGTTGCTATACACTAAGTTGCAAAATAATGTCGGTCCTAATTAATAACTTCAAAATTCCGTAAAGTCTTAAAGTAGTAATCAACTAACCTGTTCGATTTTTTATATATTTTAGATGAAAGTCAGTTTATGTAATTCTCTACCTTTAATGTTTATCGAAGTAATGAACTTATCAAGATCCATATGATGTCTCCATAGAGAAGTGAAACAATTAAACCACCTGTAATGAAGATGAGTAGAGGCAAACCTGGAGTAGCCCACACTCCCCCCTCAATCTTTTCGTTTTCTACATTTTTTATAATTCTTGCAACAATCTCTTCACGCTCTTCATAGTCTGGAAACACTAGCAATTTCCTTTTTATGGCTCCATCGTCATTCACTTTAACATCTTCAAGAGGATACGTATGCCCCTTTTTCAGCTTAGAAATATTGATCTTGTAGCCGCTTACTAACGCCAAAATTTTACGCCCAAAAGTCTCGCTTTCTAACCCTTCAAAAATGCCTATTTTATTTTTGGTTATCCAAAAGATGTTTCGAAACAGGGCATAGAAAACGCTGAGGGCGCCTAAGAGAACACTGTTAGTAAATATGGTTATTGGAAAAAGTGGAGAAATAAAACCTGGAGGTTGAGGAAGAATATTGTTAGGGTAAACCGGTAATGCGAGAGCGATACACATTAGTGCTTTTGCATCTGCTCCTCCGAAACCTCCAACGTAAAAGACTGCAATTGCTAATCCTGATGTTATTGCAAAAGATAGGATATATGTTATTACTAGTTCAAGAGGTTGGGGAGAAAATACTAAGAACTGGAAAGTGGTAAGCGCAAGAGATAATGGTCCTAGGATTACCCAAACTTTGTTGCTTACTTCTCGAGTTTTATAATCGCTCCACGAAGCATAAATCAGGAAACTTAGGCATAGGCTGATTCTGAGCCCATCAAATATTTGGTTCACCTTAAATCATCTACTCTGAATATTTGTAAAAAATAAGAGTATAAAAACTCGAGGGGTAACCCTTCTTCTCAAAGAGAGAAAAGAGAGATTTTGGTTTTATTCTGCGGGTGCGCTCTCGCTGAATGGAATACTAAGACCTTCTTGAGTGACTACTTTAAAGTGATATCTTGTTCCGGTAGTCCATGTTAAGTCAAAAGTGATTTTGCTCGATGTTCCTTCACTCACTGAATTGGCAGGATCGTAGACTACTGAAGTAACGGGTTCAAGATTTGAGGCTGATGTACCCTCATAAACTTCTACAATATTTGCGCTTGCTGTTCCGGAGTTTCTTAATGTAATGTCAACTTTTTTACCTGAACTGTCGTAGAATCTCACGTTTTCAACAGTTAAAACGGCTCCTGCTTGGCTTGTAGTGGAACCTGTAAATGTCATAACCCATGCATAGGTTACGATAACTGCAGAAACAGCGATGACGATAAGTAGTAATGTAGCGAGGATTGGTGAAATTCCCTTTTTTGATTTGAATATGCTTCTCATTATTCAACTTCTCCGTTTCAAAAGAGTCTGAATTTCCAATATTTAACAAATATGAAGACACAATATATACTAACTGTAATTACAAATTTCATAATCTGTTTACACAAATCAACGAAAGCTAAATGTAAATTCTTAGAAACGTTCAGCCGATTATCTCGAAGATTAGCGGGGGAGTTAAAGTTCTAGAATCCAAATTTACGCCAAGTAAGCTTTCTACGAATCCGCACAAAAACTTGGAATTACTGATAAGTGGGGTTCTGATTATCACGAATTTGTCCTTAAGGTAAAAGTCACCGAAACCTTGAACACGTAATCTTTTAAAAACTTCGGGCCATTTTTCTCTTACTGCAGTTTCTATGTCAATGCTGGCCTCCATGGACACTTTGGCTATTTCTCCAATCCTTTGTCCTACTTCTTTCCATTTTTCTTTGGGTATGTAATTGAGTAGGCTATCAAGGAATTCAACGTTTAGAAAGGCTACACGGCTTATACCTATGTAGTATTCTCCAGGAAACTTCCAGTCATAAATTCTCATACTTCGATAAACATCAAGCATCTTTGATATGAGCGGTTTTATTCCTGGCTCTCTTCCTTGTTCAATAAGAGAATCAATATATTCCCTTTCTTCTTCGTTCAAGATTATTGTCGTTCTCTTGACTGAATGCTCTTTTGGAGACAAAAATTCAACTCCACATTATATCTAATATGCTCTTAGGCATATTTTATATGTTTCGACTCTTAATAATGCACTTGTAAATCGAATTCAGTTTCTGTAATTTGAATCTAGATAAAATAACATCAAGATCGATACATAACATGAACATGTATGAAGAGTTCATAACTTTTATTTATTAAATTAGAACACAGAAAGCATCAGCAATCAAAAAGGATGATGAAAAACATGGGTCCGCCTCTGGTCTATCAAGTAGATCTTGTAACACTTCAAGGAGAAGGGGATTTTCAATGCCCCGGTTGTGGAGTAGTCATATCACCTGAAGACGAAACCGAAGAAGTTTATGTTATACTCGACACCAAAGTCAAAGGAGAAGATCTAGAGGAATTGGTAATTCAGTGTAACCGATGTAAAAGCAAAATCCGCTTAGTCGGATTCAATCTTCCTTAAAATTCTAATTAGAATCTTAATCTAGGCAACTGTTTTTTAGCTATATTGCACCTTTACCTTTACCAAAAAAAGGGTATGTATTGTCGCAAAGAGAATTTTACTCCCATTCTTTCTGTTAAATTCTTTACTTTTTGTATATCCACCTCAGAGATAGTTACTGCTGTAGCTTCCGTTTCTAATCCTGCCTCTAATGATTTGTTTATGAACTCTAGGACCATTTCATATGCATTTTCAAAAGACGGCTTGCAAACCTTGTTATAGATTGCCTTATCAGCTGAATTCAAGCTAACACTAATTTTATCTAAACCCGCATCCTTTAACTCTCGGGCTACCTCTCTTCCCCGGTTTAATAAGTATCCATGACCGTTCGTATCAACTCTTATTGTTTTTACATATTGTTTCTTTAACCAACGAGTTACTTCCAAAATAAGATCAAGTCTTTCTAAAGGTTCTCCAAAACCGCAAAAAACAACTTCGTTCCAGTTCTTTTTGTTTATTACCTTGCACAATTCTTTCTTAACTTCATCTACACTCGGTTCTTTTTCCAATTTTAAATTAAAATCTCTAATCCCATTTTTAAATTTTCTAAAACAAAAATAGCAATCGTTGGAACATCTGTTTGTTACATTCAGATATAGGCTATTGCCCATCCAGTAGACAACTCTAGGGTTGCTTTTTTGGTCATGCATTTAGTGGGAGTATACAAATTCTTCTTCTTGAATTTTTTCCTCTTCAGCAAAATCGTCTTCCATTAAGAATGTGTCTTCTGGATAATCATTGGTTTCTCTTTCAACTGCTTTCACTTTTTCAACTTTTTGTTTACCCCTTATATCAAAACCTAACATCAGAAGATATGGTATCGACAAATATGCAGTAGCCAATAACGGATTTTGAAACAACTGAGCCACACCAAGAATTTGATTAAAAGTTCCGCTTGTTTGGTCAGTCACTACATCTTGAACTACAAACGCCAAAAAAGCTAGTGTTAGGCATACGCTAAATTGGACAAGAACGCCTCTTCCCTTTCCCAGAATTAGTGAAGGGATTGCGGATGACAAAAGAAAGATCCATGCAAACGAATGAATGAATACTATCATATCTAATCTAAGAGCCATCCAAGACCCTATTGTAGGTAAGAAAATGTTAATGTATCTAGTTACACTTTCAACCGTCGTTTCGGTGAAAAGTTGGTAACTGGTCATAAGTGTCCATGCAACGGAAACGTACAATGGTGTAAGTATTGTTGCTTTTCCCAAGGGCTTCCCCTTGTGAAATATTAGTGACTATTATGTCTTAAGTCTTACTGTATACTGATCCGTTTCAATAAGAAGTAACAAATATACGAAAATAAAAAAAAGAAAAAAAATTCCTAAAGGAATTTATGGGGTTAGCAGCAAATAACACGTGCCTAATATGAAATACCAAGAACTCTTTTAGAGAGCTCGCAAACTATTGAACTTCACTATTTACTTTTTCTGCTATCCTAAATACGTAGATTCTAACCGTTGTTTGATTAGCTTCGTTTCAGGGTGATGTCGATGGTCGAAATCATCCGTGAATTACTTTCCCCTTCCCTTGGCGGCATCTCTTCAGTTCCGATGACGATTTTGTCAACTTTCATTTCTTTAACGAATCGACGTCTAGCTATTTCTACTGCATCAACAGCTGTTGTTATTGCCTGTCCTCTAGCTTTCACGTTTACTTCTTTGGTTTCGGATCCGCTAAAAGCGGTTACGATGCCTAATACATAATTCATGGGGGGTTTTCTTCCTACGTATATTATATTCGAGTCACTAGATTTTTTGCTCATTTTAGATTCTCCGTTGTTTGTTCTGTTATTGTTGCTGGGACTAACTTTTAAATCCTCCTATTTAGAGGAAAAAAAATTTGTTTTATGGTTATATTATCAAACCTTTAGGTATCCCTTTCTTCTAAGCACATCTGCTTGGTTTCTCGTGTATCTCCAGATAATGTCACCACGTTCAGTCTGTTGAACATCCCAAGGAGAAACCAAAACTATGTCTCCAACTCGTATCCACATTCTACGTTTCATTTTGCCGCGTATCCTGCAGAGGCGTTCATATCCGTCTTGGCAACTTACCATTAATCTATCGAATCCAAGCATTTTTTTGGCTATCCCTATTACGTCGTTACCAGCCGGCATTTTGATGGTGTTGTAGTCTTCGCGCTTGACTTTCCTTTTGCCCAACTATATTGCACCTCTACATTCCTTTCAATAAATTACTACATAACTTAAATACGTTAGTCTTCCTTTCTGACATCTCAAGCAAGCTTAAGAAGTTTCCCTCATTGTTTTTTTTGGACCAGTTATTTCCTTTCTATTGAATAACAATTGAAAGAATTATTGTTATTCCAACTGCCCAACAATAATATGCAAACAGATGGATTTTTTTGTTCATAACTATCTTTTGTAAAAATTTCAAAGATGCATACCCAACTATCATTGAGGTTATTGCTCCCAAAAACATAAGAACCAAATCCTCGTTTCCCATTGTGAAATCTTTTACTTCAATTAAAGTTGCACCTAAAATAGCGGGTACTGACAAAAGAAATGAATATCTGAAAGTAGTATCTTTGTCAATTTTTCTTAATAACCCCGTCGCTACTGTTAAGCCACTTCTGGAAATACCTGGGACTATAGTCATTACTTGAGCAAAACCTATTACCAGTGAATCACGAACATCCATCTTTCTGTTACCCATTTTTTTTTCCGAAAAGAAAAGTACACAACCCGTAATTAAAAGAGCTAATCCCACCACAAGTAAGTTAGAAAAGAGTGATTTGAAAAAATCGTAAAGTAAGAAACCACTAACGGCTATTGGAATGCTTCCAATGGCTATAAAGATTGCAAGTTTTCCTTCTGCAGTTTCGAAATTACCCTTAAACAAAGCTTTCAGAATTTCTTTAACATCTTTTCGAAAAACTGTGATTACTACTATTAGCGTGCCAAAATGTAGTATAACACTATATGTTAACGGTAAGTTTAGGTCGAGGATTTTTTGCACGATTACTAGATGACCAGAACTAGACACGGGTAACCACTCTGTTAATCCCTGAACAATAGCAAGAAGTAGGATTTCGATCTGTGTTACCATAGTTTTACATCCAACTTACTTGTGGGCAAAGCAATTGGAAATTATGGTATCTGTTATATGCTTAAAAAGCGTTTCAAAATACAAGAAATTAGATATATGGAGCCTCGGGCGGGATTTGATCCCGCGACCAACAGCTTACAAGGCTGCCGCTCTACCGGGCTGAGCCACCGAGGCGCCTCATCCTTACGGATTTGTTTATGTTCTATTTAGGACTAGCCTATAGATTTTCCGTTTCTACAATATTAAAAAGGAAAGAAAAAGAGAATTTTTCCATTTTTTTATTCAATGAACTTTTCTGGTGAGATGTAGTTGCCATATTTTTCTTTGGCGTTTAGGAGTCGTTCATATTGTTCATTAAGTATCCAAAATACAGGTTCTGGTGTATATGTGACATTTTTCTTATAGAATTGCCTAACTCTCTTGATCTTAGCCATATTTTCTGGAACCCGAATACTAAACTGCTGTATGTACTCCTCTTTGCTGTAATCTTTATCTCTTACCAGTTTGAAGAGTTTTTTCAAATCTTCATATTTCGGAATGTACCCTGTAGGCGTTTTAATTGCCCCTACTTCATCGTGGACACGTAATTCCATCCATTTTACCCAAACATGTTTGTCCTTAGGATCATTAAGGTAATTGCCTTTTTTATCTTGCAAGAAATAGTTAACTCCGAAAACAACAGGTGGATTATCAACCTTCTTTCCAAAATCAAGGTTGTTCCGAACGTTCTTTCCTAATGGAATAGAAATAAAGTCCTGAATACTCATCATATTAATTTCAGGCACACCCTCTTTGCCGATTGTAGCAAAAGTTGTTTCGGTCTCCAAAGATGCACCGTAAGCTGTAATCCCATGTTCCCAATCAAAACTTTGCTGAACAGGAACATAGGCTTTGGTATCACGTCCCCCATACATAATACCCTTAACCTCCACTCCTTGGGGATTTTCTAACTCAGGGTCACAATTTTCTAGTGCCTTGAGATTTACTGCATACCGTGCATTTTTATGGGCAGCTGGAATTTCATTACCTTTTTCGTCTTTCTTACCTTCGTACCAATTTCCTGAAAAGTTACTTCCTTCTTTTGGAAGTTCGCTGCCCATGCCTAGCCAATATGGTTTTCCGTCTTTAACCAAAACATTAGAAAATATAATTTCTCCTGGATTATGCAGCACGTTGAAGATTGAAACATCGTCTACAGGGTTAACATCTTTTATTATACCAAAAATACCTGCTTCAACATTTACTGCTCTAGCAACACAGTCAATCTCTCTAATATACGCAATGTCATCACCCAAAATTGTTTCTCCAGGTAACATGGCTGTGGATGTTTTGCCACAGGCGCTGGGAAATGCGCCCGCAAAATATGTTTTGCGTCCATTTGGACCATGCACTCCCATCAGCATCATGTGCTCAGCTAACCATCCTTCAGTGTTTGCTTGCCGGATAGCTAAGCGAAAGGCTAGCTTCTTGAAGCCTATCGAGTTACCTGCGTATTGGGTGTTGACGCTGTAGATTGTGTTATCCATGTAGTCTATGTAGATGCTTTTTTTGTTATGTTCTGTGCTGACCATATTCTCTGTCATTTTTCCTGCTGAATGCAAAACTCGCAAAAAGTCTGTGTCCAAGCTTGCTTGAGTAAAAACTTTGTAGCCTGGTCTGTACAGCAGGTCTTCAGAGTGGGCTACATACCATGAATCTGTGCATTGCAATCCAAGAATTGTAAAAACTGAGTTGGTTGGTCCTAACGAAAGAAAACGGGCAATCATGGTGCGTCCAGTCATAGAATCTCTGAGTACACCTTTTACTTCTGCCAAACCCTCTTGGCGGTCGATTTGGTTCAATGCTTTGCTAAGGAAAATTCTTTTTGGTACAAGATATTTTGTAGCTTTTCGGTCTCGTCCCTGATCATAGAATCCGTCAAAATGGACGGTATGTCCCGAAATGTTAAGGGGAGTTTCTTCTTTGTTTGCGATTGCTTGTTCTCGAATATGATTTTTGTCCTCTACAGAATCGCTACATATGAAAACATGTTCAGCGTTACAAAGGTCAGCGGATTTAGCAATAAACTCATGGACTTTAGGGATGGATATTGCGATTAATTTATTGTAGTCTGATTTGCTCAATTTAGGTCGTAGTGCTTCAATGTATGGGTTCAATGTTTTCTCCTCTTTACTCCATGTTGACTGATATTTGGAAAAGTTTAAAAATTGCTAAGACTTTTAAAGGTTACGTTAACAAAATGTTAAAATTCAAAGATTTGGAAAAAAAGATTCTGCTAAATTTATTAGAGAACGGACAGCAACCCGTTCTTAAAATTGCAGAGGATATAGGAGCAACAAGGCAAACTGTTGCAAAAAAGCTTGAGCAAATGCGTAACTCTGGTTTAATAATATCCTTTTTTCCAAAACTGGAACCAGAAAAATTGGGGTTATCTATTCAAGCATACATATTGATGCGAGAAGACCCCAGAAATGATTGGAGGCAAGAAACTGAGGAAATTGTAAAAAGTCTCCCCCAAGTTTCTGAATTTCAGAGAATCTTTGGCAAGTATGACAGCATTGCAAAAGTTTTAGTGAAGAATAATAAAGAGTTGACTGACCTAGTTAAGAAGATTCATGATCTAAATGGTGTTAAAGAGACGGAAACTTTCATTGTTCACAGCACAGTAAAAGATAAACCTGAAGACCCACTCAAGAACGCCTTAGCAACCTGACTTTTCTATTTTTAATTCATTCAATTATTCCAAAAAGTTCCAAAACTCCAACTTATTTTGTCATCGTATATTTTATGAAAATATGCGTATACTTTTCTTGTCCTGAACAGTTTTACTGCAAAAAATACTACCGATATGTCAGTCACTTTAATGATGGAGCCTCGGGCGGGATTTGAACCCGCGGCCAACAACTTACGAGGCTGCCGCTCTACCGGGCTGAGCCACCGAGGCGTTTACTGTGAATTGAGCGATATACACGTTTTTAAGATATTCGGGAGCCACCAGTCTTGCAGAGCGGTTAATAATCTTATTAAAATTAGTAAACAGTTGGATGTTTATGCTATTGGCTGAGGTTTATAATATACATGAGTGAATTAAAGATGGATTCCCTTTGCATGTATAGAATTTATTTTTTCTTTATTCTAAACATGTAAATTAGAAGGGCTGCTCCAATCACTATTACTATGGCACCTGCAATCCATGTTATTGGAATAGACTCTGTTTGGGTTGGTTCTGCGTCTTTAGATACAGTAAATGTAATTGTATTTGATGTTCCTGTGAATCCGTCCATGTCTTCAGCATAAACCGTTATTGTATGTGTGCCTTCAGCAAGTCCAGTTAAAGTTGTATTTCCAGTTATAGTGACATTTGCTTTTCCATCTAGACTGTATTTGATCCATGCGGTTGCTTCACTTACAGTGAAATCTAATTCTACATCTGTCGTGGAGTATGTTTTGGTTTGAGGTGAATTAATTGAGATTGCAGGTGGGCTTCCATAAGGTAGAAGTGGAAAATCATCTTTGTTGGATCCGTAAAGAATGTATGGAGTATCTCCTATGTTGTCACTGCCTGTCTGGTTTTGATTTGGTCCGCTTTTAGCATCAACGCCTCTATAGTCGCTCCAGTAATTGCCTCCTATCTGATATGAGACTGACCAGAAGTTAAGAGATTGTGTTATCGAAGAGTTGGTTAGATAATAATCATAAACCTGTTCATCGTTGTTGACAAAGTAGTTGGTATATATTCTGTTGCTTAAAGAAGCTCTGAAACCGATGCCCGTTCCGTTGTCTGTTATGTTGTTTCCTGTAATAGCATTTTGTGACGATTCAAAAAGAAATAGTCCATTAGTGTTGTCGGATATGTTATTTGCAGTTATACTATTACTGTTAGAAGAGTTGCTGAACTGAATACCTCTATAATTGTTTCTTATATTATTGCTACTAATTATATTGTTGGAAGATCTAAAGAGCAGTATGCCGTTGTAATTGTTTGTAATTGAGTTTTGGCCTATTGTTGAACTTGTAGTATAAGCTAGTAATATGCCTTGACCGTTGTTGCTTAAATCTAGGTCTCTAACGGTTATGTTTGTACATCCAACAAGTGCGACGAATCCTGCGTCTGGATAATTGTCTGGACTTAGGACTTGATTGTTTGTGTTTACCAAATAATAGACTTTTTTACTATTGACCGTGTTTGATGCGTCAATGTTGTTAATGAAATGTGATAAATCACTGCCGTAAACTGCAAAATTGTAGCCGTTGTTCAAGTTGTTATTTCTGATTAAGTTATCTGGTGATGTTTGTAAATCAATGCCAATCTGGTTATTTGAAATGGTGTTTCCATCGATAGTGTTTTGTGCAGAATTATACAGAAAAACGCCTTCATAATTACCTGTTATAGTGTTGTCAATAATTGTGATGCTTGAAGAGTCTATGATATTAATTCCATAATAGAAACCACCCATTAAGTTTACATTCTTTATAGTTACGTTGTTTAGAAATGATACGTCTATTCCAACGTCTCCTTCTCCAACTAGGTTGAAACCTGCCCCATCAATTATTATATTACCGCGTTGAACAACAAAAGAAGCAATACCAAAAATATCATCCGTAAAAGTGTATTTGTTTCCTTCTCTTAGAATAGGAACTGTAGTATTTGCTGATGAGAAAACGCTTCCATCACTTGAAATATATATGATTTCAAGATTTTGTGACTCAACCTGTTGAGTATTAACCACACATAAAGCTGTTAAACATAAGATAATTAGAATAATTTTACTTACTTTCATGACCTTCCTTTTTTCTCCTATTACATTTCTTCAGTTGCATCAGACCTTTACGTTTAAGTAACGTTTTAAGGTTTGTTGCTTTTATGATTGATGTCGTCATACTGATTTTTACATATAAAAAACTTTTTCAAAATTTCACCAAACTAGTTGATTTTTCCCTTCTTTTTAAAAGGTCTTTTTAAGACATTCAATAATAGCAATGACTCTGAAGTTCTCAAATTGATGTCAGCCTAGGATCAAACAGCAACGAAGTAGAAAATGTGGCAGATCTTTAAAGATGGGATTTACAACACAGATATCATTTCTTTTAGAAACAAGAAAATATTGTTACAATCGAGTCTCGTGGATCGGAATACTTTAAAACAAATTAAAAATAAACAATAGGCTTGAGAGAACTTGAATAATGATAAATTCTTGCGATTCAGGCAGCTTACCCTTTATTGGTGATTCTGCAAAGTTTTTAGAGGGAGCAAAACATTTTGGTCTCTCGAATAATGACGATTCAGCAGATTACTTTGAGAAACATATAGTTCAAAGTTTTTTAGATAAAATTGGAGTAGGTATTGAAGTTCCAAATTATCCTCAGTTCAGGGACATGAGTGAGATGATTTTGTCCTTGATAGACGGGTTAGAAAAACTAAAAGATGGCTATTTAGAAACCAAGATTCCTTCTTTGAAAACAAATAATAGTCTACCTGAAGTTGAAGTTATTGAACGTAACTCTCAGCTGATTCAAGAAAAAATTGGGAACTCTTTAGAGGTTAGGACTTGTGTAACGGGACCCTACACTCTAGCTTCCTTTTTTCCTTACAGAGACGGAGCAATCTTCAGTAGACTTGGAAACGTTGTCTCTCAAATAATGGAAAAAAGCCTTTTTAGCAACAAACACGGTAAAACAATTTTAGCTTCAGTCGATGAACCACTCTTTGGATTGGTAGATGATCCGTTAATTGACTTTGGTTCTGAAGGAAGAGAGAATCTTCGAAAATCTTGGGAAACTATTTTTAGCAAAGCTAAATCCAAGAATGTACAGACTATGATACATCTTCATAGCACCACTAACCCACTTTTTTGGGATGTCCCCTCCTTGGATGTGATCGACTCGCACGTTGATGATCCCCTTATTCAACAGAAAAATACTGAAGACCTGCTGGAGTCAAAAGATAAGTTTCTAAAAGCTAGTGTAGCAGTTAACGATTTTGATACTTTAATTAAAGCAAAGATTACTTCTGATTCGCATGAAAAATTAACTGAATCAGTCATAAACGAAAAGATTGCTAGTAATTGGACTGGCATCAAACATGGAATCGTTAACCCCGTAATCTTTTTGGAATCCGAAGACACAATGAAGAATCGATTGGTTAAGGTGATTAATCGGTTTGGTTTAGAAAGAGTTCTATACGCCGGTCCCGAATGCGGATTAAAAGGTTATCCAACATATGAAAATGCAATTGAGTGTTTAAGACGCGTTTCCAATATCACTCAAAGTTATAGAAAATGACCTTTTGTTTGTTTTTTTATGATTTTGTGGCTCCAAAACTGCAAGCAGAAAAAGTAACTTCTCAATTATTCTGTATGTTAAGCCCCATATTACACATTTTTCAATTATGTAAGCAGGGTATTCTCCAAAACTGTTTTTAATAATTCCTTTATGTTTAACAAGTTCTTTTAATGATGCCCAGAAGTATTCTGAAAGCTCCTCATTTAGTTTTAATTTTTCTTCTTTTTCTTGCAGGACAACAAAGGGAAGAATCTTCATATCAGGTTTCTGTATTGAATTCAGAGGATCAATTACTCCAAGGAACCGGTATCCATCAAGAAGGTTTAAACCTGTTTCTTCCAGGGTTTCCCTAACCGCTGTCGCCTTCATGTCTTGATCTTTGGGATCGCGTTTTCCTCCAGGAAGTGCAGTCTGTCCAGACCAAGGATCCGTGGGTTTTTCTGCTCTTTTAACAAACAAGACCAGAGTTTCTTGATCTGTCTTTTTTAAGAGCACAACAACTGCAGCTTGTGCATCCTTTACTTCTGTAGTTTGCTTTAGCATCTTGGACAATTCTGCGATCATATTCCATTTTTCCCTATTTTGTACGTTTATCTTAATGTATGAAGAGATTGTCTGTTTTCTTGAAGTTCCCTCATCTTCTCAATCGTTTTTTTGTCAATCTCAAGGCTCATTTTATTTATGTCGTCTTCCCAGAAAATCTCTTGGGCTGCATTGCACATAGGTTTCCCTTCATACTTAGTGACAATATAACAGTAGGCATTTTGCCTCTCGCCGTTGCTTGCAATATAAAAATTCCTGCATACAAACTCCATTTCCTTAACTATGATGCCTAGTTCCTCCTTCATTTCCCGCTTCAAAGCATCCCTTAAGTCTTCGTTGGGTTTAACATGCCCCGCAGGCAAGCACACGATTCCCGGATCAATTGTTTCGTCACATCTGCGTCGTTCAACAAGGAAATGGTTTCCTTTAACAACTATTCCGACAACAACATCGACAGCTTTCAAATAATATCTCTCCTAAACCATCATCAGTACGTTTTCTGGATGCGGTTCTTTATTTATTGTAATATTCGTCTTTTGTAGCAGGGTATATTTCCAATGCCTTTACGGGTCCATTTATAACCTGTGCTGTGTGTCTTGTTTTAGCGGGAACAAATAGGCAGTCCTTATTTTTTAGTGTTAGTTTCCGGGATTCAAAAATAAATTCCATTTCCCCCTCTAGAACCACTACAAGATGTTCTACTGGGTGTGTGTGAAATTGGATCTTCGCATCTTGGTTTTTGAGTTCAAAGTAGTTCAGTGTTAGCTCATTTCCGTGTACAAGCCTCACAAGAACGTCCTTGTACAGTTCCTTGGACTGTAAAGAGTCCAATTGGAAAGATAACATTCAACTCACCTAAAGGATGATGTATGTAGGATACTAAGCATGTTAATCTAAGTTGTGCCCTGTATCGGCTGACTTGTTTTTCATTTTAGACTGTTTAGGAAAGGTTTATCTTGTCTGAGATATGCTTTCCCATACACAACGCGTACACTAGAAAAGTGACAGGTATGATTTACGACAATTGTAGCCGTCCCGTACTCAACCTAAGAATTTCTGTTACTCAAAAATGTGACAAACATTGTCCCTATTGCCACAGGGAAGGAGAAGATCATCCCTTAACGCTTATGACTGTTGACGAGATTGTCCGGATAATCAAGATAGCCATCAGTCTTGGAATCAGTCGAGTTAAACTAACTGGTGGAGAGCCTCTGCTCCGCAAGGAAATCGTTGAAATTGTAACAGGTATCACCGGACTTGAAGGCTTAACTGACCTGTCAATGACAACTAATGGTACGCATCTGAAAGGTTTGGCTAAAGACCTAAAAAAAGCAGGTTTAAACAGAATTAATGTGAGTCTCCCAACCTTAGATCCTAATGTATATCGAGCTGTCATGGGAGGCAAACTGCAAGACGCAATTGACGGCGTCAAAACTGCGGTAAAAGTTGGAATGCAACCAGTGAAACTGAATATGCTGGTGCTTAAAAACGTAAATTATAATGAAATAGAACGAATGATACAGTTTGCAGGGCAGACCGGAACAATTTTGCAAATGATTGAACTGGAGCCTATAAACCTCAGCAAAACATACTATGAGCGCCACCATGTTAGTTTGGATGCGATAGCACAAACGTTAGAGAAGTTGGCGTCTGAAACTAGAGTTAGGAAGTTTATGCAGAAAAGACGGGTTTACATATTACCTAATGTAAAAGTTGAATTAATCCGTCCAATAGAAAACACTGAGTTTTGTGGCAATTGCACTCGCATTCGCGTAACTAGCGACGGAAAGGTAAAGCCTTGTCTTATGAGAACAGACAATCTGGTAGATCTTCTTACACCAATGCGGAACGGAGCCGATAATGAAAAATTGACAAAGCTCTTTATTGAAGCAGTAAAAAGACGTGAACCATACTACCAAGCAACCAGGTCATCTAACATAACAATTTGAAGTTTTGGATAACGGCATTTCCGAAAGCCTTTAGAATTATTGATTCCTTTAAAAGAATCAACCCTATATGCATAAATAATGGAGATAAAAAATTTGATGCCTGAAGAAGCTCCTAACCCCCAACAAAGTTCCCGTAAGTTGGTTTATGCCTTAGTTGCGGTTTTCATAATACTTGTTATCAGCACTGGAGTTTTCGGGTTAGCTTTTTTGAACCTTCAGAAGCAGCTGGAAACAATGGACACCAATTTGACCGAACAAAGTATCCAAATCAAAGACTTACAAAACCAACTTGAAGTTTTTAATGTAGTAAATCAGACTGGCATGATTCCTTGGCCAACGATTTATAATCAACTAAAAGACTCTGTGGTTCTTATCGAAACCAATCTTGGTTTAGGATCTGGTTTTGTCTACGACATAAAGGGCCATATAATAACTAACCAACACGTAATTGACGGTGCTGATACTATACAAGTTACCTTCTTAGACGGAAACATAACTTCGGCCAGTTTAATTGGTATGGACATCTATAGTGACTTAGCTGTTGTAAAAGTTGATCCTCAAGTCACAAACTTATATCCTGTGGTTCTCGGCAGTTCCTCAGGATTACGTGTGGGGGAACCTGTAGCTGCAATGGGCAATCCATTTGGTCTAAGTGACACCCTTACCGTTGGTATTGTTTCCTCTCTAGAGAGAACATTGACCGCTGTAGGAAATTACATAATAATTGACATAATTCAATTGGATGCAGCAGTAAACCCAGGAAACTCTGGTGGTCCATTAGTCAATTTGCTAGGTCAGGTTGTAGGTGTGAATACAGCTCTACAATCAGAAACGGGCACCTTTACTGGTATAGGTTTTGCTATTCCTTCTGATACTATTAAACGGGAAATTGAGGGTCTTATAGAAAATGGTGACTATAAACATCCTTGGTTGGGTATCTCTGCATTGGGTGTAAACTTAGCGCTTGCTGACGCCATTGGATTAGAAAAACCTCAAGGTATTCTCGTAACAGATGTGATTCCTGGGAGTCCAGTAGACTTGGCTGGGTTAAGAGGTGGAGATGAGAACAATATTGATTCTGAGTTGGGGGTTCCACTGGGTGGAGATGTGATTACAGAAGTCAGTGAACTTCCTGTGATAACAATGGATGACCTCATAGTTTACATGGAAAGAAACACTGTCCCCGGAGATTCAGTGGTTTTGGGAATAATCCGAGACGGCCAAGAACTTAGCTTAACTGTAACTTTGGGAGAGCGCCCCTTACCATAGAAGTAGCTTTTAAAAAAAAAGACTGGTTAAAGTAGTTTATTTCAGAATAATTTCTGCTGAGGAATTTTTCCGTTTTTCAGGCATTGTGGACAAACGCATTGAAATGGCAGATTTTTGGTTTCACAGAACTCCAGATACTTACATTCTGAACAAGGAAAATCCTTTTTGCACATTAAACAATTTTGGAGGAACAAGATTTCATCATTTAGAATGTTAGAGATTGTATCTACAATTGCTTCAATGTTTTCAAAACTGGTTATACTAAAAATGCCTTTATCTCGGTCATATTCCATACCAAGCCTCATTAGTCGAATAAACTGTTCTCTTTCAACCCTAGGAAGAGTAAATGCTTTCTTATTTAGAACTAACATTTTACCATCTATCTAAAGTTTGTTCATATTGATGAGATAATCTACATCATCAGGTTCCAGCTTCAACCAGGAAACGATTCGACTTGACTTCTGTTTTTCCAACATTATCTTAACAAATGGAACAATGTCCGTTTTAGCTGTATTTCGCGAAACATGACATTTTAGAGCTATTTTTGCACAAATATTCTCCAGTTTCATTCTTTTGTTTTTTGTCCAAAACAGACTCATTATCCTCATCGGCGGGGATATGAAATCAAAGGGTTTAAACGATTTTGGGGAGACAGTCGCAGCTTCGGCAAGAAGATTAAAAAAATACCTTAAAAGATGCCAATTTTCAGTTCCAACTCTGCCTCTGAATACATCCGCCTTCGAAACCATGTCATATGCAATTGCTAAATCCGCTGATTCAGGGTATCGAAGGGGGAGATTATCGCTAATTGAAAGCAGAAAATCGTCATAATTTACGTTTGAACGGCTAAGTACTATTGCTGCTTCTCCAACAGATTCCGCTGAAAACACTCTTCTAAGCGTTTCGTACATGCCAATATCTTTGTTTCGAGCTCTTAGCAGCATTGTGTCTTGGAGTGTTAGAACTTGTTTTCCTTCAGAGGTGCTTTGTAAATCATTT
Organism: Candidatus Bathyarchaeota archaeon; assembly: GCA_963806645.1. GTDB lineage: Archaea > Thermoproteota > Bathyarchaeia > Bathyarchaeales > Bathyarchaeaceae > Bathyarchaeum. The sequence goes on along the minus strand of CAWDYQ010000006.1, from coordinate 28,007 downwards.
ATTGCGGATCGCATATCGCCTTGACTATTTTGAGCAATTCTTTCAAGAGCTTCAAATTCTGCTTCGATGTTTTCAGCAGCACAGATTTTTCGTAAAGTAGTGATTATCAATGGTATTCGTAACTGATGAAATCGTATCAGCTGACAGACTTTTTTTAATGGTCGAAGTTTTTTTTGATCAGTATCATTCGCGGCCATAACCACTGGAATAAGTGATTCTTTAACGATATTGATTATGGCTTTTATGCCTCCTCTGTCCTGTTGTCCAAAAACACCGTCAACTTCATCTAAGAATAGTATGTTTCCTTTACTTTCTGACGAGAATCTGTCTAAAGCCACAAAAGAAGTGGCTGGTTTTCCTACCTTATTTATCGTTTTTTCTGTTCGTGTATCACTTGCATTCATTTCAATAATTGTAAAATTAAATTGGTTTGAAGCTGCGTTCACTAAAGCAGTTTTTCCAACTCCTGCGGGTCCATAAAGCAATACTGCCTTTTTTCGTCGGTTTTTTTTCTTTAACCAATCAATAAACGTAGTTTTTGCCAGTTCGTTACCTACAACGTCTGATATCTTTTTTGGGCGATACTTTTCAACCCATAAAAGATCTTTAATCAATTAGGTTCCCCTTTATTTTCCAAACTTTGAGAATTGAGCCAACAATGCACTTAATTGAATATCACTATTTGCACCTTGAGTAAGCCGATAATCATATTCTCCGATAATGTTGGTTAGTTCAGCCTTTTCGCTGTCAGGTATATATGCAATTTTCATTAGCTCTCTTTGCATCTGGCGGACAATTTCTGAACCCGAAAAACCGTATTGACCGATTAGGTTATACATCATCTTTCTAGCTTCTACAAAGTTTCCACTTAGTGCCTTGTTAATCATTAATTGTACCTGTCTTGGGCTAGCTTCACCAAATACTTGAAGAACTGTTTTCTCATCTATGACGTCTTTTTGATAAGCGGCGGTTGTTTGTAATGCATTTATGGCATGTCTAAGATCGCCCTCTGCGTATTCTACAATTCTTTCTGCTGCTTCGTCTAACAATCTCAGGTTTTCTTTCTCGGCGATTTTTTTGAGATGCTCTACCATTGCACATTTATCTAGTTTTGAGAAACGGAATATAGCACAACGACTTTGAATCGGTTCAATAATCTTGTTGGAATAATTACAAATTAAAATGAATCTACTTGTTCGTGAACTGGTTTCCATTATTCTTCTAAGTGCTGTTTGAGCAGGTCCAGTCATTTGATCACTTTCATCTAAGATAATTAGCGAATAAGGTGCTTCTCCAAAACCTGTCCTGCCATAACGAGAAAAATCTTTAATCCTGTCTCTTACTGTGTTGATTCCGCGTTCATCAGATGCATTTAGTTCCAAAGTAAAAGATTTCCAATTATCTCCGAATAGTTCACGTGCAATACATATGGCAACAGTTGTTTTTCCAGTGCCCGGTATTCCTGCTAAAAGTAGATGCGGCATTGCATGAGGATTTTTAAGAAAAGCTTGTAGACTCTCTATAATGTGGGTCAAATCCACAACATCATCAAGCGTTTTTGGTCGATATTTTTCAACCCACATAGCGTCATCATTAATGGTCATAACTAAATCTCCAATAGCCGTGTGACAAGTAACGTGTTAAGTTGCACTAATTTGTTTTTCGATGTGCAGTTAATCAGGATAAACAATAAATGAATTGTCTCTTAATGTATACAAAATCATAGTCTAGCTTTTAAGTACAGACCGCAAATATTTATAGCATTACACAGGGGAAAAAATATGAAAGGAATTGCCCTTCTAGCAGACAGGCATACTGTAACCTACTTTAAGTTAGCTGGATTGAGTAATATATTTCCAGTGGAGGACGCCAAAGAGGCAGAAAAACATCTTCTTGCGATTTTAGAAAAAAACGATCAAGGGATTGTACTTGTTTCTGAGCATCTATTGAATAAACTTCAACTCTTCGAGAAAATTGCGGATCCCCACCGCCCTTTGATTATTCCAATACCCGATCTACAAGGTTCAAAGAGCCTTAAAACCGATTTCATAGCAGAACTTATCAAACGCAAAACAGGAATTGAGGTGAAGTTTTGAGAACCAATCGTCAAGAAAGTGAAACAAACGAACAAAATAGCAAATCAAGAGGAACAATCCATCGTATATCCGGTCCATTCATTATCGCTAAAAACATGTGGGGTTCCCGAATGTATGAGTTAGTAAGAGTTGGGGAAGCGGGGATAATCGGAGAAATAATCCGCCTTGATGGCAAAAACGCAGCAATACAGGCATACGAGGAGACAACCGGCATACGGACAGGCGAAAAAGTGGAGGGAACCGGAAAACCCCTTTCTGTAGAGCTGGGTCCAGGCTTGATCAAGCAAATATACGACGGAATTCAGCGTCCTCTGCCAGTTATCCAGGATTTAATTGGGTCTCGAATCGAGAGAGGCGTTATTCCTCCAGCATTGGATCGAAAAAAGAAATGGCAGTTCACTCCAACTGTAAAGAAGGAAACTCGAGTGGTGGGCGGAGACATAATTGGAACAGTGCAGGAAACATCGTTGGTGGAGCACAGAATCCTTGTTCCACCCACAGTCAACGGGATTATTGAAAAAGTGGCGTCTGAAGGAGAATACAACGTGAGTGAACCTGTCGCAGAAGTCAAAACTGGAAAAAACTTGAAGAGCCTGTATCTGATGCACTCATGGCCTATACGGCAGTCTCGACCTTCAAAAGCAACATTATCCAGCGAGATTCCGCTGTTAACTGGACAACGGATAATCGATGCTTTCTTCCCATTATCCAAGGGCGGAACAGCAGTTATTTCAGGCGGGTTTGGGACAGGAAAAACTGTTTTATCCCAGAGTCTAGCACGATGCGCTGACGCAGACATCCTAATTCTTGTCGGTTGTGGCGAACGAGGTAACGAGATGGCGGATGCCATTGAACGGTTTCCTCAATTGCAAGATTTCAGTTCGGGTCAGCCTCTTATAAACAAAACAATTCTCATAGCAAACACTTCAGACATGCCGATTGCAGGCAGAGAGGCAAGCGTTTACTCGGCTCTCACACTTGCAGAGTATTACCGGGACATGGGCTATGATGTTGCAGTGATGGCTGACTCTACATCCAGATGGGCTGAAGCTCTGCGTGAAGTGTCTGGCAGATTAGAAGAAATGCCCGGAGAGGAAGGATACCCAGCTTATTTAGCTTCAAGATTAGCTGAATTTTATGCTAGAGCAGGTCGTATCCAGACAATAGGAAGCAAAGAAAGATACGGGTCTGTCACTGTTGTTGGCGCAGTTTCTCCGCCGGGCGGAGATTTTTCGGAGCCTGTAACAGAAAAAACTATCAGATTAACCCGAGTGTTTTGGGCGCTCGATTTTTCTTTGGCTCATCGCAGACACTTTCCAGCCATTAACTGGTTCATGAGCTATTCCGAGTACCTAGAACCGCTTCAAGAGTGGTATGAAAGTGTAGGTTCCGACTGGAGAGGGCTACGTGAAAAAGCTATGACATTGTTGAAGGAAGAAGAAAAACTCCGAGAAGTGGTTTCACTAGTTGGAGCCGAAATATTAGGAGATAAACAGCGTGCCGTCTTTGAGGCCGTAAAAATGCTGAAGGAATATTTTCTTCTGCAAAGTGCATACCATCCAGTTGATCTATACTGTCCCATGAATAAGACCCATCAAATGCTTGAGCTGATTCTGAAATTCTATGAAAAAGCACAGCAAGCAGTGAATTCCGGAGTGCCTTTATCGAGTGTACTGTCACTCAGCATTAAGGAAGAACTGGCGCGAATGAAAATAATCAGAGCCGAGGAATTCGAGAACATAAACATGAAAATAAACGAGAAGATGGACAAAGAATTTGATCAGCTTGCTAAAGAAAATGCCGGAGAAGAGTCTACATGACGACGTTAGAAAAAAACAGCCGCACTTTTCGAACGATAAATGAGATTTCAGGACCCCTGCTCTTTGTAAAGTCTGCAAGCGGCGTCGGTTATGGGGAACTTGTAGAAGTTGTTACTCCAAACGGCGAAATGAGGACGGGACAAGTTATTGATGTTAGCGAAGAAGTTACAGTTGTCCAAGTCTTTGAGGGTACTTCTGATCTCGACACGAAAACGACAGCGGTGCGGTTCACAGGAGAAAGCATCAAGCTGCCCGTCTCAATGGACATGTTGGGACGAGTTTTCACCGGAGGAGGTAAACCTGCAGATGGCGGTCCAAACATTATTCCAGAAGCGTATTGGGATGTTCACGGGTATCCAATTAATCCGTATTCGAGAATACACCCAACTGATTTCATTCAGACAGGAATTTCAACAATCGATGGAATGAACTCGCTGGTTTTGGGGCAAAAGGTTCCTATTTTCTCGGGGTCTGGTCTGCCCCATAAGATCATTGCTTCTCAGATAGTTAAGCAGGCGAAAGTGAGAGGAAAAGAAGAGGAGTTCAACATAGTTTTTGCGGCTATGGGCATTACATCCGAAGAAGCACGATTCTTCAAAGAAGACTTCATGAAAATGGGTGTACTCGGTAGAGTAGTGATGTTCGTTAATTTAGCCCAAGACCCGGTCATAGAACGAATTTTGAGTCCCAGATTGGCGCTTACCGCTGCAGAGTATTTGGCATTTGAAAAAGACATGAATATTCTCTCGATTTTAATCGACATGACTAATTACTGCGAAGCGTTACGTGAAATCTCTGCTGCACGTATGGAGATACCTGGTAGACGCGGATATCCTGGGTATATGTACACTGATTTATCAAGCCTGTATGAAAGGGCTGGAAAAATCAAAGGGAAGAGGGGCTCAATAACGTTAATACCCATTTTAACGATGCCCGATGATGACATAACGCATCCAATTCCAGATTTGACAGGCTACATCACTGAGGGACAGATAATCTTGGATCGAACGATGCACAAAACAGGCTTATATGCGCCCATTAACCCATTGCCTTCGCTTTCTCGACTTATGGACAAAGGAATTGGCAAAGGTAAGACACGTGAGGATCATAAGCAGTTGTCTGACCAGCTGTACTATGCTTATGCAGAAGGAAAGGTTATCCGAGAAACGGCTTTGGTTTCCGGAGAAGCCGCGTTGACTGACGTTGAAAAACTGTATTTGCGGTTTGCTGATCGGTTTGAACAAGAATTCATAAGCCAAGGAACTGAAGAAAACAGAGCCATAGAAACAACCCTTGATATTGGCTGGGAACTGTTGTCGGAGCTTCCCGAATCTGAGTTTTCGAGGATTGATCCCGCAGTAATCGAGAAGTATCATCCTAAACATAGTATCAAGGATGGGAACAGCTAATTATGCCAGCAGAGCTTTCGAGTGTTCACCCGACACGACTAGAACTCTTAAGACTAAAACATCGGAAGTCAATGGCTGAAGGAATCGTTGACATCCTCAAAAAAGAATTGAATACATTGACTCTCACCCTTTTTGAGCTTGTAAAAAAATTTTCTCCCTTACGTGACCAAATGTATACGACGCTAAGAGATGCCTACAACCTTTTTGTCGAAGCCGAGATGGTCTCTGGTTCGAAAAGAATTGAAGAAGCTTCACTGGTTACTCAACCGTTTGACTATAAGATTTCCGAAGAAGAAAAGAAGGGAGTTCTCGGGCTGCTATTTCCTGTTTTTCAACTTGTTGAAGATACACGTATTTCTGGACCGCGCTTCAATCCATTAGATACTCCAGCTAGTTTAGATGAGGCATCTTCAAAAATCAAGGGTGCACTCCATGATGCAGTTAAGCTTGCGGAGATGCAGGAATCTGTGAAGATACTCCTCGATGTTATTGCCAAAAAGAAGCGGCAAATGAACAGGATTCAGTTTAAGATTATGCCGGAACTCGATGCTACTATTCGGTATATCGAATTGATTCTTGAAGAGACTGAACGGCAGGATGCAATCAGAGTAAGAGTTCTACAAAGAAAACGGAAAGAACGAGCACTGAAGCATGGGTGAGTGGGCAAAAAATGATGGGGGTCTGATGATGTGTGCGTGGAAGTATAAACGGGTGATGTTTAGGCTTACGGTTGACAAGCTCAAGCTTATGGAGCCGAACCAAATAACTGGTTTGGTCGGCATGAGCCTCCATCATATTACTTCAGTGCTAGAAAACACGCCGTACAGAGCAGAAATCTCTGAAGTTAGAACAAAAGGGCACAGTTCCCTTTCTTTGGAGGGTGCTCTTCTACAGAATTTCATAAAAACCTGTGAGGACCTCATGGAATTGTCTCCTAAAGATGTTCGTTTACTGCTTTCTGCCTTGTTGGCGAAGTTTGAAGCGAATTGTGTGAAAGCATTGCTTAGGGCTAAAGAAACTGAACTTTCTGTGGAAGAAGCCATGAAGTACATTATCCCCGTGGGAAGTTTGAGCGAGGCTAGATGTAGAAACATTTTGGAGCATTCTGAAAACATTGCTGATGTTGTTGATGCGCTCTCAGACATGGAATATGGGTCAGTGCTGGAAAAAGCGTTTGCAGTTTACCTGAAAGAAAAAGCGTTCTATCTTCTTGAGGTTGCCCTTGACAAACATGTTTACCATAAGATTTGGAGAGCCTCCGGAAAGTTCAGGGGCTTGGACAAGAAGATTGCAAGGACAGTTTTCGGATTAGCGATAGACTCTGTGAACGTTAAAACCATTCTCCGATGCAAAGCAAATGGAATCGACGAAAATCAGGTAAAACAATACCTCGTTCTAGCATCAGACGTGCTCAACGAAAAAGAGCTGCATGAAGCCATGAGTTGTTCGGATATGCAGTCAACTATCGATTCTTTAGTTGAATCCGCTAAACGTGCAATGGCGAGAGACCATCAGTATATCTTTAAGGAACTTCAAGAGTTACATGCAACCTCTCTGACAACAGTTGAAACTATTCTCGATAGGGGGCTGGTAGAAACCAATTTAAGAATAATGAAGAGGTACACGCCCTTCTTCAATGTTGGATTGCTGTTAGCCTTCTTGACCTTGAAATGGTTTGAAGTAAAAAATCTGAGTGCCATCATACGCGGGACAGAAGCCGGAATCGCTCCAGACAAAGTGAAGAAGCTGCTGATAATTCGAGGATAATTGTCGCTGAGCGTTATCGAAGTTCGTTGCGTTTTCCTTGAAGCCATTCCCTAAGCGCCAAGCCCCGTTCTACAACAGTCAGCTCTCTCAGGCTAAAGATGGATGGAGGAAAATTTTTGTGCATAGACCTTCTGAGCTTCATCTGGAAATTTCTGATTGGTTTGCCTAAAATTGTCCGGAATTTATCAGCGTGCAAGGAATATCGCATTTTCGAGGCACTGCGTTTTAATTTTCTGCGGAAAACGGTTTCGTGTTTAGTCTCACCGTGTAAGCGTTTATGTAAGTTATTTGTTTTCAACTTAGACTTTGTTACGGTTATTTCTCTTTTTATCTTGAATTCTGAGCCTGTATGTTTCTCAGATTTCAACATGTTGGTCAGGCGTTCTATTTTCCTTTCTAATCTGATTGACTCTGCTATGTGGGGATAAATTTCAGAAAACCTTTGATACTCAGAACTTTTAATTGATTGCTCAAGCTCCATTTTCATGATTCTTTCATATTGCTTGAAATGCTTCATCTGATCGTTCACATGATTACTTCCAATCGTCAAACCGTTACTATATCTGACCGATAATCATGAACGATATCAATAGACCATAGATTGCGAGAGCCTCGGACAAGACAACTCCTATTACGTTAGAAGAAAACGTTTCAGGATTTTCAGCTGTCGCAGCAATCAATGATGACCCGCTGTAACTGATGCCGACGCCGGCGGAAACTGTTGCCACAGAAATTACTATTCCTGCAATGAGAGCCTTGTTTGCAGTCTCCATGGTTGTGATGTCGGGTAACTTTCCCAAGAGCATGAAAGCAATCAGCAATCCATAGATAGCCAATGCTTCACCCAAAACAACTGTTATGATCAACCTACTGAGCAACTCTGGTTTTTCGGTTCCAATTCCAGCTAGTGCAGTTCCACAGATTATGATTGAGACAGCCGCAGATAGTATAGGGTCCTCCAATTGCGATCGCCAAGCCAATGAGGCTTATGAGACCAGGATCCATATCAACCACTCTATTTCTACTTAGTAGATTCGAATGGCTTAAAAGGAATTCCCTCACCTGAGTGGAATGTTGAAAACCATTCAACCCAGTGAAGACGAAGAGTATGTACAAAAACTACGAGACCCTCAATAATTAACACTAGAATAGTTCCTATGGCTATTAGAGGAATGCTCGTTAATGGAAAAACACCATGCTCCACTCCTCCTAACACCAAGAACAAGTAGTTCATTGCACTATGTATTAGACCTAATGCCATTAGTCGGCTATAGGACATTGTATGGCTTAGCGTTTCAGCGAACACTTCTACGGTAAATCCTACGCCTGCCATAAAACCTTCAGCTAATGCTGCGAAAACAAAAATGAGCATCAGTGGCAATATCACGAGTCCTCCAAGCATAATGGTGCCTTCTGCGAACCATAGTGAAATGTTTGATATTCCTCCCCAGTATGCCCACATGAATAAACTGCCGAAAATCAACCAAATCCAACAGATTGGTATTATAGCAAGTTTGTAGTGTTTGTGTCTAAGTTCATTAATAAACCTCAAAACTAACCCGATACTTATATGAATTGTACCTACGAGTATCGCAAATTTCAGCATTTTCATAGGTTCTTGTGTAGGTTCAAATCCTCCTATTTGAAAAGGACCAAATTTTGCTAAAGTTATTGGGTGAATGAGACCAGATGGCCCAAAAAACTCGCCGAATATAAACCCGAAAAAAATTGCTGAAAAACCGATGTAAATCAGCATTTCGCCGCTAATTAACAGGTAGCGAATAATGTCTCCTGCTTCCTTTACTTTTCCCTTTCTTCGAATTAAGGTGAATATAATTCCAGCTATTACGAAAATTGCACCTTGCCCAACATCTGCAAACATTATACCAAAAAGAATGGGAAATGTTATGGCGAAAATTTTAAGAGGATCTATGTCCCCGCTGGATGGACGGCCATATGCGCATTCTAGCTTCCCAAATGCTTGCAGATAGCTTGGGCATTCCTTAGTTATTATTGGTACATTTTCGTCAAGATCAGGAACCTCGTCTGCTATTAAGCAATCTCCATTAGAAGCATCAGTTATTCGTTTTACCGCTTCTTTTTCGAGATTCTGTGGCACCCAAGCCTCGAAAAAAAAAGTTTTGGAACTTCTAACAAACTTTTCTTTCTCTATTGCTATTCGTTTCTCTTCTTTTACCCTAGCCCACAGCGTTAAGAGCTCTTCTCGGATGTCCTGGAAATTTATTCCAGTTTCGATAGTGCCGATTATTGATTCAACGGTTTTTTTTAGAGTTATGAGTCTTTTTCCGAAATATCTCTCGCTGTCTATAACAAATTTTGAAAGCTGAGCGAACTTTTTTCCAATTTCATCTAAATCATCAAAGTGTTTGGCAACTATTCTTTCAACCAGGACATGGTGATTTGACAAACCAGTACTCTCAATGGTTTTGTCGATTTCAATCAATTCGAATTCGATATGCTCTAGCTCCATTTCTTCAGTATGCGTCAGTGAAGTCTCTTTTTCGAATTGTTCCGGCTTTATTCCAAGGTCGCAAATAAGTTGGTCAATTTTCGAAGCCAACGCATAGATTTTAGCCTCTTCGATAGGAATTTCGTCTAATTTCTGTTCGACCTCTGTCAGAACTTTTTCTGTCGTTTCTTTTGTAATAGGTATTTCTGCGGAAGGAAAATCATTAGGCTTTATGTGTAGTGTGTCAAATGCAATCTCGATTCTTAAGATTATGTCAGAACACTTTTTCACAGTTTCAGTGGACTCGTTATAAGGAACTAATGGTTCTTCCCAGTCTTCAGGTTTTTCTCGTATGTCAATGAACTGGACTATGCCTGCATGTCCTAGGGATCTGACAACAGCGTCAATGTACTCTTCATAAACCAGCGCTTTGAGTCTTTGCATCTCTATCATGGCGTCATCTTCATGTAGAATGTCTTTTGGATGATGTGCTTAATTACGTACGTCTTTAATATCGGTTACTAGTATCTTTATACGAGGGAAAAACTCATAAAGTTTTTCATTCAGTAATTCAGTTGGGTAGTAAATCTTGCTTGAATCCTTCAAAGCAGTTTTAGAGATGGAGAGAGATGCTGAAAAACTCATACAAGCAGCAAACGAGCAAGCAGAGAAAATAAAAAAAAGCGCTCAAGAAAGGGCTGAAGCGGTTTACCTGGAGACTTACCAAGATGCTATTGATGAAGCAGAGCGTAAATCAATTAACCTGAAAGAACAGGCGAAGACCGACGCTGAATCTGAAGGACAAATTTTCATTGAACGTGCAGAGAAACTGAAAAAGAAAATTTTAGTGAGTGCAGAGCAGAAATTCGGTGAAGCAGTGAATTCGATTCTCCAGGAAATATTGTCATGATCGGTGAAAGTATGGAACATTCAGGGAACGAAATTCTTGATCGCATCTTGAAAGATGCCCGAAAGCAAGCAGAAAGTATTATAGCTGATGCTAAAAAATCTGCTGAATCAGTAGTAGAAAAACAGAGACAGTTAGCTCTTCAAAATGCAGAAAAAAGGACAAACGCCCTATTAGAGAAAGCCGCAAACGATGCAGACATTATTAGCGGAAAGGTCTCTATAGATATCAAGAGACAGGCTGGATGGATAGTCTTATCCGAAAAGAACCGTTTGATAACCAGCATCCTAGATGCGGCAAAAAACAGGTTAGTGAACATGCAGAAATCTGAGAAATATGTTCCAGTTCTTAGGAAGTTGATAGTTGACGCTGGCATCGTTTTAGGTGGTGGGATTTTAAAGGTTGTATTAAACGAAAATGAATCAAAATTAGTCCATTTTGATGAACTGGAAAAAGAGATTTCTGATAAAAGTGGTGTACAAACGCAACTCAAAGTTTCTGAACAAAAAAACAATGCTGTTGGCGTGATAGTTAAAACAGAGGATGACCAAATCTTTGTAGATAACACATTTGAAGCCATACTTAGCCGACGCGAAAAAGAACTACGACTGAAAATCGCGCGATTTCTGTTTAACAACATGGACTAAAACTTGGGAATAGATAATAATTAATAGGTCACTCCTGCAGAGGCTTTGAAAAGAATAAATTAGTAGATATTTGATTTTACTATTATGAAAGATATTGTTTATCAAGAAAGGGTTTCTGCTGGTCTTCTCGTTAAAGGTTTAATAACGTTTTTTTCAGGTATTATTGTTTTTGGAACATTATTTATGATTCTCTTGGGGGATTTGTCTGTTGAAGATTATTATGGATTTATTTTTTCTTGGGGGATTATGGCATTTGTGTTATTTCTTTTCTGGAATTATAGATGTCTTGAAATTAGAATCAATCCTGATAAACTCCTAGTTCATTATGGAATTTTCAATAAGAAATCCATCAAGTTAAAGGATATCATTTCGTGCCAAATAACCCAAGCATCATTTGGTAGATATGGAGGAATTGGTGTAAGGTATGGTTTTGATGGCTCAACTGCATACACGACATCATTTGGAACTGCTATTGAGATTACTGTAAAAGAAGGAAGAGCTTTTGTATTTTCATCCAACAATCCAAAAAAAATCTGTAAAATTATAGACTCAAACTAGATAATAGGGAACTATTTTTTTATCAGAAAGTGGCTTTCCCCAGACAATTTTCGTTTTTTACTTCTCATCAACGTTTTCTTTTACTTTTTCTGTTTCCATTATTATTTCTCATTTTTTGAGAACCCATAGTTTCCCAGTTTTGTATGTATGTTCCAGTATTCGCCCTGGTTAAAAACAAAAGGGTCAGCTTTTTTGAAATCAATATTTCCCCTATCATCAAGAATGTCTTCGTCAACATGAACTTGAACAATTTCTCCAAGAAATATGTCGTGAGCGCCTAATGGATTCACATCTTTCAATATGCATTCTAGGTTCACTGGGCATTCCCGGATTAGTGGGGCCTTAACTTTAGTTGCTTTCTCTTGGGTTAGTTGGGTTTCAGAAAACTTGTCAACGGTTTTTCCTGAAATTACTCCACAGTAGTCAGATTCTTTTAGGATTTTGGCAGTTGGTATGTTCACGACAAATTCTTTTTGCTCTTTAATCAGTTTATATGAATATCGTGTAGGTCTGATTCCCAATGCTAATGTGGGCGGTTCGGAGCATACGGTTCCTGCCCAAGCTAAAGTGATTATGTTAGGTTTTCCCTCAGTGTTCACACTTGTTACGAGAACAACCGGACATGGAAACAATGCGGTCCAAGGATTCTTCTTGATTTTCATAAACCTAAATCTGAAAGGGGTTGTCTAATAAAATTTTTCTAGGACCAAAATCAGTTTTTTTTCACAATGGAGGTATTGTTCAGGATTTATTTCTATTTTTTTATATGCTACATTGTTCTTTAGATTTTACGAAACTTATTATAACTTTTGACATTTACCTAAATTTAAACAAAAAAGTTAAATTTAAGCCTGTGCATATGACTCAAAAAGTCAAGAAACCCCCGTTTAGTTCTGAGCAGTTTTTTTAAATAATCACCGCAGAAAAGTCTCAATTGGTTGGAATATTAAATGGAATTGTTAACAATTTTACCCATAATTTTGATCGTTGCTTTTGTGCTTGGTGAGCTATTCAAAAGAATCGGATTGCCATCAGTTGTTGGTGAAATACTTGCAGGGTTATTGTTTGGAATTCCATTCTTGAAAGCTCTGCTTTTTGAAGATGGTACAACATTGGTAATAATCGATTTTCTGGCTACACTTGGAGTATTGCTTCTTCTTTTTCTGGCTGGGTTAGAGATTGAAATTGAGAAAATAAAAGAGACATCAAGAGATTCGATTCTGGTCTCTTTAAGCTCCGCACTAATCCCATTTGGTCTCGGATTTTTGTTTATGAACTTGTTTTTCCCTGAATACGGATTTCTGTCAGCTTTGATTTTCGGTGGAGCTATGATGGTTACCTCAGAAGGGACAAAAGTTAAGGTTCTCATGGACCTGAACTGTTTGAATACTCGTTTAGGTGCCGTGATGCTTGCTGCAGGTGCTATTGATGACATATTTGAAGTGTTGTTTTTGTCTGTTGTTGTAATCTTCGCTAAGGGTGGCAGTTTATTTGATCTTGCCATGATACCCGTAGAAATTGTAATCTTCCTATTGGTTGCATATCTATCCTTTAAAGTGATGTCCAAAGTCCTTCGTGCTTTAGATAAAAAACCTGGGGAACAGACTGGATTATTCTCCATAGTCATGATTTTCATTTTACTTCTTGCAGCTCTATCTGAATCATTGAACGTCGGTTATCTGATTGGTGCTATACTTGGTGGTTTTCTATTACAAATTTCATTAAAGAAATAAGTAAACAAAACAGAAAAGATTTGGTTAATGTTGTAAAGCTCATTGCCTTGGGATTCATTGTTCCCTTTTTCTTTGTTAATGTTGGATTAACGTTTGACCTGACCACCCTTCTTTCTAATACCCCTCTAATTACAGCTACAATATTGATTGCATTCTTTGGAAAAATGATAGGGACTCTAATTATCAAACCAGTTTCCACTTTGAACTGGAAACAATTGTATTATATCGGTTGGGCAATGAATTCCAGAGGTGCAGCAGAATTAGTTATCGCCTTGATTGCAGTCCAATACAATTTGATTCCTCTAGAAATATTTTCAGCATTAGTTGCCATGAGTATTGTTACAACACTTATCTTTCCACCAGTTCTCGCTAGAGGAATAAAGCGAAATCCAGGACTTATGGATTCAAAGGTGGACAGAAAACATTAAGACTAATCTCAGCATAATAAATTAAGATTAATTCAAAAAAATAATGAATAAATCAAAAACGAGGGAAAAATGAATGAAAGAGAAAATGAAGATTTTGGTTGGCCTCGACGGTTCTGATTATTCAACATGGGCTCTAATGGAAGCAATAAGTATCGCGAAAAAGTTCTCAGGCCACATAACAGTTATCACCGTTTACAAACGAGGAGACAAAGACAATGCAGCGAAAACCCAACTGAAGGCGACCCAACTTTTAGAAGAAGAAAAAATTGATTCTCGTTTATCATCTATTCTTGGATCTAATCCCTCCAGAGCCTTAGTTGATGCCGCAGAAAATGGAGAAATTTGACCTGATTGTCGTTGGTAGCAGAGGCTTGGGCAGTGCTGCATCTTTCCTGTTAGGTAGTGTTTCAAAACAAGTGGTTTCAAAAGCGAACTGCGACGTTCTTGTAGTAAAAAAGTAAAGCAAGTTTTTTGTATTAAAATGGGATTCGGGCACTTCTCTTGGAAGAAAGCTTGTGAGCAAAAACAAAGGGTAAAAACTCCCCCAATTCAGTTTTACTTAATACTCTTAAATTTCTTTAATCCATAATGAACATTTTATCTGACTATCAGAACTGAACTTCTTGAATGCATGCTTATATCATCACTAACACTGCCAAGCAAATATCTTCTTATGCTACTTAATCCTCTACTTCCAACAACGATTATGTCTACATTTGCTTTTTTTGCCACTTTTATTAGTATTTCTGCAGGACTACCATATTCCAGCATCTTATCAAAAGGTAATCCCTGGGCTTTAGTAGCAGCATCTTTTAGAATACATTCTCCGACTGTTCCAAGACAATCTACTACTTGTGGTCCACCTATTCTAACAAGTTTGTCTTCCTCAACATGAAGTAAAGCCAAGTTGGCACTAAAATTTCTGGCAATTTGAACCGCATATTCAAGTGCCGTATCTGCATATTTGGAACCATCAACAGCAGCGAGTATTTTCTCAACTTTCGGTTTCTTTTTTACAATAAGAACTGGGCATTCAGCATGTCTTGCAACCTTCTCTGTGATACTTCCAAGAGAATAACGTACAGATTGATGTTCAGCACGATTTCCTATAACAACTAAATCGTATTTTTCCTTATTAACCAACTCAAGAATGAATTCAGCTGGGTCTTCGTAGGTTACTAGTCTCGCATCAACATCAATTTCTGCTTCTTTGAATAATTCTTCGGCGTTTCTGATAATTTTTTTGCCTATCTTTAAATATGCTTCGTCAATTTTATGCAAAATTGAGTTGGGTAACTGATACTGTGCTTTCAGCTCAGGATGCATAAATTCATGTGAAGCAACATGAACTACTGTTACTTTTGACTTGAACTTTTTGGCTATTAAAGAAGCAAACATTTTTGCGTGAAGACAGGAGTGAGAACCATCCACAGGAACAAGAATCTTCTTGAAAATTTGATTATCAATCACCATAGTCACCAATAAATTAAACTTCCATAGGATATTTTAAGTTTCTTAAAAACAACCTAATGAGTATCCTCAGGTAACATGTAATGTGTCACTAAGTATGTGCCCTAAATCAGTTCGAGTTAATAGACCCAACAATTTTCTTGGGATTACTCGCATCAACAACTGCAATGCGATCCGTCTTATGAATTCTCATTTTGTTGAATGCAGTCAACGCAAGCTCTTCTGGAAAAATTACATTAGACTTTTTTTGCATAATATCTCGAATAAGAACCTCGCCGCGTTTCTTTTTTTCAACCTTAGTCAAGTCATCCAACGCTACTATGCCTAAGAAGTCACCATTCTCATCAACAACAGGATATCCTGTGTGATGATGTTTCGCCATGAAATCCAGTAGTTGAGTTATGGAGAAATCGGGAGACACTATATTGAGTTTAGTTGACATTACGTCCTTTACTTGGAATTGCGAAAGAACTGCAATTTCTTTTAAGGGACGAACAGGGACAGGTACATAGGCTTCTTTCATATCAGAAATTTCTTTAAGGGCAGTTCTTCTCTTCTGGACAGCAGCCTCAAGTACATGTGAAAAAGCTTCTGGTTCAAGTTCTATTACTCCAGTGTTTATCACCCCTGATTCCACTGCGGAATAAAAGAAATCTTCTCCAGCCTTTGTTCTGATAATAACTGTAGACCACTCTTTAAGGGGATATGCACTTCCGATAGAAATGTCTGCCAGCTCTGACGTAAAGTCAGTGCATGTTTCGCAACTGGTCAAAATGTGCGGTTTAACTTCGGATAATGGAACTGTTATTTTGCCTTTGTCGGTTTGGACAATTAGCTCCTTTAATATGTCAAGCCGTTTTATCTCGTCAGGTTTTATATTATAATTTTTTAACAGAAAACTAAGTAGATGATTAAAAGAAAGCGTCCAGAAACAGAAAAGCCCTATTATTACCTTCAGATTCCCCGTGATTTTGTGTTCCCACGCTTCAAGTTTACGAAGAGCAAGTACGTGACAAGGAACACCCACGAATGCAATATTCCCTTTTCCATATTCATAAACTGCACTTCCATAAGCTCTAGCCACTGACGAAGGGAAGAATTTACTTCCAACTGCAGAAAACACGTCGTCCGGAACCTCACCGACTAACGCTTTAGGCTTAATAGGAACATTAGTTTCTGCCTGAGAAACAATTGCACTATCTATTATTCCGCGCTCTATGGCATTTGTTAGAAGCGTAGTAACGACACCACCGCCGTGACCCAATTTTCTAAGCTCTGGATCTGCTGCTTGGGCAAGTAAGATCCGTCTATAATATCCCAAACCTTCTCGATTTATAGGCGAGTCTGAAACAAATCTTAAACTTTCTTCAAGAAGTTCTTCAGAGTGAGGGCAAATATTGTAACATATTGGACAGGAATCGATGTGTTTTGAGCAATCAAAATGATCAATTCTATCTTCTTCTATGGTTATTGCATGAACAGGACATGCTGCTTCACATGCACCACATAGGGTACAGAATCCAGAATTGATAATTTTAAATTCTAAGTCATCGTATGCTATATGTTTGTCTTTTTTTGTTACCAAAGAATTCCCTTACCGTATTGTATCATTCTAGCCAGTTAAAATTTTTGGATTATACATACTAAAACAGCGAAATTGAAGACAACAAATTGAGAACCAGATCAGGGTATAATCCAAGAACGATAATTATAATGACCAAGCAGTATATGGGAACAAGCAACTTTTTTGGCTCTTTGAGGTTTTTATCGTTATTTGGGGTTTTGGCATAAAAATAATGTATCACTCTTAGTAAATAGGCGGATTGAAGAACAGAATTAAGAACACCTATTACCGCCAACCAAGCAACACTTGATTGCAAAACCGAAGTGAACACCATATATTTAGCAATAAATCCTGCAAATAATGGCACGCCCGAAAAGGAGAGAGCTGCACAAACAAAAGCAAAGCTTGAAAGCGGCATTTTTCGTCCCAAACCTGACATATCCTCTAAAGTCTCTAACCCCATCCTTTTGAATACTCCAATCACCATAAATGCAAGGGCGGTTTCCATGGCTGCAACAAAGAAGAAAAACAAGTTACCCGTAAGCCCAATAGGAGTGATACTTGTTATTGCTATCAAATTATAGCCGATATCAGCAATACAGACGTATGATACCATTCGTTTAATATTTTGTTGGGCTAATGCGAACAGGTTTCCAACTGTCATAGTAAGCGCAGAGAGTATCGCTACAGTAAATCTCCAATCCACAACTGCTGTGGGTGTAAGAATGAATAATAGAACTCTTAAAAGCACATAGTAGCTGCCTTGGTCTACGATGGCTGATAGGAAAGCTGATGCAGAGTCTGGGGCGGCAGTATATGCGTCGGGCATCCACATGTGAAATGGAACAATAGCTGTTTCGATGGCATAACCTGCAATGATAAAAGCGAATGCAACCAATAGAAGCTGTGGGTTACCTGTAGTCAGTAGGATTTCTTTTACGGTCCAAAAGTTAAGGGAGCCAGTGAGACCATAAATTAATGATAGTCCAAAGATTGTGAAGCCAGAAGCTATGATAACCATAATCAGATACTTTAGTGCAGCCTCGAGTGATTCGCGGGATTTTTTGTATGCTACAAGAAAGCAGGCACCTGCAGCGGTTGCCTCCCAGAATATGAAAAGGGTAAGCAAGTCGCCTGAGAAAGTGGCAGCTATTACTGTGCCTGTTACCATGAGTAACAATGCATAATATCTTTCGGACAGGCTCTCTTTTGAACTTATATGCAGAACGCTATAGAGGCATGTAATTGTTCCCACTACCATGTATGCAATTACCATGTATACTGATACAGTGTCTACAAGAAAACTGGTAGATAGCGGCGCCAAAATTGTGTCTGTAGAAGAGATTTGAATAAAAGATTGTGATTGCCCAAAATATTCCGTTGTTATTCTAAAAAGACCCAAACCTGCTACAGAGAATGTGATTATTATCCAAATTACCATGAACTTTTGAGGATCAACTTTGGTTCTTCTAATTAAACGTAGAATTGGAACTGTTAGTAAAGAACAAATCGTAAAGACTATTGTGGGTAAAAGAATATCGATTATATTCATTTAGTTTAAGCCTCGTCATATTGATGTAACAGCATGAATTAGGTCAATGAAAATTCCAGGATAAATTCCCAATATTACTACTAAGGCCGCAAGTGCAATCATTGCAATAATCATATACACATGAGGATCCTTTATGTCATCTCTCTGGGTTTTAGGAGCTTCTAAGAAGACTTTCCAGAAGTACCTCAATACATACGCGAGACTGAAAACAGTTGCAATAAGCATCAGTACTGTAGGCAAGTAATATGAAGCGTCCACACCAGCAGCAGTAACTCCACCAACGAAAATATGGAACTCGCTTATGAAACAGGCAAACGGGGGAATTCCACCTATGCTGAACGCTGCAATAGCAGAGGCTATCGCAGTTAAAGGCATCTTTGACGCCAGACCACCCATATCCTTGATGTTCCTCACGCCAGTCTGATGCATTATTGCACCAGCAGTCAAGAAGAGAAGACCCTTACTTGCTGCATGATTAACTAGATGTAGTACACCTCCAGTGATACCCTCAGGATAAGGATATAGGGACAAGGCAAACAAAACATAACCCATGTGGCTTATGCTTGAATATGCAATTATTCGTTTGATGTCGGTTTCTGCCAACGCGAGCAAAGATCCATAAAATGCGGATAATACTCCAAAGAAGCTTAGCACAAGCAAGAATTCATTGCTTGTTGGAGTCATTGCTGAGTATACAGTTCCAAGAGCAATTCTCAAAACAGCGTATCCACCTGCACCAATTATTACTCCACTTAGGAGCGCAGACATAGGGGCGGGTGCTTCACCGTGAGCATCTGGAAGCCACATGTGAAGTGGAACAATAGCCATCTTAACGGCAAAGCCTGCAGTAAATGAGATAAGTACCCAACTCAGTATACCAGGATCTACATTAGCCAGAAGGACTTGGGCTTCAAATATGTCGAGGGTTCCGGTTAGCATGTAGATAGCGCCGATGCCTAATAGAACAAAGATTGCTCCTGCATGTGTGAAGATGAAGAATTTGAAGGCAGTTTTAAACGAGTCTTTGTATCCCCATCCACCTATTATAAAATAGGTTGGAACAAGCATAAGTTCCCAACAGAAATAGAAGAGCAGCAGATTTGATGTGATGAAAACGCCAACCAAACCTATAGTTAGGAGGCTCAATAGTGCGTAGTATTGTGGAAGTGACTTCTTTTCCTCCATGTAATTTATGGAATAAATCGTGCATGCTGCAACAAGTATCAAAGTTACTATGGCCAAAGACAGGCTTATTCCATCAACGAAAAGCGTGAAAGCGGAACCTAAGGTGGGTATCCAATAATACGATTCTATGTATTGTCCCTCATTAAGAACTGTCGGAATCAAAGTCAAAATAAGAGATAAGCTGATCAAAGACAGGATGCCGAGAATAAGGGCAGCGGTTTTCGCGGATTTTTTGCCAACTCCATAAACTATTGGAATAGCCAGAGCCGGCAACATCAAAGCTATTAATAATGTTTGCATTTTATTTTTACCTCAAAGCAGTTGATATCAACAAAATAATTATGATAAAGAAACCTATTGCTGCTGCTAAAACAAAATCTGGAAGGTGTCCTCTATGCATTTTCTTGAGTTTTTGTCCTTGCTCAACCGTTTTTCCTGCAAAAAGGTAGACTAGTTTATCCAGAAACGAATCGATATACTCGTGGGTTACCCGCGCAGTTTCCACAGTTCCGCCAGCCAAAATATAACCCAGTCGGTCTAGGAAAGTTTCAAGGTGAACATGTGTTTTGTGTGCAACAATTACAGCTCCACCCGATATGAGATAAACAAATCTGTCAAGAAAAGCTTCTATGTAATCATGGACTCCATTGGCTATCCTTGAAGCTCCTCCTGCAACAACGTAAGGAAACCTTTGTATCCCAGATGTTTCAATAACTTGAAAAGCGAATTGTGACAAACTCATTACTCCGCTCAATATCTTGTTGTAAACAGCATCGAAATAATAACCGTTGTATATTAAAAGATAAAGTGGATTATTTAAAAAACTTCTTGCCGAAACCACGGAAGTATCTCTTTTTTTGAAGTAAAGATAATATGCAGTAGGTACTGCAACTGTGAGAATAATTGCTGATGTCACACTTGCTAAAACAACGCCATATAATGAGGGTTCAAAGTGTATCTCAAGGTAATGTTCTAGGGGTTCTTTGAAGAAACCTGCGATACATGAAGCAGCGGCTAGCAAGATAAGAGGCACAGTTATTGTTGGTTTAGGATCATGTATGTGATGTAACTCAAGATGCTCAGACTTCTTTCCGAGGAAAACCAGAGAGATCCATCTAATGCTATATATTGCAGTTAGCACGGATGTTCCAAAAATCAAAATGAAGAGAGGAAGGTTATTACCTAAAATGATAGCTTCAAATATTGTGTCTTTGCTCCAGAATCCGCTAAAAGGCGGAATACCTGCAAGCGAAAACGCTCCGATAACACTTACAATAAATGTGATAGGCATCTCTTTTCTTAATCCTCCAAGCTGCTTTAGGTCAAGAGTGTGAGTGATATGCATTACAACTCCAGCAGAGAGGAACAGCAACGACTTGAAAAGAGCATGACTGATTACATGAAATTGACTGGCAAACCAACCGAGTTCAGTTCCTATTCCTAAGGCAGACATTATCATACCCAACTGGCTTATTGTAGAAAACGCGAGGACCCGTTTCAGGTCAGTGCTGGTTAGGGCCATGGTTGCAGCGAGGAAAGCCGTGATTCCTCCAATGTAAGTGATAGTGGTTAGCCATGGCACCACCAAAGAGAATAGGATGTAGATTCTTGCCACAAGATAGATTCCTGCTTTAACCATTGTTGCACCGTGAATGAGGGCGCTTACAGGTGATGGCCCTTCCATGGCATTCGGAAGCCAAACCTGCAACGGAACTTGAGCAGATTTGCCGATAGCTCCAATTAGCATCAAAATGGACACAGCTAGCATTGGTACTGAAACTTGCCCCGTTTCTATCAGATGACGGATTTCAATGAAGTCGAGGGTGCCGGTGTTAATATAGAGCAGTAATATTCCGAGTAAAAGAAAGATGTCTCCTATTCTTGTTACAATAAAGGCTTTCATTCCTGCTTTGGCTGCCTCAGGTCTCGAGTACCAGAATCCGATGAGTGAGTAGGAGCATAGACCAACTGTTTCCCAGAAGAAGTACATCTGCAGAAGATTGTTTGCCATAACTAAACCGAGCATTCCACCGACGAAAAGCAACATGAAGAAAAAGAATCGGGGTGTTGCATTGTCTTTCTCCATGTAGTTTACTGAATAAACCATAATCAACAAACCGATACATGCTGCAATATTCGCCATCAATGTGCTTAATGGATCTACAAGGACGCTGAGGTTTATGTCCAAAGCTGGCATCCAAGGTATTGAAAATACTTGTGCCTCTGGATGGGCACCAAGCAAGCTTGGGATCAATGAAACAGTGCATGCTGCAGCAAGGAAAGTAATTAAAACCGCGAACCAACCAACGCTTTTGCGGCGAAACTTAGCAACTAACGGCACAAACAATGAACCTGCAAAGGGAATAGCCCAACACAGCCATGCAGCATACTCAACGGGAATCAGCATGTTAGTTTTCCTCTGGAGTTTGGTTTTCTTCCTTGTTCTGATTGTTCTTCATTCATCTCCGATAGGTCTCTGAAATCACGAATGTTAAGTTTTTTGTAGATTGCGATAGCAAGTGCAAGTGCAACAGCGGTTACACAGGCATCAACAGAAAGAGCTAGAATCGAGAAAGCTTGACCTAACGAGTCCTGCATTAAAGAACCGAAAACAACAAAATTCATTGTTGCTGCTGCAGTTATCATTTCTATTGCGATAAGCATTTTTATTAGATCATGTTTTGTTACCAAACCGACTATTCCAATGGCCAAAATCGTAATAGACAGTATTATGTAGTCCACTTACTTTCGCCTCCGTTCTTCCAAAAAGAGCCCAACTCCCAGTGCAGCTGTTAAAACAACCAACCCTTGAGCAAGAACATCAGTGGCCCTCAACTCCCATAAGGCAGTAGATAATGAAAAATCGAATGGACTTGAAATTATCTGTGTTGCTACTGTTCCCACAATTACTGGGATACAAAGAATGGCTGAAGCAATTATTGCTATACTCTTCGTTTTGTTTGATGTTTTTATATTACTTTTTTTGGTTAATGTGTCACCTGCAAGAAGGAAAATTGCTGCTGTTCCGGCTCCTAATGCTAATTGAAAAATTGCGGAGAAGGGTGCATTTAGATTGAAATAGAGCAAAGATAACAGAAGCATCATTGTGCTTAGAGACAAAACTGAAGCCACAGTTTCCTTCAAGTATATCGCAAAAACGGCAGAGGTCACCATGCCAATAGCTAGAATAGTTTCAAACCACATGATTTTGTTCCTCGTCATTAGATTTTTTTTGCTTAGCAATAAATTCTTCTGGATGAATCAGCATTTCTTCTGTTTCTGTTGTTGACATCTCAAATTCTGGGGATAGCTTTATTGCCTCTCTTGGACAGCTTTCTGCGCATAAATTGCAGAATATACAGCTGTCAAGGTAAAATTTGGGCATCCGTTTCCCAGAAACTTCCACTAGTTCTATAGCCTTTGCAGGACAGTCCCGCTCGCATAAACCGCAACTGATACACTTTTCAGGGTAGAATATTTGTCTACCACGGTATCCTTCAGGTGCCTGTGCTTTAATAAAAGGATAAAGTTGAGTGAAAGGCTTCTTGAAAATACAGGCTCCCATATCTTTTATTAGCGCTGGAAATCGTCGTCGTTTAACCACACTTTTTCCTCCTAACCAATCACTGATCGCAATAATGGTTCAACAATTACTGTTAGAGCAAGAGACATGATAGATAAGGGAATTAACAGTTTCCAGTTGCCGTGAACAACCTGATCTATACGCAACCTAGCAGAAACGTTACCAATATACTCCAGAACGAATACTACAACAAGCGTTTTGATCATAAACCAGAAAACATACCACAGATCAGGTGGTCCAAAAGGAGCTGGGCCATTTGCACCCCCTAAAAACAGGACCGTTATTAGAGAAGCACCAATCAAAAATTGGAAATCTTCTGAAAGCTTTATGAAAGCCAGTTTTCTTCCACTGTACTCTGTTTCGTAACCCCCTACAATCTCAGTTTCTGCATGAGGTATATCAAATGGGTCCTTCTCTAATTCGGCTTGCAAAACAATAAAAAACAAAACAAAAGACCAAGGACTCAATAGAGCAAAAGGAATAGATTGACTTGCAGTAATATTTACAATAGACAAACTCTTTGCAAGAAAAGCTGGGCAAATCGCTAAAATAATAAGAGGTATATCATATCCCAGAAACTGAGTTAAAATTCTAGTTGCACCAATGCCACTGTACGGATTCAGGGATGACCATCCGGAAAGAAATATTCCAAAGTTGGCAAGCGTAATCAGAATAAAGACGAGTAGTAAATCTCCCTCAAAACTTGAATTTAAAATTACGTTTGATCCGTCAATCGGAATATAGAAAAGCGCAAAAACAAAAAGAGAAAAAGCGAGAATCGGAGCAGCCACAAATAACAGTTTATTAGATTGGTCTGGGGTGATGTCTTCCTTCGAAAACAGTTTTATGTAATCCGCTATAGGCTGAAGAATCCCAAAAGGACCAGCATAAGTTGGTCCCATCCTATTCTGGAACCTAGCCGCGACCTTCCTTTCGAACCAATCAAAAAACAATACAAGCACTAACAGAAAGATGAACCCAGGAAACACCAGCGTCCTGAAAACGAAGATTAAATCAAAAGCCATCTAATCTTACACAGTCCTGTTTTTGGAATAGTTCACTTCATCTAAGTTCGAATACCATTTCTGACCCTTTTTGGTATCAATAAACACCATCCGGTCTGTGCATGAAAAGCAGGGATCTAAACTTCCCATTACGGAGGGTATGTCAGCTATGTAGGAGCCACGAATTGCATCTGGAAACGCTACAAGATTTGCTAATGTTGGGGACCTAACTTTAACTCTGTATGGATATGCGGTGCCATCACTTTTTACATAATGTATAAGTTCACCTCTAGGAGCTTCAACGCGGCTAACAGCTTCACCTTCAGGTATTTTTCGTTGAACCCTAACACGCAAACGTCCACCCGGAAGATGACTAAAGGCATATTCTATCATATCCAAACTTTCTAACACCTCATCGGCTCTGATCATCAGGCGAGCCCATGTGTCACATTCTTTGTAGCTTACCACATTGAAAGGAATTTCACCGTATGCAGCATAAGGGTCATCCTTTCTGACATCTGCACCAATTCCTGAACCTCTTGCAACAGGACCGACAACACAATACTTCATAGCATCAGCTTTGCTAAGTACTCCGACCCCTTCAGTTCTCATCCTAAGTGTCGCGTCTTCCTCGAACACCTTCTTATAGAAAATCGCCCGTTTCCTAACATCTTTAATGGTCTTCAAAGCTTTCTCAATCGTATTCGGATCTATGTCACGTCTTACTCCACCGATCGTGTTAAACCCACACATCAACCGATTTCCAGTAATGCGTTCTATTATGTCCATTATAGGTTCTCGGTCACGCCACACATGCTGAAATAACGCTTCAAAGCCGAGTAGATGACCACCGACTCCAAGAAGTAAGAGATGACTATGAACCCTATTCAGTTCATGTATAATTGTTCGTAAGTATAGTGCACGAGGTGGAGTCTCAATGTTTCCGATATCTTCAACGGCTTGGCAGAAAACAGTTGTGTGTGCAGCATTACAGATTCCACAGATTCTTTCGACCAGAAACACATCTTGGAAGTACATCATACGTTCTGCTGCTTTCTCAATTCCCCTATGAACATACCCAAGGCGTTGTTCAACATCAACAATTCTTTCACCATCAACTTTGAAAGAGAACCTTTCAGGTTCATGCAAAACTGGATGCTGAGGACCCACAATAACGTTGACTAAGGACCCGGCATCGTTTTCTTCTGTCTGTTCAGTCTGTGCGGTTTCCTCAGAAACAATATTTTTATCTTGTTCAACAGGGGGCTTCCAATCTCTTCTGAGTGGATAGTTTCCTTGAGGCCAACTATCAGGTAGCATCAATCTTTTCAGGTCTGGATGCCCCTCGAAAACGACTCCTAATAGGTCAAACACTTCGCGTTCGTATAAGTTTGCTCCTGGAATGATATCTGTTATTGTTTTGGTGAACGGTTTTTCGCGTGGAACCCGATTTTTTAGAGTTACTGCTCCCTCGCAAGCCATGTGGTAATTCAGTTCTATATCGTTTCCAAGATCTACTCCAGTTATTGTTGAAAGCATTACGTTTTCATCATGCTTCATAAGCGCAGAAATTGCTTTTTTATGAGATTCAGGTTTAAGAAGAACATATGCTCTCCTAGGTTTAGGAACTCTAAACTCAACGATTTCATTTGCCAATTTTTCCTTGAGAAGTTTTACTGCGTTTTCAAACATTTCCATAATTTTATCCCTTCAATTTTTCGAGGAGTTTAGCAACTCCCTGAACTATAGCTTCAGGTTTTGGAGGACACCCTGGGATATAAACGTCTACTGGAATTATTTTGTCGAGTCGCTCGCTTACACCATAGCATCCTTGGAATATTCCTCCGGAACATGAACAGGCTCCTATTGCTATAACAAATTTGGGTGAAGGCATTTGCTGGTAAATAGTCTTTAGTCGTGGTGCACACTGTTTGGTTACAACTCCGGTTACTACGAGAACGTCTGCATGCCTAGGTGAAGGTTCAAGCTTTATGCCAAAACGTTCCACATCGTATCTTGGTGTCAACAATGCAACGGCTTCAATATCACAGCCGTTGCATGCTCCTGTGTTAAAGTGAAGCAACCAAGGCGATTTTCTTCTGGCCCATTTTAATATGCTTGAGGCTGGCATCATTCATGACCTCCTAATAGGAGAAAGTCTGCTACTAAAACCAGTGCCAAATAAATTAACAGATGAATTGGGCTGATCATTTCCAGGGAAATTGCTGCAAAAGCCAATATCAACGCAGGTGAGTCAATTATTACAAAATATATGAGATACCTAAATAAAGTGACGTTCACTAAGAGTTTTGTTGGATTTATTTTTTCACCACATGCATACATTAGATTTTTTCCTTCACTGATAGAGGTTTTAGGGGATAAACGTCCCGCAAGTAAATAGATTAGTGTAGCACCTGCTAAGATTATTAAAAAGGCTAAAAGGGGTTCAAACATCATGCCTTCACCTTTTCCAAACTGGAAAAAACCTGGAATTGAGTGGTCAACTTGATTTGAAAAGGAGGTTTTGTCATTATTTTTGATTTTAAAAACATTCGCATCAAATCATGCCTCCTCTCAATTCCATTAACATCGATTTTATTATAGAGTTTTCCCTCTTCTTCTGAGTTATTTGTAGCCAGTTAGACCAGTTGGTATAAACTTTTCGTATATGTTTATATATTAATTATATTTACTTAAATTTTAATTTCCTTATTTAAACCTCGAGGACCCTATAATGTCTGAAACAAGAAAACTCCAAAAAATCGGAAAAACCCTTTACGTCTCAATTCCAAAATCTTGGTCAAAAAAGATGCAACTAAGACGTGGAGACAAAGTGATCATGATTTTGCAACCAGACAATTCTATGTGTATATCTTCAATCAACTCTCAAGAAACTCCCAGGGAAATAACCTTAACAATAAAACCTCAAACTTCGACACATTCAATAAAACGAGAAATCGTTGCCGCATATGTCGACGGTTTTGATATTATAAAGGTCAATGCAGCGGAAAACATTTCAGAAGACAAACACGATGCCATCAGAGAAATAATAAACAGTTTATTCGGTTTAGAGCTAATTGAGATTTCAAAAAACAATATGACGATTCAGTGTTTGCTTAAAAGAAGTTTAGAGATCGATAAAACAATTCATCGAATACATAATGTTATCTCATCGATGTTTGAAGAAACAATTGCTTTATTACGAAAACAAAATTCCAGTCCAATTTCAGGTTTATCAAGAAGAATGGAAGATATCCGTAGACTTCACCTTGTCTCAAATCGATTGCTGAGAAGTTTTTTGCTTTTCCCTGACACTAAGAACCAAATGCAAATCAGTTTAATTGATTGTGTCGACTATGTTCAGATTCTCCATTTAATCTCTGAAATCGCTTCTAACGTAAATAGAATATCACAAAGCATTTCGTCATTAAATAAGTTTGAGCTACCAAGACAAGTTACTGAGCCATTATATCAAATAAGCTCCACAATAAAACGTTCTTTAGATAAGTCAGTTGAAGCTCTCTTGACAAAGGATATTAATTTGGCAAACCAGATCCTTGATCTCAAACAAACTTCCGAAATAAACCTTGAAGAACTTTGGAAATTTTGTAGCAATATAAGCAACTCGGCTTTTTCTAGTCGAATTCTTTCTCAATCTTATCTTCTTATCGACTGTTTAAAACGTATAAATCATCATTCTTCAGAGATTTCAGAAATTGCCATAGATCGGGCTGAAGCATCTGCTGCAGATGATAAAAATGCATAAAATGTTAATATATTAAAGTCCCCTTTCTGTTAAAACAGTTAATTTCAC
>CAWDYQ010000005.1:0-182927 GCA_963806645.1 Candidatus Bathyarchaeota archaeon | reverse complement strand
ACGAAGGTGCTACCTTTCTTTGGTATAATTTCAACGGCATTTCCAAATGACGTAGTGTATGCTGTTGAACCATCAAAACCACATCTAACTCCAACTCCTCCATACCTTCCAAAGGAGGCTTTAGTAACTTTGCATGAAGCTATTTGAGCTAATCTAATTGTCCTTTTATTAAAAAAACCATACTTAACTGAAAGTTCGTTAGAATTAATTTTAATTTCAAGACCTCGATAATTCCAAAACAAAAACAATACAAAAGCTAAAACACCCCAACGAACAATTAATCCATAAAAATCCTCACTTGCCAAATTTCCCAAATCAATCAAAACTGCGGTTATGAAAATGATAATCAACGAAAAACTAATCATTAGAAATCTAACAAGAATTCCAATAGGAACCCATTCCCTAAAAACCATATTTTCCATGTCTACATTATTGTAACACAAAAATTTATTCTTTTAAACTACAAAAATTGTCAAACAAACAGAAGGGCAGTTCCTTCCATTTTGGAGTGACTCTAAAATATTGTTTCTTAACAAAACTCTCCTTTTTTTCTTTAAGAGTTTACGAACATAAAAATGTTAAATGTATATTTTATTAACCACAAAATGAAAACATGTCTTTGGTCAAAGTAAACAAAAATTCTTTTAATTACATGATTATATTTGAAAGGTGGGGAGAAAGAATGACGCTTCCATATTTGGTTTTTCAATCCAAATAATAAACATCATCATCCGCAATGGTCATCATGTGTTTTTGGATGGGAATAATCATGATACTTATTGGTATTTTTGGAATTGGTATTTCTGAAATTTTTACTCTTACTTGTTTTATTATAATTGGTGTGTCTTTTGTTTCTGGATTTTATTATATCATTGATACGAAAAGCAAAAAAACAGTCAATAAAGAAATCAAAATTCATACTAACAGCACATAAACAAAGATAATAGGCTTCTTAACAAAACTCCCTCTTTTTTAATCCATTACAATCAAGATAAATTTTAATTTTCAAAATAACTATTCATAACATGCTACAAAAAATCCCAGACTCATTAGCTCCCTGCGGAGTCTATTGTGAGGCTTGTCCTTCTTTTAAAAAAAGCTGTAATGGTTGTGGTTCTGAAAACAAAAATCAAAAAAGAAAAAGCAAGTGGAGCTGTAAAATAAGGGTATGCTGTTTTGAAAAAAATAATTTTAGTTTCTGTTATGAATGTGAAAAATTTCCTTGCAAAGAATATTCTAAAAAATTATGTGAATCCCATAAAGAAGATAAAAAATATCAATATAGGCATGAACTGCCAAGCAACTTAAAAAGAATAAAAAAGATTGGAATACAAGAATGGTTAAAAGAACAAAAAACAAGATGGCAATGTCCTAAATGTGCTGGAACAATAAAATTTTATCATTATAAATGTTCAGATTGTGGATTGAAAAAACAAATATAACGGTGTAAATTGGTGCGGGGGGTGGGATTCACACCCTAATTTACCAGTAAAATATAGAGTCAAAGCAAAACTCCCTTTTTTAGGAATTACATTTTAATCATAACCTAAACAGAATATTAGTCAATTTACACTGCATCAGTTCAAATAAGCTCAAATTAAGCTTTAATTAGTAAAATAAGCGTATTGGTGGGGTCGCGGGGATTTGAACCCCGGACCTCGCGCGCCCCGGGCGCGAATCTTAGACCATGCTAGACCACGACCCCCCAGGAACGGACCCTGACCCCAAATACGAAATCTTCCGTTTCCGAAAGATTTTACCACCGTCATCGTATTCTCCGGTGACGTATTCAAAGCCGAGCTCGATCAGTTCGGTTGCATCCTTAACGTTCAATGCAACCTTACTGATGAATCTTTCTTCCTGAGGAATATCAACCAATTGAATGTAACGTAATGTTGTTTTGATGCTTCTGTGCCCTAAAAGCTGTTGAACGTAGAGAAGGTCTTTGGTTCTTGCGTATTCTGTTGTAGCTTTCCAGTGACGAAGAGTATGAAAGTGAATTTGAAGAAGCCTAGGGTTACCAAGCTTTTGTGTTATCTGTTTTCGCATTCTCCTAAAGCCTTTGCCTAGATAAAACACGTTTTTGTAAACCCAGATCCTGCCAGATTTTTTAGGTAAACAATTCAGCATTCTTGTGAGTCTATCAGACATTTTAAAGATTCTAGGTCTGCTTCCTTTTTCAGGAGTAATTCTGACTGTGTTTGATACAAAGTCGATGTCTGTCCAGGTTAGGTTGAATGCTTCGCAGCGACGTGCTCCGGTTTCTTTTAGCATTTGAAGAAACGTAGACATCTGAGTAGCGCACCCAGCAATTAATGAGTCGATTTCTTCTTCTGCTGGAATAAAAGGAAGTTTTTCTACGGCTTTGTATTTTGGTTTTTGCCAGGTTAGTCCGTTCATTTTTAGGTACAATGAATAGGCTTTGCAGGCGTTTCCTTTTCTGCCTCTGCTCCAATTTTCCTGCATTGCAATAACGTCTTTGATCGAGTCTGGAATGTTGAGGTTGCCGCCTCGTCTGGAAAGAATTTTGATAAGATACGAGTAAGTTGTGATTGTTGATTCTGCGTAACCGTTTCTTTTTAGGTTCCATGAGTATTCGACTAGTTTGCCTTTAAGTTCTGCTTCAGAAAGCTTTGTGGCTCCCGCTGCCCACTGTTTAGTTTTATGTTCCACTTCGACCAAATTTTTCGCCGCCTTTGTCTGGCTGACGCCGATTTGGCGATCACAAATTTGATCTAAAGGTCTATTTATTGTCAACCGATGAAAAGGTTGTAACGGTTCACAGCTGCTAGGATTTGTATCCTTGAAACGGAAACTGCAATCTCTACAAAAAAACCGTTGAATGCTACCGGCTTTGTTGTAGCGAACTCCGTCTTTCCAAGTTCTTTCGCTACCGCATTTAGGGCACACAGTTTTTGATAGAGCTTCCAGTTTCTATTCGCTCTCCATGTCTTCAATGAGATAAATTTTTATGATAGACTCTTTGGGTATGAGGATGCCGCTTCCAGATCCGATTGGGTATTGAATCTTTTCGATTGTTCTGTCATTTTGAATGTTAATGTATGGACCAACTTCTTGGCTAAGCCATCCCATGGTTTCTCGTTCAGATAAAACTGACAAAGCATGACTAAAACTCTGATCCAGATATCTGACGTAAACCGCTGAACCTTTCGGTGGGATGGCTACATCCATGTTGTTTCACTTGAAGAATTGTTCGTCTCTGATGTTTTCGCTAATTTTAACGTAGCTTTGGGCTCTACAAAAAACGATTATTCGCTCAAACAGTTGGTCTTTAATGTCGTCAAAATTTTGTTTGAATCCCAGTTTTCCTACAGTTAACCGTATTTCTACGCCTTTTCCGTTTTGAAGAATTTGAAAGAAACCCTGTTTGTCTCCAGCATATTCTTCCATAGTGGTCCAATCTTCAACCAAATTAACCAAACAATTTCACCTTAAACTATGTTTCAACATAAAGTTAAAAGAAATCTGGCGCGTACAAACGACACTGTCGTTTGAAAGCATCAGCAAACGATACTGTCGTTTGAGGGCGTCAACAAACGACATATCTCAAATAATAGACATATTAATACACGGTTCGCTATAGGATGTTTTTATGATTCGTGTTTCTTTTTGCAGGACTGTATTGTTTTTAGTATAATTGAGGCTGATTTTTCGTCCAACTGTGTTAGCATGTCGTCTATGGTTTGAGAATTAATTGCTATTGCCAGTTTTGCTCTTGCACTTAATTCATATAATGTTGTTTTGCCGCCTTGTTTTGTGTCTCTTTCTCCAGTTTTGTTTAGGTAGCCTTTTTCTTCGAGGATTTTTATTCGGGTATTTATTACAGCATATTTTGTTCGTTTAAATCCACGGATTTTGCTCAAGTTTCTAAGGATATCCCAAATTGCTTGAGGCGACTCCTCAGCAAGAACACTAAAAATTGCTTGGTTTAGTTTAGCTTCTCTGCCCTTGAAAACTGATAGTCTTGCAGGTTTACTTTTTCGCAGGATTGCCTCTTATCCTACCAAATTGATGGTAGCATCATGTAGAGCGTTAACTAGTCATTCACATTTTTACACTGTTTTGTGCACCAAAAATGCCCTGTAAAACGTTTCTGTATGCCCAAAACCATATAGGAAAACGTTTCTTACAGCCTATATATGAACCGTAATCACATTTACATGTTAAAAACATAGAAATTTTCATAAAATTGGACTGTTTTAGTAGGGCGTGTTTCTGTTAGCAGAAACGTTTTCGCGGGGCTCAAGAACGATAACAATTTTGTTGTTCGCTTCAGTTTTAACGCTTATGTCCAGCTCTTTGTCTAGGAAAGGTTTTACGTCTTTGTGATGTTTGGCTGGAATACATACACTAAGATGCTCATACTGGTAAACGCGTTTGTTGCCCATGTACCGTTTTTTGGATTTTCGCCTAAGAATCTTCACTTCAAATCAACGAAAACATTCGTTGCTTTGAGCTGTTTTAAAATGAACTAGAAAAAAAACAAAAAGGTTCTACAGAGCAAACCGAAACTAAAAAAATTAATTGGAATACGCGCGCATCTAGGTATTACTTCATCTTTTCCTCATGTAAGCAGCCATAATTACAGTGGCAAGTATCAATATTAGAAGTGCAGCCCCAAAAATAATAAGTGGAATTCTAAAGATTGGCTCGGAATGCAGAACATCCGTTGAAGGTAAACCGCCTAGATACGCTGCAAGGAAAACTGCAACAAAAACCGCGCCTACGCCTTGAGTTGCATACAAAAGCTTTCTATGAGTTTGGTTGAACCCCATTTGCATGCTACGGGTATCGAAAAGCAGCGGCAAACCCACCAACGGCAGCGAAAGCATCCATAAGTCCATGTTGTGCCCTAACAGCCAAGCATACCAACTGCTCCAAACGTGATCGCCGCCAAAGAATATCCAAGTAAGATAATTCCACAAGTAAAACAATCCAAGACCAAGAATCATTACCCCTACTGGTTTTAGGTTCAAATCTTGCAGACTTTCAGTTTTAGAGAGCGTCTTTGTGGTGTAGACTGAATACGCTGTTAAGGCAAGTAAGCCTAATACTGTTGAAAGGAAGGCAACCATCACGTATGGGTATGTCAAGTATTCTGTACCTTTTACGGGCAGGACTAATACCCATATACCTGTGTTAAGCAGCCAATATACAAAAACCAAAACTGTTCCCGAAATCAAGCCCCATTTTATTGACTTATTCATAGGTTTGTTTGGGCTCAACTTGTAAGCGAAGATAATGAGGGTAATTGGAACAATTGTAGATTCAAGAACTGCGGGCAAAACATATCCTAAAGAATAGTTCAAACTGCTTGAACTTGTAAACAATCTATAAACGCCGGATGCGCCTGATGCTAGAAGCCCAAGCCAGTAAATTCCTTCAAAAACCAGAACAACCTTTGCGATAAGAATGCCTTTGTTCTTAGAAAAATTCTTCTTAACAAAATAAATGACTAAAGCTACAATTGCAATTACGCTTCCTACCATTCTGAAAGAATTTCCTATTGTTGCATTAATATCTTCAATAAATTGTATAGTGTTGAATACTCCTGGAGTTCTCGCCCATTCACCTATCCACTCCAAAGTGAACATTGTATGCAAGTTGAAAAGAAAGTAAGCCAATGTAACCGTGAGCAACCCGATTTTTAACGGAGTATAGAATTTCTGTTCAACCACAACTATGCACCCAAAGTTAATAAAAACAACAAAGTAGGGATTATAAATAACTTTTTGATGTGCGCTGGCTTGTCAATAAATTATGTGTTGAAAAATGTTGGTGAGAGAGTGGGTGGGCGTAAACACACGCGTACACGTACGAACACTCGCGAACGCTAGTTTGTGATGCGGAGTTAAAATTTAACCCCAAACCCAAACCCAAAATATGTCAAATACCAAAGTTCTTTATAGCAAAGGAGTAGAACATGTTTCTGACAAGAAATGAAATTAAATAAAGAAAATTTGCCAATCAAGAGCAATTTAAAATTAGTTTACATTTTATCTTTAATAATTGCATGTCTATTTGCGTTTACATCTGTCTCCGGAATCCTGTTTGGTCCTACTATCTATCCGACTGAAGAACTCTTAAACAACTTCATATCCAATGACTTAGTGAATCTTCTAATTGGTCTTCCGGTGATCCTAGTCTCAATTGTTTTAACATTGAAGGGTAAACTAGTCGGTTTGTTATTGTTGCCTGGTTCACTTCTATTTGTGGTATACAATTATATGATATACATACTGGCAATTCCGCTAAATTGGGCGAGTTTATTTTATTTGATGTTAATTGTATCAAGTGTGTACGCAATCATCAAATTATTTACGTTAATTAATGGAAAAAAAATACAACAGGGCTTAACAGGGGTAGTGTATGAGAAAATCTCAGGAGCAATTTTAGTTGCTTTGGGACTTCTCTTCATGTTTCAAGCTGCTGGAGCAATGATTGACCCGCTTATCAGCCATATTCAGATTACAGGAATTGACCTTGCGGTTCACATTTCAGATTTCGTTATCTCTCCATTTTTGGTTATAGGTGGAATACTGCTTTGGCGACAAAAGGCGTTCGGTTATGTCAGTGGTCTTGGACTATTATTCCAAACTAGTATGCTATTCATTGGACTAATTGTCTTTCTAATTATTGAACCATTGTTGACCACAACGCCTTTTCTTCTGGTTGACGTTATAGTTGTTTCAATAATGGGATTAATCTGTTTCATTCCACTCATCCTTTTTATTCGTGGAGTTATTACAAAGGATAATTCATCAAGTTCAAAAAAGATAGAAGAATAGGGTTAAATTTTAACCCCAAACCCACTATGCGAAGTCTTAAAAACGTAACCAAGTTCTAATTAATGAGATTATAATTATAACAATGATTACTGCAGCAACCAAACTGAATATCCAAGGTGCTCCTATATCACCCGCTCGAGCTATTATAAACAACGCAATTATTGTAGCAACTATTGCGAACATCGTTGCATTTATTCGCCTCATGTCCGTAACAAAATAATGTTTCCGCAATTATTCTTTTCTACTCTACTGCATACCAATTAAGGAGGGTAAGAGTTAAATTTTAACACCCAACCTGATATCGATTTATTTAAATTAGATTGTTAGTGATTTTGAGGTATTTTATTCTGATTACTCAGGTTATAAAGTAACCTAAGAGTTTGTGGTTCTCGCTGTCCTGAAAACAAATCATCGAATTACAGATCTGATTTCATTATCCAATATGTTTTCAAAATATATGTTCCAACAATTATCCAGTAACCAACATATACAATAATTCTAAGCCACTCTGGATTTCCATCATATCCGATTAATGCTTTTAATATTGACCCGACAACTCCTTTTTCATGAAATATTGGATAAGTTGCATCAATGTTCATTTGAGGGTTAATGTCAAATGGTTTTTCTCCTAATATTCCAAAGTCCACTCCAACACCTTCTCCTGCTTCGATAAGTTCATGCGTTCCATATCCGATTAAGCCAGCAGCAAAAACTATCAGGATAATGCTTGTGTATTTGAAGAATTTACCAATATCTAGTTGGTATGTACTCTTTATTATTAGATATGCGATTGCCCCTACTATTGCAAAACCAATCAATATTCCAATTGCTGAACCTATTGGGTCTGAGAAAAAGCTAACTGTTAAAAAGAGAACAGTTTCAATTCCTTCTCTGAATACTGCCAAAAAGGCTATTGACACAATTCCCAATACGTTTCCTTTGTTAATGGCGAAATCAATTTTTTGATGAAGTTCACCTTTTAGCTTTTGCGCGTGTTTTGACATCCATATTATCATGTAAGTCAAAACACCTGTGGCACTTATTGATGCAATTCCCTCGAATAATTGAGCTGATGTTCCACTTAACCCACCAAAAATGACTTGAATTAACATACCTAACAGGACACTTACTACAATTGCACTAACCGTTCCAATGACCAAATACCGATTAAACTTTTGTCTACCTATTTTGCGAAGGTAAACAGCGATAATGACAATGATTAATGCAGCCTCAAGAGATTCTCTAAACCCAATGAGTAAGCTAGGAGCAAGACCTTGATACATTCTGAACACCTAAAAATTTACGAGCAATCGTAATTTCTATAAATCAAGTTATAAATGCGTTATATAAACATGTTGAAAACCGCTTTTTATTCTAGATTCAAAACCAAAAATATGAAAAAGGGCTAAAATTTAACCTTACTCTCTCTCGTTGTCTTCTCTACTGTTCTGTTCTGTGTGCTCTCTACACTCTACTCTACTCTCCCAAAAATATAAAATTAAATTTTAACCCCCAAACCCAAAATGGCTAAATCATCACATGTTCGAATAATATCTTTAAGCCAATAATTATTAAAATTAAACCACCTAAAATTTCGATTCTGTTTTTTAGAATTTTTCCAAATCGTCTACCTACATATACTCCGAAAAAAGACATCAAGAAGGCAACTACTCCAATTATTAATGCAGGGAAAAAAATTGAAATACCTAGGAAAGAGAAACTAAGTCCTACAGCTAATGCATCAATACTAGTTGCTATAGATAAAATTAAGATTACTTTAATGGTATACGCTCCAAGAAAACTGTTCGGTTTGTCGGTAATTGATTCATAAATCATTTTGATTCCAATAAAAGTCAACAATACAAAAGCTATCCAATGGTCAAAAGCAGAAATATAGTCAGCAATAGATTCACCGGCTAACCAACCAAAAATAGGCATTACAGCTTGAAAAAATCCAAAAAACAAAGCAATAGTTAAAGCTTTACTTATTATAAAAGTCTTAGTTGCCAAGCCATTTGCAACAGAAACGGAAAACGAATCCATCGCCAACCCCAAAGCAATCAATAAGATTGTAATATCCATTGAACTTCACCCAAGCATCGACGAAAGAAATTAGAATCGGCCTAAAAGCATTTTCGAGTGTAAAATGCAATCATTTTTCAAGTTAAAATTTTAATCCCAAAACGCAAACTTTTGCGTATTAATGGATCAAGCCAACCAAAATCAATTGAAGAAGGCATTAGGACATAAACGATGGTTGCTACTCCAAGGTATGAGACAAAATAACTATTTTATATATTAAATAAGATCTAGAATAATATGAGACGATATTTTGAAGAAATCTAAGGAATTATTTTATAAAAAGACCAGAATGCTCTTTTATTCTTTGATTGTTATTATGTTTGTTTTGATGCCTTTTACACTTCCAGCTCCAGTTAATGCGGATGTACCAACTCTAATAGACATCGAACCTTGGATAAATGGAACTGAAACAATCTTGAATATAACAGTTAGACATTCTGCACCAACAAGCAGTCACTATATTGATATTATTCAGGTTGATATTGAGGGAGCAGTCAATGATGTAAATCTCAACTCACAATCAATTAATCCTTTTACTATACAATATAATATGGGAGAATTAATCAGTGAACCATCAGTTAGAATCCGGGCTCACTGCAATCTTCATGGATGGGGAGGTTGGTCTACGTCACAAATTATTCCAGAGTTATCATTTAGTCATTTAATAATAGTTTTGGCAGTTTTGTCAATTGCTGTAATCATTCTAAAGTCCAAGATTAAAATAGAAACCAAGGTATGTTACTATTCCAAACATCAATGATATTAACCAAAAAATAAGAGTAACATCCATCAGTCTTTTTCTTTTAAAACATTTAGAAATATCTGAAACATGTAAAAGCCATGCTAATACAATAAAGAGCCCCATTATGAGGGAAATAGCACCTGCTACTGCATGAATCCACATAGCTTGAACTCCAATTAAGAAAGTAGAAGTTGTGAAAAACTCAAAACCCGCTGAAAATGAAGGCCACATAGCAATAATAAAAAAAACAAGGATATACTTTTTGCTCCTATTGCAATCCTTAATTTTCATAAAAGACAATTTGCTTGATATTATGCTCTTTGAGCAAAAGTTTGGAATAAAATACCCCAATTGGTTATTTTAGGTGTATGTTGTTAGTGGTTGTTGGGTTTTTTTTGGTGTTTGGTTTTTCTTGTGGGAAGATGTTTTGAATGTCGTTGATGTCTTGGTGTGAAGGTATTTTGATGTTTGTGACATAACTGTTTAAGGATGTTTTGTTGATCTCAAACCCTTTATGAACCTGTTTAGCGTTTTTATGGAAGGTTATTAACAGGTTTTTTGTTGTTTTGTCTAAAACGATTTTTCCAGCTGAGTCGCATTCTGTGCATGGGATTGTTTGAATGATAGGGTTGGGGGGATTATCCTAAATTAATATAGGGGGTGTTGAATTTATCTAAAAATTTTTTGAAAAGGGATTTGATATTCTTTTTATTTACCCATAATCTTATATGAAAAATCTCAAGATAATTTCTTTTTTAGTTGAGTGAAGCAGCCTAAGCAACCTCAATCAAATCAACGGGGAACAACAAATACAGCGTAATAATTTGTTTCATACATTATCTTCTAACCTTAGCATTATTTCGGTAATCTCTAATTCTTTAACTAGTAAATTGCTTAGGGCTTCAGAACTCGATGAGAAAAAAATAAAAATGATGAAAAATGAAAAAAACTAAATTAAAATCAAAAATATCAACTATCTCAATAATTCTAATATTAACAATATCTGTATTGCTTTTTGCTTTACCAACTGTAAACGCACAGAACACTAAAACATCTTTTCCTGTACATTGGTGTTGTGCCCAATCCAGTAGGCGTTAACCAAGAAGTACTACTCCATGTCGGAATTACAGATGCAATTGGAACCACAGCTGACGGATGGTCAAACATAACAGTTACAGTCACAAAACCAGATGGCTCAACCGAAACTTTGGGACCATTCAGAACAGACTCAACAGGCGGAACAGGAACCATTTACATACCTACATTAGTTGGCACTTACACTTTTCAGACCCACTTCCCTGAACAAATAGCATACGCCTCAGTAAGTGGAGTCCCAATAGGAACAATAATGGAAGCAAGCGATAGCGAAATAATAGAACTAGTAGTACAAGAAGAACCTGTACCTCGACATCCAGGTTTTCCATTACCAACTGAATACTGGACTCGCCCCATTTCTGCAGAATTAAGAGAATGGCAAACAATTTCAGGAAA
Source organism: Candidatus Bathyarchaeota archaeon (assembly GCA_963806645.1). Lineage (GTDB taxonomy): Archaea > Thermoproteota > Bathyarchaeia > Bathyarchaeales > Bathyarchaeaceae > Bathyarchaeum. The sequence continues at coordinate 171,803 of CAWDYQ010000005.1, read as the reverse complement.
CTGGCTAGTAGGTCGCAGAGCCGGGGACCTAGCAGAGTTTGTTCCATTCAACGACGATGCTCCTGAGACGGCACACATATTATGGTCAAAACCGATCCAAATTGGAGGTCTAGCTGGAGGAACATCAGGAAACCACGCCTTTGAAGATGGAGACGCCTATGAAGCATTTTTCTCCTATTCAATTATCATTGGCGGAGTCCTCTACTATAATGAATACAAAGATGTACGTTTCACTTCAGCTTATCCAACTCAAAGTGTCGTTGCAGTAGACCTTCATACTGGAGAAGAACTATGGAACAAACCACTTACAACCCCAGATGGCACAGTGTTGAGGCTAACATTCGGACAAACATTCTATTGGGACTCACATAACTACCACGGAGTTTTCCCATACCTTTGGGCTACAAGCGGAAGCACATGGCATGCATTTGATCCTAAGGGAAACTGGGTTTACACAATGGAAAATGTACCTTCAGGCACCAACATGTACGGTCCTAAAGGTGAAATCTACAGATACACAGTAAACACGAATAACGGTTGGATGACATTATGGAATTCGAGCAGAGTCGTTTCAGATAGCGGAAGTTGGCTACATGGATTTGGGTCACCTGGCTCAGGAACATTTGACGCCACAGAGGGAATTGAATGGAATGTTACAATCCCAACTGGATTACCTGGATCGGTTAGAAAAACCTTTTTTGAAGACAGAATAATCGGTGCAACAGTAGGTACAGGAATAGGTACAGCAGTTGGAACCAATCCTGTTAGAATGTGGGGCATAAACGTAGAACCAGGAAACGAAGGAGATCTGATATTTAATACAACATGGACACCACCTAGCGACTATCTAACAGTAAAAATGGGTGCATACGATAACGAACTAGGCGTTTTCACCTTGAATATAAAAGAAGCCAGAACAAACTACGGCTTTAGCATGAACACAGGAACACAACTATGGGGTCCAACTGATCCAACACCTTACCAAGACAGTTACAGATGGGGTGATTGGCACTACACCACGGCTTATGGAATTGTACTTTACAGCAGCAACAAGCGGAGTAGCCCACGCCTATGATATGGAAACAGGAGACCTAATTTGGACCTATGAAGCTGTAGACCCATACGCAGATGCTCTTTGGATGCAAAACTGGGGTCTTTATACAGCCTTCATTACTGATGGAAAAATCTATTTGTACTTTACTGAACACTCTTCTGTTGATCCCAAGCCTCGGGGTGCACCATTTATATGTCTTAACGCTAAAACTGGAGACGAAATATTTAGAATAAACGGAATTCGAGGAACTTATTGGGGAGGCACTTCTCTCATCGCAGACAGTATTATAGCATTCCACAACACATATGATTCTCAAATATACGCGATTGGCAAAGGTCCAAGCCAAACAACAATCGGAATTCAAAATGATGTAATTAAACTTGGAAGTAGTGCAATAGTAAAAGGCAAGGTAACTGACATATCTCCAGGTACAGAAGATCCAGCTCAAAAACTAAGATTCCCAAATGGAGTTCCAGCAGTATCTGACGACAGTATTAGTGACTGGATGAATTATGTTTACCTGCAAAAGGCTCGACCAACAGATGCAATGGGTGTTCAAGTTAAAATCCAAATATATGATCCAAACGGCAACTACGCGTGGATTGGCACAACTACAACAGACTCGTATGGCAACTATGCATACTCGTTTATACCACAAATGAAAGGAACATACGCAATAATCGCAACGTTTGATGGTTCAGAAGCATATTATGGTTCAACAAACAACATACATACCTGAAGGTTGACCCTGCACCAGCACCTTATCCAACATATCCAGGTTATCAAGGTCCATCTGCACAAGAAGTAGCAAACAGTGTTGTGGCTAATCTTCCAGCTGATGCAACACCTGAACAAGTAGCTCAAGCTGTAGTAAACGCGATGCCAGAATATCCAGAATTCCAGAACAACTAAGAATACCAGAATACACAAAATGTTCATCGTCTTAATCATACTTGTTGCAGTTGCAATAATTCTCTGTGTAGTTATCATCATCTAGAAAGAAATAACCAAAACAATTTCCCTCCCTCTTTTTTTGGGAGTAAAACTAATCGAAAGAAGATGGGGACTGAAAAGGCTCTAGCATGGGATAAGTGAAAACTAACAAGTAGATAGGAATGTTTTTTTCACTTTTTTCATTCCTAATAGAACATCATGCTGGAGCATCAGCAAAGCCCTTCTTCGTTCATGCATAATCTATTACTGTCTTATGCACAAACCGCATAAACAAATTGTGTGCTCTTTTTACGTAAGTTAATAGTTAACAATACAAAGGGATCACGCATTGCCAAAGACTCTCCTAATCTCATATTACTCGAAGAAAGGACATACCGAAAAAATGGCTAAGGAAATAGCCAAAGCAATAGAGAAGGAAAACGTGAATGCGATCGTAAAAAAAATTGAAAATTGCAATCTTAATGATTTGCTTGAAGCCGACGGTTTAGCGATAGGTTCTCCAACATATTATGGAAATATGGCATGGCCGATAAAGAGATTTCTTGACGAGACTATACTAAATTTCTACACAAAAGGTCATTCCCTTAAACACAAAGTTTGCGGTTGTTTTACATCAGTAGGTGCACATGATGATGGAAAAGACTGTATTAGAATGTTAGAACTCGCTTTTGGATTCGCCCTAAAGATGAATATAGTTCCCGGAATAATACTTGAAACAACAGACGTGAATAATGGTAAACTTGGTTCATGCTCCACGTTTGGAAAAAAAATAGCACAAGAACTAATCACAAAATCTGAACAATAGACCAAGCAAAAATGGACTGATACCACAAATAAATTAACCAAAATACTCTATATCGTTTTTTTAGGTGTATGTTGTTAGTGGTTGTTGGGTTTTTTATTCAAGTTTGGACAGAAATATATTTAAGTAAATATTTACAATATTCTGGTAAAGATATACCGAGGAAGTATTACATGGGCCTGCTATCTGAACATGAATCAATTGTCTGGAATGAATTCCATAAAGGAAAATCTACAGGCGACATCGCAAACGAAAGCCTAGAAGAGTGGTCCCCATCTTATGTGTCGCGAGTGCTTACAAGAACAAGAGAAAAAATATCAAATGCACTGAAATACATGCAAATAGCCATCGTCTCGACATTGAAAGCCTATTAGACTACAAAGGACTGCTAATAGGATTTGATTACCAAGCAAACGCCCAAGTATTCATTGTTTTCACAGAAAAACTAGGAATCATAGTATGGTACAAACATGATTCATACGCAGGCAAACTATGTCCAGAATGCCCAAAAGAAGTTGAATGCAGAGAAATTCTAGACACTATCTTAAATGAATATAACATAAATTTGAGACCAGACGAAAAAAAACTGTTAATGACTCAACAATCAATAACGATTCTCAACAAACTCGCGGCAAAAGAAATTCCTCGATATAAACGAAAAAAAGAAGGTGAATAAGATTTGAAAAATGAAATAAAAGAAAAAGTGATAAAACCACCAATGAAAAGAATAACAAGCGGAAAAATATTCAAACCATCAAAAGCATACCTACACAAAAGTTTACTCCAACCATAATTGTAGCATATCCTAATATGGTGGAGGTTATAATTTGTTCTAGGTGTTTTCTTTTGCAGCACCATTGAAAATCCCAAACAGCATCTTATGAGCATTTTCATATCAACTGGATTGTTCCTGTAAGTCTTTGGACAATCATCGCAATCTAATCTGGCTCATACCTGTCTTAATTTAGGCCATTCTTTGTTAGAGCAATCGAATTTTCAGTAAAAGCTGAAACAGGAGAAACAATGCCAGAAGTGTACGTAAAACAAGGAGTTGTTACTGTACCACAAAAACATGTACCGTTTAGAACAATTACTAACATTTCCAGCAAAGCTGGTCCATTTGACGATTATTTAAAATCGGTTCAGTCCACATCGAGACTGCGGGATACTCTGGAAGCCAACAACAAGGACCTGAAGTAAAACTTGACGGAATTGTCTTTTACGAAGAAGTCAGAGACTTTATCCTAAATGAACTTCGAAAATTCAAGTCTCCCTATGTGATTGGAACTGAAGTAGGTCATCCTATTGAAGAACCTGTACCAAGAACGGAAGGACTAGACGATGAAATACTGATAACCCTACGGGAAATACGAGATCTAATAAAAAACAAAAAACTCTAAAATCAAGAACAATACGAAATTCGTGAACACAGATCCTCAAAATACTTGGACTATTTTTTAGGTGTATGTTGTTAGTGGTTGTTGGGTTTTTTTGGTGTTTGGTTTTTCTTTTGGGAAAATGTTTTCGATGTCGTCGATTCCTTGATGAAATGGAATTTTAATGTTTGTGGAACATAATAAAGAAAAAATATCATCTTAAATTTCTTGGCATATTTTTATGTTTTAGGTAACTTTCTATAGATTTGCTCGTGAATGTGGTTTTTGCATAAATAGATTTGAGTAGCGCTAACAAATTTTATATACAAATAGCTTCCAATTTTGGTTTGAGGGGATAATGTTGAGTGGACTTCCACCTCCGCCGCCTCCACCTCCGCCGCGGAAACTAGGTAATTTTCATCTTCCACGTACTGTACTTTTTCGTATCAATAAGATTTAAACTAGCTAAACTAGAACGCTCAGCTGTATTTAACAGTGATTTAGAGGTACCTATGGCTTTTTTCATCGCCTTCGCTCTTGGTGCAATACTAGGAATCGCCTACCCATTGGCCGTAAACACTGCATTTTCGGCAGCATTTGGAGAAGCAGCCAACTGGGCAACACCTCTATTCATAGCGCCTTTTCTTACTGAAGAACTTTCAAAGGGTGCATGTATGTTAGTTGTTTCCTTTGCTTTTGTGAGGATTTTTCCTAACCGCAGGTATGGTGCTGCAATAGGAGCAGCAACAGGTTTAGGATTTGCGATCATGGAAAACCTTGTCTTTGCAGTTCAAGGACAGACTCCAGGAGGGTTCGGTTTATTGAGATTAGTTAATACTCCTTTCACACATCCAGTCTTTTCTGCATTCGTAGGAATAGGAGTTTTCGTTCTGGTTTCAAGGATTAAGAATGGAAAAAGTTTTTTTGACGCAGTTATAGGTCTTCCAATGCTTTTTGTGCTAATCGGTATGATAAATCATTCTTTATGGAACTTTATCGCAGTATTTGCTCCTCAGCCAATAAATTGGTTCCTGGGCATTATCTTACTATCGCCTATTTTTCTTGCAATTCTAAGAGATTTTCTAGGTGGGCACTTTAACTTCCAACACTTCTTTGAACCATTGTCCGAAACTTCAAACTCGGTTTTAGGCGGACTTCCACCCCCTCCTCCACCACCTAACTAACCAAATCTTGACCGAACAAGCAAAAAGGAAAATTATACGAATACCTTACAAAATACAAAAGTAAACTTTGGTTTCAGACTACAGGAACTTAACATTTTTATCAACATCAAATGTTTTTAACCAAAGTATATAACAAAAAAATTAAATGAAAAAATACACTTTTAGTTCATGCAAGAGTCATAAACTACATCAAACGTTAAACAAGAAATCTTAAACAGACTAAGCTAAACATATTTGGCACATTTATAGCAGTACCATCGTTTATACTCATCAATCCAGCTCAATGGACCATTGCAAGTCGGGCATTTCATTTGTGGTGGTTCAGTTTCAACAGGTGCAGGAGCGGATGCTTGAACATAAGGAGGTGGTGGGGGCACAGTGATTCGACGTCTTCTACGCATAAGAAAGATAATTACTAAAATTACAGCAACAGCAGCAATTACTCCAATCAATACATAAATTAAAACATCAGATATCATTCCAGGGCTTTCCCATCTAAGAGTGAAAACCCCACTTCCCTCCCAAGAAGCTACAATGAACATATATTCCCCACTTTCTGGAACTTTTATGTTCAACTCTTCATCTTCACCAAAATCTTCTAACGTAGAACTCCAACCTTTTTCTTCGTCTTCAGTGAACACAAACAAATCAAAGTCTGCACTGCTAGGAACTTCGAGTTTAAGTTTAATATTTTGATCCTTGTCGAGATTAACAAAATAAACCTGATAATCCGTATACTCACCCATATAGGAATCCTCCAAGTATATGTCAATAGGATTGTTGCCGTCAGTCAGATTATCAGAATATGTTCCAGACACATCAGCTCCTTGAACACTCAAAATTAAGATTGAAACAATTAATAAAACAGATATCAGTACATTCATTGATCGCTTGGTTTTCATTTTCAATCTACCTTAACTATATTTAATTTGCAAAACTGAATTTCAGTTATTATCTTTCCTAATTTTTAAGATTTGTGTATGAAGCACATAACATAAAACAACAATTAACACACTATTTTTATATATAATTTCTAAAACTAATTATCTTTAACCAAGTTCAATGTGGAGATTTGATCACTGAAAAAACATACTACAGTATGTTTATTGAACTCGATTCTGTTGAGCATACTATTAATTAGCACCTTCATACCGCAAGGATTTGCTCAACAAGATAAATTAGTTTCAGAGTGCGAAAAATCGTTACAATCTTTGCTCACATACGCTGAATCATATGTCGATAAAGAAGGTCAAATAACTCCAAGCTTGATGACAAAAAATTCGCTTCGAGGAACGGCCTTATTGGGTCAACTTGTGATTGGAATCCATATTGGCCTTATGGATTCTAAATCATTACTTTTGTTGAATCGAATTGCAAATTATGTGAATACCCACATTTTCCAAGACATCCTCGAATCACCCTCATCTTCGATCACAAGCGATGAAGTAATGATGATAGGTGCTGTAGCTGATTTCCTAGCGGGTCATTATGCCCTTACTACCTCAATTCAAAGCAGAGAAAACCTAATTCAAGTTACCGATTATTTAACCTCAAAATTTGGTTGGTCCCCCTTAAACTCTCGTCTATCAGTTTTAACTAATGTTTTTAATGTAAAGCAATTAATTGGAGGATCACTACAAAGACAAGATGTAGAAGAGGCAATATTCGATCTTCTCGACCATCAAATGGAATTCGTGGACTTTTCTCTGCTGGATCCGATTAATTTTCCAATTTCTCTAAATGTATTATCTGCATTATATGAAGCGACATTTTCTGCTCAAGTTAATGTTCCTACCGAAGTAATCGCTATGTGGCAAGTCTATCTTAATTATACCCTAACTGACTTGCCAACAATACCGGCTACACCAGAATATTACTCATCAAATCTCCTATATCTTAGCAGTCTAGTGGAAGCTCTTTCGATTTCAAAAGATCAGCTACTTTTAACTGAAGCCCAAAATCTAGCATTAAATCTCTCATCAATTTGGCAATCTGGTGATAGGCTTATTCGTCAACCTTTTTCACCATTAGAAGTCTATCCATATGATCCCGCTATAGAGTATTCACAAATAATTCAAGATATACAAAATGGCGTAACCATATGGAAGATCGATTTGAGGCTTGCTTCCTTGATGAATCGGTTAGCAATTTATAGCAAATCAAAAGCCAGCCTTATAGAAGAATTCCATGAAAAAACCAATTTTGCGCTTAACCAAGTTGTCCAAGGTGGATACCTTTCCATCTTTGAGGTTGGGATTTTACCCACTGAAGGATTTGTGGACCGAGTGGAAAGTACAGCTTTAATTTCAGAATGGTTAGCAATGCGACGTTTACAAAATCAGGTTCCCTCTGAATTGGTTCCCCTAGAACCCCTAAATATACCCGTTTCTTTAATAGCTTCAATAACGATCTTGATCACAGTCGGCATTCTTTACAATCGTGGATTCATTAGTTCTCGAAAGGAGGATGATTAAAGCGCCTCAACCTTCCCGACGGACTGGATGTTACATACTAATCCTGGGTATACTTATTGTAATAATCGGGGAAGTTGTTAGGTTTCTTCTTGAATCATCCACTATTGAAGCGTCCTTGACGATGGTTCGAGTGCTTTATGATTTGTCAATTCTTTTTTCAAGTGATCTTGGACCAGGGATTGTTGCATGGGGACTTGGCTGGTTGATTGCATGTTATCACCGTTTTGAGCGATCTTATTTTTATGTCATAGTAACTGGAATCTTTGTTATAACGACAACTTTTACCCTAATGCGATGGAATATTATCGAATCCCCATTTTTAGACTTTCGAGGAGCCCTATTTTTTTATTCGTTATTTTATGCGGTAGGCCCCATGCTCCTTGCTTCAGGTGTTGTTGCTGGAGTGTTTATCGAACGTCAAAGAAAATTAAGTGGGGATCCAAATATTACACCATCAAAAGATGTAGCTTTGGCGAGTCTCTTGGTAGCTAGCTTATTTTTGCCGTATCTAGCAGTTATGAATCCAAATTGGTGGCTTCTTTTTTGGGTCTGTTTATCATGGGCTGTATGGCATATATTTGCTCCATATTTGGCAAATCTTGTAGTTCTGGGTTTTCGACCCTCCAAACGAGCTGAAACCAAAAAAAATTATGAAATACAATTTAACAAAGAACCAGTGTTCAAATCTTTAACTTTCACTTCAATTCTTTCCAAAGCTTATGTTCCAACTGCTTTCGGGTTAGGAGTAACCTTTACTATTTATCGATTTTTGAAGTATACCCCTATCTATATTCCGTTTACTCCTGGTCCATTTGGAACAGTTGCTGATACAACAAATTATTCTATTTGGGCTATAGCAGTGGGGGCTTTGTTTGTTGGTCCAGTAGTATGGCTGATTGAAGACTCTGAGATTAGGCTATTTGATCGTCTTAAATTAAAAACTCAAAATCCATCTGTACACTCTTTTCTTATTGGAATGACCAAACTTTATGGGTTTGTATTAGGACCTTTTCTCTTTGTTTTTCTAGAGACAGAACGCGATTATTTTTTGGCTTTCACTTTACTTACACTTATGCTGTTCACAATTTTTATGGTTTCATTAGCTGCAACAATTCTGTATCTGACATTATCTCACAAACGTTGTATGCAACGTTTTCTAAAATCAGTAAAGAAAGACCTGAAATAATAATAAATCAGACATTACAGGTGATAAATTTTAAATAGTTATTCAATCGAAATAAGATTTCGAATTTCTGGAGGAATAATAGAGAATGAGTAATAGAGAAGGATATTTACATGACTATCTTGCAGCAAGCTTTGTTGGCGCAGTCTTAGCTTTAATGGTCACTGTACTCGCTGCAGCTGCAATTGGAAATTGGGGGATCTTTGTAGCAGTCGTCATAGTCCTAGGTTTATTCCTGTATATACCTGCCGGTTTCACAGCTAGCTACCTTAATTTTCGATTTCACAAAATGGGAGAAAATATTGGAATGGCTGGTCTTAGCGCTGGACTTTTCACAGCTATAGTTTACATGGTAATTACTCTAATCCTCGCAATCTTGGGTTCAATAGCAAATACACCCGCAGCAGCAAATAACTTCATAGCATGGATTTTATCAGTTGTTTTTGCATTCATATTCATACCGTTAGGTGGCTATATATCAGGTATGTTCGAACAAAGACCGTTTGCTATGCCGGGAATCTTCAATCTTTCTAAGGTTTCCCGTTTGCCTCCGCCTCCGCCACAGACAAATGTTCAACCTTGCCCAACCTGTCAGAAACCCATGAGTTTTATTGAACAGTACAATTGATGGTACTGCACATCCTGCAAGAAGTATGCTTAAATCCATTCTCTCTTTCTTTTTTATACCAAAAATTTGAAGAAATCAAAGATTCTTTAGAAATCATTATGCATACTTTTTGTCCTTGTAACAGTACCAGCGTTGATATTCATTGATGAAGGTCATGGGTTCGCCACATACTTGACAGACCGGTCTTAGACCATCCTGTGATTGTTGAACCATGGACTGAGGATGATTTGGTTTAGGTTTCAGTATTACATATTCACCTGCTGCTTGTATGTCTTCCCAGAGTATTTCTCGGGTTTCACCCTTTTTGGTTTCAAGGATCAACGTCATTCCTATTTTTCCTACAGTAAATGCGATATCTTGGACTGTTCCAATTCCGTTTCCTTCGCCATCAATTACCTGCATGCCTACAAGGCGATCTTTAGTCAAAGATTTCTTTTCTTTCTCTTGGTTTGACACAAAAATCACTCCCATTTTTATTAAATTGCTTTTATACACCTTATAAGGTTTAAGACTAGAAATGATTATTACTATTTCTGAGAATAATTTGAGCGCATTCTTTAATCTTGTTATTGGTTCATAAAACTAGAAATTCTGTTCTGCTGACATCGTTTAGAAATGAATTTTTAAAGGTGCAACTTTGCCCATCTTACGTTTAGGCGTAGAGATAGTAAAGTAAACTTCTTAGAAGCTTGATCACAGGATCATCTATTGCCAACTCTAAACACACCAAAAAAACAAAAAGTATGCGCAGGCGTTTTAGGTGTATGTTGTTAGTGGTTGTTGGGTTTTTTTGGTTTTGGGGTCGTCTTCTGGAAAGATTGGTTCTATTTCGTTGATTCCTTGTAGGGTTGGGATTTTATAATTTTTTAGATAATTTTCTAATGTTATATTATAGATTTTTAGTTTCATCTGGATTGGTTTTAATCTTGCAATAAAATCCAGCAATTTCCTTTTTAGCTCAGAATCTAACAGTATTTTCCCTTTTCCTTCACATCGGTCACATAATATGCTTTCAATGATTGGCTGCGGAGAAGAACCTCTTTCCCTAACATACCTAGTTTTATGTAGATTTCCTTTACCTTCACACTTATCACAAACCAAATCATGGCGCCTAATTATTTCATCATCAATTTTTTTCAAATAACCTCTGCACAGAAGCAATTTCTCTCGAAAATCTTTCAACACCAAATTAGATTCTTTTAACAAATTTTCAACAGAACCATGTTTCTGTAGAATCAATCGAACTCTTTTCTTGTCTTCATGTTCACTATACGTTTCAAGCATAGTTAATTTGTCATAAAAGTTGTAACAAACTCTGCATTTTTTAGAACAATCATCAATCAACGCCAAAGTAGAATTAACCATATCTTGAACCTGAAAAGGAAAATCTTTTTCAGAAAACTCTTTTAATTTCTCTAATTCGGTCTCAATCTTAGAAACCACTTCTTCGTTAATTGAAAAAGAGGATAAACTAGTGAAAACAGAAGGCATATTTCCCTTACATTGAATTATCGTTATAAGAAAAAAAGGTTATTAATTTTCAATAATAATTCTAAATTACGGTTTAAATGGTTTTTATGAGATAATTTTTTGATCTTTGAAGAAGTGTAATGTTTGTTTGAACCGAAATTTGGTAAAAGTTTTTTGAGAAAAACACGTTTAAGCAAGAATCATAAAACATAGTTTAGGGGAGATAGATGCGTTATAAAAAACAGATTATTCTGTTTATGACAATTTCTGTTTTGTTTAGTTTTTCATTACTTGTTGTTAAGGCATCCTCGGAAATTTGGATACAAACCTATGGAGGAAAAGGTTATACAGAGGGCCATTTCCCAATTTTTTTTGCCCGTACATCGTTAGTTGAGACTCCTGAAGGAGGTTATGCCATTGCTAGTTCCACAAATTCCTATGGAGCTGGAGAATTTGATTTTTTGTTGATTAAAACTGATTTTAACGGAAATATGCTGTGGAACAAGACATACGGAGGACCAGAACATGAAAGGGCTAGCTCGTTGGTGGTAACATCTGATGGGGGATTCGCCATAGCAGGCTCTACATATACCTTTGACGAAGCCAGCCCTGATTTTTGGCTGGTTAAAACTGATGCAAACGGAAACATGGAATGGAACAAAACAATCGGAGGAAATCGAGAGGATTATGCTTATTCTATGGTTCAGACGAGTGATGGTGGATACGCCTTAGCTGGAATTACCCATTCCTTTGGATATTATGCTGGTTGGTTGGTTAAAACTGATTCAAATGGAAACGAGGAATGGAACCAAACATACGGAGGAGAAGGTGATGATTGGATAAGTTCTATAGTTGAGTGTTCAGATGGAGGATTCGCCGCAGTAGGGACAATAGTTACCTCTGACATGGCAAGCCCTTTTTTTTGGTTGGTAAAAACTGACGCATTAGGAAATGAGGAATGGAACCAAACATACGGAAGAGAAGAATATCAACAAGCAACAGCTGGAAGTGACGATTATGCGAAGGCCTCCTCTTTGGTTACCACATCTGATGGAGGATTTGCGTTGGCAGGCAGCATAAGTGATTTTGAAAATGGTGAAGATTTTTGGTTAGTTAAAACTGATGCATTGGGAAACATGGAATGGAACCAGAGATATGGAGGTGAAGATTCTGACACGGCTTATTCGGTGATTGAGACACCAGATAGAGGATTCGCTCTATGCGGAAAAAAAGGATTTGCTAACCGTGCTCCTTCTGATTTTTTGCTGGTAAAAACTGACGCAAATGGAAACATCGAATGGAACCAAACATACGGAGGAACAGAACATGAAAGTGCTCATTCTTTGGTGGCAACCTCTGATGGAGGATTCGCTCTAGTTGGAGAAATAAAGACAATCAGTACATTACCCAGTGGCATGATATTAGATTTCATGGCCCCACTTTTTTTTGGTTGGTTAAAACTGACGAATTTGGAAATATTTCAGAGTTACCAAGCCTTGATGATTATGAGGAACTATTCAATCAACTTTCGCCTGAAACGTCAAATAAGATGAACAATGCACAAACCTTTGATTACGAAAGCTCAGATGCACAATCTTTGATTCAACAAGCAAAAACTGAATTTAATGGGGCTTACTCTTTAGCTAGAGAAGGACAATGGCAAGATGCAGTGACACATTTACAAAATGTCTCAACTCTTATTGACCAAGCAATTGCAGAAGAACAATCATATCTAGAGCAACAAGAAATCGAAAGAAGTCCACAAACACAATCTACCTTATTGACGGTGGTTGCTGTGGTGAGTGCGGTTGCAATAGTTCTTGGTTTAATCGTTTATGTAATGAAAAGAAATAGACGAACAATCGAAAAAGAATAAAAAAAATTACTTGTTGTTAAATTAGAACGTGTCTAATTGAAAATAATTCGGGTTACGTTTCTCTTAGGCGTTGTTTAGGAAATATATTTTTGATCTTCTGTTGGTTGAGAATGTAGGTTATTGCTAAGATTAGTTCCAAAAACTGTCTTTAATGAGGTAACAAGTTCACTAGTGCTGTTGCTTAAATTAATCAACCTTTTTTCTATATCATCTACTCTTTGCCCGAGCCTAAATAAATTCAAAGGCATTAGCAGTCTTGCTTTAGCCAAATCTTTTCCAACATATTCTTCATGAGGAACCCTTTCTGGAGGACTATTCTTCATGAGGAACCCTTTCTGGAGGACTATTATCTATGGACCCTATGTTTTCGACTATTGTAGTCCCAACTTTTACTAGCTCTTTGGCTTCTTCACTATAAAACCGAGTAATAGGCTGATGTTATGAAGACCCAATCACAAATAATAAATTGAACCTGTTTTGAAAACATGTTATTTATAAAAGTTGAATAAGTAGTTATAATTTCTTTGGGAGTAGAAATGAATTAGACTGTTTCACATAAGTTTTGTTGCGGCTCGTCCTCGTGCGCACATTAGTATACGTTTTCGTTCTTTTTCTTCTTTAAGATTTTTCTCAGCCAGACTTTGAGTGACTAAATCTTTGTCCTTGGAAGCTAATTGGATAATTTCCTGATAGATCTTTATTAAATCATTTTCTGTTTTAAGGTTAAGATCAATCATTTCTTTAAGTGGTCTTCCAATATTTTCTGGTGTGCTTGCAGGGAATTCTCCAAGATTAAAAAGTTGTTCTCCAATCTCAATTGCTTGTTTTATTTTCTCTATGGCGTTTTCTTTGAAAGAATCCTTTATGTCTGAACTTTCCATGTAAAGGTACTGCCACATATATATCATTGCAGCACTCAATTCTTTATCAAATGCTTGGTTTAATAAATCAATTAAATCAACCATATTATCATCAAAATATTTCCTATTTTGAAGCTTAATAAAACTTGTCATTTTCTTTATTGATAATGTAGTCTAATCTTTAGTTTTGATAAGCTTTAAATAACAATGAATGATCTTTGAATTCATCGGGGGATTACCGTGAACGAACAGAATCAACATAAAAATTCCCAAAAAACGTTTATTGATGCATATTTCAAACTTCCCACTGAAACTTACGAATTTTTTACTAGAAGCACTGATTCTTGCATGAAAATGTATGATAGTTGGCTAAAGGCCTCAAATCTTTTGTCAAAGGGAGAAACTGAACCAAAAGAACTAGCTAATTCTTGGTCAAAAGAGTTTGAGGAAATTTATGCAGATATTTTTGAATCATTATTTCGACCTATGAAAATTATGTCTGGACGACCTTTAATGGATTTTGATTTGATGAACTGGCCCAGTATGATTGGATCGCTTGGAGATCAGAGTTTTTGGTTTAAACCTTTTGAGCGTTTTATATCATTAATTCCAAAAGATATTCCTAAGCTTTTTTCACAACTAGTTGAAGCATATTCAAACTTCTACGAATCTTGGAGAGCATATTATTCTATTTTGTCATCTGCTTGGAAAAACACCTCAGAGGAGTTTTCAAAAGGATTAATGGAAAAAACTGCAGACCTAAAGAATGGTGCCAAAGAACCAATAGAATTCTGGGATTTCTATAATTTTTGGTTAGAAACATACCAGAAAACGTATACCGATATTTTATGTTTACCCGAAATAATTTCAGTTCAAACCAAACTTTCGAGTAGTACAATGGAAATAATAAGAATTTGGAGAGAACTTATGGAGGCAATAATTAAAACTTCTCCTTCTTTTCCGCTATCAACAAAAAGTGAAATGGATGATGTCTACAAACGTATACATCAACTCACAAAAGAGATAGATGAACTAAAAAAGATAATAAAAAAGCACAATTCCGCCCATCAAGATACTTCCCAGTGAACGATCAATAGGTGATTATTAATGACAGAAACTGAACGATTTGTTGACCAATCCCTAAATACATTAAAAGCATTGACTGAGATTGAAGTAGATGTTTGGCAAACACCTTATGAAGTAGTACATCAAAAAGGGATATTCAGGCTTATCCGATACAAAAGCAAGGTTGAAAAAACATTTCCTACTCCTGTTTTGATTGTTTATGCCTTCATAAACCGACCATATATTTTAGATTTACAACCTGAAAGAAGTGTTATTGGGAAATTTCTTGAAAGAGGGTTAGACGTTTATATGATCGACTGGGGGTATCCTAAAAAAGCGGACAAGTATATCACTATAGAAGATTATATTGAGTATATAGATCAAGCCTTAGAAATAGTTTCCAAGAAAACCGGTAAGAAAAAGATAACTCTTCATGGATATTGTTTAGGGGGAACCCTTAGTACAATATACTCAGCCATATACCCCGAGAAAGTAAAAAATTTGGTTTTACAGGCAACTCCAATTGATTTTGATGTGCCGGGAATTATTAATTGTTGGGCTAAATCTCTTGAAGTTGACAAAATTGTTGATGCTCTTGGAAATGTTCCAGGAGAATTCTTAAACTATGGATTCTTATTAGCAAATCCGATAGGTCTAACTTTTGGAAAATATGCAAACCTCCTTAAAGAAACCCAGGATGAAAAATTTTTAAAAATGTTTCTTCGAATGGAAAAGTGGATATTTGATAGTCCAGATGTACCAGGAGAAACCTATAGACAATATATCAAAGAATGGTATCAGCAGAATTTGCTAATTAAAAACGAATTTACCATAAATGGAAACAGAGTAGATTTAGGTAATATTTCGATGCCCACTTTGATTTTAACCGCAACTTACGATCATATTGCACCACCAGAATCAAGTGAACCACTTCTAAAAAAAATATCAAGCAAAGATAAACTAGTTATGCCATTTCCAACTGGACACATTGGAGTATCAGTAGGTAGCAAACCAGCTCGTGATTTTTGGCCAAAAGTCTGTGATTGGATAATAGAGCGATCTCAATAAATAACGTCTGAAAGAAACTGCCCATCAATGGTATTTAATGGTATTTAATGGTGCCAAAAGGTTTTTATTGGGAGAACGTATAGATATTAATTGTGGGAAGAGAAGAATATGGCTGACGAAAAAAATGATTGGACAAAATCAAGAATAGACCTAGAGAGAATTATTCAAGAAACAATGGCTAAACAGATGAACTGGGTAAAAGATTCAACATTTAGTCAAATTGATGCCACAAGGACATTCTTATCATCGTTCCAACAAGCTGACTCAATTTGCTATGTTCAAAACAAACGTTCAAAGCGGTGGTCGTATTTCTATACCTGAAGCCGAAAGACAAACCGTTGGAATTGAAGAGGGAATGCCAGTCCAGGTAATTATCTTCCCATTAGAAAAAAAAGTAAAGGATGGTGAAAATTAATGAGTAAAGAAACAAAAACAGAACCAAAAAATGAAACAAAAAAAGATACCAAAGAAACATACACCAAAACATTAGAAGCAACCACTAAACTTCAAGAACAATACTTTGAGAACCTCAAAAAGTCAACTGACTATTTCATGTCAATGCAAAAAACATGGATGGACGCAGCAAGTAAAATGACTTCAGTTTCTCCAGATCTACTAAAAAGTGGAGTAACTTCTGAAGCATACCGAAGTGTATACGATTTCTGGATGAAACAATTTGAAACCCTAAACAATCTAATGGGTATTCCAACTGTTATGCCATTCAAAGATTCTATGAAATCAGTAAGCGATGTAGCCGATAATTACATGAGAGGCTTTGATATTTACAACAAAACTTTCGCATCTATGGATGGATCTATCAAAAAAGAATATTGAATTGCTAAACAGCACAATGACAGAATTGCAAAAAGCAACGACAGAAACATACAAAGGATTAATGCCCCTTCTTTCAGTTTCAGATGAAGAAAGAACCAAAATCTACGACATGATAAGTGAAAGCATTAAAAAGAATGCTGAAACAACAACAACAATGATGAACCAACAGCTTGAAACACTAACAAAACTAGTAGAAAATCTGTCACTAAATGTTACAAAACTAGCCAAAGTAGTCCAAAGTGGTACAAAAGCCTAAGATCTGAAGCAATTTCAAATCTTTCTATTTTTTTTATTAACTTACACCTATCTTAGGATCTGCCTCTTGAGTGATCCGAATTAATCAACTCGAAAACCATTGCAATCTATAGTTCTCCACTAATGCACATTGATGCTAGACCGTATTTCGTGTTATTTCTCCTTATTGCTTTAGTCAGTAAATGTTTGCGACAAATATTATGACTTTTTTTCGGCGCAAAATTATAAGTAGATTGAGATCTCATATTTAGTATTAGATTTTATATGGAATTTTGAAATTAGGGGAAAAAATATGATGAGACTTGAAAAAAAAGTAGTTATAATAACTGGAGCTGGAGCTGGTATTGGCAAAGAAACTGCACTTCTATTTTCTAAAGAAGGAGCTAAAGTTGTGGTAGCTGATATTGATGAAAAAAGCGGAAAAGAAACGACAGCAGAGATTAAAAGTAGTGGAGAGGGATTCTTTTTCAAGTTAGATGTAACCAACAGAGAGCAAATAAAGCAGATGGTTGAAGAAACTCTGCAAAAATATGGTAGAATTGATGTGCTGATAAACAATGCGGGTATTGTTCAGGATGCTCTAATACGAAAAATGACTGAAGAACAATGGGATCGTGTTGTTAACATCAATCTTAAAGGAGTTTTTAATTGTATTCAAGGAGTGGTTAATGTAATGATTGACCAGGGTAGGGGAGTTATAATTAATGCTTCTTCTGTGGTCGGCTTGTATGGAAATTTTGGTCAAAGTAATTATGCAGCTACAAAAGCTGGAGTTATTGGTATGACCAAAGCTTTGGCAAAGGAGCTTGGAAGGAAGGGGATAAGGGTTAATGCAGTAGCGCCAGGCTATACTATGACTCGGATGATGGCTAATGTTCCTGAGAAAGTTCTTCAAGGAATGAAAGAAAAAACTCCTCTACAGAGATTGGCTGAACCTATAGATATTGCGTATGCCTATTTGTATCTCGCTTCAGACGAAGCCGAATATGTTACTGGCGCAGTACTTTCTGTGGACGGCGGATTAACAATATAGTTATTCGAAGGATCAACTATTATAATAATCTCGAAATTTAAAATTGGAGCTCGGTAACTTGCAAGAATGCGAAGTTTATGGGGAACTTCCGACAAAATTGTTTTTTGGTTAATAGTATGTCATTGATTTTTTGATGGTTAATACTTTACCTGATAAAATGGGGTGTTCTAGAGAAAAGATTATTGAAGTTTCTGGAGTGGAGGTAATTAATCTAATTTCATAGTAGTAATAATAATATAGATGAGTCATATGGAAGAATCCAAAGATTTGAAAGAAGAGTTACCAAGTATAATTGATCATTGGTGTGGGCATAGTCCGGATTTATTGAGTAATGACGAATTTCTCGCAGAACTTATCGAGAAAAAAAAGATGCAAAGTAATAAAATTTCGCCGGAAAAAAAGTGCCTTGATTGTGATGGTATAACTTTTATTTGGGATTATGAAGCAGGAGAAATTATCTGTGAAAACTGTGGTCTAGTTACTATGGAGCAAATGATAGACAAAGGTCCAGAATGGCGAGCTTTTACCTCACAAGAGAATTCATCAAGGTGTCGTGTTGGATTGCCCACTTCTTATTCTATCCCTGATAAAGGTTTGTCTACAGTTATAGGTAGAGTGGATCGGGATGCGTCTGGACGAAAACTTCCCCCTTCTATGAACCGTCAAATGTGGAGATTAAAAAAATGGCAGAAAAGATCTCGAATTTAAACCTCGACAGAACAAAATCTTGCCCGAGCCATGGCGGAACTGGATCGATTAACTGACAAGTTGTATATTCCTAGGCTGGTCAGGGAGAAGGCTGCTATTATTTATCGTAAGGCTTTGGAGAAAGATTTGATACGGGGTAGGACTATTGTTGCTATTACTGCTGCTTCCTTATACGCTGCTTGCCGGTCTAATCGGATTCCTAGGAATCTTCTGGAGATATCTGAATTTAGTTCTGTAGAGTGGAGGGAAGTTGGTCGTTGTTACCGCCTTTTGCTACGAAAACTGGGTCTTCAGATGCCTCTTGTGGATCCTCTAGCGCATATTTCTAAAATTGCTGAAAAAACCGGTATTTCAGGTCCGACGCAGGGTCTTGCTATCAAAATTTTTCAAGATGCAAAAAGAAAGTGTGTGTTAGCTGGTAAGGACCCTAAGGGTTTGGCAGCTGCTGTATTGTATATTGCTTGTCGTCTTAGAAATGAGAAGAAAAGGCAACAAGATATTGCTATAGCTGCAGATGTTTCAGAAGTTACGGTTAGGAATCGGTGTAAGAGTCTGAAAAGGAAGTTGACCCTCAAAATACTGGATTAGCTAGCTGCGCACGCATCAAGTCAACAAAATGATGGCATAAGTCTCTTTTCATTTATTGAAAGATTTAGTTATTACTTGATTAGTTACAAAAACTGTTTTAAGTAAAGTAAGAAGATCACTAGTGTTGTTGCCTAAGTTAGTCAGCTTCTTTTCTACATTATCTACTTTTTGCTCGAGCCGAGATATTTTCAAAGGCATTAGCAGTCTAGCTGTGGCCAGGTCTTTTCCAACATATTCTTCGTGAGGCACTCGCTCTGGTGGACTGTTATCAATAGATCCAACATTTTCGACTATTGTTGTTCCCAACTTTACTAGGTCTTTGGCTTCTTGACTATAGAATCGCGTAATAGGCTGATGCAACGAAGATCCAACATCACTCAAAATTAAGTTGAATCTGTTTTCTAAAACCATTCTGACTCGTTCTACTATTCGTCCAGAAAGCATCAAAAGTTCGTCTACGTCAAAGCCTCGTAGTCTGCCAGGATGAATAATAATACTTTTAGATGTTCGTACTACTCGTATGTTGCCGATTTTTATTCCAAGTTTTTCCCAATTACGTGGTCGTCCAAGCTTTTTCCAATCTAAACATTCAGCGTTGCCCCAGTTGATTACTTTGAATTTGATTGCTTGATCTTCTAGACAACAAACTTCTGGACCTACACCGTTT
This sequence comes from Candidatus Bathyarchaeota archaeon, assembly GCA_963806645.1. GTDB lineage: Archaea > Thermoproteota > Bathyarchaeia > Bathyarchaeales > Bathyarchaeaceae > Bathyarchaeum. Next base: position 151,724 of record CAWDYQ010000005.1, on the reverse strand, counting down.
TCACTGGTAGTGAGGATTGTCGAACCGTAAGCTGTTAGGGCATATTCTTTGAAGACGTCAGTTTTAACTAAACGTAAGGCTCCAATGTTAAGAAACTTGTTTTTCCAATAATTAACAGTACTTTTACTACAAGGAACAGCAAAAGCAACATCACGAGCCATAGTTCCTGAACCTAGAAGCTTTAGAACCTTTTTGGCTTTCTCAGGCAAACCTAATGCGTAATCTGTTAGAGTTAGAAAACTGTCTCGAACTCTTCGAACTGGTCGAACGTGATCCCGTGTTTTGTTTTTAGTCAATAGAAGATTCCTCTAGAAAATTAATCCAACTTTTCTATACTGCATAGAGGACACTCAACAAGTCTGGCTAGAATCTGATTACCAACACCGATTATGGTCCATTTTGATCCACAACCTTCACAAGAAACCTTCTGTTCACTCAAAAAATAAGCCTCCAGATAATATAGACTGAACAAAAAAAGAGGGGAGATGAGCGAACTCTCTCTCGGCTAAAAAGTATAAATTATACTCTGGAAGATGGTAGCCCGGGGGAGATTCGAACTCCCGTCAGGGGCTCCAGAGGCCCCCATGATTGCCGCTACACCACCGGGCTGATTATTCACTATGGTGTAGAAAAGTTATTTTCTCATTAATAAATCTCTCATAAACCATTTTGGTAGAAAAACGGTTAAAACAAGAAATTCCTGTATATATTTTCTCACTTAAGGGAAGATACATTATTAAAAATCGCAATACTTAAATATTAGGACGTAGCCTCAGGGTTACTACGATGGGTAGAAATACGATTTCTTACCCAAAATAGGCAGACGAATCACGTTTATAACGGAATTCTCTCCAGAAAACTTGTTGAGAGGCGAAAACAAACGCAAGAGAAAGGAATTTCAAGTAGAACAACTGAAAAATGTCCAGAATGCGGAAGTCCTAATCTTATCCACGATTATGACACTGGAGAGACTATCTGTGGCGGTTGCGGTTTAGTTGTTCGGGAACAAATGATGGACAAAGGTCCAGAATGGCGAGCCTTCACTCAAGAAGAAAAAGCCTCAAGAAGCAGGGTAGGTGTTCCTACTTCATATTCTGTTCATGACAAAGGATTATCCACAGCCATAGGTAGAGTAGATCGAGATGCATTTGGAAGAAAGCTTCCACTCTCCACAAGACTTCAAATGTGGAGACTACGAAAATGGCAAATAAGATCAAGAGTTCACTCGTCAATAGATCGAAACCTTGCCCAAGCCATGGCCGAACTGGATCGCCTATCTGACAAATCGTACATTCCTGGCCCAATCAAAGAGAAGGCCGCAATCATCTACCGCAAAGCCTTAGACAAAGGCCTAGTAAGGGGTAGATCCATAGCAGCTATCGCTGCTGCTTCGTTATATGCTGCTTGTAGAACTACAGGAACTCCCAGAACACTTCGGGAAATAGCTGATGCAAGTTTTGTTGATAAAAAAGATGTTGCTCGTTGCTACCGTCTTCTGTTAAGAGAACTCAATGTTCAGATGCCAATAGCTAATCCTCTAACTTACGTTTCTAAAATTGCGGAGAAAACAGGCATCTCAGGTCCGACTCAAGGTCATGCAATTAAGATTCTTCATGAAGCTAGAAGAAGACGTGCAGCTGCAGGTAAGGATCCCATGGGATTGGCTGCAGCAGCTTTGTATATTGCATGTCTTATAAAAAATGAAAAGAAAACTCAGAAGGATATTGCCGAGGCTGCTGGAGTAACTGAAGTTACTGTTAGAAACAGATACAAGAGCCTGAGAAGACAGCTGGGTATAGAATTACCTGACTAAACTTTTTCTTCTTTTTTCTGCTCCAAAAATAAAGGTCCACTATAACCGCAGTCTTTACAGACATATTTTTCAGGGGTTATTCCATATAAACGTGGATAAGTATCAAATCCGCTGCTAATAGTTATCCTAGGGCTTTCACATCTGGGGCAAACCTTTGTTGTGGCTTCACCTATCTTCTTGTGTTTTAGTCCTTTTCAGTACTTCACTAAAATCTGCGAGGAGACCCATCTTAATTTCATCTAACCTAATTAATTACTGGACTTCAACATTATCTTCCGGATAGCCTTCTCGGATAAGATAAATCTTGACTTTGTCTCGATGATCGCCTTGCAAAATAATTTCATCATTTTTTGATGTTCCACCGCAGGCACAGAAAGATTTGAGTCTTTGGGCTAAACGACTTAGGTTTGCCTCTCTATCACTGATTCCGTCGACAATGGTTACTGCTTTTCCCCATTTTCTGGTTTCTAAGCGCACACGAATCCGTTGTTGTTCTTTCCCGATTTCTTCGCAGACACAAATATCTGAGGGTAGTCCACATGTTGGGCAAATTTCAGCCATGATACTCAACATCATAGGACACTATTGACCTATATAAAATTTTCAATATTCTTTGGATTGATTACTACTTAGTATTTATAAATGAAAATATGTTTGTGGAATCCATTTTTTGACATCCATTGATGCGCGCACGTATTACTTTTTTTCGCTAACCACTATCATAGTCAAGGTAGATCGAACCTTGTCTAAGCTTCGAAGGTTCCAAGTAACAATTTCTTTGAGTTTTTCCATTGTCTCCGCTTTAACAGCGGCTACAATATCATAAACTCCGTAAACCATGTATGTCTCTTTTACACTATCCATTTTTTTAAGATCGTTGAGGACGCTTTCAACAGCACCAGATTCTGTAGTTAACAAAACATATGCCATAGGCATAATATCATCACCGAACCTATAATACCTCGATAATCAACATATTATTGAATACAGATAAATAACTTACCCAATAAATGCCATCGAGATTCATTAATTTAGCTTCGGAGAGCTGCTAGTTCAATTAACATGTGGGCCACCGGTTATAGATATAAAAAAACAGTTCGCACGTGTGCCTAATTACGTTTTAAAAGTTTAATAGCTGCCATTTTTGCTCCGATTTCAGCAACTTCTTTAGATTCTCCGCTACCCACTATTATAACACAATTTTCAGTAGGATCTAATTTATTCACCAACTCATCATGTATTAAAGGCAAACTTTTAGAAAGATTCTCCTCACCTGTTGGCAAAGATAACTTGTTATCAGAAAAAATCAGAGTGGTTGCTCCTGACGCTCCGCTTTTAATAGCAGCGTCTCGTTGCTCCATTCCACTCCCTACTGATTGAGCTGAATCTCTAACAAGAATTGCTACATTAAACGAACCGACAGTTAGAGGACTAGGTGGAATTTCAACACCCTCACCAAGTTTGTTCCTCAAATCAGAAACCAGTTTTTCTCCATATGTTGATAAAGATACTCCTTTTCTCGAACTCTGAATTATTCCTTCTTTTTTTAGATGCTTCAGAAGTGTTCTAGTAGTGCCTTCCCCCAATCGGAGTTCTTTTGAAAGTTTTATTCTACCTAGGATTCTGTGATTATTGATTAATTCAAGAGTCTTAATTACGTGAGCCTCATTAAATGAAGGATTAGGCCCAGGTGCAATTTTACGTGTTACTCTTTCAATAACATCCAACAACTTCAATATTGAAATTCCCCATCACAGAGATAGATATTGTAGGATCAAGTTATAATAATTAACTAAATAATCTTTTAAAAAATTAATGGCACATCCCAAAAAAGATAAAACACTATAAATTAAATGAATTGTAGTTAAGGTTAAGTTTAAAAAAATTCACAAAATTTGAATGAGAGTGAAATAAATCAGACAGATTATTTTGGTTACAGGTACACCGGGAGTGGGAAAAACTACTGTTTCTCAGAAACTGGCCACTATTTTGGATGCGAGTTACATTAACATAACAGATATTGTCAAAGAAAAGAATCTAGAAACATGCATTGATAGTGATAGAGAAACATTAGTTGTGGACTCAGAAAATGTTTCAAAAATAATACAAGAGACCTTAGATAAAACTGAAGGTGTAACCATAATTGAAGGACATTTTGTTGTTTTTGTTGTACCAAAAAAAGAAGTGGACATAGTTTTAGTATTGAGACGCGATCCTAGAGAACTCAAAGAAGTGCTACAGAAACGTGGATACAATGATAAAAAAATCTGGGAGAATATTACCGCTGAAATTTTGGATGTTTGCCTCGTGGACGCTTTATCGAGTTCTGAATCAAGTAAAGTTTGTGAGTTAGATGTGAGCGGGAAAAGTATTGAATCTGTTATAGAAGAGGTGCTTTTTTTGCTGAATAATAGAAGAGAGTGCAAATACGGAGTAGTTGATTGGTTAGGAAAATTGGAGTCAGAAGGGCAACTTGAAGAGTATTTAAAAAAAATAGATTAGCCGAGCAAACGTAGAATCTGTTGCTTTGACAACAACGTTATACCACGACGATTAGCATAAGCTTTTGCGTGACCACTAAACTTTTCAGAAATAATTATTGGTTTAGGAAAACCAACATCCTCTGCTGCCTTATCAATATTTATAACTATGTTAACACCAACTGTTCGATCCCAATCTTTAATCCAAACCGAGCGTTTTTCTTTGCCTCTCTGAATTATCAAATCAAATTTGCGCATAAGGCCAGAAACCCCCTCCATAACAGTGTCTTTTTCAGTTTGATATCCAGTTTGCCGAAAATATTTCGCAGCAAGATTAGCTAAGGAAAGTCGACTCATTTATCTGCATCCTATTACAGCATTAAGACATTCCAAGAAAAACCTTTTGCCCTAATGGATGTGTCAAAATGTATACGATCATTCTATGCTACAAATGTGGAAATTTTCTAATAGCAAAGAGTGCCCAAAAAACTCAGGCGTTGCCCATCTTGTGCTACGAAGATAGAATTAGTAAAAGCAAAAAAGGTAGTTAATCTAAAAACTGCGCGAGAAGCATCAAACTACATTCGATTATTGAAAAAGAAAAAAGCTGAATTAAGCTGAGTGTTAAAAAAATTAAATTTTTTTAATTTAAAAGAACTGCAGTAATTAAAGTCAATATTGTTTAGTGAGACAGAAGATTTAATATGATAAAATAGTATCTTCCTCTATATCACGGAGGTCTACTTAATGGAAGATAAAGCAATGATGATAGCGTATGTCACCCTCTTTATAGGAATTGGTTTAGTCGCATTCACATTCATAACAGCATACGTTTTCCTTATCGGCAACCCAGACATCACAGCATCTTCAGATCTAGTAGACGTTTTCGGCAAAGCCTTAGCTCCCCTTATCGGAGGATCCATACGAATAATGTATCTAGGTGTAATGGGATGGATTGGCTCAATACTAACAGCACGAGGAGTCCAACTTATTACCCAACTTAAACGATTGTCCAGACCAGAAATCAGACAGCCAACAACTCCAGTTGTTACACCTATGCAGCCAATTAGAGCCAAAGAATCCAGAAAAAACGGCACAACATAGTCTCATCTGCTAAGACTGTAATAAAGGAAAAAAGAAGCAATGAATGTTACAATAAAAATGTTTAGCATAGCCACGATTATCATATGGATAATAATAATATTGTTTTCTGTCACAGCCGTTCTCTCGGTTATGAATCTAAAAGTCGAGACCGGCGAGTTACAAATGCTTCCATCAAGCAAAGGAATCATCTTTTCGCTACCGTTTTCAATTAATAACGGAGGCTATTATGAAATTGCAGACTTAAATTTGACAACTCTTGTCACAGATACCAATGGAACAGTTTTTGATCAGACCGTGACTTTTGTTCCTTCAATACCACAGGGAGCCCACATTAACGAAAGCCACACAATTACAATTGACTTAGACACCATACTGTCAATGGATCTTGCACCGCTTCTCCTAAATGACAGCTCATTTAATCTAGAAATCTTCGTGGAACTAAATTTTGCTCGAGTTGTACCAGCACAAGTTTCAACTAACATTACGATACCGTGGGGAGCACCATTAGCAGACTTCTCGATAGGAGATATTACTGTTTCTTCACATAATATTACTCATAACGAAGCGTCAATACCTGTAAACTTCGAAAACCATGCTATTCTAGACATGCAGGGACGATTAAAGCTAGAAGTCTACAATGATTCAGACGAATATGTCATGTCAGGAGAAAAAGTCATTACTGCACCATCTCAGCAAACATTTGCTGACAGAATTATCGCCTATCCGAGAATAGAAGAAAGCACAAGACTAACGGACAACGGAAGGGTTCTGATTATTTTCGAAACTCCCATGTTTAATGTTGAGTTGTGGGAAAATTATGACTGAAATTAACTCGAATTTTATTGTTAAAGAAGTGCTTCCTAGGGTTACCAAGGCTGCGATTTGGGGCATACTGACTTTTATTGTACTCTATTACGTGCCAATGATGCTTATTCCTCAAGATTTACCTGAAAATCTGATTCAGTTTGATTATAGAGCCCAACTTTTTAATTTCGCAATGATTTCTGTTTTCTTCGCAGTGGCTGGACAAATATTTTCCAAGACCATTTTCGGATGTGGTTTTGGTATAGCAAAAGCCATAATAATAATCGTCTACTTTTTCATGGTTTCAGAAGGTGGAATTTTCAAACTAAAAATACCAGTTGAAGAATATACATTAAACTTCACATTAGACATCAGTATCATCCTCTTGATGATTGTTTCAGTAAATCTGCTGAGTATTGCAAAAAATCTTTTTGAAGCCATAAATATTCTTCACGAAAAATCAACTACAGACGATTAGACATAGACTTGTAAGGGTGACAATGATAATACAAAAAAAGGCGGTAATTTGCTTTTCGTTAATTCTGATTATTACGTTTCAGTTTAGTGCTTTTACTGAAAAAGCTTACACTTTAAATAAACAAAACGTAGTTGCTTTGTATTCCTCTTTTTCAGATGTTGATTTTTCGGTGGGACTACCTGTTTTCCAGAGGGGGTTATCTTTTTCAGCTTGGTCAGGGGATGCATTTAGCAGTTCTGAATCTGATGAATCTCTTAAGCTGTTGGCTGAAACAAATACTGAGTGGGTTGCCATTTGTTTTTCTTGGGCTCAATCTAACACCACATCATATGATATCCATCTAGACCCTGACCGCACACCAACCACTGAATCTGTTAGACATTCAATAGAAGTGGCTCATGGTTTAGGTCTAAAAGTTATGCTTAAACCAATGGTTGACACATTAGAAGAAGAAAAAACTCAGGGATACCCCACTGTTTGGAGAGGCGAAATTCAACCCTCTGATGATTGGTTTGAAAGTTACTCTGAGTTTATTAACGGTTTTGCTGATTTTGCTGAACAAAATGATGTAGAGCTGTTCTGTGTTGGATGCGAGTTCAAATCGACAATCCAAGAGAAAGAAAAGTGGGAGATGATTATTTCTGGGGTTCGGGAGCACTACTCAGGTCCAATAACATATGCTGCAGATTGGACTAGCTACCAGGATATTGAGTGGTGGAATTCTGTTGATTATGTGGGGATAGATGCTTACTTTCCACTGTCAATTTTCAACTATGATCCCAGTTTTGAGGAATTAAAGAACGCTTGGAATAACTATGCCAATGAGATTGAAGAATGGCTTTCTTCTGTAAAGAAGCCAGTGATATTTACAGAGATTGGCTATCGAAGTGGGGATGGAACAAACATAGCCCCATCTAACTACTGGTTAGACATGCCTGTTGATCTGCAAGAACAGATGGACTGCTACAAAGCAGCATTCCAAACATTATGGAATAGAAGCTGGTTCTACGGTTTCTATTGGTGGACATGGATATATGACCCTGCTCAGGGTGGAATTAACGACTCGTACCATACACCTCAAAATAAGCCAACCCAAGAACTAATCACTCAATGGTACTCTCAGACTAGACAAGTTGCTGTGATTGATCAAACATTCATAACTTCTGAGAAATGTATCGTTAACCAAGTTCAGTCTGTGGGTTTTCACGTTAGTTGGGAGCATGATGGATCTGATGTAATAAATGCTATTGTACAGATTAACGGAACTGATTATGTAACAAATAGCACAGGATGGATAAGTTTGAGTGTATCATATGATACAGTGGGTAAACGTTCATGGGTTGTCACAGATGTTCAGCATCCAACCGCAAACGGGTACCTAATAGCCACTGAAGTTCCCAGCATAGTTTGGGACAATACTGATGTTGATGTTAAAGTTGTTTCAGAATCATTTGGAGTGTCAAAGGTAATTGTAAAATTATTCCAAGAATACGATGGAACTGCAGTAACAGGTGCAGCCACATTTGTTAATGGAGAATTATGCGAAGAGATTGAACCTGGTGTCTACGTGACGATGATAAACTCATGGAGTCCGTTTCAACAGATTACAGTTCAGACTAATGCCGGAGAGTTAGATGGGAAAACATGGACGACTGCAGAATTTAACATTATGAACCTGATTTTATTTTTTGTATTAGCTGTAGCCGTGATCGTGTTATTAGCGATCTTTTTAAAACGGAGAAGTAAAGTCAAGAATCAGTAGAACGAAAATCCTGAATGAACCAATTTTAGAAAAAGTTTCTAAAACGTTTGCACAAATATATAACTGATAAGTACCTAGGCTCATACCAAACTAGAGCTTTATTCAGGAGAATCTGTTTCGGTGAGTAAGGCAAGAGATCTTGGAAAAGTTTCAGCCAGAGGAGGATTTAACCTATTCTGGGGGGTCGCTATCTCTTTTATAGTCACTGCCATAGGCGTATTGTATATTGGAAGGACTCTTTCTCCAGAAGAACTTGGCATAATAACGGCAGTAATGACAGCGCCTAACTTAATTAAAACATTTAGAGACTTGGGAATAGATCAAGCAACAATAAAATATACTGCTCAATACAGGTCAGAAAAAAGAATGGCAAAGGTAAAACAGGTTCTAGCAGCAGAAAGCCTGTTTGAAATTGTTCTAGGATTTATCCTTTTTGCGATCTTGTTTTTTCTTTCAGGTTTTATTGCGAACCTTTTAGAGCGCCCTACAATTATGCCTTTGATCCAGATTGCATCATTGATAGTTTTTGCAGAGGCGTTTTTGAAAGCAGCTCAATCTGCATTCACGGGATATGAGAGGATGGGGCTTCAAAGTGCATCCTTAGTTATTCAGTCTGTGTTCAAAACAGGTATCATGATTTTTCTGGTTTCAATTGGATATGGAACTGCAGGAGCAATCATTGGGGATACAATATCTTACCTGATTGCGGGATTAGTAAGCATAGTTATTTTGTATTTTGTAATCTATAAAAAATTAAAAAAGGAAGACGGTTTGAGACTTTTTTCGACAATAAAATATATGATAAAGTACGGACTTCCTGTGTCAATTGCTTGGATTATCAATGGGTTTTTGACCCAATTCTACCAAGTTCTAATAGTAATATACAGCCCTGATTTGCTTTTAGGTAATTACTATATAGCCGTAAGTTTCGCAGTTCTTGTCACTTTAATTGTCATACCTTTAACTACAATTTTGTTTCCAGCATTCTCGAAAATTGATGTTCATAAGGAGGGTGAATTAATGAAAAGGGTATTCAAGGCTTCAGTAAAGTATTCCGCTCTTATTGTTGTACCTTCGACTTTTGCTGTTATGGCGCTAGCGCAACCGGCAATATCAACTCTATTTGGGGAACAATTTGAGTTTGCGCCACTCTATGTAAGTTTGTATATTGTAATTTATCTTTATGCAGCAATTGGTAGCCTAAGCGTGGATAATTTAATCAAGAGTCAAGGAAGAACTGATATTAACCTGAAATTGACTTTGATCACAGCGGCTATGGGGTTTTCATTGAGTATAATCCTAATTCCATTATTCGGTATCATGGGTCTACTAGCCACTTTTCTGGTAGCGGGAATCCCAAGCACATTGTTAGCCCTCTGGTGGATAAGAAAACATTTCAAAGTTACAATAGACTGGATATCATCTGCTAAAATCTTTTTAGCATCAGGAATTGCAGCTGCAATTACTCATGTAACAATTTCTCAATTGAACACAGCTAACTGGATAAACCTAATTATTGGAGCAACAATTTTCTTTATTGTTTATCTAATTACAGCTCCTCTGTTGGGTGCAGTAAACAAAAAGGATTTAGAATACCTTAAAGAAACATTGAAAATGTTCGGGCGACTCACTCCGCTATTGAATATACCGTTAATTATTGTCGAGCAAATAGCTAAAATTTTTCAAAAGAATTAAAACATCGTGAATTAAAAAAACGCAAGGATTAACGCTTTAAAAAAAGTTAACAGTAGAAAGATTTTGATTATTAGTTTAGATTAAATCAACAGTAGATATTATTAAAAAGATTTTTCTAAAGAAATTGAGATAATAGGGTTGGTGCTCCGGCCGGGATTCGAACCCGGGTCGGCGGCTCGAGAGGCCGTCATACTTAACCGGACTATACTACCGGAGCCCTGAACTATACTACTTTTCTACTTACGTTTTCTGATAGATAGCGACTTCGTCTTTTGTCGCTATACCGCACATATTCAAATCCAGCTTCTATAAGTTTCGTTTTCTTCGTCCAAACTTGTGGCAGTAGCGACGTGCCATTCGTCACTTTCAAAGTTGATTAGATGTGTATAGATTTCCGTGTTTTCGAGCTTCGAAGTAAAACTGATTTAACTAATCTATCAATATCTCTTGCTAAAGCCTATCGTAACGTTGAACCTTCAAAAAATAAACGAATCTGTGTTGAGACAGTCTCTGACGTGCTGATTAGTCATCATGCAGAACCAACCAGAAGATGGATTGCTGAACTAATCACTGACATGAGTTCAAAAGGCTTCACAATGCTTAGCAGTAATGAATCCAGGTATGCATCCTTTAGACCAAGCCACAGCGGTCATTGACTTTTTGATGGGGAAATCAGCATCACCCAAACCGAAGACCCATTAGAATGCAAAAAATCGATAAGAGTAAAGAAACTCAGAAACCAAGATTACATAAAAAATCCAATATGTTTAACATAACAATACAGAGGTACCTTTTATCCAAAGGTAAGAGTCGAAAGCAGAAATATTAAAGGATATAAAGAATTTCTAATCATTGCAAAGGAATTGTTTAAAGTCTACAATAAAATTCAAAAGCAGATACAGTATTAGTTTTGATAACACAAGAAAATATTGGTAATTGTTTAAAAAGGTGAAAAAAATGAATACGGTTGAAACTGGAATCCCAGGATTAAATGATTTAGTAAGTGGAGGTTTCCCAGAAGGGAGAGTAATTTTGCTTGTTGGGGGACCTGGATCTGGAAAAACAATTCTTTGTTCTCAATTCTTATACAAAGGAATTAGTGACTTAGAGGAAGGTGCAATTTTTGTGAGTTTAGATGAAGGCAAAGACCATTATTTGGTTGAAATGCAGAATTTTGGATGGGATTTCAAGAAAGCTGAAGAAGAGGGAAAATTTGTCTTTTTAGATGCTACTCGAATGTCAAGATCTGCAGCATTAGGAGCAAAATTTGGAGAAAACGGAGCCAACTTGAGAACTAAGCAACTACCGATAGACCGGTTAGTTGAATCAATAGAGTCTGAAATTCACAGAATTAACGCCAAGAGAGTTGTAGTGGATACGCTTGCTACACTTTTTCAACGCTTTCCTGATCCTATTGAGCGAAGAAACTCTATTGTTGATTTATTTGAGTCTTTGTCAGATTTAGGGATCACCACTCTTGTAACTTCAGAATTGGGACGTTTGAGTCTTAATCGTAAGGTTTCAGTTGAAGAATATTTGGCGCATGGAGTCATTCTTGCACAGACTTTGTTTTCTAATGGAGTTACAACACGGGCTTTGCAGGTTACAAAAATGAGAGGTGTTAAAATTAATCCAAACGTTGTTCCTTATACAATTGATACCAACGGCGTTGAAATCTTTCCTGACGTAACATTGTTTGGGAGGGGCTAAATCAGGATAACTATCCTGGTTTATTTTATTTAGAATCCTAGTTATTAATGGGGATAAATATTTTATAGAAAAATGACTCAGAATACTTAAAGGGATTTTATGATTGTTACAAGTTGCAAACCATATGGAATCGTCAAGGGTATGCTGAAAAAATGGAAAAAAATTGGCATTATTTCCTGTAATTCTTGTGCCCGTGCGTGTGAAACAGGAGGTAAAGAAAAGATGGATGAAATAGCTGAAAGACTAAAGGCTGATGGATATGATGTAGTTGATACAGCACTGATTCCTATGGCATGTAACCTTGATTTGGCTAAAAAACCACAACTTAACTCAGACATTTTGGTGGTTTACGCTTGTGATTCTGGAGTTTATACATTCGCAACCCTTTATCCCTCAAAAAAAACGGTTGCTGCACTTGACACACAAGGTGTTGGTGCCCGAGATGGACAAGGAAACATCTTTCTGATGAAAAAATTTAATGAATAGCTAACTTGAAACATTTAACATAATCTCAATGTTGGCTGTTTTTTTTCCATTATTTTCTATTAGCAGATACCATGTTCCTTCTTTTGAAGCAGAATAATGTATTTCTGCATAGGAAACAGACTCTTTACAGCATTCATGATTAAAACTTTGTCCAGATAGCCAAGCAGAGAAATTTGAATTGTTAACAAAGTAAATGTCGATTTCGCAACTAGAAGAAATTAACCCTTTAAGTTGTTCTCCTTCAATTAATTCAAACTCGTAGATGCAACTTTCACAAGGACAAACTCGATGTTTTTTCCCAGAATGATTCATGTTGATCTTTTTTATTTTACTGGTTTAAAAATTTAATTTCTTCGGTAGTCAACCTGAAATCTTTATTCTATTACATAATCTTCATTATTTATTGTTCATCCCATGGACCAGACCAATCAGGAAAAGTGTAGGTTGCTCCAGCTTCTTCCATGATCTTTTTTGGGTAAACAGGGATTAGCTCTCCGTTTTGCCATTGGAAAATCAAAGCCAACATATAGTCAGCATTTGGATCATTAGGATTCTCTCCCATCATTACAGAATGAGATTCTGTAAAAACAAAATTTCTTGCAGAGGTGGTTTCTATACTGGTTTCTTCTAAAGCTTTGATAACCGCTTCTGTTTCAATCGTACCAGCTCGCTTAATCGCATCAGCCAAAATATAGCGAACTGCGTCAAAGGCAGCGGGTGATCCCGGGGGTTCTCCCCATTTAGCGATGTATGCTTCTCTTGCCGGTAAAGTCTTACTTGTCAAAGAATATTTTGCATTCATAGCAAGACTGCCAGTACTGACGTGTTCACATTTTCCGTCTGTTGCCTCCCACGCTTCTGGATCTGATGCTCTTGTAAGTACTCCCCCATAAACAACCATTGGTGATTGGCGATCATAATATTCCTTAATGAATGGTATACCTCCATCTAGTCCAATTAAGGGCAGCAAAATTTCTACTCCTGCTTGTTCAGCAGCAGCAAAATAACTTGAAAAATCGACAGTCCCTAATGGAAACTTTCCTTTGTATACAAGCTCAAAACCATTTTTTAGCAAAAAGTTTTCTAGCCCAGCTGCTATCGCGTGCGTAATTCCCAAATCTTCACCTAAATAGCCAACTTTATTGAATCCCGTATCCTCCCTTAAAACTAGGAGATTGTCTGTCATACCAATGAACGTTGATGTAGTGTTAAATATGATGTTGAAACTATACTTATAATTTTCATAGTCATCCAAAACTCGTTGAGTAAAATTATCTGTAGCTCCAGGATAAGCAATGAAAACTTTTTTGTGAAGAGAAGCAATATCTTGGCACACCATTGCAGAATCGCCAAGTACAAATCCTAAAATAAAATCTACATCATGATAAGTTATTAGTCTAGTCATCGCAGAACTGACCGCATTCATGTCTGCACCACTCTCTAAATCATGGTCTACAGCGATTATCTCCAGTTTTCTTCCTAATAATCCCCCTTCATCATTAATTTGTTCAGCAGCCAGAATTGTCCATTGCCAATCCTTCTTCCCCCTTAAAGCATCCAAATCAGCAAGAAAACCAATATTAATTGTGTTCTCTGATGATTCGTTTCCCCTTAAAAGGATGTAAGCAGCTACTCCAGCAATAACAATTAATGTAATCAGGATAATCGATTGAACCTTAGTTAAGGCCTCACAATCGAACACAGTGTCTCTCTCCTAAGCTTAATAACCTTCGTTGAAAAATGAATATAGCATTTTCCCACAACAAACGTTGTAACAAATTATTTCAATGCTACACTAATAATAATTGTCTGTTGATATCTTTGCAGGACGGGAACTTGGAGTCTCTTCAAACGAAAGCAAAAGAGTTAGAGAAAAAGTATGAATGGTTTCAAGCAATAAAATATTACAAAAAAGCAATCGATTTGTTAATAAAAAATAAGAATGCACTTAAAGCAGCTGAAATACAAGAAAACATTGGTTTTTGTTACTATAAGGCTGCATTTCAAACACAAAGCAATAATGAATATCAAAAACACATGAAACAGGCCACACAAGCTTATGAAAAAGAATCCGAACTTCTTGAGATAAATGAAGAGAATTATCAGACAAGAATTAACCATGCTAATGCTATGGTTTTCTTTACACAATCTTTGATTGAGAGATACCCATCACAAAAAAAGCATCTCCTTACTAAGTGGTGGAATCTCGAAAATCAAGTGCTAGAAGCTTATGAACAAATTGGTGACATGTATTCTGTGGGCAAAACATGCAATAATCTAATTGAAAATTGCACGTTTTGGCATGATCGATTTACCCTTGTTTCGTCACATTCTGAATTTAGCGCTATCTATAAAGAATGTATAGCTCTCGCTGAAAAAGCAATAGCTATATTTTTGAAGTTGGATGATGACTTCGAGCTTGCAAGAGCTTACTGTTTTGCCAGTTTGTATTACATTTTTAGTAATTGGATATTTGAATCTAAAGAAAAACTCAAGCAATTAAATGAGAAGAGTCGAAACTACTCATGTAAGGCTTTAGAACTAGCTCAGCAGATTAATGAGGCTTGGTTAATCGGTTGGTCAGCCTTTGCAGTAAGTTTTGCTAACTCAAGGTTTGTTGTTCCAAATCCCATCTTACAAATGGAGTTTTGTGAGAAAACTATAGAATATGGAAGAATTACTCGCGATAATCTATTAACAAGTAATGGAAAAAATTCGAAAAGTTGGTTAATTCTGAATAGGGCCTGGATTGAAGAAGATCCCAATATACAAAAGGAGTATTGTAAGAACGCCATAAGAATAAGCCGAGAAGCTGGAAATAACTATCAAATAATCAACAACACTCCAGGTGTTTATAATTCTCTTCATTTCTTTTGTAATGGACTTCATAGTCTTGCAGAATATGAAACTAATCCAAGAACAAAAAAGGCAATTCTTGAAAGAGCATTAGAACTAATTGAGAAGGAAAGAGAACGTTTTCAAGGTTGGAAATATTATTATGACCGAATTACTGTCGTTTTGAGCGACGTTTTATGGGAACTTGCAGTATCTAATAACGAAATTGATGAAAAAAGAAAGTTGCTCAACAAAGCTCAATTTGCTATTAAGAATAATTTGAAGTATTTAGAGGAAATGAGTAAGGCTACATTTTCTTTCTTTGCTGCTAACTTCAGTCAGTTAGCGATGATACAAAAGGAACTTGCTAAAACAGAAACATGTCGTACTGAGAAGATCAAATCGCTAAATCAGGCAAATGCTTCAATTGAGAGGAGTATCGAATTTATGAATAGAACACCAAAACTGCAGTTCACTGCTGGCTCATATCTAAATTTCGGACGATACTACCATCAGCTTGGAGGAATTCAAAAGCAATTTTTCTCCGTAACCCAAGACCAAGTAAGTTTGCATAAAGCATTGGAAGCCTACAAGCAAGCATCAGCCTATTTTAGGAAAGCAGAATTGCCCACGCATGTGGCTGAGTCATATTGGCAACTAGCTCAACTTCAACATAAGGCTAGTGAGTTTCAGGAAGCCTCAACAAGTTATGAATTGGCATCGCAAGCATATGACCTTGCCTCCAAAAAAATTTCACAACTCAAAGACTTCTTCGGAGAACATTTTTTTTATATGGAAGCTTGGAGTAAAATCGAGCAAGCCAGATATTTTCACTCCATTGGGGATTACGAAGAGTCTCAAAAACACTTTGAACAGGCTGCTAAGCTTCATGAATCAACAGATTCTTGGAGTTATTTAGCATCCAATTATTTTGCTTGGTCACATATGGAAGAGGCAGAAGGACTTAGCAGAAAAGAGAACACTCAACAGGCAAAACAAGCATTCCAAAAAGCATCCGAACAGTTTAGCAAAGCCCAAGAATCAATCAAACAAAAAATGCCCCAAATCACCTCTGCAGATGAAAAGGAAATAATCCAGAATTTATTCGGAGCTTCTGAAGTTAGACGGAAATACTGTGAAGCACGTATCTTTATGGAAGAAGCAAAACTGTTAGACAGAGAAGGCAAGTATCTGCTTAGCTCAAGAAAATATAGAGAAGCAACACAAAGTATCTCCGAAATAATTGATATGATAGAAGTTGAGGCTGAACGTAAAGAACTAAAATATATTGCGATTCTGTGCCAGGCTTGGGAGAAGATGGCAAATGCAGAAGAAACTACCTCCTCTGAATCCTATCTAGAAGCTGCAGAACTTTTTGAGCAAGCAAAAGAACACTGCTTCACAAAAAAGGCCAGTCTTTGGGTTTTAGGTAACAGCAATTTTTGTAGAGGATTAGCTTCGGGCTTAAAGTATAAAACTAGTATGGATTTAAAGGAAAATGCATTAGCTAAGCAATACATTAAGGATGCTGCTACCAGCTACCTTCAAGCTGGATTTAAGAATGCTTCAGAGTATGCTAAGGCTACTCTTCGTTTGTTTGATGCTTATGTTTTTATGAATCAGGCTGAAAGCGAGATTGATCCTGAGAAAAAGGCTAAGCAGTATCAGATGGCTGAGAATTTGTTGCAGATTGCTGCTGGCTCATTTATGAAAGCTAAGCAACCAGAAAAGACAGCTCAGGTGCAAGAAATTTTGGTTAATGTTAGAGAAGAAAAAACATTAGCTATATCTTTAAGTCAGGTGATGCAAGCACCTACAATAGCTTCAAGTACTTTATCGTTTTCAGCACCATCTCCAACAAATGAAGTCTCAGTTGGTTTAGAAAGGTTTGAACATGCAAATGTCCAAGCTAATTTAGTTACTACGGTTAAAGAAGTTAAGGTTGGTGAATCCTTCTGTTTGTCTGTTGAGTTTGTTAATGCTGGTAGAGAACCTGCCTTATTGATGAGCGTGGATGATTTTGTTCCTTCAGACTTTGTTGTGGTAAAGAAACCTGAAATTTACCGAATAGAAGATACTTGTTTAAAAATGAAGGGGAAACAGCTTGCTCCTCTCAAGTTGGTAGAAGTGAAGCTTGTTCTTCAACCTTCAAAGAAAGGAGAATATCAGCTTAAACCTAAGGTTCATTACTTAGATGAACGGGGACAGAGCAGATCTATTCAATTGAAATCTATTAAAATAAACGTTGAAGAGGTTGTTCTTTCTAACCGAATTTCTACTGGAACCCCAGAACTTGATTCACTTCTATTAGGTGGTATTCCTAAAGCTTATGCCGTTGTTTTGACTGGTTCTCCAAGTGATGAAAGAGAATATATTGTTAAGAACTTTCTTAGAAGCTGGAATTAATGAAAATGAAATAGTATTCTATGTTTCTACAGAAGCAGATGGTTTAGAAAATCTGCTAGATAATCCCAATTTCTATTTGTTCTTGTGTAATCCTAAACCTAAAACTCAAGTTCCTGAATTACCAAACATCTTCAAGCTTAGAAGTAAAACTGATCTCACAAATCTTTCTATTTCATTAGCTAAAGCTTATCGAAGTATAGATCCATCAAAGAAGAAGCGGATTTGTATTGGAACTGTTTCTAATGTTATATTGGATTATGAAGCTAAAGCAACTTGTAAATGGATTTCAGAATTGATTACAGATTTGGGATCTAAAGGATTTACTATGTTGGCAGTCATGGATCCAGAGATGCACCCTCCAGATCAATCAAAAGCAGTCATTAATCTGTTTGATGGAGAAATCAACATAACACAAAGTGATGACCCATTAGATTGCAAAAAGTCAATACTGGTTAAGAAACTTAGAAATCAAGACTACATAAGAAACCCGATCTGCTTTACGTAAATTACTAAAAAAAGGGGGGAATTTTACGGGAGATGTGGCAATTTCACCACTGTTAATACAAACAGCCATTTCCTTAATCTTGGCATGGTTTCAATTTTTTCTAACCCAAATTTTAATTACCTACAAACCAACTTTTCAGTTAATATGCGTGTTTTTGAATCTAAACAGTCTCTTTGTTGATTAAGGACAAACCAGCTGGAATTTATTGATTTAGTATTAGAAGTTGTTGTTGACCGTTGCTGAATTTTCCATGTTCAACAACTTCTAATATTTTCTAATAATAACAAATACAAAAAATTCAAGAATGTAGTAGTAATGACTTATGAAAAAATCGCGGTCACAACTACTTCTTTTGATTTAATATTGAAGGATCGTTTCGTTCATCAGATTATCGGTTATTGTTTTCCAAAAAACAATTCAAGAAGATATCTGGTAGATTCGACATTTCGGAATTTTAGCAAGGTTTTCTTTTTTCGTAAACCAATTTCTTTTTGATGAAATTTGGTTTTGAATATCTGATCGTGTATATTTAATCGATTTCTCAGGATGTTTGTTTTTAAATAGATTTTACCGATTTGTAGGGTATGCATAATATCTGGAGATTTATTTCACAACTAAGTTCTGTAGGTAGAAAAAAGTAACCTTGTTAAAAATCAGGACTATTTCCAGTGTAGATATAATCGTTTTTGTGTTCAAACCTTTAGTCTAAGTTATTGATAGTAGTTAATGCTCTCACCGAAAAGGAGACCTGCTCTGCACGCGTAAATCCCAAAACCTGAATAATCTCATAATGAGATATCCAAAATTTATCCATTCAAGGGTGGCGTGGTACAGGCTTTGGTGAGAGCCCCTTTCATATACCATTTCGAGCTCTAAAAAGGTTTTAGTTCCAAAAATGCTTATTTTACCTAAGTTTAGTGTTTGGAATTATTTCCTGAGCTGAAACTAAAAAATTTTGCATTTCTTCTTCGCTAAACGATTTTGATATCAAGTCAGGATTTATAGTTGTTTTTCCAATGCTGACATCAAACTTCTGTAAAATATATTTTTGGCATCCTTTCAAGCTGTGACATATCTGTTTTATGTCCTCTTCGTCATGGAGCGTAGGAACAACTGTGGTTCTGAATTCATAGTCTATATTGGATTCTATCAAAAGTTTTATGCTTTCCTTTACATTTTTTAACATTTTCTCTGTATTAACTCCAGTTGCTTTGGAATATTTCTTGTCAGTAAGTGGTGCCTTGATGTCCATGGCCACATAATCTATGAGGCTTCTCGCAATAAGCTCCCTTAGCATAGGATGGATTAGTACCGTTTGTATCCAGTTTGATTAAGAATCCTTTTTTCTTTAATAGAGTACACAGTTCAGGTAGATCTTTGTGGAGGGTTGGTTCTCCGCCTGTAATGCATATTCCGTCAATCCAATTTTTCTGTTGTTCGAGTTGATCATCCAGATATGTCATTGGTATTGTTTCTAGTTTTTCAGGATTAAGAACAAGATTTACGTTGTGACAAAAGGGACAACGAAAGTTGCAATTTGGGAGGAAGATAACTGAGGTAATTTTGGAATCCCAGTCAACGAAACTAACGTCGATAAATCCCTTTATGTCCATTTTTCAGTCACTTTCTCGACGGGTAAAGTAGTTTGGTAACTTAAGTTCTTTTATCACAAAAAAAGAAATCATTATTAAACCTAAACAACAATCCCAACATATTAGAAACAACTTTTTGAGATGATTTGATGCAAGCAAATGAAAATACCACCAATGATCTAGATGAGCAGTCTGTTCTTAAAATAAGAATGAAAAAGATTAAACATAAAATCGCGATCATCAGCGGCAAAGGAGGCGTTGGAAAAACTCTTACAGCAGTTAATTTAGCCATATCATTTGCATTGCAAGGTCACGAAAACCGTGTTGGACTTTTAGACGCAGACCTTCATGGTCCTTGCGTTCCAAAGATGCTGGGTATGGAGCAACAAAAACTTCGGGTTGGGCCAGTGGGAGCCTTTCCTGCGTTGGGTCCTCTGGGTTTAAAGGTTGTATCGATGGTATTTGTACTTGATGGACCAGAGGTTCCAGTAGTTTGGCGTGGACCCCTAAAAATGAGAGCAATCCAACAGTTCTTAACTGACATCGTTTGGGGGGAGTTGGATTTTCTTTTCATAGATTTACCTCCAGGAACAGGAGATGAACCTTTGAGTGTCATGAAACTTCTCCCAGAATTAGACGGCGTTGTAATAGTCACAATTCCTTCAGAGGTTTCTCAAAATGTTGTAGAAAAAGCGATCACATTCTCTAAACAACTGAATGTTCCAATTATTGGAATAGTTGAAAATATGAGCGGGTTTATTTGCCCCACATGCAGTACCGAAACTCAAATCTTCAAGACTGGAGGCGGCCAAAGAGTTGCTGAGAAACATTCGGTCCCGTTTTTGGGAAGAATACCTATCGATCCTCGAATTTGTGAAGCTTCTGATAAGGGGCATCCCTTTATTATAGAAAATCCTGATTCTCCTGCCTCAAAAGCCTTCGCCCAGATAGTAGACAAAATAAAGAAATATATTCAAAATAAGGAAAAAACGTAAGAACATTTTCCTGATAAGTTGTTAAAAATCGATTGGGTCTCCAGAATGAAGAATTGGAGTGGCCAATAAAAGAAATATAAAAAAATGCTTCAAGAGCTAACGATAGTTGATCTGACCTGTTTTACGCCTTTCCTTGTTGTCAGTTCCTGGGTAAGTTTTCTTATGTCTTCGGCATCACCCTTGACTGCAATCGCTTCAAGACATTCTCTATCGCTAAGGTGTACGTGCAGAACCGAATTTATTACTTTTCGATGATGATGCTGTGACTCAATAAGATCGTCTTCTAGGCCTTTTACATCATGATCATATACCATTACCAATACACCAGCCTTTTTTCCCTTCTCTCTATGAAGGAGTCTTTGCTCTGTAACAAAAGATGTAACAGCATCCTGAATAGCCTTTGATCGGCTGTCATAACCAATCTCTTGAATGATTTCATCCAGATCGTTCAGCAGTTCTGGAGGAAAAGTGACACCCACTCGAACAATCTTAGTCATAATTTCCACAACTAACCGTTATCACACAAATCATAAAACCTTTATCTCCAAAATTATTATTTGCTTAAATTTTGGGGAACTCAGAATTAGGTTATTTTCTAAAAAATATTTTTTAAAAGAAAAAAGTATTAGAATTCGCACATACTTTTTATAACTTATTCTCCAAACTTGTAGTGTTTTTTAATTTTTTTCTTTATTTCCCAAGTGCATTTAAGACCTTCAGGAAACACAACGTAATCGCCTGCTCCAAATTCGATAGTTTCTTTCGGAAGTTTTTACAACAGCTTTTCCTTCTAAGATCAGGCAAGTTTCTTGATCAAAATATTCCCAAGGAAACTCTGATTCTTCTTTTTCCCAGATTGGCCATGATTCGGCTTCATTCTGTTCGTATTTGGTGGGTTTTCTTACAGTTGGCTTCATTTTTATTCACAGTTTTAGAACAAAATATTGTGCTATAACTTTTTCGCAACACCTAAAGATGCTTGGAATTAATTGTCATGCTTTGTTAGTGTTTTTCCAAGCACTAAACCGGCTCCTAAAACCAGAAAGACACCAATAACTCCGGCAATAAGTGTTGAGCCGTAATCGTTTTTAACCATAGGAACAGTGTAGTCCGGCATTAGACCTCCAGATGGTGATTCCGTTTCTTCTACACCAAGGTCTTCTGCTACCCGTTCTAGTCCATCAGGATCACTTGAAGCAAATGGTATCAAAACGGCCATACAAACAAGTATGACAATTAAGGCTTTAACATAATTATTCAATCAAGTCCACCTCGAAGAGTTGTAAAAGAGGATAAGACAGTGGATGGCATTCGCTTTAGTTGAGTAAGCAAAGTTGCCGTAATTATAGCCTCACCAAAACCAATTAAAATATGCCAAAAAACCATAGTAGGGACTGTAACAACAATTCCTCCTGCCGCTGAGAATAATGGAGAAAATCCTATTTGCAAACCGCAAGCTAAGGCCCCAAGCACCATAGAAATCCAAGAAGACACAAAGACACTAAAGAAAAACCGGCTATTACTTTTGGATTCATGAGTTAAAGCTTTAACTAAAAAGAAACTGAGCCCTCCGATGATTGCCATGTTAAAACGTTTGCACCAAAGGTAAAGATGCCACCGTCAGCAAAAAACAGTGCTTGCATTATCACAACGATTGTCATGCTTAATATTGCAGCATAAGGTCCAAGAAGAACAGATAGAAAAGTTCCACCTACCAGATGTCCGCTTGTGCCATAAAGGATTGGAAAGTTTATCATCTGAGCTGCAAAAACGAAAGCGCTAGAAACAGCTAACAGGGGAGTCATCGAGCTAGAGTAGGAATTTTTTGTTTTTTTCCATGACCAGAACAGGAACCCTAGGGATATTACGTACATTACTATGCATATTGATAGGCTCAGGAAACCGTCGGGTATGTGCATGTCACCACTCCAGTAACACTATTATCATAAACAGTAACACTTAACCTAATAAGTTTTCTCAAAAATCATTCTTTTTGGATTCAAACATAAAAACGGATCTTATATTCATCCAAAAACATTCAAGCAACGATAATAAAACACAAAAAATTGCACACCACTATGCTTATATTACGCACCGAAAAATATACGTCAATCCACCGTTATTGGCGAGATTCATGAGTTCAAAGCTTCGAGTCTTAATGCTTAGCGACTATTTTTATCCACAAATTGGCGGTGGCGTCGAAAAGGTAGTTTATGAAACATCTAAAAGACTCGCAGAAAAAGGCTGCGAAGTTTTAGTAATCACACTTGGAAAATGTCCTTCACAAGACAATTACGAAATTGACGGAATCAACGTTTGTAGACTACCTGCATTTGATTTAACAGAAAATTTTGGTCTCCAGTTATGTTTCCCAAAAAACGTTTTTAGTGCATTTAAGGTCGCAAAGGACTTCTGTCCCGATATAATCCACGCCCACAACATATTCTTTACAACATCGGTATTGGCAGTTTTGTTAAAACGTGTCTTTAATAAAAAACTGGTGATAACAGCTCATTTGGGCGATGTCCGAAAATTGGCATTAGTTGGACGCTTAAAAGCATTGACTGCTTCGTTCTATGAATACAGCTTAGGAATATTCACGTTAATCGTCAAGCGATAAAGTTATCGCAGTCAGCAAATCTGTTCGAGATTATATGCTTACACTTGGTGTTTCGCCAGAAAAAGTCGTAGTGATACAAAACGGTGTCGATCTAGAGGGATTTTTACCTGCACACGTCAATTCTGATGCTGAAGCCTGTAATGTTTTATTTGTTGGTCGCCTTCTACCCAACAAAGGTCTTAAATATCTTATAGAAGCTGCGGAATTAATTGTCGCAAGAAGTTCACGAAAAATTAAGTTCAAGATTGTGGGAGATGGCCCACACAAAGCACAATTTGAGGAATTGGTTGCAAGTAAAGGGCTTAGTGAAAATTTTGTTTTTCTTGGAAAAGTTCCCAGCATTTCTGCAATATTTCAGGATGGAGGAATATTTGTGCGCCCTTCTTTAACTGAGGGAATGCCACTCACAGTATTAGAGGCCATGGCTTCGCAGTTACCTACAGTTGCATCTAATGTTGCAGGTACATCCGAATTAGTAATCCAAAATGAAACTGGACTTCTTGTTGAATCAGGAAATGTGAAGCAACTAGCAGATGCAATTCTCTGTTTAGTGGAGTCTCCTGAAATGGCCCAAAGACTCGGAAAAAACGCGCGCGAATTCATTGAACGAAAATATAAGGAAAGATATAGCTGGGATGCAGTTGCTGCTATGTACTCTTTCAGTATACAATTCTTTAGGTGAAAAATAATGTACAAAGTTGGTGTAATCGGAACTGGCTGGGTGGCATCCACTCGGCATATTCCTTCATTCCTACGTGATCCACGAATTGAGATAGTGGCTGTTACAAGTAGTGTGATGGAAAGTGTTAAAAAAGCTGCTAAAAAATTTAACATACCCAATTACTATGAAACCACTGAAGATCTTCTCAAGCAAGATTTGGATATAGTTGTTATTTGCACTCCGCCTTTTGCTCATCATGAACTTGTAATTAAAGCAGCAGAAGCCGGATGCCATATTCTTGTAGAAAAACCATTCGCTATGAATTCGAAAGAATCAGAAGAAATGATAGCCGCGGCGCGCCGAAACAATGTAAAACTGTGTGTTAGCCATAATTTCTTGTTTTCTCGCTCTATGAAAAGGGTTAAACAGCTTCGTGATTCTAACGAACTTGGAAAAGTCACAGGAGCTGTCGCTTTACAATTATCAAATTTAAAACGACGCTTACCTACATGGTATCCTTCACTTCCTGGGGGCTTATTCTTCGATGAGTCGCCACATATGCTCTATTCGATTCTTGAGTTTCTTGGTGATGTATCAGTTGAATGGGCTTCTACAACAAAGTTTGAAGATAATCCTCAACCATTTAGCCGGGTAGAGGCTCTTATGGCTTCAAAATCCTACTGACGCCTCAGCGTATCTTCGTTTTGCTTTTGATGCTCCCAGGGACGAGTGGATCTTAATGGTTATGGGGACAAAACGCGTAATGCTAGTAGATTTCTTCCGTGACACGGTATTAGAGTTAGCCGGGGGAGGAGAACATACTGCATTTGAAGTGTTATCTCATTCATTTAATTATATGTGGCAATACACTAAAGAAACAGCAAACTCAGGAGTAAGATTACTTGCACGAAACCTTTACTTTGGACACTCTGAGCTTATCCGTAGATTTATAGATTCTATCGAAAACGATACAGATGTTCCTATTTCCGCTGAAAGCGGTAAACAAGTCATAGGAATAATAGAACAAATTCTAAGTAAAGGACAAAATAAATAACAATTCCCATTCTCGAAAAAATGGTAAAGTACAATATTTTTTCTTGTCTTAACTTTTTCTAGGTGCTCCGCAGATCGGACATGAACTTGAAGTGGAAGGCATCAAAGATTTACAATACCCGCAGGGTACCATCTGCACTTCCTTGACTGTGGATGCTGAATTCCTGAAAACCTGAAGTTCATAAGTTTCGCTAGTAGCATCAGGGCGATCGTTGACTGCTACTACACCTTTGATTAACCATGTGACGTTTACATCCATACTGTCTAATGTTTCAAGTCCCCCCACAGGAATGTTCACGTTTATAGGAAATGTCTTTCTAAATCCGGGTACAACATGCATTGGACCACTAGCTTTCAAATCTTCAGAGAGATGAGTAACTGAGTCCCAATATGTTCGCCGAACGTTTTGTCGAAGACGTTCATTATAAACCCATTCGTCACGTCTGCGTTTTTCGATACAACGAAGTTCAGCTCTTATTTCTGAAGCATCAAATTCTTCTTTGGATATTACAGAAATTGTGCCTTCAAATTTTGATCCTAAGGCAAAAGATTCTTGTGGAATTTTCAGTGTGACTTCTGTTTTTGGTTTCTTGAACATTTTAAAGAAGCCCAAAGCTTTCTGTCTCCAGGTTTGTTATTAGAAGATTTAGGATATGTGATTTATGTGTGTTCCTCAAACAGAATATGGTTTTTGAGTATCATTGTAATCAGGCTGTTTTGTTGCACAATGAATGATAACAGAGTAATTTAATGATTGGTAAAAAGTAAACGTTTTTCTAAGCTTTCACTGGTTAATTGGTGATGACTTATGGAAAATATAGATTTAGATATTGCTCAATTGAGATTGAAAAACGAAGATCTTAGCCTTGTGATCGTAAAGAAGGAAAAAGTCATTTTTGAAACAAAAAAGCCTGGAATAAATGGTTTTTTGCAGGCTATTGAGAACCTGGATAAAAATTTAGTTAAATCGTCAGTTGCGGATAAGATTGTGGGAGTAGCAGCCGCAATGCTCTGTGTTTACGCTAGGGTTTCTTCTGTGTTTGCAATGACCATAAGTGGTCCGGGAATAAAGGTGCTCAAAGATAATAAAATTGACATACCGGTTTGCAAACAAGGTGTCTAATATAATGAACCGCAGCAAAACTGATGTGTGCCCATTCGAAAAACAGGCTATTGCTTCTATAAATTCGGAAGAGGCATATGTGAAGCTAAAAACCTTAGCAGATCAAATGATGAAAAATTTAGAAACAACTAATTGTTAAAAAATATGTAGTTTAAAGAAAAAGAGGAAAGAGTGATTTTTTGTCACTCTTATGAAGATGGTGAAGGTAACAGTATAGGAGTTCCGTCAGGAGCCATTATTAGCATGTCAATGTCTGGAGCTATTTGTTGAAGAGTCTGTACCTACCAGATAAAGTTCTGCAATTCTAGTTTCATTACCTGAGTCTGCACCTGCAGCCTCAAGAACCAACTCAATAGCTTCTCTTGTAGCGTTCGCTTCAATAACTGTTGCATTTGCGTTTGCTGCTGCTTCTATAGTAATTTTCTCAGCATACGCAGTGGCGTTAATAACCACTATTTGTCTTTGAAAGTCTGCTTGAATCTTCTGCTGTTCTGAAACCAGTTTGTCTTCAATCGATGAGGTGTATCGTGCTGGATATCCGATATTTCTGAGCTCAAACTCAAAGTCTGTTATTGCTCCAGCTAGAGGAGCAGATGTACTAATTTTGTTCCAAATAGCATCTCGCATGGTTTGTGCCACAAAATCTCTTCTGCTCAATTGTTTCAATTGTGCTGAAGTCTTTTGTAACTATTCTGACCTGTTCTCTCGCGATAGATGCTATAATATCCTTTTTCCAGTTCTTTTGGGGTAGATTCTCATACAGATATCGTAATCTTTGAAGCATCAAGCCTCCACCTCATCATAATATCGATATCCATCTCCAATTGATCTCTTGAAAAACTCTTCACCGTTGGAAAGTCTGCGGTTGGATCGCTTCCGGTACCCCACATTCCCAATGATGTCTACTGAAACTTTGATTTGGACGGGGTTGACCCAAGGAGCCTTGGTTAGCCCAAGTTGGACCTAGGATTGGTTCGCTGATTGTTCCGCCCACTGGGTCAACCATTATAACTGCATTGCCTACCGGCACGTTAACCCACATTGTTAAGAAGAAGACTGCTACGAAAATGGCCTACAATAACTAGAATTGAAATCCAAGATTATTGCTATTTTAGGGTTTATTGGAAGTCTGTCATCATATTCAACGTTCATTTTTTCACCTCCAATATACTTTTAATACTAAACAAAAAAACCTGTCGCTTGGATTGTTTCATGAATCTGAAAAATCCAACCTGTTTTATTCTTTATTTAATTAACATGTTAAACATAAGTTGATTGGATCTAAATATTTTTCTAAAATAGTATATATATAGATATTTAATCTATATAGACCTAATTAACCCATCGAGTCTTAATAGCGTTACACATACAAAAATTGGGTGCACAACTAAAGGTCCGATTTCAAACTTTTTTTCAAGACTTTTTCAGCAACAGTTTTTCCTAGTTGACGACATTCTTCTAGACCTTTCGATGTCTGGATTATATTTTATCCGCAGACGAAGGCTCTATTACATCCATTTCGAAACGGTTTTTCATAATCTCCAACAACAAGTTAGCAGCTTCTCCGCTCCAACCATAGGACCCAAAAGCTGCTCCAACCTTACCTTTAAGATTAATCTCATCCTTAGCTGCCCCTTCTAAAAGATTTTTCATGTCTATGCCCATATCATGATAATAAGTAGGTGCACCCAGAATTATCCCATCTGAATCTGCTAGCGTCCTCAGGTTTTACAAAATATTTTACTTCAACGTCAACTCCCACAACTGACTTTGCTCCCTCTTCAACTGCTCTAGCCATCTTTTCAGTATTACCTGTTTGGCTGTAGTAAACTATGAGTATTTTAAGTAAGTTAGTCAACTTTCACCCTCAAATAAAGTGAATGCATATATTGAAAGATAACCTTTACGTGTTATATCAAGAAAATTGAACCTTTTAGAGTAGAAATTGTTTTAATTGATTTTTGACGTATTACCATAGACAATACAGGGATGATGGATATGAAAGAAACTGTGGATATTGGAATAATAGGTGGAACAGGCGTTTACGATCAAGATAGTTTCGATACTGTTAAAGAAATTAAGGTTTTCACTCCATTCGGTGAAACTTCAGATCTTGTCTCCATTGGCATGTACAAAGATGTTAAGGTGGCTTTTATCCCTCGACATGGCAGAAACCACACAATTCCCCCTCATCGAGTTAACTATCGTGCTAATGTTTGGGCGCTAAAACAACTCGGTGTCAAAAGAATTATCGCTTCAGCAGCGGTTGGGAGTCTACGAGAAGATTACGGTCCAGGAACTTTTGTGATTCCAGACCAATTTATTGACAGAACCAAAAAAAGGTCAGATACTTTTTATGAGGGCGGACAAGTTTGTCACATATCTGCAGCAGACCCTTTTTGTAAGCAGCTAGGACCATTTTTCGTCAAAAATGCCCAAAAACTCGGATTAGACGTAAAAAAAAGTGGAACATACGTTTGTATTGAGGGACCAAGGTTTTCAACCAGAGCTGAATCCAGATTGTTTCAGATGTGGAAAGCCGACATAGTTGGGATGACAATTTACCCTGAGTGTGTTTTGGCAAGAGAAATGGAACTATGTTACGTTTCGATCTCAATTGTTACTGACTATGATGTGTGGTCTGAAAGTCCTGTGTCTACAAAAGAGGTTATAGAAAAAGCTAAAGAAAGTAATCAACAATTGAAGAAGCTTATTTTAGAAGCACTTCCTCAAATACCCACAACCAGGGTATGTGAATGCGGATCAGCTCTCAAAGATGCTTTGTTCTAATTTGGAAAACCAGATTACCTAATCTATTTGGTGTTATCCTTAGTTTGATTTCGTCGTTTAAGTTCCTGTAGAATTTCTTCTAAGGTTTCCTCAGATATACCAATAGTGTAAAATTGTTTTAGTTCGTTCTTTATTTTTATAACGTCAACTTCGTCTTTAGGGTTTATTGAGAGACGTTTACAGACTTTTGGAATAATATTGCACATGTCTTCGGTGAAGTTCCAAGGAAAAATTACCCATCGCCAGCTTATCTCCTCACCAAAATAATCTGGCAAAAATTTTGAAGTATTAATATGCCTTAATGCTGCCGTTTTAATTTCAGACGGCTTTAGAGATTTAAGATATTCTAGTGTTACCCGCATACTTTCTCCGGTATCAGTGATGTCGTCCACAACGAGTACATTTTTTCCTGTTATGTCAACATTTAACGGATATTTCAGTTTGGCTTTACCATCAGGTGTTGCTGTTACTCCCCAATGTTCTACTTTTAGGCTTACGAGGTCTTTTATTCCTATTAAATCGCATAGTACACGAGCTAAAACCCATCCGCCCCGTGCTAATCCCACTATAATATCAGGTCTGTAACCTGAACTGTTAATTTTAGTTGCAACTTGTCTGGCTAATTTATAGAACAAGTTCCAATCCATAACTTCACATTCAAAACAATCCGCAGCCATGAAAGACCCGCCTTTTTATTACTTCTGATTAATTCATTAGGTTACTAATATTACAGTTTCGCCCTTTTCATACAGCGGGTTTTCGGTATTTTCTTTTTGACCAATTTGAAAATTTTCTAAACTATTTTTTATTCTTCAATGCGCATGTAATAGTATTCACCCGTATCTTTCTGTTCTCGGTCTAGTCTGGAGCCTTCCTTGTTCACTCTCGGTCGTTTTGTTTGCAGATCTCTACGAAATGTCACATTCATGTCCTTTAGAAAGCTGTTCATACCTTCACGAAGATCTGTTGGAGGATTAGCAAAACCACGAACTCCAGGTTCTCCAGAGAAAATCATTAAACGATCAGCGATAAAATCTTGAGCCACAACATCATGCTCTACCACAAAGGCAGTAACTTTTCTATTTTCGATCACACGTCGAATCGTACGAGCAGCAGAAAGCCTATCTTCCACATCTAAGTAAGCACTGGGTTCGTCAAGAAGATATAGCTCTGCCTCTCGGGATAGACATGCCGCAATTGCAACTCTTTGAAGTTCCCCTCCACTGAGCTCATTTATGTCACGTTCCATGAGATCAGAAATTTTTAGGGGTTGAAGAATCTGGCTGCGGTACAGGCTTGTTCCAAACTCTTTGGGAGTGGTCTCCTTTAGCAATTCTTCTACGGTTCCATTATATTGTGGTGAAATATACTGCGGTTTGTAACTTACTTTAAGTTCATCTTCAGTTGATGTTTCTCCAGAGTCAATTTCTTCAAGTCCAGCAAGCATTTTTACAAAGGTTGTTTTTCCTATACCGTTGGGTCCAAATATTCCAACCACTTCACCCCTTTTCACACTCCCGGGCAATGCTTGAAATTCGAAATCTTCGAATGACTTCTTTATTTCAGTCCACTTAAGTAGTGATTGACCAGCTGTCAATGATGGTAACGGAGGTTTAACATCAAAGATTATTGGTTCGTTTCTGAAACGCACGTTCTCATCTGGAACATAACCTTCAAGGTAAATGTTTATTCCAACTCTAACTCCGTGGACATGAGATACTATACCGTAAACTCCAGGGTCACCGTAAAAAATGCAGATTTGATCTGACAGATAATCAAGAATAGCCAAATCATGCTCTGCTACAATAACTGTCTTGTCATCGTCTTTGAGTGATCTGATCGCCTTGGCGACCTGAAGCCGCTGCTTCACATCCAAGTAACTACTGGGTTCATCGAAAAGGTAAACGTCTGCTTCTCTGCATATTGATGCAGCGACAGCTACTCTTTGAAGTTCTCCTCCGCTTAGAATTTTCAGGTTTCTGTTCCAAATGGTCTTTAGCTGAAGTTGGTCAGTAAGTTGTGTCAGTTTGTTCCGTTCATCAACTTTTTTTAGTAGATCCCCCACTTTTCCAGAAACAACTCGGGAGATTCGATCAACGTATTGGGGCTTATGCACAACTTTCAAATTACCTTGACTTAATCGCTGGAAGTAATCCTGCAATGTCGAGCCGCGGAAATGTTGAATAAGTTCCGTCCAGTTTGGGGGTTCTTCATATTGTCCCAGGTTAGGTTTGACTTCTCCAGAAAGAACGTGCAGGGCGGTTGTTTTTCCGATACCATTTTGTCCCAGTAAACCCAGGACTAATCCTGGGGAGGGTGTTGGTAGACGAAAAAGTTTGAATGTATTGGGTCCAAATCGGTGACTGCAATCGGTTTCTAGCTCATCGGCTAAATTGACAATGGAGATCGCTTTGAATGGACATTTTCTTACGCAAATTCCACATCCTACGCATAGGCTTTCCACGATTTGAGGGGTTTCGCCCTCGAAAATTACTGCTTCAATCTTGTTTCTCACTGGTGGGCAGAATCGATAACATGGTCTGCCGCAACGTTTGGATTCACATCGTTCTTCGTTGAGAACCGCTATTCGAACCATTGCCAATCAATACCTTTCTAACGTAAAATAAAAAATGACAAATAATAATGTGATGCTTAAAAACAGTTTTAAATTCTCAAAAAAAATAAAGAAAAAAGGCTAGTTGCCCTTTTTATTGGGTTGTAATAAATTTTGTTTTTGTGACAATTTAACTTGGTTGACTTTAATTGTATTGAAAATTTTTTTTCACTGTTATTATTATGAAGATAGCTTTAAATTTAAATAAAAAGAATTCAATTATTATTTATTATCGTAAAATACTTCAGCTTTTAGGAGAAGTGAAAAAAATTGGATTATGAAATCAAGTATAAACCGTCATATTCGATGCTAGTAGTAAAATTGGATCCCAACGAGTCTGTAACCGCCGAAGCTGGCGCCATGACGTATATGGAACCAAATATTGAAGTAAATACACGCAAAAGAGAAAAAAGTCTCCTAGGTACATTGGGTCTCTCCCTGTTGGGTAGACAATCCTTTTTTGTAAATGATTATCAAGCACAAAATAGTCCAGGAGAAGTAGCATTTGTTTCTGCTCCGGTTGGCGATATCGAAACCTTGGAAGTTAAGCCAAATCAAGGTTACATTATCCAATCTTCATCCTATATTGCATCTACCCAAACAGTGGATTTGGATATGAAATGGCAGGGATTCACAAAAGGGCTTTTTGGTCAAGGACTTTTTATGATAAAAGTATCAGGAGAAGGCAAACTGTTCATAAATACTTTTGGAGCAATCGACAAACACACTCTAAAAGCAGGAAAAACATTGATTGTCGATAATTTTCATCTTGTAGCATTTAGTGATAGTTGCGATTATAAAGTCAGAAAGTTCGGTGGACTAAAATCTACACTTCTTGGAGGAGAAGGATTAGTAACAGAAATCAGTGGTCCTGGAGATATTTATATTCAAACCAAAAACCTTAGAGAATTCGTAGAATGGCTCTGGACACTCCTTGGACCGAGGGTTAAATCCAGAGCAAGATAGAACAATCTTGTTTTGACACCCATTTGAGACTACAATGATATGCCAATACTAAAAGCGACAAAAAACAACATCACGGTTGCTTCCAGGATTGTAAAAAAAGGCGGTACCATAATCTATCCAACCGAAACAGTTTACGGTTTAGGATGCGACCCATTCAACATAGATGCAGTAAATAATCTATTAGAGGTAAAAGGAAAAAGAACAAAGCCTTTTCCAATATTAGCAGCAAACATAGAGGATGCAAAAAAAGCAGCTTACATTTCATTGGATGGAAAAAAACTTGCTGCAAAGTTTTGGCCTGGACCACTTACCCTTATCTTTCCCAAAAAACCTGCAATTCCGAACATAGTTACCTTTGACCAAGATTCTGTGGGCTTAAGAGTACCTGACAATGAGATAGCTCTTCGATTGATCCATTTATCTGGTGGTCTTCTTATTGGATCAAGTGCCAATAGAACCGGAGAAAAACCACCGAGGAGTGTTCAGGAAATATCAGAAGAATTGAAAGATATGGTGAATGTTGTCCTAGATGGTGGGATCACAGCTCAAGGGATACCGTCTACAGTGGTTGATTTGACCTTAAAAAAGCCACGAATCCTCAGGGAAGGCCCAATAAAGTTTAAAGAACTATCGGACGTTTTAACTTTTAGTGCCTAATAATGCCATGTGCTCGATAACGAGATCAATTAAGGCTTGCTTTTCTTGTCCTTCTTTCTGCAGTTTAGCTTCTAATTCTAGATCTGAGATTTCGAATAATTGTTTAATATTCCAGAATTTTTCGTCTGTAAGATCTAGCACACTGTCATCCTCGTTCACCAGAAATAATATTATTAATTAATTTCAAAAATTCATTTTTTTGGGAACTGCTTTCTGTTAATATTAGAACTGCAACTTCCAAAGAGTCTTGCTTAATTCCCAACATCTTCACAGCTTTTTTTATCTGTCTTTGGGCAGAAGCGTAAAGAAGAGCCTCAACAGCCAGATTATTTGATATATTGGTTTTTTTGTCAAATGAATTAAGTGCGTTCAGGGCTGCAAAGAAAAGGTGTTCAGAACTTGCAATATATTTGGCGTTAAAAAATTGAATCGGGACATTTTTGTTTTCGTTTCTAAAAGTTTCAAGAAATGTGTTAATGTTTTCTATTTTTACGTTCCTAAAACCGATTATAGTGATCCGTTCATTGAGTTGAGTCATGATTATTCACCGAAGATTTCTTTGAAGAACCGTTCTGTTAGTTCTTTGTTTAATCCGAAACTGATTAGTTTTTCTTTAAAATATTCAATGCTTTTGCCCTCATTCTTGTAATCTTCAATAATCTTTCTGGTTGTTTCTTTTCTTTCCCATGGAAAAACTACCCAGTTTTGGGTTTCTTTTTGGTAGAAATGTGGAACAAGAGAGCTCCATGGTTTGTAGTAGATTGTTGCTATCTTAATCTCCGAAGCGCCTTTCGCCATTAGATGTGAGTTTACAAGACGTAGACTCTTTCCTGTGTCTGCCAAATCGTCAACAATAAGAACTTTCTTGTTTTCAACTAAAACCGAGACTGGTTGAGTGATAACTGGTTTAAGTTTGGTTTTGGCAACGCCCACATAAAATTCTACAGCTATATTGGCTAATTTTGGAATCTCTAGCAAATCAGAAATTATCCTTGCTGGAATCCATCCACCTCTGGAGATTCCCACTATTATATCTGGTTTAAACCCGCTCTTTTGTACTGCATTTGCAAGTTCAAGTAGAAGGCTGTATGTTTGGTCCCAAGAGGGAATTTCGAATGTTAAACTATCTTCTGAGTTTGGGGGACAGTCTTTACGATCAATTTTTCTCAAAGCGTTCTTACTTCCAAAATTAAGTTTTGTTTCAGTTGATGTGTCTGTTTCTGGATTATGGTTTAGGCTGTAATAACTATTATTTTTTATGTCAAGTGAATTCTTTAAAGACATTTATTTGATGTAGAACAACATTCATATATTAAAACTTCATATTCAATATACTGGTATCCCAATCTGAAAACTTAGTTTATCTCCCCCTGATGGCTTAGTTTTTTTACAGGTTGGGGTTATGCTTTCTAATTATCAAAATAAGGTCAACTAATGTTGAAAAATATTATATTCACTGAAACAATAGCACTTTGCCATTAAAAGGGGATAATATTAGTGTGGAGTAGCAGAGATATTGCACTTGTAATTGTGACAGCAGTCGTTGTTTTTATATTCACATTCTTAATTTTTCAAAACGCAACAATAATAACTGGGATTGTTGGGTCTAACTATATTTTCACATTTGGTATGGCATTATTTGTCAGTCTAACATTTTTGCTATTTGAAGGAAGAAGATGGAGATTTTTTGTGCATAATCTATTAGTTGCAATATTAACATTCCCAACAACTTTAGGAGGACCACCTTATGACATATTTCCTCGATTAGTATTGATTTTAGCAGGATTTCCAGCAGATTTGATATTGAATAGTATATATAATCTGTTCAAAAAAGATGACAAACTAGTATTTTGGTCCATTCTATCAGCATTATTTTTCTTTCTAGTTCTTCCTTTCCTTCAGATACAATTTTTTCCACTATTCTTGTCACAACAAGTAGTTGAGGCTTTTACAAACATCGTTATAATTATGCTTCCTTGGATAATTGGTGGTTCAATCATAGGTGGCTTTTTTGGATACAAAATTTATTCAAGGATATCCACTAAATAATTTAAGCAGGATGGGCTGTTAATAAAAATTCTCTACTAATGTAAGCTTCAGTTCCAGGTCCAGAATATTTTGAAGATGAATGGAAATATGTGGTAAATGCATCAAAAGTATTATGCACAGCTTCATATCTTCGACCATAAGGAAAATGAGTTGTCAATTCACCAGATTCAACATTACCATAACCTTCAAAAAGAACACAAGATGGAGGAATTACGTATTTTGAGTCAATTAAAGAAATTGAAAATGTCCAACCTACAAAAAGTGTATTTCCTTTTGTAATTACGTTGAATTTATCTTTTTCAACTAAATGAATATAATTTGGTATATTTGTTCCTCTAAAAACATTTTTTCGAAATTCATAAGAACTGGGATTGTTTTGAACAATTGCAGCAATATCAAATAAACTATTATTTTTTTCCTTAGTCGGTAAATAAATATGCATTAAATCATTTTTTCCAAATGTCGATTTATCATTAAAATCCCAAACCCCAATAATAAAATCTGGAAGATTCAATTCTTTGGGTGGATGAATGATTGAAAACGCTGCAGCTCCAAAGTACCTGGCAGTTATTGATGAAAAATCTTTTTTAGATTTGGGTAAATAAACTTTTTTAGTAGTTTGGAATTTTTTTAAGATATCTTTTTCTGAATATTTATTCTTTTTTTCTTTAAAGTCCTGAAATAGACTTATTCTTTTCATGATATAATGGCGAGTTTTTTCAATTGTTGTGTGATTTGATGTTTTAGAAGATTCAATTCTTGATTCTATTTCATTAAGTTGGGGATTCCTTGTTTTTTCCCAAAGATTAAAAAGTATTTTTTTCGTTTGGTTAATATAATCTAGATCATTAGTGAAAAATACATTTTCTAAATTTAATACTTCACAATCTTATCAAAGTCTGATGAGCAGAGGTTTGTTAAATTGAAAAAGTTTCTTGTTCATCAATTATTGTTGTTTCCCTATAACCAACAGGAATATGCCTAACTTCACTGCATGACAATAGCTTTTGGGTAGCCTTCAGATTTTCAGTTGTAATTGGCGCCATTATTTTTGTCTGAAACCCCTTTTTTACACCATTTTCTTACCAGTCAATATTCTTTGATATTCTCAATCAGTACGTTTAGGAGAAGTAACAATCAGAATCTCTTTTCTTGCTTGATCTAATGCATCATAATATATTGTTTCTTGCCAGTTTTCGGATCTTTTATCAACTCCATGACAGGTGGTGGTTTTCCAGTTTCAAGTTCAACAATCCTTTTTTCTGAGATCTGATGACTTCATTCCATAAATCTTCAAAAACAGACGTAAATGATTTAATGATACTTCTGACAATTTGTGCACAAAACAGTTTCAATTTTTCTTGTTGAAGAATCATTCTCATCTGAAATAAACAATAATATTTCTTCGTTGTCTTTGATTACCATTCTTGGCGAATATTGTTGAATTTCTTTCAGGATCTCTTCCCTTAAAATCAGATCCAGACTTCAATCTTTCGATAAAAGTGTCTTTATTGGTTTCAGATCGTTTTTTGAGTTAGTTGGGTTAAGAAATCTAAATTTTAATTGCTTGAGTGTAATGGATGGTTTAGAATATTTTCAAAGATTCCATAATGATCTGCTCTAAGTAAACCATAAACACTTGATATTGACAAAAACTGTGTTTTGTGTTTCTTTGATCATTTGAGAGATTTTTTGAAATATCTTTTTTTCTCCTTCAATTACAGAAAATCGTTCTAATGAAGATTCAAGTTCTGTTTGACTGATTTTCTTCCAATCAGACAATAAATCATCCTTTGATTCTTCTATCTGATCAACTTCTTCTCTTTTGGATTTAATAAAAGAGTCAATAATCTTCTCAAATTCAACTGCAGTATATCTTGTAGGATACTCTAGAGTAGATTCAATAACTCCTTTCTTTTGAAGACTTTTTAATTTTCTATAAACTTGACCCTTGTTTAGTTTTAGTTGTTTAGCTATTTCTCCACTTTTTAAGGGACACTTTTTTCCTAAAAGAATATAAATGTCTACTTCTTTTTCAGATAAACCAAAATCTCGTAATGTTTTTTTGATTGTCCCCTTCAATCTTTATCCCCAAATCGTAAGTGGGTGGGTGTACGTACACCCAGCTAGTTCTTAAATATGATTTTTTCACATAAGAAACTATCGAAGATCAGAAAGAAAATCTGATCAAACCATCAGAGGGATAATCCATCATGGGGGAGGTGAAAAAATGAATAAAAAAATTGGAATGTTGACAATTACTATTCTAACACTAGTTCTTGTAACTTCACCATTACTTGGAGTTGTGGAAGCAAAACGATGCAGAAGATGTGATAAACTCTATTTTAAATTGGAAATGTCCGGTGCTGCAGATACCGTTGGTGGTACAAGAACTTTTGAACCAGAAGGAACAGTTCCACCTGATTCTGAATGGTTGCATGTCAAGGGTGCAGATTGGATTCCTGATTTAATATCACTTCAGCTTGGAGTGCCTGGAGATGACGAATATGAAATGGTTTCTTTAGGTACCTGATGATTATGATAGCATAATTGATGCAGATGCTGATTTTGTGAACCAAAAATCTTACGTATATGTCAAAGACATAATCACATTTGCTGACGGAAGTTCACTAATTCTTATTGTAAAAGATATTGTTGATATGACAACAGGACTTAGCGAAGGAAAATTCTATGGATATGGGACAGGGGCACTAAAGAAAGTCAAAATATCCGGTGAATCTACAGGTTATGTTGAAGACCCGGAAGGCGCAAACATACGACATTTAACCAGAGAAGGCAAAATAAAATGTTGGCCCACGCCAATTATCGTACATTTCTCTAATGCAGTCTCAAAGATTATCTATGAGAAAATTAAAGACAATGGCAAAATATTTCGAATTACAGAAGTGACTTATGATATTACAATTGATGTTAATGGGGTTCCAACTTATACTGGAACAGCTGATGCTAAGAGGAAGGTTCTGATTACACCACAAGATGTTGGAGTTGGTCTTGTGATTTGGGATAAATACGTGTTTAACATTGATGGAGGAACTTTTAGAGGCAAAGCTCTAATTATTATCGAAGGCTACATTGCTCCCACTGAATCTACTCCACCATTTTATGACAGAGCTAAAGCAAGTGCATTCCTGAGAGGAACTGGGGCTTTTAGAGGACAAACAATTAAGGCTGGGCATGATTGGATAGAATTTGGGCCTATCACATGGTGGGGCTTCCTAAAGCCATAACTGTGAAGACTTTCCAATCTCTATTCTTCCCCTTTTTTCTTTTTTTCAGAAAAAGATGTGATAACATGAGTTTAGAACGAGTAATAAAAGCACTAATCAGTCTTGGACTAACAAGAACAGAGGCTGAGATTTATGTTTATATTTCCAAGAAAGGTCCACAAAAAGTAGTGGATTTAGTTGGGACTTTGAATTATTCTAAACATGAAATCTCTACTAGTCTTAAGAATTTAATAATTAAAGAATTAATCAATAAAGACGGAATATCGTTTTCTGCTTTACCTTTTGAAGAAGCACTAGAACTCTTAATTAATAGAGAGAAGGAACAAGCAAATTTTATGGAAAAAAGTAAGAATGAACTTCTCGTTAGTTGGAACAGTGATTTTTGAAGTGGGTGGGTGGTACGTACACCCAACCCAATTTTAAATATCAATAGAGACAAAACATTTTTTTGTTATTCATCAAGGGGAGGTGAAAGAATGGATAAGAAAATTGGATTTATTGGTGTTTCAACTTTGATTCTTGTTACAGCTTTATTTTTTGTTCCGTTGACTTGTGCGCAAACTTGGCACTCGGTCAAAGTATATGCTTATGGAACAAACTTTCTTGAGAATAACTTAGGAATTGGTTCTTTGGAATTTAGAGTTGTTGAACCACCATCAGGCTTAGAAATTCCAAATACAATATCAGCAATCAATACTAAAAGTGGAGAGAATTACACTGTACAGCTATTGCCCGATCAAAACATAATAATAACATATGGTACCTTTGTAGCTGATAGCCTTTCAATAGTGGAAGGCCCAAATTCTGGATGCCATCAAATATCTTATGAGGGGGAAGCAGGATGGTTATACGTAAATGGACAACAAATTCCAGAATTTCCACCAATCCTAATAGTACCATTATTCATGACAGCAACATTACTAGCATTAATCTACAAAAGAAAAAGAACAACATAGATCTAAACAAAATCTCACTTTCTTTTCTCTTTTTGTAACCAGATAACAGAACCATCAGATTATTCCTTGTACAATGAAAGATTGTTTATTGTTTAGCTAATATACTAGAAGTACAGAAAGTACCAGAGACTTAGAAATGAAACATTTACTAGTAGAAGTATTTTGTTTTATTCCAAAACACTAGCATCCAGAAACTTTATTTTCCAACAAAAACTCGTTGAATCAATCTTGCTAATATGGTACAAATATAGTTATTCTAATAAAAAAATGATAAATAAATTATAGGAAACTCTTATCTGACAATTATTAAATTACGCCTGAATCTTTCCGAAATTAGTAATATTTCATGATTTGTAATATTTCCAAAATTGATATAATAAAAAAATCAATGTATAATCATTGGTAATAACTATTATATTTGCTTTAGAGCGTCTTTTAGATTAGAGGCTCAGTGA
Organism: Candidatus Bathyarchaeota archaeon; assembly: GCA_963806645.1. Taxonomy (GTDB): domain Archaea; phylum Thermoproteota; class Bathyarchaeia; order Bathyarchaeales; family Bathyarchaeaceae; genus Bathyarchaeum. The sequence goes on along the minus strand of CAWDYQ010000005.1, from coordinate 111,867 downwards.
ATGTTAATGTTGAAGGATCTGCGAGAGAAGATCGAAAACCTGGAAAAAGAGAAATCTATGCTCTTAGAAGAGGTAAAAGAGCTTAGAAAAGAGGCAGAAGGAAAAGCTGTTGCTTTAGAATGTGAAGTTGCTGTGCTTCGAGAAGAGGCAGAATCGCTAAAAAAGATGCTTTCCACATTCTAAGTCTTATATTGTAAAGAAAAAAGAGAACAAATCATTATTTATCCAATTTTTTGATTAAGAGAGTTCTTGAAGAGCTCTAAGTCGTTTTACTATGTTAGGGTGTGTAGAAAAGACTTCCATTATTTTGTCGAATGTTGTTACTTTTTTCTGTAGGACCTGTTCGACAAGTCTTCTGTCACCCATTCCTCGTCCTAGTTGCGATAATGCTGCAGCATCTAATTCTGACCTGTCTGGGTCTGAGATGAATAGGGCTTTAAAAGAGGTTGACCCTCCTTTATCGCGTCGGCCTTTTTTCATGTTGTGTGTTGAGTTTACAATTTTTGCTAGACCTTCACTGAGTTTGCGTGATCCGTCTTCGACAATTGATGCGCTATGGCGGTCTGCATAGTATTCACGTATTCTGCTTAGGTAAAGGGTGAAAAGTGTCAATATCCAGTAGAGAAGCATACTTGCAATACCGATGATGGCGGTTCCTCCGCTGTCTCTACTATCTCTTCGACCAAACATTGATGAGAGAAGCATTGAGTAACCTATGAAGTAAAAGATAGCTGGTAATATAGAAACGAACATCATAACCTGGACATCTCTGTGTTTAAGATGACCTAATTCATGTCCGATTACTGCCTCCACTTCTTCGGTGTCAAGGTTTTCTAGAAGTCCAGTGGTAACTGCAACTTTGCTACCAGTAAGTGGAGAACTATATGCAAAAGCATTTGGTATTGGCATTTTTGCTTTCATTAGTTTCGGTTTTTTGATTTTACTTTGTTTACTTAGTCGTTCTACCATATCATACAATTGTGGATCTTCTTGGGGTTTTACTTCTTTTACTCTATACATTGCATCTATGAGGTATGGGGCGATTAGCCATTGGATGATGTTAAAGATTACAACTATCAATGGCATGAAAATTATGCTAACGCCTGCCAAGGATAGGATAACAGTAAAAAAGAGTGTTGATAGTCCAATTATTAGGGCTTAATGTTCCTATTAGCGAGACACGAAGTTTCCATAAATTCACGAAATTATCCCTATTAATGCTGAGCAAGAACAGGCGCTTATAATCTTTACTATTTTACTTTTTCAACTTGAATTAGGTTTCCAACTCTTGTTGTTTGAATTTTTATGTCCAAAATTTTTTCAACAAGCCAGATGTTTGTATCTAAATGTTCGGTTAACGTTCTGGTTAAGTATGCTGATTTTCCGTTTGCCAAAGCGATGTAAGGCACTAACATGTCCGCAAGATGTTCATCCACCGTAGCTTTTTGCTTGGTTTCTTTCAATAGGTTTTCGGCGGCTTCTCTGCCTACTGCTTCGCTAGATTTTCGTAGTTCTCCAATAGCATCTCCTCCCAATAGAACACCTTTGTTTGTTTTTGCCCATAAAACCAAGGAACTGCCCTTTTGCTGAGGATTGGATTTATCATTAACGACTTGGATGTCTCGGAGTGTAACCGATGTTTTTCAGGATGTTCTTGGCTGTTACAGCTTGTCTCTCTGATACCTTTTGTTTTTCCAAGAAAGTGCAAACGGAAATGCCTCCAACTTCTTCTATTTCTCCGAAATTTTCTAATCGCAGAGATGTAAGTTTTGAATTTTTGTAGACATTCAAAATGACCTCTCCCATCCCCTTTGGGTAATATCCGAACTTTTTGATTGTTAAAGAAGATTTCAATCCCATTCGTTCAAGCATTGGCAAGAGTACATAATTTAGATAATTAATCGTTGGTGCATGGCGTACGTCTGTGCCGCCGTTAACGACATGAACCCTTACGTCCCCCTTAGCGTAAGCACATATAGGCAAGACAGTTAGCAGCAGCATTGGAATACTCCCAGCAGTACCCTATCTCTGCATTAACCTCACCGTTTACAATTCCATTTGGTTTGAACCACAATTCCCTAGAACCAAGCACTGCCCCTTCAGTTTCTGCATTACACAATTTTGCTGCTGTATTAACTGATTCAAGGTGTTGAGGCCTCAATCCAGGCTTGCTGCGTCGGTGACGTATATTGAAAATGTGTAATGGTTCTTCCAGGATACCTGCAAGTGCGATGGATAACCGTAATATCGTTCCGCTGCCGCTCTTTTGACTTCCGTCAATCTCTAACATTTCTTTCCTACCAAAATAGTTGCTCCTCAATTATTTAATGTTAAAACATTTGACATTTTTTATTGAAGTCATGAATAATGTTTAAGCTCTGATATAGTCAGGGGAATCGATCTGCAATTATGGCATTAAATACTTTAACATTATTGTAATTTAGGATAAAACAAATGAATAACTTCACGGTAAAGAGTTGTATGGAGCAGGTTGTTGATGAAGGCAGAGAAAGTAAACATTGAAGATTTAGCCAGAAAAGTCGATGAACTTCTAAGCGTTCTGAATGTAATCTCAGGAGATCTCTCTGATGTTTCTAAGTCACTTAAAAATATAAGCGAAACAAAAGTCACTCCACCACCAGTATCTCCTTCACCCTCAAGCAAAAAGCGAGGATTAAATGAGGTTAAGCAGATATTTTCTCCAGAAATTGCGGGTATGCTCCTTTTTGAAGAGATGGGAAGCTACATTATTGTAAAACCTAAGAGATTTCTAGGGTCTGACAATTTCGCCAAAATTGCTTCTGTTGTCCGCGAACTTGGGGGAGAGTACATAAGTGCAGGAAAAAATTCTCATTTTGAAATCCCCAAATAGAAATTTCTGTGAAAAACTTTTTGTTTTAAATGTGCTGTTGTAAAATTTGGTTTAAAGGAGCTTAACTATGAAGCTAATCTACGTTGTTATTGATGGTATGGGCGATCGTCCAATAGAAGAATTGGGCGGTAAAACTCCTCTTGAGGCTGCAGAGACACCGTACATGGATTCGCTTGCTAACGCCGGAAAGACCGGGTTAATGTATACAGTTGGTAAAGGTATGGCACCGGAAAGTGATGTCGCAGTCGTTTCTATCTTGGGTTATGATCCCTTCAAGTACCATGTTAGCAGAGGAGCCCTAGAAAGTGTTGGTGCAGGATTAGAAATGAAGAGTGGGGATCTAGCTCTTCGGTGTAATTTTGGAACGTTGGGAGTTGACTACAAGTCTATCCTTGATAGAAGAGCTGGAAGAAATCTTAGCCAAAAAGAAGCGGATGAACTAGCCCATGCAATCAATGAAGAAGTTCAATTGGATACCCATCCCGTTGAATTAAAAATAAAAAGCACCTATGCTTACCGAGCGGTTTTGGTAATTCGAAGCAAAGAAGGGAAGCTTTCAGGCAATATTAGTAACACGGATCCAGCATATAAGAGGATCAACAGTGTAGGCGTCGCAGATCTTGAAGCTGAAATGGTAATGAAAACATGTTATGCTCTTGACGAAACTGAAGAGGCAAAAAATTCAGCCAATTTGGTAAACGAGTTCACATTAAAAGCTACATCTGTTCTGGATAAACATGAAGTAAACAAAAAGCGTATTAAAGCCGGGAAATTGAAGGCTAACGTCATTCTCAGCAGAGATGCAGGCAGTAGTGTCCCTAAGTTTCCTTCGCTAAGCGAACTTTATGGTTTAAGTTTTGTTTGTTTAGCAGACATGAATGTTGAGCGAGGAATATCTAAACTGGCTGGAATGAGTTTAGTTGATCTTCCTCCTCCATCTAAAGATCTTGAGAAAGATTGCAAACTCAGAGTAAAAAGGCTCCTAGAAGCCCTGCCTCATTATGACTGTTTTTATGTTCATATTAAGGGACCAGATGAACCTGGTCATGACGGTGACTTTAACCTAAAAACTGAGTTAACCTCCATAGTTGACAAACATTTTGTTGGAAGTATGCTCCAGCAAATTAATCTGGAAGAACATATAGTCTGCATAACAGCTGATCATTCAACACCATGCAAGTTAAAGGCACATAGCGATGATCCGGTGCCAGTTTTAATTGCAGGTAATAAGTTGAAAGGTGATAAGGTTAAGAAATTTTCTGAAAAAGACTGCAAAATGGGAGAGTTGGGAGTTTTAGTTAAAGGAACTGAATTAATGCCACGATTGGTCCGTTATGTTAAACGGTAAAGGGGATTTTAGTTCCTTCTAAAGCCTATGAATAAACCAGCAATGAAGCTTGCTACGAAAGGAACGCTAGAAACTAAAGCTATGATTCCTAGTGGGGCTAGAAGGCTAACGAAGTTGGTTATGCTTGCAGTTATTGAATCGAAGTTAACTTGAACAGTGCCAGCATATGCTAAAATTATTAGAATGACTGCTACGATGGCTATGGTTATTGCCATTCCTGATACTCGTTTTACTAATTGTCCTATAAAGTAGCCAGATACTCCTCCGATTAGAAGCACAAACAATATTGGTGCAAGTAAATCTTCCATTTTCGTTTTTCACCTCTTAATGTTTGGGTTGATAAATTATTGTCCCACATTTTCTGCAGTGGCAAAAATTACCTTCATGACTGGATTGTCCTGAAACGATATTGTTTTTGCAGTTGGGACATGCAACCATATCTATCTCCGAGTCTTTGGTATTGATTTTTTTTATTTATAGTAATTATGAATTCAGAGTACATATTTCCTCTTCATAACCGCTTTTTATCAAAAAAGATGAATGATGCGCTGGAGTTCAAGATGAGCGCAAAAATTCAGGAAATCAGAAAAAAAATTGAAAAGCTTGAGAAAGAAGCAAATGAACTAAAGCTTCTCAAGTCCGATTATCAATATGCTAAACAGTTTCGCAGAATGATTGTTAAACAGCACAACGATTAAACTTAATCTAAATAGGTGGCGGTGTAAGTTTTCTTTTTAGCACCGGCAATTTTATCCATTTTTCAAATTCAAGACTTGGAGGTTCTATTTCATAGAGTTCTTTCCTACGAAACTCTAGGAAATTATTTTTTTCGCCTGCAAATTCAGCTGCTGTAAGTATTTTATTGCCTGCTTCTGTAGCTGAATCGAATATGGGCTGGAAGAGTTTTTTCCAGTTTTCGTCTCTAAATGGATGATGCTCTATGATGGTTAAGGGAATATTTTCAACTAACCATTTCAGATTTTGCATTCCCTGTTCTATTTCTTCTTCAGTTTATTCTGAGTCCGGCTAAGATATGTTGGGGGTCCCCCGACGATGACTAGTTGAGGTTGTTGAGCTAAGATTTTATTTAATGTGGATACTTGTATGGGTCCTTGAATGTCAGATGTGAAAAGAACCTTTTCGTCTTCATGTTCAATGGTTGTCATTAATACCCATCCTAAGTCCGAGTTTTCAGTTCCATGAAAGACAGGATCAGAAAATTGTAGTTTTGTGTCTCCGAAATGTGAATGAGGTACTGTCAGCGGTTTCCAACTTTTTGGCGTAGCTGCCTCCGGTTTTTTTGAACATCCATCCTCGTCGTCTTTGACTGGCGTTAACCATTGATCGGTAACTTTTAGCGAGCACAATCTTGTCTTCATAGATTTTTTTTGCTGTTTCTGCTGAGGACCAGTTTGTGAACCAGTCAGTAAACGATGGGGTGTGATGATCAAAGTGATAGTGGCTAATGGTTATGATTTCGGCTTTTTCTGCTGTTTTACTTATTCTTTTTCGGGACTCTGCTAAGGCTTGATATTCTCTGGGATGTGGAGGATAACCTAATCTCTTGGGAGCTAATGATGCGCCAGCGTCAAGAAGGATCTTAACGTCTGAGGTTTCGACGTATGTGCACATTGATCTTACGCCTAAGCTTTCTTCGGCTATGGGTGTTACTTTGATCTTTTTTAGCAATATTGTCCCTACTTTGTTTAGGTAGTGATATTTTTATGGTGGAGAGGCATTTAATCTTGTTTGGTGGGCGATGACGATTTTGACCCCTCTGAAGAGTGATTGAGATCTTGAGAAAAGTAAAGACCCAAAACAGTTGGGGTAACTGCTTTCAAGAGTGCGTGAGCCCACCTCCAAGCTTCTGTTTCAATAAATAATGCCTTTTTTTGTAATTATGTGGTTTATTTTTGGAGAGAATGGTGTCATGAGATTTATTGAATGTGTAACCAGAATTATGTCAAAAATCGTAATATAGAGTTAAATGCTAAATAGTTGAAAGATAATAATTGTTTAAGAAAACGGTTGGGAATACGGTTGGCAGAAGAAAAGATAAAGAGGATCCTTACTAACGAAAAGCTTTCTGGAATCAAGGCAGTGCTAGAGAAGGACCATGCTATTGACTGTATTTTTCTGTTAAAGCTTGGAAATGGAAGATGGAAGAATGCTAAAGCGTTTATGCACGATTTGGGTCTTACGCTCAGTGATGGTACTTTTCGGTCCAGGATGATGGAGATGGAGCTTTTAGGTTTAGCTAAGAGTGTACCTATTGATCCTTTGAAGAAGTATTACGTAATAACTGAGTTAGGCGACAAGATAGCGGATCTCCTCTTGAATTTGTTTGATGGCCTAGAATAGGTCATTAGTTGCTCGTTGTTTTTTCATTTTGTTATTTAGTCTTTTAAAATATGTTGTATTAAGTCGTAAGACTTAAATCTAATTATTGCGTAGTCCACTTGTGAACTCATAAGGAGGGAAAGAACAAAAAATGAGAAAACTCCTAAAGAGTAAAAAAGCTCTAAGCCCAGTAGTCGCAGCCATCATACTCATCGCAGTAACAGTAGCAGTCTCCATCGCAGTCGCAGCATGGATGGGCTCATTAACCATCGGATTCATGGAAACAACCGAACTAACAGTCACAGAAATGGCATTTACACCAGGCAACTGCGTCAACTGATAACTATCAACGTTACCGTTACTAACTCAGGAACAAGCGAAGCAACTGTTACTCAAGTAAGAGTCAACGGTGATACAATAACTACTGTAGCGGAATCCATGTTCACATATCGCTGCAGGTGATCGCCAGTGATCTATGATAATCACTTACACGATGTCGATCGCAGGAAACAAATACGCAATAAGCTTGTTTGCAAACGACGGTACAATGATCGGCTCATACACAGACACAGCTTAGAACTTTAAAAAAGAAACTTTCAACAAGAGATTGAGGGGAGAGAAATCCTTCCCTCTTTCACCATATATTTGGAGGTGTAAATATGGTAGTAGAATTAAAAGAATATGAATCCGCGATAGAAATAGCAAAGGCAATGGACAATGATATATCCAGAACAAAGAGTATACTAGGTGAATACCTACGCAGGCTCGACTCGATACGTAATCTAGCCGAGAGATCAAAGAAGATACGTGAAGTAGTCTTCAAACTCGCTGGCAAAAAATCAGCGCAAAACAGCCTCGGAGAGATAACAGTCGGCGATCTTAGCGTAATACTAGATGCTAACCCATTCCATGAACTAACCGCTATTGAACAGGTAGTTCGCAGCCAACAAGATCGACTATTGGTACTCCAAAAAGCCCGCGAGGCACTTAACTGGGTGGACCAAATAGGCGACACTGAAGGTCTAAAGTACATAGTGCTGGAAAGTGATGGGGTTCCGGAGCGTATTCTGCTCAAGATCTCTTAGATCGGGCAGGATGTGAAAAGCTATGAACAGGGACCTCTACGCTATTGCCTTAAATAATGCTCTGAAAGAAATCAAGAAAGCGTACCCTGAAATCCACCACTCTTTTATTTTTACAAATGAATCAAACATAATTGCTGCAGACACAGAAACCGACCAAGAAACAATGAACAATATCCTAGAATCTTTTGAAACCATAAAAGAGAACTCGAAAGCAATTGGAAATATCAAAAGTTTTCAACTTGATGGAAAAAACGGAAAATTAATGCTAGTTAAAATTGAAGACATGAATCTTGTTTTGAAAACATCCAAAAACATGGATAACAATCAAATTCACTCAATAACAAACATCATACTTCCAACAATTCTCAAAACATTGGAGGCTTTTACTCCTACACACCTCCAACCTGCATCACCGCCACAAAAAGAAACACAACACAAAGAACTACAAGTTGACACACTTAGCGGATTCTTCGCTGGCGATTCGGTCCAAATTGATACAGAAATACTAACAGCATGGAACACTAATGACGACCCCCGAAGCTCGTGTACGAGCAGCGTTAACCGGAGAAAAAATTGTGCAAGAACCAGTTGAAAACGTTAAAATTGAAACAATAGACGGAAATTCCACACTTTGTAAAGTAAAAGAGATTGATGATCAGAAACTTAAAGGAAAAAACATAATCAGAATACCAGAAAAGCTCTGCAAGAGTCTAGAAATCAACAAAGGAGACCTGGTGAAGGTCCAACCAATTTAAAAGAGGAAGAAATATGACAGAAAATAAAACTGAAAAACCTGCAAGAAAAACTACAAGAAATCAAAGAGCAAGAAGGAATAATAGGATACATTTTAAGAGATGAAAAATCTGCATCAATCGATTTGAAGGACCCAAAAAAGATAATCGAATACGCCATGTTATCTTCCACAGCTTTTGATGTGGGTCTAGACATTTCAGAAGATCTACAGATGGGAGAACTTCAAACAATACTTCTCGAAAGCGAAGAAACCAAACTCCTTTCAATGAACATAGATGACCAACGTCTTAGCCTCTTCATGGAAAAAAACGTAAATCATGAAAAAATCTACAAAGAACTCACCTAAACTTTCTTTTTTCTTTAAAAGAATTTTTTCCCCCTTTTTTCTTTTTATACTATCAAAAAACCAGTTTACACACATTTTTTGTTAGTCATTTTTATACATGAAAATGAATAAACGCTCAGCAACACCAGATTGATCCTCGATGTATCTCAAACTTTGTAATACAGAGATAAATCTAAAAAGGTCATAATCTTAACTTGTGTCTACAATAGAAAACATTAGTAAATGCTTGATTTTGAATGGATGCTGAATCGAAAATGGGCAAACTAAAGGGTTACCTGCAAATAATCAGACCGCTGAACTGTATAATGATGGGTTTTGCAGTCATTGTTGGAGCTTCTTTGGTTTCAGCATTAAGCTTTAACATCAACCTTGTCTTGGGTTTTTTAACTTCTTTTTCGTTGACCGCAGCTTCAATGGTGATTAACGATTATTATGACCGAGAAATCGACGCAATAAATGAGCCGAACCGACCAATTCCACGAGGAGATGTCAGCCCAAAAGAAGCTCTGAGTTTTGCTTCAATATTAAGTATAACAGGATTCATCGCTGCATTCGCAACTAACATCCCAAGCTTTATTGTTGCTGTAATGGCATTAATTATTTCAATAGCTTATATTACAAAAGGCAAGGGAACTGGACTTCCAGGAAACTTTTTGGTTAGCGCTTCTGTGACAATTCCATTTATTTACGGAGGCTTAACATTAGGACAAATCGAGGTGTCTACATTACTTTTTGTGGCTATAGTATTTCTTTCAAACACAGGAAGAGAAATAACAAAAGGAATAGTAGACGTTGAAGGAGACCGAAGTCATAACATTAAAACAATTGCAGTCACTTATGGAGAAAAAACTGCGGCAGTTGCGGCGGCATCTTTCTCTCTTTTTGCAGTAGGTCTTAGTCCTGTACCTTGGATGTGGAGACTTGTTTCTGACTGGTTCCTTCCGTTAGTTATTTTAACAGATATTGGTCTAATTGTTTCCTCAGTTATGCTTCTCCGAGATTACTCCAGAAAAAACGCTAAAAAAATAAAAAAGCTTAGCCTAATCTGGTTTTTGACCGGACTGTTAGCATTCATCTTTGGAAGAGTTTGAAACATGTTTTACCGTATTTTGCTTCCCACAGCTATGTCTTTTTCGGGACAGATCAAAACTACGTTACCATCATCATCTTCTGCGGCTAACGCCATACACTGAGATTCTATACCCATGAGCTTTCTTCTTTGCAGATTAAGAATAAAAGCAAATTTTTTACCCACCAATTCTTCTGGATCATAATATTTTAGTAAACCAGCAACAGACTGTCTCTTCTCGAAACCGAAATCCACAATTAACTTCATCAGATTTCTTGACCCAGGAATTAATGTTGCCTCTTCAACTTTACCGACACGAATATCAAGTTTCATAAAATCATCAAAAGATATCTCCAATAATTTCACCAACAGTAAATCCATTCTTTTCTTAAAATTTTAAGCTTTTTCGATTTCATTTAACCAGAATGAAATTCAACAAACCGTTCAATGGACCGATCATAAGTTTTTTCGATTTCCGAAGGAAATACACATGCAGGAAGCTCCTTTTTTGAAAGATGGTAATTTAAGCATTCACAGCATTTACCTCTTTTACTACAAGAAACATAACTGCATTTACAATTCTTTGAATTATCGTCCATATTTGGACATGTGTTCTTATTCATGTGGGAACCCTCAATTTGATTTTATGAGAATAATGAATATGATACTTAACAATTCTGCCAAATTCATTAAAAATAGGATTAAAAGAAAATATCAGTCCAACATAGACTGGCAAAAAGTTAATTGATTTAAGGATGACAAAACACTATATTAACAGAATATACGTTTGGGAAAAAAATGCTGGTTTTTGGAAGTTCCGAAAAAGCGCTTTAAAAGGAGGATAAATTCAGTGAAGGTTGGAGTTCTAAGTGGAGGCGGCGATGCCCCAGGGATTAATGCAGTCATCCGTGCAGTAGTGCGAAAAGGTATCCTAATTTACGGTTATGAAATGATTGGAATACAAGATGGCTGGCGTGGCTTAGTTGAAAACAAATTCATACCTCTCAATTTAAAAACAATTTCAGGGTTACTTCCCCGCGGAGGATCAATTCTAGGAACATCAAGAACCAATCCGTTCAAACGTGAAGGAGGACCACAAAAAGTCCTAGAGATTACTAAACAGAATGGAATAGATGCGGTTGTTGTCATAGGAGGAGATGATACTCTAGGAGTAGCAAACAAAATGACTGAACTTGGCCTGAATTGCGTTGGAGTGCCCAAGACCATTGACAACGACTTGAGTTTAACTGACTATACCTTCGGTTTCCAAACTGCGGTTCACATCGCATGTGAAGCAATTGATAGGCTTCATACTACTGCTGAAGCTCATCACAGGGTAATGATTCTTGAAGTAATGGGTAGATATACAGGTTGGATTGCCCTTGAAGCAGGAATCGCTGGAGGTGCAGATGTTGTCTTGATTCCAGAAAAACCCTTTGACCTAAAAGAAGTGTGTCAATTTATTGAACAAAGAGTGAAACGAGGAAAGATGTTCAGTCTTGTGGTTGTTGCTGAGGGAGCTAAACCTAAAGGGTCAGAAAAAATTGTTTATGGAACAGGTTCGGACGAATTTGGACATCCAAGACTCGGTGGCGTAGGTTACTATATTGGAAAGGAAATCGAGAAATGCACTGGAATTGAAACACGCGTTGTAGTTCTTGGACATCTTCAACGTGGAGGATCTCCAATAGCTTTCGATCGGGTGCTGGCAACTAGATATGGAATCGGAGCAATAGATCTGGTCCATAAAAGTCAATACGGAAAAATGGTTGCCCTTAAAGGAAACAAGATTGTCTCGGTCTTATTAAAAGACGTAATCGGAAAACGAAAGACTGTTGACTTAGACCTTTATGAAATAGCTAAAGTATTCTCTGGTTAACTAGATACCTTAAAAAATATAGGGAAAAAAGCAGCTGAAAATACAGTAGCTATTTTTCAATTGTTCTACATATTTTGTCAATTAGCTTTTTTGACATATACAGTTGCTACCATACAGTCTCCTAATCGCTGACATATAATGCATTCTTGAGGAATAGGAGAATCCCTTGGACGACTTGATAGATACCCGAAATGGTGAAGGCATCCTGAGAAAATCCTTTCTTCCTGAGCTATTGCATTTTCAACTTTTATTGGAGATTTGACTGCAACAGGAACTTGTTCTTTAATTGGCGCAACTGGTTCTTGATTTTTTACTTGAACAACCTGTTTCTCTATGACCTGTTCGGGTGTAATTGATAAAATACGGTTTCTTAGAAACACTACTGCTCCAGCAATAAGCAGTGATATACCAACCAACAGGTAGTTGATTACAGTCATGCCGATTCCCAGACTTATGGCTTCACCAGTTCTAGAACCAGTTAATATTGTACCAATATCTTTGTTCCAGAAGGAAATGTCTTTCCATATTATTCCGCCTATCCATACTAAAACTATTGCTGCAGAGGCGACTAAAACTACGGATATTAACTGAGGTACGCTATTAAAAAATTTTAACTTCGATAATAGTGACTTTATTGACATATTGTCTCCTCACTGAAACTTTTTGCGTGATTTATTCTTATTTTAAAGGGCTATTTAGTTTTGATGAACCCAGAATACTTACGCTCAAAACTAAATACTAATTCACTTGATTTTATGAAATTCTTGCATGCAATTGGAATTAATTTAATATCTTGCTATTAATTTTTTAAAAAAGAGAGTTTTGCGGAAGAGATCTAATGCTTTTACTTGAGTTATTTCATTTCTTGGAAAATAGTTGGAAAACAAAGAAGAACTATAAAAAGACCAATACAGTTACAAATTACTTAATTTAAAGGTAGATAAGAGTGGCTACAGAACCGATTGAATCTTTATTACCTAAGATTATGAAGCGATATAACAAGCATCCTTTGGGCTGGAATGTTTTTAGAGATTATAAGGGTAACTTTCTGGTGTTAGGACCAAACGATGGATATATGCTAAAAATGATTCCGCTCAATCCTCAAGAACATACAGGAGTTGGAATAAAAATTGATGACTCAAATGAGATGCAAAGGCTAGTCGAGGGTGCTCCATCATATGGATTTAGACCACTTTCAACTAAACAGACTGAAAGATTAGTCAATAGTTTTAGCCAAGGAGAAAAGCAGCAAAGATTGATCTCCAAACTTTTGGAGAAAAATCCAGTTTCGATTCCAGAGTTGGAAAAGAAAAAATCAAACGCAGTTTTAGGCGGTCCGTTCATAGGACATCCAGATCTAAGTACTATATCAGAAAGTCAAAGGGAACTAGAAACAAAACTAAAAATCGAATCATTGAAATTGTTCAGGAAAAAATATTCCTACAGAGCTTCAATCTACGGCTAATCACTTTTCAGTAGATAACTCTAGTTTGTATTTTTGAAAACAAATATATGCAATAATGAAAACAAAAGTGCTTACTAACAATCCCACATTTCCGAAATCTCGAAAGAGTCCTCCACTCCAACCAACCAATGTTGCTATTATACTAGCAAAAAACAAAACGACGCCACACCCAAAACTAATCTTAAAAAATGTGTACCACTTTACCGCTTTCATGAAGGCAATTATCTTTAATATAAAATATAATAGTTTTGAAGATGAAAAAAAACAAATTTCTTTTATATATTGGTCTGAAATAAATCTGGGGTAAAACTTGACTGAAAAAGTTTGTAAATGTGGTCATAATAAAAATGAACACTTTGATTTTATTAACCGCTTTGATGCTCAAAGAAATCGTCCTTACAAAGAATATGTAACCAACGGTTTTGGAAAATGCCAAAAATGTGATTGTGATTACTTTAAGAAATAAGGAAGCTTAGAGCATGATTAGTTGCTTGGGGTAATATCGAAAAAGTAAACAGCTTATAAAAAAAACTTGCTTTACCAAAGATTTTAGACAAATTTTAGTGCTCAATCTTTAATTTATCCCATAAGGCACAGTTTTTCTGGGTAGCCGCAATGAGTGAATCTGGCGTGTTTCCTGATAATCGGTTTATAGCTTTAGACCAGTTTCTTAATTTATTGGGATTTAAAAGGTTTGAATGGCAATCTCTTTTCAAAGTTTTTAGCAGAGCCAATTGTGGTTTTCTTGAATTTAAAATAGGTGATGTGGATATTGAAGTTAACATTGGTTCAGGTGAATCAATGGCCCAAGGTCAGGAGGATTTGTTACGAATTATTTTTCGGAGAACGAAAGACAATGTTGAAAAAACAGCTACATATGCATATGAATTGACTGAACTGAAAGCGTTAAATAAAGAGAAAAAAATGAAGATTCAGAGTCTTAAAAGATAGACTCGCATAAACAAGTGCTAAAGAAAACACTAAAAAACAGAAAATGAAGAATTTCACTGAATTATTTAATATCAACTATGGATTATTATTTATCTAAACCGGAACATAATTAACATCTTTCTTAAGTTTTTGAATCGTGTCTTCTTTTACACCTATTTCCTCTAGTATCTCAAGCAAAGTATTCATATTCGGAATTTTCTTGCACTTTTGACAAACTCTAACATCAGCAGAATGTTTAGTAAATTTTCCACCACAATCACATTCAAATTTTGACATAAAATAGTCTCCTAAAACAAGCTCATATCAATACAACATACACAAAAATATTTTAACTTTACTTTTTCGCCATCAAACAACTTGTAGTTATAAAAATTTGAAAACGGACTCCAAATTTAATTTTTATATAAAGAATATATTTGCAGTGTAAGGATAATGCATTTTCAAAGAGAGATTAAGTTCATACTTAGGCGCAAGTCAAAATTTCTTGACCTAAAGAAGTGAATATTAAGTCAATTTTTCTTGACGAAAATGTTTTTCTATATTAGTCAAGGATGATGTATTAGAAGAAAAAGGGATTGAAAGCTCAAGCATAAAATGATATTAACCTGGCGAATGTAGCCTTGTTTTTCATTTTTTTCATTCCTAAATACCCCATGCAGAGCCTCATAAATCCCTTTTCTTCTTGTTAAATTAAACAGCTTTTTTGTTTGGATTTAAAACACTCATGAACAATCTTTAGTTCTGTTTCATAAAATCTAAGTTCAATCCAGCATTACAAAAGAAGAAATAAGTAATAAACAGTAATTTTAGGGTAAAAAATGACATCTTCTATAGCTGGAGAAATAATTTTAATTTTTTCGGTAATGTTTGTAATCATAACACTTGCGTCATTATGGTTTGCGTTTTCTGCTTCAAAAATGAAACATAAAAAAGAATTGCAGGAAAAGAAAATGGACATTCTAGATAAACATTTTAACGAGATGATTAGAATCGAATGCCCTTATTGTAAAACAATCTACACTGCAAATTTAAACGAATGCCCAAATTGTGGAGCAAATACCAAAAAAATTCTTTTCCCAGAAATCCCTACAACCTAAAAAATAGCTTGCTTTAAAATAGTCCCAAAAACAATTCATATCGCTTTCTCTTTTAGCAAAAAATTATTCAGAAATTACATAATTATTAAAATATTCATGACCTAATTTCGGGATTAAATGCGTAAGTGTCTGCATAGTTGTAGTATAGATTGACAGTAACGCCAAAATATCAAGAATCATATTATTTATTAAGACATGTTATTCAATATAAAATTCAAAAATAAACCAGTTTGAAAAAACAGAGATTCGTCATGGAGTCTTAACGGGTAGGCAAAGATCAATGCCAAAAGGATTATCAAGATGCAAATACTGCAACAAACTCATTCCAAGCGCTTTAAAATCAGAACATCTAGAAAACAGATGTACCGCTAGAAAGCGGCATAAAAGACTAATTAAATACATAAGAGAAAGATTGTAAAAATCCAAAGAATCATGCAAGTTAGCCTTAATTACAATTGTATATTTACTTCAATAATTTCACAATAACAGCAACTTTACACTGAACTTAATTATACATTGTAACTGAGTAAAAAAAATTTAAATCTTCAATCCAAAAAACAGATAAAACCAAATCACCATAGATAGACTAAGGTTTTTGGAGTTACTAATTATGACCAAGTTCAGGTGCACAGTATGCAACTATGTATTTGATGAAGCAAAAGAGGGAAAAAAATTCAGCGATTTGCCTCCAGATTGGGTCTGCCCTGTTTGTGGAGTACCTAAAACCGATTTTGTGATCTTAACAGAAGAAACAACTGAACAATCCAAGAAATTCAGAACAGTTTCAGAAGTTATTATCGACCAAATCGCAGAATGGGGTGTACGATACGTCTTTGGGGTACCTGGAACATCAACTCTTGGCATCGTTGATGCTATACGAAAAAGCAATAAAATAAACTATATCCAAGTGCGACATGAAGAAGTTGCAGCCTTTATGGCTTCAGCTTACGGTAAACTTACAGGTAATATTTCCGCTTGTCTAAGCGTTTCTGGACCCGGAGCAACAAATTTGGCTACAGGTCTATATGATGCAGCATTGGATAATTCTCCAGTTCTAGTTTTATCAGGAATGGTAGCTAGGCAATTTATTGGACCAGGATCACTCCAAGAAATCGATCAACATAGTTTTTTTGAACCAATTTGTGTTTTTAACAAAATTCTCATGACTGAAGACCAGACCACAATGCTAGTAACCCTTGCTGTCAAACATTCATTGCTAGATCGAGGTGTAAGCAACATCGGCATACCCAACGATGTGCAAAAACTTCCTTGCGAAAAATACATTCAACCATTCGAAGGAAGAATGCCTAGTCTCGCTTTCGGTGTGGAAGATTCACTAATCGAGAAAGCAGCAAAAATCATAGACCAATCCGAGCGTCCGGTAATAATCGCAGGTTTCGGTGCTAGAGGACAAGGAAATAAACTCTTGAAATTTGCTCAAACAATCAGCGCACCCATAGTGACCACTTTTAGATCTAAGGGAGTTATCGACGAAGACCACCCATTATGTGTAGGTATACATGGAGGAACTGGTTCAACATCTGCCGCTAAACTCGTTAGAAAATCTGACTTACTTGTAGTAATCGGCTCCTCTTTTAGTCAGTATACGCAGCTTCCAAAAAAACGAATGGTTCAAATAGACATCAACATGAAAAACATCGCAAGAAACTACCCTGTCGAAGTTGGATTACTTGGTAATAGTGCAATATTGATCCCGAAACTAACTAAGAAAGTACAATCAAAACAGAACACTACATATCTGGATGAAATCGCAAAACTCAAGCAAGAATGGAACCAACAACTCCAACGAGAAGCCGATGCTTCACTCAAACCTATCAGGCCACCTTATATAATCAAAATACTAAACGACAAAATCGCAGAAGACGCCATAATTTCGCTTGATATAGGTGAAAATTGTTGGTGGTTCGGAAGGAATTTCCAGATGAAAAAGACACAGAAAATGGTAATGAGTGGGTTATTAGCATCGATGGGATTCGGTTTGCCAGGAGCTATGGCTGCGGCACTTGCATATCCAGAAAGACAAATCGTTTGCATCACAGGTGATGGAGGCTTCACTCAAGTTATGGGTGACTTCCTAACTGCTTTAAAGTATCAAATGCCAATTAAAACCTTCATATTTAACAACAAATCGTTAGGTATGATTATGCAGGAACAGAAAGTAGAAGGCTACACTAGCGCGCAGACAGAACTGTACGATTTTAACTTCGCGGACTACTCTAAAAACGCCGGCGGATTGGGAATAAAAGTCACTGAACCCGATATGCTTGAAGCAGCAATTGCCAAAGCTTTGGCATCAAGCAAAACTACCATAGTTGACATTGACACCGACCCCAGAAGGTTCCTATAGCTAACTCAACAAACAATTTTTTGGTAACTTTAAAAAAATAAGATGTTTTATAATAAGAAAGCGGGTTTACACGGATTTTTTTGCTGGTTATAATTGACTTACAATAGGAAAAATCATCAAATCGATTATATTCGTTTAAATGGAAAAGGTAGAAGTGAGGAGATTTTCATGAACAATGAATTTGAAAAACGCATTGATTCACTTAGTTTAGATGAAGAAAACCAAGAAAGTTATTAGGAATTTGATTATAGAAGCAGGAAAGGAGTTTCCCTGTTTAAAATGTCCATCTAAAGATGAATGTGAAAATTTCAAATGGTTTGTAAAGTGGTTCGGGAGTTAAGGTTTTATTTTATTTATAAATCTGGGCGTTTTATTTCGTCTACTTGAAACCACTCCCTTGCTGTCTTGATATGACCCAGAGTAGCTTTTCTGAGCGTCGTTCCCAAGTTTATGGAAAACAATCTGTATTATCCGCTCACCTTCTCTCAATGTAATCTCTTTATCGCTAACATTTTGGAGATTAAGCGTTAGCTGCCCACGAAAACCAGGATCCACAACAGCAAAACTTCCTATTACACCTTCCCGCGCAAGCGATGAACGGATATGAAGAAATGCAACTAAACTTACACCCAATTCAACGGTTTCCATTGTCGCCACTAATTCATACTGTTTAGGTTTCAGAACTACTGTCTTTGAGCACCTTAAGTCATAACCTGCAGGATTTAAGCAGGCTGATATGTCCGATGGCTCAAGTTTGATTTCTCCAGTTTTAAGATAATTCATTATCTCATTATCAGAAAGTACAGTCAACGAAATTCACATTCTTTCTTGATAATAATAGACCAAAAAGAATCTTTCTATGTCCTTTGGCTATAAAACTCGAAGTTCCTGAAGCAGTCTCACAGGGTCTACAGAGATCCTCAACGGTTGGTTCTCCACATATTTTACAATCATTGAGTTTTACTTCCGCTGCAAAGGTTTCTAGCGCAGGTCTAATCTTTTCTATTGAATTGAAAATAGTGAACAATGTTCCTGCATGTTTATGCTCCATTTGATTTAGAATATTTCTTACGTCATTTCTTAAGGCAGTTTGAGCATAAGGACAATCGATGCACTGAAACTCTATACCCATAAGATAAGCATAAAAAATAATTTCCTTTTCTGGAATCATGCACAAAGGTTTTACACGTTGCACAAGCTGTGGATGAACAACATTTGTAATTGGCTTTGACCGTGCAATACGCATTGGATCTCCATGGAAAATATTAAGAAGAATAGTTTGAGTCTCATCGTCGAGACTATGACCTATAACAAGTTTGTCAGCTCCAGCCTGTCGAGCCATAGTATTAAGAGCCTTCCTTCTAAGTACCCCACAATAACTGCATGGAGTCAATCCATTTGTTCCTCTCCTTCGAAGTAGCTCAACAATTTCATCTAACTCGTAACCAAACATTTTCTTGAAAGACACAACCACTTGGTCTATACCAAGTTTTTGGCAATTTCTTGCTGCAATTTTTAGCGCTTCATCACGGTAGTGCCTTATTCCTTCATCAACAGTCCCTGCACAGATAGAAACAGCTGGAAATACCTTTTCAATCTTTGTTAATATATGAAGAAGTGTGACACTATCTTTGCCTCCAGAGACACCTACCATAAGTTTGCCCTTTGGACCAAGCATCTCATATTTGCTGATAGTTCTTCGCACCTTATCTTCGATGGTCTTACAGAAGCATCTCCCACAAAGATTCTCTCCCGAGTAACTGCGACCAAAAATCGCATCTCTCTTTTTGCATAAGGTGCAGGTAACCATTTTTTTCATCTACTGTTACGCAGTAGTCTAAAATTTCTCGTTCATTTAAGGGCTTTGAAAAATCTTGATAACAATTTAAACCTTAAAATATTTCATGAAAGAATCCCCACAACATACAGAGTCTCTTGTCATTATGAATGTTTATTCACTTTTTTGTATAATATATTGCTATTCTTTCAATATTATGGAAATGTTTAAATGTTAATCTTCTACTAGTTGAATGATAATTGAACAAAAACATTCAACGTCCAATTACAAACATAGGAGTTTTAGAGATGAAAGTTGCAGTTTCTTGGAGCGGCGGAATGGAATCAGCGCTAGCATGTTATAAGGCATCAAAAGAAGGATATGATATTAGATATCTTGTTGTTTTCGTTGCTGAGACATGGCCATCATTTTGTCATCCACTCACAATTATGGAGATGCAAGCTAAATCCATTGGAATCCCACTTCTAAAACTCCAAGTAAAGGAGCCATACGAACAAAGCTATAGAAACGCAATCAAGAAGCTTATAGAAAAAGGGATTGAAGGCATCATAACAGGTGACATCTATGTTGTGGATGACATGCATGGAAGATGGATGGATAAAGTAACCGAGGGGTTAGACATCTCTGTAATTATGCCCCTGTGGAAACAAGACACCAGAAAAGTATTGAATGAGGAAATATCATCCGGATTCAGATCAGTTTTCACTTGTTTGGGAAAAAAGTGGTTCACAAAAGAGTGGCTTGGAAGAGAATTAAACCAAAAATCAGTTAACGATCTTAAAGTTCTAGCTGAAGAAAAAGGCATGGACCCCTGTGGCGAAAATGGAGAATATCACACCATGACAATCGACGGACCAAACTTCAAAGAAACCATCAGCATTTTAAATTTCAGCAAAGAAGAGCGCAACGATCGCTTATTTATAAAAATCAAAGAATACTCCTCAAAAAACAAGAATGTTTGATGAATAGATTATTGTACTAGAAAAACAAAGAATGTCTTTTCGAAGGTTTTTTAAGACAAAATAATGCATAACTCACGGGGAGGGAGGTGAGACGATGATTGGAGCAATAATTTTTGTTATTGTCTTTGTTCTCTTCGTGTTGATTGGTCTTGCAGGCATACATCTACCTATAGGAGATTGGATAATCCAAGAGTACATCCCTGACATCACACAGACAGATTATGCATCACTGGCTGAAGGAATTATCAACGGAGTAATCTATGGAATCATAATTTGGTTCGCATTCAGCATAGCAATGATGATTTATGAAAAAATGCGAGGCCCAAAAGAAGTAGTTGTTAAAGTGGAAAACAAGGGTTCAAAATAACGTCAAAAAAATATCCCTAATTCCACAATTTTTTTCTTATTATTTAACGCAACGAAAACTAAAGTTATAGAAATATTAATCGGATATATCTCTGAACCCGAATGTTTCCAGTGGAACAATTTCTTAGTTCATACCAAAACACACTTTAAAGTAGTTTAGTGTTAACAACTCGTTTCGTTTCTTAAAGTTAAAAATCTTGAGGCATTTTTTTGAACTACATCAACAAACAGTGATGTATCAAATCTTAAAAACTCAATTTGAAACATTTTCTTTAAAGTTATAATGCGCACAAAATTTATCGTGTCCATCATCCAATCAACAGAATAAATTTTGTTTGACCTAAATCTAGCACATTTTCTAGATAAAAAAAGTATAAAATTTCATAACTGATTATCGCAACTTTGACAAATTACTGTAAATATATACAAAAAATGCAAAAACACTCTTAAGGAAGACAAACGCAGTTAGGCGAAAGCTTCAGCAGATGTTCGCCGAAACTCAGCGAGGAACTACAGGAATAACGAAAACGTTGGTTAGGCTATTACATCGCTGTAAAACAAGACCATCACAATACTAAGGGGCAACATAATGGCATCATTTCAAATACGATTGGACATCGGAGGCAACAAACCTCAGATGAATACGAAAAAGTTCGTAGGTTTATTTTTTGGTACTCTTTTGATTTGTGGGATGTTCGCCATAGTAGTGTATAAATTGTCTGATATTCAGGAAGTTGATGCAAACAATTCGTCCATACACATGATAACTTCGAGTTATTCTGGTGTTTCATACGATTTGTATTGCCCATCTAACTTTTCAGGTTCGCTTGTTATTTTTGCAGGGGGCATATTAGGCCATAAACAATATTCAGCTGGATGGGCAACAATTTTAGCCCAAGAAGGATATGGAGTTTTAGCATTCTCTACTCCTCCAGAGGATTTAGATAATGTTCCGAGGTATGTGAACAACAGCAGAAACAATATTCAAACATTGCTTCCATTTGTTTTTGACACTTCTATTTTTCCTCTTCCAATAAATGAAGAGTTTGTTTCTATTGTGGGAATGTCTGGAGGTGGAGCTGCAACCCTATCCTTAAATGATACACGAATAAAAACTTCTGTAGCAATTTGTCCATACTACATTGATAATTCTTCAGCAGAAAATAGTTCTCCAGTTCTGATAATCACGGGGTCAAACGATTACATTGCACCCAGCGATTCCCATGGATTAGCTTATTATGATGAATTAAATCCTAATAAAATGATAATTGAGCAAGCTGAAGTGGGACATGACATGAGCCCTGTTGGTTGGGAACATCTTGTTTCTTGGTTAGACTATCATGTGTATGATGATACTTCGGCCTATTCAAACTTAATAAATTGCGAACAAGATCACCCTGAAATTTCTTTTGCTAAAAATGATTTTTCAATGTCACCTTCAGACAGTGCCTAAAGAATCATAATGTATTTTTTTATGTCTTCGGAGAGTTATCTATTATTGTATGTCCACAAAAGCATTATGTAAAGAAATAATTAGAGTATAATATGGGTCAATCAATAGTTTCTAATGCAAGAATTATTGAATTTGATTGGTTAAAAATCATAGCATTGTTCTTGATAGTTTTTGTCCATAGTGATCTTTTTTTTGTTTTTCCAGAAATTATATTCCCAACAGAATGGTTCCTAGTTAGCTGTTTTTTCTTCGTAAGTGGTTTTTTGGCATATAATTCATTACATAAACGTGGATCTAGCATTCGAAAATTCTTAAAGTCAAAAATATTAACATTATACATTCCTTTTGTAATTATTTCAATATTTTATTCTATTTTACAATCTGTAATTGGCAGGATACAATTAAACATAATTCAATTAGTTATCTCAAATTACGCTGTTTAACATTTTTGATGTTTTAAATTCAGCATATAACTGGGACTTTCTGTGGTTCATTCCATATTTGCTTATTTTTATGATAATTTTTTGTTTTATCGAGAAATATGTTCCAAATCCAAAATTGCAGTTTTTGTTGGTTTCATCTTTATGGTTTCTTACTATATTGTCATGGGTAATTGATTTTTCATTGAAACTAGGTCAGGTGTTTAGTCAATATTTCCTAATTTTTATTGCTGGGTTTTGGCTTAACAAATTCTCAATATATCAAAGGGTTACTAGATTAAGAGTTGGATTAGTTATGGTTCCATTAGTTGCTTTATTTACTATTGATTTGTCCTAACTTTTTTAATTTTAATACCACAACCGAAGCTCTAAAGTATCTGCTTTACTCAAATGGAAGAAGTATAATTTTTAGCTTGTCAGCAGTTTTGTTAGTTTTAATTATCTTAAGAGAATTGAATATTCCCAGTAACAAGTTTGTCAATTGGGTTGCTAGAATAAGTATTTTGATTTATTTCATGGATCCACTTTTTAATTATCTAATAAGCAATTACGTTTTTGGACAATCCATAATCTATTTTTCAACGGGTTTAGAATTCTGGTTTTACATATTGTTTCGTATTGTCACTCTATTTGTCATTTTCCCCATTTTACATTAAAACGATCAATAAATTGTTTATCAGAATCCGACTTTCATCGACTGTTAATGGCAAAAACAACGAAAAAACCAGAAAATAAACAGTTTTAATCAATCATCTTGAATGTCTAATCAATATAGCAAGTTTTTCAGATACGATATAAAAACGCATTAATAACGCTTAATTATCCGTTGAATGTTTTGTTTTTTATTATTATGAATCATACATACCTATTTCTTTCATTTTTCTTATTGATTATCTGCGATTTAGCATAATTTTTTAGTTTCTTAGATAATAACAATGAGAAAACACCGGAACCGTTTGTTGGAATTTCTGTAGCACATTACAATCTAGAAGAAATTGTCGGAATTGTAGATGAAATTGAACCGTACACTAATTTGTTTGTGATAGGAAGCCAAGCGTAACCTACGATGTAACTAAACTAGACCCAGTGTGTACCTGCCGTTTCGACAAAGGTTTCTATTTTTTAATTTACATGCATCCAACTGACGAAATAAGTTCACTTGAAGTTCTACGTCAATGGGTAGAAAAAGCCAAAAAATTGTGGGGTACAAAATTTGTTGGACTATATGCTTTTGATGAACCCGGAGGAAGGCAAGTAGACAATGATCAGTATCGAGTAATCCAGGAGGCAGGAGAAAATTACACTGATACGGCCGAAAAATACGTTACCATTTTGGGTGATGTATTAAAGCATATAACAGATGAACCGATTAAAGCGGGAGACCTACCGTTATATACTTCAGATTATGCACTATATTGGTTTGACTACAGAGCAGGATATGATACAATTTTTGCACAATTCGGATGGAACTACAGCAGACAATTGAACGTTGCGTTTTGTAGAGGAGCCGCTACAATACAAAACAAGGAATGGGGAGCCATGATCACATGGACTTACAATAATCCACCATACATCGAGTCTGGTCCGCAACTTTACAATGACTTGGTTTTGGCATATCAAAATGGAGCAAAATACATTCTAGTCTTTGACAGTAACGAAGACTACACACAAGGCATCCTTAAGCAAGAACACTTGGATGCACTAAAACAGTTTTGGGAATATTCTAAAAATAATCCTCAACCTAACTTCTTAAATGAAGATAGAGTTGCGTATGTGCTTCCCAAAGGTTACGCATACGGTTTTAGGGGTCCCGAAGACAAAATATGGGGATTTTGGGAAGCAGACTCCATTAGCTATAAAGAAAGAAAAGACATTGGTGGATTGCTTAAGCAGCACGGAACAATGCTTGACGTAATATATGATGACAATCTGAATTTTGATGAGACATATATCAACTTATATTTTCTAGTATAGCACAACCTACCACCATGATGGTATTTCCAGTATTCAATTGTTAGTTTGTTGATTTCGGTTACCAACTTAATGTTTGACATGTGCTGACCTTTCCGGTGTCTGCCCATAATCCAACGGCGAGACGGTCAACCCTTTCAGGATAAACTCTATCAAGATACAAAGTAACATACCAATATGGAATCAACTCTAAAGGTTCTTCTCTAGCATGTGGCCATAATTCTGCTGTAACGGGTCAGAAACTACAGTGAAATTGCTTACCCTAAAACCGTTTGCAACCCATGAGAAATCACTAGCATAATCCATTGCAATGGTTATTGCTTCCTCCTTGGAAATATTAACTTCAGTGCTCCCAACTGTAAAAATAGTCCAATCGTCATTTAGAACCTCCAAAAAACCGTAGCTATCAAAGCTCAAGACCACACTTTTTGATTTAAAGTCAATATTATTTTCGATGTAAAAACACTCGATTTTCACATTATTTCCTTCAGCAGATCGAATAATCTTGACATTACCGGAGTTTGTTTCAAAATCTCCTGGTTCATCAACGTTAATCAGAATGTTTTTTATATCTTCCAAATATGATGCTCCAGAATACTCGTAGTATCTTTCAATAATACCCTTAGAAACATCAAGTACATTAGTTGGCTGTAGTTGAGAATAAATTGGTGTTCCCTCAAGCACGTAAAGATAAAATCTAGATAATTCATTATTTCTAAACCTGAGAGTTACATCAACTGTACTTCCTTCATAATTAAGAGTGTATTTAAAAAGCTCCTCAACAATTCCACCTAAATCATTGCGATATTCTACTGTGTTACTTGCTAAGGTTGAGTGATATTTTGTTATATCAAGATGAATCACGTCTTTCAAAAAAGCCAATACCTTTGTGGGAGATTTACCCCATGAAAGCAATCTTTCGTTATCTGCTAATACATGTTCATATTCTGTTGAGATTTGTTGAAAATCTGAAGATAACTGATTAAAAGAAGCAAATTGCACATAAGACACTCCAGATAAAATAACAATCCCAATTATAAGAAAAGCAAAAAGCGACTTCCATCTCAAAGGCAACGATAAAGGACTTGTGAACTTGATATCAGGAGACTCTTCTACGCCTTTCATTGTAATAACAGCAGCTTCCCCCAACTTTGAGAGCTTATAGCTACCATCATCCATTTTAGTCAACAGTTCTCCAAGATTTTCAAGATGGTATGTCAAGTTAGAGCTAGAAATTCCAAGTTTTTCCTCAATTTTTGAAAAATTCCTTGGCTTTTCAGCGAGCATCCTCAAAATTTTACGACGGGAAGGATGTTTCAAAGACGAAAACATAATCGAATATGGTTCTTTGCTTAAATTTGACATTAAGTAACTACCAAACTATAACATAATATAACAATTGCTGAAAAGTTTTTTTGGTCAAAAAAATTTGACTGAATATTTTTTTGTAGGTCAAGAAACCTTTACGAAAATCCTTTTATGCTCTATTCAGCATAAAATGAATCGTTGGGGTTTACAACATGAACAATTTCGCATCAAAAATAACTTTATCTCATTTTTATCCCCTTCGTTTTCTTGGGTCCACATCCGCAAATATGAATAAAACAACACAACTAATGTTGTAACAGAACCTTACAAGAAAACCAGTAAATGTAAACTCCAACACCCACATCAATTGATTGTTGGAAAGCAAGAAAAACGAATGGAAAGGAGTAAAGTGAAAAATAATCAAGGCGACACAAGAAATCGACCTCGCTTATACATGATGACATGGCGATGTACCAGAGCTTGTAATTATAATTGTTTGTATTGCAGTTTTGCTTCAAACCCTAATGCAGTAAACGAGATTGATACAAAAGGTGGAATGCGAATAGTTGACGAACTTCATGAAATGGGAGCAAAATGGTTTGGGTTAAGCGGCGGAGAACCATTAGTCCGTAAAGATATTTTTGAGATTATCGCTCACGCAAAAAGCCTAGGCATGAATGTGAGCCTCATAACAAATGGTTATTATGTTAAAGGAGAAATCCTCGACAAACTCGTAAAAAACGAAGTAATGACCGCGGTAAGCTTAGACGGAAAACAAGAAACAAATGATCTCTCGCGCGGAAAAGGCTCTTACGCAACCGCCATCAAAGCAATAGAAAATTTGTCAAAGAATGGAATTTTTGATTGTATAGTAACAACACTAAATAAGCGTAATTGCTCAGAAGTTGATCATATTGCTGAACTTGGACACATGTACAACGCCACCCGCGTTGTTTATCACAATTATATTCCAGTTGGTAGAGCACAAGAGCATCTAGAGTTGGCTCCTACCCCACAACAATATGAAGTTGTCATGAACAAAATCTATGATCTGATGCAAGAATACAAAGGAAAACTGAGCATTAATGTTTACTGTCCATTCTTTGCCAGAATCGCAAAAGAAAGAGACATGCCAGATTTTGATTACTGGTTTAATAACGAGTTTCTGGGTCAATGCTTCATTGGCAGCAGATACATGGGACTATTAGAAAATGGTGATATTCGTCCTTGCGGCTTTAATGAAGGTTACAGGATGGGAAACATAAAGCGTAAGTCGATGAGTGAAATCTGGGATGAAATGCAAAAAAATGATTTGCACAAAAAACTTAGAGACAGACGCAACCTTAAAGGAAAATGTGGAGTATGCGAGTACCGGGAAATCTGTGGAGGTTGCAGAACCCGAGCAGAAATCTACACTGGAGACCTATTCGCCTCAGATCCAGCGTGTGCATACGTACCTAAACTGCTTCGGAAAAAAAGTGAACCTGATCTAGAAAAAGTCATACGCATCAAAACCTAATTGCATTAAAAATTACAACTTAATTACTAAACCGTAGTCATAATAATTTGAAGAACATTTGTCTAATATTCTTAATAGTATAACCGTGTATTTTCGATTCATAAAAAAATATAAACTTTTCAATTTATAGCTGATTGCTTAGGCAGTAACATTTAAAATTGCACAAGAAAAAAACATACCCAAAATGAAAGTTGTTGTGGCGCCGTCGATTTTACCATTTACAACAACATCAATCGTAAATATATTTAAGATCCTAAGCGTTTGATAAAAAAAGAATTTGAACATTCACTTTTTAGAAAACCTAAGAACTTAACATTATGTACATAATTACAACCACTGTATCGGAAAGGACTAGAAACAATACTGATAAATCATGAGGCAGATTTATTGAAACATAAAGAAAAACCTCTTGAAACAGATGATTTCGTATTTGACAAACGACTTTATGTAATATTCCTAATAATATTCACAGAAGTCCTAGGATTCAGTATTGCAATACCGTTAATTCCATTTATAGGACTCTCTATTGGATTAGATTATCTCCAAATAGGACTTATCGGCAGCGTGTTCAGCTTCTGTCAACTATTTGCTAGCCCAATAACAGGCAAACTAAGTGATCATTTTGGAAGAAAACCGTTATTAATCCTAAGTCAAATAAGCACATTTACAGGTTTCCTTCTACTTGGATTTTCCACAACAGCCACCCTATTAATCGCAGCCCGATTAATTGACGGATTACTAGGAAGTAACATGACTGTAAGCCAAGCATACATAAGCGACATTACTAAACCCAAACATCTAACCAGAGTCTACGGCTATTCCAGTGGTGTGTTTGGTATAGGATTAATATTTGGCCCGTTTATTGGTGGAATGCTTTCCCAGATCAATTATTCTATCCCAATGTTCTTTGCAGCAGCTGTAACTTTAATTTCAATCATAATGGCTATGTTTCTTCCTGAAACAATAGCTAAAAAAACAGAAAAAATTTCTCTTGGCTTTAATAATATTATTCCCATCAAAGATGTTAAACGCTATTTAAAACAGTCCAACATAAAAAACAACGTGTTAATGTTTTTCATTTACAGTTTGGGCTTTCATTTGTTTATTTCAAATTTCAGTTTGATAGCAGAAACCCAATTTGGAGTTGATGCAACCCAGGTTAGCTATTACATGGCCTGGATTGGCATACTAAGAGTTATTATTCAAACAGTTCTAATCGCTCGCATCCTCCAAGCCTTCAGTGAGGATCAATTAATGAAAACGGGGATTATTGCAATGGTTATTTCAATGGCAAGTCTTGCATTATCTATAGATTCTCTGTTTGTTTTTATTCCATTAATCTTTCTTGCCTACGGTACAGGAGTTTGTAGACCAATTCTAACTAGTAAATTGGTTAATAGTGTTACAAAGAAAGAAACTGCAACCATACTGGGAGTCAATAATTCATTAATTAGTCTAGCTCAAATTGTTACACCCATAGCAGGAGGTTTAATAATTCAATATTTCACCTCACAAAGCCTGCTAATATTATCGGCTTTAGTTTTCTCAGCAATTTTCCTCTTTAGAAAAAAGAGTTAGTCTAACTCCTCAAACCCAAAACTATAGGTAAAACCCAAGATCTCGAGAACACGTTAATCCATAATCTTCAATAAAACTGAAGGTCAAGAAACGAAAATAAAAGATTCAAATGACGAGATAAAACGGAGTTTACCAAGGGTAAAAACTATTATCACAAAAAATGGCAAGGGCTCCCGCAAATTCCCCCCCTTTTTTTGTGGGAAAAAAATAAAATATATCAGGAGTTGAAAAAAATGAATATAACGGAAATTAAAGAAATAAAGTGTCCCGAATGCAACAGTAAAAGAAACTGGAAGGACGGAATACGTTACACGCAAAACGGTGAAATTCAGCGATATTTTTGCCGAGACTGTGGTTACAGATTTTCACACTAAAAGTATCTAGGTTACCCTTAACTCCAACTTCCCTTTTTTTAAGACATAATAACATAGGTCTATTAAACTACAAGCTAAATTAATTCATCATTTGGTTACAGTTCTAAACTCCCCTTTTTTTAAGGGATTAAATTTTAACCCCCAATACTCTTGAGGATATTTTTAAACAAAGAATATTTGTCTATTTTTTGGTTTGATATGCATAAGAAAATAAAGGTTCAATTTTGCTCATGGCGAATTTTGATATGTTATCAGATGAGTTTAGTAGTTTATTTCTAAGATATAGATAAATTAAAATAGCCCGAACTAATATATATTAAGTCTTAATACTTCAGTTAATGATTATGAAGTCATATCGCAAAATACCATTATCGCAGTCATCTAAACCAAATAGTTAAAAATTGAATACATGGGGATTATGGGAAAATGATGAAAAAAGTTGAAATGAGCATCTGTCCAAATCCGATTTGTGAAAAAGCTTTTGAAAATCTAATTGTTATAGATGATAATTCGAAAAAACCACCTGAAAAATTTTATGGATGTCCCTTTTGTTTTTTCAAGTTGGACCCCATTATAACAAGTTCGCTAAAGAAGATTGAAAAAATGGTTGACGAGGAAACACCGTGTGTTACGCCTTTAGAGGAAGAGATTGTTTCTAATTGTCCTCGCCATTTAGGTTATTTAGCTGATCATTTTGGTGATTCCGTAATTCCAATACAATGTCTAGATTGTGAAAAAATGAATGATTGTATGAAATATCATAATGATAACAAGAAATAATTGTGGAAAATGATGGTGAGAAGAAATAGTTGTGCGATAGAACAGGAAATTTTGGGATCACTAATTTTTAATGGTCCCTTAAAAATAACCAACATATCTTGTATTGCCAATATTAATTGCAATAAATTGAAGAAATTGTTAGATAAACTTAATCGAAAAGGGTTTGTAATTCAGAAGAATTCGTGCAAAGATGATTCTTTGTATTTAATAACTTCAAAAGGATTAGATTTTTTCAGAGAATCTAAGAGCCCTGTTTTGTTAATTGGATAAAGCTTAGTAGTTATGCTGATTCTGTTTTCGGGTTTTGTTTGTATTTGCGTTTCTACTAGTAGCCCTTTTTCCCCTTTTTTTAATTAAATTTTATGACTAATAGAAGAATGGCAAATAATTAGCAAATAATTATTTAGCAAATTTTTATGAGAAAGAATTGGGGTTTGCTGAGGTACTAGCAGGGGCATATTTAGGAATGAAAAATGAAAAACCCAGCAGCATATACTATCGCAGTGGTAATTTTCATTTGACATGCCAGTAGCCTTTTCAGCCCCAGTTTTCTTTCGATATTTTTACTCCCAAAAAAAGAGGGAGGAAAATTGTTTAGTTTATTTTCGTTTTCTTAGCGCCAAGAAGGCCACTATGACGATTGCGGCAATTGCTGCAACTAGAACTAAAGCTACTTCAGTTGTGATTAGCGGTGAAGCTGGGGTTTCTGGTGTTATTGGGCTTGTAGGTGTTGAAGCTGGACCAACTAAGAGGTAATCTGTTGCTTGTGCACCATAGTATGAGTCAGATCCATCGAAAGTTGCGATTATTGTGTATTGTCCTTCCTTTTGAGGTGCAAATGGATATGCATAGTTACCATATGCGTCACTTGTTGCTGTTCCAATCCAAGCATAAACACCTTCTGGATCAACTATCTGGATCTTTACTGGGACACCAACTGCATCGGAAGGTCTTGGAAACTGCTTATACACATAAAGCATCCAATCGCTCATGTACTGATCAGCTACTACAGGAACTCCATTTGGGAATCGTGAAGTTAGGGCTCTATAATGGTTCAATTCCTATCTAGGTGTTTTTAGTATTACTTTTGTTTTCTTTTTTTAGTCGGTCTTTCTTTATTTGTTTTTTAATGTGATAAACTGCATATACAAAAGATAAAGAACTCAGCAAAAAGGAGAGAATAGCAAGAAACACAGAAATATTAATGAAATAGTTTACAAAAAATAAAAACAATACTCCAGAAGTAAAATACATAAAAATCATGTTTGAATGATAATGTTTATGATTTTTGTCCAATTCCCACCCAAATCCACCCATTTCCTTTTCCTCATATCAAATTTGTTTTTGGTTAATCTTTCTGAGAAAGAGCAATCTAAAAAACCATGAAACTCACTTCTTGTTTGGTCTATCTATGACAAAACTTCTACTAAAAATTTTTGGGAACATGAAATAATTAATAAAAGGGGAGTTTTTAGGGAGCAAAATCCAATTACAGAATTTGTTAAAATAGAGGCAGCAGACACTTACACTTTTGTTTATGTCCAAACTGTAGACGGAATTGGAGAACAAATAACAACTGTCAAACTCGTTGTTCTGCCTTCTCATCGATAGTTTAATCATGTTTACTGGTTAAAGGTTCTTGAGAAAAACACGTTTAAGCAAGAAACATAAAACATATTTTAGGGGAGATTAATGCGTTATAAAAAACAGATTATTCTATTTATGATAATTTCTGTTTTACTTAGTTTTTATTTATTATATTTGATGTCCCTAAAAAATTCGGTGATGTGGACCAAAAATTATGGAGGCACAGGTACTGAAAAGGCTTGGGCAGTGGTAGAGGTAGCTGATGGAGGATACGCTTTAGGTGGCCACATAATACCTGATTTTAATGAATACTCTAAAAGATATTTTTGGTTGGTTAAGACTGATGAACAAGGGAATATGCAATGGAACCAAACGATCGGAATAGAAGAGTCCATTGTTCAGGCGATGGTTGAAACGTCTGATGGAGGATATGCATTAGCGGGTTACACCCATAATGAGAGAGGCAGTCAATTTTTATTAGTTAAAACTGACGAAAAAGGGAATGTGAAGTGGAATCAGACCTACGGAGGATGGGGCAGTGAACGGGCTCATTCGTTGGTTCAAACTTCTGATGGAGGATACGCCCTAGCAGGCTATACATATAGCTTTGGTGCTGAAGGATACGATTTTTGGGTTGTTAAAACAGACGAAATTGGCAATATCGGAGAGTCGCCATTTTCTCCCTCTTCCTAACTGGAACATTAGTGAGCGCGTTCTTTATGAAATATATTTTTGATCTTCTGTTGGTTGAGAATGTAGGTTATTGCAAAGATTAGTTCCAAAAACTATCTTTAATGAGGTAACAAGTTCACTATTGCTGTTGCTTAAATTAATCAACCTTTTTTCTATATCATCTACTCTTTGCCCGAGCCTAAATAAATTCAAAGGCATTAGCAGTCTAGCTTTAGCCAAATCTTTTCATTTTTTCTCTGATCTTATTTCAGAGTTACTTGTAAAAGAAACTTGTCCTAACAGCCTTCACACATCTAAAGTTGAATGTGCAGAAAGCCTCTACATATAGAGATTCAAATGAAAATCGTTATTTTTCTAATATTGATTCTTGATTAACAAGCATGAAATAGGATATAATGAAATAAGTTAAATTGCAATCTGAGGGGTGATTAAAATAAAAAGTAATGAACTTGTTAATTCACCAATATTTGTTGAAGAGATGAAGCTAGGAAAAATCAAAAGTGTTATTATTGACTCCGAGGGATGGAAATTAACTCATCTCGAAGTTGAAATAAATAAAGAAGCTGCAAAAGAACTTCTGGGTGCCAAAACTGCAATAAAAAATAAACTAGCCATTTCAGCACTACAAAAAAGATCTAATAGCAGTAAGGAAAAAGGGGTTAAAATCAAAGTCTCAAAAAACCAACTAAAAATGTATTTGAGACCCATATAGACTCAAAGGTCTTTCATAATCTCTTAGTTTTTTATTTTCTTTAGAGTTTTCAAACTCCATACTTTAGTAAAAAATCTCTGCATATAAGTTATTGTTAAATACTTTTTCTGAAATTTGATTTACATTTGCATTCCTAATTCTTCGAAGGTATGAAGTGCTTCAACTTTTCCTACTTGAATCTTGGGATTAGGACCATACTTTATCATAAATGCTTTATAGACTCCTAGTACCTTGTCGTAGCTTGTTCCTTCAAAAAGTATTACAGAACTCCACGCACTTGTTGGCATGAAAATTCCCTTAAATGTAACACCTTCAGTGTGATTACATATTTCGTTAACTCTTCCAACATACTCTTTCATCTCTGCTACTGTTCCAGTCCATCTAAAATAATACAACAAATACAATCTATTTCACCGCCCCCCACGTTGTTTCTTCTAGAGAAAGATTGACAAAAATAATGATTGTCCCCCTTTCCCCTGTGGTTTTATTAAGAATAAGTTGGATAAGAAATTTGCGATAAACAATATGAGGTTTTGCATGGAACAATTCATCCGAGTCACTTTGGGAAGGGGAATCCCAAAAGAAGTCTCTGAATAAATTGTTTCCTTTCTGCATCTGTGTTACTGTTTTCTTGTAAAAAATTGAAAAAGGAGAGGAACTTTAGATTTTGATTGTATTTATTGTTACATATCTTGGCCAACTGTAAAGAATGCTGTAGGATCAAGATAAATACTCCAAGACTTGACAAAAGCTTTTCCGTCATCAGTACCCAAGAAACTGATCATCGCATCTAAATCAGACACTTCCATCTTGGCGATATACATGTATGGAGATTGTGTTGGTAATTCTCCTTTTGGTTTAGAAACCGCAGATGCAAGAACCTTCTTTATCTTCCAAGTATTAAATTCAGTACACCATGGCGCTCCCCTGATTCCTGGAATTTTTGTATTCTTAAGATATTTGTCATATTCTTCTGCCATTTGTTTATCTATTAAATTATATACGCAAAAGAGTGTCACCATATTTTTTCACCTCCCCCATGTTGTTTCTTCTAGAGAAAGACTGACAAACCCTACGGGTCCCCTTCCCCTTGTAATCTTATTGAAGATAAGTTGGATAAGAAATTAACTGTAGAGAATTATCGCTTTAGTGTGTTCATTGTTACTTTTCTTGAAGAAAAAAGAGAAACGGGATCTTAACCGGTTGAAGTCTCTTATTGAAAAATTGGAGAAACTGAAAATGGATTAAGATCCAAATTAACCTGGGTTTGCGGGTCATTGTTTATGACGAGTTGAATTGATGTAAATGATATGTTTGACATTTTTCTGATTTTTAAAATCAATTCTCTTAATTCTTTAATGTTTGTTGCTCTAACTTTTACTATAATGTCGTAAATTCCATAAAGCATGTGTGCTTCTTCTACGCCATCAATTTTTTTAATATCTTCTAGAACATTCTCAATTTTATCTGGAACTGTGTTTAGGGTCAAAAAAGCTCTTACCATAAACGCCCCAAGATGTTTTTGTTTAAAATCAAATAAAAATGGATATTACCAAAAACGGAATATCCAAATTCTGATTTTATGGTCAGATCTTAAAGACTAAGGTGAATGTGTGATTATTTTTCCGCACTATGGGTAATGAATATGACTTAATGAAGATGATATGGGCTTCTTTCTTTGGAAGAAAACATTCAAACTTAGGACGCATATAAGTCATGTTTGTTCTATTTGTGATATTTTATCCACCATAAAACCCATATTAACAGAAGCAGTACTTCCAGAACGATCGTATATATTAAATGGTTGAAAGTGGTCCATTCGAGACCTAAAAACCAGGAAAATGGATTCCACCACCAAACTTCATTAAATGATGGAAACGGGAATCCTTGTATTCTATGTACAATAAACCATAACCAATCAAACATTCCACAACCCCATTGCCAAAACACGGTTAAACCCAAAAGGAACATTGTCGTTTTTGCACGTTTTGTTTCATCTGCAAGCAACCAATATCCCGCAGCAGCCATTACGCCATAGAACATTATCGCAAACATTTCAGCAATCCAATACGGTATAGTCCAACTCATAGAATATGGCAGTCCAAGCTCCCAAAGAAAATAGTAGTGAACCAACCAGCCAATATAGGTGATAGGAAATAATCCAACGAGCATCAAAATAAACCAAATAATAAGCCTGTTCGTATCTTTTACGCGATCTAACAAACTCATTTTAAAACTTCCAAATAAAATACAGTTCTATAAATAAAAGAAATTTGTCCTTGCCAAATTATATTTTTGGAAAAAGTTCATGAAAGTTTCCTCCACAAACAGCACACATATGATTTTCAGCCATGTAACATTTTATGCAGACTGTGTGACCACAACATGTACAGGTTTTTGTCCAATCGACTTTTTTCCAGCAAACGTCACATTCAACTAAACTAGTTTCTTCTGTTTTCATAAAATTAGTTTTAATCAAATCTAATTTGAAATCTTGGTTTAATTGAACAGAATAAGAATGGAGAGCAAACTGAAACTAAAACATTTTTTGATCTACTTTTTGAGTTTTCATCTACTTAGGGATTAATGGTTTATTTCATTATTTTTTGAAGTTGATTCCAGTCTTCTTGCTGTTGCTGGTAGTATTTTGTCTCTAAAATGGTACGTAGTCTGTCACGTTCTATTTTGTCAATATTTTCATGTTGTAGTTGTGAATCTAATCGATCTAGTTGTTCCTGGTAGCTTTTTTTGTGTTCTATCCTCTGATTAACATATTTACTTATTAGTTTGCCTGTTTTAGGTTTTTTTCCAAAACTGAAATTGAAACCCATAATTTCGCTTCCCTAATTATATGTAACAGTAGTGCGTGTTTCCTCGCCATGCCATGGGATTTTGGTATTTCATTTCAGGGCCTTTGCTGGATAATAATGTC
Source organism: Candidatus Bathyarchaeota archaeon (assembly GCA_963806645.1). Lineage (GTDB taxonomy): Archaea > Thermoproteota > Bathyarchaeia > Bathyarchaeales > Bathyarchaeaceae > Bathyarchaeum. Next base: position 75,821 of record CAWDYQ010000005.1, on the reverse strand, counting down.
CTTAGATATAGTTGAAAATCTTCGGATGAGAGCCTCTTTGTTGACATTTGCTATTCCCTAATATCAAATATCTTAAAACTCAATATAACCGTCATTTCTTGAGTAGAAATATATCAAAAACTGATAATAAGATAAAAAAGGAAAGAATTAAAGCAGACATGCCCATTTAACCGCATAATTGTTTAGGAGAGTAAACGAACTGGCTAAACCAAAATGCACTTTAAAGCACTGTGTAAACAACATTGACGGTTACTGCCACTCACGAGTAAGAAATTGGCTTGGAAGATGCCATTTCAAACGAAGACCCAAACAAGAAAAATCAAGAATTAACTAAAGTCTACATCGTTTAGGAACAAAATTAATCCCTATTTTTAGCTTATGAAATTTTTTAGGTCATTCCAAAAAGCTCTTAAAAAAAATCTAATTTTTATTTATTACCATTGATTTGCAGGGAACAATTCATCTGAGTCACTTAGGGAAGGGGAATCCCAAAAGAAGGCTCTGAATAAACTGTTTCCTTTCTGCATCAATCAATCTTAATAAAAAAGAGAAAAAGAGAGTGTGGTCTTGTTTTGGTTTATGTTGTCTTTTTTCTTCTGTAGACTAATGCCAGTAATGTTGCTGTCATGAATAGTGGTAATATTAGGATTGGTGGAAATTCTGGTATATTAATTGCATTAATCGTTATACCTGATACTGGTCCCTCATAATATATTATATAATGCTCTGATTGTTCGGCTAGTTCCTGGGTATTGTGAATCGGATTTGCCAGTTGGTAATTTACTTCAACTCTTTGACCTACCGAGAGGTTTATGGTATAGTTCTCACCACTGTCATTGTCCATCACCTCTATCATGTTGGTTATCTCAGAACCTGACGGAGGAACTACAACAGTAAATGCGTATCTTTCAGTATTTGTTGTACTGGTTTCAAAAAAATCAACATTTGTTCCATACGCTGAAATTTTGGCGTAATCCCAATAAGTTCCTTGAGCAAATGTCAAAGGAACACACATTAAAGCAGTAACAAGAAACAATGTAGAAGCAACTATGAATCTAATTTTTTTATTCATTCTTTTTCACCTCCCCAACTATTCCTTCTTTAGGAAAAGGACAAACAACAATCATTTTTGCTCCTTTTCCCACATACCACACTTTGAATAATTCTTTTTTTCATCACAAGTTGCATTAAAGATTAACTGTAGAAATATTATGATTTTAGAAAATCATGTGGGTGTTTAACTGTATCCTCCACAAACTGAACACACAAAGTCTTCTTTAAACAGACAAACAAGACACACGTCACGACCACATCCATAACATGAATGATTGTAGGTTGAAGGGTTGATCTTGTGACAAAGGTCACATTTATATGAAGTTGGAAATAAACTTGCAAAATTCTATATTCCTCCTTCAAATCAAATAGCGGGCACTTTAAACATGAACCAAACAGGAAATTTTTACCTGTATATTGACGCAATGTATGCTGAAACCTATTCTATAACAATCGAACAGAACATAGATTCTATTCCAGAGTTTCCTTCATGGTTCATTTTACCATTGTTCTTGGTTTCAGTTCTTGTTGCTATCGTAATTAGAAATAAAATTGCAAAGCAGCGGCGAAATGAAAATTTCTTTTCTAAAGAATGAGAAGGTGCAAAGCTTAAAAATGGTTTGATTTGATAAATGAAATAAGAGGGGTTGATTTAATGGCTAAATTTGAATTTAAAACATTTTTTCTTATAGGATTCATCCTATTAGTAATTGCATTTATCATTTGGCTAATTCCTTCGATATATTTGGTAGCTATTAACGGAAGAATTGAGAGTTTAAATTCACAACCAAGAATGACTGAGCTACTTCAAACAACCATTGTGAACTATCAAAATTTGAAAGTATTGTGGGAAACACAACAAACAACCATATACAACCCAACATCTACTACTCTTTCAGCAATCAGCATAATCATTTTTGTTTATAGTGTAAGACAGTTGCAAACTATGAAAAAATCCTCATCTTTTTACAGAAAAATTTCTGAAATTAGTTAAGTAAAATCATCTTTTGCCATTTTTTATCCCCCTAACTGTTGATGCTGTTTGGCGAATCTTCCTTTATGTGGTTTTGAGTTTTTGAAACGCCTTTAGTCTAGGACATAAGCAAAAATTTTTAGAGCTTTTACAATATTTTTTTAACTCGTTTTCGGTAGGTTTGTAATAAAGAATACCTGTCTCTCCTGGTCTAATTGGTTGTGCATGACAACGAAATTCAGAATTTAAAGGATTTAAGAAAATGCAAATCATGTGTTATCCCTCCAAATTATATTCACTTAATTCATTTAAGCTGTTTGAACCAAAAAACAAAAAATTCGGAGAGTAAACCGAAACTAAAGTCTCACGCAAAACTCCCTTTTTTTTATTATTAGAAAATGATTATGGTTGGTGCGGGGAGTGGGATTCGCACCCTAATTTACCAGTAAAATATGAAAGAAAATCTTAGATTGTATCTTTCAACATATTGTCTATCAAATCTCTTGGTGGAATTCACGTGTTTTTTTGGTAGAAGTTGATAATTTCTGTTAAAGTTTTGTCAGTTTCAGAAAGTAATTTGCTTTTCTTCCCCGATTACGATCATGGTAAGGGTTGATCGAACTTTATCGAGCCTTCTCACATTCCAAGTAACAATATCTTTGAGTTTATCCATAGTATCTGCACCGACCATAGCTACTATATCGTAAACACCATAAACCATGTAAGATTCTTTGACTGCATCAATCTTCCTTAACTCATCTAAAACTTCTTGTTCAGAACCTGTCTCCGTGTTTATCAACACCAAAGCCATTGCCATGCAACCATCTCCACAATCTATTGTTACCCAATCTACCTAAAAAATTTGTTACCTAAAATATTAAAAACACAACAAATAATGAATATTTTCCCACTCGCCTTTTTTTATATTATTTTTCGTGAAAAAAATGACCTATCGTTTGGAGGAACTACGGCATAATGGCGATATCTCCCGAAACTCCCTTTTTTTTAAAATTTATTCAACACTATATTGATATTTGAATAATAGGTGAATCCTCAGAAGGATCGTTTAAATTCAATATCTTAGAAATGTCTGAAATTACTGATTTTTTATTCTTTGCCATTCTTGAATCATAATAAGGTTTTGAACAAGTATTTAGAGCCTTTCTAATTGCCTCATTATTCATTTGTTGTATAAACATCCATGCATCAATGCTAATTTGTTTGTTTAGTATTTTGCAAGATGGTGTGCCATCTTTTGACCAAGAATTTACAGAAAAAAATTTTGTATTAGTTAATTTTGGAGCCAATGATTCTGCCTTCTTTAAAAACTTGTTTTCCTCTGATATTGCTCTATTATTTGAGATAGAACTTTGGGTCAAAAGACTTAACCGAAGCCCAACGTGTGATGATATTCTGAGGATATGAATGTCTACTGTTGAAGATTCTATCAGGATCCAAAACGTTGTTGCGGCTGTAACGTTAAATCAAAGGTTTGACTTGAATGCGATTATTAAGAGTAATCCTGGAGTTGAGTATAATCCGAAACGGTTTCCAGGTCTAGTTTTCAGATTAAAAAAGCCTAAGACAGCCACCCTAATCTTCAGCACCGGGAAGATGGTTTGCACCGGAGCTAAGTCTGAGCAGAAGGCAAAACAAGCTGTTAATAAAGTTGTAAAGGAACTTGAGAACAACGGGATAATTATCCCCGGCAAACCTGAAATCAAAGTAGTGAACATTGTTTCCTCAGCGGATCTTTTGGGAGAATAGAGCTTGAAGATGCTAGCTTACAGTCTCGGCAAAACCATGTATGAACCTGAACAGTTTCCCGGTCTGATCTACAGAATGGATGAGCCAAAAGTTGTTTTTCTTCTCTTCGCAAGCGGGAAAATTGTTTGCACAGGAGCCACAAAAGAAGAAGACGTTTACAAAGCGGTTGCTAAACTTCATAAACAACTTAAGGAAAAAGAATTGATAGAATACGAGTAAACGTGATTGAAATGGCATACGCACACACTTAGATGTAATACAAGTGGTCCTTAGTCTTCTTTATACTTCCAAGAAAAGAACCCGCAAAATAGTCTAACCAGCAACATTCTTCATAATCTAATTTAGCTTTTATTACCGAGACAGCAGTCTGCTTTGAAACAGCTCCTGCTTTCTTAAATTTTCGCTCAAGCCTGTTTTGTATTCTAAATTGAATCCCAGACATTGACATTTCATAACCTACCTCCTGCTTTCACTATATTTTTCTAGAAAGAATACCCAAAATAAACCAGCAAAACACGACAAACTTTCTTGTCGGTATTCACTAAGAGAATTCCACATATTACTATAATGCACGGTTGCATATATAGCGTCCGAGATTTCGGTTAATTTTTAACCACTTTCATGAACAAAAAAAGGGGTTTTTAGATACTTATTTTTCAGCTACACTTTACGCATATTGCTGTCTGTGTAAGGGAAACTCCGTCTACACTATCTATGCCTCTTGCAACCATCTCGCCAACCTCCTTAATGTCTTCCACTTCAAAGGTTGCCACTATATCAAAAGTTCCAGTGATAACACAAGCTGTTTTGACACCCTTTATGTTGCCCACCTTCGTAACAATATCCAAGGTTCTGCCCTTCTCAGTATTTATGAACACATACCCAGTAATCAATTCGTAATCACCTCACCCAAGTTTTTCACCTAGAAAATATCCCGCCGATATGTCGCTGACGCATCTTATATTGAATCCCTGACATAACCAAAACATAATTCGTTTTTAGAACATTCCTTAGAGACTTTGAACCCCGATGCTAGCTTCTTGTGAAATAAAACAGTTGATCTGGAGTAGATAACAAAAGGTTATGATAAGCATTCATAGCCTCTTCTCGCTTTATACCACTCAGGTAAAGTATTTCTGTTTCAAAATTCCTAATTTTTTCTGCCACTGACTTGTTAGACTGTATATCAGCTAATTTCATATTTTCCACTTTCTATTTTTAATAGAATGGTCAAAATAAACGGCAAAAACATGGGAATTAACTCATCTAGAAGTTGAATTAACCAAAGAAGCTGCTAAAGAGATTCTAGGTGCCCACACAGCTATGAGAAATAGACTAGCCATTTCAGCACTAAAAAAAGGATCTGCTTGTTGCACAGAAAAAGGCGTAATAATCAAAGTCTCAAAAGACCAATTAAACATTTACTTGAGACCTGAATAGACTTAAAAGTCTCTCAAACTCTCTAAGGTTGCCTCATTCTCTTAAGGTTTACAACACTATGCCTTAGTATATTTTCTAAGTCTTAACGGTAGTTTGGTCCAGGATAGATTAGAGAGCCAATACGGGTACTATAACATTCTCATTTCTTAGAAATCAGCTGGCTCTATATAGTATCCTCCACAAACTGAACATTCAAAGTCTTCTTTAAACAAACATACAAGACACACGTCACGACCACATCCATAACAGGTATGATTGTAAGGTTGAAGGGTTGATCTTGTGACAAAGGTCACATTCTTCCAGAATGGTTCCTTCTATTTTCATATCAAAGCGTTTAATCTAAGTCTATTTGATACTGGTTATTGATAAGATAAAAATTGCATGGAGAGAGCAAACAGAAACTAAACCTTGAATATTTCAACAATTCTTATCGTCTACACACTTGGTTTTATTTCCAATGTGCATTATCTCTATTCCTTCTTCTATAGGTTTGCAGGGTAATTGATACTTCTTGAAAAGCCACAATAATTCGTCATAGGCTTTCTCATTAACTTCGAGCTCTACAATTTCTGTCATCTGTTCAATAATTGCAGGATGTTTAGGATTTGCTTTATAGAGTAGCCTAAATTCAGAGTCATCTTCAGACTGGGTTGGAACAGATATTATTTCCCACAAAGACTTTACTGGAAAGTTTCTGGGAGGATAACGTTTTATTCTTATCTTCTTCAATTTAATCCCTCAAACCTCCAACCAAAAGTCTTGAATTATCTACTAGGTACTGTAAACCATTAGGGCATCTCTTTATTTTAATTACATTCCAGATCATTACATATTATAGGAACAAAACATCCGCACTTTGGACAAGTGTATGTTTCTGGTTTTTTCATTGAATCTCAGTCTCATTGTGCTTCAGCTATGCTATAGCCAAGGCCGTGAATGATGCAAAGAAAAATCCAATAAATGGAATAGACAAAATCCTGCTGAGATAAATAAGCCAGTAAAAATTAGACCCTTCGATAAGATAATTTATTTCAATAAGAGACAGAATAGTGATTGAAAAAAAATGTCCCAAGTAAGCTCCAATCAGTAATCTTATAATAACCGTTTTAAGGTTTGATATTAAATCAAGTTTCTTTCCCAATTTATAGAATACAATTAAAACAGAAACTGGATTAATTATGAAAATAATTAGTGAAATAATATACTTGCATAAACCAAAAGGTAAGAACATTTGGGAATAATTTAGAAAGTTTATTGTAAACTGTATTATCATAATTACCAAAAAAATCATGATTAATAAACGGTCTTTTTGCTCCTTTTTTGGTTCAATAACGTCACCCATTATTTCTCCTCCCTGTCTCTAATCAAGTTCAGTTTTACTTGTAAAAGAAACATGAATGAGAATAGGAGAAGCCTGCAAACTAAAATGGATCGACGCAGACCTACAACGAAACATAATAACAGTCAACGACCCAGAAAAAGGAAGCAATCCGAGAAGATTCAAACTAAGCAACAAACTTACAGCAATGATCAACACCTTACCAAGAAAAAACGATTACATATTTGGAAAACAAAAACCCAAAAACATTGGAATATATCTTCGCAATTTAAGAATGCGCTTGGCACAAAAACTACAAAACCCAAGACTAAACTACATACACTTTCACACTTTACGCCACTGGAAAGCCACAATGGAATACCATAAAACAAGAAACCTGCTTCACGTAATGCAAATGTTAGGACACAGAGACATAAAAAACACCATGATCTATACACATTTAATCGATTCAGAAAACGACGATGAGTACCATTCAGCGGTCGCAAAAACAACTGACGAAACAAAGAATCTAATAGAATCAAGATTCGAATACGTCTGCAGTCACCAAGATTTGCTGTTATTCAGAAAACGAAAATAACAATTCAAAAAGATAGGGTAATGCCCAATTTCATATAGTAAAAACTATTAAGGATATGTCTGCATATTAGCTTCATAACATATCATCAGCAAGGTGAAACGTAAATGAAGCTAGTAACAGTTCTTCTTCCAGAAGCTTATTTATCAGGACTTGACGAGCTAGTAAGGTCAGGAATGTATCCTAGTCGAAGCGCTGCAATAAGAGCAGCAGTAAGAGATATGTTAAAGAAAGAATTGTGGGCTAAACGCGAGTAAAAAAATTGTTATTTTGCACGTGCGTAAGCTTCTACCAAATCCCGCGCTGAAAGAATACCTACTAACTTATTGTCCTTAGTGATTGGTAGCCTTTTAATATGTTTAGAAGCCATGATAGCAGCAGCTTCATGAATAGTAATCCCTAAGGGCGCTGTAATAAGAGGCGATGTGCAAACATCACCTACAGCAATCTTCAAAGATTCATCTTTTGCCAAAAACTTTGTTAGCAAATCCCTTTCAGTGAAAATTCCGACAGGTTCTCCATTCCTGGTAATGACTACGCTACCAATGCTTTTTGTTCCCATGATTTTCGCAACAATTTCTACGGACGTTTCTTCATCAGCGGTTATGACGCCTTTGCTCATAAAATAATCAACCTCGAACCACGCTTGCATAGTTTCTGGTGTCTCAGGAAGACAGCGAATAAGATCTGAAGCAGTCACAATTCCAATTATTTTTCCGGCTTCACCTACTGCAAGTCTTCGAATTTTTTTCTCAATCATGATCTGGGATGCTTCTTTTATGCGGGAATTTGAGGATATTGTAATAAGAGGATAGGACATGATTTTCTCAACTTTTTCTTCTTTAATACTTGCTCCACCAACCAACCAGTCTTTTTCCAGAGCAATTCCTCTATCAACAACTTCCCGCAACAGATCTCTTTCTGTAATTATTCCAACTGGAGTTTCATAATTCACTACAATTAAGCTTCCGATGTGTTTTTCCCCCATTAATTTGGCAGCATCATGCAGTGTGTTTTCAGGAGTTATCGTGACAATGTCACGAATCATAATATTCTCTAGGTTACACTTTTGCGGGGTGTTATCTTTGTTTTGACTTTGAACAATATCCTTGGCATTTGAGTCTTTAAGCATCTTACTTCCTTCCAACAAAAATAAATTAGCTAATTTAGTATATACGGTTGTTCCTAAATGAATCTAACGTAAACACAAAAAACAACAACCCTAATCTAAGTACCATTCTCCAATGGAGATAGATAAATAAAAAACGCAAGTGTAACCCTTAGAGGAGTAAAACAATTTGTCTTTCTTTTTAGGCAACGAACGGAAAACGAAAAAACCAGTAGAATTACCCATAGAAGCACTGCACAGACATTTGATGGCTCTAGGAGCAAGTGGTTCAGGCAAAACAGTACTTTGCAAATGCTTGATGGAAGAGGCGATACGCCATGACATCCCCGTTGTAATAGTTGATCCTCAAGGAGACATCTCATCTCTAGCACTGAAAGGGGATCTAGAAGAGATGGAAAACCATGGAATACCTTTTACAATGCAGGAAGAATATTTTGAAAAAGCACGCATTTCCATATTTACTCCAGCCAGTAACAAAGGGATTCCAATCAGCGTCAATCCTCTCGACTTTCCCTCAAAGGATACACCACATGAAGAGGCAGTCTTGGCTCTCGACATGACAGCCACTTCACTTGTAAGTTTTCTAGGATACGACTTATCCTCAGATGCTGGAAAAGGAGCCAAAGCCTATCTGTTTACGCTTATTGAACATATGTGGCGAAAAGAAGAAACAATCAGGGACATGGGCCATATGACTGAAATTGTACTAAATCCTCCTTTAGAAATCACTGATGTTGTAGCTAGTTTTGTTACAAAAAGTGAACCTCGAGAGATAGCTCGAAAATTACGCTTTCTCACTGTGGGAACTCCATCTCTTATGTTCCAGAAAGGCGTCCAAATCGACATAGATATGTTCATGGATAAAAGCGACGGAAAAGTTCCTCTTAACATCATCTACCTAAATACATTAAGCTCTACAAATGACAAACAGTTCTTCCTCGCAACACTTCTACGAGAATTATACTGTTGGATGTTGAAGAACCCTTCAGAAGATATACAGCTGCTGTTCTATGTGGACGAGATTGCCCCATATATACCACCATATCCACGGAATCCTCCACCAAAAGAAGCTTACTCTTTTCTCTTTAAGCAGGCACGAAAATATGGAGTTGGTCTAGTAGCCGCTACCCAAAACATTACAGACATTGACTACAAAGCACTTGCCCAAGTTAATACGTGGTGTTTAGGTCGAATGATGACAAGACAGGACATTGCCAGGGTAAAACAGATTATCCAGTCAATTGACCCGTCCCATTCTGAAGCGGTTTTACAAAAACTTCCAAGTCTCCGAACCGGCGAATTTCTGATATTATCTCCAGACGTTTACGATGATGTAGTAAATTTTCAGGTTCGATGGCTAGTAACGGATCATCTAACATTAGATGAGAAAGACATCGCCCAGACTCTAACCTCTGAAGTAAAGCAGTTCTTTGCCAAATATCAACAAAAACAAAAAATAAACAAAGAAAAAGTGAACATCCCACTTTTACATACTTCAAAAGCACTTGCCGAAAGGGTAAAACTGTTTCTAAATACTGTTAGACAAAGCGTTTCGGCAGAATATGTTGCAGAGAACCTAAATGTGATTCAAAACGATGCTGAAAAAGCACTTAATTCACTAGTTAAATCCAAAATTGTGAAAAAAAGCAACCTTACAAACGGTGAAGAGCCGTTATATTGGCTATCCAAATTCGGTTTCGAACCCTCCAAGAACGTTTTAGGAGAAGTTATGGTAATCCCAACAAGAATAACTCAAGTGGAAGCGCTCAATAAAGCAAAAACATGGCTTGAAGGGGGTCACTTTATCAAGCAGGAAGTATTTTATGACGCAAACTTTTCATATATGCCCATCTGGAAAGTCTCGGCAACTCGCAAAACGAAGCGTTTATTCTTTTTCAGAAAGGAAGAGATTGAAACATACTACTTGAGTGCCACTACTGGAGCGATGATATCTATTGAGAGGGGTACAATGCTATTTCACAAGTTAATGACGAAGAGTGCAGGAAAACTTAAAGACTTGGATGATGACGACGACATCACATTTATTCCAAGACTACCCAAAGAAGTACCTCGAATTCCAAAAATAAAGATGGGACAAAACAAAATATACTCAAAATTGAAACTAACATTAGGAGTCAACCCTATTTCATCTGAACTAGCTTTATTACCAGTGTGGAGCCTTAAGATTAAACATAAAAAGAAACAGAAAAAACGAACAATCATTATGGACTCTGCCACAGGACGTAGACTAGCAGGACATTTTAAGACAAAGCGTAAAACTAGTCAAAAAAAATAAATAAATAACTTAAAACAAATCAAATCAGTTTTATTTTTATAATGGAGAGAAAAAAGTTGAATGCGGAAGACGAGCTGATTTTCAAACTTAAAGCAGAAATTGGAAAAACATTACCGGCCATGTTCGCTGGAATGGCAGAAAATATGCTTGAAAGCAATAAAGATGTAATCATAACATGGTTAAAAGAAAACAAAGATTTAGTAAAACAAGTAATCGAAAACTAACACCATGAAAACATGCAAAATAACTAAAAATACTTTAAAGCCAATGTGGGGTCTAATAACGAAAACAAATAATATCTTTTAATTAAAAAATTACTAAAAGGGGTTTGTGAAGAATAAACACAATTGAAGTCAAAGAATTAACTAAAATTTTCGAAGGAAAGATTAAGGCAGTAGATGGAATAAGCTTTAACGTAAAAAAAGGCGAAATCCTAGGGTTTCTTGGTCCAAACGGCGCAGGAAAAACAACTACTCTTAATATGTTGTCAACATTATTACGACCAACCAGTGGAACTGCTACGGTGAACGGACATGATGTTCTCAACGAACCTGATGCTGTTCGGCGCAGCATAGGGTATGTTTTTCAAGACACTACACTAGATATCGAATTGACTGGACGCGAAAACTTGGATTTTCATGGGCGCCTATATGATCTTGAAAGAAATATTCGACAAAAAAGAATCAAGGAAGTCTTGGAATTAGTCCAACTAACAGATCGCGCTGATAACTTTGTAAAAACGTATAGTGGCGGAATGAAACGCCGACTTGAAATCGCCCGAGGATTGCTACATCATCCGCAAGTTCTTTTCTTAGACGAACCGACATTGGGTCTGGATCCTCAGACTAGACGTTCAATTTGGGAGCACATTCTGCAGCTTAATCAAGAAAAAGAAGTTACCATCATATTAACAACCCATTACACCGAAGAAGCAGATTACCTATGCAAGCACATACTAATCATAGACTTCGGAAAGGTTGTTGTGTTGGATACACCTGAAAAATTAAAGGCTCGTCTGGAAGGAGATGTTGTGACTTTACTTTTCAGAGACCCCACAGCCATCGAGAGCTTTCGACCACTCATTGAGAACAAACAATGGATAAGCCGAATTAACATAATTGCATCAGGTAACAATTATGCTGCGATAAGCCGGATGATGCAAAAAATGCCTAAAATGCCAAATCATACTAGTAAGGAAGAAATAATCCCGGAGATACCCTCTAGAAAAGATGTAGAACAAGTTCGGCAAAACAAAGAACAAGACACACTTAAACCAAATAATAAATTCAAGGATGAGACATGTTCTAAATGTTTGAATCTGCTTGTAGATAACGGTGGACACAGAATCCCAGAGATCGTTAAGTTAGCCGAAGATGCTGGAGTGATTCTAGAGTCTGTGGAACTACGTAAACCAACTCTTGATGACGTATTTTTGTCAGTAACTGGTCGCAATATTCGCGAAGAAGAGGGAAGTTTTATGGATATGTTAAGGCGTCACCGAATTATGCAGCAAGCCCGCGGACGACCAAGCGGAGGCTGAAGTGCCTCTTATGAAAGGTGAAAAATGAATGGTACAACCATTATCGGGACAGGCAATTTATGTCGTTTTATTGAGAGAATTAAAACGCTACTGGCGAGCAAAAGCAAGAGTCATCTCATCAGTAGCCCAAAGTATCTTCTTTCTGGCCATATTCGGTTTAGGGTTAGGAGGCTTCATCGGAGGATTTAGCGGAATCAACTATCTTTCATACATGGCACCAGGAGTGATTGGTATGGGACTTTTATTTGGTTCCGTCTTCTCTGGGGTTTCTGTCATATTTGATAGACAATTCGGTTTCATGAAAGAAATGCTTGTTGCACCGGTTAGCCGAACAAGCATTATTGTTGGAAAAATTTTTGGTGGAGCAACCACAGCTACAATTCAAGGTATAATCTTGATGATTGTTGCTGGAGTCATGGGCGCCTTTTCATTATCACTCACATTCCTAATCGGGGCATTTACTGCAATAGGAGCAATGCTTCTCATCACTTCCGGGTTTGTTGGCCTTGGTGTGGCAATTGGATCAACTTTAAACGATTTCCATGCGTTTCAGTTGCTATCAACTTTTGTAATGTGGCCGATGTTTATGCTGTCAGGAGTGTTCTTTCCTATCGATGTGGCTCCTGTACCTCTTCAGGTTGCAATGTTATGTGATCCAATGTTTTATGGAGTAGAACTGCTTCGTTGGTGTCTTCTAGGTACTGGATCCCCAATTCTTGGTCCAATTGGGTGGCTAATCAGCTTGCTTGTAGTATTCTTATTCAATGTTTTAATGGTGAGTCTGGGTACCTATCTATTCTCTCGAGCTCAAATCTAACAATATTATGAATAGATATTTTTAGAGTAGTCACCTAAAGATTGACTGTTAAAGCAGTTCTGACTCTCTCTGACGTAACTTAAGTTTAGCTTTAACAAGTTTTTCATAAAGAATTGCAATTTTGCTTGGATTCTTGGCAACAACAGCTTTCAAGAGGTCACCTTCAAGTTCAGCGACATCTAAACGTTGGTAATAATTCAACGATTCCTTGAAATGTGCTAAAACGATTTTGCCTGTTAAAATCGGATGGTTATTTGTTATGTTTGCTTCTGGAAAGTAAATCCCATGTTCAAGCTCAACTTCAAGTCCCAACTGGAAATCTTCAAGTTTAATCTTCAGGCCTCCTTTTTCAATTTCAGCTAAAATCTTTTCTGTCTCTTCAGGTAAAACTTCAGCTTTTTTTAGCTGGGTCCAATCTCGAATTCTTAGTTCCGAACATACCCGTTTTACTTCATTAACTGAGACATATTCAGGGAGCCTCATACAAAATCACTATAAAGTAAGGTACCAGGTATCAAATAAAGAGTTATGACGAAATTGTCAAAAGTAGAATGTAAATTCACATAAAAAGGATTTTCAATTAGTTATTATTTTTTTCCAAAAAAATCAGTTAGCCAGCATAAACCATAACATCAAAAAATGTGATAAAATACAAAGAAAATAGTTAATGATTTATTGTTTATTCAAGATCGACCGAAATCCAAATTTTCAAGGTATTTCTACATATATAGTAAGGTTAATAGGTCAGCTTATCGTCTAGCATGCTAGTTCACATTACAAAAAATACATAGAAACTTTCATAATGTGACAAAAATATGTCGATTGAACTTTAGGAGAAAAAAATATGGGCAAGATAGTGATTGCTTACAAGATATTTCCATCAGAATCAACAGTTGATCTTGAATTATTACAAGAGAAAATAAAGAAAGAATTAGCAGGCATCGCCTCGGTTCAACGATTCGCTAAAGAACCAATAGCTTTTGGGCTCTCTGCTCTAATTGTAAACATGGTTCTCCCTGAAGATAAAGAAGGAATTCTTGATGAAACCGAAACACGGCTTACTAACATGGAAGAGATCGGTCAAATACAAACAATAGGCGTAAACAGGCTCTAAAGTACTTTAAACTTTATATATTAATAATCGCCCACGGGAAAGTGGAGCTTCACGATCATTCAATAAGGAAGGAGAATTAGTGAGCGAAATACAACTTAAAGTGGAAGATGCTCGACAACGTGACGTTTACAGAGGAATCGCCCGAATTGATCAGCAAACAATGCAAAAATTGGCTATTTCAGCGGGCGACGTAATAGAGATTGTTGGAAAAAGAAACACAGCTGCTATCGCTTGGCCAGCTTATTCTGAAGACCAGAATAGAGAAATAATCCGAATCGACGGATTCACTCGTAAAAACGCGGGAGTAGCGATGCACGAACTAGTTGTAATACGTCCAGCAAAAGTAACTAACGCTACTACCGTGGTTCTGGCTCCGATAGACATGAAATTAAATGTTGATGACGATTTTACAAACTTTGTTAAGAACAGACTAATGGAAAGGACGTTTGTAGAGGGAGACACGACGCTCGTAATGATGCTAGGTCACGCTATACCATTTAGGGTAACTAAATCGCGTCCACATGGAATCGTTAGAATAAGCCAGAATACAAGTGTACAGATAATGGCTGAACCCGCTCCTGAAACTAAAGGTCTACCTCGAACCACATACGAGGATATAGGAGGACTCCAGGAGGAAATCCAACGTATCAGAGAAATGGTTGAACTTCCACTCCGACACCCAGAACTATTCCAAAGACTTGGTATTGATCCACCAAAAGGAGTACTTTTACATGGTCCACCAGGATGTGGAAAAACTCTTTTAGCACGAGCAGTTGCAAATGAATCTGAAGCAAACTTCTACTCAATAAACGGTCCAGAAATAATGAGCAAGTTTTATGGAGAATCTGAAGCTAGACTCCGAGAAATGTTCCAACAAGCCCAAAAGAATGCGCCTAGCATCATCTTCATTGACGAGCTTGATGCGATAGCCCCCAAAAGAGAAGAAGTAACAGGAGAAGTTGAGAGACGAGTAGTTGCTCAACTCCTCGCTTTGATGGATGGACTTGCAGGAAGAGGATACCTTATAGTTATTGGTGCCACAAACAGACCTGAAGCTCTAGATCCAGCTTTGAGAAGGCCAGGACGTTTTGATCGAGAAATCGAAATAAGCGTACCCGACCAAAAAGGACGTTACGAAATAATGCAGATTCACACTAGGGGTATGCCCCTTACTGCAGACGTTGATTTGGAGAAACTTGCCAAGATGTCTCACGGATACACGGGAGCAGACTTGTCCGCTTTGGGGCGTGAAACTGCAATGAAAGCATTACGTAGATATCTACCCGAAATAAACCTTGAAGAAGAGCGTATACCTCCCAGTGTCTTGGAGAAAATGGAAGTAAGGATGGAAGATTTCTATAATGCGTACCGTGAGATCACACCAACGGCCATGAGAGAAGTGTACATAGAAGTACCTACTGTACATTGGACAGAAATAGGTGGTTTGGGAGAAGTAAAAGAAGATTTAATCGAAGCCGTTGAATGGCCTCTAAAAAATCCAGATGTCTTTACTCGAATGGGAATACGACCTCCGAAAGGTATCTTGCTATACGGACCACCGGGATGCGGAAAAACATTGCTTGCAAGGGCAGTTGCCACTGAGAGTGAAGCAAACTTCATAACAATTAAAGGTCCAGAAGTGTTTTCTAAATGGGTAGGTGAATCAGAGAAGGCCATTCGGGAAGTTTTCCGGAAGGCAAGGATGGCATCACCGGCGGTTATATTCTTTGATGAATTTGATTCCTTAGTTCCCGGAAGAGGTATGGGTTATGCTGACAGCGGAGTCGCAGAGAGAGTCATAAGCCAACTATTAACCGAGATGGATGGACTCGTCTCTTTGGAAGATGTGGTAATAATCGCTGCAACAAACAGACCAGACATAGTAGATCCTGCGATTCTTCGACCAGGAAGGTTTGACCGTTTAATTTACGTTCCAGAACCCGACCAGGAGAGTAGGCTTGAAATCTTTAAAATATATACCAAGAACATGCCACTAACAGAAGATGTGGACCTGAACCAGTTAGTTACATTGACAAAGAAGTATTCAGGAGCAGACATTGAGGCACTTTGTAGAGAAGCCGGACTAAATGCTTTACGAAATGACATAAACGCTAAAGAAGTAAAAGTCAGCGACTTCAAGGTTGCAGTTGAAAAAATTGGTCCATCTATAATGCCGAATATGGAAAACTGGTATAAGGGATTCATGAAACATGTTCGACAACTAAAAAAGCCAACGACCCCACACGTAGCATAGAAATATTTTTGAGGAATAATAAATGACGATGAAAACTTGGAAATCACATCCACTCTATACCCAGATACAAGAGTTTCTTGAGAGAAAAGGCCCAATGACTGATGCTGAGCTGTATGATTTAGTGAAAGGAACTCATGAAGGTGTAGGATTCGGCGAACTGAACAAGACGCTAATGCGGATGGAAATTGAAGGAAGAATCTATGTATCAACCCGCAGTAAAGGGAAAAGAAGAGTGGAATTAGTCGGGCAAGTGTAAAAACTACATTTATGTCTCTTCATGGGTTAATGTTTAACCATTAACTGGTGGGACAAAAATTGGGTGTAAATTTAAGGGGATTAATACCAAAAACAACTGCTGATTTCAAGAGTCTCAGCGGAAAAACGATAGCTATAGATGCATATAATGCCCTTTACCAGTTTTTGGCAATTATCCGACAGCCAGATGGAACACCATTAAAGGATAACTCAGGCAGGATAACCAGCCATCTTAGCGGGTTATTTTATCGAACAACAAAATTAGTTGAGATGGGTGTAAAGGTTGTCTACGTTTTTGATGGAATTCCGCCTGCTCTAAAAGAGGTGGAAATTAAGCGCCGAGCCAAAGTCAAAGCGGAAGCACTTGTCAAGTATGAAAGCGCTTTAAAAGAAGGAAATATGGAACAGGCTCGTAGTTATGCCCAGATGACTTCTAAACTTAAAGATTATATGCCAGATGACTCAAAGCGACTCCTAACTGAATTGGGTGTACCCTGGATTCAAGCACCATCTGAAGGAGAAGCTCAAGCTGCCTATCTAACAATCAAAGGTGACTCTGACTATTGTGGCAGCCAAGATTATGATAGTCTACTTTTTGGTGCAAAAGCACTTGTAAGAAATGTAACTATTAGTGGTAGAAGGAAGCTTCCTAGAAAGAATGTTTACGTTGAAGTTGTGCCAGAAATTATGAAACTTGATCATGTTCTTGAAGAACTGCGTGTCACTCGTGAACAATTAATTGACATTGCAATGCTCGTAGGAACAGACTTTAATCCTGAGGGAGTAAAAGGAATAGGACCAAAAACTGCCTTGAAACTGATAAAGAAGAGTGGAAGTATCGAAGAGTTATTGCCTGAGCTTAAAGATGCAACATTTCCAGTTGAGCCCAACAAAATAAGGGAAATCTTTCTCGACCCAAAAGTTACTGACAACTATAAACTGGAATGGAAACAACCCAACGTCAATGGGGTAATAGATTTTCTCTGTCGCGAAAGAGACTTTTCAGAGGACAGGGTAAATAGAGCCCTAAAGAAGATGATAGAAGGAATAAAAGAAGCTAAAAGCAAAACAACACTCGAGTCATGGTTCGGTTAGGCAGATTATTGTTGTTGGAACCCATGTTTGCCGATCAGGGGCACAAATGCCACCCCTCCCAAATTCTCCTCAATTACTCTTCCGTCCTTTTTCCTAACTTTAACTAATGTTTGGTAGAATTGGGTGCCACCTACTGGAACTAGAAGTATTCCCCCCTCTTTTAATTGTTGAAGCAATGGTTTGGGAACTTCTGGACCAGCTGCTGCAACTAGGATTCGATCGTAAGGCTCTTCTTTGGTGTAACCTAAAGTTCCATCATAATGAATTACTGTAACCCGATTTCCATATCCTGCAGTTTCGATGTTATTTTTGGCAAATTCAGCTAACTCAGGTATTCTTTCTATGGTGTAAACATGTCCCCACTTTTCCATAGACACATCTGAAGGCGCCACTATCTCGGCTATTGTTGTAGCGTGCCATCCTGATCCTCCTCCTACCTCTAACACTTTGTGTCCAACTTGAAGCTCAAGGGCTTCATCCATTATTGATACCATGTTTCGCCCAGTTGACCGCAAAAGTGTCAACTGAGAGGCGCAGATGCTGTTTGCCCTGAACCTATTTGAAGTGGACAATCATTTGCTGCATAAATTTTCATATTTTCAGGAAGAAAATGTTCTCGGGGAACTTTACGTAAAGCTTTTATGACTTGTGTTGAGCTAAGAATGTTACTTCTGATTAATTTTTGAATTAGTTCTTCCCACTTTTGATTACTCATCATTCACCCCATATTTAGTATAAGAAAGTGTGCCTTAAGAGTTGAGTCTTATCTATAGAAGATTCTGTTTTTAAATAGTTTTTATACCAGTATTTTCTTTTTGGATACGAGTTGCCGTCACCTTAAGAGGTATGTAAATGAACGTCAAATGTTTCAAAGTTGGTTGGTTATCAACTAACTGCTATGTCGTAGGATGTGAAGAAACCAAAGAAGCTGTTATAATTGACCCTGGACTCGAAAGCGAAAAAGAGGCTAAACTGATTTTAGAGTATATACAAAAAAACAGGTTTCATATAAAATATATCATCAACACGCACGGTCATCCAGATCACATATCAGGCAACATGATAATGAAAGAGGCGACAGGAGCATCCATCCTAATCCATGAAAACCACAAAGGAAAAGCAAACGCAGATCAAAAGCTTCGTGAGGGGGATGTAATACAAGTTGGTAATTGTAAACTAAAGGTTCTTCACACTCCAGGGCATACAAAAAGCGGAATTTCTCTTCTCGGGACCAACTTGGTATTCACAGGAGACACACTCTTTGCGGGTTCTATAGGACGAACAGATTTTCCAGATGGATCGTTTCAGGAAATAATGAAGTCAATCAAAACAAAACTTATGCCTTTACCCGACAACTTCAAGGTTTATCCTGGACACGAATCCTTCTCAACCATAGGCGACGAAAAGAAATACAACCCATTCTTACAAACATAACTATGATACAGAGGAAATGGCATGGAGCTTAAGCTCAACAGGTCAAAGGTTCCATTCGACCTAGCATACACATTAGATTGTGGTCAGCTTTTTCGTTGGGAAAAACTTGGAGGCTGGTGGTATGGAGTTGTATCAGACAGGATAGTAAAAATAAAGCAGACCAATGAAAAACTAATATTCCAATTTTTTCCAGAAACCACAAACCCCGGCTTTATTGAAAATTACCTACGATTGGATGATGACTTGCCCCACATTTTTTCCAAAATAAACAAAGATGAACACATCAAACGGGCAATCGACCTTTTCTGCGGTCTAAGGATAATTAGACAAGAACCCTGGGAATGCCTCATAAGCTATATCTGCGCCACATTCAAGGGTATCCCTGCAATTAAAAAGATGATCTACAACATATCAAGATGTTTTGGAGAAAAGTTTACCTTTGACAGCCATGATTTTTACACGTTTCCAAAACCAAATCAATTGGCTCAAGCCAGTTTAAAAAATCTGAGGAACTGTGGTTTAGGTTTCAGGGCTGAAAGAGTCTTGGAAACTGCAAAACTGGTAGATAGTGGAAAATTGGATTTAGAAGTACTGAAACGGTTTGATTATCATGAGGTTAAGCGTGAGCTTTTACTTTTCCCGGGGGTTGGACAGAAAGTTGCTGAT
The DNA here is from genome assembly GCA_963806645.1 of Candidatus Bathyarchaeota archaeon. Lineage (GTDB taxonomy): Archaea > Thermoproteota > Bathyarchaeia > Bathyarchaeales > Bathyarchaeaceae > Bathyarchaeum. The sequence goes on along the minus strand of CAWDYQ010000005.1, from coordinate 56,075 downwards.
TGTGTCCTTCTTTTTTCCCTGGAAAAACTTGAAGCTTTTCCTATTGATGTTTGGATTAAACGTGCAACTACGAACCTGTATTCGAAATATTTTGAATCATCGTTCATTCAACGGGTTGCCAATAAAGGTTCAATAACACCAAAAGAGTATGAAACGATTGGCTCTTTTGCAAGAGAATATTTCGGAAATTATGCTGGTTATGCTCAGGAATACTTATTCCATTATCTTAGAACACAGTAACAACTCTTTCTGGTTCTTGATTATTTAGCCTTTTACGACTCCTATTGGCACCATGCGAACAACACGGGTAGCAATTCCCACTTTATCACTTACTTCCACTACATTATCCACATTCTTGTATGCTAAATCAGCTTCTTCAGCTAAAACAACAGAGCTGGCGGATCTGACAACTATTCCTCGACCCTCTAATTCCTGTTTTATGTCACCACCCCAGAACCTCCGTTTCGCAGCCGATCGACTCAACATGCGACCTGCTCCATGAGCCGTTGACCCAAAAGAAAGTTCCATAGCCTTATGTGTTCCCACCAGCAACCATGAACTTGTTCCCATACTTCCCGGAATAATGACAGGTTGTCCAACAGTTCTATAGTCTGCTGGAATATCCCTATGTTCAGGAGGAAAACATCGTGTCGCTCCTTTTCTATGAGTCCAAACTTTAGTTAGCTTTCCCTCGATTATATGTTCTTCAATTTTTGCTATGTTATGGGCAACATCGTAGACTAAATCTAAACCAAATTCCTCAGATGGCTTTTTGAGGATTTCTTCAAAGCTCTGGCGAACCCAATGTGTAATTACCTGACGATTAACAAAGGCGTAATTTACCGCGCATGCCATAGCTTGGTAATAATCTTGGGCCTCGTCACTTGTGGCAGGTGCACAGGCAAGTTCTCGGTCCGGTACGGAGATGTTATATTTTTGCACAGCTCGCTCCATAACGCGAAGATAGTCTGAACAGGTTTGGTGCCCGAATCCTCGAGAACCACAATGAATCAAGACCGTTACTTGACCCTCATGAGTGATTCCAAATGTTTTAGCAACTTTTTTATTGTAAACTTTGTCAACTTTCCCTATTTCTAGGAAATGGTTTCCTGAACCCAGGGTACCGCTTTGAGGGAGACCTCTTTGTTTAGCTCGGGATGAGACTTTATTGGGATTAGCCCCCTCCATCCGTCCGCCTTCTTCACAGTGCTTAATATCTTCAGGGCGCCCAAGTCCTTTTTCCACTGCCCAAGATACACCCTCAGTAACTAGCTTTTCAAGTTCATGTATGTTAAGTCTGAAGTCTTTTCTACTGCTTCCGAGTCCGCTGGGAACATTGTTGAATATGGTGTTTGTGAGGGCGCTAAGGTAGGGTCTAATGTCACCTTCAGAAAGGTTTGTTGTTAAAAGACGGACTCCACAATTAATGTCATAACCCACGCCTCCAGGGCTTATTACTCCTTGCTCATAGTCTGTGGCCGCGACGCCTCCTATAGGAAATCCGTATCCCTCATGACCGTCAGGCAAGGTTATTGCATAATTGTAAATTCCGGGTAGGTGGGCTACGTTGGCGCACTGATCTAATGTTCTATCTGTTTTTATTTTTTCTATGAGTTGTTCATCAGCAAAGATCATACCTGGAACGCGCATCCCTGACTTGTAGCTTTTTGGTATACGCCATCGGTAATCATCAATCTTTTCGAGGGGTACTGATGGTGCTCGCTCTTGGAATTTTCTTTGCCTGCTCACAGAATCACCTAGAGATAGAGTTTGCAGTAGGAAACTTATAAACTCTGATGTCAGTGTAGAATTTTAAGAAAAATTTGCGTTATTAACTGGCTTTGATAACTAAATTTAAAATTCTGAAATCGTTTATTAAATAAATTGATTTATGAATTCTTTTACTAACAGAAAATAATTTCAACTAAAGATATTCTATTAGTCTATATCCGCATAATTTTGGAACCTCGGAATTTCACAATAATCCATACAAAAGAGCCGATCAAAGAAGTTTTAGTGAAAAATACTAAACTTAAGTTTCAATAAATATTTTTAATTCTTATTCATAATTCCGAACTTTTTTACAGACATAACACAGTGTAATGCACATGAACCACCTGAAGACATCTTGGACTATCGGATGCTGGATATCCCTATTTCTTGTTTCTATATATCACAGTATCATTTGCAACTATGTAACACTTTTTCCAGTTTGGTATTCAACAATTATAGTTTGGTTCTCTGGAGTTGTGGCGCTTTCGTCTTTAGTGACAAGAAACGAATTTGAAGGCTAATACTCAATCGACTGTTAGAGTTTAGCTTCAACCAAAACGATATCTTCGAATGGAACCTTAACTTTAGCAATAACCTTAGCCAACAGGTTATTTTCACTAAACCTTTCAAGAGTTTTATCTACATCAGAGAGAGAGGATTGAATAAGTAGAATCTTGCCGTTTTCTGTTAATGCATTTGGAGCATTAATTATAAAACGGTCAATAACTTTTCGTCCATTGGGTCCTCCTGCCCACGCTTTACCTATCCAACTTTTTTCTTCATCTGGCTCTGAAGGCAAATATGGCGAATTAAAAAGTACTACACTGAATTTGTCACCAGATTTAGTTGGTTGAAACAAATCCCCACACCGAAACTCTATATTTTCTGACACACAATTTATTTCTGCATTCTTTATTGCACAGTCTATAGCATAGGGATTTATGTCAATTGACATAACTTTTTTTGTTTTTTTAGCCGCTAAAATAGCTAAAATTCCACAACCAGTTCCCATATCCAAAACAATGTCGCCTTTGGTAACGTTCATATTTTCAGCAAGCAAAAAGCTATCTTCAGCTGGCTCGTAAACGTTTTCATCAACAAAAAAAACTAGATCTTCAAAGTAGACTTTTTTTGGGTAAACCATCGAGATTCCAGTGTAAGTTGATTATAGTTTAATCTTTTTCCCAGTGAAGTCTAGATATAACTTTCCGAACTCATCTTTTACGCTTCTTAACTGTTCAGAAGTTAGAACTGGCCCATCTTTGCAGACTCTTAATTTGCCTATTGCACAGCTACCGCATAAACCTATAGAACAACGCATTATTCGTTCCATACTGGCTTGCATAGGTACCCCATATTTTTCAGTTAAAAGAAATAGGTTATACATCATCTGCTCGGGACCACAGGTGTAAATCATGTCAAACGTTTCTTTCTTTAGTTTCTGCTCGACATGATTTGTAACTAAGCATTCAATTCCATAGGACCCATCATCTGTTGTAAATGATAATTCAGAGTCCACATCTGAAAGAGTTTTATCTAAACGATCTAAAAACAAAAGATTTTCTCTGCTTTTAACTCCACTCATGACTATAACTTTGCTTGCAACCTTAACAAGTTCTTCAATAAGTGGCATCAAGGGACCTATACCCGTTCCACCTCCAACCACCATCACGTTTTTTCCGGTTAGAACGAAACCGTTTCCGAAGGGACCTCTTATTCCTATTACCTCTCCGTCTTTTTTCCGGTTAAGAGCCCTGCTGGCTTCTCCCACACCATTAACGGTTATCGAACTCAGTCCACTCTTATTTATTCCGGATAAGCTTATAGGAATCTCATCAACCCCTGGTATCCACACCATAACAAACTGACCTGGATTAGCGTTTCTGCATATTTTATCCCGAAAAGTGAATGTTTTAACAGTTGGGTTTTCTGTTTTAACTTCAATAAGATCCACAACTCTCATTCGATTAAAAGAATTAAGGTTAAAAGGCGAAGAAGGGATTTTATTTAAATTTTGATCCATTTTCACGCATAACTTCCTTTCTGACCATTTATGACTTTTCAGTTAAGGCTAATTAATGATGTTCTACAATCCAGCTATTAATTCTTTTAAAAAAATTTTGGGTTTTTATTATCTTTCATGTGTACTTCAATTTAGGCAATGGCATGATTTTTTAGTTCTACATTAACATTTTGAACGATAAGGGGTGGATTTACCGGAGAAATCGTCTCTATTGTTCCGACATTATTAGCTTTCAATGCACATTCTATGTGTATTTCAAAGTCAGAAAGTTCTTATCAGTTAATTGCAATATTAATAGAAGAAATATACATTATTTGAGTATTAGAAGTGTTGTATTTGATAAAAAATTTATTTTCAACTTTTGTTTCAAAAAATATATCCAATTTAAGTTTAATTAAAACTAAGTATTACAATATTAATACATTTTAAATGTAAACACTTTTACCTGATTTCTAACTTGAGAAGATCATTGAGGTTTTTAATGATGAAATGGGAATATACTGTGATTGCTCTGAAAACCAAAATTTCAATTAGCCGACATGAAAGAGAAAAAAATCCAACTATACAAAATATACAGAAAGAATTGAACAATTTAGGCGAAGAAGGATGGGAAATGGTTAGTGTTCAAAACATTCGTCTAGAGACAGGCACACTTTTTACAGTAGCATACCTCAAACGAGAAAAAAATTAATCTCGAAAAGTAGACCAATCAGTTTTCTAGACGTAGTAACGATGATCCTTAGTCTTCTTTATGCTCCCTAGAAAAGAACCCGCAAAATAATCTAACCAACATTGCTCTTGAAAATCAAGTTTTGCCTCTTCAAAAGTAACGGCTTTTTCTTCGGACACAGCTCCTGCTCTCTCAAATTTTCGAACGATTCTATTTTGCATTTTAAATTGAATCCCGGACATAGACATCTCCTATTTACCTCCAATTTTTGTTAGATTTTTTTAATCGAATACTCAAAATAAATGACAAAGAACAAGGATTTTGTTCACATTCACTAAGAGAATTCCAGAATATAATAAGACGTGGGGTTGCATATATAATCATTAGTGTGATCTAGACAAAAGCAAAGATTATTGTAGAATTTGAAAACCAACTTCTCAGTAAAAATTTTAGATAATAAATGGAAAAGTATAGAACGACATGATCTCTTTTTGCGATGAATAAAGAGATGTAGTAGCTAGCCAAATCTATTGACGCGAATATAACTGATTAATAAATAAATGTTAGAAGCTTTCTGTTAATATTCTCTTTAAGATAGTTAAGCCATGTCTAGGGGCTAACTTTTTTTCTCCAAGTCTAGCTCTGTATTCTATTGGTATTTCAACTATGCTATATCCTTTGTTTTCAACTAGGTGGTTTAGTTCAACCTCGATATCAAAACCTTTAGATTTTGGATTCCAATTTGTCAGAAGTTCCCTGCGAACCACCCTTAACCCTGTAAGTGGGTCATTCAGATTGATACCGTTTAAAATGTTGTGTGAAAACGATAGGAATCGGTTTCCTAAATGAAACACGTTGGGCATTGCAGAAAAGTTTAATCTGTCGTTGAATCTGTTCCCGCAGACCATCCCAATTTTATTATTCTTTTCAAGAATTTCAATCATAGAGCCCAAATACTTTGCAGGGTATGTGAAATCAGCGTCAATTAACGCTATATACTTAACTTTTAGTTCTTTGGTATGACCTAATGCAGTTGATATGGCATCACCTTTTCCATAACCTTTCTGAAAAAGAATCTCAGCCCCACATTCTTTAGCAATTTCAATTGTGCGATCAGTGCTTCGGCCATCAACCACTAGACAAAACGGATCATCCAACGAGTTTTTAACCTCAACTAAAGTGGGACCTACCCCCTTCTCTTCATTTAAAGTTGCAACTATAACCAGCGTTTTCTCGATGCCTTTATCGTGAATCATGGGTAAGAACCGACCTATATTTGGATTAAGATGTTATAAAGCAATGTTCAGTCTGGAACATTATTTCAAAAAATACAATATTGCGATAAAAACAAATTTACCTAGCAAGCCTTAAATTTCATATTCTAGAATTTGTGTGCGAGACCCACTAGCTCATTCACGTTCTTGTAATTCTTCCTCTTAAGGTAAGATTTGATTCCTTTAGTAACAGTATCGAATATTTCAACTCCTTGGTAGGCAACTGATGTTCCAATCTGAACCGCGGAAGCTCCAGCTAACATGAATTCCACGGCATCCTGCCAGTTGCTTATTCCTCCACATCCGATTATAGGAATATTAACAGAATGGTAGATGTCATATACACATCTAACTGCAAGGGGTTTTATTGCAGGTCCGGATAATCCACCGAACTTGTTGGCTAAAATAGGTCTGCCTGTTTCGGTTTCTATTGCCATAGCCTTAAAGGTGTTTACAGCGGTGATAGCGTCTGCACCCGCTTCTTCAACTGCTTTAGCAATTTCAGTTATATTTGTGACGTTAGGTGTTAACTTTGCAATAATTGGTTTGTCAAATTTTTTCTTAACCTCTTTCACTATTTTGGTAAGTAGCACTGAATCGCATCCGATTTCTGCTCCGGCTTTTTTTATGTGAGGACATGACACATTTAACTCCAAGGCGTCTGCTCCCATTTTAAGAGCGGTTTTAGCTACCTTACCGAACTCGTCAGATGAGTAACCATAAATGCTTACAATTGCTGGAACTTTGCTGCATTTTAGTTGCTCTAGTTCTTCTTTAAAGTGACTAATTCCTGCATTTGGTAAGCCCATTGCATTGATTAAGCCGCAATCGGTTTGGACAATTGTAGGATTGGAATAACCGGTTCTTGGTTGTAGTCCCATAGATTTTGTTACAACAGCTCCGGCTCCTGCTTCAATCACACTTTTTAGCGATAATCCAGTGTAACCTAGGATTCCGGAAGCAAGTATTGTTGGGTTTGCAAGCTTCAGTCCAGCTATTTCAGTTGCAATCCGAGGTTCCATTTGTATCCCTCTGTTGTAGTAAAGGTTATCCACTGCCAAGATAAATGTTAGGAAGCGTAATCTTAGATAATATTCGTTGAAGGATGGAAAATCGGTGAAAGTTACTATAGTAGAATCAATTATTGGAGTTTTTGGTTTCGGAGAAGATAACAAACTTGTCGAAAAAATCTTTTTTCCAAATGATCCATCAGTGACAGCTGAAAAGCTTAGGAATATAGAACAGGGAAAAGTGATAGAAGAGATTGTAGCCTTAGTTGATAGTCTACGAGCTAAAGGTTACACAAATTTTGTTTTTGAGAACAAAGAGATGGTTAGGGAAATCCAAGAAAAATTAAACATTGAAGCAAGTGCGGAACGCTCTTCAGAGGCAGGCAATATTCTTCGTGAAAACTTGGAAACATTTGCCTTGCAATCAGGTTATTTTGAAAAATCGGAGCAGCTTCGGGCGCGGATTCACAATGTTTCTATCGAACTTGCTAAAATGAAAGTTAAGAGAACCGTTGAAAAACGTGACATGCTGGTTGCTCAGGCTGTTCTGTCTGTTGATGATTTGGACAAGTCTCTGAATCTTTTTATGAACAGAATGAGGGAATGGTATGGACTCCATTATCCAGAATTGGATAGACTACTTGATAAGCATGAGACCTATGCTCGGCTTGTGGTTAATTTAGGAACTCGAGAAAATTTTACTGTTGAGAACCTAGAAAATGAGGGAATACCTAAGATTAAATCCAACTCGATAGCAGATGTTGCTGCGGCTTCTATGGGAGCAGACATAAATCATGAAGATTTTGCTCAGATTAAAGATATGTGCAACAAAATTCTTGACCTTTATTCCCTGCGTCAATCCTTAGAAAAATATGTTGATTTAGTTATGGAGGAAGTTGCACCAAACATTCGGGCAATAGGTGGTTCACTTTTAGGTGCTCGTTTGTTAGCCATTTCTGGAGGACTTCTAAATTTGGCTAAGTTACCTGCAAGTACGATGCAAGTTTTGGGTGCAGAAAAAGCCCTCTTTAGGGCGCTAAAAACAAAGGCACGTCCTCCAAAGCACGGAATAATATTTCAACATCCTCTTATTCATGACGCAAAACGATGGCAAAGAGGAAAAATTGCTCGTGCATTGGCTGGAAAGTTGAGCATAGCCGCCAGAGTTGATGCATTTAAAGGTGAATATATGGGAGACAAGTTGAAGGCTGATCTTGAAAAGAGAATTGAAGAGATTAGAGAGAGATTTAAAACAGCTCCACCACCTCCGCCTCCCAAGAAGTTTGAAGCAAGAAGACCTCCAGACAGGAATGACCCCCGGAGAAAGAAACGTGGTCGTAAACGTTAAGCCTCATGCTCGTTTTCCAGAGATATACTGGATTACCGTGGAGGACGGTAGCCGAAAGTTAGGTACTAAAAACCTAGCTGCTGGACACTCAGTTTATGGGGAGCGTTTGATAAAGTTTAAGGGAGAAGAGTATAGACTTTGGGATCCTTACAGAAGCAAGTTTGCAGCTGCAATACTCAACGGTTTAGATAATGTTCCAATATTACCTAAAGATAAAGTACTGTACTTGGGGGCGGCTTCCGGTACAACTGCAAGTCACGTCTCTGACATAGTCGGTGAAGATGGACAGGTATATTGTATTGAGTTTGCTTCACGTTCCTTACGTGATCTGGTTAACAATGTCTGTGTTTATCGTTACAATATGTCACCCATTTTAGCGGATGCAAGAATGCCCGAAACCTATTCACGAATGGTCAACCATGTGGACAGCATCTATTTTGATGTTGCTCAGCCAGAGCAGGCTCGAGTTTTGGCTGACAATTCAGACATGTATTTAGAAGCGGGTGGAGGGATTATGCTAGCGATCAAGTCTCAAAGCATCGATGTAACGATGGAGCCAGCTGCGGTGTTTAAGAACGAGATTTCAGTATTGGAAGCTAGAGGATTTACAGTTAGTAATGTTATTGCTCTTGAACCCTTTGATAAGGCGCACGTTATGGTTGTCGCCCATAAATGACCATAAAAATTTTGTTTGTTCATGTTTTTCAGAAAAAAGCCTATTCCAAATTGAGTCGGAAATAGGTATTATATCGAGCAAGGTTTATTGATTTTCTTCTATTCCACTGATGAGTTCATGAATGTCTTTACCCACGTTTTGGCCTATGTATCCACCTTCCAATACGCCGAAAACAGGTTTGTTTAAAGCTCCAACTATTCTGCCAATTTCTCTATAGCAATTAGGAGTTAAACTCAACGAAGCTAAGTCTCCTGCGTGGGCATCAAAACCTGCAGAAATAGCAATTACCTCAATACTATCTAGTTCTACTTGGTTTAATGCAAATTCCAAAGTCTTCAGATAAAGGGAGTCACCAGTTGAATGTGATAAGGGAAAATTTAGGCAGTTATCCTGTGATTTGAAACCGGTTCCGGGATATGTGTGGATATCTGTGTAATGAAATAAAAGTTACTTTTGGGTCTCCCTGGAAAATTTCTTGTGTCCCATTTCCATGATGTCCGTCAATGTCAAGAATCAATGTTGGTTTATCCAGTTTTTTAACAGCTATTGCAATATTATTGAAATAGCAGAAGCCTAAGGTTGATACACCCATTGCTCTGCCGTTAATTCCAGCATGATGTCCTGGAGGTCTCATAAGAGAAAAACCGTTGTTTTGTGAAGCCAGTAAGGCTGCTCCAGCAGAAAGTAGAGCATATTCGTAGATGTTTTCAGGTGCTGGTGTATCTCCGTCTAGATAGCTTCCTGCTTTTACATTTTTGATTAGTTTAACATATTCTTTTGAGTGAGTAGTAAACAAATCCTGTTCTAAAAGGGGTTTAGGTTCCAAAAAATCGTATCGAGTTTTAAGAAATTGTAGAGCTATTTCTATACGTTCAGGGCGTTCTATGTGTCCAGGCCAGTTGTATTGAAGACATTTATCTGAAAATATTAGTAACATTTTGTGTCATAGCTCTTTAAAGGAGCGGCAGTAATCATCAGTATTAATGGCTACATCGATAGTTTTGTAAGTTCTGCTAATCTAGAGCTTACGGCGTGGTGAATCTCCGTTCTTAGGTTTTTTCCCGTCAATTTTTTCATTCGAATTAGTTCAAGCCTCTTAGCTAGTTCGGTATCGCCCAATGAATTGATCCAAAGCTCGAAATCCTTGCGGGGAACATGAAATTCTATAGATTTTAAATCAACTGTTTGGATTTTGTCGACAAAGTCTTTTAGGCTATTTGCATGAATGCCAGTATATTGGTCTAGCGCAAAATAGAATTGGAAGGCATTCTCTAATGATACAGATTTCAGAATATTTAATGCAAGATCTTTATTTAAAATCGGCATTCCAATCGCCTTTTTCCCCAGGCTGGTTATTACGTATTGGTGCTTTTGAGGAACTGAGACATATTTTGCTTTTATAAGACCCAACAAATATCCCATTGTTGAAGAAGAGTTTAACCCAATTTTTTCTGCTATTCCTTCAAGAGTCAGTGGTCTTTCTGCTGCCCATAAGACCACTAAAATCTTACCCCTGGTTTTGCTTGCACTCATACTTTGCACATTCCAAAGGATAATTGCTTGTTTATGTTATTATCTCTAACGGTTTGTAATATTTCCTAAACACTTATAGAAACAACCATCATATTGCTATTCTTAAATTTGCACAAACGCCAAAATTGACAATAAAAAGAGAATACATCAACTTTATTAGATTCATTCTTCAGTGATTTAGATAGGTATGGTTTCATGACAAAGACAATCAAAGAACAAGTAGCAGAATGCATTGAAGAAGTTAGACCTCAACTACAGGCAGACGGCGGAGATATAGAGTTAATTGACGTAGAGAACGGTGTTGCTAAAGTGAAACTTAAGGGAGCATGTAATGGATGCCCGATGTCAGCGATGACACTACAATGGGGTGTAGTAAGCTGCATAAAGAAACGAGTACCAGAAATAAAGAATGTTGAAGTTGTTCAATAAAGATTCGAACAATATTAACTTCTAAAAAATTTTATCTGATCATTGTTAGAAGCATCTTGAACCTTTTTGTTGCTTTCAAAGCGTGAGGTTTGTTAGCAGGCATTATAACCATTTCGCCTTTCTTTAGTTGAACTATTTTACCTGATATTGTCACTTCCACTTCGCCATCCAAAGTATAAACCAAAGCATCGAAAGGTGCAGTATGTTCACTCAATCCTTGACCATCATCAAAAGCAAATAAAGTTACGGTTCCTGTTTCTTTGTCAATTATTGTTCGGCTAACAACTGAACCATGTTGGTAATCAATTAAATCTACAAGATTTACAGCCTTAGCAGAAACAATTTCCTTTTCTTTAACCAATTTTCAGATCTCCATCATTAAGTCAGAATTTTATTCTTTTTTCAGTTGACATTTTCCACCAGTAGGACAAAATTTTAAGGCATGATTCTCAACTGCATTAAAAAGTGCACCTATTGTTTCTTCGTTAGCCGAATATATGCGCTTTTTTCCATCTCGTTTGGTGTAAACGAATTCACATTCAAGAAGGGGTTTAAGGTTATGCGAAACCATGCTTTGTTCCTGCCCGAGTGCTTCGGCGAGTTCATTTACGCTCATAGATTGTTGCATTAGTTGCTCAAGCAATGCTAACCTTGTGGGATTTGCTAGATTGACAAAGAACTTGTAGCATATTTCGCTTAACCCTTTTTTCATAGTTTATCCAACGTCTGCTTTTAGTTCAATATTGCTTTAAGGTCTTTCTCTGCTGTTGTTATTGGCATTATATTGAAGTTCTTAACAAGAACGTTGAGTATATTGGGTGTAATGAAAGCAGGTAAACTTGGACCTAATCGAATATTCTTAATTCCCAGATGAAGTAAAGTCAACAGTATAGCTACAGCTTTTTGTTCATACCAAGAAATTACTAAGGATAAGGGAAGATCGTTTACACCTACACCAAATACATCCGCAAGTGCCACTGCCACCTTTATCGCCGAGTATGCATCGTTACACTGTCCTACATCAAGAAGTCTAGGTAAACCGCCGAGTGTACCTAAATCTTTGTCAAAGAATCTGAATTTTCCGCAAGCTAAAGTAAGAATTATTGTGTCTGCAGGAGCTTGTTCAACCAGTTCAGTGAAGTAGTTTCTTCCAGGTTTTGCTCCGTCACAACCTCCAACGAGCAAGATGTGTCGGAGGTCCTTGTTTTTCACTGCTGCAACAACTTTGTCAGCTACACTTAAGATAGTGTTTCGTGCAAATCCAACCATCACAGACTTTCCGTTTGTATCTTCAGGAAATCCTGGCAGCTTCAAGTGCTTTCTGAATTACTGGAGTAAAATTCTTGTCAGTAATATGTTTTACATTTGGCCATCCAACAAGTCCTGTAGTGAAAATATTGTTTGCGTATGTATCTAATGGACGTTGGAGACAGTTTGTTGTCATTAATATTGCTCCTGGAAAAGCTTTGAAGTCTTTGTGCTGGTTTTGCCATGCAGTTCCATAGTGACCGTAGAAGTGGGGGTACTTTTTTAGTTCAGGATAGCCGTGAGTCGGTAGCATTTCTCCATGTGTATAAACATAGATTCCTTTGCCTTGACTCTGTTTGAGTATTGCCTCTAAATCTTGGAGATCGTGTCCAGAAACAAGTATAGCTTTACCTTTCTTTGTTCCAAGAGGGACCTTGGTAGGCACTGGGTGCCCATAAGTTCCAGTATTTCCTGCATCTAAGAGTTCCATTGCGCGGAGGTTTATTTCACCACATTGCAGGACGAACCCGACAAGGTCGTTGACGTTAAGGGATTTATCTAGAGTAGCTGCGAGACCTTCCTGAATGAAAGCGAATACTTTAGGGTCTTTCTGTCCGAGAATGTATGCGTGGTCTGCATAAGCCGCGACACCTTTTATTCCATAAGTTAGAAGCCACTGAAGTGAATGAATGTCAGGATCTAAAGATGGATCAGATTTGATTCCCACTAATCTGCCTTGTTCAACGAGTTCGCTGATCGTGTTTTTTGGAACAAAATCCATTGCATTAGTAGATGAGATAGTGATTCCAGTTTCTTGAACTTTTTTTCGTAGCGAGTCTCGTATTTGAACACTTTGTTTGATTAATTCTACGAAGCGATTTGGGTCAAAGTTAACGTTTGTAAGAGTAGAAAATAGTGCTTTACATATGAATATGTCTGCTTTTTCGTCTGTTATTTTATTTTTTCTTGCTTCTATGGCTACTTGTGAAAGACCTTTCAGGCTGTAGATTAACAGGTCTTGAAGAGCTGCAACTTCAGGGGTTTTTCCGCATACTCCGATTTGGGTGCACCCTTTTTCGTTAGCTGTTTGTTCACATTGGTAACAAAACATTTTTTCACTCATCTTATTATTACTCCAACAATTTAATGAATATTTCTTCATATGAAGAAGCAATCATATAAACTCATCGGTAACATAGAAAACAGATTAGTAAAAGTCCAAAAAATTACTACAAGTAGGCTTCGGTAGCGTATCTTCTCATCATCCTGTGACTGTTAAAATAATATGCAACCTTTCCAATCGAATTCTCCATAAATCTTATCCAATCGTCTCTATTCTTGTAGAATGTAGGAATAATTAGATACTCCAACTTGTCGTATAATTGAGTAATCTCTCTGTGCCTTCGATCAGGTTCTTCTAGATTCTCTTTGGGTGAGGGCCCAATAGCCCATCCTGTAACACCTTCTATACAACCTTCAACCCACCATCCATCCAAAACGCTAAAATTAATCACACCATTATGAGCAGCTTTCATTCCGCTCGTGCCGGAAGCTTCAAACGGATGGAATTGGAGTGTTTAACCATACATCTACACCTGAAGTAAGTTTAGCAGCCATGTGAAGATCATAATTCTCCAAATATACAATCTTAATTGAGTCCTTAAGATGTTCTTTCATCTCATGAATCTCTTCGATTAACCGTTTTCCCATCCAATCCCGAGGATGAGCTTTACCTGCAAAAACCACTTGAATCTTACCCACTTTGTTGATTTCCTCAAGACGTGTTAGATTCGAAAACAACAAAGTCGCCCTCTTGTAGCCAGTGAATCTACGCGCAAAACCCAAAGTAAGTACATCAGGATCAAACTGGACTCCTGAACGTTCACGAATATATCGGATCAGTTTCGCCTTTGCTTCCATATGGGCACGCCAAATTTCCTCATCGGGGATGCTGTCAACTCTAACCAACAATTCTGGCTCATTTGCCCACCCAGGTAAGTACTTGTCATAAAGTCTTCTGAAACATTCACAAGTCCAAGTAAATGAGTGAACTCCATTGGTTATTGCTGAAATGTTATAGCCAGGAAACAGGGTTAGCGAAAACTCCTTGTGTCTTTTTGCGACCCCATTAACATACTTACTGGTGTTAAGTGCAAGCCGAGTCATATTTAGCTCATCGTCTCCAGCGAGGCGTCTTCAAGGTATCATAAGGAATTAAATCGCCAAGCAAGTTTTGAACAAGCGTTATAGGAAAATTTATCGTGACCTGCCTCCACTGGAGTGTGTGTAGTAAATATACAAAGGTCCCTTACAGCATCTAGCTCTCTTCCGTTCTGAGTCAGCAATTCCAAAGTAAGAAGACTCGAGTGACCTTCATTCATGTGATACTTTCCTAATTTAAAACCCGTTGCTTCAAGAATTTTCACACCACCAATTCCCAAAACAATCTCCTGCTTCAATCGGTATTCCCTATCCCCACCGTAAAGATAAGAGGTGATTTCTCGGTCTTCGGGAGAATTTCCTTCAACATCAGTATCAAGGAAAAGAACAGATACCAATCCTCCTGAAGGACTCTGATAATCATAGAGCCAAGCTTTTACGTTGACTATTCGATTCTGTATCTTTAATTCAACTTGGTTTGGTAATTCATTCATTATAGTCGATGGAATCCAATCGTCACTTAGGTCAATCTGTTTTCCGTCGCTGAGTTCTTGTTTTAGGTATCCCTTCTTGCTGACAAGAGTTACTCCTACCAACGGTATCTTGAGATCTGCGCTGGATTTAATAACGTCGCCAGCTAATACACCTAAACCTCCGCTATAAGTGTGGATTTCATCATCTAGTCCAATTTCCATAGAAAAATAGGCTATTTTTTTTCCCCGTAAGAAAGCACGTTTACAATATTCTCCACAAAAATGGTATGTTCTACCCCTCACTTCAGCCTCGAATTTTTTTTTCGTATCCAGCTAAGGGTAATCCACAAACGGGGTCTCTGATCATAACTAAACCTCTAGATTAAGCAACATGCAACATTCTTAGATTTTCTTCTTCTTTAACTTTGTAGAGTCTTCCTCAGTAATTTCGTTCAGTTCCTTTAATCTTTTCGCAATTATCGAGACAAAAGTCTTGCGTAGTTTCTCACCTTTGACCTTTCTTTTTGAGCGTTTAACTGTTGCTATTTCATCAGCTAATTTATGGTCTCCAATAACCTGACGTATCCAACGCTCAAAATCTCCTTTTTCTTCATGAAAACGAATAGAACTCAAATCAACTGTCTTTAGAATTGAAACAAATTCGCTTAAGCTGTTAACAGTTAATCCAGATGAGCGTAAAAAATCATAAGAGAACGTGAAACCCATCCCTGCAGGAAGGCGTCTAAGAAACCGTTTTGCCGCAAGCTCAGATTTCTCCAATTCTAAATATACTCTTGCTTCAAGATCGGTCAAAATTCTTGAATAAACAGCGAAGGCTTCAACCGGACTACCCATAGAACTGAAGTAATTGTGTACATCTCCTGGTCCTCCACCTTTTATGCTGAGATAATAAAGGTGGTCACTTTGCTGGAGGTAACGCCAAAGTTGAATCAGATCTTTGTCACCTATTCCCTTCACCAAAGTTTCCAGTTCTTTCAATGAATCGTAACAAATGTTTTGCATCGGATTTCCAATCCATGCACTTGGGTCTCGTTCAGTGTCAGCCCATGAAATTGTATTGTATTCGTGAACATCAATTTCATCAATAGGATCGTGCCGTTCAATTACTTCAGATGGAGTTCGCCAATTCAAGTGATGCCATTTGTTTACTTCGTTTGGCAGAAATCTTAGGAACTCATGGATCCCTCCTTCTGGCCAATGATGTTCCCCAAATGTTTCGTAATCAATAAAAATTACAATTACCTGTCCTTGAGTTCCTGCTAACCATTGGGCGTATTTTGTCGCATCTAGAGGATACTCGTTCCAGTCAGTTGATGAAAAACGGAATCCTATATCGTCAGAAAGGCGGTAGTTTCGGAGTAAAACACGGAGGTCAGAGTCTTTGGCTTTATAAACATAGTTTGGACTCCGACCTAAAAGAGTTTTTTCGATTCCTTCGGTCACGGTGCCTTTGTAACCCATCAAGTCCATTGATTTTGCTATAGCGTTATTGAATAGCAACTCGGTGTTCTCTATAAAACTTGGTTCATAATTGAACAGCTCTTTCATTTTATTACGATGCATTGTCACTTGTTCTACAAATTCTGAGCGGTCTGTTTCATAAAAGCTGGCTAATGAGTGATAATAGGTTTCTTCAATGAGTTCAACACATCCAGTTTCCGCTAGACGCCTGAATGAGTCAATAAGGTCTGGATTCCAAAGCTCACATTGTTTAAGAAAGACGCCAGATATTCCGTAAGTTACCTTGAATGGTTTCCCTTGTTTCTTACTTTTATTGATCTCTTCCAAGATTATCTTGTTGGCTGGAAAATAGCACTTTCTTGATGCTCGTTCAAAAATGTAACGATTAAGTTCGTTGTCAAAATATAGGTCAAATAGATCCTCATTTGTAACTTTTACTTTTGAGAGTAATTCCGAATGAAAATTTCGGTTCAACCTAAATGGCTGATGAACCTCAAACATTAAACAAATATCTGTCATTTTAAACCACTAAGTTAACCGGAATTGTCTAACGAAAATTGACTACTGACCCCTCGCTCTTTAGAATTTCTTTCTTAACAATAGTTCTTTGCGATTAAGTACATGGATTGAAAAAATATATTCATTCATTAGCTTTTTATCTTAGATTCTTTACACTCGGGAATTCATCAATTAATAATCAAGAATTGATAACACTTTTTGTTCGTGTGGAGGTCTTTTTAATGATACATCTTCAACATATGCTCGCAAAGGTTCAGCTACGCTCCAAGCCTGAGATATACAGCCTCTACTTTGATGAGGTTTGTCGCCATCAAATATTTCGCTGACCATTCCCAAACCCGCCCGATATAGCTCATCATTTAAGAGCGGTCGCAAATGCTGGTTAAATGAAAATTTTCGCCAATAATCTTCATGATTCTTTGTCTTCAGAAAGGCTGTAATGAAAGGACCAAGAAGCCAAGCCCATACAGTGCCATTATGGTATGAACTGTCCCGGTGTTTCCAATCACCGAGATATTTTCCAGCATATCGGGAATCAGTAGCGGGTAGAGTTTTTAGTCCATATGTTCCCCACAAATTTTTCCAGACTGTTTCAACAATTTTTTCTCCTTTCTTGGTATCAAGCATCGAAAAATCTAATGAAACAGCGATTATCTGATTTGGTCTTAAGGACCAGTCAGCAGAATTTTCATCTACCACATCGTTAAGGTATTCTCTTGTTGGGTTCCAGAATTTGGTTAAAAAGCTCTTCTTAGAATTGTTGGCCATTTTACCATACTTTTCTTCCTTATCTGATTCATTGAACTGTTTTGCTAAGAGCTGCATAGTTTTCAACAGGTTATACCACAAGGCTTGAATCTCAACAGCTTTGCCATTCCGAGGTGTAACAAACCGGTCAATTGTTGCAGCGTCCATCCAAGTCAGTTGTGGACCATGAGCGATCAAGCCATCTTCATCCATGTGAATTCCAAAGATTGTTCCCCGAATATGCCAGTTTATAATATTGGTTAACGTTTTCCACAGTTTGTTTTGAACAAAGTCGAAGTCGGCAGTATATTTTAGGTATTGAAGAACCGCATTAAAGAACCATAGTGTTGCGTCCACGGTGTTGTAGAGAGGGATGTCTCCAGCTTTATCTGAAAAACGATTTGGAATCACACCATTATGGCAATAATGTGCAAAAGTCAATAATATTTCTTGTGCATCTCTAAATCTTCCAGTAACAAGTGTCAGTCCAGGTAATGAAATCAGTGCATCTCTGCCCCAGTCATCAAACCAGTTGTAGCCCGCAAGAACAGACTTCTTTCCAGTAGAAGCCCTTTGGACAATAAACGAATCCGCTGATTGAATGAACCATTTTAACCAATCTGCTACATCTAAACCTGAGTTGTAAGCACGGAACATCTCGATTAAGGAGTTTCGCCGCTCTAACTCCTTGCGGTACAGAATATTAACTCCTTTAACCCGTCTGTCGAAGGATGAAAATAGTGTTCGAGCCTCCTGTTCATTTTTTCCAGCAGTTGCGAGAATAAAAAATTGTTTTGTTTCTTCGGGACCAATAGAAAACGTGAAAAAACCAGGTCTAAAGTAATCGTCTATACTGCTTTCGCTTCGAGAAGCATCCGTTCTATAAAATAGTTTGTCAACCCACCAGCTTTCCTCAACAAAGAAGTCGCTGTTGCCTGCGGACAAAAACAAGGATGAAAGAGAGTTTGAGGGTTCAACAACTACTCCATCCAAGTAGCGTCTCTGAAGAAAACTCCAAGATAGTTTGTCCCTTTGGGTTACATTGTAGATGTGTCGTGAATTTACTAGTGGCGAAACTTTTACAACCGCATTTTCGTTAGAAGAATTAGATGCTTCATACATTACAATTGTCGCATTTTTCATATGGGGCATAAAAACTGTCTTCTTTAATTTAAAACAGTCCACAGCATACCTGAACGTGGGTAGAGGAGCAACAGAAAATTCTGAAAGAAAATGGTAGCCCTTAGGGTGAATTACATCAACGAACTCGTTTGTTCCGATCTCGAATGTTTCGGTTCCGATTGTTATTTGCTCGTCAAGTTTTGTTAGCAGAACCCAGCGATTTACCGGTGGATTAAAAGCAGCAACAAGTAGTCCATGATATTTTCTGGTGTTAGCTCCCAGAATAGTTGAGCTGGCATATCCTCCCAGCCCATTGGTTACAAGCCACTCCAAACCTAAAGCTTGATTAACATCAGAGAGTGTATCTCGCGTAACATTAATTTTGGGCAAATCCAATTCTGTGACACCATTTTAAAGTTTATTGCAAAAGCTTGGCTATGTTTTTTCCTGTACCTACATTGAAGTGATTGGCGACTGTGCAACATTTGGTCCTCAATAGTAGTGCATGAGGAACAGGAAGCTCAAGTTCTGTGAGAGTCTCAGCGTGACCCATACCTTTTGCAACCACAAAATCCACTGCATGGTAAACAGTAATGAATTCTTCGGAACAATCTTCGAGAAACAAACCGACAGAGTCTGAACCAGTGGACATAATCTTGTTTGCTATTTTGTCCATTCCAACTTTTTGTGCATCTTCTAAGATTGCATCATTAAGGATTGGTCCGCTTTTAACCGCCACTGTAACATGGTTTCCAAGATTTTTCAGTTCTTGCACAAGCAACGTGTCAAGAGCTATTTCTCCAGCGTTGTCAGTTAAGTAAAGAACTGTTTTTGCCTTCTTTGCTTCTTGGAATATTTGTGGAATCTCATCAATAGCTAGGTCCTCTTCAGCCTGCTTGATAAGATTCTCAAGATCCGTGAACTTGAAGGGATTATCAGGTAAATCAAATTCTATTATGTTTCCGACAATTGCTGAGAGGCAAGCTTTCCTGAACTTTAACTCTGGAGAACCTTCCTTAGAGATTATGTTTGTTGCTAGAGGTATAACTTCTAGAGCTTTTTGGTTGCTGAGGTGCTTCTTATGTTTGTATGGATCGAAGTTACCAGTTAAGTCTCTTATTAAGTGGTCACGTCTTGTTCCAAGATAAGCTGGATTAGCTGTAGGTTTGAATTCCTCAGCCAAGAATCGTAGGATTAAAGATAGTGCTTTAAATTGAAGAACAACATCATCTGTAGCTTCTTGGATTTGCAAGTAACCACGGTTGAGAATACATGAAATGCATCTGAGTTCAACGTTCAATGATTATTCACTCTTAAACTCCAAAACTACAACCATAATATGGGTGTTTTACAACGATTATGAACTTTTTAAAGCAAAATTTTAGTAATTATCAGACTAAAGCGATTCATTTATAGCGACTGAGAACTCCATCAACACTTTTCTAGGATCTTTGGCTTTTACTATTCCGCTAGCAACCAAAACTCCCTTAGTGCCAAGCTTCAAGGCAGCAGCTACATCCTCACCTTTTGTAATTCCTGCACCACAAAGAGTTAACACGCAAGGGTTCACATGCTTTACAAGTGCAACAGTCTGAGTTACTACCTCAGGCTTAGATTTGGAAACGGGAATTCCAGTTCCAATCAATTCTGGTGGCTCTAATGAGACTATGTCAGGCTTAAGTGCAGCAGCAGCTTCGCTTACAGCAGCATTATTAGTACACACTACAGACACCATACCAGATTCCCGTGCCCGCGCAATTATAACTTCAATATCACACAGTTTTAGTCGCCGCTCGGAATGGTTAATTAAGGTTCCAACTGCACCAGCCTCTTTCACTGATTCCAAAAGGACATGTCCTGTTGAATTACCCGGAAAAATTGGATCAATATGCTGTGCAAAAACTGGAATTGAAACTGCATTACAAACAGATGCAAGATCTGCCAATTGAGGGGACACGCTAATGTTCACCCCGGTTTCCAAGCTAACCTCTTCTGCAATTCTAGAAAGCAAGATAGCTTTTTTTCCGGTTGCTTCAGAGTATGTTTTGTAGTTTACTATAATGATGGGTACCTTGAGGTTTTTCATCATTGTTCGCCACTTAATGTTATGTCTACGAAACTTAAAGAGTTAACCTCCGAAAATTAATATTCCTATCTTCGTCTCTATATTTCGGCTCAGGAAAAAAAATGAACGATTTTTTTAAATTATTGAAGCTTACTGCAAAAAGAAACAAAATCAATTATTCTTGGAAGGGGGGTCGGGCTGTGGTTGTAATAGAAACTGAAGTTGTTACACCTGATCTCCAAATCGTTAAAATGATAACTTGATTTGGTGATACTTCCACTTCCATATATGCAGTCAAGTCTTCTCCAATGAATGTGGGATGCCCATCAACAGCCAATATGATATCAACAGCTGTTACACCTTGAGGTCCGCTTATCGCAGCTTCTAAACCCGCTTGATCTGCTGGATAGTCTGGAACCACACTCCAAACTAGAAGCCCCGTCTGGTAGGGATCAACATTCAGTATATTAAATTGTTCTACAACTTCTGGAGTTAATGCTAAAGGCGAAACACCTATGAAAGGGTGATTATATGTCCCTTCATCGATAAGGCTTGGAATAACTCGCTTTAGGATGTTTACGGGAACTGCAAAGTTAAACCCTACTTCTGTACCAGCATTTGTTATTCCAACAACCCTTCCGGAAAGGTCTAATAAAGGTCCTCCTGAACTCCCTGGGGCAATAGTCAAGTCGAGCTGTAGGATTGGGACAATTATAGGATCAATATCAAGTGTCCTGTTGACTTGACTGATATATCCAACGGATAGGCTTTCGGTAAGCCCTAGAGGATTTCCTATGGCGATAACCTGCTGTCCAATGCTAGCTTGATCACCAAAGCTCAAGGGTTCAGCACCAATTGGAACTTTTGATATTGATAGGACAGCTACGTCAGAGTAAGGATCAGACCCAATTACTGTAGCTTGCGTTCTTGTTCTGTCAAAGAATTCGATTTCAATATCTGTTTCGCCTTCGACAACATGATAATTTGTGGCAATAAGGTTTGAATTGTTAAATAAGAATCCCGAACCCTGACCTATTGGAGTTCTTATTACAACAACAGATCTGTGTGTAATATCATATACTTCTGCGGGTGTAAGATTTAGCAGCTGGTCAACGATTTCGTCCAAGTTTGAAAGTTCAGCTATTAGACTCTCAAGGTTTTCAACTGTGGTTTCGATTTCGACAAATTCTGTTGATGTGCTTTGATTTAGAACTCTAACTTGATTGGTTAGGTTCGATAGATTTGAGTTGATTTCTCCGATGTTAAATCTTAGTTGGTCGAGGGTGTTCTGTAACTCAAGGATTTGGTCTTCCTGTGAATTAAATTGATCAAGAGTATTTTGCAGCTCGTTGATGTGCTGTTCTTGAGAGCCAATTTCGTCTAGGTCACTTTGTATCGAATCAAGCCTTTTTTCCAGTAAACTGAACTGATCCAAGGCATTTTGTATTTGGTTAAGTTTTTCTTCTTGGGCATTTAGCTGCTGTTGAAAATGATTGTTGTCAAGAATCAAATAGCTGTTAATAGCTGAAAATACAATAGCGACAATTGCTATTGTAGCTACTACCTTTAAAGTCAGGCTAGACATGTAATTAACTCAATAATCTAAGTGTTTTAAGAGTTTTGGAATATCGCTAAACAAAAGTATTAACATTGTCAAAATCACTTGGATCAACAGCACAACAATTGTCAGTATAAGAATGAAACTATGGCATCGCATAATCAGAATTATTGATAGAAGAATTGAAAAAAAACTAAATTCAAAAGATTGGTAAATATAAAGAAAAAATTTTAGGTTCAATTAACAAAGTTATCGTTTGATCGTTTACAGCTGATTATCATGAGTAGAACAATTGGAGGCAAGAGAAACCCCAAGGTTATAGGGCAAATAAAGAAACCCAAATCCTCTTTGACCGATAACCATTGGGTATTAAAGCTTCTAAATGAACAAAACCTCTCCTCCGACTTGAATAATAATAAGTTACTGACCAGGACTCGAGGAAACAATCTATGTACATTGTGTAAAGGGGGTAAGTTTCTCTGTGGAAAAAACAGATGCCCACTTGTTGTTAGATTCAGCTCTTATTTCAGGTCTGCTCATCTGCTTCAGGGAACGGATTTGGATGGGGCTTGTCCTCCAGGAGTATTTGTGGGGAGAATCGGTTATCCTTATGTTTATGCTGGACCTCTTGTTCCGCCTATCCATGAGAACACGACAAATTATGATTTGCCAGAATCATGGTTTGGAAAGTCCATTGATGAAATTGTTGGTTTCCGCTCTTTACTTGTTAGGGGGAAGCATAGGGTTCATGTGAAGAAGTTTGAAGATTCAGGAAAAATTATGGATCAGACTATTGATTTGGCGTTATCAGTTAATCCTGTTGATGTTGAGTTGTCCCTAAAGAAGAAACCTGTTGGATCGCTTGTTCTGGATGACCAGGTTCAGCCATTTGGACCGTCTGCTCCACTAAAAGAAATGCAGATATCCAATTCTCGTTGGGATCACAATATTCAGAAAGCTTACTTCGATGATGATCTGAATGCTTCGGAAGCTGTTTCCATCCTTTTCCAGAAAGGAACTTTGGTTTCAAAGATTCAACGCGCTTTTAGTGTCGGTGCTTTTGGTATAAAGAACCAGAGACGATTGGTTCCAACCCGTTGGAGTATAACAGCAGTAGATAGCATTGTCTCAAAGGACATTATTCAAAAGATCAAAACGTTTCCTGAAATCAACGAATATCGGATCTACGAGTCCTGTTATTTAGATAACGTATTTCAGGTTTTGATGATGCCAAGAGAATGGAGTTATGAAGCAATGGAAGCATGGTATCCAGGTACTGTTTGGAATCCAAGCAGTAGAAACATAGTTATGTTTTCAGACTGGGAAGGTTTTGATGGTCGTACTACATATGCAAGTATAGGAGGCTGCTATTATGCGGCTCGTTTGGCAGTTGGAGAATTGCTTATAAAAGAACGTAGACAGGCAGCTGTAATTGTTTTGAGGGAAGCTCATCCGGGATACATTATGCCTGTCGGGGTTTGGCAGGTAAGAGAAAACGTGAGAAATGCGATGCACCAGATACCGAAAAAATATGAAACATTAAATGAGGCTTTAAATCAAATGGGCAGCAAATTCCAAATTCCGATGAAGCAATGGATAGAAAAAAGCAGCTTACTAAGTGATGCTCTTTTCCAAAAAAGATTAACAGATTACCATTGAAAATACCAAAAAACCTGACTTTCTAATAAGTTAGTAGTAAATTAGGGTGCGAATCCCACTCCCCGCACCATTAGTCAATTAATTGTTCATTCGTTTTTTAGTAAAAATACGATTTATTGTTCTTTTTCCTTTGTGAATTGTTTAAAAAGCTTTTTAATCGTTAAACCTATATCTTATTTCGGGGATTTTTTAAATATGAAGGTTTTTGAGGCTGTAAATAAGAGGCGAGATGTTAGAAGTTTTTTGGATAAACCAATACCTGAAGAGTCTTTGCTTAAGGTTTTGGAGGCTGCCAGGCTTGCTCCATCAGCTATGAATCGGCAAGAATGGAGATTTATAATAGTTAAAGATATTGAGTTAAAAAAGAGGTTAGCTAAGGCAACCATTGGTCAAGATTTTATCGAAGTGGCTCCAGTTATTATTGTTGCTTGTGGTATAGATCATGGACATCTTATGCCCAGTGGCATATCTTATGTTCCTGTGGATGTTACCATTGCCCTAGATCATATTACTTTAGTTGCTGTAGAGGTTGGTTTGGGAACTTGCTGGATTGGAGAATTTAAGGAAGATGAGATAAAAAAAATCCTAAAAATTCCAAATGGAGTTAGAGTTATTCAGTTGATGCCCATTGGCTACCCCGTAAAAGGAATATATCCAAAGAAAAACAGATTACCCCTCACATCAATTGTAAAAAATGAGCATTGGTAAAAAATAGATAATAAATTCCACATTACAAATTTCTTTTTTAAAAAAGGGGAGTTTTGCGGGAGATTATTGGAGAAGTCGCCATCTTTGGGGTGAACACGATTATCGTATAAAGTCTTTAGTGTTTAGTTGTCCTGTAATCGATTTATCAGTCCAATCATGCTAGGGTGGAGCCGAAAAATTTTCTTTTCTTTATTAAATTGAACTAAATCAAATTTGGTTAAGTAATTTAAAATTATTTTTAAGTCAAATTCTTTAACTTTACAATTTGACAAGAGTGTTTTAAAATCATACCATCGTCCAGATTCAAGAATAGACATTACTTTAATTACGCTCTCCATCTTTGAGACATCCAATAATGATACGTAAAATCTGTAGTGTTAAATGGTTTGTGAAAACATCTTACATAGAATCAATTATTGTTTTCTAGAAGTAATTTCCTGATTAATCCTTAAAAAAACGAGTTTTTGTGTGACGTTTAGTCTCGGTTTGCGCTTTCCATGAGATTTCTGTCTAATTAACAACCAGTTTCAAATAGGCTTGGAATAAATGCTTAGTTGTGAAAATAGAAGGAACTATTCTGGAGGAATGTGACTTTGTCATCACATCAACCCTTCAACTTACAATCATACCTGTTATGGATGTGGTCGTGACGTGTGTCTAGTATGTTTGTTTAAAGAAGACTTTGTGTGTTCAGTTTGTGGAGGATACTATATAGAACCAGCACCATTCTAAGAATATCAAATCTATGACAAATTTTTAATCCAACTTGTACCTAATTCAATACTTGCACTTTTTGTGTAAAATCGAATTATAAATGGGGGATAAGAAAACAGTGAAATGTTCTGGATGTAGAAAAGAAATCCAGAATAATAAAAAGCTCTGTAAAAAATGTAAAAAAAGACGGCTACGTGAAAAAGTCATCTCAGCGAACGCCCCGGGTGGAGAAGGAGAAGTAAAATTTGGGATTGACCCGTTTTTTGGTTAATGAAATTTGACCAGTACCATTCTAAATGAGAGTGAAGACAAATTATTAATCAGACATATTAGAAATGGCAGTCCAATGGGGGAAGGCACCATGATAAAAATGTCACTCTTTCTACTAAAGAACATTAGGGGAGGTGATTGTTATTGTATACAAGAAAAGAAATTGAAAAGAAACTAAAAAATTTAAGAAAGAGAACTAAACAATTAGAAACTTTTTTAGAACAAGCAAGTCCTACACAAGTTGCTACTTTTCAAGTTGAAAGGTGGAATTCTGAGAGAAGCGGTACAATAGTTAAAATTAATTCACTTGAAAACAGATTGGAACGTGGTGAATACAAAAATTAAATTAAAAAATCAGTTATAAAATTTTAAGATTAAAAAAAAGGGAATTTTTTCGGGAGATATCTCCACGGGTGTCCTAATCCATGCTAGAGACGAGAACAGATACGAGTAATAGTCTAAGCTTGTGAACATAAGCAATCATGTTAATGTGATTTATCTATCCATTCATCCCAGCATTTGTCGGAGCAGAATTGATATTGGTCAGGCTTTAGTAGGCAACCACATTGTTTGCATTTCTTCTCTGACATTACATGTTTCACACGTTAGCTCTAACTGTTAATGATTTATCTCTTTTTGCTTGAGAAGTGATAGACAACTTAATTCTATTAATCAGGTTTAGGTTTGGTGTTAAATTTTAATCCAAAAAAAAGGGGCAGGAATACGAATGGAAATATCACCATGTCAGAAGTGAGTAACAGATTACTTTGGAAGCTAATTGATTACTTTGGTTTTTTGAACAAGTTACCGCCTTTAATTTCGGATGTATCAATTTATAACGTATTTTCACAAATTTTTTTCTCAACATATTATCTGAAGATTTATCACACAACTAAAAGCTGATTGAAATAAGATTAAATAAGATAAACATCAGAAATTTTTTTTGATTGATTTTAACTCTTTATGTATTCAAAACTTTAGTATCAATTAGCTGATATTGATTATTGCTCTCACCGAAGATAAGACCTGCTCTGCACGCATAAATCCTTTAACTTAAAATCTCAAACTGAGATATCCAAAATTTGTTCATTCAAAGGTAGCGTGGTTCAGGCTATGGTGGAGCACCGATTATCCAATTCCTCATGCAATTTTATTGAGATTCTTTAACCAAAGTTTAAGTTAAATTAGATGTGAATGTGCACATTTCGCGCGGATAGAGGAAATAAAAATGCACACATTCACGATTTGGATTGCGTAAGAAACCATTTAAGGTATATTCCGATTTACGATATAAATAAAAAAATTTTTAATGTAAGAATAGATTGACCGAAAGTATTCCGCAATTTAAATTTAATCTAAGTTTTATCGAAGATTTATTTTCAATAACTCAAAAAAAATTGTTTTAAAAAGACTTAGGTTACCTTACTAAACTTCCAAAGAAGTAGCATAGCTAGAATCAGAAGAACGAAAGCTGAGGCAAAAAACAAGACAAGATAATTTACAGAAAGACTGAATAATTTGTCAAACAACCTGATCTGCCTCTTCTAATGTTTTTATCGTCCAGAAAATAATAAGCCATATTTCGATTTAAATAATATATCAATCAACCGATTAAATAAAAATACAGAGAAAAACTAAATCAAAAAAAGAGTTTTACAAATCAAAAAATTCGCTCGTATCCAACATGTATTTTAGTTATTCAATTCTAATATTGAACTTTTCAATCCAATTTTTTCTTACAATAAATAGTCAGGTAACAAATTAAGTAAGACGTATTTACAAGGCGAGTAACTATTTTTCCTGCATGTATTATTCAAAATATTAAAGAGGATATAATCTTTAATTCAAAATCAGAGTAATGAAAAAGAGCTTTATTGTGGTTTGTTTGTTCTAGAAGTTTTGTACATCAACAAAGTAAGTATTGAAAGGATAGAAATAACAGTTTAAATGCTTACCTGTGAATCTTACATTTTCAATATAGAAAAGTGTGCTATGGCGGTGTTTAAATACGAAAAACAAAAACGAGGTCAAAGTTGTTGCAAAAATTTACGATAGATGCAAGGGTCCAAAGAAACCGAGATCATGGAACGCTGCAAATTGGATTCTATGTCGATAGAAAATTATTTGTCAGCATTAACAGAATTAAATTTTTCTGACTGTCGAAGATGAAAACGAAATATTTTGTCGAACAACTGACAGAGGGGCTAGAATTCCTCAATACATACCATCGGCTTAGATGGCTATTATGGGGCAAAGACAACGATTTCATGCTGATGACGTCTTCTTGAACAGATGAAAAAAAGGGAACAGTCTCCCTTTTATGTAAGCTAAAAAAAACCACATTTTGCGAAAGTAATTAAAAAACTTGAGATAAAGTCGATTGCGTCCAAGAATAATGATATTATATATTAGAAATTAAGAAAATAGATTGTTAAGGTGTTGCGGTGGTCATGGAAAAGAAAAGGGAGTTTGATGTTGTTGCAGATATCCTACGGGCAGCCGCTTTGGGTACCAAAGAGTCTGAAATCATAACCGGATGCAACATTGACCGTGACAATCTCGAAAAATATCTACCTGTTATTATGGTTCTAAAATTGGTAAGCGTAAAGAAAGAAACAGAGAATTTTTATCAAACAACAACCAAAGGGTTGGAATTTCTTAGATTTTATCATGGTTTACGATGGCTCCTATGGGGGAAAGAGGATGACTATTTCCTAGTAAAAAGTATGAATAAACTGAAGACAGAAGAAAAACCATATTATGTAAGATAATAACCGCAATCTATTTAAAAAAAATCCTCAAGTTTTTGGGATTCTGATCTTTGTAATATTTCGGCACATTTTTTTGGGTCTATGGATTTAAATTCCAGCCCCAAGCCGATTAAAACTGTTTGAACACCTTTAGCTAAACGGGGAGCTACAAGTATGCCCCTAATTTCTCTCTGTGCCACCTTTTTTACAGAATTAATATATTTTGCTAATTGTAAAGCCGCGTCTCTACCTGCTGTCTTCCTTTTGAGTTCAACAACAACTAATTTTCCATCTCTATCAATTCCATAGATGTCTACAAATCCGGGTTCAATCTTTTTTTCATATGAAATAGGCTGGAAACTCTCCTCCAGAAGTGAAGGATCGATTAGAATCGCTTTTTGCATATCCAATTCACTGGCGTAAAGAGAAAATGTTCCTTTGTCAATTCAACTTCATGACGGAAATGAAGAAGATCTGATCAAAGGACAGTTTAACCGACTCGGATGGTTTTCTTCGTATAGCCCGAATTTGAAGAACATCTCCGAGGGTTCTGGTCTGGAAAATGCATCCTGTGGGTTGCCAGTTGACAGGTTCGTACCCAAAAGGGCGGTGAACTAATACGGATCCGTCCTCCTTGATCATTACGATACGTTCTCCAGGTTCCAGTTTTGAGCTTGCTCGTCCCTTATAGTCTACCCAACAATTGCCAACCAGAATCACTGTCCTATGTTCCGAAACTGCAGTTTTGACGAACTCCGTTGCGTCTTGTACACTTGGGTTTTCTAGAATAGTTACGGATTTTCTTTTGGACATACGGATCGCCGACAATCTTTAGAAGAATGAACATAGATAAGACTTCTGAGAAGTATGAAAGAATGGAAAGAAAAGCTGGCAACCATACAGACATTATGACAGGCAAGCAACAATATATGATGTTCAATATAGGGGAGAGCAGAAATCCAAAATTGAAGACATCCTAAAAAACATCGAATTAAGTGCAAACGAGCAGATTCTAGACCTCGGATGTGGTACGGGCTTTTTATTCCAGCATATCTCCCAAAAAGTTGGGTTTCTTGTGGGGGTGGATATTTCCCTAAATACACTACAAGTAGCAAAAAAGCGAATAAAAAACAGGTCCAACATAGCTCTAATTCGTGCAGATGCAGACAACACACCATTCTTTGATTCTGTATTCGATAAAATCTTTGCAATAACAGTGTTGCAGAACATGCCAAACCCCGTAAAAACAATCAAAGAAATGAAAAGAACAGGAAAAAAAGAAGCCTTATTCGCGGTGACGGGACTAAAAAAGAAGTACACCCAAAAAAGTTTTGTGAATACCCTCGAGAAGGCTAATCTCAAAGTTGTCTCGTTGAATTCGAGTCAGCAGTTGAAGGGGTATGTTGCACTTTGCAGAAACACGTAGTGTTAATGTAGGCTTTATCTGAAAGCTTCCTGAATGTTTTGTAGATGAAACCTGATGAGCGATGATGGGTACCGAGAGATCATTTACCGCTTACTGGAGATTCCCAACCCAACAAAGAAGGATCTAGACAAACTAAAAATGAAGGTTGCAGGAAAATATAACCTAAATAAAGTTCCATCTAACGCAGAAATAATTCAACACCTCACACCCGAAGAAAGGGTCAAACTGATTCCTGTCCTTAGAAGAAAGGTTGTTCGTACTATATCAGGGGTAACTGTTGTTGCTGTAATGACGAAACCTTCGCCCTGCCCTCAAGAGGAACCTTGTGCTTATTGTCCTGGAGGACTCACATTTGGAGTTCCGCAAAGTTACACGGGTCAGGAGCCAGCTGCATTAAGAGGAGCACAAAATGAGTATAATGCATATGATCAAGTTAGAACCCGTATCGAACAGCTGGAAGCTATAGGACACAAAGTTGACAAGGTAGAGCTCATTATCATGGGTGGAACATTTCCAAGCACACCCCAAGAATACCAAGAGGATTTTGTTAAACAATGTCTAGATGCTATTACAGAAACAAAGTCCAGTTCGCTCAATGAAGCAAAAAAGACAGCAGAGACCAGTCGAATCCGAAATGTCGGAATTACGGTGGAAACTCGACCTGACTGGGCAAAAATGGATCAGGTAAACAATATGCTTTCAATGGGCGTAACTAGGGTGGAACTGGGTGTCCAAAACATCTACAATGATATCTACGAAAGAGTAAACAGAGGTCATCGAGTTCAGGATGTTATAGAAGCTACTAGGGTAATGAAGGATGCTGGTTTGAAGGTGGTTTATCATCTTATGCCCGGTTTGCCGGGATCAAGCTTTGAACGCGATCTGAAGGGTTTCAAGGAAATATTTTCGAATCCTAATTTTAAGCCCGATATGATCAAACTTTATCCTTGCTTGGTTATTAAGGGAACAAAAGTTTACGATTGGTGGAAACAAGGAGACTTCCATCCTTATACTACAGAAGAGGCTGCTCTGGTGATCGCAGAAATGAAGAAGTTTGTTCCTCCTTGGGTCAGAATCATGAGGGTTCAACGCGACATACCTGCAAATCTGATTGAGGCTGGAGTGAAATTAAGCAATCTTCGACAGATTGCATTAGAAAAGCTTGGGTCAGAGGGAGGTAAATGCCGTTGTATACGATGTCGAGAGGCTGGACACCGATGGCTTAGGGACGGATTTAGATTAGATCCGGAAAAGATCCGAATTAAAACTATTACTGAGGAGGCTTCGGATGGACGGGAATTGTTCATTTCCGCGGAGGATCCAGAAAACGATGTTTTGGTAGGTTTTGTTAGATTAAGGATTCCCTCAGAAAAAGCAACCAGACAAGAGATAGCTTCTGACAAAACTGCAATAGTGCGGGAACTCAGAATTTACGGTCCTCTTGTTCCAGTTGGGAAACATTTAGTTGGAGCATGGCAACATAAAGGCTACGGTGGAGTTCTTTTATCTGAGGCCGAACAAGTTTCCACTGAAGACTATAACCGAAATAAGATTGTTGTAATAAGCGCTCTTGGAACCAAACAATACTACAAACAGTTTGGCTACCGTTATGACGGACCATATGTCTCAAAACAGCTTAACTGAATCATTTAATAAACTGGTCGAAGTAATGAAAAGATGTTTTCAGCATATTCAGCTGAAGGGATAAATAATAGGAGAAAACGGGTTTGAGCGAAGGGTTTCCAGGCTATAGGGGACATGCATTAAAACTTTTGAACAGTGCAGGAGCCGAAGTCGGCGACGTGATTAGAGTAACAAAAGGCGAAGAAGTTTGGGAGGGTATCCTTATTCCTCGCTCCGAAAGTGGAGACGAATACCACGTTGTCATTAAGATGAAGAGCGGTTACAATGTTGGAATCAGCTTGGAATCCAAAGCAACGTTAGTGAAGATTGGTGAAGGAGTTAAACCAACATTTACACCTCCACCACTTCCAGAACAGAACCATAGCTTGCCCAGAGTAGCCATCGTAAGCACAGGAGGCACTATAGCCAGTCGTGTAGACTATAGAACAGGAGGAGTCAGAGCAGCACTTTCTGCTAGCGAGCTTTATAGTGTGGTTCCTGAACTCTCAAAGATCGCTGTAGTAGACACAGAGATTCTGTTCAGTATTTTTAGCGAAAACATCACAGCCAAACATTGGACTGCAACTGCAAAAGCTGTTGCTAAACACATCGAAAATGGAGTCGATGGGGTTGTTGTGGCTCATGGAACTGACACTTTGGGGTATAGTGCTGCTGCATTGAGTTTTGCTCTTCAAGATTTACCGGTGCCAGTGGTAATGGTTGCATCTCAACGGTCTGCGGATCGTCCCAGCTCAGATGCGGCTACTAACCTAGTCGGTGCAGTTAAAGCTGCAGCTTTTGCGCCTTTCGCGGAGGTTGTAATTGCGATGCATGAGACAGTTTCGGACACTTCAATAGTTTTTCACAGAGGAACAAAGGCTAGAAAGTGTCATACCAGTCGTCGAGATACTTTCAAGTCTATAAACGCGTCTCCTCTTGCTCGATGGGAAGATGAAGAGTTTAGAGTGTTAACAAAAGGGTATAAAAAACGTGATGTTATACGAAAATTGAAGCTACAACCAAACTTTGAAGATAGGGTGGCTCTCATTAAGGCTTACCCTGACATTAAACCAGAAGTTATTGACTGGTATGTTGAGGGAGGCTGCAGGGGAATCATTCTTGAAGGAACAGGTCTGGGGCATGTTGGAGATTACCTGTTTTCCGCTATCCGAAATGCAGTGGAAAAAGATGTCATTGTTTGCATGACGTCTCAGTGTTTGTGGGGAAGATTAAACATGAATGTTTATGATCAAGGCAGAGACTTGTTAGCACTTGGCGTTATTTCTTTGGATGATATGCTTCCTGAGACAGCATATGTTAAGCTCAGATGGGTTCTTGGTCAAACAACGGATGTTGAAGAGGCAAAAATGCTTCTCATAAAGAACATAGTCAACGAGTATTCGGCTAGAACATTGTATGATGTAAATGTAATCTGAGGAATACAACATGAGTGGTAGATATTCGAAGATTGGTCTGAAAGCAGGGCTCGAGATTCATCAGCAGTTAGACACTAAAGAGAAACTTTTCTGTTCATGTGAACCCAATCTGTTCAAAGAAGAGCCCGAATTCACATTTATTAGGAGATTGAGACCAGCTCAAAGCGAATTGGGTCAAATTGACTCAGCAGCTATTTTTGAGTTTCAAAAAGAAACCGAGATTCTTTATGAGGCAAACAATGAAACTGCTTGTTTGGTAGAAATGGATGAGGAGCCTCCTCACGACTTGAATAGAGAGGCTGTTGAAATTTCGTTATTGGCATCACTTATGATGAAGATGAAACCAATAGATGAGGTTCATGTTATGCGTAAGACGGTAATTGATGGTTCAAACACAACAGGGTTCCAGAGGACATGTGTTTTGGCTTTGAATGGCGAGATTGATATCAAAGGAAAGAAAGTTGCAATTTCACAAGTAAGCCTCGAAGAGGATGCAGCAAGGAAAATGGGGAATGACGGTAAACTAATGCATTACCGTATTGACCGGCTCGGAATACCACTCATAGAAGTTACAACTGCACCAGTCATTTATACTCCAGAAGAAGCACAAGAGACAGCAGCTGCTATTGGAAGAATTCTTAGGGCTACCCGCAGAGTTAGACGGGGACTTGGAACAATACGTCAAGATGTCAACATTTCTATCCGTGATGGGGCGTTAATAGAAATTAAAGGTGTTCAGGAGCTAGAATTAGTTTCCCAAGTAATAGAAAAAGAGGTTCAACGACAATTGAGCCTCCTGCAAATTAGAGAAGAATTAAAGAAGCGTGGAGTAAATGAAACAGATATTACTGAAAATTTTGTTGATGTTACCCAAGTTTTCAAGAACACCAAATGTAAAGTTATCGCGAACGGCATTAAACAGAAGAATCCAGTCTTAGCTGTTAGACTAAAAGGATTTAATGGGTTATTAAAAAAGGAGCTTTCTGTGGGGATGAGGCTTGGAGCTGAACTGGCAGGGATGGCTCGTTTCTGGGGAAGAGTTGGGGGCATTTTTCACACAGATGAGATGCCAGCCTATGAGGTAACCGAGGAAGAGATCAATCAACTTGGGCTCCTATTAAAAAAGAATCCTCTGGATGCCGTGGTTTTTGTAGCGGACAGCAAAGAAAATGCATCTGATGCTTTAAAAGCGGTGGTTGAGCGGGCTAAATTAGCCTTAAAGGGTGTGCCAGAGGAGACCCGAGCAGCGAATGATGATGGAACAACGAAATATTTGCGTCCCAGACCTGGATCTGCCCGTATGTATCCGGAAACGGATGTTCCTCCTATCCAACTAGCCAAAGGTTACCTTGAAGAGTTGAATTGTCGCCTTCCTGAGTTACCTGAACAACTGATGAAGCGGTTAATGGAAAAATATAAGGTTAATCAGAAAATAACCAAACAAATTCTAGACTCTGAGTATCTTGAGCTTTTTGAAGCGTTGGCTGGTGAGACAAAGATTTCTCCGACTGTTATTGCAGTTGCATTGACAGAAACGTTGAAGTCGCTTAAACGTGAAGGAAAAAATATTGGGCTATTATCTGATGAACAGATCAGCGGTATGTTTAGGTTGATCGACTTAGGAAAAACTGCGAAGGAAAGTATTCCAGAGATATTATCGTGGCTTGTAGATAACGAGGATTCTACGGCTAAGGATGCACTTGAGAGTCTGGGGCTTTCGATGATGTCAAGGAAGGATCTTGAGAAACTGGTAGATGAAGTGGTAGAGAAAAACACAGAGTTTATTGAACTCCGCGGAAGGGGAGCTTTTGGACCGTTAATGGGAATTGTCATGAAGAAGACCAGGGGACGAGTTAAAGCCAAACTAGTCAATGAGATATTGAAAAGCAAACTTGAAACTGGATAATTAAATCAAGTGTATGTAAAAACTCATGTCTAAAGTGACTCTCTCCAAGGTTATTCTTGATGGACGAATGTTGCATTCCAGTCCTGATTGATTGTTGGACGTTTTTTTCTCTAGGTTTTGGCTATTTTGGATTAGGAAAAACGATAAAGATGTGAAGAGTGATAAGGTCGTTATATATGTTTTAGGTTGAGGAAAAGACAATGGGAAAGATACGGGTCAGAGTTAA
This sequence comes from Candidatus Bathyarchaeota archaeon, assembly GCA_963806645.1. GTDB lineage: Archaea > Thermoproteota > Bathyarchaeia > Bathyarchaeales > Bathyarchaeaceae > Bathyarchaeum. The sequence continues at coordinate 21,247 of CAWDYQ010000005.1, read as the reverse complement.
GGCACCCTTTGGAGAAATTGTAGTCGAAGGCGAAAGTGTCCAAGAAATCCTAAAAACACTAAAAACAATGCCGCCCCAGTTCGTAAATGAGATAGGTAGCTTGATCTCCTCAAATCTGACTCCCTCACTAAAAACTCAGCTAGATGGAATAATTGAGGCCACAACCGAAGGCCCCATCATAACCACCAGAGAAAAAATCACCCACTATGAAGCCATTGCCCTAATCCTATTTGCTTCAGACCAAAACTCCAGCTCTGCTACCCAGATTAAACGGTTACTGGCCTCTAGCGGAATCCGATCTATGGTTCCAGCCCGGTTAAACGAGATGACAAAACGTGGATTGGTTTTCAAACCAGACCCCTCAAGACCAGAATTCAAGTTAACAACTCAGGGAGAAAGATGGGTCGAAGAAGAAGTTCTGGTGAAGCTTAGAGGCGCACTAGATTGACTAAAACAGAAACAGTCACGGTTCATATAAAATACAAGGATATGGATCAGACATTCACGGGTGATGCAGACCAAGTGTGGAGGAGCATCAACAAATTTTTCAAAGATACGATACCTGCACTACATACATTAGAGAAGGCTCTCCTTACAGTTGATCTGGAAAATTTGATTGAAGACTGCAAAAACATAATTGCCATAGCCCCAGAAGGACCAGTTTTACTAGTTTCTAGGCAAAAACTAACAGACAGTGAAACGTTATCCTTAAATCTTTTAGCCACGTACATTGGCAACAAGCTTGGGAATAACAAAGATTACCTTTCTAAAGAAGAGCTGCAATCTGGACTTGGAAAAAATGCAAAAATTACAAGCACCAGACTCGGTGAACTTATTCGAGAAGGACATACAATAAAAACTGAGGAAGGCAAATATATGATAACTACACTTGGAATAAAACGGTTCCAAGAAGAAGTTCTACCGGAAATCCGGGAAAAACTTCAAAGATAAAAGTTAGGCTTTAAACCACTTAAATATAAGATAACGAATATCTTCGGCTTCTAAGTCAGGTATTGCTATAATGAACCTTTTACGTACAGTTGTAGCTAACCTTCCTGCTTTCACAACATCTGTTGCTGTAACCTGATCACTTGCTTTTCTCACCGAAACCATGTATGGCGCATGATCTAAACCCGGACCATGCTGATAAACCGCAAAATCACAACCAAATTTCATTCCAGGCGTAACAATAAGTTTCTGACCTCGCAGGTGACGATAAACCGCATATTTTGAGTCAAAATCTTCATAAAGTTTTCGTGCTTTTCTCCGCAACTTCGAAAAGCTGACTAACTGTTTTTCTGTTCCCCCATAAACACTGATTTTTCCATGTTCAACTAGATAAACACCTTCCATGAGATCAAGAACTAGCGGAACATCAAACTCTGGAATTTTTGGTTTAGGAATGCCAAGGGGTTTGCCGTAATACCCCATTTTATAGAGCCCGGATCCTTTTTCAGTATTCCAAACTACAAGAAAATTGTCCAAGAGTTCGGTTTCAATCTTCTCGGACATACCGACTCCCTTTAAATGGTAAGCGCTAACACACGGGCAGCATCTGAAGCATCTTTAGCTTTATCAGCAGCGTCTTCAAGATGTTGAATTACCATCAGCAAAAGAAACATGGGGGGAAGATCCATTTTGCTATCAATAATGTCTACTTCAAGTTGCCGATAAATGTCATCTACTACACGTTCTGCAGAATCAACTTCTCTGGCTTTTTCCAGAGCTTTGGCAGCTCCATAATTTAGTGTCATCGCAGTTTCTCTTAGACGAGAGATTGTATCAAAAACGGCGTCTGAGAGCTTAACCAAGTCTTCCTTTATCTGCTTTGGAACTTTCCATCCTCTTTCCATAATCTGAAGCAACCGAAATGCTATTCCTTCGCAGAAGTCAGCAATATCACTCGTTAAGTTAGTAAAACGGAGAAAGTCTTCGCGGCTCATCAGTATAGCGCCAATTTCTGTAAGTTCGCGTGAAACAACCCGTCGAGCTGCATCTACGTTGTTTTGTGCTTTCTTAATGTCATCGAATAATTGTTTAGCTACATTTTTGTCTCCATCCACGAAGACACTAACCAGCTGTGAAATTTTTCGGCAGATATCGACTACTTCTCTGAGATGGTCCCTTGAAACATTAAGAGCTTGCCTTTTCACTCGTTCTTCGGTCTCTACTGGAAAAACCATTTCTTTGCCTCATTCTAAAATTATTATTTTACAGAAATAGATAGTTTGGAGTCTCTTAAAAAGAGTTAGCTTGACCTGTTTGGATGTTCACTTATTCTTCCTAGAAATTTAACGTTCAATTAGCTTTCCAAGATTTTCAAAATCTATTTTGTTACAAAAATATGCGTGGACTAAGTCAGGAAGACAATCAAGTTTACTTCTTACCTGTTTCCAAGAGTCACGATCACGTATTGTAACGGTTCCATCCTCTAGAGTTTGATAATCAATTGTGATGCCTAAAACAGTTCCAGCTTCGTCGGCTCGAGCATATCGTCTTCCAATAGAGCCTGACTCATCCCACTCCGCCATAAAACCTTCCTTGAGTAACATCTGATAAACTTCTTTAGCCTTTTCTGGTAAGCCATCTTTGCTAACCAAAGGATATACGCTCATTTGTATCGGAGCAATATCGCGGGGTAAGCTCAATAGGGTTCGTTTGTTTCGTTTTGTGTAAGCATACTCAAGGGCAACATAAACTAGCCGATCTAACCCGAAGCTGGGTTCAATAACATGTGGAACAAATCTTCGTCCTCCATTCTCACCTTCCTTGAATGCTGTTAGATCTACTCCGCTGGCTTTCATATGTCGACTCAGGTCGTAGTCTGTTCGATAGTTATGCCCTGATACTTCTACCCAACCCCACCGTTCAGTGTATACCTCTTGATCAAAGCCCTGCATAGAGTAGTGTGCTCGTTCCCATTCCATTTTTTCGATGAAACGTTGCTGGTCTTCTGGGACTCCAAGTTCCACCAGAAATCTTTTCGCTAAAGCCATAAAGTAAGCTTGCCATTCCTCTTTGATTATTTCCTTGGTAAGGGCTTCTTTTACTGTGAACGTTACCGGCTCAGTTTTATCTTGCATTTTGTTTTCTGCAGTAATCAGCCGCAGGGTCTCATTTTGCACTTCATCTAACACAGGACATTTCTTGTCTTCTGGATCCAAAAAGAATTCAAGATCAATTATGGTGAATTCTCTAAGTCTCACTGGTCCTTGCCGGGGGGAGATTTCGTTTCGAAGTGCGTGTCCAATCTGAACGACTCCTAAAGGGAGGCGGTTTCGTGCGCTTTCGAAGATGCGTTTGAATTCCACAAAGATACCTTGAGCGGCTTCGGGGCGTCCATATCCGATGGAATCTGAGTATGGCCCGATTGTGGTTGTGAACATGGTCATGAATTGCTCAGCTTTGCTAAAGGTTCCTCCGCATTCTGGGCATCGGATGTTACGGTTTTTGATTTCATCCATAACTGCTTGAAGTGTGAGTTTTTCGGTTTCTGTATCAGTCATCTTTCCGAATTCTTGGAGCAGATGGTCGGCGCGGAATTTGTGTTCACATTTTGTGCATTCTACTGTAGGTTCCTTGAAGTTTTCGACATGTCCTGAGGCTTCTAGAACTTTTCCGGGCATAATAACTGATGTTTCTATTTCCAGTATACCCAGAGGGCGGATGTAAAAGTTTCTGAATTTGTCTTCTAACCTTTTTTTGAGTAAATAACCTAGAGGCCCAAATGTTAAGAATCCGCCGACTCCTCCGTATATTTCGAATGAAGGCCAGAAGTATCCTCGACGTTTTGCCATTTCGCTTATAATTTCATATTTGTCTTTTGGTTTCACGGTTTTCCGCTCCGAATCATTTAGTGGGATTAAAGAGACTTAGAAGGATTACAGGAATAAAAATACGATGTTCATTCGAGTTTCGCAAGTTCTGCTTCAAATTTTTGTTTCATGCCGCTTTTTTTGGCTAGCTCGCTTTTCACTTTGTCGATTATCTTTACAGGAGAGGGATCCTTGTTTTGCAGTATAGCTAGATAGACACTTGCATAGTCGCCAGTGCAAAGGACTGAGAACATTTTTGCCAGTTTTCCTTTGCCTTGCGCCTTGATTTCCAGTATTTTGTTAGCTCTAGTGAAGACAAGGTTTTTGGTGGTTTCTATTCTGTTTCTGATTTCTGTGGGTTCGTGTGGATCTCGTATGAGGATTACAGTTTGTTTTTTGTTTAGGGCTTCTGGAGCTTCGTATCCTACGGTTTCGTTGTGGTTTAGTTCTGGAAATGCGTCGGATTTGCTTGGGACTTTACTGTTTTCGTTGAATTGGGCTTTCAGTCTGTGTGCTATAGAGGTGTATTGTCTGAAGCCGTAGATTACGGGGATCGTTCCCTGAATGTCTATGGAAAGCTGTTTCGCCTTGTTGTTCGCTGTGGGTACTTCTGGAGTGTTTTCTTTTGCTACCTTTTCGAGAATGGTTATTGCTTCTTCGATTTCAACTTCGATATCAGATAGGAGTCCCAGTTTTTGCATAAGTATTAAAAATGGAAAGAAAAGGTACGGGATGGCGGCGCGGGGTTGCAAACCAGTGGGTATTGTTACTTGTGGTGTGTGCAATTTTTTGCAGAACTCGGCAAGCTGTCCGCCTGAAGTTACAGCTAATACTATGCATTTTCTTTTTATTGCCTCGAGGAAGGCGGTTAGGGTTTCCTCTGTGTTTCCTGAGTAGCTGTTCGCAAAAACTAGAGTGTCCTCATTTACGTATGCTGGGAGGACGTAGTCCCTACAGACATCTATGGGGATTGAAAGCGTGGCCCGTAGCCAATCATGCAGGATTTCTCCACCTATAGCTGATCCACCCATACCGATTACTACAATATTTTTGGGATTAACATTTTTGGGGACGTTTACCTGGTTTGCCCGTTTTATGGCATCTCGGCAATAATCTGAAGTTTTACCCAAATCGTCGAGCATGTTGCACTTGTCAATTTCCTTAATTATTGTTGGATTGTCTAAAACAGTAACCATATACTCTACGCTCCTCTCAAACTATAGCATAATATGGCAACTTGAAACCTTTAAAAGCAAACGGTAAAAACCAAACAAACAAAATCTTCAACCCCTATCCGTTCAAAGTTTATTTAAGAATAGCAAAGAAATTGCACTAGCTGTTTTCACCACAAATTTCTGTTAACAATTTTATTACGGAGCCCAATAGCAACCTTTTTTGTCTTTTTTTCTTAAAAAGTTGGGCTATATTATCCTATTCTCTGGTTTTTGCATTCTTTTCATTGTGACCTTTAGCTATCTCTTTCTCGGTTCCCCACCTTATTTTGCCATCATCAATGAATTTGATGTACCCTTTTTCCTTTTGAGTCCATTCAAAAACTTGTTCAGGAGTTCCCCAAGTAATTTTTAAAGGAACATCTTTAAACGTTTTCCATTTTTTAGAAATCTTAGAGTTAAACGCTCTATCATGTCCTTCTTCCGTCATTAATTCCTTAAGTTGTAATCTAATTGGAACAAATTTTACCAAACCTTTCTTCTTTTGTTCTTCTTCAAAAACTAATTTGTCTTCTTCTTTGTTCCATTCAGAAACTTCTTTTTCAGTTCCCCACTTCACTTCTCCTGATCGACTGACAAACTTATAATTCTCTTTATCAGTTTGGTTCAATTCCAATCTTTTAACTTGAGTTTCAGAAAAAATTTCTTCTGTTTGCAATTCCTTTAGTTTTTGTTCCTCTTTATCAAGCAACAAGTTCACTTTATTAATTTCAGATTTGATCTCTTCTAATTGTTCTAAGAAGTTATTGCGTACAATTGAGGTTGAAAATAGGTTTTTGACATTGATTCTTGAAATCCCAAAAAAGACAAGCCAAACACTAACAAGAACTAAAATTACACTCAAAAATAATTCACAATATTGGTCAAACATGCCGATAACTATGGTCAGAATAATTCCACCAAACAGAGTAAACGAAAATAAAAAAAGAATAATACCAAAAAGACCCAAAAAAGATTGCATTGATTTCCTTAAAGAAATTTTGTTACTTAATGCTTCGATTTTTTTGCGTAAATCATCATATTGATTGTTAAATTCTTTAAGTTTATAGATTAAAGATTCATTATCCAAATCTTTATTCCTTCAGAACAAGTTTGTATCTTATCGATATTTAACATTAATCAGAAATCATACATTATTATTCGAATAAGACATACAAAATGTGCGCGCATTTTTCTGACTTTAATACCCACATGTGTGTTCTAAAGCGGATGGGATGAAACAGTTTGATTTAGACTCTGCCAAAAGGGACGGTTTTGGTTTGATAGATGGTGAAGAGTTTATGCAGCGTTTTCTCGGAAAATCAGCCTCCAAGTAATCTGTTTTCTTATGCGATGTACTTTGACAATACCTTAGAGACTGACTTCACGGTTGCCTGCAAACCCTTAACGACAATGATCATCTCGTTTTTTGTTGTCGCGAACACTTTCTTTTGCTTCAGCAAATCCACAATTTTGGCGGTTTCTACAAAAATTTGATACTGATGGTAATCTATTTTCTCAGCCCAAAGTTTGTAGGCTTCCTTTAATTCTACATCCTCAGAATCACTCATTACTACAGCACCGTTCTGGACTTATAGCCTACACAACTTTTTAACATTTCAGGACACAAAAAAGATTGATGGATTCTTCTTGGTTTTCAACAAAAAATTATTGATAATCGCATTTAAAGTTTACAAAGTACTTTTTAATATACCTTTTAATACGTTAGCAATTTCTAAAAATAAATGTTTTAGTTAAAAAGACTAACTATCCATAAACTTCTTTCCGTAAATTATTACCTTCAATTTTGCAATCAAGAAATTAAAGTAGAACAGTTAACTCTTTCTGGTTTTGGGGGTTAAAATTTTAACCTTAACTGCAAACTAGACTGCATAGCAAATCTTAAGTAATAATACATGCTATGGTTATTATTGGTGGTTCCTTGGGTGAATCTCAATTCACTGATGTAATTGTAACTTTCATTGCAATACCATCCATTATAATAATTGGACTTTATCTGCTGGCCTGTACTATTGGGCCGTTATTCGATCTGAACAACCTGACTTTCAGGATAATATTCACATTAGCAGGAGGAGTTCCTACGGTTATTTTTTATTCAAAAAGTCAGATTAAAAGAAGTGACTGAATAAAAAAATGATTGGATTTAAGAGCTAAAATTTCATGTCTAACCCAAAATATTGTTAAGGACGAAATGGTGATTTTAATCCATCGCACAAACAAATACTTGAGGACAACTTAAGCACTCTTGGAATGGGGCGAGTTAAATTTTAACCTCTAGAATTGAGAACATTTCATTGGGGTGCCGTTTGGATTTATTTTGACAATTTTTTTGGGAGGTTTTCTGGAAAAGGCTGTTTTTCACCAATTCGGTGTTATTAGCCTCCTAATATAACACGCGAATGAGCATACCCCCTTTGAACTATTGTCCCGGGTAGGTTTTGTTGAAGATTTTTGTTACGTATTTTTGAAGAGTCAAGCCTTCGGTTTTTGCTGCTCGTTTGAGAGCTTTTGTTACTCCGGTTGTGTATTGGATTGCCTTCTTCGGTTTATCAACAATGAATTCGGGAATATCTATGTTGTAAGCCATTCTTCGCAGCACCCTTTTCCTTAAGTTATCCTCAACTGAGTTAATTTTCAAGCGTAAAGGAAGCCGAAAAGCAAAATCAACAACATCATGGTTAATGAATGGAAGACGCAATTCAACACCGTGAAAGGAGCAGACTTGATTGTCCCTCTGAAAGTTGTCACTGTAAGCGTTCACGACGTCACGAAACATTGTTTCCCTAACAGACTCATCTTCTGACAACGCATATTCTGTGAGGTATCTTTGGTAGCCTCCGAAAAGCTCGTCAGCTCCCTGCCCAGCCAAAATAACACGATAACCCAGCTTAGACGTGGCTTCAGCTGTCCAATAGAAGGGGACAGCAACACAAGCACTTACTAGACTGGACTCTTCGGTTATCCACAAAGCTTTCGGAAGAGTCTTCTCTAGCTCACTTTCGGTATAAGTTTGAAGGTGCAACGGTAACTCTAACGCTTCAGCTGCCTCCCGGGCGAATTGGACTTCAGGTTGATTCTCTAGGCCGACCGTAACAAGCTGAACATCCAAACCCACACCTTTTGCTAATGCAGCAACAATACTGCTGTCCAAACCCCCAGAAAATGCAACCGCAACTGCATCAAGATCTGAAACCTGTTTCCGTGTAGATTCCAGAAGAAGAAGATGTAACGCTTGGGCTGCAGTCTCCAAGTTTATTCGTTTGGTGGGAGGCATGCTCAATGTTTTTACAGATTTGAAGGAGAACCCTTGGGCATCCACCACAGCCAATTGCCCCGGAGGAAATGGTTTAACATTGTCTAATCCAAGCGTCCATAGGGCTTTGCGTTCAGATGCCAATGCACAGATAGCATCATCTTCACCATAGTAAAGTGGAACAACCCCAAACACATCTCTTCCCGCAACTATTCTATCAGATTCAGCCAGAGCAAAAACGTAGGAACCCTCCATGCTTTCGAGGATGCGGCTAGCGTTTTTGATGGGGTTAGATGAAAGTTTTCGAGCAATCTGTTTTGGTTCTGGTAATTCATTCGGGTTGGGAGATGGAAATAGTCGACCTTCAAACACAAACGTGAAACCGTCACCCTGCACGGGCTGAGCTTGATCACGAGATAAAATTTGGGTAAGATTATGACCCAAAACAACACTTGAACTATCAATTTCTATAGACAATTCTTCGATTGTTTTGGCAACTATTCACCGAATTGGCCGTTGCGATTCCGTGACCGTCCTTTCCTCTATGCTTTAACTCGTTGAGCATCGAGATTACAGAAGGAACAACGTTCTGTCCCCTTTTACTTACAGCAGCAACCAAAGCTCCCATAGCTTAAACTTCCAGAAACACAGCTTTTAGGCGAAACTAGTAAAAAGCTATGCTCAATACATTTATGTATCGTTTACGGAGGATAACAAAATTGCCAATTCTACCAATAGACACGGGCCGATACGGCTCACCTGAAATGCTTAAAATTTTTGATGAAGAAAACAGGCTACAGAAAATGCTAGAAATAGAAGCAGCGCTAGCTTGGGCGCATAGTCAAGTAGAAAACATCCCAAAAGCTGACTCAGAAAAAATCGCAGAGAAAGCCTCAACCAAATATGTTAAGCTGGAACGTGTAAAAGAGATCGAGAACGAAACACGACACGACATCATGGCGTTGGTCAAAGCATTATCCGAAAAATGTGGACCAAGCGGCGCTTATGTTCACCTTGGAGCAACAAGCTCAGACATATTGGACACCGCAACCGCACTCCAACTCAAAGAAGCCGCAGACATGATCGAAGACAAACTAAACGAGCTGGAATCGGTTCTACTCAAACGAGTGAAGCAACATAAACAGTCAATTATGATGGGTAGAACCCATGGACAGCACGCCTTACCAACCACATTCGGTTTCAAGTTTGCAGTTTGGACAAGAGAAATCGCTAGACACATCCAACGTCTAAAAGACTGTAGAGGTAGATTGCTAGTTGGAAAAATGAGCGGCGCAGTTGGAACACAAGCAGGCTTAGGACCAAAAGCACTCAAGATACAGGATCTTGTTATGGAACGGCTAGGAATCAAAGCATCAGAAATTTCCACCCAAATCATTCAAAGAGACCGATACGCCGAACTCACATGCATCTTAGCCATACTGGCTTCAAGTTTAGACAATATAGCTTCTGAAATTCGGGAACTGCAGAGACCAGAAATAGGCGAAGTTTTCGAGGCTTTTGAACAGAAGAAACAAGTTGGAAGCTCAACAATGCCTCATAAACGTAACCCAATTAACTCTGAGAGAATCTGTGGGTTAGCGAAGATTTTGAGAAGCCTTGTTTCTCCTGCATTAGAGAATGTTCCCACTTGGCATGAACGTGATTTAACCCAGTCTTCATGTGAACGATTTGTGATTCCGGAAGAATGCATACTCATAGACTACATGCTGACTTTGATGATTAGAGTATTGAAGGGATTAGAGGTTGACGAAAAGCGGATGCGAAAGAACATGGAGATAACTCAGGGGCGAATGATGTCGGAGGCGGTTATGCTCACTTTGGCAAAGAAGGGGTTAGGACGCCAGAAAGCCCACGAATTAACCCGACAATTAGCATTAAAAAGTTACACAGAACAAAGAGCATTCCAAGATGTTCTCACAGAAAATGAAAATGCAAAAAAGCTGTTTAGTCGTACAAGAAATTAAGGAAGTAATGGACCCAAGAAATTACCTTGGTACAACCTTTGAACAGATTGAGCAAGTTATAGAAATGACCAAACAGGAAAGAAAAGCTCGAGGTTTATTAGACTAGAAATCTGTTAGAGCCCGCTGCTTCTCAGTTTCTTTTTTGTTCTTTAGGCTCTGCCACTCATCCTGCTTGACGTAACCGCCAACTTGTTCCTTAATTTTCTGAGCTAACCTAGGACCGATTAAGGGCAATCCAGTTAATCGTTGCAAGGGCACCCGTTTAAGATCGTCAACAGTTTTGAAGCCAGAATTAAACATTATACGTGCTCTTACTCTGCCGATGCCATCCAATGCAACCAAAGGAAGCAACTCAGGCTTAACTCCCTTCTCGATTCTCACGGTTAACCTAGCCAGATGAGCCAACAAATCTTGGTGCTTGAAAAGAGAAGCAAGCTCATGAGAAGCATGAATAAGCCATTTAGCAGTAGAGATGAGACGATATAGGTCTCCTGGCTGAACCTTGAAGCGTTCAATCATCTCGTCCTCGCTTGTTTCATCCATCCAAGACTTGAGCACCCAAGCCAGTTTAGTTTCCCCAAGGAACTCCTCGAAAGCTATCCTGTCCATCCAAGGATCTGGAAGATCAAACATAAACTCGTCTTTATGATCCTCAATAAAGAACTGTAGAGCATCCATCTCGTTTGTGTAAGGACGAAGCTTAGGAAACATGTCGGGCGCGCGGGCAATCATGTGCAGAAAACTGACATCAGTAAGACGCTGTGCACGGTTTGTTAGAGCATCCCTAATAGTAACTCCGGTTAAGGGATCAATGTACAGTTCTGAGACTCTGCGACCAAACTTGGTTGCAAAGATTTTGTCACCGCTCACTTCAACCATTTTTTCGGTGAAGAGAAAACCCAAACTTTTCTGTATAACCCCCTTTATCGCTCGGGGATCATACTGGTAAGCATAGAAAGTTTTTCCGAAAAACTCGTAGATTCCCTGTTCAGTGTGAGCAAAATCAGATGCTACTGTAGCTAAAACGTGAGAACGAAGAATTCTTTCTACTGCTAGTTTTGACCATATTCGTTCAGTTTCGGCAAGAACGTAATTTTCCATTAAATAGTCGCGTTCATCTTCGGTTTTAGCTATCAGAATAGAGTCTCCAAACTTGTCGTATTTTGGTCGTCCAGCTCGTCCAGCCATCTGTTTGTACTCAAGGACAGGTATTGGATAGTAACCGTATCCGGACTCGTATCGTCGATAATCACTAATCATAACTACTCTTGCGGGAAGATTCATACCAAATGCCAATGTTGGAGTGGCAGTTAAAACCTTGATTTTTCCTTCCCTAAACGAGTCCTCGACTATTTTTCTGTGACCGCCACTTAATCCAGCATGATGAAAGGCTGCTCCTCCACTTACAATCTCAGCCAACTGCTCTCCAAGTCTGGTCCTTTCTCCTGTAGAGAGAATCTTCTCAGACAACTGCTTCAATGAACGTTTCATAGGTTTGGACAGGAGCGGTTTGATTTTAACTGCAATCTTCTTGGCTAAACCTATAGAGTTTCTTCTGGTTCCAGCAAAAGCTAAGGCTTGTCCCCCAGATTTTACTGTGTACATGGCTAAATTTAGGGCAGAGTCTTTTACACTATTCTCTATTTTAAGTGCGCCGCCATCCTTGAAAAGAACCTCGTCGTGAAGTATTACCCCCTCCCTGAGGGTTACAGGTCTCCATTCAGTAGTAACAGAGAATGCCTTTAGCCATTCCGCAACCTCATTTACATTTTTTATTGTGGCACTTAAAACTAGGAGCTGGATGTCAGGGCTGACCTGCATTAGACGGGCTAACACCACTTCTAGGGTGGGTCCACGGTCAGCGTCGTTGAGAAGATGTACCTCATCGGCAACTACCAATGAAATGTCGTTTACCCACTTTGCTCTGTGTCTTAGCAAAGAGTCAGCCTTCTCATTTGTGGTTACGATAACGTCATATTTTCCCATCCACGGATCGCTACTATCGTAATCACCTGTGCTAACACCCACACTGACACGTCTCCCATTTCCCTTCTTTATGTTTGTATACTTCTGGAACTCCTCAAACTTCTCACTTGCCAAAGCCCTCAAAGGAGAAAGATACAAAACTTTTCCATCCCTCTCCAGAACATGCTTTAGAGCACACAACTCAGCAACTAGGGTCTTACCCGAAGCAGTGGGACTCGCCAAAACAAGGTTCTTTCCCTCCAAGACTCCAGCTAAGACCGCATCTTCCTGTGGTGGATAAAGTTCAGTGATCCCTGAGTCTATTAGAACGTTTTTTACAGAATTATGCAGCGGTAGTTCTTCGATCTTCAACGCCTATGTCCTTTTTTCCTATCAAGTTTTTTTGATGAATCCGTCACGAGGCGCAAATAATGTTCCTTCCTTCAACATTTGTCCTATTAGACGCTCTGCTTCTCCAGCCATAATGTCAAATTCGGTTTGCAACCGCTCTACCAGACGCTCCTTGTCTACCACACCAGTTTCTTTCTCCATACTAGATATTAGTCCTAAGATAACAGAGAGCTTATCGCGAAGACTCTTAGGTTTCCCAGTCATCAGAATGTCTATGTCAAACTTATTAGAGGAAACGTCAATTCCAACCTGCTCCAATGAGGTTGTCATGATTGAAATTGCCTGTTCCGCATCTTCAGCTAAAACCTCTTCCCTAAGGGCTACACGTGCTCTGGCCTCAGCAATACGAACCAGAGACTCTAATTGCCTAGCAGTTATAGCCACAGGAGTGCCCTCAGTTTCGCTGGCTGAACGCATAACCAAATAGAAATCTTTCAGTCGTTCTAATGCCTCTTTAGTTAATACGGGTTTTAGGTTTTTTGCGTAGCTAACATATTTTCGGAAAAGGTCAGCCTCAATAGGTGGATCAACAGGAGATACTCCAGTTTTGTGAAGACCAAGAATGTGCTCAGTCATAAGGGAGTCTTTAGCTTTTTCGGGCACATCTCTTAGAACAAAAATCAGGTCAAACCGTGAAAGGATAGTTACGGGAAGAGAAATGTTCTCACTTACTGTCCTGTAAGGATCATATCGTCCCAATGTTGGATTAGCTGCTGCTAAAATACTGGTTCGTGCATTCAAAGTTGCAACGATACCACCTTTGGCTATTGAAACTGTGTGCTGCTCCATAACCTCATGAATTGCTACCCGGTCTTCTGTTCGCATTTTATCCATTTCGTCTATAGCAGCTACACCCTTGTCTGCCAGTACTAAAGCGCCAGCTTCAAGAGTCATTCCCCCAGCCTTGTCACGAAGCACCGCAGCTGTTAAACCCGCAGCAGTAGTTCCTCGACCACTGGTGTAAAGACCTCGTGGAGCAATTTTTGCCACATACTGCAGAAGTTGGGACTTTGCTGTTCCAGGATCTCCTACCATCAGAACGTTGAGGTCTCCTCTTATAGTGATGTCTGGGAAAAGTTTTGACGTACCTCCGAAAAGTAAATACATTATGGCTTCTTTGATGTGCTCATACCCGTAAATAGAGGGCGCTAAAGAATGAAGAATCTTAGAGTGAATCTCTGGGTCTTTTGATAGTTCAATTATCTGATCCTCCTCTTCTTGGGTGGCAACAAGCTTTTCAGGTTCCTTGCTTACTACGTCGATAAAGTTAGTGTCCAGATGCAATGTGAATGACCGAAGACGCCCAACGCGAGGTAAAGTTGCTGCGACTGCACGGGTGATTCCAACAACTGCAACGTGATCTCCAGGTCTTGCCATATCAACAAGGTCACGTTCAAGAAGCTTGATGTCTAGCCAACGTGGAAGCTGACCAGGAGGAAGGTCTTCTGGGCGCTCTTGGATGCGAACATCCTGGGAGTCTATGAATGTGGATTCTTCCTGAATAAAGTCAAAGGAACTTTTTCTTCTGCATTCTGGAGCGCTACATGCAAGCGGAGCAGTCAAAAAGGGTCCAGACTGAATAACGTTGGACATTGCACCACACCATTTGCATTTAAATGCAGCTTCCATAACCAGAGGTCGGGCTGGGCTGGCGCGAACAACAATTCCTTCTAACATAACAAGTTTTCCAATATGAATTGAACCCAAAAGTCGTAAAGGTGTAACTTCTGGTAATCCTTGAAACCGGACTGTTACGTTTGTGATTTCTTCAGTGTACTCTGGTTCTTCTATCTGTAGTTGAGCTTTGGCAGCGCGGTTAGCGTATTCAAGGTATTCGTCAGGATTATCCAATAGTTGCTGGGCTAGTTTTGGTTCAGCAGCCAATAATTCGTCAAAATCTACCATGAAAGATTTTTTTCCCGACACGGCCATGACGGAGAGTCGTTCACGATATTTGGTTGCTTTGAAAAAATCTAAAAAGAGTTCTTCGGGATCAGCTGTTAAAACTTCTTCGGTCATGTTTTGTCGCCTCTTTGGGTTTTTAGGATTTCGTTTCTCCATTCACTTATTATCGTGTGTAAATAAGTGTAGATGCTTTTTTCTTCTTTTGTTAGACTTCGAAGTATTTGACTTGTTTGTGTTTTCGATGTTGAAGAAGCTAAAGAAACAATTTTCTTTAACCTCATCCGTGTTATATCGTCGGAGAGATTGACTGCTTTTTCATAATCACTTCTTTTTTCAGGTTTCTTTATAGCTTCCTCATTTAACTCTTCTAAGAAGCGTCGCAGTTTAGGGTAAAAATCTTCAGGAACAGAAGTGACTTTCTGGGAAGCCTGAACACGCTCTTTCCAATGAATTTTATTTAACACCATTAAATCTAGGGATTCATCCATTCGGATTCGGGCTATTCCAGCCTTTTTTAATTCCTGTGCAACCCATAATCTTACTTCGTACTCTTGGCCCTCTTTGAAGGGACCAACTTTTGTGCCCGGAAGATCGATTTTGGGACTGTCTCTGTTTGCAACTATCTTAACTGCTATGTTTTCATAGATGAAGTCAGCATCTCTAATGGACGCTACTGGATCAACAGACAATAATACTCTCCTCTGGGAAGATTCTCTACCTTAGAAAGAATGTTACAGACAACTATAAAACTCTAATTAAGCAGTTGAAAACAAAAATTATGTTGTGAAATTAACTGTTTTAACAGAAAGGGGACGTGAAATTCATTTAAGGTTTATTCTTTTTACTATTTGTAGTAAATTCTTAGCTCAGGTTGTAGTGATTTCTGAAATCCAGTGTAAGTTAGACTTGATTTCTGAGATTTGGTTTTAGGATTAGAAAAAAAGAATGACTAGTTCAGTGTACACCAAGTTCCAGAACAGCCATTAGTTCAAAAATCACTAAGATTACCGTCATGATTACCAGAACAATTGTAAGATAGTTAATAGAGCTTTCAACTTTATGAATAGATGCTAAATCGCTTAAGGTTAGAATGCTATCTAGAGTTCTGGTGTAAGAATCTATAAAGTCAATTTCCCGATCAATAAGACCTATTGCTTCATCTACAATTGGCTTCGACTTTTGATTTAAGCTTTATGAGAGGGAGAACTGATTGTTCAACATCGAGCATAAAAGCCTTTTCTTCGATCATGAATCGATAAAGACCAGAAATCGTCTTTTTTTGCGAAAAAACAGAGCGAACAAGCCTTTTATTGCCCCTCTCCAGAGCTTGCTCCTCCAACTGGTCGATTTTTTCTCTGATACATAGAATCTCATTCGAGTTATTAATTGCTACCTCATGAAACAGTACGCTAATAACAAGAGACGAATTCAAGCTCTTGCTCAGCCTCAACTCCTTCTCTCAATCTTTTAATTGTTTTTTTAATTATCTTCGAATGGTTATGCTCCTTCTTCGCCCCAAGTAATAATAATATTCTTCTTCTTTGCCAAGATAATCGGATAAACCATCAATTGATCACTACATCAATGGAGGGAATAACAACTGTACTAAACTCATGAACCTTTTCATAGTTACAAAACTCGAAACCGTCAACATTTACATCCAAAGGATTATCCATCAGATCCTTGAACTTTTCAACAAGTTCGGGTTCATTTCCAAGTAATTCAGCCAATATTTCTAGTTCTTTTTCATTAGGATGGAACACATCAACCCAAACCCACTTAGTGCTAGCAATATCCCTCAACTGCGTTAGACTAGTAACATCAATTGCAACAAAATCTTTTCCTTCAACAGCATATATCCAGATCATAGGTTTTCACTCAATGGGATTTTTAAACAAGTTTAAGGGTTTATCCTGATTTAAAGGGTTTATGTATTTCTTAAGTGCGAGTGATGTTGGAATGTTCAAAGAGCAACATTATGCAGCATTAAAAACATATTTTAATCCACACAATGGCTTTGAGACTTGACCCCCAAACTCACTATTTTTAGCAACAAGTTATCTGTTAAGTCTTAGAAAACGTTAAAAATGGACATGACAAGAGTTTATTTTATGAAGATCAAGAAGAATCCTTGGACAGCGTTGTTTCCGTGTCCAGTAGTTCTTGTAACATGCGTAGACTCCACGGGAAAACCTAACATAATCACTCTAGCATGGGTGGGAACAGTATGCTCTGAACCACCTACAATAGCGTTGGGAATCAGACCAACACGCTATTCTCATACACTTATTGAAACCACCAAAGAATTTGTCGTGAATATCCCAACAACTAAAATCCTAAGAGAATCTGACTACTGCGGAGTAACTTCAGGAAAAACTGTTGACAAATTTTTTGAAACCAAACTAACTCAGGAGACCGCAGACAAAGTCAAGGCTCCACTGATCCGCGAATGCCCATTGAACATGGAATGCATCTTGAAAGGTAGGTTTCCATTAGGCGCCCATGACTTATTCCTTGGAGAAATCGTTCAAGTTCATGTTGACGAAGATATCCTAGATGATAAAGGAAACATAGACTTTACAAAAGCTGACCCATTCGTTTTTAACCAAGGCGAATACTGGAGCATACACACAAAACTGGGAAACTACGGTTTCTCTAAAAATGAGAAAGAATAGTGAAAGCAAAAAAAGTAATGAAGACTCAATGAAAGGGAAAAAACCAATTGTCTTAGGAAAGCCACTTTCTGATAAAAAAATAGTTCCCTATTATCTAGTTTGAGTCTCATAATTTTACAGATTTTTTTGGGATTTTTAGATGAAAATACAAAAGCTCTTCCTTCTTTTACAGTAATCTCAATAGCAGTTCCAAATGATGTCGTGTATGCAGTTGAGCCATCAAAACCATACCTTACACCAATTCCTCCATATCTACCAAATGATGCTTGGGTTATTTGGCACGAAATGATATCCTTTAACATGATGGATTTCTTATTGAAAATTCCATAATGAACTAGGAGTTTATCAGGATTGATTCTAATTTCAAGACATCTATAATTCCAGAAAAGAAATAACACAAATGCCAAAATCCCCCAAGAAAAAATAAATCCATAATAATCTTCAACAGACAAATCCCCCAAGAGAATCATAAATAATGTTCCAAAAACAATAATACCTGAAAAAAACGTCATTAAACCTTTAACGAGAAGACCAGCAGAAACCCTTTCTTGATAAACAATATCTTTCATAATAGTAAAATCAAATATCTAACAATTTATTCTTTCCAAATCCACTACAGGAGTGACTTATTGAATATTATCCATTCCCAAGTTTTAGTCTATGTTGTTAAATAGAAATCGTGCAATTTTCAGCCGAAGTTCTTTTTCGCGTCGACTAAGTATAGCTTCAACTGTGTTATCCACAAAGATTTGGTCATCCTCTGTTTTGACTATAACGCCAACTGCATTGTTTTTTTGTTCAGAAACCTTAAGCTGCGTTTGTACACCACTTCTATCAGAAATCTCTTTTTCCAGTTCATCAAATTGGACTAATTTTGAATCATTTTCGTTTAATACAACCTCTAATATCCCACCATCTAAAACGGTTCCAGCATCAACTATCCACTTCTTAAGAACCGAACATATTTCTCAGATTTCTGCATGTTCACTAACCTGTTTTTTACCTCATCTAGGACGCTAGTAATCAAACGATTTTTTTCGGATAAGACTATCCAGCCAGCTTGTCTCTTGATCTCTATAGAGACCTTTCCTCTAATAATATCTGCATCGTTTGCAGCTCTCTTCAATAGGGCGCTCTGCATTTTTTTCCGCATTTTGAAGAGCTAAATTGTCTTTGTTTTTCTATTACTCTTTCAGCGGATTTATTAGCATCTAGCTATAATGCTTTCTGCTTGCTCTCTGGCATCTCTTCAAGATACGATCAAGAATTTCGTTTCCTGAATGTTCCATACTTTCACCATATCATGATAATATTTCATGTAGAATGGAATTCACTGCTTCAACGAATTTCTGCTCAGCACTCACTAAATTTTCTTTTTTAGTTTCTCCGCACGTTTAATGAAAATTTGTGCTTCAGATTCAGCATCGGTCTTCGCCCGTTCCTTCACTTCAATTGATTTACGCTCTGCTTCAACAATAGTATCTTGGTAAGTCTCCAGTGTAAACCGCCTCAGCTCTTTCTTGAGCGTTTTTTTTTGTTTTTTCTGCTTGCTCTTCTGCTTCTTAGTATAAGTTTTTCAGCATCTCTCTCCGTTCTCCAAAACTGCTTTGAAGGATTCAAGCAAGATTTACATCCCCACTGAATTACTGAATGAAAAACTTTAAGAGCTTTTCTCTTGTTTAGAGATATTGGTCATCTGCTATTAAAGACGCACGTAATTGAATACATCATCAAAAAACATTCTACATGAAGATGATGCCATGATAGAGATGCAAAGGCTCAAGGCGCTGGTTTATGAAGAGTATATTGACGCTGTTGTAAGATCCCTTGGACATGCAGGCATAGTCCAGTTCATTGACATGCGAGAAAAACCGGAAGACTGGGAAGAAGCATTAGTTCCTCATAAAGAGTCCACTGAAACTGTGACAAAATGTACCGACCTCACCTCAAGAATCGAAGTTGCATTTGACACCCTACACATAAAACCTGATGATTTTCCTACCGCAGAAATACCTATCTCGAAAGAGCCAACGCAAAAAGTTCTGGCAGCGGTTGAACAGAAACTAGAAGAATTGCCCATCGAAGAAGCTAAAATCTACGCGTTGGCTTCTAGAATTGACCAAATTATTGGCAACCTTGGAATAAAGCCAGAACTATTTGATAAAGAGACTTCACTGACGCAACCTGAAGAAATGGAGTTAGAGCATATCGAATTCGAATTGATTGAGATCGACAAAACCATCGAGACTACTGGTTTGTCAAATCACCATGTGCTGGTTGAAAGAATAGTATCTAAACATTTTGATGACCTCGACGAAATTGGAAAAAAGTTCGCCGAGCTTTCAAAATTTGTCTTAGACAGCGAGAGATATTTCGGAAAAAGACTTGTAACTCTTAAAAAAACCGTTGAATCAATAATCGGCACAATTGAGACAGGAATTAATTTCGAAGAGATCCGCAAAGACCTCTTAACTCTATGGGTCACGGTAAAAGAAGAGAAGCGAATAACAGAAGAAATAGAAAGGTTCGTTAGAAGTTCTAAAACTGTTTTTTTCGAGGCTTGGGTACCAGAGCGTCTCGAAAAAGAAGCGGTGAAACGTATAAAGAGTGTGTCTGATGGATATTGCATGATAGCAGACGAGGTCCCTTCTCTTGACGAAAATGTACCAATAATTGTTAAGGAATGCCCAAGCTACCTACAAGCCTTTGGGAAGCTAGAATGTGCGTATGGGCGTCCATCCAGCGGGGACATCGATCCTCTAAAAATTTTTGCAATAACGTTTCCCATACTTTTCGGTATAATGTTTGCAGATGTTGGGCAAGGTGCCATTTTCGTAATAGCTGGAGTCATATTCACTTGGCTTCGTAGAAAGGGCAAAGTGAAGGAAGGGGGAGACATTATTCGGTACCTGTTAATTAGCGGCGAAATGCTGATTTACATCGGTTTTTCAGCTATTTTTTTCGGGTTTATATTCGGCGAGTTTTTTGGGCCATCTGGTGTCATTCACCCAATAACTTTAGCCAAAATTGGGCCTTTTCAAATAGGAGGATTCGAACCTACACAAGAACCTATGAAAATGCTGAAATTTGCGATACTCGTAGGTACAATTCACATAAGCATCGGGCTAGTTTTGAGGTTTCTAAATGAGCTTAGACACAAACACTACAAGCTTGCCCCAATACCAATCTGTTGGATTTGGCTGATTTTCGGTAGCTTGTTCATGTGGGCATACTGGGGAGGAATATCAAACATTTCGTTATGGTTCGCAGAAGGCAGCATTATGCTTGGAGGTCTCGTGATATTGCCACTGATGCTAATTTTTGTTTTCGCAGCGTTAGCCGAAGGTTTTATGGCAGGCGTAGGATTTACCGTAGAAGTGTTCGCTGAAACTCTAAGCCATACAATGTCCTATAGCCGACTAATGGCGTTAGGTCTTATTCATAGCGCAATGAACTATCTGTTCTTGGTATTGGGAGGGGTAGAGCATGGTGTTTTTCCATTGTCTAGCATTCCAATAATAGCCATAGGAACTATTCTAGTGTTAATTATTGAGGGTCTCGTAGTTTTTGTGCATACTCTTCGTCTTCACTGGGTTGAATGGTTTTCAACATTCCACCGCGGAGAGGGAATTCCTTTTAAGCCATTCGAATCTACTTAGTAAAAAGAGAGGAATTATTATGGATCCTAGTCTCATAAGCCTCATTGGCTTGGCTATATCGATTGGGGTACCTATTCTATCTGCGGCTGTCTCAATCATAATCTGTGGAACTGCACTGGCTGGAATTGGAACAGAAAAACCAGAGCTACTTAGTAGGCTGATCATAACTGTGGTTTTGGGTGAAGCGCTGGCAATATATGGACTACTTATTGCTTTCATGCTCTTGGGAAAAATACCAACCATTACGACCATTGAAGCTGCAAACAAGGCTCTCATTGCAGGGGTAATAATTTCGGTGTCAACAGTTTCTGCAGGCGCCGGCATCAGTTACAGCGGGTCATCGTTGA
>CAWDYQ010000004.1:0-146225 GCA_963806645.1 Candidatus Bathyarchaeota archaeon | reverse complement strand
GGGATAGATAACGCAAAAATTAGTATTTATGAAAGTGATGGAGTGTTATTAAAAGAAACCCCAATAGCCGTCTGTAATACAAATGTTTTGGGAGACTTTAAAATAGATTGGGTGGCAAAAAAAATGGATTGGTGGGATAATAGTATTGAAATTTATGCAAAGTTTGAAGGCGCAGGTTCTCTGAAACCATCCTCTAGCGAAAAACAGACTGTTGCCATCTTATGAAATGTTTTAAACTTCATTTTTTTCTAATTTAGTTCAAATGGAATTACAAGAAAGAGGAATCTTTAGACTACTTAGCAAATCTCAGCATAAACAGTATATTTTTTCTTAAAGTAGATCTTGATTATGTTAGACTCTTTCGATATATAATAAAAATCAAAGTGCTTAACGAGAGTATAGGAATAATAATCCATCCTGAAAATTCTGGGATGGTTTGTTTTTTGACCTAAAGAGTCCAAGTCTGAGGGTTAAAATCATTTTCATAATCATCAATTAGTAGTAATCCATGTTCAACAATTGCTTGATTTACATTGATATAGTGGGTTGCATTATGATCAATATAGACCACGACTATAGTTTTATTGTGGTTTCCAAAAATGTCTGTTTCATATTGACTATCAATGTCTAAATATACAATTTTTCCTGTTATAATTGATGCCAGAAAACTCTTTGAAGATATAAAACCTGTAGAGTTATCCCAATCTGTGTACGACTCTCAACGTCTGCTAATTTAAAAATATCTTCTGAAGTAGTCCTAAATGAAACACCATCAATAACAGATTTTACTTCGACCGATTTGTCAATTACTACTGAACCATGAACTAATGAAACAAACGAGATAGAAAGTAATAACAATAAGAATCCTAAACTAAATTTACTCATATTCTTACTAATTGTTTGAAAATATTTCAAGTTTTCTAAAACTAAATAGGATCCGTGATTTAGGATAAAAACTAGAATTTAAAATTGAAAATTAATATTTTGTCATTTTCTGTAATAATTTTTTATATGTAAACTCATTATAATTTATTTATAAAAATGACTTCAAAAATAGACAATGAAGAAAAGATGTTCAGAACTGTCCTAGCAATTATTTGTCTAATAATTGGAACACTTCTTTCAATTACTAGTGCTATCATATCTATTATTCCATTGATTCTAGGCATATTAATTGCTTTAACGGGGTTAATATTGTTCTTAGTTGATGTATTGTTTTCATGAATTAGACTAAATTATAAAAAATAAAAAAGAAAAGAGGAATGTTAGCTCAAAAGAGCTTTCACCCTTTTTCTTTAATTGGTTTACTCCCAAAAAAGGGGAGGGAAATTGATTGGTTTATTTTTTGCGTAGTAGACTTACTATTCCTATAACGATTGCTATTGCGACTAGTAGGATGATGACGATGTCGATTGTTGTGTATTTGTGGACATACTGTTGGTTCTGGGTAATCTGGAAGTTGGTTTATGACTGCTTGGCTGATTTCATTAGATGTTGGATTTTCAGGAAGATCTGCTAATACTCTGTTTGCTACGTCTTGTGCTGATGGACCTTGATATCCTGGATATGGTGGAATAGTTACTTGTGTTGGTGCTGGGTCAGCAATTAGATATGCTGTTGCTTGGGTACCATAGTATGCATCAGAACCTACGAAAGTTGCGATTATTGTGTAAGTGCCTTTCATTTGCGGTACGAATGAGTAACCATAGTTGCCATATGCGTCACTTGTTGCAGTTCCAATCCATGCATAGGCGCCGTTAGGGTCAACAACTTGGATTCTTACTTCAACACCAACTGCATTAACTGGACGTGGGAATTGGTTGTATACGTATGTCATCCAATCTGACATGTATTCATCGGCTACTGTTGGTACTCCGCCTGGGAACCGTAGCATAACTCTTTCAGATTTTGTGCCTGGTGATACATCCATCACTGTACCCGAGAGTGCAGCGCCTGTTCCTACAGGTATTGCTACTCGAGTACTGAAAGTGTTATTGCACTTGGACCCTTGCCGATAGAATAGATGCGTTGGTCATAGTTGTTATACATGCATATTATGCTGTCTGCAATCATAGGAGTTGAACCCCATTCGCTTCCACGATAGGGTAATTCCCAGACTTTTTCTCCAGTTTCAATGTCAAGACATAGGAACGGTGCGCCTCGTGGTTGAGGGTCTCGTGGGTTGTGTTCAGTGTTTTCAAGATAAAGTTTTCCGTCGGTGTAAAACACAGGTCTGAAACGCCAGTTATTGCCATGTAGAGTCTCTACATATGGGTCTTCTATTGCATAGGTCCATAGAACGCTACCATTTGTTGCGCTGTAGCACCATACTACTCCTCCGTAGTTTCCTGCTATTACTTTGTCGTACCTTCAAGGATTATGTCCCAGCTGTTTCCTGATGAATGGCCCCAGTTGTCTGTGTAGAATCTTTGTGGAGTTGGACCCTCACACGTTGTGCTCCTGTGCTGAGTCTGAAACCATAGGTTGTTCTGGCTTGTTTTGTTGATACTATGAAAAGATCTTCTTCTTCGCTTACATCTTCAACTGATATGAGTGCGTTGTCAAACGGTAATGTCCATTCTTTATGCCACATTAGTTCCGCAGTTCCTTGAATGATATCAACTTCTACTGCCCACATATTTGCAGGGTTCGGTGCGGGACTACCTCGTTGGAAATCTGCTCCAAGTATTACTCCTGAACGATATTTGTAAGCAGATCCTGGCAAGTCCGATATTCCCGTTACATTTATTGTCCATTCAATACCTATTGAAGCATTGGCTACCACACCTTGTGGATTATAACTTCCTTCGCTCGACTACTCTGCTTGAGTTCCAAAGTGATAGTGTTCCAGCATTTTTGTTGAGGTTGTAAAGGAAGATTTCACCTTTTGGTCCGTATACCTTCACGCCACTTGGCATATTCTCAAAGGTCCAGAGCCAACGTCCAGAGAAGGGATCAAAGCCGTGCCAATTTGTTGGTCCAAAGAATCCAGCGCTTTCAGTGCCAATTAGGAAATAAAACACACCGTGATAGTTATACGAATCCCAGTAGAATACTTGAGCAAAAGCTAACCTTAGATTTGCACCATCTGGAGTTAGTAGAGGTTTGCTCCACAAGAGTTCTCCAGTATGTAAATCTACAGCATTAACCCATTGATCAACGCTTGATCCTCCGTTTGATTCAAATTGGTTATAATAGAGAACTCCGCCGATTATGACTGGTCCAGCAGCTCCGAAGAGTCCTCCACCACCGAATTTGCCTACGTATGCGTCTCCTTGTTCAAAGCCTTGCTCATACATTACTCCTCCAGCGAGACCTCCCATTGTCAGTGGTGTTGTCCATAAAACGTGACCAGTTTCTGGTGCATATTCATTGAATTGAGCATTCATTGAGGTGGGATCGTTATTGGTTGGTGGAACATATCCTACCCAGTTATTTGAAATCTTGTACCATTCTCGCATCTGTGTGTCTATTGGGCGAGCCCAGTATTCTGTTGGAAGTTCAAATCCAGGATAATATGCTACAGGTTCATCTGTGACAATAAGCTCCAGTGGATCACTCAAACTCTCTTCCATGATTGTGCCTGATGGTCCATAGTAACCACTTGCAGTTGTAACTGTTTCAGGAAAGTGTGTTTGCAATGTATAAGTTCCAACCAGTGTAGGAACGTAAACAACTCCGGTTCCTCCTGTTGTGTCAGTGTTGATTGGACCAATTGTTTCTGTTGAACCGTCAGGTTTTGTGACCTCAACAGTTAGACCGGTCCATCCACCTACTTGACTGGGTGTAGGATATACGGTTCCAACATGGATTACAACTACTGTATTAACTTCTGTGGGATTAGGAACAGCATTGACATATGGAAAGGCAAAAATACTATTGGCTTGTGCGCTAACAGACGGTAAAGCAAAAAGCATAGTCGATATTGCTAAAACCGTAATTATTGCGATTGTAGATAGTTTTGATTTTACATTAGTTTTTTTCAATTTTTTTCATTCCTTTATTGTAGAACATTCTGTACGTTTAGAACGAACTCTACTTAAGGTTTTCTTTTCAATATTCTATTCTTTTTTTAGCATTTTCTGGATATCTTATTTTACAAAAAACATTAAACCTAAAAACGGAACAAATACTTAGTATAATAAACAGTGGTATTATTCATATAATTTAGTTCTAAATGAAATTTTAGATAAACTATGAATATTTATTCTAATTTCATATAGATTAAATATGATATCAAACTTTGAGAAATATTGATGGTGGCATAATGACCACTAATACCTCAACAGATGGATTATTCGAAAAAGTTTTAGAGGCAATTTCTGATCAAGAGACCAGCATAGATAAGGAAGAAAATAATCAAACAAAGTGTCTTCACTATTTTGGATACTTGTCTAAATTACCAAAAAATTCATCAATTCCAGAAGATTGCCTTCTTTGCTCAAAAGTTGTTGAATGTATAGTCTCTTCATAAAATATAATCAATCAATAGATAGTTTCTTTTTTTTATTTTCACTCTTCTCTCTCCCCTTGCTTACATGTCGTTTCAGCGCCAGCCTTATTTTTGATTTAAGCAAAAGGAATGTTTTGAAGGAGGAAAAATCCTTGAATAAACTGAACTACAAAGAAATGGTGATTAAAAGATTAAATTACATACAAATTCTAGCTAACCAAGAAAGATATGAAGAAATTCAGAATCTTCTTGAAACAAATTTTGTGTTGGTAGCGTAAAATGGCTATCTCTATTTCATGTCACGGGTGTGGCAAAACCCTATTCCAAGGACGGGATGTTATTTCGCCATATTATATTCGAGCAAAAAATGATTGCAAATGCCCAGCTTGTGGAAAAAAACTTTCAAAGTCTCCAATGGGTGTCCAACTTGATTTGCTAAAACTTCAATACTAGTCAAGACACTTGGAACATATTCATTGTTCTCAAACAACAATTTGAAAGCTTATAGAAAAAAGTCCGATTAATCCCAAATAAGAAAAATAGTTCTAGGGCGCCTAGGCTGCTTTTATATTTTCTCTATTACGATTTTTGTTCCACTTTTTACTTGTTTAAACAATTCCAGGTTCTTGGTGACTTTTCCGATCATGTTAACTGGGCTATATGGTTGTGTTTCACCCCAGAAGATACAGAAAGCGCTTCCCATAGGCCAATATGCAATATCCCCCTTTTCAACAGTAGGAGAAGATTTTTCGTTTCCCATTTTAATTGGAATTTCAAAATATACCTCTTCTTGCCAAAGGGCTGATCGTCCCTCTATAGGAAGTCCCCGAAGTATAGCATCAACAGTTCTTGGAGAACGAATACGAATAAGTTGTCCTTCTGCGTTGCCAACTCCATCGATAACTAATCTAATTGGGATGCGAGATACACTCATTTTCAACACTTAGTATTTCTTTACAGATACTCATTATTAGGTTTTATTTAGTGACAAAATCTAATTGCCTTTTCAAAGCGCAGTAATTAGGATAATTTATTTTAGTTATTTTCCCTTGAAAAATCTTCTCGCAATTTTTTTTAAAGGAAAGACCCTAAAAAGCCTATTAGTTAAACAAGCGCTAAAATGAGCTTTTTTATATAGAAATATTTATATCCAAAGCCAATTTCTAGTGTTCCGAAACAAATCAAGGAGAAATGATAATTGTCTTCTAATTTAACTGGAACCCCAGTTTTAATATTACGTGAAGGCGCATCCCGTTCACGTGGGCAAGAAGCCCAGCACGCCAATATCATGGCTGCACAAATAGTAGCTGAATCAGTCAAAAGCGCTCTTGGACCAAGAGGAATGGACAAAATGCTAGTAGATAGTTTCGGAGATGTTACAATAACAAGCGATGGACGCACAGTTTTAGATGAAATGGATATTCAACATCCCGCAGCTAAAATGATGGTGGAAGTAGCTAAAACTCAAGACGACGAAGTGGGAGACGGCACCACAACTTCTGTAATAATCGCAGGGGAACTTCTCGCAAAAGCTGAAACACTAATCGAAAAAAATGTTCACCCAACAGTAATAATTGACGGATATAGAAAAGCTGCTGAGAAAGCTCTTGAGACTTTAGAGAAAATTGCTATAAAAGTCAGTCCAACTGACAAAAAGACGATAAAAAAAGCCGCTATGACATCTATGGCCAGCAAACTAGTATCAGGAAGCAGGGACTATCTTGGAGATATTGCAACTGATGCCGTTCTACAGGTAGCAGTAAAGACTGAAACTGGCTACAAAGTGGATCTAGACAACATTAAAATAGAGAAGAAGCCCGGTGAATCTCTTACTGACACTAAACTCATAAATGGTATAGTTCTAGATAAAGAAGCAGTTCATTCAGGCATGCCCAAAAGGGTAGAGAAAGCGAAAATTGCTTTGATCGATACTGCTCTTGAAATCGAAAAAACAGAGTTTGATGCAAAGATAAACATAGAAAGCCCAGAACAGATGGATGCTTTCCTTAAACAAGAAGAAAATATGATAAAAGACATGGTTGAGAAAATTGCAGTAAAAGGCGCTAATGTCATTCTTTGCCAAAAAGGCATAGATGATTTAGCTCAACATTTCTTAGCAAGAAAAGGAATATTAGCAGTTCGAAGAGTAAAGAAATCAGATATGGAAGCATTAGCTAAAGCTACCGGAGGAAAAGTAGTTTCAAATCTTGACGACATAAACAAGAAAGACCTTGGTTATGCCCAACTTGTAGAAGAACGCAAAATTGGCGATGACAAAATGACATTCATCGAAGGATGCAAAAATCCTTTGGCAGTTACAATACTCATCCGCGGTGGAACAGAAAGAATAGTTGACGAAGCAGATCGTTCACTACATGATGCATTATGCGTAGTAAGCGACATCGTTGAAGAACCAAAAATTCTTGCAGGAGGCGGAGCACCTGAAATGGAAATGTCCAAAGTACTCAAAAAATATGCTGAATCACTTCCCGGAAGAGAACAACTTGCTGTAATGCAGTTCGCTGAAGCACTAGAAGTAATTCCAACCACATTAGCTGAAAACGCAGGACTCGACCCTATTGACATAATATCTGAATTACGATCACACCACGAAAAAGGCAAAATATGGGCAGGCGTTGATGTTGACACAGGAAAAGCTGGAGATATGGAAAAAGCAGGCGTATTCGAACCATTAGTAGTAAAGAAACAAATAATAAAATCTTGCTCCGAAGCCGCAACACTGATCCTAAAAATTGACGATGTAATTGCTTCAGGTAAAACTAAAACACCCCCAATGCCACCAGGCGGTGGTGGAATGGGCGGAATGGGAGGCATGGGAGGAATGCCTCCAGGCATGATGTAGGAGCGTTCTGATATAACAACGGAAGAGAACGTAGTCTACATCGGACCTAAAAAAATGACTCGTTTTGAACGAGCTCGGATAGTGGGAGCCAGAGCGCTACAGATTGCAATGGGTGCTCCAATTATTATTGAAGTCACTGAATCTCATGCAGGTCCCATTGACATCGCTGTTTTAGAGTTGGAGTCAGGGATTCTTCCAATCACTATTCGTCGCACGCTTCCTAACGAATCATACCAAGATATACCGCTCAAGTGGCTAATACAAGCATAATTTTGGCGACTGCACCCTACTTTTTTGGGTGCTATTTTCTTTTTCTAAACAGTTTGACATCTTCAAAGTCGCATACATACTCGAATCCAGTGTCTATTAGTTTGCAGGCATCTTCGACGGTTTTTGCTGTTGCAGAGTGATATTCATCACCTTCAAAGCTGATCAACTTGACGTATAGTCTAGTGTTCTTTATGTTTCGGTGACCTAGCCTTTCTTGGACATAGACGAGGTTTTTTGT
Organism: Candidatus Bathyarchaeota archaeon; assembly: GCA_963806645.1. GTDB lineage: Archaea > Thermoproteota > Bathyarchaeia > Bathyarchaeales > Bathyarchaeaceae > Bathyarchaeum. The sequence goes on along the minus strand of CAWDYQ010000004.1, from coordinate 138,401 downwards.
TTTGTGGTATAGCATTGTTCCATGCCAGTGACGAAAGCTATGCAATCCTATTCTTGCAAGATTCGGGTTCCCCAGTTTTTAAATTAAACGTTTTAGTTGTTTATAGAATTGGTGTGAAATTTGTTTCTTGCATGCGAATACTGTGTCTCTTTTTCTTGGAATAAGATCTATCATTGTTAGGAGTTTTGAGGATACTTTGACTTGCCTAGGGTCACTTCCTTTTTCAGGGTAATTGATTGAAATTATTTTCCTTTTGAAGTCTATGTCTTTCCATTTTATTCTAGCTATTTCTCATAATCTGCCTCCAGTTTCTTTTAGGATTTGCAGAAAAGTCAAAATTGTTTTACTTGTTCCACCAATAAGCTGGTCTAATTCAGTTTCTAAAGGTACAATTGGAATTTTTCGTTCGCTTCTGTACTTTGGTTTATCCCATGTTTTTGCAATGTGTTTGAGGAATGAATCATATACTATAACCAGTTGGTTTTTTGTTCGGTTTGAAACTTTCATTCCGTATATTGCAGATTTCACTGACGAGGGGTTATCTAAAGTTGCACCATTTCTAATAAGGGACCGTAAAGAGTAGATATATGAACTAACTCCTTCCTTTGATGAACCGTGATTCAATCTTTTTACAGCGTATGAAATAACCTGTGATTGTAGGTCTCTAGGAAATTCACTGAAGAAGTATTTTGTTTCTGTATTTCTAGCAATATTTGTGGCTCCCACGTGCCCAGTTTTTTGGGAATTAACTTCGACCAAGTTTTTCGTCCCCTTTGTCTGGGTGACGCATATTTGGCGAGAAACTGTTTGTTCTTTTGCACTTATGTGATTTTTCATAGAAAACTCAGGATCACTAAACCTAAAACCACAATCTCTACAAAAATACCTTTGAATATCTCCAAAATTTGTGTAACGTAGCCCAGCCTTCCATACCCTATTGCTTCTGCATTCTGGACATTGGAGAGACTGAGCTAACAAAACAAATTCACCTAAAATCTGGTTTTTCCTTCAATAGTTTTGGAAAATATTTTCTCCATTGCAAGTGAGCATATCGACTAAGCGATCCAACACCCATTGCACTTTTCATAGTCCAGCCACCATAAACACACAAATCGAAATGGTCAAAACCATAGAACTCAATTAACTCAGTAGCTCTTGCATGACGCAAAGCATGAGTTCTAAACTTCCGAAAATGTCGCTTTACTTTATCGTTACCCACTCGGTAAGGCTCGATAGGATACGTAAAATCCTCAAAAGCCTCTTTGGCGTACTCATAGGCTTTCTGTCTTGTGAAAGGAAAAACTCGATTATTCCCACGCTGAATGAAATAAGTATGGAGCTCTCTTGTCCAGGGTTCGTAAACAGGATTTAATGGAATTGCAATTTTCCTTTCTATTCCTCCCCGTTTAGCGGTATATACTGTAAAGATTGCAGCTTCTTCTCTTATTGGTCCTAAATCGAAAACATCAAGTTTCACGTCTATTCCTTTTGGACCTCTCGCTAAAGTCTTCCCTAAATCAGACGGAGATGTTACTCCTATGACTTCGCTTACTCTGCCACAGAACAAGTATTCAGCCATCAAACAAAATCTAGCTTCTTCAGAATCAACCGTTTCTATTCTTTCTCGTATAGAATCCACTGACGGCATACTCGACAAGTCAGGTACTCACTCCGTTTATATTTGAAAAAACAAAATTTCCCTTCCACTTTAGGCAAAGTGGAAAACATGTCTGTTTTTCTGAAAAGAAGCTTATTTTGGGGTTATTTTTTCCGTTTTTTTATCTCTCTTAATATATATTATATCTAAAGGGGTTGATTGATTGTTTTATCCATCTTTACAAGGATTCCAGTCGTTGGTTCTCCATCTCCTTTAAGATTCTGTGAACTGTTTCTTTTGATCTGAAAAATTGTGGAAAGATCCTGGTTAGACAATCTTGCTTTTTCTTTGAGGATAAACATCAATTCTTTTTCTTTCTCATCTACATACTGAGGTTTTCCGTTTAGACGGATTAAAGCAACAAGTATTGCATGTGCTTTGACTATATCCAACTTAATTTTAAGAATTATTTCCTCAGCAATATTGATCGCTATAATCCAATATACAAATTCATCATAACTCATAGCCGTGTTATAAAATAGAATTACGTCATCGAAAACATTTTTTTCTAAAGGTCCTGCTAATATCCATATCATTGCCGATTTACAAGCATTCATACTTCCGCAGTTGAAGCACAATCCTTTAGACTGTTTTTTTGTTAATTGGATAAACTCAGGATTATCAATTCCTTTTTCGTGAAACAACTTTAGAATTTCTCCCCAATTTGAGTGGCTAAAGAAAAAGTCTGACGTTTTAATTTCGCTTTTACAATTTTCACAATGTAGTATGCTTATTTCTTCTGTTTTTGCCATGGAATCATCTTTCGTTTATTGCTTTAATTTCGTCATTTTCATTATCAATTGCATATCTTCCTACATTTGCGCCGATATTGAGATATTCTACAATTTTTTCCTGTCTTAGACCAGTTTCATATTCTAAAATTGCAATAGTTTTGTTGAGTGGAAGTTTTCCTCCATTTTTAAAAAGTAGACCTACAATGCGTTGTGTAATTTCTTGAATTCTTTCTTTTCTAATTTGGGCGCCATCACGACTAACCATGTTGAACCATCCCACCTGAAGGTGTATGTGTGTGCTGATAGCTAGAGTCAGAAAGAATTTCTATTGTCGATCTGCTTGTGTTGCTAGGGAATAAATAATGAAATACAGTGTATGGGTGTGTGTATGTGTATTTGTCTATTCGAGAAGAAGAGAAGAAGATACAAAAGAATCCATACACACTCACACACATACACCAATACTTTCACATTATAACTCATTTTGATTTTTCCTCCTTTACTCCGAGGGCTTTTTTCACATCGGTAGAGTAGTAGTTTAAGCTTGCCAGTTCTTTTCGTACTGCCCTGCGAATGAAGTCGCTAAGGTCTTCGCCTCGTGCCTCGCTTACTTTCTGGAGAAGTTGCTTGTCTTCTGTGTGAAATCTTACTCCAACAATCTGGTCTAACATTGTTTTTTCACGTTAAACATATATAATATCTTTACATTAAGATGAATATATTGTAAAATATTGATGGGGTCAACATGCGGAAGAGAAAAAACCCGCAAAAAACCGAAAAAATACTGTTTGCAATCAGAGCTATTGAAAGTCGAAACCTTGATAGACCCTATGCTAACATCAGCGAAATCTCAAAAGAATCGAAAATAAGCCGTCCAACAATCTATAATCACCTACCCATTTTAATAAAAAGAAAAGACGTCTTTGAAGTGGAGGGGAAAGGGCGGGGAAATTGGGTTCAGAGTTTTTACGCAAAAAGTGTTAGAAAAACCTACGAGTTAATGTTAAAAACAGAGGCATCACTCAAACAATTCACTGAACAACCAGTCCAAGAGGTAGATACGACTGACAAAAACTTTAATGAAAACCTGACGCTTAAAATATCCAAAAACTCTTCCGAATTAGACAGAAACATGTTATCGGACCGTGAATGGTTAAAATCAATATATGATAATTATTTCGTAGGAAGTCACCGAAATGTTTTTTCCAAAACCGCTAACATCCTATATTTCGCTAAAAAATATAGTAACCTCGCCTCTGACTTGGACGAAACACTAAAAGAATGGTTTAATATTATTCGCAACAAGGAGCGGTATCTTGAAAGCAAATTTCTTTCGTTTTTGATTGCTGGTTTTCGTGTTTTGTCCAAAATTATGTGTGATGTCAAGGCGTTGGTGAATACGGCTAACTTTATTTGCGATAATCAGCTCTCAGACAACCGATTCATTTTTACAAAGAGTGCGAACGAAATTTTAAATCAGGATGCCCTTGAACTTGATGCTTTGTTTGATTCACTTGATGGGACTCTAAAGGTCAGCGGATAATCACAATAAATTTTCACGAACTCGATATTAAAATTAAACACAAAATATCTCGAAACAATTGATGCCTTTGCGATCAAGCTAAAGAATTTTTCCAAGGACAAGTTTCTTTTGTGCATGGCGGAAACTACATAAGACATACCAAAGAAGACACAAAGAGAGTGTGCATTTAGATGGCATCTATCCTTATGAAAAAATTTAACCCTTTTGTTTTGTTGATTACTTTGGGTATATTTTTCTTGATAATTCTAAACTTAAACAGCAATGTTCCATTTTCAGAAAAATTTGGTTTTCTAGCCATTGCTGGAGCATTTTACATCACAGTCATAATGTTTGAGTCTTGGAGAATGAACCAAAAATAGAAAGAAAGACAGCGTTTTGCTTGTTTTAACTTTTTTCGCCTATCCGATCTGAATTTATCATCTAATTGGCTAAAAAAAGGGAGTTTTGCGAGAATTTTAGTTTCGGTTTGCTCTCTACTTCAATACTATCTAATCAAAGCAAATCTTCAAACATTCTTAAAACAAAATAGTGATTTATGAAAATAGAAGGAACTATTCTGGAGGAATGTGACCTTTGTCACCACGTTAATCCTTCAACCTACAATCATACCTGTTATGGATGTGGACGTGACGTGTGTCTTGTATGTTTGTTTAAAGAAGACTTTGTATGTTCAGTTTGTGGAGGATACTATATAGAACCAGCACCATTCTAAGTCTTCAAGTTAAGGCAAATTATTAATCAAACATATTAGAAATGGCAGTCCAATGGGGGAAGGGGACCATGATAAAAATGTCACTCTTTCTACTAAAGAACATTAGGGGAGGTGATTATTATTGTTTACAAGAAAAGAAATTGAAAAGAAACTAAAAAATTTAAGAAAGAGAACTAAACAATTAGATACTTTTTTAGACCAAGCAAGTCCTACAGAATTTGCTACTTTTCAAGTTGAAAGGTGGGATTCTGAGAGAAGCGGTATAATTGTTAAAATTAATTCACTTGAAAGCAGATTGGAACGTGGTGAATACAAAAATTAAATTAGAAAATCAGTAATAAAATTTTTAGATTAAAAAAAAGGGAGTTGTGCCTTTTACCTAAATTTTCAGTATGTGATAGCCCATGGGAGCGAACATTTCAGCGAATGTATAACCCCAATGGAAAATGTTCTTAAAAAAGGGGGAGTTGCGGGAGAATACTGGAGATATCTCCATCTGACTGCTGATTCCGCGAAATCTAAGTATTTTTGAAGAAATCTGCGTAGTTTTTTCGTAATTGTTTGGAAACTTTAATCGAAAAGTTTAAAAAAATTATTTTTTTATGCGCACGCATATTTTAATAAAGATAAATGCTTACTATCAAGTGTGTCTAACTTGTGGTAATGGGGGATAACAAATTGTCATTTGAAATTTTTGAAAAAGTAGATGTAAAACCAGATTTGATTGAACAACCAAGTTTGGAATTAATTGAGAATCTGGAGAAAAATCGATTATCTAAAAGCTTGAAAGGAAAAATATTAGAAATGGCGTTGAGACCGACTATTACAACTGTTATGATTAGATTAAAAAAAGTTCAGATACTAAACATTCATGAAGCACCATGGGACAAATCCGCCGAAATCTATTTAGTAACTTCAATAGTAGACGGCATACGAGAAAAACCAATTACAATTAACATAAAGACGTTCAATGGAATCAAAAAAAATGATTTTTTGGATATTGCAGATCCTGGCGTTATGATTTATGAAAATCCTACTGGAAAATTGCCCCGATATTTAGATATAAGAATGCAAATAGTAGAAAGTGATAAGAAAATTAGAGATACAGCAGAGATCATTAAGACAATTAATGATAATCAAAATTTCAAGGACATCCAAGAGATCTTGAAAACTCTAGCTTCAACTGCTAACCCGATGTTGGGTACAGTCCTTCAAGTCACAAGTGGAGTTATTCCTCTAGTCGGAAAAGTTCTTGAAATGAATAAAGATGACCAACTGTGTTATTATGTAGGTACATTCACAGATAAATTTGACAATCTAGGCATAGGAATACACGAACATACAAAATATAATGAAGTGAAGTTTAGTTACGAAATATTGGCAGGATAAATCGCCCGACAAAAATACCTCTTTTTGAAAAGGTTGAAAAAAAGGGGAGTTTTGCAGGAATACACTCGGGTGATGTCACCAATCTAGAGAAGAATAACAGATTACTTTGGAAAATAATTGATTACTTTGGTTTTTTAGAACAACTTTTCACCGTCAATTTCGCATACATCAATTTATTACGTATTTGAACAAATTTTTTCCCAAACATAATATCTGAAGAGTTATCTCACAACTAAAAGCTGGTCTAATTATTGGAGAAATCGGTTATTTAGATCAGAGTGGTTTTCGGGAATATACGCTTACAGATAAAGGAAATAAGCTTGTTCAAAACTTACTTTCCCAAAACTAATAGATGAACTTCTAGAGTTCTAACTAACTTCCGATTCGTCCCTATGAATAAATTTATAGATAAAACAACAAAAAATCTAAAAGAAGAATTTCGATTTTCGGGGTAATGAACTTAACCTGAGGAAATTTTTTATTACATGATTAAAAACTACTTTTACTTATTGACCCAATAATTATCCATATTAGAATCAAAAAACCACCTGCACCAAAAAGAAGTATTGCATTATTTTTCAGGTCACCAAACAAAAAGAAATTAGGTGCTTCAGTCGCAACGAAAACAAAGTATCCACCTAAGGCAATAAGCACAATGGCTGAAAACAAGATAATTTTTCTAAAAAATCCCATAACCAAATCCACTCAAAGAATATAACAAATTAATTAACTTAAAATAATAAAATTATGAATTTGTGCTAAGAATTAAAAGGAAAAAAAGGGGGAGTTTTGCGTAGAGGATAGTGGATTCAAGTCCATCATGGAACGAACAGCCTTTTCCGTAGATCAAATTTATGAATACTTTATTAGATAATTTTATCAAATTTCATTGTTTAGTAATATAAAAAGCCTTATTTACGAGACCTTTTTGGCTTAAAATTGCTAAATACTGTATAAAAACCTAATTAATTAAGACATTACCCTGTAAATAACAAATTAAAGCCAATTTATCCCTAGTTTAGTACGGGAATAAATTTATGCTCTCGGATAAGAAAGAGATGTTAAAATTTGAAATTAAATTGATGGAAAAGACTATTCCTTCTCTTAAGGGTAAAACTTACACTCTGGCTAAAAGAAAATACTTTAAACTTTTACAAACCTATGAGCATGTTTATGGATTAGGCGAACCAATTTATCTCAAAAGATCTTAATAAGTCAAATCTTAATGTAGTAGATGATTGTTCTAAACGCTTCATAAGTTTGGGTTTGGGGTTAAAATATAACCCTAAAAAAGGGGGAAGGTGTGGGATTTTGTGGAGATATCTCCACTCGAACGTTGCAATGGCTAAATGTAGCATAGTTTTTGCTGTTTCAAGGGTATTTTTTTAACCCTTATTTTCTTTTTTTGAAAAAAATTCAGATGTTAACATCACAAAAATATCAAATCTTACATCAACTAATTGCAGATTCTTTTGGCTGTTTTCGTTATAGCATAATTATACTCATCACGATAAGTGAAGTAATATACATTGATTTACTACATAGATAAAGAAAATATTTAAAAAAATTATTTATTATTTTATTAAATGTCTAATGAATATTCATTTATTGATAATGTTACCATTCCTCATCTTCGTCATCTTCATCATCTGTATCTTCTTCCCAATCTTCTTCCTCCATCAATCTTTTTCACCTCCTCCTTTTTCAATTAGATAACATTGACTTCTTCGTAATGACTCGAGATTCAAATAAGCCTTATGTAAAATTTTTACCAGAATAATATTTTATCGATTCTTAAGCCTGCTTTTTGCCTCTTCCAAAGTTTTCATTATCATCTTCCAATGAGCACCCTGCCAATAAACCTGACCACATCCAGTACACTTCCAGAATTCATTATAGTGAAGTGCAGTTAATTCAGGGATCTCTTCTAACACCGATTCTTTTGAAACTAATCTGATCAACATATTACACTTTGGACAACGAGAAATACTTAACTCAATTTCAAGATTAAAACCAAACCAATTAGCCAAATCAACCAAAGTTTCAACATTATCTGTATCCTTCACAAAAAATGTTTTCACCCCTTTTTTAAGAGCTTGTTGAACCAATTCTTGATCGCGAGTGAGTAAAACTCGGGATTCAGAGTTAGCCATCTTCATAAGGTTCTTATCTTCTGTAGTACGAAAGTAGGAGACATCTTGCCCAAGGATGCGAAGCCATCGAGCTAATTTTCCAAGCATGCAATCGGCTAAGAACCTCAATGAGACAACCAAAAGAATACTAGAAACGCAACACAATTTAACAATGATCAAAAATAACAGAAATTTCAGAGAAAAAATGTGTCACACAAAGTGACTACAAATTACAAAATACTGCAAAAATATTCCAATATGTTGTTAATAAAAAAATGTTGTCAGGGTAAACTTAAATACAATATAACAGGGTTATGTTCCTGAGTGACACACATGAAAGTTTACATGGATTACGCCGCTACCACACCAGTCGATCCCAGAGTGTTTAAAGCCATGAAACCATACTTCACTAAAAAATTTGGAAACACAATGTCACTGCATTCAAAGGGAAGAGAAGCAAAAAAAGCTGTTGAAGAGTCAAGAGAAGCAATCGCAACAATACTGAACTGTGAAACTCCCGAAATAATATTCACGAGTAGTGCAACAGAATCTTCAAACATGATTCTAAAAGGTGTAGCCTTTGCAAACAGAAAAAAAGGAAGACATATTGTAATATCCTCGATAGAACATCATTGTGTACTCGAACCTGCTAGATGGCTAGAAAAACAAGGATTTGAAATCACACGTCTACCAGTAGACAAATTTGGATTAATAGACCCCATCCAGATGGAAAAAGCGATTAGAAAAGACACAATCTTAGTTTCGATAATGCATGCAAACAATGAGATAGGTACAATACAAGACATAAAAAAAATTGGTACAATCTGCAAAGAAAAAGGTGTTTATTATCACTCTGATGCTGCACAAAGTTTTGGCAAAATTCCAATAGACGTAAAAAAAATGAACATTGACCTTTTATCTATTAGTTCTCACAAAATGTACGGCCCAAAAGGTGTCGGTGGGCTATACATAAAGAGAGGAACAAAAATTGAACCTCTTTTACACGGAGGAGGACATGAATTTTCAAAAAGAGCATCAACAACAAACGTTGCTGGAATAGTTGGATTCGCCGAAGCAGCTATAATTCAAAATAAAGAAATGGATTCTGACGCCAAAAAACAAATTTTCCTAAGAGACAAAATAATAAAAGAAATCTTGAAAATTGAAGACACGTATCTTAATGGTCATTTAGAAAAGAGGTTACCTAACAATACTAACTTTTGGTTCGCGTACATTGAAGGAGAATCATTGCTAATGCAACTTGACATTAATGGAGTAGCTGCTTCAACGGGTTCAGCGTGTTCTTCGGATTCATTAGAAGCAAGTCATGTATTGCTTGCTATTGGATTAAAACCTCAAGAAGCTCATGGATCCTTAAGGCTATCATTAGGAAAATACACCACAAATGAAGAAGTAAATTACGTTTTAGAAATAGTGTCAAAATCAGTTAAACGATTAAGAGAAATTTCACCATTAAAGAAAGAAAATAAAAAGTAATAAAATGAATTTACGAGCAAGAATTTTCTTTGTATTTCATTTTGGCTTAAATTTTCTCCACGTATAAACAGTCTCAGGAAAATTCATATTATTTGCAGATATTAAAAATACTTTTTTGCTCTTCTTAATATAGATAAATACGGCAGATTCATCAAATCTATATACAAAGAAACAACAAAAGAAGAACAGAAACAACATGATATCGTTTGAATTATCAGCAATAGATATTATTTTGTCTATAGCAGTTGTCGTATTGCTGATATTGTACCTAAAGAAGCTCTCAGTACCAACGCTTGGGAAACAAAGTTTTCCCCAAACCATAATAAAAAATACAAATGAACAAAGTATTTCAAAGCCTAAAAAAGAAGATGATTCAGAATGCCCACGTGGATTTGGAAGCATAAAAAATCTTAGTGATGACAACTCTGTTTCTGAAAGGTGCTTAGGTTGTTATCAAATTATGGAATGCTATAGCGAAGTTGAGTAGAGATTAAGATTTTGAACAATAGTTACCAATCAATAAAATTGTCGCCAATAATTTAATCAAAATCTCCAATAAATACTGCTTTTTCGAAATATTAATCAATATTGATTCAATTCTTTGGTTTGTCTGTATATATGCTGTACAATTTCACAAAAATGTTTATTAAGTCTTAATACACGATATATTTTAGGTATAATAAATGAGAAGTAGAGAAACAATAATCACCGGTGCACTGCTTATATTAATCACATATACTTTGGGTTTATCTCTAGTTAGTCAAGCTTACCCAGCAGCTCAAACTAGCCAAACTCTATCCAACACGGGTTCAATACAGATACAAACTTCTATAGGAATTAGTGTTTATTCAGACTCACAGTGTAACACGCCCAAGACTTCAATTTCTTGGGGAACTCTCGAGCCTGGAGCAAACCAAAGTATAATTTGCTATATCAAAAACGAGGGCAATGTTCCAACAACAATATCTCTACAAGCCTCAAATTGGACCCCCATAACAGCCCCAAATTACCTTGATCTGAACTGGAACTACAATAACCAACCTATTAGTCCAGACAACGTAATCCAAGTCACTTTAACTTTAAGTGTATCAGAAAACATTGAAGGAATTACGAACTTTAGCTTTGATATAACAATATTGGGAACTAGCCAATAGAACCAATATTATAATTAGAACAGCAAATGCTTCTTCAACAGTTCACGATAAATAATGACTCAGACTCGCATCAAAATATGCTAGAGATTCAAATTTCACTCGAATGATACAGCCCAATAAAATGTTAGAGCAATAAATTCCAGATATTTCTCTATCACTCAAATCTGATACTCTAACAGAAATTTAGTAGCCAAAAAAGTTTCAGATAATTAAACACTGAATAAACCTTTTTCTTGAAACAATAAGATAATTTGACGATCACAATAAGATTAATTTAAAAAATCTAATTAGTCAATGACTCATCAGAATAAACCGTTTGTAACTACAAGTCCAGTTCCAGGTTTAGCAACTATTTCACCAGAATCCATAATTAGATTACCATTCACAAACGTCTTTATTGGCATACCTTTGATGTGAAATCCATCAAAAGGTGAATACTTTGCTTTTGAAACGAAAAGAGAGGAATCAATATTACATTCTCGCTTCATGTCAACTACGACAAGATCAGCCCAATTGCCTTCAGCTAAATATCCTCTCTTCTTCAGATGAAAAATCCTCGCTGGCACTTTTGCTGTCAATTTAATTAGATCGCTTAGAACCAAACGACCCTGACTAACTTGGGTTAATAAAAGTGGAAGAGTTGTTTCAAGTCCTGGTATTCCAGCTTTTACGTCCCAAACAATGTTGACTTCTTTTTCCGTAAGATCATGAGGGGCATGATCCGAAGCTATCACGTCAATTGACCCATGCTTCAAGGCACTCCAAAGAACAGCAACATCTTCACGTGTTCGTAATGGAGGATCAGTAAATGCTAAAGTTCCTGATTGTTTGTAAGTTTCATAAGTAAGAAGTAGATTGTGTGGGGTAACCTCACAGGTTACAGACAACCCAATTTTCTTTGCATTTATTATAACATTTAATCCCTTTGCCGAGCTTATATGACAGAAATGAGCATGAACTCCAGAATTCTTTATGATTGGGAGAATACGTTGTATTGATGCGATTTCAGCTTCTGGAGGATGAGCTTGCAAATAAGCGGATGTTTCATTACGTCCCGTGTTTTTTATTTCGTTTTGAATTTTTGTAATGATTTTGTGATCTTCAGCATGGACTGCAACAGGGACTCCCATTTTGGCAGCTTTTCGAAATGCCTCTAGAAGCAATTGGTCATCGTCAATATCAATTCCTCCAATCTTATTGGATAGATAAACCTTGAATCCTATGGCTCCAGCTTTCACTATTTCTTCTATTTCATCTAGATTCTTTGGAAAAGCAGAGTAGAACGCTGTGTTTACAAGAACCTTTTTTTCGGCTAATTTCATTCGTTTTTTAAGTGAGAATGAATCGTTTGTGACAGGTTTGTTATTCGGCATATCCATAACAAATGTTACACCGCCAACTGCCGCTGCAGATGTTCCTGTAAAGAAATCCTCCTTGTAAGCCAGTTGTTGATCTCGCAGATGGACGTGTGGATCTATGAGTCCTGGAAGTGTCATATGTCCATTTAAATTAATTTTTGTTGAGGCTGAGGGAAGGTTCGAATCCTTGGCTATTTTTATTATTTTTCCGTTTTCGATGGCAATTCCTGCGTTAACAACTTTTCCTTGGAACAAAAGTTTGGTATTAATAAGGACAGTATCGACTAGCAATAATCCACCATCAGGTAACTAAAAGTATCAAATCATATTTAATTTATTATGAAATGGATTTAAGAATTCTCTCTAAAATATTTTTGTTTGAACTTTTGACATCAATAAGGACTTTCAGAATAGTGGAAAGTTTAATATCGTGACATTTATAGAAACATTATCGGATTATCTCATTAGTAACACGAGATAAAATCTCAATATTCAAGTCACAAGTCCATTTGACACTCTTCACAAAGAAGAGATCCTTCAATTTCGTCGAGGTTTTCGGACCAGCTACCACATTTTTCACAATATCCAGCTATTGGATTAACCTCTGTATCTTCTTCCTCAATGTCTGTTCCTTGTTGTATGCGCGCTTTTTCTTGCATATTTTCGAGAAGCTCAGGGGTGATAGCTAAAATATCTTTGCTGGCGATTATTCCTACAATATTTCTTTTATATATAACGCCCAATCTTTGAACTTTGAGTTTGCTCATTCGCCTTGCTGTTTCAGTTAAAGTTTCCTCGGGATCGATAGTAATCAGGGGACTTGACATTACATCTTTGGCGGTTAATTTACTTGGTTGAAGGTTTTTGGCTAGAACCCGCTTGACAAGATCGCTTTCAGTTATTATTCCAAGAGCTTTTCCGTCTTTGTTAACTACGATGATGCAACCCAGCCGATCATTACTCATAAGTTGAGCTGTTTTGTCCACTGCAGTGTTTTCTGAAACTGTTATTGCTGGACTTGACATGACGTCTTTGACAAGTATTCGAGTCCTTAATCCTATTTCAGCCATAATCAACTAACCTCAATATGACATAAACTGGGAAGCTCTATTAATTTATTGCTGAAGTTATTCAATGAAGAAAAACATTTTGGTTATCCAATAAAAGTGGTGTTTAGAACTAGAAAATCTAAAAAATATACTATACATAACGAAATCTAAGAAGTCGTAGTTAATTGTTTGATAATGGAGTAATGTATCCTACTTATTGCAGAATATAGAAATCAGAAGTCAGATATCGGATTGCGGTTGATATCTCCATCAGCGTGAGATTTAAGAACATCCCAACCTCGGTTAATGAAATAAATAATTACAACCCCTATGATAGAAGACCAAGAGGCTTGGTCATAGTTATGGTCAGTTATATTTTCCTAGAGCAATCTTTATAACTTGACGTTCTTATTTGAAAAGACGAACTGATAATAACATAATAAGAAGGATATTAGCATGGGTCATAGAAAAAAGCATGCTCCTAGACGTGGTTCATTAGCCTATTTACCTAGAGGACGTGCCAAACGAACGGTTGGAAGAATACGCTTCTGGCCCAAAGTAGAAGAGGGACCAACACTTCTCGGTTTCATGGGTTATAAAGCTGGAATGACTCAGATGATTATAGTCGAAGATAAACCAGGCTCACTTCATTTGGGTAAAGAAACAGCCCATCCAGCAACAGTGTTGGACGTTCCCCCAATAATCGTTTTTGCAATTCGCGCATACACAAAAGACCAGTATGGCATAGAAACATTTACTGAAGCTTGGATGAAAAACCCCCCAAAGGATTTCGACCGAGCATTAGTTTTACCAGAAGAAATCGAAACTGAAAAAAATATGACGAAACTTGAAGAAAACGCAGATCAAATAGCAGAGATTCGTTTAATGGTAGCAAGCCAACCGAGACTCGCTGCGGTTCCAAAGAAAAAACCAGATATTACGGAAATCAAGGTAGACGGAGGTTCAATCAAAGAACAAATAGAATATGCTAAGAGTCTTCTAGGAAAAACTGTTTCAATCACAGATGTTTTCAAAGAAGGGGGATACATGGACGTGGTTGCAATAACCAAAGGAAAAGGTTTCCAAGGCCCAGTAAAACGATGGGGAATAAAACTTCTACCCCGCAAATCAAGAAAAACGAAGCGAGGAGTTGCCGCAATTGGACCATGGAAACCGGCAAGAGTATTATACACGGTTCCTAGAGCGGGACAAATGGGTTATCATCAAAGAACTGAATACAACAAACGTATTCTGAAAATTGGCATAGATGGAAAAGAAGTTACTCCAAAGGGCGGATTTGTAAGGTATGGAGAAGTAAAAGGTACATATATTATTGTAGACGGAAGCCTACCAGGTCCAGCTAAACGTCTTATTCGATTACGATATCCAGCTCGTGCTCCAAAAAAGATACCTGACAGTCCACCAAACATCAGTTACATATCTTTGGAGTCAACACAAAAATAGGTAGATGATAAATTATGGGTACTATTTCAGCTAAAGTTTTTGACTTAAACGGCAAAGAAGTTGCCAAACGTAATCTCCCCCAAATATTCAACACACCAAAGAGACCAGATGTAATTAAAAGAGCAGTAGTTGCCATTCAGTCACATAAAATCCAACCTCAGGGTCGAGACCCTATGGCTGGAAAAAGAAATACAGCAGAGTCTAGAGGAACCGGTTTGGGAATTGCACGTATTCCAAGATTAAAAGAGAGGGGACAACGTGGAGCTTTTGCTCCAGGTACAGTGGGAGGCAGATCAGCACATCCTCCAGAAGCAGGAAAAAAGATCAAAAAGAAGATTCCCCGAAAGGAGAATCGGTTAGCTTTGCGTTCAGCAATCGCCGCAACAGGATCAAAAGAGACTGTAGCTTCCAGGGGCCACATTATAGATGAGATTCCTGATTTTCCTCTAGTAATTGTAGATGAAATTCAAAGTCTTAAAAAAACCAAAGACGTTGAAGAAGCTTTAATGAACCTTGGTGTATGGCCAGACATATTCCGTGCTAAAGAAAGTAGAAAAGTTAGAGCTGGAAAAGGAAAGATGCGAGGACGAAAGATGAAACAGGCAGTTGGACCTCTATTAGTCATAACCAAAAATGATGGAGTAACTGAGGCAGCGCGAAACCTTCCAGGAATAGAGATTGTTTCTGTTGAAAACTTGAATGCTGAATTGTTGGCACCTGGAACACACCCTGGAAGATTGACAGTCTGGACTAATTCAGCTTTTGAAAAATTAGAGCAAGTCTTTGGAGGAAAATAATTTGGATCCATACAAAATTATCAGATACCCTGTAATGACTGAGGTTACTAGTCGAATACTTGAGGCAGAAAACAAACTTGTTTTCATTGTCAACAAAAACGCTACAAAAAATGACATAAAAGTTGCAGTTGAAGAGCTTTATGATGTAGCGGTTGATCAAGTCAATTCAGCAATAACTCCTGAAGGCGAAAAAAAGGCATTTGTGAGACTTAGCCCAGAATACAAAGCAGTTGACATCGCAATCAAACTGGGGATCCTCTAAATAGAGGACCTTTGGTTTTTTAAGATGCCACAATCCTCCAAAATATTTCCAGCGATTGTATTTCTGTTAGTTATAGGAACTTCTCTGACCCTTTTCTTATATCCGAAAATTGTATACGATATTCTGATTTGGGTAATAGAGTCTTTCCAAGCTGGAGGATTACTTTTTCTATTTGGTATGATGATTATACAAGCTTTAGCAATTCCTATTCCTTCTGAGCTTGTTCTAATAGCGGGAGGATTAGCTTTCGAATTTCCCTTCGGGTGGTTAGTTGGTGCTTTAGGATCAATAGTTGCAGGTGTTTTGAGTTTCTATATTTCACGAAAGGGTGGTAGATCACTTGCTATCCGACTTGTTGGAGAGAAAGGTATTAAATTTGCGGACAATTGGTTTAATCGATGGGGAGGGTGGGCAATTCTTCTAGGAAGGTTTGCACCATTCATACCATTTGATGCAATTTCTTACAGCGCGGGATTAACAACTATGAAGTTGAAAAATTTTTTAATTCCTACAGTAATTGGAACATTACCTCGGACATTGTTTTACACTTCTTTAGGAGGATTTTTTGGTTTAACATTTAGCGAACTCATAGAATCGTATAGAGAAACTGGTGAAATACCCCCAGAACTTCAGAGTATGGTTTCTCAATTCAATTACATCCTGCTTGCAGTTGTTGCTGTTGATTGTAGCAATTTTTGTGGTATATTGGTTTGTAACAACCAGATATTCAACTGGAAAAGAAACTAAAAGTATTTAAAAAAGGGACTCATCTGTAGAACCTAAATGTTCCAAAGGAAGATGTAACATCGTGGGTAAATGTATACGAGTGCAAAGACGTGGAAAAGGAACGTCAGTTTTCAGGGCATCCTCTCATAAGAGAGTGGCTCCTGTTCGTTATCCTTCAATGCATCCCAACGAGCAAAAGGGAGTAACTCTGGGTAAAGTTAAAGATATTATTCATGATCCTGGAAGAGGATCCCCAATGGTTGCAGTAAAACTTGAAAATGGAGAAACATACTATTCGGTTGTACCAGAAGGAGTTTATGAAGGACAACAAACACAGGTCGGGGATACGGCTTCTGTAGAAATTGGAAATGTTATTCCACTGGGTAAGATCCCAGAAGGAACAATGATCTGTAATATTGAACTTTCTCCAGGAGATGGGGGTAAAATGGTTCGATCATCAGGTGCTTATGCAACTATTGTAACTCATACACCTGATGGAACAATCGTTAAACTGCCTTCCCGAAAGACTAGATATATAAATGATCTTTGTCGAGCAACAATTGGAGTTGTCTCGGGAGCAGGACGCATTGAGAAACCTTTTCTCAAAGCTGGAAACAAGTTTCATCTAATGAAAGCTAAAGGTCATTTATATCCACGCACCAGAGGAATCGCAATGATAGCGGCCTGTCACCCCTACGGAAGCAGTAAAAAAGGTGGACGCAAAGTTACAACAGTGTCTCGAAATGCACCTCCAGGCAAAAAAGTTGGTTTAATCGCAGCCAGAACCGCTGGAATGAGAAATCGGAAAAGACGATAGTCTAGATTGACAAAATTGCTTTAATCACTAACCAATGTTTGCAAGTATGGGTTAGTAAAAACTAATTTGTTCTCATTCCTAAGAGATAATAAATTGGGACAGATTTAGTAAAGGTACGTGAATCTTCCCTAAGACAAAGTTTACTTAGGAAATGAAAACAAAATTGGCTGCATCAAAAAAAGCGGGAGTAAAAGTTATTTTAGACGCTAACTTTTTCTTTATTCCAATACAATTTAATTTAGACATCTTTGAAGAACTGGCAAAGTTACTAAAAAAACGATATGAGCCTATATTACTTTCTTCTACAAAAAAAGAGCTTCAAGGGCTTGCAGAATCAACGTCTACGAAGATAAAAAGACAGGCGTTAACTGCTATTAATTTAGTTGAAAAATGTTGTTTTGTTCCTGTTGAAAAAAGCTCAACAGAAACTTACGACGACGTGATTGTTAGAGTGGCTACTGAATCTAAAATTCCTGTTGCCACAAACGACCGAAATCTAAGAAAAAGACTTAGACAGTCAGGTGTAGCAGTTATTTACATGAGACAAAAACAGCGATTAGCGCTTGATGGCTCAGTATAGCCTTATAAATGAGGTATTGTTTCTTAATGGAGGCGAAAGTTCTCCGTATATAATACGGCGATTTCCCAATAATCAACAGTTAGGATAGTGAAATAAATGTTCAAACTTGTAACTTTAGAAGATGCAATTCGGATACCTCCGGAAAGGTTTGGCGAAAACATCAATAACGTAGGATATGAACAGCTAAAAATAAAGTACGATGGAATGGTAGATGAAGAACTGGGTTATGTAATCGCAGTTACAAACATCAAAGTCAATCCCTTTGGAAAAATCATACCTGGAGACGGAGCAACATTCCATAAAGTTGAATTTTCTTTACTAACATTCTATCCCAAGATCCAGGAAGTAATTGAAGGAGAAGTGGTAGAAATTGCAGAATTCGGCGCCTTCATTCGCATTGGACCGGTCGATGCATTACTCCATGTATCGCAACTAATGGACGACTATATATCATATGACGAAAGACAAGGAGTTCTCATGGGTAAAGAAACAAAAAGGAAGCTGCAAACTGGAGATCATGTTCGAGTACGGATTACAGCTGTTTCTTTAGGTCGAAGTGGAAGTTCAGGAAAGATAGGAGTAACGGCTAGGCAACCTTTCCTTGGAAAAATAGAGTGGATAAAGAAGGATGTTGAAAAAATAGATGCAATGAATCAAGAAATTCAGGCACCGAATCAAACTGCAGGAGAATCAGCAAAATGACTGACAAAGCATGTAGAGAATGTCGCATTATCTCCTATGGATCTACATCCATTTGTCCCAATTGTAATGCATCGAACCTAAGTGACGACTTTTCAGGTATAGTTGTAATTATTGATCCTGAAGGCTCAGCTATAGCTCGGGCCATGAAAGTGAAAGATAAAGGGCATTACGCACTTCGAGTAAGGTAGGTAACCAGAATTCGCCTACTAACCGATGAGCTCCGCAAAGAACTAAAAAATCCACAGGGACTACTTATTGAAGGTCCCTATGAAAAAACAATGGATAAACTCAAAGAGCTCATCGAAAAAGAAAAGCCCTCAATTGTCATTTCGGTAGGCGATATAGTAACTCAACACATGATTGATTTTGGTTTATATTTGAATGTTATAGTGGTTGACAATAAAACTATGCGCAAGCCTATTCAACCCATAAAGATGATCACAGATCATACATTGTATGCTAAAAATCCTCCGGGATCAATAACTGAAGAATCTTGGGCTGCTATAAGACAGGCATTTGAACAAGATGGACAAACAAAGGTCATAATTGATGGCGAAGAAGATTTGCTTGCACTCGTAACGGTTCTATTTGCACCAACAGATGCCTTTGTGGTATACGGTCAACCTAATGCTGGAATCGTGGTGGTTAAGGTTACAGAAGAAGCGAGAAAAAAGATGGGGCATATAGTATATTCAATGAAAGAAACTTCGAAAAGCTAAAGTAATAGGGATGTATCAAATCAACAGCCTACGGAAGTGTATCAATGAAGGTTAATATCATTTCAAAAGAGAGCAATTCTCTTCTTAAAAGAAGAGAATTGACATTCAATATAGAGCATATGCAAAATGGTGGTACCCCAAAACGAACTGAGGTTAGAAGACAGATTGCATCCCTGCTACAAACAAAGCCCGAATTGGTTTACGTTAAAAACATAGAAACAAAAACAGGTACAATGGTTGCTAATGGAGAAGCTAATGTTTACGATTCAATAGAACAGTCCAAGCTCATAGAACCAAAACACATAATTGCTAGAAACAAGACTCCAGAAAAATCTGAAGAATCAGAAACCAAAGAAAAAACAAAAGAAGAATTGGAGGAAGAGTAGGTGCCTAAAAAAGAAACAGCAGAAAAAAAGGTAAAAAAGAAAGAACCTGGAATTGGCTCTTATTATAAAGTCGAGGGCCAAATAGTAAAAAGATTACGACCTAACTGTGAACGTTGCGGACCTGGATATTTTATGGCAGATCACGGTAATCGATTTACATGTGGTCATTGCGGTTTAACTCGTTACAAGCAGCAATCCTAAAGTAACCAAGCTTAAAAAAGCTTGGAACCATATTGACTGAGCGGGTTAGAAGATGATGGATATAAGAGTCTTTGTAAAAAATATTTCTGCAGAAAATTTCTGGGAAATCGGAAAATCTGTCCCGCCAGTTCAAATAGCAACAAATCTAAATGTGGTTGGAATAAACAAGAAAAGCGAAGAAATGCTGGAGGTCCCTTTTGTCTTTACGATAAACTACACCCCCGCAGTTGCTCAAATTAGTTTGAAAGGAATTAGTCACATTAAGGGGTTTAAAGATGAACTTGAAAAAATAATTAGAGGTCACAAAGAAAAGCAACCACCTCCACCTTTTATTCTTCAGTCTATATCAAACGTTGTTTTCCTAGAGACCGTGATTTTGTGCAGAAGCTTAAATATTCCTCCTCCGATTCCGTTACCAAAAATTCCAACTGAAACGAAAAAGAAAAGATCTGAACCAACATACAGAGCATAACTTATAAAGAAATAATCGAGAATAAAAAAAATCTAAATACCCAAATTTTGGGTTATAATTTAGATGTAATTTAATTTTTTTATACTTTTCCTTATAATTTTCTTATTTCAATGGGACATACATGGATGATCTAGAGGCACCGATACCAGGTGATCCATGTCTAACAGGTTTATTGGTTATAGCAAACTCACCTAAGTAATGTCCAACCATTTCGGGTGCTATTTCGACCGGGGTAAACTCTTTTCCGTTGTGAATCAATATATTCACACCTATCATTTCAGGTAGGATAATCATGTCACGGGCATGGGTCTTGACGATTACCTTTTCTTCAGCTTTTTGAGCTTTTTTAGATCTTCTAATGTTCTCCAAAAGCGTTCTTTGGACCTGATCGAGACCTCTCATCAGGGTTCTACGTTGTCGTGATGGAAGCAACTTGATAAACTCGTCCATAGACATACCTTGTAGTTCCTCCATTGAATGACCGCGATATGAGAATTCTTTCTTAGGCATTATGTTCACTTATTCCCTCTTGGGTAACTGGATTTATTAAACATTTCTAAGACTCAGTAAACCAATTATTGAGATAATCGAATGTTAATGCCTTAAAGAAAAAAAGAAATACAGAGAAAGGATAGGTTCTATTTGAAAGCGTTTACATGCTGTCTTAAAGAGAAAGGTGATAAAAGTATGATTGATTATCCCCTTACCCTAGCGGTGCTATTTGTTACAAGTGGATTAAAAATCTGCTATTATAAAAAGGGAAAAAGAGCGGGATGTTTTTTTGGTTTACGTTGAACGTTTTCCTCTGTAGATTATTGCTGTCAGAGTTGCTGCCATAAACAGTGGCACTATTAGGATTGGTGAAAATTCGGGTATATCAACTGCATTAATCGTTATACCTGATACTGGTCCCTCATAAGATATTATGAAATGTTCTGGTTGTTCGGCTGGTTCCTGGGTATTCTGAGTCGGATTTGCATATTGGTAATTTACTTCCACTCTTTGACCTACTGGGAGGGTTATGGTGTAGTTTTCACCACTGTCATTATTCATCACCTCTATCATGTTGGTTATCTCTGAACCTGACGGGGGAGCAACAACAGTAAATGCGTATCTTTGATTATTTGATGTACTTGTTTCGTAAAAATCAACATTTGTTCCATACGCAGAAATTTTGGCGTAATCCCAGTAAGTTTGAGCAAACGCAAAAGGAATACACAATGCAGTAACAATAACCAATGCGGAAACAACTGAAAAAGCAATTTTCTTAATCACTATTCCACCTCCTCTTGATGTGACTTATCATAGAAAGACTTACGAAGACATAATTTCAAACTTCTTTCCTTGATTTTAAGGTTAGATAATAAGTTACATAAATAATTAATCTTAGAAAGGTGCTGATTATATTTAGTATTCTCCACAAATAAACATTCAAATTCTTCTTTAAACAGACACAGAAGACACACTTTGCGATTACATCCATAACATGCATGATTGTATGTTGAAGGGTTAGTAGTGACAAAGATCAAATTCCATTAGATTTTTTCATTCCAAAGTTAGACAGGTGAAAGAGTTAAACGAAACTGTGATGTTTTTGTTGAGTCAAAGAACTAACTATTTTCTTATTTTGTTTTTTTCTTTCAACGAAAAACCATAATACTTCAGAAATCGCTATAATAATACTTAATTGAAGAAAATCTAACGTGTAAGAACTTTCAGAGAACACATAAAGTAATTCTGATTAACTATTTAGACTTGATAATAATCAAAAAAGAGATTCTTCACAGAAAATTAAATGATTAACTTTGGATTATTCCATATCCTATTAATCGCCATCTGCTTGCTATTTTTCTGCTTATAGCTGTTCTGGCTCCGTCTTCTGCACAGACTGGTCGGGTCAATTTGAGAGCAATGAGATTTTTCTTAGCAGACAAAACGGTTCCAATGGTTATTGTTGTACCAACATCAAGGAGTAACCGTTCACCTTTGATTATATTATCAACCTGCACAAGTTCTTTAGTTCCGATAGCCCGTTTTAAAAGCGTAGTTTCTAAAACAAGCTCGTATCTTGTTGATGGAAGCAAATCTGGTTTTCCTAAAAGATTCCCTGTTAGCCCGTCCGCCTTTGTTAAGGATGGATCTAAAAATGTTCCAATTCCAACCAAGCCTCCACTATGAGCTTCATCAACCTCTTTTCCCCCTGCACTCAGACTTGTAATCTCGGTAAAGATGGGTTCATAAACGGTCTTTCCCTGTTTTTCAACCTTGAGTCCTGGACGAATCTCTACTTCATCTCCAAGCTTGAATTTTCCTTGTGAGATGCTTCCACCGATTACTCCTCCCAAAAGTTCATCCATTGAAGCTCCAGGTTTGTTTACATCAAAAGAACGTAAAACAAACATTCGAGGAGGTTTGGTTGAGTCTTGAATCGGAGTAGGAATGTTATCTTGTAGGGATTTAAGAACTACATCAATGTTTACTCCGTGTTGAGCTGATACTGGAATAATCGGTTTTCCTTCTGCTATAGTCCCTTTTACAAAAGACTCGATTTCTTTGTAGCTCTCCAAAGCACGCTTTTCATCAACAATATCAATTTTATTCTGTATGATGATGATATTCTTTAATCCAGCTAATTCAATTGCTGCTAAATGTTCCCGAGTTTGGGGTTGAGGACATTTTTCGTTAGCAGCAATAATAAGCATAGCGCCATCCATGACTGTGGCTCCAGAAAGCATAGTAGCCATAAGGGCTTCGTGTCCAGGAGAATCTACAAAACTTACTGCTCTAACGAACTCGCTTTCTGTACCACAGTTAGAGCATACAGGATCTGTCGAGTAGCATTGGGGGTCTTCACAGTTTGGACATTTAAATATTGGAGCGTCAGCATATCCCAGTTTTATGGTTATACCTCGTCTTAATTCCTCACTATGTTTAGCTGCCCAAACTCCAGTTATTGCTTCAACAAGGGTTGTTTTTCCATGATCTACATGACCGATGGTTCCTATGTTAACTGAGGGTGCTTGAGGTAATGTTTTGCAGGGTTTGTGTACCAAACACTTGGTTTTATCTGCATCTGCTGACATAGTAATCATTATCCTGAGAGGTTAGATAAACTCCAGTGATTATATTAAGGTTTCAGTTAAGTCCAGAATAAATTTAACATAAAAAACAATGCGCTGTGAAAAGTCATATTCAAGTTTTAATCTAGTGTTAGTAATAATATTGATTTGAGATTAACAAGAATAAAATACCAAAATATTAGCCAACTAAAACATTGTATGAGGCTAGGGAGTTGTTCATTCCTTTCATTCCTAATAGTTTTCTTCCTTGCCTCATACAACTAGTATTAGTTTAAGCATTCTGGAAATTCGTTATAGAATAACGTCCCATATTTGGGTGTTGTTTGGTTAAATTGGAATCTACTGATAAGGATAAATAAGGTGTATATGCGATAATCGTTTTTTTTACGGCTTATCTTGAAATTCTTCGAATAGAAAAAATCCTAAAAAATTATCGTACAATTACCAAAATTTAATTCTAAAATCATATTCTTTCATAAAAATGAAAATAACGACTGAATATATCAAATGGTCGCATAAACCCCTTTAACTAATAGATAAACAGTTTATATTGAACGTATGCTTAAAGACATCAGCCAGTTTCAGGGATGAAAATGCTTTGAAATATCAAGAAGCTCCTGATGTCAAAATATTAGTTGAAGAAATAATTGAAAGATTAGACTTTTCACATATCGTTCCTCAGTGTGTACATTGTTTTCGAAGTGAGGGAACCAAATCAAAAAGAATAATTGCACGAATTCATGGATTTGGAAAAATATGGCAAAAAGCGCTTAAACTTCCACCAACATATATAATTGAGGTAATTTCTGAACGTTATGACAAATTAAGTCAAGAAGATAAAGAAAAAACGGTGATTCATGAACTGATGCATATTCCGAAGGGATTTAAGGGAGGATTTCGCCCTCACAAAGGATACGTCAGCAATAGTCAAGTTGAAAGAATGCATAAAGAATACAAAAAAATAAAACGCATATTTTCAATGTCAAACTAACAACAATTGAGGCAATTATCGGTCACAGATAGGACAAACTAAATAGGTGTAGCCTTTCCTTTTAGCGATATCTTCTCCTTTCGTCCTAGATTCACTTCGGTTCTTTGAATACCAGAATTCTCCAGTTTTGTTAGCTTTAGCTTTTGATGGTTTAACTCCAACTGTACTAATCGGATCAGCTAGCATGCAATCAATAGTGTGTAACTTAACTTCCTTTTTAGTATAATCCACAGCAACTAAATAACCAGATTCAGTGTATAACTTAATCAATTGTTCGTCACTTACAATTTCAGTCAACAATGATTCAACAACTCCATTAATGGTTTAAAACAAAGAAGTCATTTATTAAAAAAGATATCCATTCAGGATGCAAAAAAACTGAGCGTACGAAAATGTGTATGATCTAATTTTTGTGCAATTTTAGTTGCTTTAAAGTCGTGAAAAAAGTTAATTAAAGATTTAATGACCTGACTATTCAGTAGAAGCTGTCTTCTCAGGTGCTTCTTTTGGCGTTTCTGCTTTTTTGCCTTTTGGTTTTTCAATAATTTTCATGTTTACTTGAACGATTGATTCTGTTATTACATTTCCGCGAAGAGTTTTTCGTTTTCTCTCTCCTTTTTCAGAGGAATGAAAACCTACGCCCTCACTTAGGATGGCACCCACACGAACACCACCATGAATGTTTGGGCGCATTGGAAAACCATCCTTATCAGATCCACCTGTTATTTTCAGCTTATAGCCAGACAACTTAACAACTGCTCCATCAATAATCTCTCCCAGTTTTCTACCAATCATCGGAACCGCTTGAGTTTCATCCAATTCCATGGATTGTGATGTTCCATCTACTGGGTTAGATATTATTATCTTGAATTTAGCCAAGCGAATTTTACTCTCCTAACGTTTTCTCGTGATGTTAACAGAATGAGGACTAGCTATTTATTAAGGATTACCTAGTAGAAAAGAAAAAGCATTAAGTAACATCTTTTATTTCAATTTTGCAAATCGTAAAACAATAGGTTCATATTGCATAAATGCTTGAATAAGCACACTAAAGAAGCGCCATTTCAGTATGGTTTTAGGTAATTATTAAAATCGCAAATTTAATTAGAAAAAATAAAAAACCTCATTTTAAAGCTTTTTAGAGGTTTAAAACCTTTTTTAAGGAAAAAATCTTTTGAATTAAGTTGATTAGGCTATAGACTTCAGAAGGTAAATTGGAAAGCCTCAAATACATCCAAAAAAGCAGGGTATATATCCCTTGTAAGAAGTTGCAGCCGATGTCAGCATCAAAACTTGACTCCTCAAAAAATCCAGTAATAATGCCATGGTTAGCTAAGGAGCTCGAGAGGGAGATTCCGGATGTAGATATTTATGGTTCGGAACGAAAACTTTTAGACTTTGCCTTTCAAGATCTTGAAACATGCTTAGATTCAGAATGTTCAAAGGTAAGCTTCGATGATATTGAAAAAGCTTTGAATGATGAAGCTAACCAAGATGAGGTTAAGTGCTTTTTAAAAGTGTGGACCACACATTGGCTGGAAAAATGGAGAGAACGAGTTACACTTTGTCAAAAGATACCGCAGATTTCATTTACACACATTAAGATTAAAAATAGAGCCGCGAAACTTTTCAAGAAGATGGAAAAAGAAACGGAACTGAAGAGTCTGGTTATTCAGAAACTAATAAACAAAGGTGAGGTTTGCATGGTTGACCTGATAGCTGAGAACCTGATAATTGAGGAGATATCATGCCGGCTAAAAGCGAACAACAGTAAAGAGACAGCTAATGGGACTACTTTAGATCCATTGGACATATTTCAAGAAGTAGTACCTCGAATAAATAGGTTGACGGAACGAAAAGTTCCGATAATTCACCTTAAGCTAATGATGGACATTTAATCATAATAGCTTGAAATCAGAGCATATTTTTTAACTTGATTAACTTGGGTAAGATAAGATTTTGATAATGTATTTATTCCTACTGCATTTACATTATATTTATGAATTGGGATCAATTGAAACTTTATTTCATCTCTTTTAGAGCAGATGTTACATCAACGTTTTCTAAGGACAATTTTGCGAGTTCAACCCCCTTTAAGTGTGGGAGACTGTCACGGTAGATTGGTCTCTCTTTCTTGTAGAATATTCCGATGGGTATTCGATCTCCCCACTCAAAGGCTTTTTCTAGAGCCTTTTTTTTGTCAGTTACATCATGAGCTTCTTCGTTTAGTTTGTATACTCTCTGGCGGAACCAGTCGTAGGTGTTTAGATAGTTGAAGGTAACACAGGGTTGGAAAACATCAATGAAAGCAAATCCCCTATGCTTGATTGCCTCAACAACTAAGCTTTTTAGGTGAAACATGTCTCCAGAGAATCCTCTGGCAACAAAGCTGCCATCACTAACCAGAGCATGTGCGATGGGATTTAGCATTGGTGGTATAACCCCGAAGGGTGTAGATTTTGTTTTAAATCCTTGTTGACTGGTAGGTGTTGCTTGGCCTGTAGTTAAGCCTAGAACCATGTTGTCGTGCACAATCAGTGTCATATCTATATTTTGCCTTATTGCGTGTGCGAAGTGTCCCCAACCTTCGTTATATTGGTCTGAGTCTCCTGCGAAACCGACCACAGTTAGATTAGGATTAACAAGTTTAATGCCTGTTGCTAATGGCAATACTCTACCATGGATACCATGGAATCCGTTTATGTTTACGTAGTTAACCATTTTACCGTGGCAACCTATTCCTGAAACAAGCATAGCGTTTTCTCGTTCTATTCCTAATTCGAGTAATGCTTTTTTAAATGCCATCAGTATTCCAAAATTTCCGCAACCTGGGCACCATGTATTGGTTTTTGGTGTCTTTAGGTCTTCGAGTGTTACCATTTAAAGCAACTCCCGGATGCTTTGTATGAGTGATTCGGGGTTGAATGGACGGCCGTCATATTTCAAAATTTTGTGCTTAACATCTATTAGTAGGTGTTCGCGTATTAGGCTTGTCAGCTGGGATGTTTTGTTGTTTTCTACCATAATGGTCTTTGTAGAAGATTTTAAAATTTCTTGAATTTTATCTGCTGGAAAGGGATTTAGATACACGATTTGTAAATAATTAATTTTGGGGTCTTCTTCGTTTAAGATTTTCATGGCTTCAAGTATAGTCCCTTTTGTGGAGCCCCACCCAATTATTGTAACATCTGCCTCTTTTGGTCCATGAAGTTTTACGGTTTCATAGTTTTCAAGTTCTTTTGTGAGAGCTTCGAGTTTCTTGAAGCGTTTATCTGCCATTTTAGTGCTCAATACAAGGTTTTCGGTTGTGAATCCGAGTTCGTTATGTTCGTCTGCGTTTGTGCGTACTATGGCGCCTTTTGTTCCAGGGATGACTCTAAGGGAGATTCCATTCGGTGTTAACAAATGTCGTTTATACTCTTCCTTCTCTGTATATTGAGCGGCAGTTACGAGATTTCCACGATCTATTTTGATTTTATTCTGGTCGAATTGTTCAGTGGTTTGGTGGCTTTCTGCTAGATACTTGTCTGAAATGATTATAGCTGGTATCTGGAATTTTTCTGCTAAATTAAATGCTTCTAATGTAAGATAGTATGATTCATTTACATCTCCTGGGGCGATTACCACCCTGGGGAATTCTCCTTGGGATGCGTGAATTGCGAATCTGAGATCTCCCTGAGAGGTATATGTTGGAAGTCCTGTGCTGGGTCCAGGTCTTTGAACAAGGACTATTACAGGTGAGGTTTCTGTAATGCCGATCATGCCAAGCGCTTCGCTCATTAGACAAAAACCTCCTCCCGATGTGGCCGTCATTGAGCGTGCCCCAGCAAATGATGCACCAGCTACCATGTTTATTGCAGCTATCTCGCTTTCTGATTGGATTACTATCATGTTAAATTCTCGATCAAGGGGGGCAAGAAAATGGAGAATAGATGTAGCGGGGGTCATTGGATATGCTGCGTAAAATTTACAGCCTGCATTTAATGCTCCTAATCCTATTGCCTCGTTTCCGGTTAGGAAAATCCTATTTTTTCCAGCTGCATCTGTCTCTTTTAGTTTATATCTTAATGTGGTTACGTCATAATGGTTTTTTATGTAGTCGTATCCTTTTTTTGTTGCTTCTATGTTTTGTTTAGTGATCTTTGGATTGAATGTATCCTTTAGAACGCTATTCATGAGTTCTAGATCGTATTCCAGGAGGGCAATTGCTGCTCCTAGTGCGACGGTGTTCTCCATAATTGAAGGGCCTTCAAGATCTTTGACTATCTTTCGGAGAGGAACGTTGTAGAGTTGTAAGTCGTCTCTTCCTAGTTCTTCTTTAGTTATTGTGATTTGGTCCCCATCGTAAATTATTCCAGCACCAGACACAAGTTCATCTTTGTGTATGACAATTGTTTCCTTGTTTAGCGCTATAAGTAGGTCAATATTATTGGTATGCGAGTAGACTGATTCATCGCAAACCGTGACAGTATAGAAATTGTGTCCTCCCCTTATGAGGGACTGATAATCGTTGGCGCCGAATATACTTAATCCTCCCCTTAGGCATGCTTTTGCGAAAAGAAATCCTGAGCGACTTATTCCTGCACCTGCCTCTCCGCCAACCAACACTGAAATCTTATTAACTATCAAAGTTTCACCTGAAGTTAGACCAGTTTTTCGTTTGTTTCCAAATTAATAATATGGATAGCATTAAAGGGGCAAGCTTCAGCAGCTTTTTTGTGGCATTCTAATTTGTCTAATTCTTTGACTTCTCCTTGGGAAACTTTTTTTGCGCCATCAATGTGAGATTTGCCGGTCTCATCTGAAAGTTTAAAGTTAGAACATAATTCAACACATGCCCCGAACCCTTGGCAGGTATTATGATCAATTTCAATTCTATATTTACCCAAAAAACCACCTTAATAGAATACAGTTTCTTTTTCTTAGCCTATATTAGTTACTCTCTAAATCCCTAAGCTTCTGAGTCTAATTAATTAATTTTTGAAAGTTTAAGTGTATAATTTTCTTTATTATATTAACTGAGAGGCTTCTATGTTGAAGGAAGCAATGTTTTATGAAAAACTAAACAATAAAATGGTAAACTGTAATTTGTGTGCTCACCGCTGCCGTAAAATTGCAGATTCTAAAAGGGGAATATGTGGTGTCAGAGAAAACAGGGGAGGAAAACTGTATAGTCTAGTTTACAGTAAAGTCATTGCCAGATCTGTTGATCCTATAGAAAAAAAGCCGCTTTTTCAATTTCTTCCCGGTTCGATGTCATATTCAGTAGCTACAGTGGGATGCAACTTCAGATGCGATAATTGCCAAAACTTTGACATCTCTCAGCTACCTAAAGAACGAAAAATTATCATTGGACAAAAAACAACCTCAGAAGAAATTGTCGCAGCAGCGAAACAAAATAACTGTAAAAGTATAGCTTACACTTACAGCGAACCAACAATTTTTTTTGAGTACGCATACGACGATAGCTAAATTAGCCAAAAAAGAAGGACTTAAGAACGTTTTCGTGACAAACGGCTATATTTCACCAGAAGCATTAAAGGAAATTGGTCCATACTTGGACGCTGCAAACGTTGATCTTAAAAGTTTTAGCGATGCATTCTACCGAAATAATTGTGGTGCAAGTCTAGAACCCGTGCTAGAAGCAATTAGATTATTTAAGACTCTGGGAATTTGGATAGAGATAACTACTCTAATAATACCCACACTAAACGACTCCGAAGAAGAGCTGCATATGATTGCAAAGTTCATCAAAGATGTAGGAAAAGAAATTCCCTGGCACATTACCCAGTTCCATCCCATGTACAAACTTCCACATTTGCCACGCACTTCTGTTGAAACCCTACGACAAGCCAGGAAGATCGGACTGGAAACGGGATTAAGATACGTCTATGAAGGAAATGTTCCTGGAGAAACAGGAGAAAACACATACTGCTATAACTGTGGAGAAACACTCATTCAAAGATTTGGTTACACCATCAAAGAAAAAATCAAGTCAGAATGTCCATCCTGTGGTACCAAAATCGATGGAACATACAATTAGACATTTGAACAAAAACTTCAATAGTTCTTAGTAACAATTTATTTTTGAAAATGGGAGTGTAACAATAGAAAAAAGATAAGCATTTGGTTCTGTTTTCAAATCGATTTCAAAAGGTGAAAGAATCGATGATGAAAGAAAATCCGAAGAAAATTAGAATTACACCAAAAATAGCTATCAATAATCGGTAACATCTGTGATTCAATATTCTATTACCTTTCTTTGCTAATGTTGAAAGCAGGATAAGCCAAACATAGTCTACCCAAACGTGACATACATACATGAATAATACACCCCATAAGCCAGCAAATTCCAAAGAAAGAAGAATCAGATTTGCTCCGATTGAAAGCCACCAGATTACAAAGTAAGGATTCAAACCTGTCAACGCCAAACCAATTAGAAATAGTTTTCCAATAGTTCCTCTTTCAGATTCTGTTTTATTAGTTTTTATTAAATAAGAACTGCGTACCTGCAAGACGCCGAAAACAACGAGAACAGCTCCTCCAGCAAGTCCCACCACTAGTTTGATAGTGGGTTGATATGCAATACTTAGGAGACCTACCGCCAGAAGAAAAACAAGGCTAAATTCAATCAAGCTATGGGTTATAGAAAATATTATCCCGCTTTTGGTTCCAGATTTTATGCCGTGAGAAATCGTAACAAAGAATAGAGGTCCTGGAGCTAAAGCGCCTGAAGTAGTTAGAATAATTACTGTTATGGCGAAGGTTATTGCATCCATGAATGAAAATAACTAGTATTGAAATATGAATGTTCGGTGTTTTTTTCAGTCGCTAGAAATATAGAAAAAGCTGCATCAATAAACTCTAATGTAATAAGGCAATAAATTTTTTTTAATGAGGGGTCTGTCAGCCTTTTAGTCTTCATACCTGTTTAGGTCGGTCTGGGACGGCCACATCATCCCCCAACAATAATACACCATCCCCGACAAATAAGAGATTCGACACTTAAAATTAGATAACTAGATCCTAAAACAATTGCCAATATGCTTAAGTTCTTCTATTTTTTTAGGGTTCTTTTAAGACAACACTAGATGAAACAGAATGGATAATTCCTGGAGTTCTAGTTGCCAAACGCACATGATTGGTTGGAACAATTTTTTTGTGATAAATTTTTGCAGCAATACAAAGTCCAACTCCAACTATTGCAAAAACAAACGGCCATTGAAAACCTGCAGTCATAAAAACACTTATTGTTACTCCTTGAGTCATATCTGATGGTAAAGTAGATAATTGTGAGCCAAATAAAGGAACATCAAACCCAAATAGAGATCTCGCAATAATTGTCACAATAACAAGACCAGCTACAAACAATACAACGGAATATAACGGCTTTTTGTAAGCAAATCCCAATAACTTTGTGGAATAAGGCTTTAGAGGCTTAACAGAATAAATAAACATCACTATTCCAGCTGCAGAAAGAGAAATTACACTAGCAATATTTAGTGCCATAATCAGAGGAATTGTTAAAGAATCACCAATAAAACTAAAATTAGTATTTAAAGGAGAAGCATTAGCTACCACCAGATCATCTCCAACACTTAATTGCCACCATGGAACAAACAAAGAAACAATTACTAAAGCAAAAAGCGAGATGCTACCAGCAAAACCAAACCAATTAATTTTCAAATCCATACTTATCCCTCATTCTACGAAATAATCGGCAATGAAACAAGTATTTCTTCAGGAACTTCAACAATGATTCCACTTACATCTAATTCAATGTCAACAAGTTTTACATCAACTGCTGACTCATCAACATGTTGACTAAGAAAATGAGTTTCAGCAGCTATTGTCCAGATAAAATTTACAATAATCTCCTGAGTCTCTTCTTGTTCTATTAAAACTGGATCATCTAAGTCGGCATTTCCCAAAGCAACATTATGATCTAAACAGACTATGTTTGCAGAAACTGTATTTAATGTCAAATCAAACTCGAAAGGATTAGTAAAACTAAAAATAACCTGAGCTGTTCTAGAAGATTGATCGTAAGATGAACTGACATACTGAGGAAGTTCAATAGATTCTTCGGTACCAATTGTGTTTGAAAGAATTTCTTCAACTTCTGATGGAATAATTATCTGTGACAAATCGTTGGAATTCAACAACACGACTCCTGCAATTGGAGTTGCGATTGCTCCAATGTTAAGAAGAATAAGAACTAATCCAAGTAACTCCATAGAATAGCCCAACTTAGTCTATAAACTATCCATTTATTGTATCGTGATATTTAATATAAATCTTTTGAATTCATAATCTCAAAAATACTTACGCATACATACAGAAATAATAATTCCAAATGTGCTCGAATTAGTAGATTTTCTGAGATGCGCTCTCCTGATCATACCCCACAAACTCGAGAATATAACTCATTTTTAAGCAGTTGTAGACAGATAAATTAACCAAAGGTTATTGGTATTAATTAGATCCAAGAGATTTTAATTATATTGCGTTTTTCGAGCCGGCGTATCGCTTCAAGAAACTCACTTTTCTGTTTCCCGTTCAACTCAAAGTGGTGCATCATTTCTATTACTGGAATCTGCGGAGATCCAAATCTTTGAAGGCGATGTCTTAGATAATCCACAACAAGTCTCTCAATCTTTCCGCACTTCCATGTGGTATTCCGAATGAGAGTAGCAATCGACATTACCATACGTTGCGCCTCTAATCCTCTTCTTCGAACCAGAATCATTCACCTCAAGGCTAATGTCAATACCTAAAATACTTCTTCATAATTATTTGTTTTTGTTTTTCGACCCATAACAGTTATAAATATATCCAACTTGGATGGAATCGCTCTAGATTGGATGTCTAACAAAAATGAATGATATTTTAGCGATATTCACACTAAACAAAAAAACCAAAAAAGCATCTAATCTGTTAGTTACTCAAAAACAATTTAGGTTCAAGTGCAAACGCTGCGCAGCCTTATGCTGCAAGCTTGGAGGACCAGAGCTCTTAGAACATGATGTAAAAAAAATAGAGGCTACAGGTTACTCAAGAAAAGATTTTCTTGAACCATCAAAAAAAACCGGATTTAATTTAACTCGTGCAGTTGGCGCTTTAAAAACTAGGGAAGATGGATCTTGTGTTTTCTTAACACAAAACAGTAACATGGAATGTATTAATTGTAGCATATACGAGGTTAGACCTGTGCTTTGCAGGATCTATCCATTTACGATAGAAAGTTTAGACCAAAATAAGATGGCTATAAAATTTATTCCGTGTTGCAAAGGATTAAACAATCCTGAAGGAAAAATTCTAGATGAAAAATTTTTTTCCAGAAAGTTAAATGAATTCATGGAACTAGGTTATACAACAGACAAGTTATGTAAAAACCTATAAAATGTGGCTGCTACTCTAGCTTTCCATGCTTTGCTTTGAATAAGGCGTTACATGTTATTTTACCTTTTTCATCTGTTGTACATTTTATACTTTCCTGAAAAGTGACGCCAGTTAGTCGTCTAAATGCCTTTCCGAAATCATTAACTTTATCATCGAACCAGCAGAGAACATAGCTGTCAGTTTTTCCTTCTTTGGATAAAATATAGTCCAGTTGCCCCATAATTGGAAAGAAATCGTCTAATGCACAACTAAAGTTGGTGTCTACTTCGTTGCTAGAGACAACAAATTTCCTTGCCTTCACTGCAACAAAGGCCTCTTTTTCAGGATTTCCAAACCTTTCTCTGTAAAATGTTAAAACAGGTTTCTCCCAAACAAACTGCAAAAAATCACCCTCCAATGAATTAACATAGATTGCTAAGGGATTTAAGAGTACCCGTTTTTAAAATCTCACTTTGAGGTGCAGCATAAAATCTTCTCATTTTTTATTTTGAAGTTTATTGCTCTAAAATCACTTTAAGGTTACATAATTTATTTTTTGTACTCTCAATTTTGTCATAAACGAGAAAGTCTAGATTAAGTAAACGTTTTTATATATGCGATGCTTGTTGAGTTGTATCGTCACATAGATTCATGCTTACTCGAGAAGCTTTAGAAGACACTTGAACCTTTTGAAGACTTTTGATGACTGCGTGCAAACATTTTGTGACAGGAGAAATAAACAAATGAAAATAGAAAACTTTGAAGACTTACCATTAACATTAGAAGTCAAAAAGGGAATAGAGGAGCTTGGATTTACTGAACTTTTTCCAATACAAGCTCAAGCGATAATCCCACTACTTGAAGGAAAAGATGTTATTGGGCAAGCACAAACAGGAACGGGAAAAACCGCAGCCTTTGGAATACCAATGGTTGAACGTATAGACCCGAAAAACAAAAGAGTGCAAGGCTTAGTGCTTGCGCCAACTCGCGAACTTGCAATACAAGTAGCAGAGCGAATAAGCCGATTCAGCAGATACACAAAGATAAAAGTTCTGCCAGTATATGGTGGAGAATCAATTGGAAAACAGATTCGTGCACTAGAAAGAGGAGTACATATTGTTGTTGGTACTCCTGGTAGAGTGATTGACCATCTGAAAAGAGGAACATTAAATCTTTCATCAGCAAAGGTTGTTGTTCTTGATGAAGCTGACAGAATGTTGGATATGGGATTCATAGATGACATAAACTATATTCTAACAAAAGTTCCAGAAGACAGGCAGATAAGCCTCTTCTCTGCTACAATTGATAAATCTGTTATGAACATATGCCATAGGTACATGAAAAGCCCAGAAAAAATATTGGTAAGTAAAGACGAAATCGCTCTTGAACAACTAAACCAGTATTACATGGTAGTTAATCC
The DNA here is from genome assembly GCA_963806645.1 of Candidatus Bathyarchaeota archaeon. Lineage (GTDB taxonomy): Archaea > Thermoproteota > Bathyarchaeia > Bathyarchaeales > Bathyarchaeaceae > Bathyarchaeum. The sequence continues at coordinate 103,178 of CAWDYQ010000004.1, read as the reverse complement.
AAGAAACAAACTTGAATATTTGCTTCGGATGATGCGATCCCACAATGTGGAAAAAGCAATCATTTTCTGCAATACCCGCAGAAGTACAGATTGGTTAGCAAATAAACTACGAGCAAATAAATACTCTGCAGAATCGATGCATGCTGGTTTCACTCAGGCACAAAGAGAACGAGTTACTGGTGCTTTTAGAAATGGAAAATTTGATCTGCTTATTGCAACCGATGTTGCTGCAAGAGGTTTAGACATACAAGGGATAACTCACATAATTAATTATGATGTACCAATGGAAGCCCCAGTTTATTTCCATAGAATTGGAAGAACTGCAAGAAGTGGTGGCGAGGGAACTGCAATAACGCTAGTTGGTTATGGAGAAATTCCGGACCTCAATAGAATAAAAACTCTAACTAAAACAAACATAGAAGAATTGGAAGCAAGAAATCCACAATATTGCTAAAAACGAACAAACAGATATGCCACATAGGCGTATCTACCTTTTTTCATATAATTTTATTAGGTAAATTTTTTGTCTTAGGTCATATAGTTAGAGTACCGACCTTTTGCATGTAATAGAAATTAACAAATAACAATCAAAGTCTTTGAGTGAATTTGCGAAAAGATGGATTGACATTCTTTAGGAAAAGAAAGTAACCGTTAAATAACGCCATTTACAAAACAGAAGAAGCCATCCAGAAATCTCCACTTCAAAAAGTAAACGAAAACGGGTGAAAATAAACGAAAATTGCTGTAATGGTTTACGAATATCCACCTAAGATTGTGGGTGGTCTAGGGACTTACGCTGCAGAAATAACAAGGAAATTTGTTTTGCTTGGTCATGATGTAACTGTTTTCACTATGAATGATGATAAAGGGAGTCTACCCACGAGAGAACTTCTACGTGGAATAGAAATTCATCGACCTGTACACATTGATGTTTCTGATTCTCTCCCTGATGTGGTTGCGGAAGACGTTAAAAAGTGGGGAAGAGGAATAAAATTTTTCTCAAAGATTTTGATGTACAATTATCTAAGTGCTGCAAAACTTATTAATGAACTAGTTCGAGACGAAGATTTTAAATTTGATTTGGTTGTGGCCCATGACTGGCTGTCAATAATCGCAGGTATCACTATTCGAAGAGAGTTGGGAATACCATTAGCATTTCATGTTCACTCGAGCGAAAGAGGAAGAACATTAGGTAACGGTTCAGGTGTTGTCAGTAGCATTGAGGATAGGGGAGCCCAGATGGCAGATATGGTTATAACGGTTTCTTATGCGATGCAGGATGAGCTAATAAAGGATGGATTTCCAGCAGACAAAATCAGAGTCTGTTATAATGGCGTAGATCCCACAAAATACAGTCCTAAACAAGTAAGTCAAGAACGAATCAAAGAGATCAAAAGAAAATATGGACTTAAAGACGATGATATAATGGTGCTTTTTGTAGGTCGGCTTGTATGGATCAAGGGAGCAGATAAACTTATCCGGGCAATGCCTCAGATCCTGCAAAAAATTCCCAAGGCAAAACTAGTAGTTGTTGGTCTAGGAGATATGCGAGATTATTTAGAAGGGCTGGTTCGAAACCTTAACCTCGAAGATGTTGTTAAATTCCGTTTTGAATTCATACCTGAAGAAGAACGCATAGCTCACTATGCTGCATGTGATGTTGCTGCTTTCCCAAGTCTTTATGAACCATTTGGAATCGTCACTCTAGAGGCTATGAGTATGGAGAAGCCTGTTGTTGTTGGAGCAGCTGGCACCAGTGGAATGAGAGAAATTGTCAGCATAAGCGGTCCCGATCACTGTGGTTTTCACATTAATCCAAATGATCCATCAGACATCGCATGGGGAATTATAAGCTCCCTCGAAGATCCTGAGAAGAAGCTAAAACTTGGACGAAATGGAAGGAAACGAGTTTTGGATATGTTTAGCTGGGATGCAGCTGCCAAATCCACTATTCAACGTTATACTGAACTCCTAAATCCAAAAAAGTCCAGACCTACAATTACTGATGTACTTTAGTTGGAAGAAAAATGGCAAATAATGAAGTTCGGAAAGATTATTTGCTAAACAGATGGGTTGTTATTGCTAAAGACCGTAAGAAAAGACCTACAGATTTTGTTAATGATGATATTATCAAAAAAAATACTGGCTGTCCTCTTTGCCCAGACAATGAGCACATGACTCCTCCAGCGGTGTTAGTGTATCTTCCTTTTGATGGGACAATAAAAAAAGAAAGGGATCAAGATAGTCTTCGTTACAAGGATTGGTTGATAAGAGTTGTTCCAAATTTGTACCCTGCTTTTTCACCTTCTTTGGAAAGTGATTATAGTATTCCAGATGACTCAACAGGATTCAGAGCTGTGGGTCACCATGAAGTTTTTATAGAATCACCATGTCACAACGAACATCCGGGAGCAGCACGGGTTTCCCAACTTGTTCACCTCATAAATGCATATCTAGATCGTTTAACGGATCTTTCCCAAAAAACTTATGTGAAAAACATTTCAATTTTCAGAAATCATGGATCCAAGGCTGGAGCATCTCTTTCTCATGCTCACACTCAGCTTATAACTACCCCATTTATTCCAACAATCTTAGAAGAAGAAATTGAATCGAGTAAAAGTTTTTGGGACAAGAATCATGAATGTAGACTTTGCAATGTTTTAGAAAAAGAAAAAAAAGGGCTTCGTTTCATTTGGGAAAACAGAAGTTTTATGGTTTTTGCTCCTTGGGCAAGTATTAATCCATTAGAGTTTTGGGTTATACCAAAAAAACATAAGTCAAACATGCTGGCTATGTCAGGTTTTGAAATCGAGGATTTGGCTGAAACAATGAGAGTCTCTTTAGGAGGATTGAAGACCATACTTAATGATCCTCCATACAATTATGGGTTTCATACTGCATTAAGTGAAGATGTCCAGGACTATTATCATTGGCATTTAGAGGTATATCCAAGATTGTCTATTTGGGCAGGATTTGAGAAGAGCACAGGGATGTTCATTAATGTGATTTCGCCTGAAGACGCCGCGAAAGAATTAAAGAAAGCGGCAATAAAAGAGAAAAATAAATTAAGATAGCTTCTTTGTGTTAGCTGTACAAACTTAGTACTTTTCGGATTCCATCGATTGTAAGATGGTATTTGTCGGTTTCCTCTGAACGTAAATGTTGAGCATAACCCAATTCTATTAATTTTTGAAGGTGAGTTTTTAATTCAGTAGTTTCCATGCGGGTCCACTCTGATATTTGCTTGACAGATAACGCTTTTGAAGATTCAGTTGCCCCTATATTGTGGAGCATTATCAGAAGACGTAATTGATTGGGCTGCTCATCGGCTTGCGAACGAAAAGAATAATTCTCGCCCATTTTTATTCTATCACCTTTCTATAAACTTCGACAGTCTTCATAGCTACTGCTTCCCAACTATAAGCCTTGTGGAGTTTTTCTTTTGCATTTTCAGTCATCCATTTGGCATGATCATAATCAGACAATATCCGTTCTATTCCCCATGCAATAGATTCTGGATTTTTAGGGAAAACAAAAATTCCTGTGCGGTCATGTTCAATTATTTCAGCTAAACCGTCTACTTGACTAGCTACCACTGGAACACCAGTAGCCATGCCTTCTAATGCAACAATTCCAAAGGGTTCGTAGATAGATGGAACAACCAAAACGTCTGCGCTAGTCATGAGATTTATTACCTCTTGATCAGAAGCAAAACCGGTAAACCTAATTTTATTTCCATGTCCACTAGCACGTGCTTCAGCTTCTAGGCCATCTCTTGACCAACCTTCTCCGACTATAATATATTTTGCTTCTGGAAAATGGCGGGCTATTAGGGGTATTGCTCTAATAAAGTATTCAATTCCCTTTTGTGATACTAGACGACCAACACAGAGAACCAGCTTTTCACCCCAACCTACTCCGTAACGTTGTCTAACTAGCCCACGGTCGATTGAAGTTTGATACTTTGGGATATCTATTGCATTTGGAATTACATCAACCTTTTTTTTGGGTACGTTAAAGTGGTTGCATATTTCGTTTTTCATTGAATGGCTACATACTATAACTCGATTGGCTTCGTATGTGGACCACCATTCAACTCCGTTAATAGAAAAAGAATCAGGGCTATGAAGACCTTGTGCTCTTCCCACCTCGGTACTATGTACTGTTAGTACCATGGGTTTTTTTATATAATGCTTAAAAGATATGCCAGAGAAGGCAGCTAACCAATCGTGAACATGCATTACGTCAAAGTCAACTTTTTTTGTAATGTCTGCCATTCTTTTTGATAGAAAGTGGTTAAACATCAGAACCCAGGTAAGAAAGTTTGGATGCCCCAACTCTGTTGACGTACGATATATTTTGACTCCATCTATTTCTTCATACTCAGGTGATCCCGGAAAGTCAAGTGTAAAAAGGTGAACATCATGGTTTTGGTTTACAAGTGCTTTTGCTAGGCCTTCACAATGACGAGCGATTCCCCCCACAACTCTAGGGGGATATTCCCACGTTAGTGTACCCACTTTCATTTTATTCACCGGTCTAGCTATATTAGGGCAAATTGAGTTAATATGTTATTCAGTTGTTTGTATGATTGAATCTTGCTTTTTAGTATACTGAAGCAATAATATTGTTGCCGAGTATAAGTTTTTTTTCAAAGAAAAGTTGTTGTTTATTAAGTAGAAAATAATTATGCTTCTAAACTCCTGAAGGGTGAATTATTTGAAAGTATTATTTGTTTGTACCGGCAATGCATGCCGAAGTCCATTGGCTGAGGCCTTGATGAAAAAATTTCGACCAGATTTTTATGTTGATTCTGCTGGAACTTACCCTTACTATAAGGTTGTGGATTTGACAAGAAGATATGCAGAGCAAGAAGGTGTCAGCGATTTTCTTAAAAATGTCCCTGACAGTTTAGCTTCTAAAAATCTTTGCTTTTTTGATTTAATTGTAGCAATGGAAAAAGAACATGAGCAAGCTATCCTTGATCAGTCGCCAGAATGTGGCGAAAAAATTTCTGTATGGAATATTACTGATCCTTACAACTTACCTTACAAACAAGCATCCCACGAGTTTGATAAAATTAAAAGTAAAGTTGCACATCTAAGTAAATCAAAATAAAAAAATAAAGTATTTACTTGCAAGACATTATCTTAGAATCCCATAAAAGCGCAGAATTTATAACAGTATTTTTCAAGAGACACAAGAGCAACATAAAATTATTGTGAGTCAATAATTAAACGAGGGAAAAAAGTGACCATAGCTTTTAGGGAAGGCGATATGCTTGAAACCAACAACAACATCTTTTTTGATATTAAAGGGCTAGTTCATCCTTCCACCAGGGTTATAGCGTTTATCCGATATGTTCCTGATGCAAATGGAAGCAGAATAAAAGACGGAAAACAATACAGCAAATATTATGCACTCTCAAAACGCTACGACTTACTAAAACGTGAATACCCACAATATCTAGTAAATGACCCTGTCTTCAACACTCTACTTTGCGAGGTCCCAAAAAAGGATATAAAAAAGCATTACCAACCAGCCAAAGGCTTAACGAAACTGCGAAACAAAGTAAATCCTGACGAGGCAGAAATAGTTGCTTTAAATTTTATGGAGATTCTTCAAAAAAACTCGGGGATTCAATGGAGCAAATTAGGAATTTCAGGTTCAATTTTAATAAATCTTCAGCAACAATCATCAGATATTGATCTAATAGTTTACGGCACCAAATCTGGCTATAGTGTAGCGGAAACAATGAAGGCAATGCTGACGGATAAAAGTAGCCCTTTTGAAGCTTATGCTTTAGAAGGACTAAGAGAGTTGTTCGATTTTCGTTCGAAAGACACCAATGTATCATTCGAAAATTTTGTTCGAACCGACTCTCGAAAGGTTTCCCATGGTAAATTTATGGGAAAAGACTTTTTCATTCGTTTCATTAAAGACTTCAACGAAATCAGTGAACAATATGGAGACATCATCTACAAGCCGGAAGGAAATGCAAAAATCAAAGCCACAGTTGTTGACGACAGTGAAACGCTCTTTACGCCATGCACTTATGGATTGAGCAACGTGCAAATTATTCAAGGAATAAAAGTTGAGCCAATTGAGGAGATCGTGTCATTTCGGGGAAGATTCTGTGAACAAGCTAAAAGTGGTGAAATAGTGATTGCGAATGGAAAAGTTGAAAGAGTGCAACAACAAGGAAAAGATGATCACTTTCGATTGTTATTGGGAAGCAAACCATCAGACTACATGATCTTGATTTAGAATTGAATGGCTCTGCAGTTAATAATAGATTGAGTATTGTAAAAATTCAATTAGTGTTAAATCAGGCTGTTATAGTAACAATAAGTGGAGATAAGATGCAAACAGTTAAGGTTCCGGGCAGAAATAAAAAACACAAAATTCTTGTATATGCCCTAAGCACTTGTGGCTGGTGCAAACGTGCCAAACAATTTCTTAAAGACAATAATGTTGAATATGAATACATTGACGTAGACTTGTGCAATTTGGAGGACAAACAAAAAATTTTTAAAGAAATACAAAGCCGAGGTGGGATTTTAGCATACCCAACATTAATTATTGACAACAAAACACTATTGACTGGCGCACCTCAAGACAAGCTAAAAGAGGCATTGGAAATATGACAACAATTGAAAACGTTAAAAAAAATGCTGAGAACGACGCAAAGACGCATGGCTACTTCCTAACCCCTGATCAAACGCTTCTCAAGGAACTTCTTGATGGGCTCAAAAAAAACGAAGAACGCTATGGATATCAATCTTGTCCATGCAGATTAGCCTCAGGGAACATTAAATTAGATAGAGACATAATCTGCCCATGCGATTATAGGGATCCAGACGTAGAAGAATATGGCCAGTGCTATTGTGCATTATATGTCAACAAGGATCTTTACAAGGGAAAAACCGTTATACAACCAATTCCAGAGCGAAGACCCACGGAGAAACAAGCTAGAGCATACACAATCTCCAATGAACCGTCAAAGGCTTCAATTACAGATAAAAAAGAGAAACCTGAAAAAGTTTCTCAAACTAAAATGAAACTATGGTACTGCAAACAATGTGGTTATGTATGCTATCGCGAAGATCCACCCTATACATGCCCCATTTGCAAAGCAAAAAGAGAGATGTTCACCGAATTAAAGATAACCACAATATTCCATTAAAATAATCCTTGAATCAAACCCAAATAATAACGGGTTATCAGTTTCTTTTTTAGGTTTAATAGGTTGCGGAAGAAAACTAAAGAAGATTTCCATCTTTATCGATTTCTTCAAACCAAATGCGGGTAGAAGAGATAGGATAATGATCTTCAGACAGAACCATCTTCACCTTTACAATCGATAATGGGGAGAGCCCTAGATTATTCCTTTTTTCGTTAATTTTTTGTGCTCTGGGCTCAGTTTCCTCACTTACAACTATTGCATCAATCTGTTTATCTGATAATGTGACTCCGTATGCATCATCGAGGGCTGTGATTTCTGCTTTTTCTGAAAGCCCATTTATTTTTAGATATTTTTTCAATTCCTCAAGACGTTGGGAGTAGGTTGCAATTCCGTGAGGTTTCTTCATTTTTTTTATAAAAGCGTCAGAACAGAGACCAATAAGAACAAATTTTCCAATTTCGAAGGCTTTCACTATTAACTTTTGGTGACCTCTATGTAGTACATCAAAGGTTCCTCCAACTACCACAATCTCATACATTTTGTCCATGATAATTCATCACTCAATCAAACGGGCACCTTGAAAATCAATGTTAGCAATTATAATCTTTTCTTCAGGTAACAGTTTTTTAAAGACTTCATGAACGCTTTTTAAAGTGTCTGCTGTGGTCAAAACATGAACAGCCTCGCCTAGCATATTCTGTGCAGCTCCAATAGCACCCGCTTTTTCAGATAATTCCATCAGTTTTTGTATCCGTTCTGTAGCAAATCCAGTCTCCAAAGCAAATTTTTTACATTCGGCCATAAAATTTTCTAGTGAAGGATTATCTAAGATGCACTTGAGAGTTTTTTGTCCCTTTTCGTTAATTATTTCCCTTTTTTGTTGAGAAGAAAGCAGTTCCCTGGTTGGGTACGGTCTAAAGGTACCTACAACAAGTCTGTGATCTGGAGAAACTGGAATTCGATCTAATATTGCATAACCCGGAGCGCCTGGTTCAATAGTTAATCCACAGCCTCCAAAAAGTAATGGACCAACTGTGCCTAATCCTGTTCTGGACTTGATCTCAGATACATGAGCTATTTTACCCAACTGATTATAAGTAAAATTAAGACCCAAAGCTCTGCTGAGAGCCAAAGCAGTTCCTAGCGCTCCAGCTGCACTAGAACCAAACCCAGCTCCAATAGGAATCTCCACCCGATGTTTAACAATAACGTTGTATTCTTCGGAAACATGTTCTAAAAGGGTTTCAGCAACAGATTTTGTTGTATAAGCGTCCGGACAAGATTTGCCGTTAATGAACACTTGAACATTTTTTTCTTTAGCTTCTGTCAAAACAATCTCGGTGGTTACTCCTTTGTCTGGAGAAAAACCACCCCCTCGAGCACCAACCCGCTCAAGATCATCAATCATTCTTCGGTCTGATGTTCTGTCGCAGATTTCAAAAAAACTAGAAATCCCTGCAGGACAAAAAGCTCTGGCTTCCTTGCGCACTAGTGTAGCCTCTAACGTTTAGCTTTGGGAGCTAAAGATGGAAAGGCTTTGTAGCAAGTCTTTAAAATTGGTGGACCTAATGTTATTAGGAATGGAATCTCTGTTGCAAAGGTCCATATAAACCAGATTACAGTTGTCCATAAGGGTAAGTTTACGCCACCTCCTACGGCATCAGGTAACACAAAAATTTGACTATATATCCAAACGCCTATACCTATTATTGCGCTTCCGACTCCTAAACCAACTAATGAACCTATTCCGTAGCTTCTCCATTCCGCCCATTTGAATCCAATTAAGACTGTAACTAAGTAAGTTGCAATAACGATACTAATGAACAAAATAGTTGCGTTAACGGAACTGTAAATTGATAACGCATAACCTACAATTATAGATAGAATGCTGATAACTAGACCTGAAATGATTAATGTCTTTGTCCAATCAAAATTTTTTCTGGAGATTAAGCCAATTAGATAGAATCCAACGAAATTTGAGGTGACTCCAACAGCTAAGCTTAGCAAAGGATCATTATGAATTAAAGTATCACTGATGAAGATGCCAATAGCTGCACCCAAACCACCGACCATTGGTCCAAATAAAACCGCGAAAGTTGCAGGGATAACAACTGATGGCCAAAATCTAACAATGCCAATTCCGGGAGCTGTAATTGGAAGAAAAATGTAGATTAAGTATCCTACTACGGCATACAATGCCCCACAAATGCCGGTTACTATAATGTCCCTCGTTTCCATATTTTCGTTCACCAAGTCCTATTTTCACTTAAGGAGATTCAAGAATAATATAACAATTCTGTATGATTTATTTGAATATGTCTGAATATACTGGTTAGGGATGTAGAAAAAATTTAATTGGACTAGGGAAGAATTGATAGTAGTCAAAATTTGGTGATTTCAAGTGAAATACAAAATTGAGATTGAACGTGGAGGTTGTATTGCTTGTGGAGCATGTTATGGTGTTAATCCTTCACATTTTGAACCTGACGATGAAGAAAAATCAACGGTGGTAGGAGGAGAAACTGACTCCAACTTATCTTCTGGAACATTCGATGATGACGATTTTGACAACGTTAAAGAAGCAGAAGATTCCTGTCCAGTATCAATTATCACTGTAACTGAGCTCGAATAAAGGACTAAATAGCGTAAAGTTTAAGGGGTTGCAGGCGGCTTTCCCTCTAAATACTGGTCTAGCGTGAGGAATGAATATTGAGTTCTGTAGAAACATTGGTAGAGAAGAAGACCAAGGTTCTCATAAAACTTCGTGGTTATAAATTAACAAAAAAAGAAGAAATTAAGAACGCCATTAGCTTAAACGTTAAAACAAAAGAAGGAGACAATATAATCATCTGGGCTGTTACCACGGATGGAACAGTGGGTGTAGCATATGTTACACAACTAAAAAAAGCAATGGATGATGCTGAAGTTAAGAAAGGAATCATAACTACGATCGGAAAATATACCCACACCGCCAAATCTCGCGCAAGACAAAGCGGAATAGAATTGATTCCAAAAATTTTTCCATCTTTCAAGATTTTTGATCATGACTTTGTTTCTAAGCATGAACTTCTTACAAATGATGAGAGAGAAAAGATACTAGATGAATACAAAATGCAACCCTATCAATTGCCGCGGATTAGAGCTTCTGATCCGGCAGTTATAGCTGTAGGCGGCAATCCAGGTGATATTGTAAAGGTTATTAGAAACAGTGTAACTGCAGGAAAATATGTTGCTTACAGGTATGTAGTCTAAAAAAATTTCTCTCTGCAGAGTTCTTTACCTTTAGAAGATCTAAGAACACGTTAGATTCTTTTTAGCAGCAAGTTAGGCTGTTTTTATTAAGTCTAGAACTGAATAGTTTCTAGAATACTTAGGGAGCAAACCAATCTCTCAGTTTGCACTATATTCTTTTTATTAGAATATGTTTCCAAGGGAAATACACTATTTTAGTAATGGAAGGTATAGAACAAGAATATCGAACAAAAATAGCGAGGAATTATTTTGGAAAACTGTGCTATGCAAACTCTTTGGAAACGTAGGGACCGTCTACATTTAATGGCAGAAATAATGGAAGCCGCGAAAGAAAAACAGCTGAAAACCAGGATTATGTATATGGTAAATTTGAGCTTCAGCCAACTTAATGAATATCTTTCATTTTTAACTAAACAAGGTTTCCTCAAATTCAGTATAGAGAATAAAAAGAAGATTTATGAAACAACCGCAAAAGGTAACCTTTACATAGAAAATTATTTAGAAATGTCAAATCGGTTACAAATCGATGACCTTGCTGAACCTGAAATTTTATTGCGGTGATAAGTTATGGAAACAACAAACCAATCGGATTATAATATTTTCACAGCTTTAGTTGAAACTATTCACAGTAAAGATCGTGGAAGACTCCAGTTTGCTAAATGTGAAGAGTGTAGGCGTTTGACTCCTTATAGGTTAAACTCTGTCGCCAATATGATGCTAAAATGTAAAAAATGTGGAACCAGCATCTCGGTAAGAAAATAACAATAATTCAAAACATGTAAAACACTCTATTTGAGTAATTTAGGATTTATCGTAATAGTTCAAATATTTCACACAACTTTATAAGCAACTTTTATGTAACTCCTTTCAGAATTAGTCTTCTGAATATACTAATTCTCTTAACGAATAGGAGGTGCAAGCCGAATGTCATATGGTAGACCCCGAGAAATGGAAGATGCAGTCTGCGCTGAATGTGGACAAAAATGTCAAGTTCCCTTCAAACCTGATCCAAGCAGACCTGTATACTGCCGAGAATGTTATGCTAAACGAAGGCCCCCGAGAAGAAGTAGATATTAAGCTTAGTAGCTAACATCTATTTTTCGCGAATCATAATATTATTTTTTCCTTTTTTCTTTTCATTTTTTTATCTATATTTGTGGTGCATGAAAAAACTATGTCTACAAAAGTAGACAGAATTGGTTTAAATTGAAAAAAGGTTAGAACCGAGTTATGATAGGATACTCGGCTTTTCAGTAACTTTATTCATAGTATATTAAGTCTTTTTCTTCGAGTTCTTTGTGTAGTTTAGCTACTGCGTCATAAACGTCTTCTTCTTTTGTTGCTCCTGTGCAAACTAGTTTTCCGCTTGCAAAGAGAAGAATAACAACTTTTGGGTCTTCCATTCTATAAATTAAGCCTGGAAACTGTTCTGGTTCATACATGGTTCGCTTAAGAGTGTATGCGCAATCTTCAAGCTCTATTCGTCCCATTAGATTTGCTGACGCAACAATATTAACTACTCTAATTTCTGGTTTGCCAACAATAATTATTCCGCTTTTCTTTAGTTCTCTTACGACCTTCATTACAGCTTTTCTTGATTCTTTTTCAGATTTAGCACCTGTACAAACCATTTTTCCGGTGCTGAAAATGAGGATAGCTGTTTTGGGTTTTTTTAACCTAAATACTAATCCTGGAAATTTTTCTGGTCGATATTCAACCAGAGGATTGCCTTTTACAACCGCATTCAGGTCAATATTCTGATTTAACGTTGCAGATGCCACAACGTTTTCAATTCTAATGGAATCTTCAAGATTAGGCATTTTAAATCCGCCTTATATCAAACATGACTTTGGAGGAGTTATTTAAATAGTTCTGGAAATAACGCCTCATTATGTATAGTAATTATTCAAGATTTACAATGTTAAACGGAATATTATCATCTAGATGAAAAAATAAAAAAGAATAAAGTAGCTATTAAGCTACTTCCATTTTTCTTGCAAAAATTTAGGGATACCTGAAGAGTCTCTTGGTCCAACTAAGACTTGCCAGTTAGAGAGTTCTTCTATTTCTCCACTGATGCGAGCTGCTTTCCCAGGTATTATGAGTTTTTTGTGTTTCACTTTTTCTTCTATTTTGCTTTCTTTTATAGCGTCTGCAACTGTTTCGGCAGTCAATTTTCTACCTGCGACTCCACTGTCTATGGCTGTTCCTTCAGAATCAACAACTAGTAGATATGCAGATGCTCCTGCGGATTCTATGTCTTGTTCTACGGTATAGTATGTTAATGCAAAGTTAGATGTCATTAGCACTGGAGAGTTTTCATCAGGGGTTCCAATTATTCTTAACCCAGCTTTGACAGCAACAGGTTTTCTGGGGTCAGTGTAAATGTTTTGCCGTAAGAAAGTTAATGGAAGAAGTGCCCATCCTTCTGTTCCATGCATAATCAAGACGTCTGCAAATCGTGTTATAAGCATCGATGCGACATAGGCTTCGTTCCATACGTTTACTGTTGGAGAGTTTGCGGTTTCAGCCCAAGCTGTTATAGGGGTTCCAATAGTTGGATAACCTAGCAGTTCGTCACCCATATTGCACGCTGCTCTTCGAATCATTGTGAAATTGTTTATTGTATCGCCTAAACCTACACCAGTAAATGTTCCGGGATCTAAAAGAAGGTCTTCAACGCCATATTCTTTTAGCGTTTTTGCCAAGGATCTGAGAAGAGAAACATCGTTTGGAGCAGATACAGCTAACGGACACTTATACATCAATGCCAACTCCGCCATCTCTTTCCAATTGTCTTTTGTTGCAGCATAGATTAGGGGTCTAGCTTTCGGAATCGCCATCAAACCGCTTTCGAGAATAGCTGAATCAAATGAGCAGAGAATTATGGGTAAGTTTGTATTTTCTGCAACTTTCTTAACAGTAGATTTGAATTTTTCAGCGTCGTTTGAAGTTGAACGAACAGCAATCATCTGGAGCTGTAAGTTGTTCCCAATATATGTGTAAGTGAAATCTTGAGTTGCTTTAACTCTAGCTATTATTTCGTCGTCAGACATTTCATCAGAAACATCAATAGCAATCGCAGTTGGATTAGTGTATGTGAATTCATGACGATACATAACCAGTTTTCCGCCGACATTAACTGCCCTGTCACCAACACCAACACAGACTTCTTTGACAGCGGGTTTGAGCATTTCTTTAAGTTTGTTGTAATTCTTTTCCTGTTCTTTTGTTAAAAGAGGAAGACATTGGCTAATGCTAACTTCTCGATTTACCACTTTCGTGGCAAAAGCCATACAATTATCTTCTCCACATTCTTTGCAATTTGTTTTAGGAAGCAGCATGTAAATGTCGATTGGACTAAGTTGTTTCATTCCACCCTTAGTTTCTTTTCCTGACATAACTAATCAACCTCAGTATTTTGCTGACACCCAATTTGCGAACTTTGCAACATCTGCGGTGCCTCGTTTTTCTGTCAACCGTTTAATAGTATTTCTGAGGGTCCTAACAGCTGCAGGATGTAACATCATAAACAAATCAACACCTGCTAACAATAGAGTCAAACCAGTTACAGTTTCCCATAGGGGTCCACGAAGTTCTCTTGCACCCCATTGAGGATCCATTTTTTGCCATGCTTCCCTTGCAGCCCAAGCGTTAGTTGTTCCTGAAGACATTGGTTGTTGAAGTTCTGGATCTCCCATCAAACCTGCAAGCCGGGCACGTTCCATGATAGTATAAGCGTAATCAAGGCCATACCCTAGCGCAGCGGTTGTGGTGTCCATTATTATTTGATCTTTGGGTAGATATTCAAGAAGACGTCGGTTAAGTTCTCTTGCTTGGTTTAGATCCATTGGAGAAAATGCTAAAGCGACATGACCATGCTTCTTGATTAGTTTAGCTGACTTTTCTATGTCCATGTCCAATGTAACTGTGCTTATAAGAAGTCGTTCCCCTTCGGCTGCTGCAGTTACCTTTTCGAAAACTGCTAAGTCTTTCTCTGGGTCACCGCATCCACCCACCACAAGGGGTACATCAACAGCTTGAAGAACATCTTCAACAGTTCTTGCCGCTTCTGCAGGTGTTGAAGGTTTTGGGTTTAGTGGATCAATACTAACTAGATGGAGGGTAATCATTTGTGCTCCGAATTTATCAACAGCAAACTTTGCCCATGATACAGGATCTTGTATTGCATCGTTGAAGTTGGTTTTCACAGCTTTTGGTATTGGAACTTTCTGGTCGAAAACATCAAGAGAGATTACGGGCATGTTGGGTGTTGGATTTTCAAAAGTATAGAAAGCTGGAGATTTTTCTCCACCAATAACAACAGGTTTTCCTCGGCTTCCACCTTGGCTTTTTGTTGCTCCAAGCGTAACTTCTGCAATTTGTCCGGGATATTTCTGAATTGGAAGAGTAAAAGGTGTTTGTAATAATGATGTGGGTTTGCCTTTTGCTGCTGCAACTATTCTTTGTAAAGCGGGGATAACTCCTGGTTGATATACGAATTCTATTTCATCTACTTCCATATCCACATCTTCGAGTTCAAGTTCGTCCGTACCAGTAAGCAAATCTAATATTTCTGGGGGAAGTTTTAGATTAGAGTTTTTGTCTGCCCTTTCGGGCATGGATTTTCACCTCTTTGGTTTTTCGCGTTTGATTATTACTTTTTCAGCGTGGATTTTGGCGTTCTTGAAGATTATCTTGAACCCACCTGTGGAAACAGTTGCAGTAGAAACTGGAAATGCTGTTCCTTCTGTTTCTTCTCCTTCAGTTGGAGGTTCAACTTCAGCTACTTCTTCTTTCCATCTCTGAATAACAGGGTGGTTCTTTTGTTTTAAGAAAGCCTTTAGTTCATCAACGGTCTTTGCTTCGTTTTCTGTTGCAACATTCTCAACAGCCGTAGGAGGCATGAATTCCTTAACACGGTCTTTAACGCTTTGTGGCATCCAAACTACTCGGTCCCATCCTCCATCCGCTTGTAGGAACTTGGGTGATCGCATGTATTCAATTGCTATTCCATGGAAACCATCTACTTGTCTGCCTCCAGCTCCTGAGTCAGCTAATGTAGAGAATGGAAGTCCGTTTACGGTTACTCCCTTGTATCCTCGGTCTACGATGCCATACCCTTCTACTTCTGGAATATAGAAAGCCATAGCCTCAAAGCATCCACAAGAAGTGTGTGGATAACCAAAACCAGTGTACATCCATACTTTATCAACTGAACCTAAGGTTTTTTGTTTTATGGATTCGTTGATTCCAGAGAATTCTCCTTTTTCGGCATCAAGCAATTCTCCCTTGTTGATTGCAAAAACTGGACCTTTTGGGTCGACTTGGGCAGAGGCTCTACCGTCAAACCAGCTGATTGAACCACAGTTTGAATATCGTTGAGGAGTAATTATACACATATGGGTTGGCGCGAATGATTGACACAAAGTGCATCCATAGAAGGTGTCGACTTCATCGTCTTTCATTCCGCGAGCTTTTGCATCTCGAGCTTCATAAATTTCTAAAGCGTGATCATACATTTCTTGGACTTTTGCTGGGTCAGTTACGAAGGTAATTTGAATCTTTTCAATGAATGGTAACTCGCTCTTGTAGAGTCTTGCCAATACTTTTCCAACATGAGTAAAGGAGTTCAGTCCTTTCTGGAATGATTTTTTGCTTACGCGTATCCAAATATCGTAGCGTTGGTTTAGGTGCATTATTCCTTCTATAAAGTTAAGATATTCGTGTATTCGACGTTCAGTTACACCTTCAAGATCTTCTTCGATATCCTTGCCTGCTACCTCTATGTAGATTCCAAATGGAACATTACCACCTTCGGGTAAGTCTTTAAGGTCAGGGCCAACGATTGTTACTTTTTCGTCTTCAATTTCATCCATCTTTTTTGCGCGCACTAGCTCGAATTTTGCTGCTTGTTTTGGTCCGCCTAGTTCTATTTGCATTCCCTCTTTTCGGATTCTTTCTCCTTCGTAGATTACTCCAACATCTACAGGGATGTCGTCAAACATTGACATTTTTTATTTTCCTCCTAAATTATTTATTATTGTTTCAAAACTTTGATTCCATTCCTCAATTTTGAGATTAGGGAAAGACCAACTTGCGTGGGGGTTATAGTACCTATCCATGCTGATGGTTTTAAGGTTTTTAGAGAAATGTTTTAGTCCAGACAAGATCACAAATTCCATGTAATATGGAAGTCCCATAAACAGAGCAACATCATATGGACCTTTTCCATCTAATCCATTCCATGTTGGGTCTTTTAGCCGGTTGCCGATATCCATAGCGTTCATTTGCGTTGCTTGATTAAATCCTTGTTTCACAAAGTCCTTTATTGTATGAGCAGTAGCGACAATTGGGATTCCAGTTGCTTTGTTTAAACGAATTGCATAGTCTATCATTTTGCCAGTGTCTTTGTTAGTTTTTGTGGATAAGTAGCTGACAACAAGGATTGGACGTTTTGCCCTTTTTATCATTGCCGCAGCAACTTCAGGTTTCGTGATTACATTAGCCTTTTGGGGGCCTGCAATTTCTGCTGTTTGCCAAGGTTCTGCTTTTCCACTCATTTGTATCACACTCTCTTCCTAACCATTCTTTCCAATAGAGTTGGGTCTGGAATTCTTGTTTCTTTCCAATCCTTTTCTTCAAGGATCTTGAGGATTTCAGGTTTCATTGTGATAGGTATGTCCATCTTGTTTCTGATAAAGAGGTGTATGTCTTCGGGCATAACACCAAAGTAGCGTTTATGCAAATCAATGTAGTGAGTCAATTTCATACTGCGACCTTTTGTTGTATCGTTTGGTCGCATACAGAGTTTCATCAACATAACCATAACCTCTTCCTTTGATTCAGCTGTTGTAAACAGGTGTTCGGGAGCTGGACCGACATAAACTTTGTCTCCTGTTCGGGCATCATAGACATACCAATCTTCTTTGTTATCTGCTCGTCCCAACAGCATACGTCGATACTTGGATCCATGAGGTCCAACAACTACAGGGACACCAAGTCTCCAAAAACCTGCAGCTATAGCAGCAGCTTTTTGGGAATAAGCTCCCCAAGCGAGACCAACTGCCCCAACTCGGTTATGAATGTAATCAGCGATTTCCTCGTAATTACCACGTAAGTTCCGTTTGGCAAAAATGCTCGCAATTTTAATTGCAGCACCTGCAATGTGCGAGTTCGAGACACATGAACCAACATTTAGTATACCACCAGCTTCAAAGCCACCAGGATATCTCTCATATACAGATTTTCCTTCCTCATCTTTTACTGTGGCAACAGACATTGCGGCACATCCAGATAGAACAACGATGAAATTGCGTTTGGCGAATTCTTCAGCGATTTCTGCGACAGCTTCTGGACCTTCGGGATAATTAGAACATCCAACAATTGCGACGACTCCTGGGATTTCACCAAGAACTATGGGACCACCAACGTTTCGTATTTCAACATCTGAAATTGCACCGCGTCCAGAGCGCATCATAAACTTCTCTTCCGACAATTTTTCTTCTCCAGCCCTTACCATATAGCTGTGGAGGGGGAAGTCTTTAGGACATGCACTGTCACATCGACCGCACCCTACACATTCGTCGAGGATAGCACCTAAAGGTTCAAGGTCACCTGAACCTGCTGCTTTCATTGCTTCAGGTATTGGTTGAAGGTTTGGACATGCACGTACACATTCGTTGCAACCACCACATGCCTCACCGGCTGCTTTGATTGCTTCAATATCAGGAATTATATTGAATCTATTCCTTTTTGGTGCAACTGCTATTACAGCTTCAACAGCAACTTCTCCGGCTTTATCAGGATCTAATATTAATACACCAGGAACTTTGGATTCAACTAAATCGTCTATAAGGTCTTTGGCTGAGTCTTTTGTCCTATTTGCAAGACCCAAACAGTTTTTTGGGCTAGATGCAATTACTGGTGTTTTAACTTTTTGGGCTTCCTCCAAAGTGTCTGCACGGATACATTGTTCGTCAACAACAATAAGATCAGCAAGTCCGCTTCTGATGTATCTTAGTTGCCAAGAAATTGGACCAACAATTTTTGCGGATGGTTCATACCGGGTAAGGTCATGAGCTGTACAACAGATTCCAACAACTTCTACTTTACCCAACATATTCTTTTCTTTTAGATAATCAATTATTCCAACGCTTGATGGAACATTATGACCAATTACTAGAATTGTTGGTTTCTTTATATCTGCTACTCCAAAGCCCAACTGTACGAGTGGCGCTTCAGGATCAGCCTTAGGTAAGTTAAGAACAGAAATTTGAGCAAGATCAGCTACTTCCATTCCAACCTGGTCTGCCATTCCAACATGAAATGCTTTTGACTCAAAATCCAGGTTACTTCCTTCTTGTCCTGTATGAGCTGCCGAAAGACAGCTAGTGACTTGTTCTTCACACCAATCCAGAGCCTCTTCCAAATCTTGGAGAACTTCTGGCTTAATTCCACACACTAGACGGGTGACTGGAGCTTCTACGTCTATGTTTAGGCCTCCTTGGTCAAGGGGAATATTGCGTCCATATTTTTCTATCAAATGATGAATTAAATGACGACCATGTGCAATGTGAGTCGCTGCTCCTATACAACAGGCAAGGAGAACAATCCTTGACTGTTGAGCAGCCATGTTTAATCCACAGGCCCCACGTTTGTCTCCTGACAAATCACACTTGCCGAAAGTGCATAAACAGCAGACATCACAGAAGGGCAAATAAAAGGGTTTGTAGCGTTGCAGAAGTTTAAAGTCCCAATCTCTCAAATCAGTCATTTGTGGAAAAGGAGTTGGGCCCATAGGTTCTTCCCAAGTGTCATCGACAATTTTGCCGATGGATACTTCAAGATCCTTTACAAAAGCAACATCTGTTTTTAGTTCTTTTGCTTTAACAACTAAACTTTTCTTAGCCAATTTTAAGCTACCTCTAGTCAAGTTTGAGATTACAGATAGAGTTTCCACTTATTTACTTTTCGAAATCTCCTAAGCCACAAAAATTCAGAGGAAAAAACATATTTTTTCGTTAAAAAAGAATTGTAGATGTTTTTTTACTATTTAATTGCAACTTGTGAGTCAGTCAATAAATTAAACAATTTAAACAATTAATACATGTTACAGAATCATGAAAAAATTAAACCTTGGAGACATAAAAAATCACGCTTGGGTTGTGAGCTTCTGTAAGCCACTTATTATAGCGCTATAACCTACATAACAAATCAAAACCCCAGCAATTGCCGATAGAACTGGAGATAAAAGGATTGGGAAAGATCCTAACATTGAAAAAGAAATCAAAAAGAGTGGCAACAATGTAAGTCCAACACACGCACCAATCATGAGTATCCCTAACCACACTCCCTCTTGGTCAATAAATCGTGCTCTTGGAACTTCAGTAAAGTCTGGAAAGCGACTGCCAAAGGCTAAACCAACAAAAGAAGATTCAAAAAGCACAGCAAATAATGCAACGCCTATTGCGATTAGAACTTCAAAACTAGGTTGCACAATTATTTGTATTAATGCCATGATGCCAATCATAGCACTTACCGAGGGAACAAGCGGAATTGAAAGTTTTGCTTTGACTATTTCTTTCTCTTTCAATGGTAAAATGAGCAAATTCAGGAACGCGTTTCCTTCCTGACCGATTCCGGTTAATG
The DNA here is from genome assembly GCA_963806645.1 of Candidatus Bathyarchaeota archaeon. GTDB lineage: Archaea > Thermoproteota > Bathyarchaeia > Bathyarchaeales > Bathyarchaeaceae > Bathyarchaeum. The sequence continues at coordinate 83,089 of CAWDYQ010000004.1, read as the reverse complement.
CAAGATAAAAAGCGAACATAAATACCCCAATTAATGGACCTGAAAATATTGCTAAACGGTCGAATGTTGTTTCTGCTGTCAGTAAAGAAGATTGACCCGAAATAATTGATATCAAACTTATTCCCAAAGGTACAGCAATCCAAACAAGCATTTCTTTTCGTCGAGTTAAGCTTCGAAAATCTTTTTTAATTAAAGCAGCTTCAGCAGTATTAAAACCTAAACTTCCAAGCACCCCTTGTTTAGGAGTATAGGGTTTTGAGGATGCAAGGTTTATAGCAAATGGAGCTGGAACCCAATATTTTTCTCTAAGTTTTACGCTTATCCAAAGAAGGGATAATGTGAATCCTATACTAAGTAAAGCATAAATTAGTATTTGAATCGTTTCTGTTGCCAAAAAGGTAATTATTGTTAGAGATGGCCAAAGTAAGGGTATAAACCAAGCTGATTTTATTCCACCCATAAACTGTTCAAGAATTGAAAATAAAAAATTAACATTAGAGATGAGCATGAAAACAATAAACATGACGATGAAAACCACCATTCGTATTCCTATGGCAGTTCTGCCGGTACGTTTGTAGACTGATGTAGACACACGGTTTGTTATTGCTCGAATAATTTCTAAAATAAATGCACCTAAAAACAACCCTAAAGTGCCAACGGCTAGACTTAACAAACCTACATCTAACATGTTTGCGGATAAGGACAAACCGAGAGTTGCACCGAAAATTATCCCAAGTATTGGAGCCAAAAAATAAAGCATTGAAAGTACCGAAGCTAAAACAAAATCAAACGCACTTATTGGAAGCCAATTTATTATATCAGAAGAACCTACGGAAGATGATTGGCTAAACTCAAAGAGTAAACCATACATTATTGCTGTTAAAGTCATTAAAGATGGCAAAAAGATGGCAATCTGAAGCATGAACATATTTACGCTGAGGCCTTCGAGAATAACTTTAGCAAAATTTAGAGCCAAAAAAGCTGCTATTAAAAAACCAATTATTCCAATGATAAGATTTACTTTTGGTGATTTTGCAAATCCTGTCGGAACTGAGCCTTTCACTCTTCGAGCTCTAACAGAAGAAAGGGCTAAAATTTTGGCAAAGTGCAATATGAGCTTAAAATTCAAAGAAAGTTACCTCAATTTCCGAGGGCTTCAACAATTGCTTTGATGTCGTTTGTTCCTGTCAATTTTAGAAAGATTTCTTCAAGAGTTGAATCTGGCATCTTGGATTCTTTACGCAATTCCGCAGGTTTACCTTCCGCAAGTTTTGTTCCCTTATACATGATTGCAACTTTGTCGCAAACAGCATCGGCTATTTCCAAAACATGAGTGCTTAGAAGAGTTGTCACTCCTTCATTAGCCAACTTATGAAGTAAATCTTTAACAATTCTAGCAGATTTGGGATCTAATCCACTTAATGGTTCATCGAGAATCAATAATCTTGGTTTATGTAATAGAGCAGCGATGATTGCAATTTTTTGTTTCATACCATGAGAGTAGCCACTGATCATTTCATTTTCTCGATTCTCCAATTCAAAGGCTGATAAATATTCGTTAATAATCGTTTTTTTGGTTGTTACGTTTAAACCATAAACATCAGCTATGAAATCAAGATATTCAAGACCAGTTAGAAACTCGTATAGCCTTGGGCTTTCAGGAACATAGCCCACAATCTTCTTGACTTCCCAAGGATTGTTTAGAACGTCAATTCCGAAAACATTTAAGTTTCCAGAATCGGCCTTTAGCAGACCCATAATCATTTTCATTGTTGTTGATTTGCCTGAGCCGTTTGGACCTAAAAAACCAAAAACTGTTCCAGCTTCAATCTGCAGGTCTAAGTTTTTGACTGCTTGAATGGTTTCAAAGTTTTTTGACACACCTGCTAGATTGACAGCTAATTTCAAATCGTCATTAGTCAACTTTGAACAATACCTCTATGTGACTCATTGTTTTGTTTGTAAATAAAACTGTTTTTTAATATTAATACCAAAATTATGATAGGCTCGTTTTAATTGTTCTGAAAATCAGAGAATTTATAACCAGTTAGTGTCTTAACGGCTTTAAGTTGTGAGTGGAGAGGGTATCGGTAACAAAATTTGATGGATTACATTGCCATAAGTGGGCACTCCTGCTGAAGGAAAGAAAGACCAAACTGAATAAAGCCTCAGAATTTGTAGCTTCAGGAGACTATGAAACAGGAAAAAACCTGATTGATGAAGTTTTCCACGGGACCCCAGGTAGAAACGGGGATGCGGGAATGGAAGGATCGTTGCTCTATCATATGGCTATGATAAGTAAAATGTCTGCTGAATCCAGAGTTGTTCTTGAAGAACTGGGAGTTGATACACCCTCTGTAGAAAATGAGTTGTTAATATTTTATAGCGATTTTGTTTCCGACACTAAAGAGCTGATGGAAGGGATTATGGTATTTGATGATTTAGTTTTAAATGAGGCTAATAAAACAGCTCTTGGTGTTGAAAAAAAGATCAGCCTCTTTCGGAAATTGAGTGAAGAAACAAAAAATGTCGAAGATTTGTTAAACAAAAAAAATCCAAAAGTTAAGAATATGCTCCAGAGCCTATTCCAGAAATGGGCTAAATATGTTATTATGATGCGTTTAAAACAAGAATACGAGACGATAAAGGGCTTTTTGATTATTGATCAATTAGCAGAAGAATTAGGTGTAAAAAAGATTGCCGAAACGATGGAACTGGTCAAGAAGAAGTTTGGGGATAAAACAGTTAATTCAGCATTTAGTGTATCGCTTAAGGTTGGTATATCAAAAGAAAAATTACAGAAACTAATGCTCAGCGATCATTTCATAGAATTTAACATGGACATGAAGAATCTGGGAGGATTTATGCGATTCTTAAATTGTCCAATCCATGGAAGCCACAGATATATTGAAAAAGAAAGAGGAAAAAAAAGTGAAACATCCCAGCTTTTCTGTAAGAAATTCTGCAAGGCACATGCTCAATCCATGTTTGAAAAATTTATTCCATTCCCTATAGAGGTGTCTCAACCTCAACGAATGGCATCAAACGGAAAATGTGAGTTCCGAATCAGGCTTGCACCCAATTCTACGATTTCAAATACTGAACAATATGTTCCTTTGGTTATTTCTTGGAATGTGACATTAAAATGTAATTTAAGGTGCTCTCACTGCTACATAAACGCTAAAGAAACAAATCTGGCGGAAGAGTTAAGCACAGATGCAGCGAAGATGCTTATTCATCAGATTACAGAAGTTAGTAGACCATTATTGATTCTAAGTGGTGGCGAGCCATTACTTAGAAACGACATCTATGAGATTATCAGATACGGTGCAGATCGCGGTCTAAGGATGGGAATGGGCAGTAATGGGATGATCATAGATGATGAGGTTGCCCAAAAACTAAAAGATGCTGGCATGTGGACTGTTGCAATCAGTTTGGATTCGAGCGATCCTAAACGGCATGACGAGTTTCGTGGTGTTAAAGGCTGTTGGAATCGTGCCATTAATGCTATTAAAGCTTTAAAGAAAGCAGGCATAGAGGTTCAGGTTAATTGTACGGTAATACGCCAAAATTACGATGAAGTAGAGGATATAATGGCGCTTGCTGAAAGTTTGGGTGTTGATAACTTTCATTTGTTCTTTTTAGTGCCAACAGGAAGAGGAACAGACATGGAAGATATTACGCCTGAAATGTACGAGGAAATGATCAAGAGTACACTTGCCAAAACTTCAAAAACTAAATTAAATGTGAAACCCTCATGTGCGCCCCAGTTTATGCGTGTGGCCAAGGAACAGGGCGTTGATATGTCACGTTGGGTTCGAGGCTGTATGGCTGGATTGTATTATTGTCGCATTTACCCCTCGGGAGAAGTTACCCCATGTCCGTACATGCCAATCTCACTTGGGAATATTCGTGAAAAATCTTTTAAGGACATTTGGTTCAATTCAGAGATTTTCAGGTCTCTTCGTGACTTTGACCAGTTGAAGGGAAAATGCGGAGTTTGTGAATACAATGATGTGTGCGGAGGATGCCGCGCAAGAGCATATGGTGTAACTACTGAACAGATGGACTTTTGTGGCGCTCTACATGAACCTAAAGAGTTGCGTGGAGACTATTTAGAAGAAGATCCTTGGTGTAATTATCAGCCCAAGAATTTGTCTTCTAAAAAGGAACAGTTATAATCTTTTTAGTAAAACCTTTTTTTGACATTCAAATGGTTATTGTTATGAGAGAAAGAATAATGAATGTTGAAAAAGTGTTGATGAAAAAACGAAAGAAAATTGCCTTGGTAGCTCATGACCATAAGAAAGAAGACCTGCTTGATTGGGTTAAATTCAATAAATATCTACTGAGCCTCCATGAGCTTTATGCTACAGGAACCACCGGAAAAATTATTGAAAAAGCAGGGTTGGAAGTAATTAAACTTAAAAGTGGTCCTTTGGGTGGCGATATGCAAGTTGGAGCTAAGATTGCAAATGGTGAAATTGATTTTCTGATCTTTTTCTGGGACCCGCTAGAGTCTCAACCCCATGACCCTGATGTAAAGGCTCTTTTGCGTATGGCTGTAGTGTGGAATATTCCAGCGGCATGCAACCGTTCCACTGCAGACTTCATGATTTCATCAACTCTAATGGACAAAGAATATGAAAGAATAGTTCCAGATTACGAAAATTATCGGCAACGTTACCTCGAACAATAATCTGACTAAATAAATTGAGTTCAAACATTTCCCTTTTTTTGCTGTGAAAAGCAATTATATTTAGACCGTAGATAGTAGAATAATAATTGGAGAGTTTCCTGTTGAAGTATGCTAAGATTAAGGCTTTCGATTGTCCAGATGCTTGGTATAAAGTTTTGAATGAAATATGGTACAAAGGAGACATTTTTGAAGTTGGATACGGTTCCGAGGTTTCTGAAACAAAAAAATTGAATGTAAGCATTGAGATTACCAATCCCGCGAATCGTCCTTTGGTTGATTTTATGGCTCCTTGTGACATGAAGTATGTTCAATGGTATGCATTGAAATACCTATGGTCTGGGGCAATTGAGGATGAAACTTACACATATGGAAGCCGGATGAGAGAACCTGTTGATCAAGTGGAAGAAGCAGTCAAACGTTATGTGGACGAGATAAGAGATCGGCAGGTTACTTTTGTGATTCGGTTACCACAGGATATTCAAAAATCAATTGAAAAGGATAGGAGGCATGAACCGCCTTGCTTGAGTTTGATTGACACCGAAATATCCGACAATCAATTACATTTAACCTGTTATTTCAGGTCTTGGGATGCATATGCCGGATTGCCTGCAAACATTGCTGGAATTCAGTTATTTAATGAAGCTCTTGTATCCGAGATAAATAGAAGAGGAAACATGAACATTAGAACAGGAAAAATGATTTTTCATAGTAAGAACTGCCACATTTACGAGAGACAATACAAGCTTGTTGAAGACACAGTGAAACCAGGAGAAGACAGAAGAAGAAAAATGCTAGGATCAAGTAAATCTTGATTCAATAAAAAAGTTGAGTTCATAAATGAAGCAAATAAAGTTCAAAATTTTCTTATGGTTTTAAAGTCGTATTTTTTACATAAAGTAATTAAATGGTTATGTTTCAAGTGTGGATAAATGAAAATTAGGGTCGACTACAATGAATTATAGTTCACCTGCAGAAAAGGCTGATTACATTTCCCGATGTTTAGAATTGGCGATTCTCTATGAAGTCAGTGGCTATCCGAAACCCGGAAATGTTCATAGAACAGCTAATTTTGTGGGAACTTCATTTGAGCATTATCTTGCATCAGCGGTTGCTGTAGCTCCTTCCTTGAGGATTGCTGCAGAACAGGGTATCAAGCTTTCAGAGGGGCAAATAGTAGCTTCAGAGGTGGGTATTGGATATGTTATAAAAGATGCTGTTGATCGGATGTTGCAGAGTCAGAGTGGCGGTAATACTCTGTTGGGGGCAATAATATTGCTTGCACCTATAGCAGTTGGGGCAGGTATGGTGCGGAGCGGATTTTCTTTTTCTAAGCTTAGGCAGAACATCAAGATGGTTGTTGAGTCGACAACTCCAGATGATGCTGTTTTCGTTTATGATGCGATAGCAGCAGTTAAACCAGGAGGGCTGAACAAATCTTCGAAATTAGATGTAACAGACCCTGCGTCAAAGAAAATGATTCTAAAAGAAGGAATTACTCTTCTTGATATTTTCAAGATTGCGTCTTCTTACGATTCCATAGCTTCTGAATGGGTGAACAATTATCCAATCACATTTGATTTGGGTTATCCTTATTTAGTTAAGCAGTTTGAAGAAACAAATGATGTTAACATTGTAACTGTTCATACTTTCCTGAAAATTCTTTCAGAAGTACCAGACACATTCATTTCCCGAAAAGCAGGTCAAGCAGAAGCCGAAATAATTTCAACAAAAGCAAAAGAAATCCTGGAAGAAGGTGGATTAACGACTAAAATAGGAAGACAACTACTTCATAAACTTGACAACAAACTTAGAGACCCAAAGCATAAACTAAGTCCAGGAACAACTGCAGATATAACAGAGGCAATACTAGCGATTAACAACCTGAACGGATTCAAACCTTAAGCCAAAGTGTTTTTTCTTTTAACCGCTTCAACTAACCCAATGGGGCCGCTCATCATCACGTCGCCTCCTGGAGTCGCAAAATGAACCTGCAGACATGTTTTGGCTAAGATTTTTCTGTTTGGTCCAGTAACAACCACTTTTTCGATGTTAGAGTAACCGGGAGGCTTTTTAAGAAAGAACATGCCATGGCCATTATCTTCGAAAATTTCTTTATTGCTGAGCTTTCCGTCTGCAAAATCTTTTAGAATATCCTCGATCTTTTGCGGAGTCAATAGTCGAGTGTGATGCTCTAAAACTCCAATGACATTACCTTTTGATATTATTGCTGCCATGGTGTGTCCGTTGCCTACATTAACAGCCAAAATCGGGTCAGCATCCTTTACTGCAGGATCCATTAAGCATCCAAGTATTGCATCTGGTGAAGTGTCCATAACCAAAACATGGGCATTGGGTAACTGCCGTTTGGATGCTTCAACAGCTGACTTCATTCTTGGAAAGTATGATGGTATTTCGTTTTCTTTGAAAGCAAAAGCTTCAGGCTTCGGATTTTTTTCCAACATTTCCCTAAGTTTGTTGATACGAAAGAGTCTGTTACTCATTTTTTCTGGAAAAATTCCGTGATCTTGAACTGCAATCGCAACATAATCAATGTCCGAGAAAGGTTCTCCAAAAAACTTTAACAAACCACCAATTTTATTGATGTTTATTTCTTCGAGAACCAATATTTTACCGTCAAAATTACAAGGTTCAGAATCGGAAACAACTTCGATTCCCATTTTTTTGACCTGATCGAGATTGTTTCTTATTGTATATGCAGCTCTTTCGGTCATGTAGACTTTAAGTCCAGCTTCAATATGTCTTTTTAAAGCAGAAGAAAATGGGCCACCGCCTATGGTATCTCCTTTAACAAAAAGATCAACGTTTTGCTGAGTTGCATTTCTTGCTTTTTGTGCATAAACTTGACATGGCGATGGTAGAACCATTTTTATGCAGTTTTCGATGTTACTTTTTTTGTCATCATAAAGTAGAACATCTTCAGTTCCAGCGCCTATGTCTATGGCTAAAATCTTCATGAATTGTTCATCTCGATAGTCTTTGTTTTTAGGATGAGTATCTCATCTATGTTTTGATTAGAGGCTTTGTGTCCTTAATTGCTATTTTGGGTACAACTTAAATCTTCGAAGTTTTTTAGTAAAGCCAGAGGAGTTTAACCAGATGTTTGGTAAAGTCATAGTTGCCGTTGTTGGAAACAGCAATTCCGGAAAAACAACAGCTGTAGAAGTGTTGATTAAGGGATTAACAGAAAAAGGATACAAGATTGGATCAGCAAAACATATTCCAGACCCCGAATTCACCATTGACACAAAAGGCAAAGACACATGGAAACATGCAAGAGCAGGAGCAAATACCGTTTTAAGTGTAGGCCAAAACGAGTTAGCTAGTAATTAAAAAGGTTGACACAACAAAATTTGGCTTAAAACAGATTGTTGCAGAATTTTCAGATGAAACCGACATTATTATTCTTGAAGGATTTAAAAGATTAGTCGGAGAAGATTCAAGCATACCTAAACTTGTCACAGTTAAAACAGTTAATGATGTAAAAGCTGCAATTGAAGGCTACAAAAACATCTTAGCATTTATCGGTTTAGCTCCAAATAATGAAACTGGAAATTGAAATCCCTTTTATTGATGTCCTAAAAGAACCTGAAAAGCTTGTTGATTTGGTTAATCAAAAAGTTGGGGTTTTAGTAGAAAGAAAAAGACAACGAGAAGAAAAAATCACAATACATGTCAACGAGGAATTACTACCGTTGGGTGATTTTGTGCAAGATATCCTTAGAAATACAGTTCTTGCAATGGTTTCAAGTTTAAAAGGTGTAAAAATAAAAGGGGAAGAGAAGGTTTCGATCTTCATTAAGCGGTTGTCAAGAGGTTAGCAAACTCTTAAGTGGCAGTCTGGGATTCAGAGAGCAAGCATTGTGAAAGAGAGAAAGGAGATTTTACAGTGCTGTCAACTGGATTGACAACTCTCTGAACCTTTCCATGACCACTTTTCATGAGTTCACTTAACCTCCGTTTTTGTTCTACAGAGCTTTGAAGGCTTCAGACCATTCGTTGTATGTTGAAATAACCCGTGGAGATACGCTCGGTTTTCTATCCGCTAAGATTCCTTTGAAGTCATCCATGGACAACGGTCTTGGCTTGGCGTGTTTGTCACTTGCTTTACCAGAATCAAAAAGTTCTCCGATAACTCGCAGATGGGCTGACTGACAAATGTCGCGTATATCACTTCCTGAGAAACCAGCTGCTAGCCTAGCAAATTCGTCTAGATCAATTTTGGGTGTCAAATTCAGGTGTTCTGTGTAAAGTTTCAGCATATGCAAGCGAGCATCATAATCAGGTAAGGGAACCATAATCCTTTTTTGGAATCTGCGTATAAAGGGCCAGTCTAGAGCCCAAGGCTTGTTGGTTGCACCAATAACGTAAACATGTAATTTTTTGCCCTTGTCCATAACTCCGTCCATTTCTTTTAGAAATTGGTTACGGACTCTGGTTTCTCCGCCTACCTCATTAGAGTGCATACCAATCAGCGAATCTAATTCGTCAATAAACAATATTGCAGGACGTCCATTACTCGCGGTGTTTCTTGCCTGATTAAACAGCTTTGCCACATTTCGTTCAGCCTCACCTAGCCATTTTGACATAACTGAAGCTGCATCCACTGAAACAAAAGCTGCATCAATTTCTGTTGCAACAGCAGCAGCCAGCAGAGTTTTTCCACATCCTGGGGGACCAAACAATAGTATTCCTCTAGGCCAACCTAATGGAAACAGGTCAGGTCGCTCAACAGGGTAAACTATTGCCTCTTTAATGGCCTTTTTACCAGAGTCTATGCCTACAACTTGGTCCCAGCTTACGTTGGGTTTTTCCTGAAGCACTAACTCATCATAGCTTGCTTTTCCATCAGTTGCTCCTGTTTGTTCTTGAGGTTGTTGATTATCCATCATTTCTACAGATTTCTCCGATTGTGATCGAATAGGCTGAATTGGACCTTGCCCTTGTAATGCTTTTATTCGTTCTTGATACGCTTGAGCTCGTTGAATATACACTGAATTTAAACCATAATTTGGATACAACCTAACGAGCTTTAGTAGAGTAGAGATACCCTTCTGATACATTGTAATGGCCATCCCTTTTGATCCTTGTTTATCAAGGCGGACAGCCTCCAAAGCATATTTCGTTGCTGCTTGTTCAAGTTCTTCAGAGGCACTCATTTTAATCACGACGCAATCTTAATTTTTCCTTTAACGCCTAGACTTTCCAAAGCCTTTTCAATTTCCCCACATGCAACCTGTAATTCGACCGCACATTGACCGATATCGAGATCTCCTGCACGTCGTTTTGCATAGTCTAAAACTGAAAGTTCTAGATCTTCATTAACAGTTAAAGCTACACGTTTTATTTCGGTTTCTTTGAAGGTTACAAAATTTTGGGGGGTTGGAGGCTCAGGAATTTCTGGGCCTGAAGCTGTGAGGGCAACCATCTGCCTCTTTTGTGGAACCCGTGTTTGGGGTTGAGGAGTATCGATGACTGGAAGAGAAATTGGTGGTTCTGGAAGTTTTTCGGTTATCTGTTCTTCTAGAAATTCAGCGACTTCTGCTAGGACTTCTTGGCCACCTTCGGTTTTCATATCAATTGGCACTTCAAGTTTTGTTGAATCTATCCTAGATAGGGTCATGACTTCGAATATGCTTTCGTTAACCCTTTCCATTTCAAAAGCCATTTGAGGCATAAAAGAACGTAGACCAGCTGTTACAGATTGAAGGTTCCTAAGAACAGGTTTGAGATCCGAAAAGGCTGCGTTAAATTCTTTGAGGGTTTCTAATCGTAAGATTATTCGTTCCACAAGTATCTGGGTGTGGTAGATGACTTTGGTGAGTTTTCTTAGTTCAGCGAGTTCAGTGGCAAATATTGCTGCGCGTTCTTTATTTTTTCCCTGTAATGCTGTTGCACAAGTCTTGAAAAGAATTTTATCTCTTCGCGTAAGTTTGATAACGACTTGTGCTAATTTATATTGTTGGGACTTAAGTTTTGGTACTGCCTCGACTACTATCTTCTCAAATGGAGGAGAATTGTTGAAAGGGTTTTTGATCGAGATTCCCTCACAGGCTTAAAAAAAATTAAGATGTTTGATTGCTGGTGTTCCGAACATGTATTATTACTGGGGGTTCTGGAAGGTTAGATGCGATCGGTGCAGGCGGTTCAAGAATCTCAGTGTTTGGTTCTGGAAGAGTAGTTTTAGGTACTTCAGTTGGTTCTGCAGTTTTTTCGCCAAGAAGCAAGTTGGATAATTTAGTTTTTAGAGTAACCAAATCATTTTTTTCTGCGTTTACTCCCTTTAGTCCCCACTGGATTATACCTAAAGCTCTATCATATGACTCGCTGTCTAATCTGCCGATTTCACGTTCTATTTCCAAGTTTATCAAAGCTGAATGAAGTTCATGAATCTGTTTATTGCAGTCATCAACTTGGTTATCTATGTCGTCTGTGAGTTCTTTTGCGTTTTCTTTCAGATCATTTAGAGCCCCTTCGAATGTGTTGTGAAGGTCATCATACATTTCAGGTGGAATTTTCTTCTTTTCCACAAGCTCGTTTAGAGCGCGGTCTTTTCTCCAGATCAACGGAATTTCGTTACATAATGCCTTAGCTTTCAATTTGAGTGTGGGTGAGATCACTAAGTTTCCGTTTTCTATTTTAATTTGATCACTGGGGTAGCTAAGGAATTCTCCGTCACCGTGCTCAACAAAGACGCCGTCTATGCGACCTGTGGGTGTAACTTTGAATGATGCAACTCGACCTACTTGCCTTCCATATTCGTCCTTTATTTGTTTACCAACAAAAAGAAAGGGGTTGGAAATGGGTTTTGACACAGTGTCACCTCCTTAATATGCATGAACAGCTATGTTTTTTTCCGTTTTACTCGTTTAGGGATTCGCCAAATGATGGGATTCCGGTAGGTAGATCTGGGAACTTCTCTTTGACTTTCTGTTCTGCAACTGTTGCTGCTTCGGTCAGTATTTTCTGTGCGTCGTCACCTGCTGTTTGGAAGTCAATGTTCATGCCAGAGTTGTAACCTGCATCCATGATAATTCCGCTGAGCAAGTTTCCGATGCTGCCAATTTCGCGTTCTGCTTCTGGGAATATTGAACTCATTCCAGATTTAACATTACGTAGAACACTTATTGCTGGAGCTAATGTGCTGACCACATCGCCTAGTTCTGAAACTGTGCTTAATCTAAGAACTATCTGTTCTAGGGCAAGTCTTGAGTGCATAATCATTTTTTCCATTTTTCGGATTTCAGCTAGTTCGTTGGCGAAGACGTTTGCTCGGGCCATGTCATGTTTTGTGTAGGCGTTTACAATTTTTTGGAATATTGATTTGTCGCGATCAGAGAAACGGTCAGATGCTTTGTCTAGCCGTTGAATCTGCATCTCCATTCTTTTTACTGCGAAATCAAGTCGTGGTTTTAAAGGACCAGGAGGTCTAACGGCTTCCTGAATTTTTCTACTGAGAGGTGTGTCGTCGACTCCTTCTCCCCATTTTTTTGCAAATTTTTCAGACATTCTAATTCCTCAAGCAAGCAGGTGTGTTTATACCGTATTATTACGTTGTTAATATGCAACGATCATTGAGATATATACCAGACATAATATGTGCATTCTGACTTTGTTTTGGGCTTTAAATCTAAGATTGAAAGAGAGATAGGGCTTAGATATGAAAATAAACAGTTTTGTGTAAGTTAGACTCAAAAGCGCGAAGAATTAACAGTTAAAAGCAAGGTGAAATGAATGGGAGATAGAATGAAAATATTGGGTATCTTTGCAATGCTGGGTTTCATAGGCGGAGTACTTGCTAACGTAGGTTCTTACACAGTTTGGCCTTGGCTAGTAGCTAACTTCCCTCTGATATTCTCTGCTGAATGGGTCATATCAGGACTTGCAGGTGCTCTAATTACAACATGCTTTGTTGTGATCTGGGTATACCTAAGCAGACCCCAAGAGCAATAAGATAATAATCCAGTCCCTCAATTTTTTTGAGGTCCCCCGCGTCTTTCTATAGCGGTAAGCAAAATTTAAAAGTAAAACAGAAGAGCTAAATGCGTCTAAACAGAACTATGGAATGTTCACGTATTATTGTTTTTTTGCACTGTTAGAGAATTATCGAAAGGCAATTAAACAACAAATAGTCTAGTATATTAATATATAAGAAACATTTATATCATTCAAGCCTAAACATTTAGGTGCAGCAATCAATGTTTTTGAGGTTTTACACATGACAACAGTTAATTCTTGCATAACAAAACAGACCCGAAGTACTACAAGTAAATCAATCCTTTCGTTGATAGCAACTATTCTGTTGCTAACTTCGATGTTTTCGTCAGTTTTGGCTTCAGAAATTTTGGCTCCAGAAGATTTCGAAGAGGAAAGCTGGTCCAAAACAATTGACTATCTAGATTACGTTGACATGTACGCTGTAACCCACGGTAAACCAAGACCACCAAGAGGTGCTGAAGCAAACATCTACATGACTTATGTTAACAATTCCGGAGTGCAAATGCTCTATGCAGGTCTATCGAACATAACGATGGGATACGGGGAGCTCTCAGTGACTTTACCGATTCAAACAGTTATGATGCATTACAAATCAGAGAACCAAAAAAGCGACACAGTGACAGCATCATCATACATTATGCTCATGGCATTTAACGATAGTAAAAACCAAAACATCCCAGGATCACCTGATAAAAATGACACATTATATGCCTCCTTTAGTATGGGTTTTGACTTATCTGAATTACTTCAGAACGATGCTCCAGCACTTAACAGCAAAACATCTACTATTCCGTTGACGCATCCTGAAGATAACAAATGGAGTTGGGGAATGACATACACTAATCTCACAGCAATTTGGTGGAACATCAGAATCGATCCCGACAATTCAACTTACAAGAGCGTTCCCGTGGCAATAACAGTTTATGAAGAATTAACATTCACTTATGACTTAATTGTTGATCCTAACAACCACTCTGCGCAGATCGTAAGCAATTATGTTATTGGAGAAATGACTGATCTGTGGGTTATTGATGATTTTGTTTGGATTTTTCCAGTAATTGTCCATTATAACTCTACTGGATGCTACCGACCAAACAAGGAATTATACTCAACCGAGACAATACACCAGTTCCTCGAAAAAAATAACATTAGCATGAGCATGGTTTTCTTCCAAGCTTCGGCAACACTTGATCACACAACAGAAAGCGCCGTTAACGGTCAGGATATTACAGAAACCGAGGCGATTGTAAGCGATGATACGATAACAACCTCCACTGAGGAGGGAGAATTACTGTCAAGTGTTGATTTTGGTTCAAAAAAACCATATCTGTTACATAATTCTACTTCAGGAATAACTGATTCATATGATAGTGTGGTTCGAACTGTCGAAAGAAACGGTTTCGCAAAAAACTCAATCTTCGCAACTCACACGTTCTTGATGAAATATATTCCCCTAGCATTAGCGCACATGGATGAGCCGCTATATAATCAAGCTAAAGATCACCTGCTTGATATGACCTATGCCGATTACTTCTACATAATTTCATATCCGACCTATGGAGGGTATGCTATAGAGCATGATCCAATCTACAATGTTTTCTTTGCATCTTCCACAACAGTGGCTAACGAATCGACAACGTTTGGAGGTATCATAGTCTTAGCGATAATAGTGGCAATAATAGTAATAGCAGCGATTATGCTATTGCGAAGAAGAACAAGAAGAAAAGATTCCATAAGACGTATTTAGAAAAGAAAAAATTTCTTAAGAATCTATTTTAGATTTTTCTTTTGTCTAAAACTTTTCTGAAACTTCCATGGTTTGGGCATTCATAAAAGCCTATTTGAAGTTGAAATCGTTTTCCGTTTTTGTCTGGTCGTCCTGCCATTTTCCATGTTTTTTTTGGTTCAAAAAGTTTGGTGCATTTTGGGCATTTGGCGATATGAGCGTCCATTGCTGTGTAATACATTCGGTTTCTGACTATTTTCATCATGATGCTTCTTTGTCTAACCAGATCATGTAATAAGGTGGTAAAGTCTGCTATGGCGAAGGTTGACATTTTGCTTATTTCTGGTGTGCTAAAGTCAGTGTGGTAATGTATTCCTCCCATTATTTCTTGAGATGTAAATGCTGCGTCTTTTCGTTCTTTTAAAAAGGTTACTATTTCTGATTCTACTTTGCTGTGTAGTTTTCCTCTTTCAAACTTCTGTTTAGCTACTGGCATTTATCTCCCTTCAATTTGGTGGATGTTTACAGTAAACATATGTGTCCTAAAACATGACACTGATTGTTACAAGGAATAGTAATCTTTGAATCATATATTAAGTCTTACGGCTTATTAATTGAGATTGTAAGTATTCACTAACTCACAAGCTAACAAAAATAAAGGGTTTCAATCCAAAATGAACCACAAAAGATAAAATAGACGAGTCAATCTGTAAGAAGTTACGAGGATAAAAGATGCCAGCAGAAATCTTTGATGTCGACAAATTCGTAGAGATCGCAGAACGTGCAGAATACTGCAATATAAAACGACTCGATCGAGTAGTAAAACTAAAACTTCGAACCCCCAAAAAACTATTCACCCTAAAAGTCAACCCCACAAAAGCAGAAGAAATAATCAAAAAACTACGATGCGAAATCCGCGAAATTTAGGTATATTTTGAAGAAATTCGAATATTTTATGTTACAAAACTTTACACGTTGGTTCCGCTTAATCGCGTTTAAATCTAATATTCCAATTGATGACGACGGCAGCTTCAAGCTCATTCAGGATGATGTTCGGCGAAGACCGCTCCACCGTATCATTAATTTTATGCGGTAGCTGCATAGGAACCAACCATTGTTCCATCATTCATATACATGGTTACAGTATATTTTTTTCCTGCTTCTACAAGTTGTGTTACCGTAAAAGTGTCGCTTGTTCCTGATTCAACTGTTGTTGAAGTACCAGCTGACCATGTGCCTGCGTCCTCACCGTTGACTCTCATCCTGTGGACAGTAACATCGCTTGTTCCTGGATTAGTAACCTGTACAGCAATCTCCCCTGTAGAAGCATCACCAAAAGTAAAATCTAAACCAATTATTGTTAGTTCGCTTACTTCCATAGAATCAGTGGTTAGTGAACCCATCCATGCGGCTACTGCAATGGAAACTGCTACTGTTACAGCAATTAGTATAATAGCTGCGACAACTGGACTTAGAGCTTTATTATTTTTAAGAAGTTTCTTCAATTTTACCTTTCAACTCCTTGGCATCCATAAGATAAACAGCTTCAATAAACATTTAAATCTTATGACTCACGACAACATATTGAGCAAAACAAAATTGTCTTGATAAAAACCATCATTGTCTTTTCCGATTGACTCAAATTCAAGGACGGGCGAATATTTTAATTCTTGATTTAAATTTAAGAAGCCCTAATATGTCCTAGTCTATACTATGTGTGAGGGTTAGATGAAAAAGATATTTGTTCTATTCTTGATTCTTCTATTAGTTGGAACGACATCATCAGTGGTTCTTAGTCAGTTTAGGGAAGCAACAGCCAAAGCAGACTTGCAAGGTGTTGACGTTTATGTTGTCACTCATATTAATGATGAATTGGAACCGGTCTTAGTCAAGTCGATGCTTGATGAACTTGAGGTTGTTACTGGAATTCAACTTTGTATTTGGGTAGACAATAATGATACAGATGGCATTGTGGATGCAAAATATAGGCTTGAAAAATGGATGAAAGAGTTCACTGACTACAAAATTGTGATACAATGTGACTACTCTTTTGTCGATAAATATGGCTATTATCAACATCCTTTTTGGATGTATGATGATACTGAAACTCTTAGTCAAACATGGTACACAAACTGGTATGGAAACTTGAGCGAAGTACTAAATCAATATTCAAATGTGGTTCTAATGGTGGGTTTTAATGAACCGTATAACCATTTTGCGACTAAAGAAATGGCACATACAATAATACAAAGAGAGTATTTGACATGGAAAACAGTTAGTAACATTCCTTTTAGCATAGAGTTTTCTATGCCTCGACTTTTTTGGGCTGATTATTGGGGGTTTCCAGAAAATATTTCTATTGAAGATGATTTGGTGTTCTTTTGGAGACACTACTCTGATTATATTGGAGTTAATTTGTGGGCTTATAATCGTCCTCCTCAGCATGGAGTTTCTCCGGGAACGAATGAAAGGACAATGGAAACAATAGAGACCCTTGAGTATTATTCTAAGGAACTTGGAAAACCTATTCATGTAAATGAGTTTCCTGCTTGGAGTAGAGATATTTTCAAGTATACTATTGAAAGGATCGGAGGTTATCCGAATATTTTGCAGGTGTATCAGCTTTGGTATTGGAGTGATGCTGAAGAACTGCATATTGATGGATGGAGTTACGGATTATACAATATTGACCATGAGACGTTTAAAATAAGTAAAGTAAAATATTCATGGAATGTTTTCAGCGACGTTTTAATTCCCAACTAAACACAGATAATTATGTTTACCGAAAATGGTTTTAGCATACACAACATTTTTTTATCAGTTTAGTGAATATTAATACACGTGATAGACTCTTGGTAGCACAAACATTACCTTGCGCAGAAAAGAACTGTAAAAGTCAAATGACTCTAATAGAAAACAATGAAAACACTCTGGGCTACAGTTGTTTAACGAAACCTGATGAACACAATTTCAGATACACCATAGCGCAGAAAAAATGGGAAAAAATAGTTATCAAAACTAAACTCATACTTAATTATAACAAAAATCCTTGCGAAGAATTTCTAATAGCACCCTCAGATGTAATCAATGAATTTAAAACCTCAACGGTTTCAGTTAAAGAATCTAAGAAAGTTTCCAAGTTAACAGAAATAAAAGGAATAGGCCCCAAAAGAGCCAAAGAACTCGAAAATGCAGGTGTAAAAACTGTTTCTGAATTAGCAAAATTATCCCCAAAACACATTGCAGAAAAAACAGGAATACCAATAGAAAAAATTTCAAACTGGATTATCGAAGCAAACAAACTTAGTAGACAAAGAAGAATCTACTTATAATCGGCATAGATTCTTGTAACAAAATAGATTAAAGAAAAATATCTAAAAAAATAATAATTTTAAATTTGATCAAACTTAGTCTTCAAATTTTCTCATTAAATATATGTTACCTTGTCCATCTCGAGCTCCTACTCCAAGTGTATTGTTTGCAGCTACAACTTTTTTTGAAGGATAAATAGTTGCAAATGTAAAAACTCCAGAATCACAAGCCAAAACCACCAAAACATCTGAAGATAGATTCAGGTTTCTTAGCTAAATCAAGATTACACGCCATCGGAATCAAAGCAGTATCCACAACATTATATCCATCAGATTTTAAGTCTCTCAGCTAATTCCTCCATCTTTTCTTTACCACCAGTTTCACAAGCTCGAGCACACGAATTACAAGCAATAACACCAGTTTTTTTCCATTTCTTAAGCATTCCTTTAACAATTCCGTAAGGCTTACAACTCGTAACAATCATAAGAAAGTCCCCAAAAATATCTTGAACCATTATCTTTATAATGTTTCCGCATATTTTTTTTGCAGAACCTCAATACAAATTCTATCATGTTAGAAGATCGAAAAACAAACTTTAAAAATTATTAAAGCAAGTGAAACATTTGAGAGAATTAGAAATAACATCAAATGATAAAGAAAATAATCTAGTTTAGAAAAAAGTATACGAAAATTTCAGAATTTTTAATATCTTATCTGAACAAAGAACCTAAAATGGCAAACTATTTCTTTTTTCTCGGATTTTCGAACAAGTTCCCCAATTTCATTAATATGTTCTTTCATTTGTCTTTCATGTATTTTTTCTGTAGGTAAGGTTTCTTTTGCATTATATACTGGAATCACAGATAAGACAATAATTATACCCAAAATTGATGACAGGGAGTCCGGGGCGGGAATTTTGAGCAACATAGATAATGCTCCTAATCCTGCATAAATTATTAATGGTAAAACTATTCCCAGCGCGTAGAATTTTTCTTTAGCACCAATAACTGATATGTCTCCAGGTACAGGCTAAATAGACAACAATAAGGAACCCCCAAGCAAATCCTGAAACTGATAAATATAAGAACAAGGTCTCAGCAGAAGTAGCTAATCCTAATAAACCAAAGCTTATTGCCAATAATACCATCCCAAACATAATGGGTTGTTTGCGTCCAATCCGGTCGGCTATCAATCCAGCCATTATTGCTCCAAAAGCAGCACCTAAATAATGCATCAAATTTCCATTTGAATAGGCTTCACTAAATTTTGGAGTTTCAGGAAGCCCTAAAAAAATGAAGGGTGTAAGACCAACAGCTATGTTAAACATTTAGGCCAAGGAATTAGATATGAGGAAAAACTTTTTTCCTTTAGGACATCCAGCCTAGCTACTTTATTGCTTTTTTCTTTCACAAGACTCCAAAATTAATGCAAAACCAGTTGAGAGTCTTAAGAAAAACACTTACGAAAACAACTCCCAGTAGTCCCAAATTCAGTGAGGTTACAAGACCAACAGAACACATTACAATGACAAAAGTTACAAATATTATTAATCCTGAGATTCGTGCCCTTTCCTCAACAACTGTGCAATCACCTCAGAACCAGCTGTAAACGATGGATAACCCAATCCCAAGGAGATACCACAGGAATAAACTGGAAAACCAAATGAGGTCTGTTTCCGAAAATACCAAAATAGATAAAGAAGATATCGCTCCTAAGATAATCCAGAACCATAAAAATTTTCGTCTATTAACGCGTTCACTAATAAAACTCCCAATTATTGCAGATATTGCACCGAAAGCAAGGAATATTGCTTGTCCAATATATACAGGGTCTTCCCCTATTATAGTTGTGAATATATTTTCATAAGCGAACAACATAAAAAAAGACCAACTAAGACTAGTAGCAACTAAAATAGTAACCGCAATTAGCATTCTTGATTTAATCTTAATTTGATTTTTCAAGAACCTGAGTTCCAAAAGGCTCCCCATAAATTTTAAATGTATACTCAATATAAATGTGTATATACAATAAAAATTTGAAGGGGGTGTCATTTTGAGTAAATCACAAAAAGAAGATAAAGCAGCATGGAAAATGCGTGAAAGAGTAGGTGCCTACGAACGAGCTATGCAAGCAAGTATCTTAGTATCTGACAAGTATTTTGAAAACACAAACACTGCGGTAATGACAAAAAACAAGGAATTATTTAAACAAACATGTGATGATGCTGGTGTTTCAGAAGACTTACGGGATCATATGTGGAACATTGTGGATGCAGCTTATGAAACGGTATATGCAAAACAGAGTCCTAATCCAATTTGGTAGAAGATAAACGTGCACACTCGCAAAGATTTTCGATAACAGAATAGATGACCTCAAGCATCGATAATAAAGCACGTTTTGCTTCACTCTTTTTTATCAAATTGAGTGCAATTAAAACCTTCGCACGATGTTTTTTGGCTAGAGAACGCACATAATTAAAAGCTTCACTCTCCAAACAGACTTTGAATAATAATAATATATCTTTTTGATTAATTGATGGTTTTTCAATAATTTCAAAGATTTGCGAATAGATTTCGTTAGAAGATTTAGAAGCAAAAAGGATCGGAAGAGGTATACTTTCATTTTCTAACCTATAAGAAAGATTTCCTTCCAAATTGAGGGAGTCCTTTATGTCATCTGTCAACCTGTGTAAGAAGCCTAGACGTCTACCCACCTCCGCCAGAGCTTGAATTTCTGAATTTGAACCTCCACCTAAAATAGCGCCAAATCTTGAACAAGCTTCTGTATCAGCTGTTGACATCCATAATACTTTCTCATAATATTCTAAATCTATATTCAAATTTCGCCGGCATAGCGTTTCCATAAATTCCCCCTCCCAAACTTCGATAAAAAAAGTTTCAAATTCATCTATAATACTTAAAATAGTATCAATACTAAAATTTTTTTTGATAATTTCTCTAACTGCAGTCAACGCTTTTACTATATAAAGTTCACCAACAAGCAATGCATTATCGATACCATGTATTCCTAGGATTGTCCTTCTAAAGTGTTTGTCTAAAGATTTATCTATAATATCATCATGAATTCCAAGACCAGCCCCCAATAGAGTGATCATAAGGCTCACATCATCTGCATCTTTCTGCTGACCACCAACAACCTCACAAGAAAATGAAGCTAAAGCAGGTCTGAAGTTATCTTTCCAATAAGCTTGGACATCCCGCAAGATTGATAATAACAGAGGATGATTAACGCCAGAAACGGAATATTTCGCAAATCTTTTGAGAATATTACAACTTCTTTTTTCCATCTCTTCAATCATTTCTTCAACTGTCAGTAATTCATCTTTAGGCAATTTATTCAACCTCAGCAATAATTATGTTAGAATATTACCAAAATATTATTATAGTTTTGTAATACTTTCAGACGCAGGAAGTTTACTAACTTTATAGAATTGATAATCCTGAGTTGAATGATCTCAACTATAGCCAATTAGATTAATGCACCATGATGATCAACCAAAGAATTTCTAAGAATTGGATTATTGTCAATTAAATACTTTTTATCCCCGGAATAATATTTTAATTTTGACATTCAAAAAAAAGCACTAAAAATTAATAAAATATAACAACCCTCATTATTCATTGATGAACAACTGGAATCTGCACCCGCAGATGACCTAAATTACCAAGGGGCTAATGGAAATTCTTATGGCAAAACAGAAGTTGTCGACTCTTGCTTTATGGAATTAGCCCTAGCCGCGGCATCTTCTGTTGGAAGGATCATTGATAATATGAAGATTTACATAGGAACAGGTTTTATGATATCTGATAGATTATTTATAACAAACAATCATGTAATTTCAAACTCGAATAAAGCCATGAATTGTTTTGTTGAGTTTAACTATGAATTGGATACAATAATGTACCAAAAGCTGTCACAAGGTTTGAATTTGCTCCAAATGATTTCTTCATGTCAAGTCCAGAGGATGATCTTGATTTCACTATTGTAACTCTAGGTAATCGTGTCTTTGGAGAAGGAAAAATATCAGATTTCGGTTATTACCCCCTATTTGAGAAGAATCATTCAGTAAAATATGATAAGGCCAATATAATTCATCATCCACATGACAATTTTAAACAGATAACGGTTTGTCAGAATCAAATAATTGCTTGGAATAATGAAGTTATACAATATTATGCAAAACCTGAAATAGGATCATCCGGTGCACCAGTTTTTAACAACAATTGGGAATTAATCGCAATGCATCATTGGGCTTCTCCAACCAGAAGAGCTTTCTCTCCAAAAGGCGACCTTGGTCCACGAGATACTAAAGAAGGTATACGTATAAGTGCAATTAAAAAAAGAGTAAACTCAGAAAAGACCTGTCTTGAACCGAAACAACGAGCACTCATTGATGCTGCACTGAATTATGCTTTTGAGAATCATACATGAACTAATTGGAGAATACTGAAAGTCGGACTAAATAGATTTTTCTACATATCACGTTATAGCAAAGATTAATGCTTTGAAGGGATATGAAAACCAAAATAGTTTTTTCCTCACTCAAGGAATATTGAGATAATGTTTAGTCAGATAAAAACTATTAATTTTAGTTTTATTGTAAATCTAGGCTTTTATACGAACTAAATAGTAACTTCCCGATAATAGCATAAACCCTAATATAATTAACAGTAACCCAATAAATTCTTCAATTTTAATTCCTGAAATCCAAATTACGATAACTCCTAACATAAGTAATACAAGCGAAATGAAAATAATAACAACATTCTTCAATAAATTAATAATTGCTTGTCTTATTGTATCAGGATTAACCAATGATTGGTAATTAATCCAAAAGGGTCAGTCATACTTTTTCACCTCCATACAAAAACCTAAAAAATCTTTTTGGATTTTATGTGTTTCCAAACAGTGTTACATCGGGATACACTTCGATGCCGTTTCTATCTATAGTGTAAGGAACCTTATTTGGATTGATCTTGACTCCTCTCATTTTTTCAACCTGCAAAGTTCGTGAGGTTACACCTTTAGAAAACAGAGTTTGTGTTAAAATAACCCCATGTGCCAAATACTCTTCAACTGAAACCTTTCGATTAAGACTCAAATGACCCAACTCTGAGGTCATAATAGCGGTAATCCCTAATTCCGACATAGATTCAAACAGACTCTACAATAGAAATTCTTCGTTCAAGGGGATCAGGAAAACGCTGAAAAAGTAAAGCAAGAGTATCTACAACAACCCTCTTCGCACCGATTCGATGAAGCTCAGACTCCAACCGTTCAACTAATCGGTCAATTGGCAACTGTTTATCTCTTAAACTATTTATTTGTCCACCAAATTTAGCTCTTAACAATGCAGACCGAGTCATTCTGGTTGCATCTACAAAAACAAATTTACCTTCTTCTTCTGCTTTCTTGAAATTCCATCCAAAAGTCTGCATCTCAGCATAAAAATGATCTTTGCTTTCATCTAAACTAACAAAAATTCCACTTTCCCCAAATTTACTAAATCCATTATATAAAAATTGAGAAGCAAGAATAGTCTTTCCAGTTCCTGGTCCTCCAATAAGCAAAATAACTCTACCTTCTGGGAAACCACCGCTCACTAACTCATCCAAGCCTGGAATTCCTGTTTTAACAATATTCAATTATTTTCACCCTTGAAGATTAATCGATATTTCTTGAGTTACTCAAAATTGTTACCATAAACACTTTTGAATTTTTTGTACGTATTGAAACATTCTAAAGTGTCAAAAGGATATTTTTTTCCATCTATAGTTTTAATTATAGGTTCCCAGTCGATTACCTTTGAACATAATGTACATCTGGTTTCTGTTTCACCCTTTAATACGATACCTTTACTTGTAATCTCAAAAGGAGTCCAAAATGTCTTATGAGTTGCCCCCTTAAGTGAAAAAAGTCTAAGAAGCCTCTTAATTTCTTTTCCAGATTCATCAATTTTCATCTCTAGAATTCCATCAAACATCGTACGTAACAAATTCATAAAATTAGAAGAATGAGCACCAGAAGCCACAGTAAAAATTGCTCTGCCAGTATTGTAGTCGAATTTTAGCAGCTAGTGTCTGTAAAAAAGTTAAGACAGCATCCTGATTACACATCGGAGTAATCTCGGAAATAGAATCAAACACAAAACGAATGTTCGTCAAATCTTGCGTTGCTTTCTTAATATTTATTGAAACATCGGTTAACACGTCAAATTGATTGCTAACTGCATAAGAACTCGAAGACTGTTGACCCAATCTCCATGAACAGCAATCAATAACCCGAAACATTTTATTTCTTTTATACTGTTCAACGTCAAAACCAAAATTACGCATTGAATTCTCAAGTTCTTCTGGCGATTCACTTGCGGTTACATAAACACATGTTTCCCCGGCGATCAAACCATTGTAAATGAATTGCTTGCAAAAAATGGTTTTTCCAACACCTGAAGGACCAATTAAGAGCAATGAAGAAGATGGAACCTTACCCTTAACCAATCTTTTGGAACCCGGAAAAATCTCTATGGAATTCATGGTTTTTCACATTGAAATTGATCATATTCACAAATTTTGTTTGCAAGACACAATACCTTATTAGAAAATAGATGCTTTGGATTTTTAATAGCGTAAAGAAACTCAGATTTTTCAAACTGGATGTCACAAAAACAAGGAATGGTTTGTATTACTTTTGTGTCAATATTAGTTTCGATATCAAACTCAAAGAGTGCTTCTTGATCTGGTTTTTCTTGAAATTTCTTTAAAGGAGAGGCTCCAGATACCTTGTTCAGAATAATATAATATTTGGAGCCGAATTCTGTTAATGATTCATAAATATCTTTTATCATTTTTTTTGTGCCAACAACATCCATTTCATTAACTTTCATCATAAGAAACATAATCTCTGACACTAATATCGCGTTTATTGACCAATATCGGATTCCAGGACTAGTATCCAAAAAAATGTAATCAATATCGTATTTTGAAAAAAGTTCCTTTTTTGCTGCAAGGAACCTTTCTATTGCCCGACGCTGCCATTTTAAATCGTGTCTTATCTCAATTTCGTGTATATCATCTTTATTTGGACTGGATAATCCTAACAAAAATTTTCCATCAACATCCAAGCTCAGACCCAATATCAACAAGCATATCAGATAGCTCTGCTTTACCCGCGAGAAGATCGTTCAAATAGAACTCAGGAGTCTTTCGAAAATATGAACAAAGACTAGGAGCATACAAATCGAAATCAAACAAGCAAACATTTAATCCCTTATTAGCAAAGGTTGCAGCTAAATTTGCCGCGAGCGTAGTCTTTCCTGTTCCACCTCTATAAGAATGAAATGCTAAAGTCTTTCCTGCCCCCAAAGTGTTCCCCTTTATTTATTCCAACTAGCTCTTATGCTTATATTGTAAAACAGAGCACATTAAGTTTGCCATACATATTTTTTTAATTAATCAAGAAAACTTCCGCATTCAGTGTCCTCTTCTAGAATGGAACTATGTATATTTTGTTATCTTCTTTTTTAGCTTTAGTTAGTTCAAGATGTCTTAGAATAGCTATCTGATTTTCAATTTCTGATTTAGAGAGATTAAATTTTTCAGAAAGCTCTTTTACAGTAGCTTTCCCTTTAGATTTAATAAAATTAAAAATAACTTTTTGTCTGTCAGTTAGCCTTTCTTTTGCTTGTATTTCATCTGAAGCTTGAAACTGTTTAGCCGAATATGTCGCCAATGGGTTACAGGCTATTACACGTTGGCTTTTCTCTAAATAACAGTCATCACAAACCCTAAGACCATCAACAAGGTAACTTTCTTCAACTGAAATTTCTTCTCCACAACTTTGACACTTTACTTTTTCAGCTTGATTCATCTTTTTGTTCACCAACCAAACAAAAATACTCTAGCCAATAAATCTAAACAAGACATGTGAAAAAAGAAATATTAGAGCTTATTGTTCTGATCAAGCCATAAAGCGTTCTAGCCTGTCAAAAGTTTTCTCAAGAGTTTCTATTGGCGGCAAAAATACTCCCCTGAAGTGACCTGAACCGTACTTTGCTCCAAATCCTGAACCATGAACAAAAACAATACCAGTATTCTCAAGTAGATCGCGAACAAAAGTCATATCATTTACCCATTTCGAGCCGATTCCGTCAACCTTTGGAAAGAAATAGAATGCACCTTTAGGTTTAGCACAGCTGATTCCATTAATCTCGTTTAATCGCTTATGAGAGTAATCTCTTCTTTTCCGAAGCTTTTCAACCATTTGAGGTATGTGGGTTTGTGGTCCTCTTAACGCTTCTATGGCTGCCTTCTGAACAGGAGTATTAGCTGAAAGCCGTATTCTGGCCTCTTTTGTAACATACTCCCTAAGTTCTTCTAACATTTGTTCATCCTGTCCAGTAAAGTACATGTATCCGAGTCTCCATCCAGTCATCAAATAGACCTTTGAAAACCCGTTAAGCCCAATAACAGGAACATCTTTCGCTACGTTAGCAGTGCTAATTGGCTCGTCATATGCTAGCTGGTCATAAATCTCGTCAGAAATAATAGGGATGTCGTTTTCTCCCGCTAAATCAACCATTGCTTTAACAGTCTTTTTGTCGTAAAGTGCCCCGGTTGGATTGTTGGGATTGATGATAACTAATGCTCTTGTTGAATCAGTTATTTTAGATCGTACATCATCCAAATCAGGTTGCCAACCATTTTCTTCTGAAGTCCTGTAATTAACAGCTTTACCCCCAAAGAACTCAGTGTAAGAAATGTATGGCGGATAAGCAGGACCAGGCACCAGAATCTCGTCTCCATCTTCAACTAATGCTCCTAGAACCATCTGAATTGCTTCCGAGACACCGTTGGAAATTATCACATTTTCAGGCAAAACATCAATGCCCGCAACCCTCTTTTCCTTCTCACAGATTGCATCTCTTAGTTCAGGAAGACCCTCTGAAGGAGAATAAGAATTAAAGTCCTCTTTTACTGCCCGAATCAAAGCATCTTTAATGTTTTCGGGCGTCTTAAAGTCAAACTGCAATGGGTCACCGATATTAAGGTAAATTACGTCTTTTCCTTTCTTTTCCAGTTCCCTAGCGTGACCTACCACATCGCGAATTGCATATTCAAGATTCTGGACTCGTTCTGTCAGATTCAACGCTATGACCACAACACGATTAACATTCTACAATAAAATCCTTTCACTTTTTATTGATAAGAAAAAAAGAATAAGCAACAACGAATTATGTTGCCCAGTTTGTTCTACTCTTTATTAAACTAAAAACGTGTCTCCTGTTTTCGGCGCTAAGGCATTAAGTCCAACTTCTGTTTTTATCCATTCAGCAAACGTTTCACAGTTCTGCTCTTCTCCATGAACCACATAAACAGTCGGATTTCCCTTCAAATTTTTCACTGTATCCTTAAGATCATTCGCTCCACTGTGAGACGAAAAATCAAAACGCTTCACCTGAGCCTTAACTTTCTGCTCTTTACCATCAATTACACACTTTCCAGTATCTAGCAACTCCCGTCCCGGGGTTCCTTCAATCTGATAACCAACAAGGAAAACTCCATTCTTCTTCTTTTTACCCACTTTTTGAATGTAAAAAGCTGCAGGTCCTCCTTTCAACATCCCTGCAGGAGAAATTATCGCCCCAGGTCTCTCTGCAATTTTTCTTCGGTCCCTCCAGCCATCAACCCAAGTTGTTCTTTTTACTGCTTTCATAAACAACTCAGGATCACGCATAAAGGAAGGATGCCTCATCATTATGCGATTAGCCTCACGAGCCATACCGTCCATTGCAACAGGAAACTTAAAGTTGTTAGCAGCTAAAACACAAGCAATTTCTTGGGAACGCCCCACACTAAATGCAGGAATCAAAACGGTTCCTCCTCGTTCCACTATTCCGTTTACATGTTCCATAAACTCTTTTTCCAACTCTTTTCGGTCAGGATGAACCTCGTTAGAGTAGGTACTTTCCAGAATCATAGCGTCAAGTTCACCATAATCTTGGTCAGCACTAGGCAAAAGCTGGGTTTCTCTTGAGTGGCAATCGCTTGTGTAAACCATTCGTTTGCCATCTGTTTCTACAAGAGCTTGTGCTCCTCCTGGAAGATGCCCAGAATTTAAGAGTTGAAACTTCATATCTCCAATTGTTACTTCTTTTCGAAAATCAAGATGAACACAACTTTTCATCATGGTTTGAAGTTCCAGAAACTCAAAAGATAAATAGTAACCTGAAAGGCGAATAAAATCTGAAATTAATGGTTTAGCAAGATCAAATGTCAACTGTGTTCCGTATACCGGTTTTTCGTCTTGAATGTGAAATAATGGAACTCCACCTGAGTGATCAAGGTGGCTGTGGGTTAAAATTATGGCATCTACTTCTTTGGGTGGAATGTGCATAGGAAATCCAGGTTCATCACCTAGCATTACTCCATAGTCTAGGAGCAACTGGTTTTTTTCAGATTTAACTGCGATACCTGCTCTTCCAACTTCTCTTGCACTTCCGAGAAATCTAATTTTCATCGGGACTGTTTTCATCCTCCGTTATGTAAGTTTAAATATGATAATAACTGGTTTAAGGAAAAGCTAGAATTTAAACAGTAAGCTTTTCAACAGAAATTTACCCAAAAATATTGATGCCTGCTTTCTACTAAATCAAACAAAATTTTATAACGACAATAATACGTCATGCATCAATATTCCTAACTTGTCTATAGTTGTTTTAGACCAAGGATCTTTTTCTCGTGATGAAGTAAAGGAAATTGACTTTTTTTTGCATGCTCTTCTACAAGCAGCCGCGATCTTTCCCTTCCAGACTATCGGGTCTCGAAGCAGGATTACTTGTTGATAATCTGTCTGTTTGATGTATTTTGCTATTTGTTTTGCCACATGTGCTATGGTTTCATCGTCTAAAGGTAATGCAATCTCGTTTTGTGACACTGGATAAACCTCATCAATTTCTGTAGGAATTACACCAAAAGGAGCCGCATAAGTACAAACATGAACCAAATCAACCAAATCACCAAGAGTCAGCCGTAGCTCATTCATTAAGGTTGTATGCTCTTTTGAGGTGTGAAAGGGTTTCTTTCGACTCTGCGGCAACAACAAAAGAACCTTAGCTTTCGACGGTGGAGAATATCTGTCAAGTCTTCCCGTATGACGGATTATTTCAGGACGAGCTAGTCCTAATGAACTAAAAAAGAACATGCCACTTCTCTTGGTAACAGGACTCTGCTTTTCCATATAATTGCTATATTTTCGAAGTTTTTTTAGCGCTTGAAGAAGTGACGGATGTCCATGAGCTCTCATTTCAACATGTTCCCAAAGTCTACCCTCAGAAATTGCTTGCTTTATCCGCCTTAACTCACAAAAACTAACATGAAGATTATGCTCTGCAAGCAACTTTTGTCGAACTTTTTTAGGCAAACCTCTAACTGTTTCTGGGTCTCTTTTATTGCACACTGGACATGAACAAGGAAAATATACCATTTCGTCAAGCCTGATAGTACCCTGATTCAGTAAGGTACCGATCTTGCCGAGCAAAAAGAGCATACGCAGCAGAATCGAACAGGTCACATCCTAACGCAACAGCTAAAGAGAACATAAACGGATGACCAGCACCGAAAAGGTGCAAAGGACGATCTGGAGGCAAATTCATTTTGGCCGTGATGATCATGTCAACAAGAACATCAAACTTGTATTGTTCCATCACCGGAGTTGGACTACCCAAAGCGTGAACCTGAAAAGGCAATTTCCCCATTTCTTTTGCTGACTTAGCCACCAAATCAAGGTATTGTCCGCCTTGAACAGGACCAACCCATAACAAATCATTTCGTGTAACCATTCTCTTTAACGCTTTTGCCCGCTTAAGTGTCTCTTTCACAGTGTATCTTGCATACCCTTTTGTTACATCCCATCCTGTTGGAATGTCAAGGATAGTAGCAATATCAGTATCGATCAACTCTTGAAAATCCACGATCTCTTTTGGGGTAACTTCTATGTCTTTGTAAATAAGAAGCTGATAAGCTCCAGAGTCAGTCATAATTGAGCCACCGAAGTCTAAAAATTCATGTAATCCCTTCTGAACTGCCGGCTCCTTGAAGTTCTTATTTATTATATACGCATTTGTTATGAGAGCACGGCAACCAAACTCGACCTCCAAGGTTTTAGGAGAAATAGGCTGAATACCAGGATTAATCACAGGAAAAAGCAGCGGCGTCTCCATCATACCACTCTTGGTTTCTAACTTACCTATCCGAGCCAGCATATCTCTATCTATAATCTCAAATGACATAGGAAATCGCCAAGACACACTTATATTGAAATTCCATCTCTTAATTGTGCTGGTTTCACTGAAGGTTAATTAAGATGGTCTGTAAAATCTACTGGTACGAAAAACCCGTGTTGAATGATCCGATATTAATTGAAGGATTACCGGGTATCGGATTTGTCGCAAACATAACAGCATTGCATCTGATTAAAGAGTTGAAAGCAAAACTGTTCGCAGAAATCCAATCCTCTTCATTCCAAGATCTTGCCATGACCACAGGTAATGGAGGAACTTACTTTCCAAGTAATCAACTTTATTACCATAAAGCAAAGCAGGGAGAAAGAGACCTGATAATTCTGTACGGAAACACACAAGCCCTAACCACAGTTGGACAATACGAACTCTGCGGAAAAATCCTAGACATTTCAGAAGAACTGGGATGCAAGTACATCATAACAGTCGGTGGACTAAAAAAAGAAGAAAAAATTGAAAAACCAGAACTCTACTTCACAGCTTCAGACCTTAAAACAGTAAAGGAAGCTTTAGATCTCAAACTCAAAATCATGAATGGCCATATCTTTGGCGTAGCAGGTCTCTTGGTCGGATTATGCACACTAAGAAAAATTAAAGGCCTCAGTTTATTAGCTGAAACATCCGGCTTGTATCCAGACGCAGCGGCTACACAAGAGATACTAAAAGTGCTTAGCACCATTCTAAATCTGGAAATAAACCTAAATAACTTGGATGCCGCGGCAGAAGAAACTGGAAATATACTAAAATCTTTTGGAATTGTTTCTCCGGTTTCAGCAGAAAAAAAGAGTCGGGAAGCGGATTACCGCTGGTTTATTTAGATGCTGCTTCTTTGGTAAACAATGCATGGACTCGTTGAACGCGATCAGCTATAGGACCTGAACCCTCAGTTATTCCTTTTTCGGTGACTTTGATCTTTTCCATGACCCAGATGAAGCCTTGATCTTCGTAGAGCTTAACCATTGTTGGAAAAACCTTTTCGAGACGCTCGGATAGAGCTTTTAAATCAAAGGGTTTCTCGATAGTGAAAATTTGGGCTAGGACACTGCCATTCAGGAAGATTTTGTGGGTTATTGTTCCTTTTTCATCTTTTGCGTCTGATAACGAGAGACTTAGAGTGTCAGGATCCATTCCGGACAAGGTTCCGCTATATTTTTTTCCGTCAACTGTTACTACCATGACTGTCTTATCAATTAGAGCTCCTATTTCGCCTAAGAAATTTCTTTTAGCTACAGACATCTTAACACCTAGCCACTAGATAGAAACAGAAGAACTTATTTATTTCTACAAAAAATCATGAAAAAAGTTCTTTTTCGGTATAAAAAATCAATTTGAAGTACAAAAACAGCAATTATTGGTTTTTCCGTAGTTTCTTCATTAGTTGCTTTTTATTCTCAAGTGAAAGATCAATTCTATTCTCTTTTGTTATGTAACATTTCTTATCAACATAAATGATTTTCATCGGTTCCAAGTCATCCTGCAAATCTACATTCGGACCAACCATACTTTGTGGACCAATTTTTACACCTGGTTCCAGACATGCATTAATGCCTGTTTTGCAGTAATCTCCAATTATTGCACCTAATTTATTTGTACCAGAATCTACCTGCTGTTCGCCCACCTTGACGTTAACGTTCTTCTCGTCAAAACGAAAATTTGCGGTTATTGTTCCTGCTCCGAAGAGACAGTTATCTGAGATTATTGAGTCACCAATGTAGTTGATGTGAAACCAACAGTCATTACCAATAAGGGAATGTTTGATTTCTGTCGAGAAACCTACAACACAATTGCTGCCTAAGGAAGAATAGTCTCTAACCAAACTGTTCCCGCCTACAACGCTATTTTCTCCGATATAACAGGGTCCTCTAACACAGGCTCCCTCAAACAATTTTACTCCCTGTCCAATCCAAACTTTTCCTTCAACTATAGCTCGCTCAGAAATCACCGCATCTTGGTCGATCGTCTTTTTCAATATTTTTTTGTCCATAAGATGTTTATTTATTGTAAAAAGATCCCAAGGATATTTGTAACCAGCAAAAAAGCCTTCGTAATTTACAGATTTGACAACATTTTTGTCTTTTATGAACCGAAGTATTGCATCCTCGTATTGGTGGTCAGAAACTGGAATCTTGCGGTAGTAATCAAAAATCTTTTTTGTTAAGATGTACACTCCGACCACAGCCAAGTTACTGGGTTCCTTACCTTTCGGAGGTTTTTCAACAAAATCGGTTACCTTTTCGTCTTCAATACGAATTATCCCAAACTTCCAAGTTTCCTTAACAGGTTTGCTGGATAGAACAATCTCCGCGTCTTGTTCTTTGAATTGTCGAGTCATCTGTTTGATCAATGAATTTTCGAAAACATCATCTGCGTTAACAACAAAAAAATTGTCTTCCACCAAATCTTCTGCAGTTTTAAGGGCGTCAGCCATTCCCAGCGATTCTTTCTGAACCGTATATTCGATATTGACCCCAAATTTGCTGCCATCTTTCAGGTAATCTTTAATTTGTTCTCCGCGGTGACCTACAACCACAACGTAGTCTGTTAATCCCGCCTCTTTCAGGGTGTCTATAACATGATGGATCAACGGTTTCCCAAGTAACCTGAACATAGGTTTAGGACGGTTCACAGCAAGCGGAAAAACCCGTTTACCCTCTCCCCCAGCAAGTATGATTGTCTGCAATTTATCACCCTTTTATTGCTTTATTCAGTTCTAAAACCGCAAAATTGTAAAGTTCATTCAATTTCTCTTCTGTCCTAGCTTCAGCAGATATTCTTATTACAGGCTCAGTATTGGATGCTCTCAAGATTACCCAACCGTTCTTTTCGATCAACTTCACTCCGTCAATATCCAATGTTTTTAGTCCATAACCCTTAAACTGGCTACGTAACTTTTCGATAACAGCAAACTTCAGTTTGTCTGGCACCTCAAAGTTCTTCTCATACACAGAAGGATACTGTGGAAGAGAAGCAACAATTTCCGAGAGTTTTTTATCACTTTTTGATAGAATTTCAGCCAGCTTTAAGCTTGCAAAGACACCATCATCCATTCCATAAACATCAGCAAAATAGAAATGGCTGCTCTTTTCTCCACCCAACAAAGCTTGTTCTTCAATCATTCTGTCCATTATGAATGTGTGTCCCACCTTCTCAACAATGGGGACTCCACCTAGTTTTGTGACATATTCTTCTACAGCCATTGAACAACTTAATTCATAAACAACCTTTCCACCTTGATGTTTCTGGAGAGCATCTTTGGCAAAAATCAGTAACGTAAGGTCACCAGGGATCAACTTTCCCGTCTCGTCAATGAACACTGCTCGGTCTCCATCTCCGTCGTATCCTACTCCAAAATCTGCTTTTCGCTTGACAACTTCTTTCATTAATTCACCTAACGTTTCTGCTTTGGGTACAGGCAGATGAGCAGGAAAAGTTCCATCAGGTTCTTCATTTAATGATATAATATTGCATCCTAATTTATCGAATAAAGCTGGAGCCACCAGTCCACAGGTGCCATTCGCTGCGTCAGTTACAACATTAAGTTTTTTTTCAAAACGTATCTTTTTTTGAACAAAATCCTGATATTCACCTATTATACCCTGATAATTTACTATCTTTCCTTGTTTTTTTCCCAACTTATGTGTATCAACATCTTTTGCAATGTCTCTAATTGTTTCCATGTCTTTACCATAGATACTTCCTTTCTGTCCCCTAAACGCTTTGAATCCATTCCATTTCGGCGGGTTATGGGATGCGGTAACCATTATACCAGCATCCTTCTGAAGTTGGGTTGCAGCAAAATAAAGTAAAGGTGTCGGAACCACACCAACATCAGTAATATCGCACTTGGAAATAAGCCCAGAAACTAAAGCATCCCGAAGTTGTTCTCCACTAATTCTTACATCTCTACCTACAACAATGGTTTTGCCTTCCAAGAAATATGCGAACGCGGCTCCAATTCGTGTTGCAACTTCTTCGGTTAAGTCTTCTCCAAAGATACCACGTATATCATAGGCTCTAAAAATATGATCAAAATCAGTTTTTCCAGAAGCAGTCAATTTTTTCATCTCAAACTATTTTTCAGCAAACTCACTTAAATCATAATTGATCTTAATTGAGAGTTTCCTGAATGTTTTTCAGTAAAATTTAGTATAATAAACATAAATCACACCATCGTTATAACTTGCATTCAATTTGTTTTAGTTGGAAAATAAAGTTTCTGTAGTTCTAATATCACGGGTAGGTTACATATTAGCCCAAAAAAGCTTCTACCCATATTATATTCAATTAGACGTTAATTTTCTAAAACTAATACTTTTTTTATTTGCAACCATATACACCTTTAAAGAGTGGTTGTTTGAATGCCAAGTGATAGGCTAGTTCAGAAAGCTGAAAAACTACTAAACAGTGGTAGAGTTGAATCTCTTGGTGGAGGAAAATTCAATGTTGTTGGGGATCATGGAACCTATATTGTAGTTCAAAATTATGATGGAGCTGTAAGTTGTAATTGTCTCGGTTTTTTAAGAAGAAATAAATGTTCTCATTCAATCGCAGTATTAATGCGAAACAAATCTTCAAGAAAAAGAAGACATTGAACTAAAAAGAATAATTTCAATCAAATATTAGCTAAAAAATAGGGATTTTGTAAGTGAGTTTATTTTCGGTTTGCTCTATTCTTGTCGGTTCTATCAGCTATAATCGGTAAATCTAATTTCAGCCTACCAGTTTTTGGTGGATAGTGTTGAGTTTCAGTATTATCTGACATAAATATAGTCACTCGCTCTATCCTGGGAGGACCAATCGTTAATTTTTGAACTCTTAATTGATTTTCTATTTTAAAAAATAGAATAATAAAAGCTTGAATAAAACCAAAAAAATTGGCAAGTATTATTGGGAAATTATTTAATAAAATTCCGTAAATAAGCCATAAAAAAATGCTTGTTGCCAACAGTAAAAACATTTCTCTAGATATATCTTTGGTAGATTTTGTTCGTAATACCTTTAGTACTTGAGGAAAAAGTGAGAAGCCACCCAATGCACCTGCCGTTAAGCCAATTACATCTATGTAATCCATTTTCTTTCCCTCTTTACTATTTTTTCTTCCGTATCTAATAGTTAGATGAGGTCAACATAACTTGTACATAAAAAATTATAGTAAAACTCAATATAATTCTTAATTCTAGCTATGTAATATTCCAAAAATCGGAAGGAACGGGATAAATTTTATAGAAAGAGCGTTTCTTTTACATGCGCATATTTGCTATTCTGAAGGATCTTTGGTTTCTTCGTATGTTTTATGGATTACATCTTTTACCTTCTTAGTTATTTTTGGTCCTAAACCATGAACATCTTTTTGCCATCGATCCACATTATTTAGAGCATTTAATGGACAAAGATATGAATTTAGAATGGATAAAGCTTTTTCTCTGCCGATATTTGGGAGACTAGCCATAAAAAATAACTGTGCATCAGCTAAACTGTCATGCTTCTTAACCGGATGTACAACCGGAGACCTTTTCTCAACTATTTGTTCCTGCTTGGCAGCAGTGTATAAGAAATCTACTGTTTCTTTATAACTATTGGTATGAATCAGATTAATTCCTTGCTTGGCTAAAGCGAACATAGCACCCCAGACTGAAGCAGGTTGAATCTTGCTGTATTTGTATACAATAGGCAAGTAACCTTCTATTAGAACGAAAGGCTTAACGTAACATTCCTGCAAAGCAAATATCTGATCAAATAGGTACCTTCGGGTAAGAGTGTAAACAAAATCGTTTACGGTTTTTCGTTCAAAAGCACAGAGATTTGAAATTATATAGTCACCTTTCTCAAGGAATTGTACACTAATTTCTGCGCCAAGTTCCTTTAGTCCCTTGACTATTTTCGGTGCTGTTTTGGCTTCCCGGCTATCGACTATAATTGTAGGTTGTTGGTCTTTTTCTTTGTCTTTTAGAAAAGGAATAAGGGTTTCAGCTCCAGACATGCAGTTATCCATCCGCTATTTAATTAAAGAGAAAGGAAATAAATAGTAAGAGGTTGTTTGAAGCAATGAGTGATCGAAAGTTTGCATTACTTGGATTACTCGGACCTTTAACTGGAATCCTGTTCATTGTTATATCCATAATTCTAGTTCCCTGGTTCAGCTGGGGAAGTAATGCCCTTAGTGATCTAGGGCATTCAGTAGAAAGTGATGTGGCCCCAATTTTTAATTTTGGTTTACTATTTTCAGGATTCATAACCATATTATATTCGATCATAAGTTTTAGAAAGCACGCCAAATACACAGGCTATTTTCTAGTGTTCGTGGGTTTATCGCTTCAATTAGTTGGTACATTTGATGAGATATACGGTTGGCTTCACACTCAAGTTTCAATCCTGTTTTTTGTAGCCTTAGGTTTCGCATCTATCGCATATTTCATAGAAAAACGATCAGTTATTGCTCTACTAGCTTTTGTTGTAAGCTCAATTACATGGGTAACATACGGACTAAAAATATACAGCGCGGGAATTGCAGTTCCCGAAATGGTATCTGCAGTAGCCGTAGCCATATGGGTTATGTTGTCGGCATACAAAATTTATTTCAACAAATAGGAAAATACCAACACTGTAGAATAAACGCATAATATTTCATACAAAAAACAAGCAAAAACTCAGACAAATTAAATAAACAAAAACATCCAACCATAATGCTGGATGAAAGGAAAAGGAAAAACTTGACCGAAGACCCTAAAGAACAAATTATTCAACGCATAAACAGAGACTTCCTTGACATCCTAGTTTTAAGGCTCATTTTAGCAGAACCCATGTGGGGCTATAAAATTATTAAAAAAACCGAAAAACTCTTTGGAATAAAACTTAGACATGGGGCTCTTTATCCTCTCCTAAACGCATTAGAAGATAACAGCTATATAAAAAGCAAAAAAATTGCAAAAGGCGGAAGAATACGAAAAGTTTACGAAATTACATTAAAGGGCCACGGGTTAGTTGACGCATATTATGATTGTCTAAAAGATCAACTACAAAAAATGGACATCAAAGAGGATCATTCATGAAGGAAACATCAAGCCAAGAAGATGCTATTAGACAAATTCAAGAAATGTTAGAGAAAAGGGGTAGAAAAGCCCTAGAAATGGCCAGAACAACGGTTTTAGAAGAAAAAATAGAATCTGAAGAGGTTCAGGAAGCCCTTAAATATTTTATTACCGAATGCACTGGCACGATGTATCTAGGCCTGCATCTACTTTCTATTGTTTGCGAGGCAGTAGGTGGTGATCCAAACGCGACTACACCAATAGCAATTCCAATGTCGCTGATAAGCGGAGCCGTAGACATACACGATGATATTATAGATCAATCCAAGTGTAAAGGTTCTCGACAAACTGTTTTTGGAAAATTCGGAAAAGACCTTGCCTTACTGGTTGGAGACGCTCTCCTATTCAAAGGTTTTAACCTACTACAGCAAGCTGGTGAAAAAGGAGTCTCAGCCGAAAAAGTCAAAACTATTAGTGAAATAATTAAAAAGACTTTTTTTGAACTCGGAGATGCAGAAGCATTAGAGCTCAGGTTCCGGGAACGCACAGATGTTACACCTGAAGAGTATCTTAGGGTGGTAAAAAAGAAGGCAGCAGACGTAGAAGCCCACACACGCATTGGCGCAATACTTGGAAACGGAACAAAAGAAGAGATTGAAGCACTTAGTGAATACGGTAGACATCTAGGAATATTAATTATTCTAAGAGACGACATGATAGACACAATGGATACAGAAGAAACATTACACAGAATCAAAAAAGAGCACATATCACTGCCAGTTCTTTACGCGCTACAGAACTCTAAAACTCAACATACACTTAGCTATATTTGTAATAAGAAAAAGATTTTAGAAAACGATTACGAAAAAATTATATCATTAGTAGTTGAAGCTGCGGGACTAGATCTGGTTGATAATTACATGCAAAAAATTGCACAAAAATCGTTTAAACTAATAAATACAGTTAAAAATAATAAAAACCTTTTACTATTGATAAAAGGAATGACATTACCAGAATGGCGAGACTTTTTAGGCCCACCAAAATCTAACGGGTAGTTTCTTTTCCATCATTTCCACTTGTATATGTGTTCTACACATATCCATATATAAGATTTGTTGTCCACATCTACACAATAACATAAACTAATCCAGAATTCTGTTTCTTAATTCTCAATTCTTAAGTGTCGTTATCACAAAATGATGACTATGTGCACATAATGCCCAAGAAATTCCTGAAATTTAGCATTAGCAAGGAGTCTTTGAAAGCATTCACTTTATTGTTAAACGCCTTCGTCTGGTTTTTCATGGCTTCAATAATAATAATACCCACCATTCTGAATGGTTCCAATATTGATCCAATAGAAAAAATCCTAGTTTGGACAGGTTATTATTTAGCAATAATAGTATCGAGTCTAGTAGGTTCAGTTATATCAAGCAAAATTAGTAGGTTTACATTAATCTATTCTTGGATAATTTTAGGTGTAGTCATATCACCGGTACCTCTCTTGTTTAACAATTTTACAATACTAAATCTGTTAACTATCTGTATTCTTCTAGGCGCCTCGTTAGGGTTTGGCATGCCATCATGTTTAGCTTACTTTGCAGAGTCCACAACTATCGATAATCGTGGAAAAACCTCTGGAATCACATTTCTAGTAACAAACCTATTAGGAGCCTTTATTGCAGTCTCATTTGGAGTATTCGAATTATCTACAAATCTGTTAATAATTTTTTTCATGGTATGGAGAGCAACAGCTTTAATAATAATCTTTTTAAAAGGAGACAAAAAAATTGTTTCTGAAAATAAAAAAAATCCTTCATTTTCTCTATACTTCAAGACAAATCGTTTCTTATGTTCTTTGTTGCATGGCTCATGTTCTGCCTCATAGATAGGTTTCAGACGCCAATTCAGAAAAACTACCTTGGGGAGTGCATATCGAATCATAAGCATGTTCGCACCACTAATTGGCGGTATCGCTGCTTTTGTTGGGGGGATTTTTGCAGATAGGATAGGTAGGAAACGAATATTACTGTACACCTTTTTTGCCATAGGAGTCGCATATGCAATAAACGGATTTATTGCCATTGAAGGTGTTGTATATTTTCTTTCATTTACTGTTCTCTCAGTATCGACCGGAATAATGTGGGTGCTATTTATTTTGGTTTTGTGGGGAGATTTGGCTAAGTTTGTTACTAGCGAAAAATATTACGTGCTTGGGATATCCCCCTTCTTTCTCACAAACATATTGCAGCAGTTTTCAGCAGTGTACTTTACGGAAAATACAATAACGAATGTATTCTCATTAGCTGCTTTCTTTTCTTTTCTTAGCACTTATTCCTCTGTGGATTGCTCCGGAGACTTTGCCCGGAAAAAAAGATGGAACTCAAACGACTGCGAAATTTTGCTGATGAAGCAAAGAGAATTAGAGAAAAATTCGAAAATAAAAATATTAATTAGAATTTTTCAACTTTTAAGACTAGCTGCTCTATATTCTTCACATGTAGAGAATCTGGTTTTTCTTCCGAGAACATGAAATCTCTTGTTGCTCGAAGTATTTCATAGAAAAAGGGAATAACACATAATATAGGAAGAATGTGGACGCTCTAGATGTAATTATTGAACTCATTTGCAAACGCATGTTTAACTAACTTATGAATAATTGAGCATATAATTTAAGGCTGTAAATTGAAAGAATCAACGAGTATATTATCAGAAAAACGAAAAATCATAACCCTAAAAGCTATTTTATATAACAATACTCAACAAGATGTCTATACTCAGCAAAAAATAGCTTTAATTAGATTTTAATTTTAAAAACATGACATCCATCTCTAGATAATTTTTAAATCCGAGTTGCTTCATTTTTTCTATAAGTTTCAACCTTTTTGAAGAAGTTATAGCAATAATTTTGTCTGCTCCAATTTCTCTGATATGATCTACTCCTGCAGAAATCAACAGTTCTTCTATTCCTTTCGCCCTCTTGTCTGGGTGACACCTGGATGTTTCTTATGAATCCCGCTTCTTTTAGGGTAGTATAACTTACTTCACTATATCCGACAATTTTATTATTTTTTATAGCCACTTTTTTTTTATCTGTAGAGAAACGAACTACACGTTTGAAAAAAGAATTTTTCAAATCTTTTCTGCTGAAATTGAACATTTTTAGATGTAATGGGTCTTCTGAACATTTTATTAAACTGTAGACAGCCTCAATATCTCCATTTTCAAAGTTTTTCACAATAACGTCCTCAACATCTCGTGGTTTCCAAAAAGAATCTATTTCAGCAACCAAATAAATGATGCTTTCAAACTTTTTAAAACCCAAATTGGAGTACAAATCCTTTGCAGGAGTGTTTGTCGACACGACCTGTAAAATTGCTCTACTTAGCTTCCTTTTTTGAATATAATTTATTGCACTTTTCATAAGTTTTGTGGCGATACCTTTTCTTCTGTAATTCGGATGAATCATAACCGCCATTATAGATCCAGTGTTACATCTTATAATGACCATGGTTGTACCTACAATTTTTCCATCGACTTCTGCGACAAAAAGCTTGAAGGGTTCCTTATGTAATAACTTCAAAGAACCGAGAAAAATTTTACCCAAAAAACTGAAGGCTTTATCGACCAATTTCTTTATATGATCGGAGTCAAAACCGCTTATCTCAAATTCTTTAGTAAATGATTTATTCGCAACTTCTAGAAAATTGTCAATGTCAGATTTTTTGAAATCTCTAATTGACACGTCTTCTTTGTATTTAATAATCACTTGAATCTTACTCAAAATGGTGCTGATAAAAAATAAGACTTTGGGTTTCTGATAAGCATTTTCACTAAAAGTAATATACCACACACTGAGAGAACCGAAAAAATGCTTAGTTTAAGAAAAGTGAAAACTAAAATTTTATACTTCCAATAAACTCTCTTAATAATAGATATTTAATGATTCGTGCATATTTAAGTATCTGAGGGTTTTACAATAAAGTTCAAGAACTGGTTTGGCATATTGCCACTTTCTCATTTTAATTGCTGAAAATAGGTTCATCCTGTATGTTTCTGCCCACAATTTGTTAAATCGTTTGGGAGAATTCTCGACTATCGCTTGTGCCGCTAATTTGCCGTCTAGAAGAGCATATATTATACCTTCTCCCGATATTGGATTCACGTGACCTGCTGCATCACCAATCAATATCCAATTTTTTCCCGCTAGCGGTTTAATAAATACTCTCGGATCTTTTATATTAGGAATCAAAGCTGCCCAACTTGAAATTTTCTGGATGCTGGGATAATTCTGTTGAATGAACATATCCAGTTCTTTTTTCAGTGTAAACGAACCTGAAATTTCGGAAGTAATTATTCCAATACTCGTATTTCGCTCTCGTGGAATCACCCAAATGTAGCCTTTACGGTAAGGGGAAAAAAATGTAGTCATTTCGTCATTTCTTGGTTTATCAGTGAAATAGCCAAAACATAAACCAGTGTCGTTTCCAGTTAGGGGACCAATAAGGTTTTTCCTAACTAAACTATTGACGCCGTCAGCACCAATTAGAATCTTGGTCTCATATGTCCGTTTTTCTGTTTTTAGACACCAACAACCTCCTTTTCGTGTTAGGGCAACTATTTTTTCTTGGATTAATTCTGCTCCGTTCTCGACAGCTCTTTCGAGTAGGTGTTTATCGAGTGTTAGTCTTGAAAAACCTAGTAAACCATTTCTAAGATTTAGACATATTCGGTTTCCCCTAGGGGAAACAACATTAATTTTCTTGATTATGCTATGTTCTATTGGAATTTCTCTCAAGAACGGGAACACTTTCTGCGCTAAAGTCGATACAAGTCCACCACAAGGTTTCTCTCTCGGATGTGTAGGATCAAAGATGGTTATAGGTTTATCATTTTCTGCAAGGCAACATGCGCAATAAGCTCCTGCTGGACCGCCTCCGACAATTGTGGTTTTAATCAAATTCCATCCCCATTTTTACAGTATTTAATTGATTCCCAAATAAGGTTTCAGTAATCTGTGAATTTAGAGTCAATAGTTAACCCTTGAAAAAGGGAGATTTTATGGATTATATTACCAACTTGAGAAAATGATATTTTCCTTAACTTTGCGCTTTCTTGGATTTCTTTTATTTTTTTCCTTGGTTGGTTTAATGTTTTTTGTTGGTCCTAAATAAATTAGTATGGTCATGGTTTCAAAGAACAGGGGACTTGTGGCATTACTTAATGCTGAAGAATATTTTCTACATATTTCATTAATTGTTCAAATGCAGCTTACTGCTCCTAAAACTTTCTGAGAAAAAGATGGAACTCAGACGGCTTAGAAATTTTGTTGATGAGGCAAAGAGAATTAGAGAAAAATTCGAAAAATAAAATATGAATTAGAATTTTTCGACCTTTTTTGCTAGCTGCTCTAGGGTCTCTGTGAATGGGTGTTCAGGTTTTTCTTCTGAAAATATGAAGTCTCCTGCTGCTCTAAGCACTTCACAGAAACATGGAATAATAGCGAGTATAGGAAGACTATGTACGCTTCTTAATGTACTTGTTGAACTTCTTTTCTTCTTCTGGAGAAGACAGATAATCTGCAATAACCTTGTTCACCAATATTCCAGTCTTCTTCTCGAAAAGATCATAAAGCTCACTGGTCATCCGTTGACTACCGTTAATATCAGAAGCATCCAAACTTGTTACAACCAAAACAACATCAGCTGTAACAATAGCGTTAATAGACGAATACTGAAGACCCGGACTGGTATCAAAAATAATGTAATCAAAACCACCATCATTAAGAACAGAAGATCTAAGAGACAACAATCTACCCAGGGCTTTCATCTCCCATTTTCTATCTTTAGCAGTCATATCCCTGATAGCCTCAGTGGAAGGATTCGCCAAAGCAACCATTAACTTGCCTCCATTTCCATGACTCTTTAGTGGCATCGACTAGGACTTTATCGATTTCACAAACGCCATTAAGGTAATCATTTAACCAATAATCTGTCTTGTAGTCTTTGAATAGCGCATGAAGGCTTGGTGCACGAAAATCTAAATCCATAAGGCAAACTTTTTTGCCATTTCGTGCATATGTGGCGGCCAAATTAACTGAAAGCGATGTTTTTCCGGTTCCACCCTTGTATGAATGAACGGCTATAATTTTTCCCATTCGAATTAATCCTCCTTATTAACGCAAAAATATGCCTTGCGACCTTCCCTTTCCTTTTTCATGTATCCCATTGTTACTAATTGATTCAAATAACCGCTTTCTACTGCCCGTGCCCTTTTTGTTTGTTTAGCAACTTCATCTGCTGTTGCTTTTTCAAGTTTACATAAGGTAACTGCAGTTTTTCTTAGATGATCTGGTAGAGACAATAGAGTCATTACATCCAATGCTTCGGGTAAATTTTCTGGGATTTCTCGGTGACCATGTTTTTGGATTTCTATCATCACATCAATTTTTTCGTTTAGCTTTTCGAGATTTTCTCTTATTTTTTCGAGGATTTGAGTTGATTTGCCCTCAAGCTTTCGGTATGTCATAGTGATGTGGTCCCAGATGTGTTTTCCATATCTACAGTATTTGTAACGAATATGTCTATTAAATCTTACGATACATTAGTTCATATTCGAGGTTTAACTAAAGATACAAAAACAAAAAACATCATCTACCAAAAAAGACAGAAATTGAACAATAGAGAGGAA
The DNA here is from genome assembly GCA_963806645.1 of Candidatus Bathyarchaeota archaeon. Classification (GTDB taxonomy): domain Archaea; phylum Thermoproteota; class Bathyarchaeia; order Bathyarchaeales; family Bathyarchaeaceae; genus Bathyarchaeum. Next base: position 39,302 of record CAWDYQ010000004.1, on the reverse strand, counting down.
AAAAGTTATCTCTAATATAGGGAAGCAGGTAATACTGCCTGACCGTCTTCGGTTACAGGCAACATAACCTTCAATTCTCTGAAATACTTCAGAACCTTAAATCCTTTTTCAGAAACAGCGTAAACTATTCTTTTCTTACCAATAGTTTTCTCTTCAATGAGTTCTTGCTGGATAAGAAAATCCAAGTACTCCTTAAGAACACTGCAGTTCACATTGGCCTTATACATTATGTGAGTGAGCTTAAGAGGGCCTCTTTGTGCTAACACCTTTAGAATGTCAATATACATCTCCAGTTTTGATCTCCGCATTTTAACGCCTCTTTTGATTTATTTCGTCAAATTTTATATATATCATTTATGGATTAGTAATACGCCTTTTTAGGGATTATTTTCACTAAAGATTAATTTTTGTTTGTATTCTTTGTAGAACTAAAAGCCGATTCTGAAGAGCTGTTACCATATCATCTGCCAGTATAGATTGAAGATCTGGTGTAAGAGTGTTTATCTCGCTAGTGAAGGCTTCAATCATCATTTTCTGCAATTTTTTCCGGTTTTGTGGGGAGAACGATTTTTCCATCACAGTTTTCTCCTATGAATTTTCGGTTTATAGATTGTTTTTAGTATTTAACTAAGTTATGAATTCAGCATGTAGATTTTGAATAACGTTCTTTGAATGATTAAAACTATTAAATTTCCAAATTGAATAGGGATAAGAAAAAATTTTGAAAGATACATGAGGATTAAAAAAACAAATTTTTCATAGTTCTTCCCTGTAGTATATCAAAAAAATAGGTTTGTAAAGCTTCCAGGAATAGCGAAATGCTATGAGTATCAAACATCAATATTTTCGTTTCATAAAATTATAAAAACATATTGAATGAAATAAATCAGAGAAAAACCTCATGGTGCCTAAAGAGAAGACGGAAAATACCCAAAAATCAAATACCGAAATTGGCCAATATTTTGCAAATTTTATCTCAATCTTTGTTGCTCCCCCAACAATGGCAATAGTGGCAACTGTTTCTTTTTCTCTGTGGTCACCTATCGGATTGGGGTTGCTTTCTGCACCTTTTACTATCATGCTCTGTTTACTTTGCTTTGTTTTCTTTCCATTTTTATCAATACTATATTTTCATAAAAAGAACGCTGTCGATTTATATGTTTCAAAAAGAAATGCGAGAACACCTTTTTTCTTGATTGCCATAACCAGTTATTCATTTGCGACAGTAATTTTCTTAATTACAAACACAAAAATAATGTTTTTATTGGCTCTAGGTTCTCTACTTGTTTCAATAATACTTATGGGAATTAATTTGTTCTGGAAAGTTAGCATTCATTGCGCCGGCGTTACAGGACCTATTTTTGCGCTTATTTTTGTATTTGGAATAAGTGCACTGCCCCTAACTTCAATTGTTGGACTCGTAGGTTGGTCTAGAATTAAACTAAAAAATCATACTTTCGCACAAACCTTCGTAGGAACTATAATATCACTGATTGTGGGGATTGCAGTATTTGCAACATTTTACAATTAGGTCTAAGTTTTAAAACGCTTTAATCTATGAAAAATCTAGAAAAAATTTTTTAGGGCAATTAATCTTGAACAAACGGTTGTGTCCCCATGTTTTTAATTATTTTTATTTTTTCTGGATGATCTGCATTAGGAAATTGTAATAAAAATTCTTCTTGGTCCTTACTTTTTGCTAAAAAATCGAGAAACTTTTTGAATTCGTTGAAGTTTTTAGGTGTCATTTGATCTATTTGGATCTTAATTTTTTGTTTGTCCAATAACAACATTATCTCATCTTTTGCGTCATTAGAAAGTGCATATTTATTTTTTCCTCGGTTCCTTTTTGGTTTCCAAATTATCTTGCCTTCATCAACAAGCTCATCCAAATATTTTCCTATCGTTGCTTTATCTGCATTACAACTTTCAACGATTTGCGTAAAAGTAGCTGATTTATTTAATAAAAACTTTTGAATTTCAAAACATACTTTTTCTTCATTTAATTCTCCTTCAGGCAAAGTTATCACTATTAAAGTTTTAATTTAGGTTAAAGCATGAACAATAATAAATTTGCGTTATGATTTTAGAAAAAATATATTAAATTTAAGTTGTGGGATAAGCTCACTAAGATAAGACACAATCCTACTGGCAAACCATAAGGATAAGTGTCTTAATCAGGTGGAAAGTGGGCCCATCCCATTTCAAAATGATCAAATATCCCCTCATAAAAAACTTCAGAAATCTCAATACATATTTGCAATAATAATAAGAGCACAATGTTTGTACGTACTATAAGTAAGGTATCGTTTTTTCAATGTCATTTTTTAGACTTCTACGGCGTACTTTAAAAAACCAAAATGAAAAAATGCCCACTATTATGAAGAAGACTAAAACAATCAAGATGTTAATTAATAAATTGTTGATAAAATTAGTTTGATCGATTCGAGTTATTTCTAATTCTGCTTCTACATCATTTGTCAAAGTAACAAACGTGTATTGATCCATAATTTTGTTTTCTTCAAATATTTTTATTGTCCACAATCCAGTGAAAAGCAACCTTTGATTAATGACTATATTTCTTTTTTCCAACCCAACTAATTCTACAGTTTCACTATAAACTTCATTCTCGTCTGCACCTACAACGATGTTGAACCTTCTGTTTTCGTTTAAGTTATTTCCTATCGAAATATCAAATATTGCATATTCATTTAAAACACCAACATCATGATTAGTAGAATATATTTGCGAATGAATGTTTATTTTCGTGGGATCTTCGATTGTTAATGATCCTAACCAAACTGCAACCGTAATTGCAACTATAATGGTTACTGCGATTAGGATGATTAATGCGATTGCTGAGTTAAACTCTGTTTCTTCTGAAATTTCTTTCATTTTTCAGTTAGTCCCTGAATTCTTTTAAGATTTTAGGAAATAAACACATTATCATTAAACCCTATTTAAAAGGAGTTAAAAAGAATTCATGTCTAATTCGGCTAAAAGACGTGATTTAATGAAATGTTGTTATAGGTTGTTAAGTTTAAGAATAAACTCTTAATATATTATTTTTCGGGAAAGAGTTTTTTTCCGGTTTCAGTGTATTTAATGATACCGAGTTTGTTATAGAAATCCATAAAGTCCCACACTTGTGATTCTCTTTCAGCAATCTTGCCATTAATGATTCGCCAAATCATGAAATTCTTGAATATGATCTTATTACCTGTAGGTGGTAATCCACGAAATTCACCTGTATTGGTTGCTGTAATTTCAGAACGAATCCAAACCCTATCTCCTTTGGCCACAATGTCTTTTACTGTAAGATGCATATCAGGGAAACCTTGTAGAAACATAGACTCATATTTCTTGAAACTTTCCAAACCATTCAAATTCTGATCAAGGTCAACAAAGTCATTCGCCATAATATCATCGAGTGCATCCAAGTCTTTTTCGTTAATAGCTTCAGCCAATCTATAAACAATGGCAATATTCTCTTCTAATGACAAGAACAGAAACCATCCTACTACAAACAATGCTGTTGATGAAACTTAAAAGCTCAACGCCAATCGTTTTACGAAATATATTTTTGATCCTCAATCGTTTAAGAATGAAGTTTTCACGCGCCAATGCCTTAAATGATTAAGTTTGTGCATCAACCATTTGGCTTACTTCTTTTGCCCAACTGCGTATTGTATTCAAATCTCTTGTGTCGTAGAGTCCAGGTTCTATTTCTTTGAAGCCAGCTTCCTCCAGTTTTGGCTTAACCGATGACATAGTTTTTCTGAAAAACCAAGACATCTTGTTAAAGTTGTAGACACCTCCAAACAAGCCCAAAGCTACAGGCTGCAGATTATACTTAGCAGCTTTTTTTTCCAGATATTTTGTAGTTGCATCTTTAATTGCTGTTGTTTTATCTTCTTTCTCTTCTAATGGTTGTTTACTGCCGCAACAGACGAAAAGCGCCACTTTTTTTCTTGCTAACTCCTTCTGAAACTTTTCAAGGAAATTTTTGGGCTCTTTAGTCCATTTGCCCATTTTGATTCCGCTGCCGACTACAACTAGCCCATATTCGGTTATGTCCTTAACTTTCTCCTCTTTGAGGTTAACTACTCTAACATCCCATCCTTCTTGATTGAGTACATCCTCAATTTCCTTTGAAGTTTTAACTGTTGCCCCGTAACGGGTTCCGTAGACTACCAATGCCTTGCTCATGTATTACTGCCTCAGGGAATTGTTATGTTGAAGGAAATCTGTGAAAAAGCAAACCTAAAAGTATTACTCTAATGTTTAGGTTTTAGTCTATGTTAATTCCTGAGAGGGATGCCGTCACACCAACTTTTCATTAAACATGTATTGCATGTATATCCATACTTTTTTCCGATACACACCATGTTTCGTGTGAGTGTATTATTCCCTAAAACTTCAGTCATTCAAACACCTTTAATAAATTACTGATAAAATATAGGTAATATTGACTTAATTATCGTCTTCCCAATTACGGATTGTTCTTTTTTTTGATATTACTGAAAACAAACTCAAACCAAAAGATTTATGAAAAAATGAAAAAACAAACTTAATTTTAAAAGGCCAAAAAGGAAAACTCTAACAAGACTTGAAAATAATTTTCTTAGTAATTTGTCGCTGTTTTCTGATAATAAAAAAGAAGAAAATGGAAAAAGGTTTGACCAGACATTTACAAATAATCGCTATATGACGGTTAATGTTCCGTTTCTCCCAGTGGATAGCTGCAACACATTTCTAAAAGATTTAGCGTACCCATTCTCGATTTTTATCCTGTCCCCAACATTGACTTGCATAACCTGCTCGTTCCACAAAGTAAAAGTAATAATTCCTGTTTCATCTTTAAGCGTAGCATCTGCAACCATTAAAACTCGACCATATCTACTGCGTACTTCACGTGCGTAAGATTTTTCGGTAACTTCTGCTTCAATGTTGATTTCACTATCTCCATCTTTAATATCGCTTATTTTCACTCTATTCACATCCTTTAAACAAACTCTTCCAACTTATGATAAAGTCGTTCCCATTCCCAAACATGACCAACCATCTCAAAAGTCTTACTGCCCGAGTGGTTCATCAAATCAATGAGCTTACGTAACTCCTGCGCGCGCGTCGCCAAAATCAGTTTTAGCTCAGCATTATACTGATTATAAGCCACAACGGTTGAAAGAAATCTATGACGTATAACTTATTCACTCCAAGCTTGGTTTGAGAATTCAATTGAATTAATTACTTTTTGTGAGAAATCCTGATTTCTACATTCAAAGGTATACATTACAAATCCATCGAATGAAAAAAAGTGCATCCTTTTTCGATGATAAATTATTTGAGGCTTGGCGATTTCCACCAATTCTAAAAACTCTTTTCTATGAAATTTTATCCGATACGAGCTTGTGTGCTGTGCCGCCACAATTAATGCTGTGGTTGCCATTTTTTATAACTCCATAATATCTTATTCCTATTCTTGTATAAAAAATAATTTAATCTGATATTACTGTTTTCAGAAGAAAACAGAAAAAGGATAATTACAGAAATAAAAATTGTTCGGCAAAAATTAATTGTGGGTACGAAACTAATATTTGTTGGGGGAGAATATGGGGAAAATATTACAGTCCACCTATATTTTCTCTCTGTTCTACTCCTTAAACAAAAAAATCTTCTCTTTTCTTTTGTAACACGCGCGCGTGAGGTATAGAATGGTACGTATTCGCTTCTAGAGTGGTGCGGCTGCCGGGATTTGAACCCGATACCCGGCTTGGGAACACAGTTTCCTTACCTGATAGAAAGAATTTTCTTGAATATCTTAATGTTAAAGGCTACACTGAATTTACAATTAAAGATGCACTTCGGTATCTCGATAAGTATAAGATCAGTTTTTCAAGCCCTTAAGATGTCATTCACTTTTTTAGTAACGTAAAAACTGCAAAACGTCACTTGGTTCTTGCGATTAGAATACTTCTAAACTATTATGAGACTATAGGATATAACAAGGATTACCTTGATTCATTAAGAAATGCGATTCCAAAATTTAGAAGCGGAATTGATCTTAAGATACCCACAGAAAAAGAAATTATGGACTCATTGAATAAACTTATGGACGCTCCGCAGAAATATTCAGCTGTCTATAATCTGCTTTTAGATTCGGGTTTAAGGCTTGTCGAAGGTGTAACATTGATAAATGAATTCAAAAAAGCAGAAGAAATAAACGGTTTCTTCCGATGTTATCTTGGAAAATTTAGAGGAAACAAAAACTCCTATTACGGCCATTTCTCAGAATCAACATTTAATCAGATTAGGGCTGTAAATGAAAAGATTGATGTGAGAAACTCTGGACACTATTTCACTAAAAGGGGGTATATTCCCTCAAAATATTTACGCAAATTTAGTTTTGATAAAATGATAGAATTGGAGATACCAGAATCTATTGCAGATTTTATTCAGGGAAGAGTTCCTCAGAGGGTAGGAGCTAAACATTATATGGCTCTTGCACGTCAAGCGAGTAAATTCTATCCAAGGTATTTAAAATATGTTGAAAATCTTCGAAAAGTTTGAAGAGGATTTATGAAAAAGCAAAACTGAAACTTTTTTACTAAACTTCATTTTGTTATAATTTTGTTGTGACAGAAGTAACACGCAGAATTTAAATAGACTAAGCAAGAAATAGCGCAATATTGGGGGCTTGCAAAATGTCTTTGGAATCAAACAAAACATTGGGCGGTATAGGTGCGATTCTGTTAGCAATCCCGTTTCTTAGCCTAATTGGAATAATACTCGTGCTGATTGCAATGAAAGGACTGGGTGATTACTATAATGATGACGACATTTTCAAAAATGCACTTTTTGGTTTTATTTTTGGTTTCGTTGGAGTTATCGCTTTGGTAGCTGTCATTCTAATGTTCGCATTTGGTTTTTCAACTGTTTCACCTTTTATTACAGATTCTACAGCAATCGCATTTACTGGATTCGGATTATTCATAATAGCCTTCATAATCCTCTACGTTTTCTCTCTGATTGCAGCAATATTCTACAAAAAATCGTTGGATAATCTCTCAGAAAAGTCTGGCGAACAAATGTTCAGTACTGCGGGTTTGATTTTACTAATAGGCGCTGCGATTCCATTAATAGGCGAAATCTTAAAGTTTGTAGCGTGGATATTGGCTGCAGTAGGCTTCTTCAATATTAAAAAATCAACTCAGATACCTGAATCAAAAGAATCAGTTCTTTCAACTAACGGAAAACAATTCTGTAAATATTGTGGAGCACCAATTACAAACAACGCAACCTTTTGTCAAAAATGTGGCAAAAAGATAGAGTAAAAAATTATTTTCCTATTTCTTTTTATTGCATTTATGTTTCCTTCATTATTTGCATAGAATATATCTGAAGGAAATCGATGAAAAAGCTTAGTTAAAGTTGTTCAGTGCATGACGAGGAAGTCTATACCAATTCTTTTGATTCAAGTTTTAGAGTATCTAATATTTAGCAAAGTCTGTAACTATTCTCTTTAACTATTTCTAAGCCATGTCTGAAGCCTAACTTCTTTTTTCCCAATCTTGAGCGATATTTAATCGGCATTTCAACAATATCATATCCCATGCGTTTAATACGACAATTTAATTCTACTTCAATATCAAATCCCGTCGACTTAGGCTTCCAACCTTTCAATAAGTCATATCTTATGATCCTAAGTCCAGTCAATGGATCATTCAAATTTACTCCATTCAAAATACTTTGAATATTAGCTAAGATTCGATTTCCAATGTAAAACTGATTTTTCACGGATTCAAGTCCATAAACTCTGCTAAACCGGTTTCCTAAAACCATTCCAACCTTCGGATTTAACTCAATAAACTTAATCATTTCCTTAAGATGTGTGGCAGGATATGTGTAGTCTGCATCAATAAACGCTACATAAACTACTGTCTCCATTAAGATGGACTAAACCTTGAGAAATAGCGCTTCCTTTACCTGTTCCTTTTTGAATAAGAACTTCTGCCCCTAAATTTTTGGCTATTTCGAGTGTTCTATCATCACTTGCGCCATCAACCACAATCATTTGGGGATCATTCAACGCCTCTTTTAATTCGCAGATTGTGGGTGCTATCCCCTCCTCTTCATTAAAGGCCGGAATAACAACGGCGAGACTTGAAAAACTCAACTTATCAAAATCTCCAGAAAAATGCTGTTACTCCATAATAGGAATCTTTCATGAATCTATACCAATATTTTAGATTCAATAGTTTCCTTCTCAAAATTCTCTGGTTGCGTTATTTTTTGAAGTGTTAGCTGTTCTTTTCTTTTTGGTTTCGGTAATTTTTCAGAACCAATAACGTATAGGATCCACCCTATCATCCAAATAATGAAAAGTAATGGTGATGTAACTACGGAAATTATCAAAAGGCCTAACCCTTTATTATGTGATTTTTTCATCCAATCCCTCGAAATATCCTTAATATGGAAAGTTCGTAAGGATCCAGTCAATTCTGGTTTAGCAGACGCTTTTACTCTTCCTTACGGTGATTGAAGTATGTTATTCAGAAAAAACTAATATGCGATGTTAATAATGATTCAAACATCTGAAGATATTCATAAAACATATGTCCATTGAAAACGCAAACAACACCGCTATCTAAATTTGTTAAACCAATCAATAGCAGTTCATGTTATTGCCAAATTCTCTGTAATAGTTTTGCGCAAACACTTCAATTCTAAGTATTAAAAGATTTTTTCCGTCAAGATGGGGAAAGCCTTTGTTCCAGATAGATATATTGATATTTTTCAAGGTAGGGCTCCAAAGAATGTTTTGGCTAAGCATTATAATCCTCATGGAATTGAGATGTTGAAGAAAATTTATGAAAAAGCGGAATTAAAGCTGTCCATCTAAACCTCATCTATATTGTACGTTTTTCTCACACTATTTCTCTTTCTTTCTACCCTTTGTCTTTCCTTTTTTCGCGCCCATAATTAATTCTGCCCTCAACTACTTTTTGATACCAGTAGAATTAGTCTGTATGTTTATTGTACAACCGAGCATTTACGCTTTGTGTGATTCCATATAATATCTTAGGGCGGTATTACAACGATTTTAGTCCAGAACGGCTGAAATAAATTTATGAAAAAGCAAAATTGAAGGTATTAATCTAATATTATCAGATAATTGATTTGGTTTGTATGTAATCTTTGATTATAGTTGAATGTTCAAAAGCAAGTTTATTAGGAATCTCATCGAGATCAAAAAGCTTGATCTGCTCGATTTCCTCTTTTTGTCTTTTTATCTTTCCTTCAACAACTTTGACAAGAAAGCAGGTAGGATAATAATCGTAATCTATTCCATTATTTGTTCCACTATAGTGGTATTCGCCTATCTTTCTTATTATTTCAACTTTGAGTCCGATTTCTTCTTTCACTTCTCGAACTACAGCATCTTCAACTGTCTCTTCAACTTCCACTTTTCCACCAGGTAAAGCCCAGTATCCTCGGAAAACTACTGTCCCTCTATTAATCAGCAAAATCTTGTTGTTTGGAAACTCTACAACTGCTATCGCTGTTTTACCGCTGAACTTGTTGCTCAAAGTGTATCACATATGTTTGAATATCTCAACCAGGGACTGCTTAAGGCTTGTGAAAAAAATTGTATAAAAAGTTTTGAAATTGCAGTTGTTAGAAAAGTTATAGTTATAATGATGCTTTCCAGGGTAGAGTTCCCGGTTGTATCTTAGGAGGACATTATGCTGATTATTTGCCAGAATAGTTGAAGGAAATCTATGAAAAAGAAAATTTGGTGATCTAATAATCTGATTTCAGCGTAGAAATTATGTTAATTGTATTCTCAACCATTTTTGCATATTTATTGTTAGCTTTTTCACCAAAATAAACTGGAATTTTAGGTCCTCTTGAATGAATAATTCTATTTCTCTCTTTACGAATTTGATTGATTTGGGTAAATTCTTTATCATTAATTTGGTGCATCGCATAAAGAAAGATTGCTATATCGTTAAGATCTAAATTATCCAACTTTTTACCAAGTTTAGTTTTCCGATTCTTTAAAAACTCGTTCATATTTAACAAACCAAACTTTTCCAGATACGCACAAGAAAGTATTATGGTTGGTTTCCAGTCGATTTCTTTTCCAGTCATTGCCATCTCTGAAAGAACTTCCAATTCTTTTTCTTCTCTAAAAATATCAGTTGTATTGGATAACATTTCAATCAGTTAGAGATTATACATTCCACTTAAAAGAAATTTATGAAAAAGCAAAATTGAAAGTGATTTCTTTAACATTAAATTGATATAAAAAATAAAACATATTGAGGACTCACCAAAGAGAATAACAATAAATCGGAATGTGGCGTGATGACTAATAATCTGTTAATAAAAAGAAGAACTCTTCCAAACGGAATTAGATTAGTTCAATTTCCAAGATCCCAAAAGATGACAGCACAAATTTCAGTTGTTATTCATCATGGATCAAAAATATCCTCTGATAAGAATGATGGTATTGCCCATTACCTTGAACATATGGTAGGGGGAGGTTCAAAAGAGCACATAGAAGCTATGCACACGATTGAACAAAATGGAGGTTTTCTTGACTTATCTACAGAGCTTGAATACACTATAGGTTCTGCAGATGTTTTTCCGGAAAAACTTAATGAGACTTCGCAGTTGTTATCAAAACTTTTTTTTGAATATGATTTTGAAAAGAAAAAATTTGATTTAGAAAAAAAGGTAATTCTAAATGAGATTGCTGAGAGTTTCGATGAACCTTGGAATATTGTGGATGATATGTTACGAAAGAGTCTCTATAATATTCACCCTGTTAGACATCCGATTTTAGGTTATCATAAAACAGTATGTAAATTTACTTTCGACGAAATTGTTGAGGCAAGAAAATCATATTATACTCCACAAAACACAGTTTTGTTACTAAGTGGAAAATTTTCAGAAAAGAATGTGGAATCAATAGTACAACATTTTATTGGAATCGAGAAATCTAAAAAACTTTCAAAGAAATGTGACTGCATCAAAGAAGGAAAGCCTAAAAAAATATCAAGGAAAACCAAGACAGGAATCTCCTCAACTTACCTTGGATTTGGTTATAGAACAGCTTTTGGAAAACATCCAGATAATCCGACATTGGAATTGTTATCGGCAATAATAGGAACTGGAGAAAGTTCACGTCTTTTTAGAGAATTACGTGAAAAGAGGGCTCTTGTTTATCGAATGGAATCATCAAATTGTAATGGAGAAGATTTCGGCTTTTTTTCAATTTATTGTGCCGTAAAATCCAGTAAAATTAAAGAAACAACAAATCTTGTTCTAAAAGAGATAACAAACTTGAAAACCAAGAGAGTTACTGATAAGGAACTTTCTAAAGTAAAAAATATGATTCTTGGCGATCTTTTTCGGGGAATTGATCATTCCTTCGATCTTCACTCACTACTCGCCAGGATGGAAATCTTATTTTCCGAAGAAAATGCTATTACGAATTATTTAGAGAAAATAAAATTGATTTCCGAAGATGAATTGATTCAAGTAGCGAACAAATATTTTGAAGAGAGCAATTTATCACAGGCAATACTCACATCTAAAAAAATTGATACACGCATGAACTAAAATCATACGGATCACTATCCAGAACGATTGAAGAGAATCTATTAAGAGACTAATCTCAAAGTGTTAAGCTAATGTTATTGATAACGACAAAAAAAGAAAAAAGGAAGAGAATTTAGGAAAGAAAGCCTCAAAGAATGAAAGATAATAAAGAAAATTCCACATGGAAAACGAAGATTCACGTGGAAAATATCACAACGAAACTGAATCCAAAAAGACAGTCAGTCTCTATCTCAGTAAGAATATTGTTGAAAGAGCAAGAAATCACAACGTAAATCTTTCAAGAGTCACAGAAAATGCTTTAAACAATATTTTAAGCTATTTAGAACCCCAAACCAACAAAAGCTCTCCTTTTCTTAGTGAAGTTTCTTTTCCAAAAGAAAGTTCTTGGTGCGGCCGCCGGGATTTGAACCCGGGTACCCGGCTTGGGAAGCCGGGGTCCTAACCAGACTAGACTACGGCCGCTAACAATCTTTCTAACCTAACTGCAATTTCAACCATTTTAGGTTTATCGCTTTGCAGATCTTTTAAGCGCGTCAATTACGTTTTCTCTTCCCATTGCCAACACATAGGGACCTAATCGAGGACCTTGGGAAGCACCTAGGAGAATCTTGTAAATTATTTTAAAGAACTTTCCTGGTTTAATGTTATTAGTGCGAGCTATATTGAAGACGGCACTTTGAATTGAATCCTCGTCCTTTTCGGTCAGTAGGGCATTTATTAGATCGTCAACAGCATGACTTTCTTCTTCAGTTAATTCTATCGTTTTTTCTGTGATCTCCGTGAAATCTGCTGACCAGTTTAGGGCGTACAGGATTCGCTGTTTTAGATCATCAGATAATCCCTTTTTTCCATAACCATATCCCTGAAGTTTGTCCATGACAAAATCTATTTTGGAGTCCTCTGGAGCCAACTTAGCTAAGAATGTAAGAAGATTATAGGGAACATGATCTCCGGGATTAGTTGGCGGATTTAATAGCCAGCAGTATTTGTAAAGTCCAGTTAGTTTGGTCTTTTCTTTTTTGTCTGGAACATGTTTTTTTTCAAAGTATATTTCTTCTAATTCATCAAGCTCATTCATGTATTGGGGTATGTCAGTGACCGATAGGCTCCTTGCACCAACGAATCTTTTCAGCGTAAGCAAAAGAAGAGATTGTGGAGAACCATACCTAAACCAAATTTGAGGAGTGAAAACGTTTCCAGCAGATTTGCTGATCTTTTTTCCACTCTTATCTAAGTACATTTCATATCTAGCATGAGATGGAGGAACCCAGTTGAAGATTTCTCTGCATATCCTGTCGTTTACCCTTACTGAATCTGCGATATCCTTTCCGTAAGGTTCAAAACGAATGTCTAAAGCTTTCCATCTGGCTGCAAATTCAACTTTCCATCCAAGTTTTCCTTGGCCCTTCTGGATGTCCGCCTCACCAGTATATCCACAACCTTCAAGCCATTTTCCTTTGATTTCCATCCCTTCACATTTGTATAGAACCTTATTTTCATCATGAAGAAATGCATGGGCTTTTGTGGTGTAGATTTTTCTACACTTTGCGCAAATGGCAAAATATGGCAGAGTGTCTACAAACTTTTCTTGCCCAACTTCCTCTTTCACAATTTCTCCAACTTTTTTAGCGTTCGCTAATATTGCTTTTATTTCTGTGTTTAGGAGACCTGTTTCGTACACCTTTTTGGCAGACATGAAAGTGTATTTTATTCCGCTCTGATCTAAGGCTTCCAAAAGAAGAGATGTTATATGTTCTCCGAAACTTCCATGACAGCCATCCAAGTCAGGGATAGATGTAACAGGGTATCCCAAATATTTGTTGAGCGATTTTGGTAGTCCAGCTGGAACTTTTCTTAAACCGTCAAGATCGTCAGCAAATGCTATGTAATCTGATTTGAATCCTTGCTCCTGAATTGCTAAAGTAACTGCATATGATCGAGCGCAGTCAGAAAAGCTACCAATATGCGGAATTCCAGATGCACCTAAACCGCTTTCTGTTCGGATCATGTCTAGGTTTCGATCAAGTTTTTGTTCCCGTTCTATAATTTTAGCAGCGGTTTTGTCGTACCATGTTCCGTGTCCAATGATTTTTTTAGACATGACCAGGTTTCCTCTTTAATCTCTACAATAACTGAGTAGTTAGATAAAAACATAAAGTGGTTTTGAAAGCATAATGAGATTAATGCTCAGTATAGACAATCTTTTTCGTCTTTTGTTACTTTTTTAATTCAACTTGGTTTTCAAGCCCAATTTTTTTTACTTTAATGATTTCTAGCTTTTCGAGTCTTTTAACTAATCTCCAAAGGCTTGTTCTAGGGATGTCAGGAAACTTCTCTCTTATTATTGACTCGAAAACTTTTCCTTCATTCTCCGCTAAAAACTGTATAACGTTTCTTTCTTCCGCATTCAGTTGAGGATTCAGTTTAAAGATTTTATCAATATTGACTTTTCGTCTTTTAAATAGAATTATGGCGACAAAAAAAACCGCACTAACAATTACTATGAAAATAGCCACATATTCAATTGGAAAAGAGTTTGAGGATATTCCATTTGAAGGTTCCACCTCGAACGCACTAAATAGACCACCCACTTCGATATTATAAATTCCCTGCATTTGTTTGGTGATTTTAAAAGTTATTGTTGCAGATTCTCCGCTTTCAAGAGTTACCGTTTTTGTTTCCTCAGTTGTTTGATCGACAATAAATGGAATTGTATACGAGCCAATTTGTCCACCCACGTTAGTAACTTTAACTGAGACTGTTACTTCTTCACCTACTTTTGGATTAGAAGGGGTGACATTAAGGTCAGTGACTTGGAAGTCTAAAGGAAGAATTGATGAAAACACATAACCTATTTCCCATTGATTCTCGTACAAAGACAATGTCATTTTATTTCCAACTAAATCTATTGAAGAGGGTATTTCATTCATGTAAATTATTGTCGATTCTTCAGGAAGACTAATAGTTAGGTTGTATGGTGCATTAACAATAAAGCTCCATACGTCAAAATCTTTTTTTGTCAAAGAATTTGTATCATATTGAATTGTAACATATCTTGTTCCTAAAGTGAAAACAGTCAAATTAATTCCGTATACCTCATAATCTAGAACTGTGTGGTTTTCATCAAGCACAATAAAATTACTGACTGACGAATTTAGTAGTGGCAGAGTTATTGCAGGAAATGTTTCGTTCACAAACAAAGTTTGTGTAACGCGAACTAAGCCATCCCGATATATCTGAAGATCAGTTGATTCAATTTGAAACAAGGTCTCGTCGGCAAAAGCCTCTTTTGCACTCAAGATCATAATAGCCAATATGAAAACTACAAAAAAAGTTTTTGTAGCGACCGACTTCATCGTACAATTCATGCTAAAAAGAATTAGATATAGGATATATTAAGAATTCTGAATCTTAAATATGGCTAGAATCTTATTTAACCTTCAATAACAAATGTAATACATTTAGGATAGGAATTGAAAATGGAAGACAACGATGTTTGGCATTACATTCTTCCGTTTCCTTTGGATACACAAAAACGTAAACTAATCTGGAGCGTTCTACAATCCAAGATAGGAAAAAGTCTACTAATGGCTATGAAAGTAGATGGACAAACATACCAACGAGATCTTATCAATGGAACATCGTATTCAAACAAATCAATAATTGAATACTTGAAACGGATGGTTTCAGCTGGAATGCTAAAACAAGGAATGGAACAGGACTCGAAAGGTAAAAGAAAAGTAAGAATTAAATGGTATATTCCAACTAAACTTGGAAGATGGTTTATTCTTTTCCTTAAACCTGCAGATGAAATTCCATCTGAACTAGTGCGAAAAACCGTTGAAGAAATCTTTCAGGTTTACGCTTCTAGTATTGTTGAACTCAGTGAAGATTTTAAAATCAACGTCGAAGTCTTCCACAAAATCTTGACCAAAGAATATAACAACAGAAAAACAAAATAAAAAAAGGGTAGATTTTTATCTACAACTTTTTACCGCAACTACTGCAGAATTTGTTTGTTGAAATATTCTCTGCCTTGCATTTTGGACACTCAATCTTCTGCGGGGCCATTGCCGATCCACAGTTACCACAAAACTTCATGGTTTCCGCCATTTCTGCTCCACATTTTGGGCATTTTGCCTTTGCCACGGGTGCAAGACTTTTTCCGCAATTTCCACAGAATTTAGTTCCTACTACGTTCTGGGTTCCACAATTTGGACATAAAATTACTTGTTGAGGTGCACCTGTTCCTTGAGACGGTTGCATTGCTTTTCCCAAAGCGGACCCCATAGCTATTCCTACTCCTGCCCCAATTCCTGCTGCAGCGGCTCCACCACCTCCCTCTGGAATTTCAGCGGTTGTTTCTTTCATATATTGGAGTGTCATGGCTTGTTGACCCATTGTTGTTGCGAAACGCCTAGCTTCCTCTGGGATTTTAACACCTTCAAAAACTGTGTCGATGATTTTAAGTCCAATTCGTGCAGCTTCATCTTTTATTATTAAGGAAATTTTGTCTGTGGTTTCATCAACATTTTTAACTACATTGAAGATGTCGTGATGAGCAAACTCGTCTATAACCCGCTCGTTGATGAATCCTCGAATGTAGCTTTCAACATCACCTGAAGTGCTTGCTCCTTTGTTACCAAAGAACTCTACAACAAACAGTTTAGCGTCTTCGACCTTATAGAGCAGATACCCATAGTACCCAAGTTCTGCTTGATACTGTATATTTCCGCTGGGTGCAGAGTAAGCTTGTCCGCCAAATTTTCCTTTAAATTGAGAATTGCTAACAAAAACAACTTCACATTCGAAGATGTCACCTATTATTCTTAATGCTTTTAGGGCTCCAGTTAAAAGCGGAATATTGTTACTAGTTATTGTATGCCTACCTGGACCAAATACGTCGTATGCTTTACCGTCCCGGAAAAAGACAGCCCACTGATTCTCCCTAACGATAACTTGGCTCCCATACTTTAGGGAAAGATTAGGAAATCGGTAAGCGATATCCTCAGAGTCTGCAAAGTCCCATGATACTTTATCTATTATTGGCATCTTAAATCACTCATCCTTAATATCTAATGGTCTAAAATGTTTTTCTCGTTCACTCAATTTATCTTCGAAAGAAAGCAATATATTCTTTACATTCTTCACTTCGTTGGATACTTCTTCCCAGTTCTCTGCCTCAACTTGACTCTGTGTTTTACTTATTGCATCTTTTAAGTTATCAAGATCTTTTCCTAAGTCACGGTCAAAGTTGAAAACACGAGCCAACTCATTTTCCCGTATGTGCCCTTTTCTATCCCAAAGGCCAGCATAACCATAGTCGGCATGTCGCACCTTTTCTGTGACTCGATCTAAAACTTGAATAATTTTCTTGAAGTTCCTGCTCTTTGCTTCACCTGAATCCATAGCCTCCAGGTACAAGTCTTCCCAAACATGTCTCATATCTCGAAGTTCAATATAATAGAGATCTCGGAGTTTACTATCTAATTCTCTTAGATCTTCTTTTGTTCCATATCCTAATGTGAAGAAGTTCTGAATCTTAGAAAAAATCCCTTGCTTATCTTTCACTTGGTCAATTGTTTCCCGCTCTGACAACTAATCAATCCCCAAAGTTTACTATAATTCGATCTAATATAAATTATCGCTGTAATTATAAAATAAATTTAAAGAAAGGCTTACGTACTTCAATGATGCGTGAAATAGCATAATAATACCTGAGGCTACCCAGATGTTTTTTCATCTGCTCTTAACCACCAACTGCGATTTACAATGCAAATACTGCTATGAAAAATCCTGTGAAGACATCGATTCTGACTTTGGAGATTTTGTAGTGGATTATGATATCCCAGCCGAAATCAGTTACGACCTTGATATTCTAAAGAAGTTTATTAAAAAAGATCCGGAACCAGTGCTGATTTTTTATGGAGGAGAACCAATGCTCTGCAACAATAAAATAAAAAAGATCATGGACACAGTGCCAGCTAAACAATTTAATATCCAAACAAACGGCTTACACCTAAATGAACTTGAACAGGAATATGTAAACAGGTTATCCACAATCTTTGTTTCAATAGATGGCACCAAAGAATTAACCAACTTCTATAGAGGAAAGGGAGTCTACCAAAAAGTTACCGAAAACATCAATACTATAATAGAAAACGGGTTTAAAGGCGAAATAATAGCTAGAATGACCTTAATGGAAGAAACAGACATCTATAAAAACATTAAATGGCTTCTAAACAACCCTGACCACACCTTCTCTTCGATTCATTGGCAGCTTGACGCCGGATTCTGGAAAAATGATTTCCACAAAAGAAATTTCACAGAATGGATTGATACAAACTATAACCCAAATATAAGAAAACTTGTACATTTTTGGGTCAACCACATGAAAACAGAAGGTAAGGTTTTACGACTTTATCCGCTGTTGGCTATAATGCAGTCTCTTCTAAAAAAAGAAGAAAACCATCTAAGATGTGGTTCCGGATGGATAAACTACAGCATACAAACAGACGGACATATAATACCATGTCCGGCAATGAGCGGAATGAAGGACTTCCATCTAGGACACATCCAGGACGCACATCCACTGCATTTAAAACAAGTTTATGTTAAAGAGCCGTGTGTGGACTGCGAAATTTTCGGAGACTGTGGAGGAAGATGCCTATATGCTAACAAAACAAAACAATGGAACAACAAACAATACAGAAAAGTATGCAAAAGTGTCAAAAACCTTGTTGTAACATTAAAGACAGCTTTACCAGAAGTAAAAAACCTGATTGAAAATAAAAAAATCAGTCTCCTAGATTTTGAGCACCTGAAATATAACAGTTGTGAGATAATACCCTGACCATTCCATGTCTAGATTAAAAGTCAAATAGATCCAACCATTTAATTGAATCTAGAGAACCTGTTTACCCAATTTTCTTTTTAGCTTTTGCAACATAAATAAAAAGTATCAAATAATAATTAAAAAGCTCTTTTTCGCAAAAATAACCGAACATAAGCCAAACTATATGCATAACCGAAATTGCTCAGACGCTAGAAACTTTTTCAGCCCGGCACCTCAAGCGGTTGGTAGCCGCAGGCTAAACACCTCGGCCGTAGCCTTGGTGCGTACACCCCGACTCCATCAAACCCATCTTCTATGGGAGCTCTCGTCCATGACTGAGGCCTGTTACCAGGTCTCGTGTCAGGGAATGGTCGCCTCGTTTCAGGAGTGGCTTCGAGCTTAGATGCTTTCAGCTCTTATCCACGACAGCGTGGCTGCCCGGCAGTGCCTTATCAGACAACCGGTAAACTAGAGGCTACAACGTTCCGTTCCTCTCGTACTGGGAACCCTTTCCCTTCAAGCGACCAACACTCCCAGCAGATAAAGTCCGACCTGTCTCACGACGGTCTAAACCCAGCTCACGTTCCCTTTTAATAGGCGAGCAGCCTCACCCTTGGCCCCTTATGCAGGACCAGGATAGGAAGAGCCGACATCGAGGTACCAAGCCGCGGGGTCGATGTGAACTCTCGCCCGCGACAAGCCTGTTATCCCCGGGGTAATTTTTCTGTCATATCCAACCCCCACCAACGAGGATTTGGATGTTCGCTAAGCCAGGCTTTCGCCTCTGGATCCCTTGCTGTGGAGGATCCAGTCAGGCCAGCTTTTACCTTTGCACTCTGCGGCGGGTTTCTGTCCCGCCTGAGCTGACCTTAGGGCCCCCTCGATATTTTTTCGAGGGGGTGCCGCCCCAGCCGAACTGCCCACCAATCGTTGTCCCAACGCAATTGCGCCGGTAAGAGACACGGATGCGAAAGGGCGGTGTTCCATTGTTGCCTCCCCCAGTCCCCGGAGAGACTGGGATATAACGGCTCCCGCCTACACTCTGCATCCACAGCCATATCCCAACGACAGGCTGCAGTAAAACTCCACGGGGTCTTCTTTTCCCGCTGGGAGTCAATGGACTGTTCGTCCATTTTACGTAGGTTCACCGGGTACTAAGCGGGGACAGTGGGGTTCTCGTTGTTCCATTCATGCGCGTCGGAACTTACCCGACAAGGCATTTGGCTACCTTAAGAGAGTCAGAGTTACTCCCGTCGTTTGCAGGCCCTTAAACCGGTTGAAACCGGGTTTCAGGTACCTGTACTGGACAGGATTCACAAACCGTTCACACCCTTTCGGGCTTGCGGTTTGCTATGTTTTTATTAAACAGTCGAAACCCCTTTGTCACTGCGACCTGCAGTCCCAGCCGAAGCCAAAACCGCAGGCACCCCTTATCCCAAAGTTACGGGGCTAATTTGCCGAGTTCCCTCGCTTAGTGTGTACCCGACACGCCTTAGGTTTCTCGCCTAGGGACACCTGTGTCGGTTCTTGGTACGGTCACAAAGAATCCTTCCCAATTTCGTTTTCAAGGGCTCCAGAAATCAGCTGAACCATCCTAAAACGGATGGCTATTCCCGCTTTCGTCTGGTTCTCGCCATTACGGCACTTCCCAGACTTATACGGTTAAACAAGGCGATAGCCTTGCTCAACCTATCCAGAAGCGTCAGAAATTGGGCTTGCGTTACCGCGTGTACCTCTGTGGTGCAGGAATATTAACCTGCTTCCCTTTCGACCTTCTCAGTTAAGATCGGCCTTAGGACCGACTTACCCCCAGCTGACGACGCGTTGCTGGGGAACCCTTGCCCATTCGGCGGAGGGGATTCTCACCCCTCTCTGCTGTTACTACCACCGGGATACTCAATCCTGATCCGGTCCACCGGACCTCACGGCCCGGCTTCTGCCCAGTCAGGACGCCCTCCTACCAGATTACAACTATAAGTTGTACTCTAGGGTATCGGCAGCTGGCTTAGCCCCGTCCATTTTCAGGGCCATCAGCCTCGGCGGGTGAGCTGTTACGCTTTCTTTGAAGGATGGCTGCTTCTAAGCCTACCTCCCCGCTGTCTGGGGCTGATGACACCTTTCTATTTAACACTTAGCCAGCATTTAGGGGCCTTAACCCCAGTCTGGGTTGTCCCCCTCTCGGAATGGGGGCTTACCCCCCATAACCCGTCTCCCAAGGTCTACAGCGCCCATGGATTCGGAGTTTAAAAGCAAAGCGAAATCTTTCGATCCCTTACTTCCCAATTAGTGCTCTACCCCATCGGCTACCTCGCTTGAGGGTGGGCTGCGACCCACTTCGGAGGGAACTAGCTATCACCGGACTAGATTGGTCTTTCGCCCCTAGCCCCAGGTCAGAGGAACAAATTGCACGTTAGAACCCCTTCGGGCCTCCACCAGGCTTTCGCCTGACTTCGCCCTGCCCAGGGCTAGATCGTCCGGTTTCTAGTGTCAAAGCCGTGACTCCGGGCCATTTCAGACCCCGCACCTCGCCAGCAAAAGCTGGTTGTGTGCTTGTTGGTTTCCCTGCGCTTTCGGGCTTGCGGCCCTTAAGCTTGCCACAACTATGAACTCCCCGGCCCGTGTTTCTAGACGGAACTTGCAACCCTGGTCCCCCTCCTTCGTCCTACTGCGTCACCACAGGTTCCTTATGGAGGGATCTATCCTTCTGGGCTGCAAACGTCTGTAACCGTCTGGTTTCAGGCTCTTTTAACCCCCCTTTCGGGGTGCTTTTCAGCTTTCTGTCACCGTACTAGTACGCTATCGGTCTTGAGACGTATTTAGTCTTGGAGGTTGGTGACCTCCAAATTCCCACACCGAATCCAGGGTATGGTACTCTGGGATTCCAGCTCAAGTCCTTCCAGTTTGCGCCTACTGGGCTTTCACCATCTCTGGCAGGCCGTTTCAGGCCACTTTGGCTTTGCTGGTTAGGATGAAGCTGGACCCACAACACTACATCCCCCTCAGGTTTCCCAGAGGGGTTCGGTTTGGACTGTTCCCTTTTCGCTCACGCTACTAGGGGAATCCCGGTTGGTTTCTTTTCCTTCCCTTACTAAGATATTTCCGTTCAGGGAGTTCCCGTTCCTGTATGGAACGCAACGAAGTCCCGAAGGAGTTCGTTGCGAGAAGTCTCATTTGGGTATCCTCGGATCTATGCTTGCATGCAGCTACCCGAGGCGTTTCGCCGCTTGCCGCGCCCTTCCTCAGCGCTCAAGCCTAGTCATCCACCAGACGGCGTTGCATGTCGGGCTTACTCGGTTACACTCTAGCGTCTGTTTAGCATCGGAAATGCTAAAATTTGGCCTATGTTCGGTTATCATTGCGAGCGTATAAAAGCTCACTCCACCCTTTACTCCTAACCTCAGTCAGGAGCTGCATCATTATGTGGAGATCTATTGGATCATATTTTGATCGCCAACTACCTAGAACACAAATCGGAAAATATAAGCATTGCTATAATGGGGTATTGGAAGTTTTTTTATCAAAATTTTTATCTCCTTGGCCATGAAATATCCTGTTGAGGGTTGGTGAGCTGGCGGACGGCTTCGGGCTTTGTTGCCTGAGGAAACTCCGCCCACCACGCTGAACTGTAGCGCCTGTAAGGGCGCAAGGCGAGAGCCTTGGTTCCTGAGCAGAAACGGTACGTCCAATCGTAAGATGAGAATGATGCGTGTTAAGTCGTTGATGATGCGGTTGGATGCGGTGAAACGGCTGTCCTACAGGGTGAAAGGGCGAATAGGCGTCTGTGAGTTCTGCGGGAGACGCGGGTAGCCCGTTTAGCTGAATGCCGTCATAAACAAAAGGCGGGTTACGACCAGCACACCAATCCTTGATTACCTTTTGAACGATTTAGTTTTCAAGCGTCAGTATGATAAAACCTGTTTTCTTCAGTAATTGGTTCCTTTTGTTTTTCAAAAAAAATCCAAACTAAATCAGCAATCACCATAATTATTATGCTTAATTGAAGAAAATCTAAAGTGTATGAACCTTCAGAGACCACATAAAGTAATTCTAATGAACTATTTTGGTGAAGATAGTACTCGTATGTTGGACGATAACCAAGAGGCAGATATTCAACGCCAATAAGCTTCCTATCGATTTGGGTGTAACCTGTATTTTGTCTTAAATACAAATCAGAAATAGCTATTAATCCACCAAAACCAATAACCAAAATATTCACTGTAATAATTAAAAAAATAAAGCTACGATTCATTTCATTTTCCCCCAAGTTAATTATATTATTCTTCAAACAATTTTGGAAATGTTATAGACCATGACCGTCCTAAGATTAATTATTTATGTAACATTAGCTTTAATTTATTTCATAAGCTATTAATCTGGGAGAGAAAGCAGAAAGCTCATTGTGTCATTCTTTCTCTTTAAGAAACAATAAGGGGGAGGTGATAAATTAATTATGAGTTCTGAGGATGTTCGTGTCTATGTGCTGGTAGAGCTTCAACCAGGAAAAGAGGTTGATTTCGGTAATGAAATCTTATCTAACGGATTGGTATTAGACTCGAAAGTGGAACGGCTGGATTTTGTTCACGGTTATTTTGACTTTATTATTGCACTAAAGGGAAAATTGAAAGAAATAGATCAGTTGATAATTCAAATGAGAAAATCTCCATATCTACTCAAGACTCAAACGCTAATCTGTTTTGAAATGTTCACCTGGGATTGGGA
Source organism: Candidatus Bathyarchaeota archaeon (assembly GCA_963806645.1). Taxonomy (GTDB): domain Archaea; phylum Thermoproteota; class Bathyarchaeia; order Bathyarchaeales; family Bathyarchaeaceae; genus Bathyarchaeum. Next base: position 16,117 of record CAWDYQ010000004.1, on the reverse strand, counting down.
TAAAATAAAAAGCAAAATAAATGAAGAAAAATAACAGTAAAAATATAACCCATAAAAGAGATGGACTTATGCTTTTTATCCAGATTTCCAGTATGTTTTATCCCTATAAGATAGTGCATTTCAGCGAATGAATTACATTTTAGTAAGAAAGCTTTGCCATTCTGAATGTTTAGAATATGTAGTTACCAAGAGATTTTATATTTTGGTGAATTGGACCTCTATTTCTTTTTAGTCCGTAAGGACCGTTTGGACACTGAGGACAAGCTTTGTCTCGAATTTCATTTAGGTTGGGTGTATATTCTAAGTCTTTTTGAGCTTCAAAAGATGGACAATCTATATTAGGATTAAAAAAACATTTCACCTTAGTATCCCCCATTAATATTAATGCAAAATCAAGTTAATATGCCTAACTCTAGAGCATTTGCAAATTGGCAAAAAAATCAACACAAAATATTTTATTGGTTTTTAATTAATTGAGTGTAATATTGTAAATTTGGACTTCTTTTAAGTTCGTTTCGAATGATTTTAGCAATTACATAATGTTACACTGTAGCTTTCGCTATTTTTCAGAGTGAAAAAAATAATTAGTTCCTAGCCAAATAAAATGAGTATTCAGAACTTCTGTTCTAACCACTCAATTCATTCGTTCTTTATAAGAAAAAAATCAAGTTTTTGGTTAATTAACAGGTGAATATTGATTCCGAATGTAATAACGATTATTTTCTGTTTTCTTTATTTTCCCAAGAAAAACTCCTGCAAAATAACCTAACCAATATTGTTCCTGTTCATCAAGCTTGGCTTCTTCATAGGTTACAGCACTATCTTCACAAACTGCTCCCGCTTTAATGAGTTTACGAACAAGCCTATCTTGCATTACGAATTGAACTCCATATCCAGACAAATCATATCTCCTCTTTCTAATGTTTTAATGTAGAAAAGTCTAAATAAACGACAAAATCCGAGTCTTGTCAAGTTCTACTGATACTTCTACAATCAATATTAAACAATGGTCTCTTATTAATACAGCTCTTTTTTGTTTTTGAAAAAAGATTAGGTCTTCTTAATTAGGCTCTTATGAGGTAGATTGGTTCTTCAAGTCCGCATTCTTTACTGTAGGACATTAGAAGGTTATGGTATTCCAACCTTGCTTGAGCTCTGTCTTTTCCTGTCAATTTCAGGATTTCTTTTTCCATTAATTCTATTCGCGATTTAAGGTCATGTTTTGGTTTTATATTAGACATTTCAGTTCCCCCTTAGATAAGGAATTGAATCTTAATACACAATATATATTGAAAGTTAATAAACGTACCGCATACAAAACTCCTAACATAGAGCCAAGCATATTCGCGTTATCTGATTATCTTTAAAAGTTGAAGAGTAGATTTCAAATTTTTCGTTAAATTATTACTAAAATATTAAATGCATTGAAAGATAGAAATTATTCACGGAAGCGTACCTTTATGGATCAAGAAGAAGCTCTTCAAAGATTACAAAAGACAAGAAAAGAGAACGAAGAGGCATACTTGAAGGCAAAGGCTTTTTTAGATGGTTTCAGGGCAAGAGGACAACTAAACCAAAAAGACTCTGAATTCCTTTTCCTCATGGAGTTTGTGATCAAGGGCTTTAAAAACCATGGAAACGACATCATCACAGCATTCGAAAACCAGGTAAGATTAACAGAGTCATTTAACAATCTACAAACCAAATTAAGTGCCATAGAAGAGGATATTCGACAATTAAGAAAAACAATAGACAAAATGTTCCAAGACAGATAGATCAAATTTATAGAGTTACCCATTCAAGTTTGAGAAGAGTTTTCCAGAAGCTACTGATCATCACATAATTTGAGGTGCAAATTATATCCAAACTGTTACAAAACAATAATTATCAAAAAAAAACAGAACGTTGCATGGCTAATTCTAAATAGACCAGAGAAGCTTAACGCCATTAACACTATTATGCTTAAAGAACTTTCAGAAGCAACTGACATACTTAGAAAAAGAAGCTAATGTTGGATGCATAATAATCAAGGGTGTTGGAGAAAGGCTTTTAGCTCCGGAGCAGACTTGACTGAACTTCTGGAGTTGACTCAAGAAACTGCGGCAAAATTCTCGGTTATGGGGCAACAAGTCTTCTCTAAGTTAGAAGAAATGTCCAAGCCAGTTATTGCAGCCATAGGTGGGTATGCATTGGGTGGTGGACTTGAGCTTGCTTTGGCTTGTGACTTCAGAATAGCTGCTGACGACTCAGAGTTGGGTTGTCCGGAAACAAAGATGGGGTTGATTCCAGCTTGGGGAGGAACTCAGAGGGTACCTCTTGCTGTTGGCTTGTCTAATGCTAAAAGGTTGATTATGCTTGGAGAGAGAGTGAAAGCAAACGAAGCATTAGAGATGGGTTTGGTAGATAGAGTCGTCCCCATGAAGAACTTGGAGGCTGAAGTTGAGAAGTTGGCCCTAAGATTAGTTGAATCTTCGGTTTTAACGCTAAAACATGTAAAACATGCATTGAATTCTGTTACAAAAGTATCTTCAGGTGGATTGAAAAGGGAAACTGAATTTTTTGTTCGGTTGCTATTTTTGGATGATACCAAAGAAAAGTTAGAAGGATATGTTCTCAGAGAAACAAAAAATAGGAAGGGTGTAAAGTCAGATTAGCAACAGTATATGGCTGGAGTAAATCTTGAATAAGGTAGCGATAATTGGGGTGGGTCATAGTAGATTCGGAGATAGATCAGATGTTAATCTTTCAGAGTTATCGTTTGAGGCAATCCAACCATCCCTTGAAGCTTCAGGGCTAACAGCGAAAGATATACCGTATATGGCTCTTGGGTCGATGGGTGTCTGGTCAGAGGAACCATTACCAGCTGTTGTTATTGCAGAATACTGTGGATTAACTGGAGCAGGCTTGGTAAGATGTGAAGCAGCTTGTGCTTCAGGAAGTGCTGCCGCTTTCAATGCCTATTGTGCCATTAGGAGCGAACAAATGGACTTAGCGTTGGTTGTTGGAGCTGAGAAGATGAAACAGATAGACGCTCCAACGATTATGGAAATGATTGGCAGAGCAGGCTATTATATGTGGGAGTTCGAAAATTTTGGAATGACATTCCCAGCGTATTATGCGGTTCATGCAGTTCAGCATATGCAAAAATATGGAACAACAGAAGAGGATTTGGCACTAGTTGCAGTTAAAAATCATAGGTATGGCGCTATGAATCCGCTTGCTCATCTACAGCATGAGATAACCTTACAAAAGGCATTAGATTCCAGTGTAATTGCTTGGCCATTGAAGCTTTATGATTGTTGTCCAATAACAGATGGCGCCGCAGCTTTAGTGTTAGCATCTGAAACAAAAGTGAAAGAATTGGGAATAGAGGATCCAGTGTGGATTGAAGCAATTGGTGTTGCTTCGGACACGGCTAATCTTTCGAAACGAGAAACGTATGTTGGTTTAGATGCTTCTGTAAAAGCAGCCAGAATGGCATATAGAACTGCAGGGATTTCAGCGAAGGATATAGATGTAGCAACAGTGCATGATTGTTTTACAATCGCAGAAATCATGGCTTATGAAGATTTAGGCTTCTGTGAAAAAGGTCAAGGAGCGAACATGGTTCGTGAAGGTGAGACAGAGGTTGGTGGTAGAATCCCGGTTAATGTTGATGGCGGATTGAAGGCTAAGGGTCATCCTATTGGAACTACTGGTGTTTCAATGTTGGTGGAACTGACAAAACAGCTACGTGAAGAAGTTAAGCCGAGGAAGAGACAGGTGCCTTTGAAAAATTATGTTGCCTTAGCTCATAATACGGGTGGAACTGGCCATTATGGTTTCGTAACGATTCTCAGGAGATAAGAAGGATGGATAAGCCACTGTCTTTGAAAAGTGCGAGAAAGCTGCAGATCAGATATAGTTTGCCGATAAGCCGGACTTCAAAGTTCTGGAAGGGGTTAGAAGAAGGAAAAGTATATGCCACAAAATGCCAAAAATGTGGTCTTTTACATTTTCCTCCAGTAGCTGATTGTGGGTCATGTGGTTCATCGGAACTAGATTGGACAGTTTTACGTGGGGATGGTGAACTTGTTACGTTTACGCAGGTTTTTGTTAAACCAGTTAGTTTCTCAGATGAGTCAAGTTACATTGTTGCAATTGCTCAGCTTAATGAGGGTGTTAAAGCTTTGGCTTGGTTAACAGGAATAGAAAGAGAAGATGTGAAAGTGGGGATGAAGGTTAAGCTTGTGGCTAAGGTTTTTCCCGACAGAAGAGTCTCCTATGAGTTTATTCCAGTGTAAGTGAGGGACTCAAGGGTTTTGGAGATACAACGGGTAGCAGTTGTTGGGACTGGGTTGATGGGGCATGGTATAGCGCAGTCTTTTGCAATGAATGGTTATGATGTAAATCTTTTGAGTCGAAATAAAGTCAGCTTGGATAGAGCAGTTAAGGAAATAGAGTGGAGTCTTGATAAGTTCGTCAATAAGGGTTCTCTAAACAAATGTGAAGCAGAGTCTGCATTGTCAAGAATTTCAACAACCACTTCGTATGAAGAAGGGGTGGGGGATGTTGATTTGGCTTTAGAGTCTGTTTCGGAAAATCTGGATTTGAAGAAACAGGTTTTCTCAAAGATTGATGAAGCTAGCCCCAGCTCACACAATAATAGCCTCTAATACATCCACATTAAGTGTAACTGAAATGGGAAAAGCAACCAGAAGACCGGAAAAGACGTTAGGAATGCACTGGTTTATTCCTCCTCAACTCACAAAGTTGATTGAAGTAATTAGGGGAGACAACACCAGCGATGATACTTTAGATGCCATAATGGATCTGAGTAAAAAGCTTGGAAAGACGCCGATTTTATGTAAAAAAGATGCTCGTGGATTCATCGTTAGCAGGATTCTTGTTGCCGCCTTTAATGAAGCATTTTGGACTTATAGTCGTGGAGAAGCTTCAATGATGGATATAGATTCCTCCGTTCGATATGGGGGGGGTTTCCCAATGGGTTGGTTTGAGCTTGTTGATTTTGTTGGAGTAGACGTAGAATATGATGTCAGCAAGATATTGTATGAAGCTCACGGTGAAAGATATCGTCCATGTCTTGAATTGACTGAGCCTCTTGTTAAAGCAAATAAGTTAGGACGCAAATCCGGAGAGGGTTTTTATGATTGGAGCAAAAGCAGGCCTATTATACCATTAGAATTGAAGAGCGGGTATGATGTGGAGCGTTCTTGGGCTGTTGTCGCAAATGAAGCCGCGTTTATGGTTCTTGAAGAAGTTGCTGAACCAGAAAGCATAGATTTGGGAATGAAGTTGGGAACAGGGTGGCCTTCAGGTCCCTGCGAATATGCCGACAAAAAAGGATTAGACACAATTTTAAATAGACTTGAAGAGGCATACAACCGGTATCCGATCGAACTCTATAAGCCATGTCCCCTGCTTGAGGATTATGTTAAGAGGGGCTGGATAGGTAAAAAGACAGGAAAAGGATTCTACAAATACGCATAAGTATTTTCTTAGTTTTCCTAAAAACTTGCTGAAAAAGTTTCTCAGGTGTTAGGCTTCAACTTATAAAAGCAACTGAGACACCTATGTTTTTACAAGTTAAAGGGTTAAGATAGGAGAAAGAGAAGCGTAATGAAGCCTTTCAGTTTTGTTCACGCAGCGGATTTACACTTGGGTTATGCTCAGTATAATCTGGATGTACGCCGCAGAGACTTCAATAACGTTTTTGGGGAATTGGTGGACAAAACCATCGAGTTAGCGCCAGATTTCATGATACTTGCGGGGGACATCTTTGAGCATGCCAGACCATCAAACTCGACTCTCGAAGCGGCGATAGCTAATTTTCGTAAGTTAAGAGACGCAGGAATACCTGTCTTAGCGGTTGATGGTTCGCATGATTCGGCGCCCAATGTAATTACAAGCACGATTCTTAATCCCCTTGATAGTGCGGGTTTGATTTGGTATTTGCCTCGTCATGAGGGTGCGTCTTGGAGAAATGAGAGCTGTTACGTGTATGGTTTACCCAACTTTCGGACAGCCAAAAAAACAATGGAGGAGTTGCCTGTTTTTCTGGAAAGAAATAAGCCAACACCTGATCCATTGCTTTTTAATATTCTTGTTTTTCATATGGCTTTGGATATTCCTGCGATTAAACCGCCTAAGATGGAAGCTGAGGTGAAACCTGAAGGTCTTCCTGACGGTTTCAACTATTATGCTGGTGGTCATATTCATAAGCCCTACAAGTCTAATTTCAAGAAGGGTCTCCTTGTTTATAGTGGCGGCACTGAGACAGCAAGTTATGATGAGGCACAAACAAAGAAGGGTTTCTACCATGTTAAGGTTAGTAAAAGTGGAAAAGCAAAACTTGATCGGATACATCTGGAAACGCCGCGTAAGTTTGTTGTTCTTGAGCAGACATATACGGGTTTGACTCCTCCAAAAATTACTGAGGCGGTTGTGCAACAGGTTAAAGAGAATGATGAGTGTGAAGCTATTTTAGTTCCAGTCATCAAAGGAGTTTTACCTGCAGAGGCTACACGCGGAGATATTGATATTTCTAGAATAAGGCGTGCGGCTGAAAAGGCTCTTCTTGTTCATCCAATTCTTCGGTTACGAGAAACTGAAATTTCCGAAGAGATAGTTCGCTCCATTTTCGGTGGAGAAATGAAGGACATAAAAACCAAGTCTTTCGAGTATTTTTTTGAAATTTTTGCTGAAAGCTACACGCGAGAGGAAAGTGAAAAGATAGCCCGGCTCGCTGTTGAACTGTTGGGTCCTTTAGTGGAGAAGCAGGAAACCAAAGTGAAAGAAAAGATGGAGGAGCTGCTTTGAGGCTGGAGTCTCTACATTTGCAGAATATCAGGTCACACGTGAAAACTGTGGTTCAGTTTGGTGATGGCTTCAATTGCCTAGTGGGTGGTCTTGGACAAGGAAAATCTACTGTTCTTTATGCATTTGATTTTGTGCTTTTCGGAGATCCATTAGGTCGAAGTTACGATTATCTCCTAAGAGAAAACGCTGAAGAGGGAAAAGTAACAGCTTTTTTTGTTCATAATAGCAGAATGTACAGAATTCAACGAGCTCTTAAGAGGCACGAAAATGGGATCAGCCAAGATATTGACCAACTCAAGTTTTATCGAGATGACAAACTGGTTGCTGGAAATAAAAATGATGCAGTTGCTGAGCAGCTAAAGGCTTTAACTGGACTTGACAAAAACATTTTTCGAGAGATTGTGTGGGTGCGTCAAGAACATCTCAAGGAGCTTTTAGACATCACTCCGCGGCAACGCCAGAAGAAGCTGGATCAACTGTTTGGGCTTTCGGATTACGAATTGGCTTGGAATGGGTTGCACCAGTTTGGGCGAGAATATGAGGTTGAGAAGAATGTTCTTGAACGTGATGCAGATGTAATCCATGCTGGCAAGCTTGAAGTAGACTATATTAGTACAGTTGAAGAGTTTTCGTTAGTTACGAGCAAACTTGAAGATTCGAAAAAAAAGCTTATCGAAGCAGAGTCTGCATTAAACGAAGCGTCTACCATTCTTAAAGGTCTGGAGGAGTTGAGAAAAACTACTGAGATGTTGCAGAGAAGGGAAGTTCAGCTACAAACGAATATTGGTAACATCAATTACATGATCAAAAAACTGGCAGATCAGACTGAAATTGATAAAAGGCGTCTTGATGATTTTGAGAAGCATTTGGAAAAGATGGAGGAACAAAAGAATGCTCATCGAGATGTTTTGCTTGAAATTGGTTTGGGAGCAGATACAACGTTTGAGGATACTAGAACCTACATTTTTGCTTTAGAAGATCAGTTAAGGAATATTGGCGGTGAACAAGAAGCTACAAAACGCGAGATCGGAACATCTCTGAAAAGATTTTCAAATCTAATAACTGAAAACAAGTGCCCCACTTGCTTTCAGGATATTACAGGAGATTACAAGAAAAACCTTACAGAAAATCTTCAAAAAGAGAGAACTGATCGAGAAAAAAGGCTGAAGGAACTGCAACAGAACTATGATCAAGTAAAGGACATTCACTACAGGGTTAAATTGGCATTTTCGAATCTGCAGCAGCTTATTCCCAGAATTGAGGACTTAAAGAAACAGGTTTCAGAGAAACAGGAATCAATTGTTAAGATTTCTGTTGAAAGAAAAGAAAAACAGGAAGAAGAGAAGACACTTCAGAAGCAGCTTAAGGAAACGAGAGGGGAGATAAACAATTTTGATGTTGCTCAATTGGAGTCTGCTAGAAATCTGCAAAAGAGGGCTTTTACTGATCACTTTGAAGCTAGACATGAAATGGACACTCTAGAGAAGAGTAAAGCTAATCTTGCCTTAAGAGTTGACGACTTGAAGGAAAGATTAGATAACACTCAGAAGAAGATTGATCGAAAAGAAAAGATTGTAATGCTTCTGGAAATAATCGACCGGATAAGAGGTGCCTACAGGAGCATTCAGCCTAAACTTAGAAGCGAATTTGTTTCATACCTTCAGAGAACTGTTCAGCAAGTTCTAGATAGGTTAACCGGAGATGTTGGATCCGCATTATTTGTTAGAATAGACGAGACTTACTCACCGTTTGTTTCCAGTGAGGAGGGATATGAGAGAGATGTTTCGAATCTCTCAGGTGGAGAAAGAACATTACTTGCTTTTGCTTACCGTATAGGTCTTGGGCAACTGATTATGCAGTCTAGAACAGGTCACGGATTGTTTATGCTTCTCCTGGATGAGCCAACAGAAAGTTTAGGAAGAGAAGATGGCTCTGTAGAACGTTTAGCTGAGGCGATCAGCCGGCTGAAAAGTATCGAACAGATAATTGCTGTAACTCATAATGAATCATTTGCAGAAAAGGCGGAACATGTAATACGTATCGAAAAAGAGGCTGGAGCAAGTCAAGTTTTTAACGAAAAATAGCATGTTCTGTGTTACTTTGTTGTTATCTCTCCACAATTCGATAAAAAATAGGTATAGTAATCTGATTACGTGGTTGATGTATGATGAAAAAAGTTTCATTATACGAATGTTTGTTTTCTAACATTTGTTGCTTTGTTATTTTCTGGCCACAATTGTTTACGCTGACGTTTTAGTTGGTGTGAAAAAAGGAGATTGGGTAGAATATAACGTAATTTGTAATGGAGTTGTCCCTGAGGACCATAATGTGACTTGGGCAAAAATTGAGGTGATAAGTGTTGATGGAAACAAAGTCAATACTGCGATTACATCAAGATTTTTTGGTGGAAGAGAAGAAATTGTAACTGCAATCCTGAATATTGAAACAGGTGAAATTGGCGACGGTTTCATTATTCCCGCAAACTTGAGTGAGGGCGATACATTCGTTGGAACAAATTGACGGTACGGTAACAATCAGCGGAGTTGAAAAGAGAACTTACGCAAACGAAAACCGTGAGGTTGTAACCGCGACCACATCATCCACAAGGTTCTATTGGGATCAACGCACAGGTTTTCTAGTTGAAGCATCCTCAACATACGAGAATTTTAGTATTGCATCGAAAATGGAAAAAACTAATCTGTGGCAAGCTGAAACATTCGGGCTAAACTCAATCACATCTATTGTTTTATTAGTTCTTGTTATTGTTATTTTGTTAGCATTCTTTCTAAAATTTAAACCGAAGAAATAGCATGAATTTTTTCTAATCTTCAGAATTTTCCTGAGTAATAGGGAGGGGTGGCGCTGTGGAAGCCAAAGCCCAGCCAATCCATGCTACTAAAAAAAGAAAAATAAACACTATAATTACAACTGGAAGTATTACTGCCCAATCTCTAATGGTTTTTCCCAAGAACAATACATCCTGAGGAGACAAGAAAATCAGCCAAAAATAACCAGCCATACCAAATAGCGCTAAAGCAAGAAAGATGGAGCCCAAAATTTTGTCTCTCAAATTTTTTTCTCCTCGAACATAAGGCTAAACTCGTTCCTCACTTAAAACTTTCTAGATTAAATTCCAATAAAAAGAAAGAAATTAAAGAATAATCACGGGTATTTGCTAACAATACAACGTTTGGTATTATCGAGGGATAAAAGATGCAATTACAAGATATCTCACAAACCATAATTTCTGCATTAGAATACCTTAGAAAAGCCGCAGATGCAAACATCAAAGAAGACGAAAAGGAGGTTAAGTGGTTAACATGGAGAGCATCTTCCGACCTAGAATACGGACTTTTCCTTTTTGGCCTTTATTATCAAGAAGAAAACAAAAGTTCGTCATGGAAGCTTTCTGTATCGAAGCAGTCCAAAATAGAGTCGTTAATTGAAAGTACTCAAGAGATATTAAAAGAAGCTGCGAAAAATTTTGAGTTAGAAAATTTGGAAGAAGCTTACAAGAAAATGTGGATAGCTAAAGGTCAACTGTTAAGGATTCATGATTTATTCGAGAAAAAAATAAAACCAGAGAAAAAGTCTCCGTAAAGATAAATTGTGATTTTTTATCAATTTATTGAACCTGGTTGAATAGTAGAAGGGTTAGGTAGGAAAGGCTTAATTAGACGCTGTGTAAAAAATTACACTGCATCATAAAAAGATGCCAAAGGTAAAGAACATGGTTAACATTACGAAGAATGCTCCAAAAACAAAGATTATTGCAATAATTTCGATATTCACTGCCCTATACGCGGTACTCCGAATAATACCCACTATGCCAATGATAGGAGGCTCAGGAGACTGATTCTCAGTATCAGACGTCATAGCCCCACTTTACGGAATAATATTAGGACCATACACCGGGGGATTAAGCATAATAATCGGTACATTTGTAGCAATGGCGATGGGAAGACCAGTAGTCTTCATGTTTCTAGACTTCCTTCCAGCCACAGTAGCAGCGGTTTCTTTGGGGCTTATAATTAAACGAAAATGGATGCCTGTAATTGCTATTAAATATTGTTCTGCTTGTAGCATTTCTTATACATCCAAACACAAGCATCTTCGTTAACGTCTCCTCTAGGCGATACTACAATTCCACTTCCATTCGCTTGGCTGCACATCGTTGCACTTATTGTGCTTGTTTCACCTCTGGGACGTAAAGCAGCTCAATGGGTCAGCACACTTACACCAACAAAAGTCGCAACTGGAATAGCAATCCTGTTTTTCATCGGAACCATGATGCAGCATCTCATGGGAAACCTGCTTTTCGAAACCATAATGGCTCATCCTATTGGTGGAATACCGGTTGAGGTCATATCCAGGCATATGGACAAGCATATTTTTCGTATATCCCATAGAAAGGATTATTCTAGTGTCGTCGGCAACAATAGTTGGCACACCACTACTAAGAATCCTCAAAAAATTCTTTCTTACCCGCAGAAGAGTACAAACTAACCTAAAAACCGTCAACGCTTGAATAGTGTGACTATCCTGAATATACTCTTTTCCGGTAACTAATGCAATCTCAGCTTTTGCCAGTTCTCGGCCCAGATATGCGGCATGATCAAGTCGTGTAATTAATCCCATTTCCTCAATTTTTGAATACATTTTCTCAGCAGTTTCACCTTTGATCACAACAGTCGGTTTTTCCTGTTGATTGTTCTGTTAGGTGTAGAGCAACAATTGTTCGGTTAACGTGATCCACTGCGATTTTGAAGAGCCCCTTTTCATCCAAAATATTGGATTCAAGTTTTTGGGTTGCGTATATGACCCGGGTATCCGATTCTATCTCTGTGTTGTAGGGCTCCTCTCTTAACCGTTTATCTTTCAATATAAGAAGGTCTAAACCAAGATCTTTGGGAACAGAGTCCCTCTTTTTAGCCAAAAACATCATCTTAGATGCAGTAACTAACTCTCTAACGGTTCCTTTTGCCTTAACGCTTTTTTCCGTCGCTAACAGTATGCTCGCCCCCACCTCAGACGATAGGCAGGCAAGCAACGCGTTGACTCCAACTGAATCGGCGTCTATCAACTCCGTAAAGTTAGTAGCACCCAAAAAAAGTGGAACCTCTGGATTTCTTTTTGAGAACTCGCTAAAAGCAATAAAAGATCTTAAAACAGCTGAGGGTTCTATAATTAAATCAGCCAAAATATGTTTTATTCCCAGCTTTCTGGCTTTTTTGATAATCTCTTCAAGAAAGTGTACTCTTTCATTGATCTGTTTAGGGAAGTAACCTTCACGCTGATTCGAGGGAATAGCAACCACAGCCACGTCAGAAGCAAAGGATGAAATTTCTTCCACGTTTCCCGCGTCCACGCTCAGTATTAGGTCTGCGCCTGCGGCAACGGCTTCTTTAGCTTCAATTGGGTCCAAAGTGTCAATGCTGACAGGTACGTTCACTGCAGCTTTAACTGCTTCAACAGCGCGTCTCGCATCTGATGGATTGGATTCGCCTGCAATCATACCAACGTCGATAATTGATGCTCCATGTTTCACGTAACGTTTAGCTATTGTTTGTATTTCGTCGGATGAAATTAATGGGGCGTCAACAATTTCAGCCATAATCCTCATCGGAAAATCTTTGCCAAAGACTAAATCCTTGATTGCCATGTTTCCGGGTTTCTTTACTAGTATTTCCCAGTTTTGTTCTGCAAGTTCTAATTCTTGGAGTGCTTTACGTTGAAGCTCTTCTCTAAGCAAGTCGCAAGCGGGTGTTACCGTTGAAAGCTTAACTTTTTCAAGGAAATTTAAAACAGTAGGTAAGTCGGCAGCATATCTTGGACCTTTAAATGTTGGAATTCCAGTAGCATCTGAAATAACTGTCGTATCACCTCGGATTAATCCCGGAACCAGAATAAGATCAAAGCCGTGGATTTCTCGTTTTTTCAGGTTATTTGCGATGTTTGGCAGCTTTAATAATGCGGCAACCTGCACTTTCAAAGCGATGACTTCGGTTTCGACACTGCTTTGGTGAGCATAACGTTTCACTATGTCTTCTGCGAGTGATCCAGTTATCAGCAGCACTTTCAGTTTTTGCACCAAACTTTATAATTTTTTTATGATTTCTTCTATTTGTTGTGGATGCTCCAAAACGGTCAAGTTATCCATCAACCGCAGCTTTTCAACATTCTTAACATCAACTTTTCTTATCTGCAGTTTCTTTTTTTCGCTAATTTTCACTGCACCAAACGGGCAGGATGTTACGCACAAACCGCAACCTTGACACAAACTCGAATCAATTCTTGGAACATCATCAATAATTCGTACAGCAGAATAAGAGCAAACATCAACCACTGAGCATGGATTACAGAGTTTACATTCTCTTCGGTCAATCCGAGTAGGCAGTGTCGTTTCAACAAAGCCTTCTTTTTGGTCTGTAGGTACAACATAAACTGGAACATCAGCCTTTTGTGCCTGAGCAACAGCATTCGTCGCAAGAGTATCAGCTATCCCATATGCAATCTTGGCAACGGTGTTTCCACTCGCAGGCGAAACAATAAGTGCTTGATACAGATCAAAAATAAATCGTCCTGAATTAGAAAATCCTGGATCTTCTCTATTATCTATAAAAATTTCTTGAAGATAACCTCCAGGTGATATCGTTTTAAGTCTGTTCCATAAACCGTACCTTTTTACTACCTGTTCTCCAGCTGAAGATAGGTATGTTGTAACTATGATCTTTTTTGTTTTAACTAACTGGTTCATTACGTCGAATGTTTCTTCTAAGAAATGACCTGCTCCAGTTATTGCCCAAGCAACATGCATATCCATGTTCATCATTTCCTCGTCAATTTTTCAAACATGTTTAACGGTTGCTCCTTGATTATTAGCGTTAGCAACAAATACATACCCTCCTCCATTGGCTTGAAGGAAGATTTCAACGTCAGATTGCAGATTATTTGCCGCCGTTTCACCCTGAACTAAGCCATAAACAGCGGGTCCCCAAGAACTTTGTCCGACACCATGGGCTCCATTCTCGTTCATAAACTGTATAACCCTGCTGGCTGATGAACTGGAAAAGGTTCCTCCCTGAACACCTGCAAAAAAGTCACCGACTACTACCTGAATTCTAGTTAAAGCAGCTCCAAAGTTTTCGATGTCACGGTCTACTAGCGAAGGAAGGAGCTTCATCATTGTTAGCCAGCAGATGTAGCTGACAACTTTGGTGGGCATAGGAGGAACTTTACCGAACGCGTTCTTTTCTTCAGTCTTTGAAAATCCTCTTTTAACGTCAGGAACTGCAATAACAAACTTCCAATCTTCAGGAAAGGGTTGATGAAAAATTAAAGGAGGTACACTTTCAGGGATAACAACATTGTCTTTAAGTCTTTTTCCACCGTCAACAACAAATCCACCTTGTTCAAAAACTGCTGTGCCAACTCTAGTTCTCTTCATTCTTCCCATGGTAAGGGAGAGTTCTTGAGTTGTAGCTTGTACATTGAAACAATCTTGCTAAAGCTACAGCCACAGCCAAAGCTAATTGGGTTCCCGAGCCTAAACCTTCATGTTCAGGAATTGTCTGTTTAAGATCTAAGCTAACGTTTGCTTTGATGTTGTATGCTTCAAGAAACCGTTTGGCAAACGATTTAACTAGTTCAGTTTTTATGCCTGTTACTGAGAAACGTTCTGAATGTTGAGTTTCAAGAATCACGTTTGGCTTGTCTATTCCTAAGCCTAAACCTCCAAAAAATCGTCCCATGTCTCCGTTGATATCAATTAGTCCAAAATGGAGTCTTGCTGGAGTTTTAATGTAAACTTTAACTTTTAAGCCCTCCACGAAATAATTTTTTGAGTTAGATCAGCCATAATTTCAGAGTAAATCGAGTTAGGAGCTGTCCGTTTTACAACATCATCGAAAACATTGACTAATTCTAACAGTTGTATTGCTTGTTTTTGTTGTTGATTATTGCCTTTCATGAAAGGTGAAATGCGGGTTGCATGTATTATTGCTTCAATTGTTGCGAATTGTGCGCGGCAATATACCTTAGGCAAAATCTTTGATAACCCCACAAGTTGGACATTACACAAAATCTCCGCTCTGTCAGAGCCAAATGAATCGATTTTCTCAACCGAAATCTCAATATTTGCATCTGCCTCCCTTAGTCTTGGAGCATCAACCGCCTCTGCCTTTTCAAACATCCTATCAGAAAGTTTTTCGTCAGATTTTACATCTTTGAAAGCTGTTATGTAAAACAGTTTGGGACTAGATGTTAGATTTATCACGGCGCATCTCTTTGTTTTAAGATTCTTGTAAGTTAAAGATGTGATATATGGTTTAATCTTTAATTGTTCACTGTTTTCTATTAAAACACCCATGGGTGCGGCGTTAGGTTGCCCATTTATATCATATGTGGAAACTATTGTCTCTCCGATTATTCCCTTAAGGAAGCCTAAGTCAATCAAATTGGTCATACTATCATCTCCAAAAAACTAAATTACGAAAATCCAGAACCCGAAAATCAACAAATGGAACAAATTTTGTTATAGGCACAGCAATTCTCCACTAAGTGTAATTTTTTTCACTCGATTAATAAGTCTTGAGGCAGAAGTTCAAAACGAAGAATGTGAAAAATTGAAATCATCGTAATCAAAAATGAGACAAGATTTCTTAACGAAAAAAAGAGCATGAAAGCCCATGTAAGTTTGTTTTGGATTAATGCATTGTCTGCAGTTTAACCATTTCTTTTGGCTCGAAATAAGGACAATAAACAAGATCATCTACATATTCTCTAAGCCTTTCGCAGTAGATTCTTGATGAAATAATAGCTTCCTTACAAACTTTACATCTATTTAATGAAGGCTTTCGCCTCAGTATTGCCAAATTTCTCTACACTCCAACGTATAATTGTCGGAGTGATAGTATGGACTAGAATTTCGGATAAGTGTTATGAAGCAGAAATCAATACTCACAATAAGTTGTACTACTCAGAGTATTCTTTTCTCTCTTTCATTACAAAGAGGTTTTCTCCACCAGAAATAACCCTAAAATCTTCTTTTAGCTCTTCTCGATGTAGAAACTTTCTAAGTAGTAAACGCAAACAAGACCTTGAAGCTTTCTTTCCTTCTTCAAATTCCAGGGTTACCTCCTTTTTTGCAAGAACGACAGCACCGTCTAAGCGGCTCTCTAAAAAGGTGGCTAAAGATTTTACACTTTCTCCATCAAAGCTTCGAAGCTCAGAAACATCTATCACTACTGTTGACAATTTATGTTAAACCTCACAACTTCAATCAAAACAGAACTAGCTT
>CAWDYQ010000003.1:0-135980 GCA_963806645.1 Candidatus Bathyarchaeota archaeon | reverse complement strand
ACCAATGCTAAAACTGGATGCTTCACAATATCAGAAGTTTTCTGCAAAACTGGAACGATACACATACAGTTTTCTCCCTTGCTTTATTATCGCTATCATTTTTTCCCTCTTTAGAGGTACCTTTTTCCAATTCCAAACAGATTTTTATAGCTGAAGGTTTCTTTTTTGACTCTTTTGCATCACTTTTGGTGGGAACTTTAATCTGGATGTTTGCGTCAATTTAGCTAAAAATCTTTCTTATTTCAAGACAACAATTGATTGTGCCCTTATCAAAGGAAACAATAACCAGATTCCGTGAGCTAAGCATGTTCGCGTTATTGTTTGGGTTATTCTATTTTATTGGTATTTCAATAGGGAATATTTCCTTTCTTACTAATGTTCAAACATTGACTCTATATGACATTGTTATATCTCAACATCTTATTTTTGTCATAATAGGTATAGTGGGAATTCTATTTCCCTTTTTTAATCTTCACAATACTCTACTCAATATGAAAAATGAAGAACTAACAAGGATCTCTCAAGAATCTGAACATCTGCTTCAGACTTTAGATGAAGCATTAAAAAAAAAGATAACAACCAAACACTTTCAGTTTCAACTCTAGTTCAGCCTGCAAATCAAAGAAAAACAGGTAAAGGGAGCACAAGAATGTCCTATCGATGTAAGTTTTCTCTTAAAACTGATTGTTATAGGTCTTATACCCATATTAAGCAGGATTATGGCAATGTTACTTATCTCCTAAGAAATCTAAGACTATATGTGTATGAGGGTTAAATTTTAACCCTTAACAAATGTTAAGTAATCTGTTATCCCCAAATTTTTAACGGTGATACTAACCTTGAAGTCTAGCGCGCGCAAATTTTATAACTTTAGACCATCAAAAAGGGTTTGAGGAAAAGGTAGGTCTACAAATAATGTCCCCAATAAACCAAAATTTACCATCTGAAATTAGCCAACGCGTTCGTGAAATTATAAATGAGTTAAATAAATATGGAATATCTGCCGAAAACGTCGAACCAGATGCTCAATTGAAAGATTTTTGGAATGTTATAGTTGGAGGTTTCGACCTTGAAAATATAACACAAGAATATAAAAAATCTATTAAAGGTCCCACGTCGAGTGAGTCAGAATCCATAAAAGGAAAAAACCTTCAGGTTAAATATACATTGTTTCAAAACGAGCAAGTTTTACTATTGAAAGGGTCCAGCCTCAGAAATATAGGAATCACACTAATCAACCCTCAGATTATTCATGGACTGATGAGACCTATGCCAGTTTTCGACTTCTCCAAACCGAAATTGGGCTCTGGTTCATATCTGACAGATGAGCCCCTGTCTGAGCCGCAACATACGTATGGTTTCGGCGATGGGAGCCCCTACGAACGAAATTCTGAGTAACCAAATTAGCAAATCATTTTTAAAAAAATGGACTATAATCCACTGACGACTAAAAAATGATAATTGATTGATAAAGCTACCTAGGGAAGAACGAACTTAAATCCTTAAATGAAATGCGCGCACGAGGCATACCTCGTTTATTTTTTACCGAAGTTTGTTTGAACAAAGAAATTACATTTTTGATATGATTATTTCTAACAATCGCTTCATGATATCAAGGGATAATCCCCTATCACTGGTTGTAACCGCTTGTAGAACATCTTGTCCTTTCCGAACAAAAAATATCTGCATTGCTATCTGACCAGTAAGCTTCATCACCAAAACCTTTGACTGCCTTTAAATTTGGAGTTACTTCTTTAAAATAATTCAAAACACCTTCAGGATTATAGCCATCCACGTCTTTTCGAGTAAACCAAACCTGAAAATAAGTGTGGATTTTGGGATTACTACTTGTATAGACACCGCCTTCCCAGTCTTCATCCTCATATTGGCTATAATCATCAATAGGTAATTTAGTGATTTGGGCAACCTCATCAATGCTGAGGTATTTTCTTAAATCAAGGCCTTCCACGGGTGTTGTTTTTTGCTCTTTTGGTTTATCTTTTGGAGTTTTCTCAGTCTTTTTCTTTGGTTCCCATTCTTTAGCAATTTTATCCAAATGTTTAGTTGCTTTCTCTAATTCTTTAAAAAAATCTACCATAAACCATACTACTAATATGAATTCTTTTTAAGTATTTCCAACACCTTTCAGTTCTACAGCCTTTTTTAAATATAAAATAGCAGTTAATACAGTAGGTGAAGGACCCGGACAAGTTTTATGACACATGGTCTAACCACCCTTTTCAATAATATTCAGAACTTGCTACTCCTTTTTTCTTCGAGTAATCATACCATTTCCACATTTCTTCAATTGCCTCTGTGGAATATCCTCTTTCTTTAAGCAGTTTATCAAAAATCCTTTGAAGTCTCCATTTGCCTAACGTACATATTTGTGCCTTAAGAAAATTGCTAATTAGAAATCTGTATCTGTATTTTTGTATAACATAAATACACAAGCAACAAAAATTATTCAATCACCGTGAAATAGAAAAAAATTAATCAAAATATAGAAATTATTATAGAAAATTGTTAGGTGGAGCATAGAGAAGGGAACAATCAATTTCCCAAGTATCCTGAGTTGTATCATTTATTTCCGAGGTTCCCAAAAACCTTAAGGTAACAATTTCTTCAGTTATTGACCGAGTCACATTATTCCATTGATTAGATGCAAGATCAGTTATGAGACTGTCCCAAGAGGCTCCATTCCAAATATAGACATCAAGAGATTCTCCACTTGCTGATCCAGTAAATATTGATATTTCATCGTAGTTGTTACCAACATCGACTTCAGTGAATTGAATTTCAATGTCCAATTCATAGTTTGTGTCAACTAAACCTGAAAGATTAATTACCCCAAACCTGTAAGTTCCTGTGTTTCCTGTTCTATGTGACCATTCTGCAACATTTGTTGTGGATGTTAAGTATGCTCCTGTTGCTCCTCTTGCGTAGGCTGTTCCTGTTCCATCAGTAAACACATACCATTCCAGAGCACTTTCATCTAAACTTGTAAGTCCTGAAACAGTATGATTGTCAGATGTTGGAATAGTTTGTGAATCGGTGTATCTGTTAACATCAATATTGTCATTTTGGATTACATGAACAAAAACTTCTGCACCTCCTAATCCTGCTGTGCTGTCAAAAGTTATTGTTACTCCAGTAGTGCTTCCTGATTGTGGCTCAATAACAAATCCTGTATCCTCTAAAGCATGATTAGCGGAAGTGCTTCCAGACATTGAAGCCTCAATAAAAGCTGTATCCCAGTCTCCAACATCAAAACTGCTTCCTGTTCCATCTGAGTCATCAACCAAAGCAACATTATTAGCTCCTGTAGAAAATGAAGAACCTAAAGCGTGTCCAACATTCCAGTTTGATCCAGTAAATTCTACAACAACAACATAGACTTTTACTTCTGTTCCTGTTTCTCCACGTTCAACTATCAGGTTATTGCTTGAATCTATATGTGCATGAGAAATAACTCTGTTTCCATCATTAACACTGTTTAGATCTCCGATTACTCCTTGAACGAAAGGAACACATTTATTTCTATCAGATATTCCAGAAACAGCTTGAGAGTTTGTTTTAGATCCAGAAGCAATAGTAACTACTCCTCTCCATCTAACAATAAACTCGTTTGGTCCTCCAACAGTTCCATGTATATCTCCAAACTTCACCTCTAATTCTAACTGTTGCGGTTTGACCTGTTGCTCGATATCCTGTTAATTCATCTGTGTCTGTTAATTGAGCTCCAGCAGAAAAAACATTCCAGTTAGTATTTGAGCTAGATCCTGTTGGTCCAGCTGAAGTTCTTCTTGCAACATTATTTCTAAAGAAGGCATAATCTAGATCTCCAACATCAGTTACAGAAGTTGTTGAACCTCCAGCCCCAAAATCAAATTGTATATGTTCAACTTTTATTACAGCTTCAGCTCCTGCTGTATTTGCTTCTGTTAAAGTATCAAATATGCTGTCAGGTCCAACTTGTTGGTTAGCAAAGTTGCTATGAGTTCCTTTGTCCGAAGAACCATCTATATTTGAAGTTGTGTTAACATAATGCATTGAAGCAAAGCTTGTAATACCTGAACTGTACGGTGCCTTGGATACATATTCAACTCTTGTACCCTTAGTTGTAATCATAAACTCATATTTCGTTGATTGACTGAAACTTTCAGTTATACGAAAAACCGTAGTTTCGCCACCATTCAAATCTGCACTACCTGAAACAATGGACACATCATTTGCTAAGTCTCCATTAACCTTTACTTCGTCTATTGTCGCAGATTCTGTTCCAAAATTATTCACTGTTAAGTCAGCGTACGAAACATCTGGTGCCCATTGGCAGTTAGTTATCTTGAGTTCTTCTATTGACATAAACGAGAAAGTCATTGAGCCCAGCCAAGTTGCTGCTGCAATAGCCACAGCTACTGTAACTGCAATTAGAATTATCCCTGCGATAACTGGACTCAAGGCTCTCTTATTTCTGAGAATCATCTTTCTAGCACGTTTGTTATGAACTTCTTTCTTTTTTCTGAAATAGATTATGAAGTTCTGGAATGTATTTGAAAAATTAATTTGAAAATATGCTGAAGCTTTCTTTTTCTCTCTTACTTACTCACCCTCACAAAATTATTCTACCTCTTTTTCTTTAGCTGGAATTGCCAATGAATGAAAACAGTTTACAGACTGGCAACATTTCTTATTTATTCGTAAAGACCAGTTTCCCGTTCTTCTCATCGACGACAATTACCGAGTTTTTATTGACTTTTTCTTCCAGGATCATTTTGGACAATTCATTCTCTATATTTTTTTGAATCACCCGCTTGATCGGTCGGGCGCCGAACTGTGGATCAAACCCGATTTTAGCGATATAATCCACAGCTTTTTTCGTGGCGGTCAATTTGATGTTGCTATCTTCCAGCATCTTTTGGACAAGTTTAAGTTGAAGTCCTACTATTTTCCTCACTTCCTCCTGTGTCAGCGGTTGAAACATGATAATCTCGTCTACGCGGTTCAGGAATTCGGGTCGAATGCTTTGTTTCAGTAGATCGAAGACTTGTTCTCGTGTCTGATTCACGATCTCTTCGCGGTTTTGTTCATTTACTCGCTGAAGGTTGTTCTGAATGATGTGGGAACCAAGGTTGGATGTCATGATGATGATGGTATTTTTGAAGTCCACGGTCCGTCCCTTGTTATCTGTCAATCGACCATCGTCCAGCACCTGAAGCAGGATATTGAAGACATCCGGATGGGCTTTTTCGATCTCATCTAGAAGGACAACAGAATATGGTTTTCTTCTTACCGCTTCAGTGAGCTGTCCGCTTTCCTCGTAACCGATATACCCAGGCGGTGCACCGATAAGCCGTGAAACTGTGTGCCGTTCCTGATACTCTGACATATCAATCCTCACCATGCTGTTTTCGTTATTAAAGAGGAATTCTGCCAAAGCTTTGGCTAATTCGGTTTTTCCAACCCCTGTGCTGCCTAGGAAGATGAAGGATCCGATCGGTCGTTTGGGATTATGCAACCCAGCCCGACTTCTCCGAATGGCATCGGCGATGGCCTTGATAGCTTCGTCCTGTCCGACAACCCGCATATGAAGTTTCGTTTCTAGATTAAGCAATTTCTGCTTTTCACTTTGGAGCATTCGGCTCACGGGGATACCTGTCCAGCGAGAAATGACTTCAGCGATGTCTTCCGCATCGACTTCCTCATTCACCATGGCGGATTCTTTTTGTAGCTCAGACAGTTTGTTCTTTAGAGTTTCAATGGCCTTCTCTGTTTCTGGAATTCTCGCATACTCAATTTCAGCAACCTTTCCTAGGTCCCCTATGCGGTTCGCAGTCTCCGCCTCAAATTTCAGTTGTTCAATCTCATTTCGTTTAATCTGAATCTTCTCAACAACATCCTTTTCAGATAGCCACTTCGCTCGCAGCTGATCCCGTTCCTCACTAAGGTTCGCGATCTCCTCATTCAGCGATTCCAGTTTTGTGTTATCTTTCTCCCGTTTAATGGCTTCCCGTTCAATCTCTAACTGGCGAATCTTCCGATCTATTGTCTCTAGTTTTTCAGGGACCGAATTAATTTCGAGTTTAAGTTTCGAGGCTGCCTCATCAATCAAGTCGATGGCCTTGTCCGGGAGGAACCTGTTGGAAATATATCGCTGTGAAAGTTCAACTGCGGCAATGATCGCCTCATCTTTGATCCGCACATGATGATATGTTTCATACCGCTCTTTCAACCCTCGAAGGATGGAAATCGCGTCCAACGTATCGGGCTCATTGACCATCACGGGTTGGAACCTCCTTTCCAGCGCTTTGTCTTTTTCAAAATATTTCTGGTACTCATTGAGCGTCGTGGCGCCGATTGCCCGTAATTCGCCCTTAGCTAGTGCGGGTTTTAGAATGTTCGCGGCATCCATTGCTCCTTGACCTGCACCGGCTCCGACAAGTGTGTGAATCTCGTCGATGAAGAGCACGATTTCGCCCTCAGCAGAAACAACTTCCTTGACCACGCTTTTCAATCGTTCTTCGAATTCACCTTTGTATTTTGCACCGGCGATAAGCGCTCCCATGTCGAGTGAATAAATTTGCTTTGATTTCAGATTCTCCGGCACATCACCATCAATTATCCGGTGAGCAAGTCCCTCTACGATGGCGGTTTTGCCAACCCCTGCCTCGCCGATGAGGATCGGATTGTTTTTGGTTCGTCGCGATAGGATCTGAAGGACTCTTCGGATCTCCTCACCGCGACCGATGACTGGGTCAAGTTTTCCCTTTCGAGCCAGATCATTTAGGTTCAACGCATATTTATTCAATGAATTGTAGGTCTCTTCAGCGGTTTGTGAATTCACAGTTGATCCTTTCCGCAATTGATTAATTGCCGTCCTCAAATCTCCTTCGGTGATCCCGCTACTCTCGAGCAGTCTTGAAGCAATATCATTTAAAGGTATGATTCCTAACAATAAATGTTCGATAGAAATGAAATCATCTTTGAATTCAGAAGCAAGTTCGGTAGCCTTCTGAAGGGCTTGGTTAGCACTAGATGAAAAATATTGTTGTCCACCAACAACCTTAGGAACGGAATCAATTAGCTTATCAAGCCCCTTTGATAATCGATCTGGGTTTACATTTAATTTTTTCAATAAATAAGGAACTACATTTTCATCAACCAGAAGCATACCTTTCAATAAATGCATGGGCTCAATTGACTGGTTTTGTTTAGCCGTGGCGATTTCCATGGCTTTTTGGATGGCTTCCTGCGCCTTAATGGTAAAATTATTCACATTCATTTTCTTTTATCCTCCTCCGAGTATTTTCGATTTTCATTATACGTATCATTTTAACCTAATATCGATGAGGAATGCGCACGCATCAAACGAATTGATAACCAACTGAAATTATTATCTGTTTTCTATTTTTTCACAAAAATATCTACTATTAATTCGTTTGCAAATTTGACTGAAATTTGTTGTGTGTAAAATTTTCATTGCATTTTTCAGACAATGAATATTTCATCCAGTCATCTTTATTTTGATATTCCAAATATAACTTTTTATAAAATTTATTTCTGTTAACTATATTGAAATTTTCTTTAATAGGAAATTAACTTACATAAGAAAGCTAAATAATTATTTAACTACTCAAAGCTGGGGATTGGAATTGCATCCTATGTCATAGGAGAAATTTCCCTTAAAACTCCCATTTTGTTATTACATCCTACTTTATTTTGTCCATCAGCCCAAAAGCTCTAGCCGCAGTAATAGGATTATAGTATTCATAAAACTCCAAAATCTTTCCATTATCATTAAAATAGAAAATAAAGAAGTAATCGTTCTCGTATTTGTTGCGATTATCCTTAAATTCTAATCTTCCAACCAATTTTACTGCTATTTTATTCGGATCTTCAAAAGGCATCATTTCATCAATTGGAAAACTGATTTCACCAAACTGTTCAGTCGCTGATTTCCAGAAATTGTAAATCTCTTTTTTTCCAACAAATAATCCAGGAAACAATCCTGAATGGTAAGGAGCAATATTTTTCCCATTTTCCGAATATAGCTCCGAAAGTTCTTTTATTTTTCTTTGTTCAATGAACTTGAAAAAAGTTCGAACAGTTTGTATATTTTTCTCTCTGGTCAAATTCTTTTCTTCATTTTATTTATTGTTCTTTTTGACCAAAGAACTTTCCGCATGGATATATATTAAAAACATCATGATCAGAATTGCATTTTCTAATATTAAACTGTGGTTTTGGGATGCTTTTGCATACGTCAGTATACAAACGTATATTTCATAGAATTCCTTAACAGAAAAAAGAAATGTATAACTTTTACATCCAACTAATACCCACGCACAAATATGCTTGAGAAGGTGATGGAAGGTTGGATCTTACAAGTAATAAACTAAAACTTTATCTCACAATATTTGGAGTCCATGTTGCAATTACCGTTTATGTCATTTTGCAAAGTCTCATAACAGAATCAAACAACTACGCTTCAGGGTTATTACAGGGAGTAATAATTGCTGGTTCATGGGTTATCACCCTAAAATGGTTCCATGAAAATGTTTTCCGTGAACTAAATAGACTAATTTCAGTGGCAGAAGTAAAAAACTAGACGAGAAAATTAATTTTTTCTCCAAACCCAAAAATGAAACAACAAGAGCTAGTTATTTGACTACCGTTGATTATCCGTTTTCTTAATTAGAATGATTTTTGTTGAAGAAATACAATATGACTGACGTAATAATCAACATTATTCCTAACCAAAAAATAATGTTCATTATTAGGGCTGTAATGTCTACTATCCAAAGATTAACCGCTCCAATTATCGTGCTTAGTGTTTGTGTGGACCAAACGAGAGGAAATCCATAGTCGATATGCACATTATCTGGCCAGTCATACCTTGTTCCCCAAGTCACAGCTAAAATTGTCAATATGATCCATAAACACAAGAATAATAATGTAAGCAAAAACCCTTTTTTAATCAAATTTCTCCCCGTAAACTATGTAATTTTTAACACATATTTAGATTTGTACCTTTGGCTTGTATCACTTTTTTTAGACATTTCCATATTTTTCAAATAATATTATGTCATTTGCAAGCTTTTGATTTCTATTAACTTCAAAAACATTTAACCTTTGGGTTTGGTGTTAAATTTTTACTATATAGTCTGATTCAACTCTGACAGTGAAATGTTCTCCCTTTATTCCTGCTAGAACTGGAAGAATATGAGACAGTAATTGTTCTGCACTACAAGACCGTACTGTTCCATTTGAACTTGTTAGAGATCCAACCATCCTTTTCTTTTCGAAATTTCTGTAACCAACCATTTTTTGACATAATGTAAATCGAACATTCAGAATTCTTCATGGGTTGAACATTCTACAGATAAATATTTAAATTTAATGAGGTTGGGACTGAAATTTAATCCTCAAAACCAAAAAGGAGTTTCTTTCAATCAATAGTATCAAATTTTCTTTTCTTTTGATTTGATGAAAAAGCTTTTAAGAAAAGTGACTGACAACAATAGTTCAAGTTGAGTGAAGGATGCCTATAACCAATAGGCTCTTCAAACGGGGACAACATTGCGGGGGAAAACATTGATTCAATCAGTATCTTCTAACACAGCTTGATTTCTTTAATTCCAAAGTGCCTGAAACATTGTGCTTGAGGCATCTGGAACTCGATGAAGGTAAAAAAAGTGATAAAAAAATGAAAAAACTAGAAATTAAACCAAAAATATCAATTATATCCTTAATTCTATTGTTAACAATATCCGCTATATTTGTTGCTTTACCAACTGCTAGTGCACAAGTCAACTCATGAAGAGCTATCCCTACATTGGCACTGTACCTAATCCAGTAGGTATTAACCAACAAGTGTTGCTTCATGTCGGGATTACAGCTGCATTATCTAGTGCGGAGATGGGATGGGAAGGTCTGACAGTCACTGGTTACAAGACCCGATGGACAAACCGAAACGTTTAGGGCCATTTAGAACAGACTCAACTGGAGGAACAGGAACACTTTACACACCAACAATGGTCGGCACATACACTTTGCAAACCAATTTTCCAGAACAAACAGTAACGCTTCAACCCTTCTTTTCGCCGTTTCCAGTTGAACGTACTTTCTTGGCTGGCAGTAGCGAACCATTCGAACTTGTAGTACAGGATGATCCAATACCATATTATCCTGGTCATGCGCTTCCAACCGAATACTGGACTCGTCCAATAGATGCTCAGCTTAGAGAATGGTCAGATATTGCGGGAAGTTGGTTGTATGTACCGCGTAACAAGTTCACTCCCTACAATGATGGACCAGAAACCGCACACGTATTGTGGGTAGAACCACTAACTATAGGAGGGATCGTCGGAGGCGCTTTGGGCACTCCCGATTTAGAAGATCTTGGCTATCATGGCTTCGAATGTGGAGATGCATATGAAGGCAAATGGGGTGGAAGAGTAATGGGTTGGAGTTCAGCGGGACCAATAATCATTGCGGGAAGACTTTACTACAGAGATGGTGCACACGCAATGCCAAGGATGTATTATTGCGTCGACCTACATACCGGTGAAGAGTTGTGGGCTAAAACTTTTCTAGACAACAGATCGATATCTTTTGGTCAACTGTTTTATTGGGATACTCGAAACTTCCACGGAACTTACGCATACTTGTGGGTAGCTGTTGGCAGTACTTGGCACGCATTTGACGCCTTCACTGGAAATTGGATGTTTACTGTTGAAAATGTACCTTCAGGCACCACTCGATGGGGTCCAAAAGGTGAAATCTACAGATTCAACGTTAACACAAATACTAGATCACTAACTGTGTGGAACTTAACTGCTTCATGCATAAATCAAGGAGGAGCTGGTTATGCTGAAGCTAGCTGGGGAAACTCAGTCCATCTAAAAACCTTTAACGCAGCAGCCAACACTACAGCAGCCAAGAGTGCATGGACAATAAACGCGACGTTACCTGCAGGTCTATCCGGAAGTGCCGGAGAAATCTATTTTGGAGATA
Organism: Candidatus Bathyarchaeota archaeon; assembly: GCA_963806645.1. GTDB lineage: Archaea > Thermoproteota > Bathyarchaeia > Bathyarchaeales > Bathyarchaeaceae > Bathyarchaeum. The sequence continues at coordinate 124,964 of CAWDYQ010000003.1, read as the reverse complement.
GAATAATCAGTGTAAGCACAAGCGTCTCAGCAGTCAGGATGTGGGGTGTAAGTTTGCAGCCAGGACATGAAGGAGCTTTACTGTTTAATAATACTTGGACTGCACCTGCAGAATGGGCTGCCGGCAACGTAAGCATAGCCGTAGCTAGTTATAGTCCATTCGGAGAGGATGGCGTTGTCGTCAGTGTTTGCTAGAGAGCTTAGACAATATTATGGCTTCAGCCAGAACACAGGGGAGTATCTATGGGGTCCAACTGAACCCGAGCATTACTTAAACACTTTTGTTGGCACAGAATCCACTCTCGCTTACGGAGTGTTCATTTCATCTGGCGTCTCCGGAATAACATACTGCTTACAATGTCACAAACGGAGATCTACTGTGGACCTATGAAGCTGTAGACCCATACCAAGAAATCTTGTGGGCTAACAGTTGGTGGACTAAACCCATGTTCGTTACCGATGGACTACTCTACATGGCTCATATGGAGCATTCATCTATTGATCCCAAACCGCGAGGTGCACCGTTTATCTGCCTTAACATGTCAAGTGGTGATGAAGTTTGGCGAGTAAACGGTTTGCTACGTCAGACATACTGGGGATCGAACGCCATTATGGGAGACAGTGTAATAGTTACTATGGACACATATGACCAACGTGTATACGCTGTAGGTAAAGGTCCAAGCAAAACAACAGCAGATATCCAAAACAATGTCATTAAACTAGGCAGTAGCACCTTGATACAGGGTAGGGTAACTGATGAATCTCCAGGCGCAAAAGAATACGCTTTGACAGCAAGATTTCCAAATGGAGTTCCTGTCGTTTCTGATGAAGTTATGAGTGAATGGATGCTCTACGTGTATAAACAATTTGAGCACCCTGAAATCCTTGGTGTTCCGGTGAAGATCGAAATTGTTGATCCAAACGGTGAGTATGCTTGGATTGGCACAGCCACAACTGATACAGATGGTACATTTGTGTATTCTTTCATACCCAAACTTGAAGGCAAATACACGATATTCGCTACATTTGATGGCTCAAAAGCCTACTATGGTTCATATTCAACATGTTATGTTATGGTTGATCCTGCACCGCTACCTTATCCTACAGTGACGATCCCACCGTATCCTGGTTATCAAGGTCCAACCGCTTCAGAAGTTGCTCAGAATGTCGTAAACAGTCTTCCAGAAGGCGTCAGTGCAGACGATGTTGCCCAGGAAATACTAGCACAACTTCCAGAGTATCCAGAAACACCAGAATACACAACATCTGACATGCTCATTATCATACTCGTTGCCGTGGCAATCGTTATCGGAATAATCAGTTTCTTAGTACTCAATAAAAAGAAATAAACCTAAAACAATTTCCCTCCCTCTTTTTTTGGGAGTAAAAATGATTGAAGAAAATGGGGCTGAAAAGTCTCCAACAGGGGAAGATAAATGTTACCAAAGCGATAGTGGATGTTGCTACGGTTCATTTTTCTCCTAATAGTTTACCCCTGCAAGGACCCTCAGCAAATCCTTTTCTTCATGTACCTATTTAACTGGTGCACGCGCCTACAAACTAATATTCAATACATTAAACACTGACCCATGACTTAGATCCATTTTGTCACTGGTTCTTTTTTTATTGGACAAATTTTCTCTAATGCACGATCAACAGCCAAACTTGGATCGCTTTTTGGGTAACCAAGCAGGATTGGACCGTATATTTGTTCATTTTCCTTTAGTTCGAGGGCTTTTACGACTTCAGGGTTTCCTTTAACAAATGCGCCAAATCCAGTATAACAGGATCCAAGGCCAAAAGACGTTGCAGCAATCATCATGTTCTCGCATGCAAGCGCACAGCTTACTGCACCTCCAGCAGCAGGGCCTATAACAAAGATGATTACAGGTGCATTATAATAAATTACGTCTTTGGGGTGATCCATCGCGTCATAAAGACATGTTGCCATTTCATAGAGTTCTGGGGCGTTTTCTTTCATACCATCCATGGTATTTTTCCAGAATGGAAATGCGGTTTGAAACAGTTTTTGCTTGAATTCTGGGTCTTCGACAATAACAAATCGCCAAGGTTGAGATCGCGTTATAGATGTAAAGGGTGCCTGATTGCCAGCCTCGATTATTTTATTAAGGATATCTTTCGGAATTGGTTTTTGCTCATATGATCGAGTTGATCGTCTGTTGTTTATGGCTTCAATTACAGGGTTCATGATTTATTTCACTATCCCGAAAATATGAGGAAATTACATAAAAGTATTCTGAACCCCATTTTGTGGATACCATAGTTTTCATTCTGTCGTCTTTATATTCAGATGCGCTAATTTCATCTCGTGAGTGTGTAATAATTTTTTTAATCAGACTTAAGAAATCGGTTCCTCATTTTATCTAAAAAATAGATTTAGATATTCGGTAAAAAGGAAAAAAAGGGTGAATTTGGGGTTTGATATTAATTTATGGTTTTTATTAAATTAATACTGAGCCTATTCTTGTTTCATCTGGAAGAATGCAACTGTTGCAAGTATAGTTCCAATCAAAATTAATAGTAACCCTATAACTGGTATAACTGCACCTATTAGCATCAGTAACCCTGCAGTACCAAATAGACCGATTCCAGACTTTGTAGACAATTGATTCATTGACTTTCTAATGAAAAACATTGAAATAATTATGATAATATAGAAAATTATTAAGCCAATCACTAATGCACCTAGCAGATCCATTATTGCGTTAATGTTTAGATCTGTAAAAACATTTGTTACATCAGTTCCTACATTTGCCCAATCTTCAATGTTAGCCCAATCGATGCCAATATCAGCCAAAGCTGAAACCGCTGAAACCACTGTAACTCCTACGGCGACTATACTTCCAACTATAGCAATAATCATTGAATAAAGCGCATTGTTGAATATGCCATCTTCTTTATAGAAACTCGCTAGTCCCTTTAATCCGATAAGTAGCAGAATTATACCGACTAATGACAGAATACCTGAAAAAGACCATACGATACCAATTACCGCACCAAGAACTATCAATAAAGCTCCAACAGCACTAAGATTTTTACTTGATTCAAAAGTCATTTTTTTATCCCAATTAGCCAATATTTTGCGATTTGAATAAAAGCTTTTGCATCGACCTTCAATTTGGTTTTGGCTTTGGATTATTCTTTAATTTTGTTAGTTTCATCAATTAATAGTAAACATTTCTCAATAATTATCTGAACATATTGGTACTCAAAATTGAAATTTATATGCAATTATTCACGTCTTCTATAATTCATTTCATCCTCACGTATTGTATTCCATTTTTATTATCACATTCCCCCTTTTTTGTCCCATCAGTAAGATTTTAGAAAAAAATTCAATCCACCCATAATCTTATAAAATAATAGACTCTGATTAGAGTATTTGAGGTCGGGAGAAATGGATCTTACTGCCTTGTTGATACAAATTGTTGTAAGTACAATATTTCTTGCTCCTGTACTTTGGCTGGCTGGAAGAGCACTTGTGGGAAAAGAAAAAGCAAAATTTTTCGATGCTGTATGGATAGTTCTTTTGGGCACAGTAATAGGTGCAGTTGTTGGCGCCTATATTGGCGGCTTAGTTGCAGCTGTTATTATGTTCATAGTTTGGCTTGGGTTGATCAAACATTTCTTTGACTGCGGATGGTTAATGGCTTTCGTAATAGCAATAATTGCAGTGATACTATTTGTTGTAATAGCAGCAATTCTGGCTATAATTGGTATAGGATTACTTGTCCTTATTCTGTAGCCTATTCTAAAAACATCCCCTCCCTTTTTTTTAAAAGTTTTTTTGTAAACAAAATTTCGTGTTTAGATTTGAGGTTAAATTTTAACCCCCCACACACGCGAACCTGAATGGTTTAGGTTTGGGATTATTTTTTAGAGGTAGGTGACCCACTCTGATCATACAACACTTAAACACTTAAACATTTAATATAATATCCTTATAAGCAAGAAAGCACATAATAACATATAGGAATAAACAAATTAGGAGGATTATTAACTTGAAAAATATTGTAGAAACTGCCATCGCTGCTGGTTCATTCAATACTCTCGTTGCTGCGGTTAAAGCAGCAGATCTTGTAAAAACTCTAAGTAGTCCAGGTCCATTCACTGTTTTTGCTCCAACCGACGAAGCTTTCGCCAAACTACCCGCGGGAACAATTGATACACTACTAAAAGACAAAGCAAAACTCACATCAATTCTTACGTACCATGTAGTATCAGGAAAAGTTATGGCCGATGATGTTAAGACACTAAGCTCAGCGGTAACTGTTCAAGGACAGGACCTAAACATCGATGCAAAAAGATGGCATCTTCATAGAAACGTGAAAGTCAATGGAGCTAACGTAATAAAAACTGACATTGAATGCTCAAATGGTGTCATTCACGTAATCGATAAGGTTCTCATGCCAAAATAATCTTGGCTTTTGATCATAAATCGAGGTGAATATTTAAAATGAAACCTGGACATGAAAAACATTTGTGCAAGATGGTCGTTGGAGATCAAGTTGACATTGAAACACTTAAACCATTTGTCAGAAATGCAAAATATATCTGTGGGTCATGTGGAAGAGCAGCTATGGAAGCAGAAAATCTCTGTAATCCGATGCCTCTCTAAACTGCACTGAAATAAACTTGCGAAAGTAACTCGCAAGTTTCTCTTTTTTATATCTATAAATATCTAAGCAGAATAATAATCTAAAATTGTAGTGCCTCTTGATTAGTTTGTATTAAATATTAAATATAAAAACCGATATTGTTGATCTAAGAATAATGGTTGGTCTGTAAATTGGTTGAAGAATCCATGGTTTTTTGGATCGGTTCGATAATTTTTGCCATAGCCTCGATGATGTTTGCTATTTTAGAAAACCGTAGAAATGTTGGAAAAATGGTTTTCAGATCCCATATCTTTGTTAGTTTCATTACTACAATCTCTTATGTGATTATGGCTTTGGCATTGGCTACTGGAGTAGCAAATGGACAGCCAATTTATTGGACTAGGTGGCTTTTCTATATGGCTAGCTGCAGCATCCTAACGTTGGATATTGCCTTCATTGCAAAGATTCCGGATGCTAGGAAGGTTGAAGTGGCAATATTTACTGGATTAACAATGTTTTGCGGTTTCTTAGCAACCATCATTGTTTCGGTTGATCGTTGGTGGTTCTTTGGACTAAGCTCAGTTGCATATATTATAATGCTCTACATCCTGTTCAAACGATATGATGGACGTAGCATGAGCATGTCTTCTGTAATTTGGTTTGTAGTAATAACATGGTCTTTGTTTCCCGTAATTTGGGTTCTTGCTCCAACTGGAATAGGAATTTTTACGACCGATATCGAAGCAATATTGTATCTTGCTCTTGATTTCATAACTAAGATAACCTTTGGGGTGTATATTACAACTCGAAAGCGCCTTATTGAGTAACTTACGCCAAATTGTAACGCTTAAATTTAGGAAGAAACTGCTTTTAGGGTCCTTGATCTAGTTTTGATCTGGTATCCGCTGCTGATATCACCTGATATGAGACATTTAAGGTCTGATATCTTACATCTCGTAATGTGTTTAACAGCAATCTAAGTTTTTATGGTGAAATCTTATATTTTTTTAGACTTAAAAAGGGACATATTTAGATACCAAAAATAGAGGTTACAGATTTTGAAGTCTAAATATAACTAGTAAAAAAATGATAAGCAAACTACTTTTAATTTATGTGCGGTCCAATGAAAGAAGAGATCAAGTATTACATTACAAATTTAATATCAGTAGAAAAAATGTCTTGAAATGAAGATATGGAAAAAAGGTTAAATTTTATCCCCAAACCCAAATTGTTTTTTTATTTTTGAAATAAATTTAAATAAACAAAAGAAACAACGACATTACGATTGAAAAGAGGTTGATTGAGTATTGAAACTATCTGATGTGTTGTGTGTTATTGTTTGTTTGAGTTTTACTTTTTCTCTATTATGTGGTGTAGGTAATGCTCTTGAAGAGAATGAGATTATTGTATCTGTGGTTTTGACAAGCCAAACGGGTTATCCGGGTAGTGGTGCAGTAGCTTCTGTATTCTTAGTGAATAATTCAACTGAAATTCTCACAATCCAGTACGTGGGTATTAATTTTGACTGGATGCCATCAGACCAGTTTTTGGGTCATAATCTTTCTGAAGATCCAGTTTTTATTCCCAGTTCGACAAACCACATTTTTGAAGCAATAAACATAATTGTACCTCCAGATGCCACTTTGGGAGAACATAAATACTCTGTTGGAATCGATGGAATTGAAGGAACAACAGAAATTTTTAGTTGGAATTCTCAGAATTATATTTTCGTAGTTCAGGATCCTAAGAAACAAGCATATGATGACTTGTTAACTCAGGTATCAAACAAAATTACTGATTCTAAGAGTGTGAATTATCAAAGTTCCACAGCACAATCATTAGTCGAGCAGGCAGAAGATGCATATGCGCAAGCACTTGCTTATGGGAATCAAAACAGTTGGGATGACGCGGTTTCGATGTTGAATAGCGCTTCAACTTATCTTGAGCAGGCAGATGTGGACGAACAAAAATATCTTGAAGAAAAAAGTTCACAAGAAAATTTACTAATCATCATTGGACTAGTAGTTGTTATCATTATCGCAATTTTAGCAGTATTCTATCTGATGAGAAGAAAAAAGGATAAAATTTTAATTCCAAACCCAAATGGGATACAGATTATTTATCACGTATCACTTCAAAACAGTTTAAACGTGCTATACCTTTTCGAGCTTTGGACAATACCCCTATTTGGCTAGCTCTAAGCATTATCTTAAGAAATAATCATACCAAAAATGCCTAGTCACTGAGTGGGTTTAGCTGTAAAATATTATCGTCAAAATTTAGAATTTGCAACATAATTAGCAGACAATATAATTTGCAATTACTTGTTCAATGTTAAACCAAAAGGAAATTTGCACATGAATCATGCAAGAAATATCCTTACGTTAAACCTTTTTCACTTTTTTATTATTCATGATATGCTTTGGGTGAAATATATTATTCCAAAAAATAGAACCATCAATGAAATGAAAATTATTCCAAGAAAAATTGTAAGCGTCTTTGCATATTTGCCAAACTTTAGAACCAAAATGGAGTTTATTGTCGGAAAGATCGCAGCTATCCCTGCTATTATGAACAATTCAGATTTGTGCCCCCAACGGTTAGGTATCATATTAAAATCAAAATGAACTGGAATAATCTCTGGAAGTGTTGGGTAAATCCAAAGCAAATATCCAAGAAATATAAGAAAAGCCGTAGCTACACTTACAACCTGCAAATAAACTAGTCTTTTTGATTGGTCAATACCATTAACTATATTAGAAGTTCCAAATTTCTTTCTTTGATTATTTAACGCGTCATAGAGTTTTTTTGGATTTTCAGGAGAAACCGCAATTTTATTGCCGTCTACCAGTTCAATTACAACAAACTCTCCAGTTATCTTAGTTGAATAAACCCAGATTTTTCCAACATCTTTAGCATTAAATAATCCCCAATGTAACCCAGGCCAGCTCGCTCCAAAAAGACGCAACAAAAGACTTGTTTCAGAAATAAGGACATCCCTAATTGTATCGTAGGGTATTTTACGTTTCGAGAATCCAAAATTAATTAAAAACATGTTCTCTTGAATTCTAAAACTCATTTTATTACCCAAAAAGCCAAGGGATAAAACTAAAAAATTAACGATAAACAAGACAACCATTAAGGTTAAAAACAAAAAAGAGAATCCTTGAAAACTGAAAAATAAAAGTACAAAAAAAGGTACATCAATTATCATTAGTAAAATTATGCTCCAAACAAAGTTGCTCTTTGTCTGACTTGGTCTAAAGACTTGCTCCAAAATATTAACCAATAACTTATGAAAGAAAAAGCCAAATAAAAATTTAGCCAAATGATTTTTTATTAAACAATATTTGTGATATTTCTTTAACCGTTAAAAACTGTTACTCTGATTATTTCATTTCTCAAGGATATTATGATTCAAATATTATGTTTTTTCATTTTTCTAAAGAATGGAATATTTTATCCGGCACTGATTGTTCGATACTCTGTAATTTCTCCTGTGTCACCCCAAATTCCAACTACAATAACGTCAACGTTTCCAGGATAAATTTTGTCAAGAGGAAGATTTACGACCCAAACAGGAATCAGTTCCAGATTATTTCCCCTGAGATGGGGATACAGTATTGCTGTTACTTGTTCCTCCAAAATATTGAAGTCTGACACGACTACTCCATTTGCAGTCCACGAGTAATCTTTCACCCCGTTAAGTGCAATGTTTATTGCTTCTTCTTGAAAAATATTCAACTCAGTGCTCCCCACATTAAAGAGGAACCAACCATCAGTAAGCATTTCTAATAATCCATTATCAAAATTTAACGCAACACCCTTGACTTGAAAATCAATACCATTGGCTACAAGCCACCACTGGATTTCAGTATCTTTTCCTTCAGTTGATATTACAAGCTTTATGTCGCCTGATATGCTTTCTATATTCTCAGCTCCATTAACTGATTTCAGCATATTTCTCATTGGTTCTAAATACGATACTCCAGAATAGTTTTGGTATCTTTGAAGAAGATAATCTGCTTGGTCAATGATATTGTCTGGTTTTTTTTGAGCAAAAAAAGGTGTACCTTCAATTATATTTAGACGAAAACGGGACAATGTTTGATTTCTGAACCTGAAATCTACATCTAGTTCACTTTCATCAGAAATTAGAGTGTACTTCAAAAACTCTTCCGTGATGCCCCCCAAATCTGAACTATACTCCAAGGTGTTACTTACTAATCGTGTATAGTATTTTGTCATATCCAGTTGGATTACATCTCTTAAAAAAGTAAAAGTTTTATCAGTAGATACGCCCCATGCTAACAATTTTTCATGTTCATCAGATACTTGATCAAAATCTATTATGAGTTGATCATAATCTGAAGATATCTGGTTCAAAGCCATATGTTGTGTATATGAAAATCCGGCTAGAATTATTAGACTGATCATGAAAACTGCAAAAAGTGCTTTCCAAGCCAGAGGTAATGACAAAGGACTTTTTGACTTTATGATGGGTACCTCTTCTACCTCTCTCATTGCTGTCACTGCTGCTTCGCCAAAGGTTGAGAGTTTGTAGGTTCCATCTTCGGTTTTGATTACAAGCTCCCCTAAGTTTTCTAGGTGATATGTCAAGTGGGAACTGGAGATTGCAAGTTCTTCCAGTATTTTTGAGAATGTTTTTGGCTTAACTGAGAGGAGTCTTAGGATCTTTCTTCTAGCAGGGTGCTTCAAAGAAGTAAACATAATAGAGTAAGTTTCTTCCTCTGGACCAACCATGTATTGTGTACACCTGAAGTATTATTATCAAATCTCTGTAAAAGTCTTATCAAGAAAAATTGTTTTTCGGCGTTTACGGTCAATCCACATCATGGGTGCGGACTTAGTAAAGAATAGAAAGCAACCATCATAACACAGATTACTGCGATAACTATAATTAGAAACTGTGTTTGAGGCATTCCGAACATATAGGGCTCAATCTGATAATTCAAAGTCACCAACTTATTTTCAGTTAAATCGTTGTTAACAAAACACATCTTATACTCGCCTTTCGTGTCGGATATGAAATTATAGCTAAACAAACCAACATCACCAAAGTTTACTTCAGTCAAATTTGGGTACACAAGGGAAAATGAAATGTAACTATTATCTGCCCCTAAGACATTGAATTGTATCTTAACATGATCGTTAACCTTCAAGTCTATTATCTGATCCACCTGTTCACCTGCAGGCATATTAATACTCAATGTTGTTGCTGATAAAGGAGCAGCAAAAAACGTAATCAACACAACCCCAATAAGAAAATTAATTGCAAATTTTTTTTTCATCATCAATAAAAATACTACAAACAGGGTGTAATAACTTTATGAATCCCAAATAAACAAACTTCGTGCAAGCAAATAACCGTGTCATATTATTTCTTTGTGTTAGGGTTTGAATGTTAAAATTTCAACGCATAAACATATAACTAATTTTTCTAACTGACTAGCTTATCGATCAAAATAGTTTGGTCAAGGTTTCTTGACTAGACATGAGTTAGATTGAAAATATTTTGGTCAAAGTTTCTTGACAAAAAACCTTTTAAAAATGGCTAACCGATGCATTATTTGAAAGATAAAGGAGGCTTTAAACATTAATACAGAAAAAATAAAAAGCATTATTCTTTTCATTGTTATAGTTTCAGTAGTATCTTTTGCGTTGTACTCACTTACTATAACATCATTTGGTTGGAACCAGTGGCTGCTGGTAGCTGTTAATGTTATATTCTTCGGTCTTTTTGTAGTAACCCTGCAATTCAGAAGGAAAGTAGCCCGCCTCCCCAGTAGTGTTTATTTAGCGTTCACAATTGCATTTTTTGCTGAAATGTTCGGTTTACCTTTAACTATGTATGTTTTCATGGGAGTTTTCGGATTCACAGAAATCTATTCTATAGAGTTCCTCTTAACTCAAGCAATGGGAACCGAAATTTCCTTCTATATTCATCATGTACTATTTCCCATCTCCAAAATCATTATGGGAATCGGCATACTCTTGGTAATCTATGGCTGGAAACAAATCTTCCAAGGTAAAGGCAATCTTGTAACCACAGGATTATACAGTTATATTCGCCATCCACAATATCTGGGTTTCCTTCTAATCACTCTTGGCATGAACGTTCAGTGGCTCACAATCATCATGCTTGCACTTTGGCCAGTTCTAATAATCCTCTATAAACGACTTTCAAAAACAGAAGAAAAAGAAGCTGAAGAAAAATATGGAGAAGAATTCCTAAAATACAAACGCGCAGTTCCTGGTTTCATACCCCGCATAAAGAGATACAACCCAACATCTTGAAAAGCTGCTAACAATCAAGAAACCTAAAGTTGGAGTAATAAACCTAAAAAGAACCCTGATCTGCTTCCAGATCTTAAAATGATCAAGTTTAATGTTTGACTTTAAGATAAAAGAAAAATGCCGCTCCTAAAACAATAGATAAAATAGTTATCCCAATAGTTAGCTGCATCCAAGACCACTGTTCACTTTTTGGTTCTAGTGCTATATTGTATAACTGCATTTCATCAATAAGACAAACTGCATCATGACCAATGTAAAGTTCAGTCTCTCTTTCTATGGTCCCTTTGGGATTTTGGACCCCAGAAATAACAGTAACATCCTTTTCTTCACCATTAACATAAATATGCATGCCCGTAGAAAGACTTCGCGTAAAAACAACATGCATCCATTGATTCAAAGTAACAACTGATTCTGAAGTTACAATTTCATTTAAACCCTCATTTTCTGTGGAAACAAAAGCTAATAGAGCACCTTGAACTATGCCTGAAACCTCATCTGTTTTTCCGTTAACTGCAAGCCCAAAAGTTCTTTCAGGCAACTGTGCTCTTGTCCTTTCACATTCAACTATGATGTTATTGTACTTAACATTCTTGAATTCCTGAACATTAATCCAAACATCAATTGTTGTTTCTCCTGGAATTTCCAGATGAGGCAAAATCGGTGTGTTAACATAAGCTGCACCATCAAAGGAAAGAGCTTTACCAAACTTTCCATCGATCAGAATCGGTGTAAATGAAACATTTCCTGAAGATGTCCCAACTACAGCAAAATTAAGTCCAGTTTCATCGGGTGTAACTCCATTTGGTTTCACTTCATCAAAAGCCCAGAAAGCCACAATCCCATTTGGATCTGCAGTTGGTGGAGAAATAGGAGAAGACAAACTAGAACTTAAGATGTCAAACGGAAAAAGTAGGGGGTAATTATCAGAGTTATTAATATCAATTTCATACTTCACATCACCTATACCCGATTCATCAATTTCTCTAGCTGCAGGATATTTTGCAAAATAATCGCTCCAATAGTTGCCGCCAGCAACAACACCTTCATCCCAAGACTGAACATTATATGACGATATTCCCCCAACATTGGCTTGATTATCTATGAAATTATTATGGTAAAATTTGTTTTGAATCGGAGCTGCAAAATATGGTGAAAAATAGATCCCCCAAGTGCTATCAGAAATATTGTTTGAATAAACAATGTTGTTAGAACCAGCGAAAAAGAAATTAAACTCATCATTTTTGCGTATGTTGTTTCCAAAAACTAGTGAGTAAGAAGAGCCTAAACCGATACCTCTACCATTGTTTGTTATATTATTTTTTGAAATTGTGTTTGAATAACCTTCAATAGCTATTCCTCCTTTGGCGTTTTCAGTTATGTTGTTTTCAGAAATGTCATTATAAGAACCGCCGCAAAAGCGAATTCCATCCTTCAAATTGGAAATAATCTGATTTTTTGAAATTGTTATGTTAGATTGAACTGAGCAGAAAATTCCGTAAAAAGTATTACAAATTTTATTATCTGTTATGAAACAGTTGTCTCCTTCAACACTAATTCCGGTGGCATAAAGAGAAGGCGTCGAATAGTTTTGGCTTTTAATTGTGAAGCCAGAAATCTTTACTTGATCCGCGGATATGGTAAACACTGCTTTTTCTCCACGATCAACATTACCCTCTCCAATTACAAACGTACTTTTTTGGTCCTCACCCACAAAATTTAGAGACTTGTCAACTGCGAGATTTTCATAATAGATCCCACTCTTTACAAATATTGTATCGCCTGGAGAAGCTCTTTCAATAGCCTCATTTATAGTAAGGTAATTGTCGGGAACAACAATTGTTTTTGAAGCATTACCTACTTGAAAGCCAACCATAAATGAGCCTACGAGAAATGTCACCATTAAAAGCATGATTAATTTCCTAGACTTTTTTTTGCTCATGCTGTTTACTCCTAAAAAACGAATGTAGAACCTGATTATTAGCTCTCCCTGAAGAACACAACTGTTCTGAAAGCGGAACAATAATCAATAAATATTGTTTTAATCGGAATCAGTTGGATTTTTTTTTCTAAATGCTCTTAATCCTTCAATTAGGAAAAGTATCAAAGCTGCAGTAGTAATTGTTATTAATAAAAAGAAAAAAATTTTAAATTGGTTAGTTTCCACTGAAACATGAATTATCAGCACAATCAGTTCTATGATTAGTATGCTTAAAAAAACAATAAAATATAGAAGCGAATTTGGGATAAGCCTTTTTTTGACCCAAACATAGCCTCGGACAGCGATTTTCTTTGTTGCAATATAATTGCCTTGCAGATTTTTTATCAATAAATCCATTTCTTCAAGTTTCTGAAGATGTCTATAAGCCACGCTTGGGCTGCTCAGATTCAGGCTTCTCATTACATCTCTAGGACCAACAGGTCGATTTTCTTTAACCACGTATAAATATACTTTAAGGGTTCTGCCATAAAGGTGTAAATATGGCTGATCATCTTGTACCAATTGCATGCTCCACCTGGATGTAGAACATAATATTGTACTTTTATGTAATTAAGTCTGTCCAGCATCTTATCTAATTCTTATTAGAGAAACAGTACATAATTCCGAGTTGAGACAAGATAGAATATTAAACGTTTCATTTCTAAGTCTCTAGTACTTTTAACACTTATTTTCTGAAATTTGAGTGATATATGTTTATTAGAATCTATAACTATGTTATACATATAGAAGGTACCTTTTCCTTTAGGAGAGAGTTTTCTTGTCTGATTGTGAGAAACGAATTGAAATAATGGAGAAAGAGATCCTTTATTATAAAGGGAGAAAAAGATTCAATGCTAGACAAGACTATCTTAATCTTATCAAAGCATGTAGTAAAGAAATTGGATTAGACGATCCAATCTACCTTAAAAGAAAATAGTTGATATCTAAGTATAGTATTTTCTAGTTACTCTGGATGATTGACCCCTATATATAACAAAGATGAGCCTCTCTTAATGCATCTCTCTAATTTCGCAATATAATTTTAGTTGTATCCAATAGCTAAATGTTAATTTTACTAGACTCTTATACAGAATTTTATACTATTTGACCTAAAAAATGTAATATACCCATTTTATCCTATACTTCTACTTGCCTGTACAGGCTAAGGTGGGTACGCCACTAACACTTCCTGTTACGATGATGTTAGCGGAGTAACGTACCTGCCCCATCTACAATTTATTTTCAATGATATATAATATATAACTTATCGTAGTTTTTAGTTAATAACGCTAAATCTAAAAATTACATCTATACATTTATTTGTTTACTATAACGAATTTTTTTATAATTCTCATCAAAATAGTAAAGGACAACAGTGTGTATTTCTTTTACTTAACTTATAAATTCAATACCCTCAGTTGTTTAGTAATTAAAAAAAGGGAAACTTTTTAGATATTTTTTCATTATGTTTTACTATTAATCGCTGGAATGTTGGGTAAACAATAAACAATCTTTCATTGTACAAAAAATAATCTGATGTTACTCATTTCTATGTGAAAGAGTGATTTTGTATTCATAACTCTTATTTTGATTTTGCAGGGAACAATTCATCTGAGTCACTTAGGGAAGGGGAATCCCAAAAGAAGACTCATACGAACTGTTTCTTTTCTGCATCTACTAAATCTAACTAAAAAGAAAAAGAGAGTGTGGTTTTGTTTTGTTTTATGTTGTTCGTTTTCTTCTGTAAACCAATGCCAGTAATGTTGCAGTTATGAACAAAGGCACTATTAGGATTGATGGAAATTCTGGAATATTGATGCTATTAACAGCTATCCTTCTTATTTGCCCTTCGTAATAAATTACAAAATGATTTGCTTCTGAAGCAGGGACAAGTGTATATTTAGTCGGATTAATATCGTCATATCGAACAAGCACAAGTTCACCTGTTGACAGGTTCACAGTATGGTTTTCTCCACTAAGGTAATCCATTACCTCTATTGTATTGGAAATGTTACTACCTGCTGGGGGAATAGCAACATTAAAGTACATTCGCTTTATGTCTCCGATTACCTCCTCAAGAACGTTATTTCCATATGCTGAAACTCTACAATAATCCCAATCAGGCTGTTGAGCAATAGTCAATGGAACACTAAGTAAAGCAACAGTAAGTAACAATGTTGAAAAACCAAAAAAATAGGTTTTCTTAATCATTTATTCACCTCCCCCAGAGTCATTTCTAACGGGAAAGAATAACAAAAATGGATTGTTTTCCCCCTTACAGTTTTATTTATGGTAAGTTGGATTAAAAATTTGCTATTAAAAAAATAAGAAGAAAGTGGAGATTGTTTTGGTTTATGTTGTCTTTTTTCTTCTGTAGATTATTGCCAGTACTGTTGCTGTCATGAACAATGGTACTGCAAGTATTGGTGGAAATTCTGGAACATCATTCCCATTTACCCATAACCAACCTGTTTGCCCCTCAAAATATATTATGAAGTGATTTGGTTCTGAGGCTGCTTCTAATGTATAGCTTTCAACCACCATGTTAGCGAATGTCATTAGAACTGAGTCACCTGGTGACAGGTTAGCTGTATAGTTCTCATTACTTTCTATATGGTGCCCTGAAACAGTGTTAGTAATTTCTGAACCTTGCGGTGGAGCAACAACTGTGAATTCTAAAGACGCACCCCCCAAATTATTCTCAATAACGTTAGTTCCGTAAGCTGACACTTTTACAGAATCCCAATATTGAGCAAAAGTCAAAGGAACACTAAGTAAAAAAACAGCAAGTAACAAAGTTGAAACAATAAAACAATTTTTCTTATTCATTTTTTCACCTCCCTCTGATGGCTCAATCAGAATCAGATCTGATCTAAAAGAAATTATGCCCTTATTTTTATTTAAAATTTGGTTAGGTGTACGTACACCCACCCACGTCATAAATCATTATTCCAGTTAACAAGAAGTTGCTTCTTGCTATCCCCCATAGACTTTGCTTGTTTCTTCTCTCTATTAATTAAAAGTTCTAATGTTCATATAGAAGATAACATAAAAATTACTGATAAATATACTATTCAATAATTGTTTAAAATTTCGCTAATTAAATCTCGTCTCTTAAAATTCAATTATGTTCGAAACATTCAGTCTTAAATAGTACTTGGTCAAAAAACAGAAGAAGGGGGAATTTATTTGAAACGAATAATTGTTCTTATTGGAATAATTTTAATGACTCTTGGAATCGTATCAATAACCTTTTCAGTAGTTCATTTTCCGTTTCAAACTCAAGAGCGATATTATACACCTAAATCATCAATTATACTTGAAGAACATATATTTGTTCCAACCAACTCGATAAAAAGTCGAACTCTCGTATTAAATAAGGGTGACCAAATTAATATTGAATTCAGAGTTATTTCAAGGATGTGGGGACGCATTCCTGACCAAATTGACTTTCATTTTAGAGATGGAATAAAAACTGTATTCAAACTAAGAGCCTCTACCTATAATTCTACTAATACAATTGCTAATGATTCCACTTATTATGCAGTTTGGAATAATGCGGGGGGGGTACTTTGATAAAGTAATAATAACAAAAATAGCCAAAATTTGGAATGAGGTAGCTTATCGAGATATCACAATTACTCACACAGTTATTCCATCGGAGTATGCAACTATCACAGAATACGTTGGAATTGCTCTCATTTTGGCTGGTATTGGATTTATGGGTTGGGGATTAGCTTTAAAAAAAACTGCTATTTAACATTCATTATCATGTTTCTTCCGTTATACAGTTCGTATCCACATTCATTGCAAACTATGCTAAACCCCATTATTTTGACACCAAAACATAGTCAGAAAAAGAGAATTTACCTTTTGCTTTCAAAAGGACACTGTTAAAGCAGAGAGTTAATTGAAACTAAAATTTACGCAAAACTTTCTTTTTTTTGTTTTTGCAGGGAACAATTCATCCGAGTCACTTAGGGGAGGTGAATCCAGAAAGAAAACTCTGAACGAACTGTTTCCCTACTGTATCTACTTAAAATCAAAAAAAGAAAAAGAGGAAAAAATAGACAATTGATGTTTATTTTTTGAATGAGTTATTCTCTATGATTCTGTTTCATACCCCGCAGCCAGCCATGCATTGAAGCCCCCTTCCATGTTATTGACTTTCTTAAAACCTGCATCTATAAGGATTTGAGCTGCTATTGGACTTCCTATTCCTGCAATGCAATGAAGAATTATTTTATCATTAAAATGACTTTGCCCCTCAGGACTTGAAATCCAAGCATTTAAAACTGCAAAATTTGGTGGTGGAGGTAAACTAACAAAGGGAACATTAATTGCACTTGGAATATGGGAAACTGCATACATACTGGTTGGTCTTAAATCAATTACAATAAGATCATGATGTCCATTAGACATTATCATTCTGTGAGCTTTTTCAAGAGATATATCTTTGAAAAAGGGTCTAGCTAATACAGTTCCTACAAAAGAACATGTCAACACTGCTAAAAGCATCAACGTAGCTATCAAAGTTTTTCTATTCATTTTATCACCTCCACTTTGTGTTGTTTCTTCTAGAGAAAGATAGACAAAACTGATTGTCCCCCTCTTCCCCCTTGCACATGGTATTAGTGTAAGTTGGATTAAAAATTTGTCTTGCTTATTCTGACCATAGTTAATTTAGAAATCAGGCATGATCATACTAAATTTTATTTATTATTAAAAACATTAGTTGAATTTAAGGGGAAAAAATGTCTGATCTAAATGAAATTTTAGATCCTTTTGAAAAGATTGTGTGGAAAGGAAAAGCCAACAAATATATCTATTTTCTTCCTGCTATAGGATCTATTCTTTTTGCAGGTTTCTTGTTTAGTATTGGAGTTTTTCTTTTTCTGATTAACCTTCCTGAGCTTTCATCCTTTTTCGCTTTGATTTTTGTGGATTTGGAATTTTAATAGTAATTATTCCCTTTCGTCATTATTTAAGAAAAAATAAATATACACGATACATTTTGACCGATAGACGTTTAATTATTACTGGTTTTGGTAAAAACAGTCGTTTTTGGGATAATTTTGGACATGGTTTATCTGGAGTTGATACAAGCATTATAAAATTGGATTCAATCAAGGATGTTTATTTGAAGAAAGGATTTTGGGATAGACTAATAGGAACAAAAAGCATTTACCCAATAACTTTGGATTATCCCTATCTTCCAAAAATATATGCTTATTTTAGTAATTCGGAACATGAATCGGGATTTTATTCTAATCGGCTGAAGCGTGTTTATAATGCAGCAACCAAAGAATATGAAATGGTTCCACAATGGAAGTTATACCGTAAAACCCAAAACCATCCACATTTTTCTGGAATAAGTAATCCTCAAAAAGTTGAGAGGTTGATAAGAGAAAGAATAAATGAAGTTTGATTCTCAGTAATCTTAGAATGATTAGCTAAACAATACACAATCTTTTAGTGTACAAGAGAACATCTGATGTTATTTTTCTATAAAAAAGAGAAAAAAGGATTTCTGATACTATATCTCATTTAGTCTTCAAAACAGGAAGTTGAAACGAACAATTGACAAAAAGGTGCACTGATATTGTTGCTTAGTTAAAATTATAAGTGCTAAAGACGAAAGACCATAAAACAGGTCACGATGGCGATAAACCGAACATTAGCCATATGTATTAGTGTAGTTACTTTTTTCGTTAATTGCAGGTGTTTCTTGCCAATAGTATTTCTAAATTCATTACCTGTAAGCACTTTCCCAAAGGAAGACCTCTGCATAACAGACTGTACAATTCGAAGAATATTACCTAAACATAACAGTGAAAAATTCAGTCACCGAAGCTAAAATAGTAAGCCAAGTTACGATACGCTGACCTCATAACAACAGATTACAGCTTTTCTTATCAACTGCATCTTCCACACCCTTTAAGGTTGCAGTGAATGAATCAATATCTTCGGGTGAGGAATCTTATTTCCTATAAGCTTCAAATGGACTTCAGGTTGTTTATATAGAATAGAATTGGAAACTGTAGATACTAAGTATTCAATTCTGCCACTATTTTCAATGCATTTGCACCATAGAGGATACATTTACTTAAATATAGTATTACATGGTGATAAAACATTCCAGAATTTAGGTGAAAGGTAATTTACCACTTTTTTTAGATAAATGGAATAATCTGATGTTACTGTTTTATGGAGAAAAAAGAAAGGGATAGTTTTAGTTTATAGTTATGTAGTTATGAAATAGTGGATATCTAATAATTCCAGGATATCATAATCATATCTGCAGAATTCTCCTCTTAATATGATATCAGTACCTTGTACATTGATGTTCTTTGCCACCAATGTACCAGGATTAACGATAAAGAGCGTTTCTAATACATATGTGATTGGTCCAGGTAATCCCAAAGCTTACAACGAATCCACAGGCATAAAGCTCTGTATTATGAATTAATAGTGTTACCTGTCTGTATCCATCAGTTTCTTCATCAAGCACATCAACACCTGAAGTCAAAAGATCTATACACCTTTAATATCACCACTTTTTGTTGTGTGAAGCCATCCTGAAACATCCAAATGTATTAGCTACTTCACTGCTGGTAAACTGTCTAACATTCACACCGTCCGGAGAACAGCCACATTCAAGATTCACTGGTTGGATTGTAACTTCTATTGTTTCATTCTAAAGGTTACAGCAATTGGATCAGAGATTCGTTATTATCTACATTTTGAAGTCAGGAACTTCCTATCTCAGGTCTTGGTGTATAACACTCATAACTGTACTAAAAACAGAATATATTAGCATACAAATAATTATCATGGTAATGTTTGTTTAAATTTGTAATATTCATTGACCTCCTCTGATGTATATCATCTGAGAAAAAATAACAAAACACTAGTCTCGTTTCTTCCCCAAATGGCAAGTTCAGAAAATAAACTCATCATAAACTCATCTTATGTTACATTTAATATTAATTGGAGAAATGTTCTAGAAAATTAATTCTTATTCTAAGAAATCAGGTTGTCATACCAAATTTTATTTATCATTAAAAACCTTTCTTTACATTTAAGGTAAGTATAGTAAGCACTGTAAGAATTGTTGGAATATTGGAATTTATTGAATTAGTGTTATATTGCTCTTCCTATCTTTTACTTTGGATTGCAGTTAAAAATATTTCTTATTTTCATTCATTATTTCAAATCCTTCAACATCTTATTGTGGGAAAATTATCAATCGTTACTTTTTGGATTATTGGGAATTGTTACTTTTGTTATTGGGTTATTGGAGTGATTAAATTAGAAAATAAAAAAATTCTATTTTCATATGTTACTTTTTCATTAATTATTATCTGGTCTTTATGGACTATTATCGTAGCCGTTCTAAGTCTTAAAGAACACTCGGTTATTGCTTTAGAATTTACTGTTAGTTGGAAGGAAAACATGTTTTGGGAATTATTATGATAATTTCCTCTGTTCTATGTTTGTTTTATCTTTCAAAGGTAAAGCAAACTGAAAATATGAATAAATGAAATAACCTATGTTCGAATACTGATTCTAGATTAACAATTTGAAATTAAGGATCTAAACAACTGAAAAGTGGTATGGAGCAAGGGGGTTGTTCATTCCTTTCATTCCTAATAGTTTGCTTCCTTGCTTCATACCGTTAACAAGTTATTTTAGACTTAAGCATTGTGGAACTACATTATAGAATTATCTCTAAGTATGCTCGTTATTTAATTTCATATCCAAATATAATGTTATTGTTTTTATCAATAAGAAAAAGAAGGAAAATTGCGTTTACCTTGAAATTTTAAATTAGGCATATGTCTGGCCATCCTGATAACTTCGCTGTGATTTGGTGCTTCGCTTGCTGTTGATTTTATGTTAACATTTTTCACAAAATCGCCAGTGCCTTGAAGACTTGTAATCCACATGGGTTTTTCACCGCTTAAGAATAGTGTATTTCCTGTAATTGTTCCGACTAGCTGTTCATGTTCCGTGAGTTCCTCCGTCACCTTCTCCGAAATCATACATGTAATCTACTCTGAAGTGGTGGAATTCACCTGCTAAAAACAATGAGAATGGTAGGTTTGAAAGTGGGGCATATGGTAGTATTGGCTTAAACACAGTTAATGTTGCAACACCTGAATATGTGAAATCGTTTTGCCCTCAAAAGATCTACGAAGTTGCAGAAGTTGTTGGATACAATCGGAAGATCACTTTGGCTCGATAAAATTCCATCCATTGAAAAATCAATTGGGTTAATTCTTAAGTCAGCGGTGAATGTGTAACCAGTTAAAGAATAAATAACCTAAATAGGAGTAGTAAACTGCTTCCATTATGACAGCTCCACTAATTTGATTGGTCCCAGAGACAAGCTCGTAATAGGTAACTGGACCAGAAGCTAATGAGCTCCAGAACCTGTAAATGCATTTCCGGTTTGGGTGATTGTGTATTTGTGAGTATAAGCGCCGTTAACTAAGAATTCCCAATCTCCACTGATGCTCCATACAGCACCATGGGGTGTAATAATAGGTTTTATCATCACCCACCCTAATTTAATCATGTTGCGAATTTCATTAAAACTAATATCGACTTTGTTGGATTTTTGTTTCATCTAAAGCAGTATATATAGCAATAATTGAATAAGCAAAATCAAAATTGAAAGTTACACCAAATTCTACAAACTTCTCATTATTCTTTTGAAAATGCCAAGGTTTGGCTATAGCTAATGGAGTTAGCACGGCGTACCAGCTGAAACAGTAGCCATCATTATAGAAACTAATATTTTTTTATTCATTTTGTTTCACCACACATTAATTTTCGTCTTTTTTAGAGACTATAAAAAAGAAGTTAAACTTACTGAAAATGCCTATATATATAATACATTACTGACTATATAAGGATTTAAAAAAATAAATAGATTAAATTTTGAATAAATTTTAATTCAAATTATAATTAGTATTTGTATTATCAGAATCTACACTTTTAGAATATACTCAGTTATACCCAAGACAGTGAATTTCACGATTTAATGTCATATCCTGATTTTACAAAAAGGAAAAAGAAGGAGAGCGGAATAGTGATCTGCTCTATTAGTATTTTTGTAAGTTGGTGGTGGAATAAAAGTCTCGATTCCATGCATGGTTCCTTTTACCCTTCAGTCATCTGCTCTTCCTAGGCATAGTGCCAAGCTTCACATGTGAATGCTCCCTCTGCGTTAAACCCCATCATTTTTCTCAATAGTGTAACCAGAAGCGCTGGGTATCCAATCCAAAGGAATCAAATCTGTGTGAATTGAACCCCGGACCTTTTGTTGAGTTCCATAGTGAAAGCAGGTATAGTCACGTCTCCAAACATCAATGAAATAACTTTTGGAGCATTCAACTCGACAGTCTATTCTATTTCCATGCCTATCTACATCGAGCTCACTATCTAGCACCGAAATTATGTTATTAGCTGCAGGTAATCCGCTCCACATTACAGAAAGGACGGTACTGAATCAGCAATGGTTGTGATGTGTGCAATTGGTATCCACGCTCCTGAAGGGATTTGCATCTGTAGAACTATTGACTCTCCAGGACCATGAGCTCCAGCTTCTAGATTAACAGCAAAGATCCACAGACTTAGAATGGAAAGCCTTCAGGTCTAGCAACAATCACATCTCCCCCACTTTTATAAATTCTATTTACACCTTCAGGTAAATTAAAATTCTTGGTGAATGCGGAGCAATCATAATAGCAACGATATTTACTGTAAGTCAAAAGAAATATTCCAGTAACTTTCTTATTCATGCTTTTCACCTCCCCTAATATTCTTTAGAAGAAAAGATTTGACAAACTGTTTGCCCCCTCTTTCCCCTTACCCATAATATTCTGAATATGTTGGATTAAAAAATTACCATAGAAAAAAAAGAAAAGGTGAGTGTGATTTTGTTTCGGTCTATATGTTGGAGTAAATGATTAAGATTGCGCTGAAGATTACTTTTCCTTTATGATTCATGCTTCCCATGTTAGCGTTAGAGGAAAATCGGGTAAGTATATTCCCCACCACCAAGTCAAAACACTCTTCCCTTTGAGCATAAACTCTTTGTTATCTGCATAGTAAACCATTGCATTTTCTGTTCGATCACGAACACTCCAGTCTTCAGGGTATTCATCAATATACCAATCATCAAAATTGCTTGTTACAGTTATAGCTATACTATCAATTGGAGGACCACCAGATTTTGTATATGTAAAGCCAATCTCATACCAACGAACACCACTATCAGCTAATTCTTCCAAAGTTAGAGTCTTCCCTTTGCGTTGACAAAGTTAATTGGAAAAACAAAAACAATTAAAGCAAAAGTTACTGCTAATATTTTTTTATTCATACTTTTCACCTCCCTCTTATTGCTCAATCAGAATCAGATCTAATCTAAAAGAAAGATGTCCCTTATTTTTATTTAAAATTTGGTTGGGTGTACATAAACCCACCCACTTGTTGATGGGTCTAAGGTTGAAATCTATCTTAAACTAGAATGGTGCTGGTTCTATGTAGTATCCTCAACAAACAAAGTCCAAATATTGAATATTTCATTTCTAAGTCTCTAGTACCTTCGTACTCTTGGTATTGTTAACTAAACAATCTTTCATTGTACAGGAGATAATCTGATGTTACTATGTGATGGCAAGAAAAAAAGAGGAGATTATGGAACTAGGTTCTTTGTTGATTTGTGAATTTGAATCTAAGGAAAACCTGTGAATCCCATTATTGTGCCCTCGTGAGTTATCACTCCAAATTCATCATGGTAAGCTGTTCCTTGCAGTTTTATATCTTTGAATATCCCAGTTCCATGTCCAACAAGGTTACCCCAAGAAGTTGGAAGTCCTCGATCGGTACCAGTTTGTGTGCGATAGTTTATGCCATTCACCCTAACTGTAATAACATTACCAGCTCCAAAATCAAGCGTGTACACAAAGTGCATGTTTGCAAAGTCTTCGTCTAAATGATCAAATTGATTGAGAAATTTGTGTCTTTCCCCATACCATTCTTGGAGGAATGTAAAATCAGAAGGGATTGCATGGTTTACTCCATATTGAAAAGCTTGTTCTCCATCTACATTCAAGGTAACAATACCGTTATCACCTATAGAAAAGAGAAGATGTGAATGTCTTGTCATGCCTGTATTAAAACCAGGTGTAATGGCAGTGAAGGGTGTATCCACAAACGTAAACTTGAAGTCTTTTTTGTCTGTTCCCTTTCCTGCATATACTGGCGGCTATCAGTTAGAATGATTATCGCAAGCAGGATTAATGCTGACACTAAAACTTTCTTTTTCATTTTTTCACCTCCCCCAAAGTGTATTCTTAAGAAGAAGAATCACAAAACCTAGTGCTTGCTTTCTCCCCCTTGAAAGACTATTAGGGAATAAGTTGGATTAAAAATTTGCTATAATAAAAAGAAAAAATGGAACAGATTAATTTTATTGTTTTTTTAAAAAAAGGGGAGTTTTGCAAGTAACCATTTACCCTTATTGTGAGCTATTACTGGACATTTTTTGACTGTTTTTTTTCCTTTTTTATCTATGATATAATAAAATCCAGAAAAAAAAGAAACACCGCTTAGAATAAAACAAGTAAGAGCAAAAATTTCTGAAATACTAATTCCAGCAATACCAATAAATGTCATAATTATTCCCATCCAAAAACAAATAATGACCATTGCAGAATGATGATGTTTATGATTTGGGTTGAAAAACCAAATATGAAACGTCATTCTTTCTCCCCCACATTTCAACTATAAACATGTAATTAAAAGAATTTTTGCTTATTTTGACCAAGACAGATTTTATATAATAAAAACAAATATTTCGACGCCTCGATAAAAATTATATGATAAAACAGATACATTGAAGAACTGAGTCGATATGATTGAAACATATTGGGGGAGTTTAGCACAGGTCGGAGCTACTATCGTGGCTTTGTTTGTAGGTCTAATAATTGCCTTAATGGTATATCTTAGACAAAAACAAGATGAGGTAAATTCTCAAGTTAGAGAAAAGAAATTGGAATTAGCAGATCAAATCTCTTTATTGATTTATGAAAGAAGTCCTGGGGATGTGTCTTTTTTTGCAGGAAATTTTGATTTACATAAGTTGCATGAAGCCTCTTCAGATCTAATGAAATTCATTAATATATCCAATTTTAAACGAGAAGAAATTTCACAAACGGGTAAAGTGGTTATGGATAAACTGAGGGAAATAACACAACTATTACCCTCTTTAACTTGGAGCATTCTCTCTTCTAGATTTACAGGTATTGATTCTAGAATTGCTGAACTCCCTGAAGAGGAATATGAAATATGGCATGAACAAATGTATAATTATTCCGTGCAAATTGAAACTATTTGGAAATTTTCAAAAGAACGGTTCTTAGAGATACTTGATGAATGGGAAGAATCGTGGCATGGAGCAAAGTTTTTTCTTTCAAAAAGAGGTGTCGAAAGTTTTTTTGAGAATTTTTCAAAAATAAAAGATGTATTATTTGAAATTCAACGAATTAGACAAACAAAGAAATCCTATAACTTCTCAAGAGCGTTTCCTTACTTGCAAATAACCTTCATTGGAATTACAATAGCTTTTATTGTCGCAGTTATTCTTCCGTTATATGGTTTAATTAATAATTTTGGTTCATATCCTGCACTTGTTTCGTTTTACATGTTCTGTTTTTCAATGATCATTTTGGTAATACCCTTTTTCATTAAACCGTTAAAGGAAGAACAAATTTCAATCTCAAGAATTATTGCTTATTTTCGTCATTTAAGAAATGTTCTTTATCTAAAATGGAATTCAAAATTTGGTAAAAAACCTGAAAAACCAACAAATAGGGAATTATTCATAGAATGTAACAATTTGAAATGTCGAAAAGAATTTCATTCAAGAATTAGAATCACTTCATCTGATCGAGTCTATAATAGTAAAAATATAGATCAAATTAGACTTCAATGTCATTATTGTGGAAAGTCATTTGTATATTATTGGAAAGATTTTCATTTCAATTTGAATGAAGAACTCACCGTTTAACATTCTGTCTTGAATATTCTCTTCCAGCTCTTCGACATACATGGAATAATCAAGTAACTAATCAGGGTATGTCGAAAGGATTCTCAGCTCTTTAATATTAGATTAAATAATTTTACTGAGAAAATAAAAAAAGTTAGACAATTAAGTATCAGAAGATTACTTTTCTTATTAGTACAAAATGAAACAGATGCAAAACGATTCTTAGTCACTTCTCGCCGAGCTAGATATGATTACAAACTTGCACTAGAAATTATACATGATTTTTTCATGTTGGTAGATGATTCAACCGAGTATATTCTAAACAAGAAATCATATGATGAACTTGAACGCTTAGAACAAATCAAAAAACAAACTAAGACCTAACAAGACCTATTATGGTGAAGAGCAGACTATTTTTCCAAATTTTGTTTAAAGTATATCCCCAATTGTCTTTCCTTTACCTACACGTATAGCATCATAGTTTGCTGCAATAATCTTTTCCCGCAAAAGTCTTTTTTCACACTCTTTACAGACCTTTTTATTATTCTGGATTTCTTTTCCACATTCAGGACAGGTGTATGTTTCTGGTTTTTTCATTGAATCTCACTCTCATTGCTATTCAGGAATGCGATAGCCAAGGCTGTGAATGCAGTAAAAAATGTACTAAGAAATGTCAAAGAAACAGTACTGCTGATTAGGGTGGACCAAAAATTGCTATATTCACTAAATAAACGAACAATATTGAACGCCAAAAAATGTCCTACATATGCTCCAATCAATAATCTGATAATAGATGACTTAAGGTTTGACTTTAAATCAAATTTCTTACCAAACAGATAGAATACAACAAAAACAAGAATAGGATAAATGATTATACCGATCAAAGAAAAAATTGGAGAATATAATTGAAAGTTTTGAATATTACCTAAATCCCAAAAAATGATAAAATATGTTCCAATGAAACCTCTTACAAAACTGAGTACTATAATAACAACTAACAATAAATCCAAAGAATAATTATTTTGTTCCATATTCTCCCCTTAATTTCTATGAAATGTCTTTAATGATAAATAAAATTTGGTATTGTGTCCTTAATGTTCTCCTTTGTTTTCGTGGTCAACCACTTTCTGAATGTCCATATCTTCAAAACCACAGTTCCAGCTGCAAATCCATGGACCGTCTAAACGTTTTCTGTAGACCATATTTGGTTCAGCTCCTTGTCTTCAACTTTTATGCTTAATGGTCGGAGTCGAAAGTTTTCTTTTGCAACCTGGGCATCTGTTGTCTATTTCTCTTCTTAGTTTATAGAGCAGGATCATGTCTCTTCCGTTATACAGTTCATATCCACATTCATGGCAAACAATACTGAATCCCATCACTTGACACCGAAACTAAGTAAGGAAAAACGGATTTACGGTTTGCTTTCAAATAGACAATGTTGAAGCAGAGAGCAAGCTGAAACTAAAATTTCTTGCAATAACCCCCTTTTTTTAAGAGGAATATCAGGCTATATCGTAAATATCAAATTTTTTATTCTGAGTCACTCAAATTAAGTATTAAGAAGGGATTAAAATGAAAAGAACTCAAAGAAGCGAGTTATTCATGGGTGTTTTAATTGGTTTTTATGGCAATTGGTTAATCCAATTACTTGAAAAAATGAAAGGGGTAGAGACATTCCATCAGCTCTTATTATTGTTTTCATTTATACCATTATTCGTATATTTTTGGATTGCATTCTCAGATGTTAAAGACCAAATTCGGAAGAAATTGACGGATTTTAAGGTAATTTCTGGATTTTCTCATTTCCTATTTATTGTGTTAGCAACTGGATTGGGAAATATAATGATTGATGAAATGTTCTTTATTTTTCCTGGAATAATCTTTTGGCTTTCATTACTGATTGTTGAATTTAAAGGATTAATTGGATTATCTGATTTTAAATGGGGACGTTACCAATAACCTAACAGCTGTGCATATAAAAACTTGATTTTTTGCAAAACTCCCCTTTTTTTTCCTGAAAATGATGTTTATTTATCAGACTGGAGTTGCATTGCATTTCGATATTTGATATGCTCCATAATTTACTTATGTAAATCATTAACTCTTTTTTCCTTCGAGGACTCGTTTCATTTCTTCATATTGTTCTTTAGTGATTTCTCCTTTAGCTAATCTTGTTTTAAGAATATTCAGATTTTCATTTTCTTTCTCCCTAACTTTAATGGCGTCAGGATAAATCCATTTAATCCAACCTTTGATTTCGTTTTCTAAAGAACTATCAAACTCAAAATTCAAAACCAGATGTCTATATGATTTACTGTAAAAATCTATAGTAAGACATTTAGAATTATTAGATTTTTCACTAGATTCTTCTGTGCAATTAAGAAATTTAACGCTTTTAACCATTGAAACTGGTATATCCAACCTCATCTTAGAGGATGATGATTCACTGACAAATTTCAAGCGTTTATTTTCAAATAGCAGAGTTCCAGTTGACTTTTCTGGATATTCAGGAAGACCATTCAAATACGTAGTTCGAGAAACTTTGTATTGTAATTTTGAGTCTGAGGTTCCAACTGCTAAAGAAATAAAACCTGTAACAAAACCAATTATAACAATAATCAATCCAAACCAAAAGTAAGGGTAAACTGTCATCCCAAATAACGTAAAAGAATCATATATGATTAAAAAAAATCCGACAGCAATTAATATCAAACTCAAAACAAGTATTGTTTTGTTCATTCTGATCTATAATAATATTAACGAAATTTTCTTTAAAAGAATTTGCCCTTCAAAATCATCTTCTTGGAAATAGTTCATGAAAGTTTCCTCCACAAACAGCACACATATGCCTTTCAGCCATGAAACATTTTATGCAGACTGTATGACCACAACATGCACAAGTTTTTGTCCAATCAACCTTTTTCCAGCAAACATCACATTCAACCAGAATAGTTCCTTCAATCCTTTTCATAAAATAAGATTTCATTAAATTACATTTGGAATTTGGTTTTGATTAGACGGAAAAGGAATGGAGAGAGCAAACCGAAACTAAAAACTTTCGCAAAACTCCCTTTTTTAGGTAAAAGGTATAACTCTTCTATTTAGCGGTCATTTTTTATCTTTTATTTTTCTTCATTTATTTTGCTTTTTATTTTATCCCAATCCCAGGTGAACATTTCAAAACAGATTAACGTTTGAGTCTTGAGTATATATGGAGATTTTCTCATCTTAATTATCAACTGATCTATTTCTTTCAATTTTCCCTTTAGTGCGATAATAAAGTCAAAAAAACCGTGAACAAAATCCAGCCGTTCCACTTTCGAATCTAATACCAGTCCACTCGATAAGATTTCATTACCGAAATCAGCCTCTTTTCCAGGTTGAAGCTCTACCAGAACATAGACACGAACATCATCCGAACTCATAATTATTTATTAGATCACTTAGAGAATATTGTTTGTCATGTACATGGGAACTCCTACGTTTATTAAGTCACAATAAATCGTACCAATTAACATCCAATAAAACATAATTATTCAATTCTAATTAATAGTAACCCAAACTGTAACTTATGTCTACATAAAAAGTGGAAAAAGTCACTATAATACTTCCTTGTGACCTTGGAGTAAAACTCACCCTCTTTTTTACTTTAACGTGTTAAAAAACTAAGGTGAAAATGTAATTACTTTTCCACATTTTGGACAATGAATGTGACTAAATGAAGATTGTGACGAATTAGATAAGTCATCTGAGATTTAGCGAAAATTTGATTAAAACAAATATTTTGATCATGTTGTTTTATCTAGAGCTTTTAGGATTAAGAAAACCTGATCCTGAAATCTTACATTTTACCCTACAAAACCTTGGAGTAAAAAACTATGAAACCATTCATGTTGGAGATTCTTTAGAGCAGGACATTCAAGGTGCAAAGACTGTTGGAATAAAAACAGTGGGGATTAAAGGAGATAAGAACTTTCAAAATGTTCAACCTGATTTTGTAATTTCAAATGTTACTGAACTTCCCTCTATATTGAACTAAACAAACTGTCATTATGTTATTTGTCAGTCTACAGTGGGATATTCGGGATAACTGATCCTCTTCAGTCATTTTATTTATTCTATTAACAGAATTTTCATTAAAGCATTGATTCTATTAACAAAAAAAGAGGAGGAATTGAGTTTATTTTTGATTAACTCAATAATTCCACTAGGTTGAAGATTCACTTGCCTGCTTTTCAGTTAAGTTTAGATTTCTTTTTTAGTGCTTCAAAGGCTTGCTTCTCATATGGGTCTTCAATTGCTTGGTTTCTCAGCTTAGCGCCTTCAGTAAAGAAGTGGTCTAAGCCTCTACCCATCTTTTTACCTCTGTAAGTGTGCATGTCAAGTGCGTAGTCAGGACTTTCTAGTCTTCTTTGATCATTGTAGACTACTGCTAATAGATTATCTACAATTCTGCTTTTGGGAGACCTAGCTAAATACAAAACTGCATGAACTAAGAATAGTCTTGAGGAATCACTCTTACGGGCATCTGCATCATCATACTGTTTTTCAAGCACATCAATAATCAATGAAGCAAGTGGGTCAGCTAACCCTATGTCTTCTGAAGCTATTATTCTGAATCTGTTCCATAATGCTTTAGGATTGAAACTCTCAAGCTCTTTTGCCCAGTAGACTGCTTCATATTCTTTACCTCTTCGAATTTCCTTTTGCAGGGCAGAAAGAACTTCATGCATATCGTAACCTTTTGGAGTTACTGGACCATCATACTTTCTCAATCCGTTTGACATTTTTTCACCCCCTCTTGCTTAATAGGTTCTTCCTGTTGCTACTATCGTGAATTGTCTAGGTTTAGTAGGTTTGAATCTTCTTTTAAGAACTAATCCTAAGTTGTAGGGAACCCAGCCTCCACAGAGACCGCATACCCAAACCAAAGCTCTTCTTCTCAATTTACGTGAAGTTTCAGAACTGCATTTGCAATAGTTGTATGTTTTGATTATTTTTTGTGTTCTCTTAATGGCACGTGCTAATCTCTGATTACCTGTTTCGTAAAGCATTTGATAGATAGAATTCTCTTTTGGCAGGTCAACACAGTTCTTTTTGTGTCTATAGATGCTGCTTTTAGAAATGCTAACTTCCTTCTCTTTTAATACCTCAGAGATTTCATACCCTGATTTTCCCTTCTTTAATAGAGAATCAATGTAGTGTCTATGGTTTGAGGTGCATATGCTGCATTCTTTGACCATAATTAGCTTCCCCCTTTAGCTCATAAGAAAATATCTTACCACCATATTTCTTAATTATATTCATTAAGGAAAATACTTTCTTACTGTCTATTGACCATAACATTAAGGAATAATAATCCAATTTATTTTGTCTAATAGTGAAACATTGAAACTTCCACTTTTTTTCAAGAATGTTGCAGATAATTGTAACTTTTTCAGCATTTAATTTGAACAAAAGTGTAGCTGATACCATTTTAATCACCACTCCCCTCCTTACATTTTGAATCTAACTCCAAAGCCTCATCTTCTGACAAAACCGATGCAACAACAGAAATACCCTTTATTTCCTCATTAGAATCTGTTTTTTCCTTCATTTGCTTTTTTGACAAAAACTCATTACGGAAGGAAACATTTCCTTCCAATAATGAATCCCTAATTCCCTGTATTGTCCACCCTTCCCATGGAACTATTTTGTCAGAATATTGATCTAACCATTCTTTTATCTCCTTTTTGAAATTGGAGCCATTTTCTGTCTCTGCAGCATTAATGTCAAAAGAAACAGCTTGTTTGCTTTCAATAACATCCAAATCATACAAAAGCATGAAGGTTAAGGGGTGTCCTTTAGACAGTTTATCCTTAAAAGATGACATGTAACCCTTATCGCATAACTGTTTTAGATGTCTATGAACTGTTCTGTCACTAGTATTCAATTTAGACGCTATTTGAATTCTAGCTAAGGTGTTAATGTCATCATCTGCTTCAACTATCTTCATTTCTCTTAAAACTTGGATAAGCCTTCTTTGTCTTTCTTCAAGATCGGTTGTCATTGTAGTGAATGGTTTCTGGGCTAATTCTAGAGCTTCAAAAACGCATTCTGGAGTTACAAAAACAACCTTTTTTCCATTGCTATCCTTTGCCTGTGGTAATGTCCGTTGATGTAAGAAAGCAAACAATTTCACTAGACTAATTACCTTTGAATAATCTCCTCGTACCCTTAGTTTACTTGATTTGAGAAGCTTTGTTAGGGAATCAGGAAAAATCAAAATCAATGATACGTTTTCAAGTTTTTCCAACAGAGATTTCAAAACATTAACACTAGTATCATAACTGTTTTTCTTTAAAATTCCTAGTTTTTCCAATCCACTCTCTAATTCTTTGTTTACTTTCCATAATCTAATTTTTTCAGTTTGGTGGTTACTTTCGTCAGCATTTAATATCCAACAGCGTCTTTGAAATTGAGGGTCCATAGATACTCTTGTTGTTGATGTTACCAACGTAATAGCTGGAACTTTACACTGTATGTTTTTGAATTTTCCCTTTTCATCCCTACTAACAATCTCAGCGTTATACCCATCATCATCGCTTGACACAAATTTAATTGTTGAAACACCTTGATCTTCCTGGTCCATTTTCCCAATTTCTTTTAATCTTAATATCTGATAATCTGCAAGATTGCTGTGATCTAAAGCATGTTTTGAGAACCGACCAACTGTTTTAGTCTTAAAAACATCTGCTAACTTCATGAGTGTTGATTTGCCTGCACCAGATTCACCCTTCACCAGAAGCATTTGTTTTAGTTTACTGTCATCCAAAACCCCACTTAACAAAAGTACAAACATTAACTGTTTATTCTCATCTTCACCAGCCAATATGTTGTCTAAATGTGGTTTCAAAACAGTCATCAGGTCCGTTGATGACAAAATTGTTTCAGCCTCTTTTTGTGCTTCCAATAGTTCAATTTGCCTCTTCTTCAGAATACAACTGTTTACATCACACCATGCTTGATTTGATCTACAGCCATAACTATACTGGAGCTCCTTTGCACTTTCAAATATTGACAGTAACTCACTAGTCTCAAGTTTTGGTTTATTCTTGATATTCCATTTTTCAAGACGCTGAAATACCTGCTTTTCCTCTACATTTCTAAATTTCAGGTAATAAGATGCTAATCTTATCGCAGCCTCATTACGCAGTCCTTCTTGAACTCCACATAATAACTTCTTTACGCACGGGGGATCTTCACCTAAATATGGTACATCTGCTTGAGTACCACTGCTTTTATCTAAAACCATTTGAGGAGATTTTACACCCAATTCCTCAGCTTTTTTCCATATTGCGTTCTCCAAATCATCCACTAAAAGAATCTCTTTGATTTCAGGATTTACAAATTCATAAATCCCCCCTGAAGGATGTTTGCTGCGAGGAGCTATCACAATATTTCCTTCCGACCTGACTTCTAACTTTAATTCAGGAATCCGAAAGCTAGGAACTGCTTTGTTTGTCCTCAAATAGACATGATATTTTCCACTCCCTGTCTTAACAACTATTGTTTCCTTTTCAAGTTCCTCAGTTTTAAAGAAATTAGGATAAATGCTTGCATCATCAAAATCCAATACAACTAAATTACCGCTTACTTTTCCACACAAAACAGCAATGTTGTAGCTTTCATCAGATTTGAACCATCCTTGAATTTCCTTCTCACTAGGGTGCTCTTTCTGATATTTCCTCCATTTGAATTTTGGTTGTTTCTTTCCCCGATGTGCAGGGACAATACAGAAACCCAATTTCAAATATTCTTCAACGTATTCTTTTATATTTTCAAAAGATTTCTCATTCAATAAATTACACCTCCAATGTTTGTTGGTTTATTCCAAAACACCCATGACTTGGATGTTTTCAATCCCTGAATCTCATTCAAAATAACCAATTCGAGGGCATATCTCAGAGCAGTTCCCCATCCAATGTTTAGCTCTTGGGCTATCTTCTCAGCATCAATAGGGATCTCTGCATTCTTTATAACGTCAGAGACGTTGTTTCTTAGTTCTTTAGTCATTCTTTTGTCACTCCAAAATAATAAGTCGGTTTTTGGGTGTTTTTTATTCTAAAGAAAAATTAAAAAAAAGACGTATTTTTTTAAATAGAGAGAAAAAAAGACTGTATTTTACTAAATACCTTTAGAATGGAATTTTTCCCACGATTTAAACAATTTAATAAGTTCAGGGTTCCATTTTTCGAGTTCGTTGAGTCGTTTTTGAAATGTTGCTTTACTAACTCCAAAAAATTGCATCCACTTCTCTCGAGGTTTTGGAAATGGAGGTGATCTATTATCACCGATTGTTGTTGAACCAGTCAATCTTTCGAAAAAGCTTATGATGAAAATTGCTTTTAGATAGGCTGCGACGTATGTGCAAACACAAGAAAGACCTTTGCGTTTTTTATTCAAATCTTCATGTGAAAGATTTTGAAGAAAACTGTGGATTATTTGTGCACTTATAGCGTTAACCCCCTGCTTGTGAGTAATTATTGCCTCATACCGTATCTTTCTTTTATCAACAACAGTTTCGCCAAGAGAATTTTGTATTTCAACACCTTTGAAAAAATCTAAATCGAAAAGATTAGTAAGTTCAGGCTCTAATGTTCGATAAAGTGTAGGATCAACCGTGTGTAAGTCATAAAATGGAATTTGAAACTTTTTTAAGATATACTCTAATTGTTTGGGAGTCTCATTGAGTAAGTTTGGACATTTTTTTTCTAACTGATCTATAGCCTTTCTAAATTCAGCAATTTTTTGTTGAATTGGCTTGATTCTTTCATACCTTTCAATGGATTGATCATCTATTTTTCGAAGTTCTTCTCCATTGTTTGTAATCCATGCTTTTACCAGTTCTTCTTTAGGAGTTTTTCCAAGCTCCACACAGAGCTGCTTTTGTAATTTTATTCTTTCTGACCAAATAACTTGATAGAATAAGGCGAAAACAACTTTTTTAATTGTTCTTCCTGCCCCCCTGATAATGTCTTTCTTTCGAAAATCCCTAATTAATGAAGTAACTTTTTTTGTAAAATATTGAGCATCTTCATATGTTAGATCTGAAATCACACAAAGTTGGATTAGGATCGCCTTTACTCTTCTCATAACTCTTTTGAGTCTTGTTTCATGCTTTGGTTTAAGGTTTAATAATTTTTCATTTTTCCTTTGATTAAAAAACTGCTTCTGTGTCGTTATTTCATAGCTATCTTGTTCCAAGCCGCAAACACAACATGTATAATACCCTGTTTTTGGAACAAAAATTAGGGTTCCACCACATTCTGAACATTCGGGTGGAGCAGATTCCTCCCATAAGTCTTTTTCTAACCATTCTCGAATTTGTTGTGAAAGAATTCGATATTCCTCTGAATTCATGCCAAAGCCTCATTTAGCATTTCCAAAGTCCAATTAGGTGTATCTATAAAATCAAGAGAAATAGCAATACGCCATTTTTCTAAAGATAGTTTTGCATATCTACGTTTATCCTCTAGTGTCTTGAAATGGACCCCCTTCTCACGTTTGATTTTTTGGAGATTACAAAAAAGAATTCGGTGTTCTCCCCAATTTTTCCTAGGAACAGATCTGATGATAACAACCTTTTCCGTTATTTGTAAGCTAATCTTACATTTTTTGCATCTAAAGAAATATTCAAATTTATTTTTTTTCTTAAAAATTTTTAATCTATTTCCACATTCATTACAAAATTTCAATTAGTGTCCCTTCTAGAAATATTAATTTCAAAAATAACTTTTAAACCTAATTTTTTATTATAATTTTTATACATACAAATTTCCATTAAGTTATTATATGCATAATATTATTTATGTCTTTCTTTTTAGTCTAATTTTTACATCTAATTATTAAAACTAAGTTAAGATCGACAATTACCAGTAACGGAACAGAAAAAAAATTACAGAAATAGGACTAGTCGTTGACTTTGATGAAAAGATGTTAGTTTAATTTCTTCAAATAGACCTTTCCTGATCTTACAACCACGTCTATATTATTCTTTAATCTCTTCACGTCTATTCGATTCTTAATACCTGCTGCAATTGTCGAAGCTCGCAATTTTTCTCTGGGTTGTACTTTAGCTGTGAGGTCTTGACTTTTAAGGAATTCTTCTATTATGCCATCATATTTTGAACCCTTTTTCAATTTTTTAGCTTTTGGAATCTTTTCAGAAATTAAGTCAAAACCTGTCATCATCAATCTATATTTTATAATTAGGTTTTAATATATATAATTATTTCTAATTTTAAACTTGATTTATAATATAAGACATTATCACAAATACTCTATTGTCTTCTTTGGTTTATACGAAAGTAACATTAATAAAAAATTTTTAATCAAATCTAATTCTGAGAACAACTTTTTGGTAGATGAGTCGGATCGAGTAATTTTATTTTTTTAATAATCAGTTAATGTTAAATTTTTCTCTTGACTATTCTTTCAAAAGAAGAACGGCATATATTTTTTCATGCCTGAATAACTTCGTTTTATTCGTTATTCACTTTTCCTATTTTTCAACAAGTTCAATGATAGCAAATACATTGTATCTGATCTTTACTGTTCTTCAGCTTACGCTGCTCATTTTCGTATAATAATTTAAACTCATAACCTAACGCTAATGAGTTTTGTTATATTATATCTCTGGAATATTCAAAAAAGTGAATGAATACAATTGAATACATTTGGTATATTTTGTAATCGTTCATTTCAAATACTACATCTTCACTAGAAAGAACTTTGGAAACAAATTCTCTTATGAGGATAAAAAAAATGACAAAAGAAAATATTAAAACAAAAATAACTACCATACTAGCAATTATTATGTTAGCAACAACTACATTACTTGTAGCTTTTCCAACAACTACAGCTCAAGAAATCGAATACAGCAAAACAACCCATGCTTATATCGGGGCTATCCCAAACCCTGTAGGAGTTAACCAACAGGTACTCATACACGTCGGTATAACAGACTTTCTACGACTCTACCACCACGGATGGGAAGGACTAACAGTTACTGTCACAAGACCTGATGGCCAAACCGAAACTCTAGGGCCATTTCGAACCGACTCCACAGGAGGAACAGGCACAATATACCTACCAACAATGGTCGGCACATACAAGTTCCAAACCCACTTTCCTGAACAAACATATGATTGGGAAGGAGGAATTAGTCGAGTTACGTTTACAGGAATTGTAAATTATGAAGCTAGCGACAGTGAAATACTCGATGTTATAGTGCAACAAGATCCAGTGCAATACTATCAAGGACACTCGCTTCCAACAGAATACTGGAACCGACCCATTGATGCACAACTTAGAGAATGGAACACAATTTCAGCAGACTGGGTAACTACACCATATGAATATTTTGCTCCCTACAATGATAATGCACCAGAGACTGCACACATATTGTGGACAAAAACCCTGGTAACAGGTGGTCTGGCAGGAGGTACTTTAGGTCCTCAAGCCTATGAATGTGGAGACGCATACGAAGGCAAATTTAGTGGCTCAGTAATCCTAGCTGGAGTACTTTATTATAATAACTACGAATCTCGTATGCCTACCCAAGAAGTTGTCGCAGTCAATCTACACACTGGAGAAGAGATGTGGAGAAGACCCCTTCTAGACCCCGCTGGAGTTTCTCGAAGACTTTCGTTTGGTCAAGCGTTCTACTGGGACTCGTTTAATTATCATGGCGTTTTCGGATACTTGTGGGCAACATCCGGCAGTACTTGGTACGCATTTAACCCGATCAGCGGAGATTGGGTGTACACAGTAGAAAACGTACCTTCAGGAACTACCATGTATGGTCCAAAAGGTGAAATCTACAGATACACTCTCGACCTAAATGATGGTTG
The DNA here is from genome assembly GCA_963806645.1 of Candidatus Bathyarchaeota archaeon. GTDB lineage: Archaea > Thermoproteota > Bathyarchaeia > Bathyarchaeales > Bathyarchaeaceae > Bathyarchaeum. The sequence goes on along the minus strand of CAWDYQ010000003.1, from coordinate 87,096 downwards.
GATGACTTTATGGAACTCAAGTAGCACTGTTCAACCCCAAACTAGTGGTGGATCTGGTGATGGCAGCTGGAGACCACAAGGAAGAACCTTTGATGCAGCAGGAGGCATAGAATGGAATGTAACTATACCAACAGACTTACCTGGAAGCGTCAGTGATGTCGCATTTGAGGACAAAATATTGGGTACGCTGCCTTCGGGTACAACTAGTAATGGCAGAGAAGATATGCCCATGGAAATGTGGTGTATCAGTGTAACACCTGGACAAGAAGGAACATTGCTGTGGCAAAAATCATGGCAACCACCCCCAGGAGATATGACCCTAAGTGTTAGATCTACAAGTTTTGACGACGAAGTTTTCGTATTATGGGCAAAAGAGACCAGAACAAATTATGGCTTCAGCCTCAACACCGGGAACTTGATTTGGGGTCCAACTGCGTCGCAAGATTATTTGGACATTTTTGGAAGCCGAAGCGCTGTTGGTTATGGAAAGTTCTTCTCAGTAGGCATGAGTGGAATAGTGCATGCGTATGATATCAAGACAGGCAATCTCTTATGGACTTACAGAGCTCCAGATGAATTAAGCGAAGTCTTGTGGACCAATCAATGGCATATCAGACCATTATTCATTACAGACAATATGATGTACTTGGGCACAAGTGAGCACTCTCCTGTTGATCCTAAACCGCGAGGTGGAGCATTCGTCTGCATCGAATTAGACGAGGGAGACGAAGTCTGGAGAGCAGATGGTTTGTTCCGTCAAACTGACTGGGGAGGACGAGGAATCATTGGAGACAGCATAATCGCTACCATGGACACATACGATCAACGTATATACGCTATTGGTAAAGGTCCAAGTGCAATTACTGTAGCAGCCGAACCAAGAGTCATAAAGAAAGGAGAATACAACATAGTCGAAGGAAGAGTTACTGATGTATCACCTGGCACAGAAGATTATGCCATTCGAGCAAGATTCCCGAATGGAGTTCCAGCAGTAGCAGACGAATCAATGAGCGAATGGATGCTCTATGTCTACAAACAGTTTGCACCACCAGCTATTGTTCAAGGTGTACCTGTCAAAATAGAAATTATTGATCCTGATCACGAATATGCTTGGATTGGAACAGCAACAACTGATGCAACTGGCAAATTTACTTACTCTTGGATACCTCAAAAAGAAGGACCATACATGATTATTGCTACCTTTGAAGGTTCAGCAGGTTATTATGGTTCACACGACCTATCATATCTGACTGTTGAATCTGCACCAGCACAAATATCGATTCCAACGTATCCAGGATATCAAGGTCCTTCAGCACAAGACGTTGCTAATAGAGTCGTATCTTCCTTGCCAGCAAATCCAACATCAGAACAAATAGGTCAAGCAGTAGTAAATCAGATGCCAGCATATCCAGAAACTGACCCTGTAGTAATACCTGAATACACAACAATTGATATTATCCTAGTAATACTCGTAGCAGTAGCAATAGTTCTCTGTGTAATACTGTTACTCAGGAAGAAATAACCAAAACCAATTTCCCTCCCTCTTTTTTTGGGAATAAAAATTAATCGAAAGAAAATGGGGACTGAAAAAGCTCCAGCATGGGAAAAATGAATGTTACCAAAGCGATAGTAGAATGTGAATTGGTTCATTTGTTTTTCTCCTAATAGTGCCCATGCATGAGCCTCAGCAAACCCCTTCTTCTTTTAGATTCAAATTATTGTCATTAGATTTCCTCATTTTTCTCACCAGAAAACAGTAACAACAGACTGTCTCTCATAAATAACTAGATAATATCAAAGCATAGTTTCATTTTAATAATAATTCACATCCAAGTATGGGAACAGCATATCTTGAGATTAACTTGGGAACTGTTAATTTTAATTTCATAGTTCAATGTTTTAGCCTAAGTTAACTAGAACTAATTTAGAATAGTTCTACATGACTAACATAGTGATATTTTCTCTAAGTCTGTCCAGAAATATACTAAAGTCTACACTGATAGAAAATGATTAGTAAAAAGAGTGTTGGCAGTTAGTAAATACTGCCGATTTATTCAATCTCTTTCTCTAGGACAAAATATTGGTTATTCCTGGATTTAATCTCGTAGCCTTGCTGAAGTAATATTGCTAATTCTTTTCCTGAATCGATAGGTATCTTTACCTCAATTGTTTTAGGTGGTTCTTTGTCAAGGATATCAAAATTAATATCTTTACTCTCTAAAACTTTTGTTACAATGGCTTTTGTGAATTCTTCAGACTTGACGTAATTTTTTTGTTGTTCTAGTTGTCTTTTAAGTTGTTCAATTTCTAAGTCCTTTTCTTCTCTTAATTTATCAATTGCTTGAGATACTCCGTTCTCTTTTCGGTCAAAGTTAGCTCTTACATATTGTAACAAAATATCTTTCTTCTGTGCTTCCCAGCTAAAGTAATGGCTTTGCACTCCTAAAGTGTGACCCTGTAAATATCTTCGGTAGATTTCTTTAACGTCCTTAGAGATTAGTCTGTTATAGAATGCTTTACGTATCTGTGATGGAGCAGTGTCAAATAATTCTCCATTGTTGGCTTTAGCAAATTTTAAAATGTTTTCTTTAAGTAATTTGCTTAGACATCCATGATTATATTGAGTATTTTCTCTGGTTTTGAATAACAGTTTACGGTCAGGTATGTTCTTAACTCTGTCATAGTGCTTTAACAACAATTCTTGACAGTCACTAGATACTAAAGCTGGGTACCATTGGTTAGACTGACTACGAAACCTTTTCGGGTATATTTCAGCTGTAATTTTGATGACTAAAGGAAAATTATTGAGTAAATCATCTAAGTCCTTGATTTCTTCAGGACTTGAAGCTCTATTTCTTTCTTGGATAAACTCTTGTCTAAGGCTCTCTTTAAATTGTATTGCTTCTTCAATATCACTAAGTCTAAGATTTATGAAGCCTTCACCTTTAAGCCCAGACACATAACTTAACAACAACATTACTTTAGGCTTCAAGTGTGTGCAAGAATCCACCAACCTGTATATTTGATCATGCTTTGGTACTTCTACAGCTTTAGTTCGAATTTTTGGTACCTTCATAATTCGTTTAAACTTGATAATTTTACCAGAGCCTTCATTGAGTGTGTCATATAGTAACTTGGAATAAGATTTTAGAGACTCAGCAGTTTTGTATTTCTCTCTGTCAATATACGACATACAAGTATTCCATATTGTAGTACGTGCTTCAATGGGGTCCATCTTTACGAATTTATCTAGGCTAAAGTTAGGATCCAGTTTCTTAGATTCTTTATAGAAATAATACAAATGAGAAAGTACTGTTTTTCTTGTGGTCTTATTTGGATAATCTAGAATAAACTGTTTAATCTGTGGATTATCCATAAGTTTCATCCAGGCTCTGCCTTTGTACTTTTCCATGAATTCCCCCGACATTCCTATTCACCTTACATTTTCTTTTAATAGCTGTACCAGAGGAATATAAAATGATTCTATACTTATACGTTAATCCTAGAATTATACTTTAAGGGTTCGACCTTGCAATCCATCAATTTCTGAATCTGTCATATAGATAATAATATGCGTGATTCAATATTATAATTGTGATACAATAGTTACTCAAAGTACCCGATTTATCTATTAATCTGTGTTTTTTTGGAGACCAATGGTTTCTTTTTTCCAAAATGGAATTATGGATATAAAAGATGATTTTCTCAGCAATGTTTCGAATATATCGAGAATAGTAATATATGTTATTAACTAAAAATCAATAGTTGTATGTAAGACTTAAACTGGGCGAAGAAAATGAAAGAAGGAGAAGACCTAAAGGATTGCGTCAAACTTCTTTCTAAAAATAATTATTCTTTTGAAGTAATTAAAGAGATTTTAAAATGGTACGATTACACGGATAAGAAAGGTGTAGCAAGTTTTTAAGATCCCTAAAAAAACTTAGATAAAAAAAGAAAATTCCCTAACAGGCAACAGGTAGTAGCTTCAATAAAGCTTTCTTCTTTTTGTTTACCTGTGCCTTTAGGTAATTGATATTTTTATTACCCAAAGGACGTGCGTTCGTCCTTTTTTCTTGGACTTCTTAGTATTCTGGAGGCATTCCACCTGGACCGCCAGGAGGACCACCAGTCTTTCCGCCCGATATTACATCGTCAATTCTCAAAATCATAGTGGATGCTTCTGAAGCTGATTTAATTGCTTGTTCTTTAACGTTTAACGGTTCGATGACTCCTTTCTTGAACATGTCAACAATATCGCCAGTGAAAACGTCAACACCCATAGTATAGCCTTTGGTTTTCTCATGAACTGCTCTTAGATTAACCAAGATATCGATTTGTTCAAAGCCTGCATTTTCAGCTAATGTTTTAGGAATTATTTCCAACGCTTTCGCAAAAGCTTCAACTGCCAATTGTTCTCTACCGCCGATCTGAACAGCATATTCTCGCAGCTGTTTAGCCATCTCTGTTTCTGTAGCTCCACCACCAGCAACAACTTTATTTTTCTTATATATGTCAGCAATAACCGACAAAACGTCATTCATAATACGTTCAGCTTCGTCTACCATTCGCCCTAAACCAGCTCGTATCAAAATCGAAACCGATTTAGGATTCTTGCAACCCTCTACGAAGACCATCTTGTCGTCGCCAATCTTTCGTTCTTCGACAAGTTCAGCGTATCCCATATCTTCCGGTCTAATGTCATCAAGGTTTGTAACAACTTTTCCAGCGGTTGCTCTTGAAAGCTTTTTCATATCAGACTCTTTTACACTAATAACTGCCATTATTCCTTCCTTTGCAAGGAAATATTTTGCCATATCATCTATACTCTTCTGGCTAATCAAAACTGTAGCTTTTGTTTTCTTGATTTTCTCAACCATCTTCTTAAGCATGTTCGTTTCCTTATCTAAGAAACCTGTAATTTGAGCAGGGTCGTTAATTCTAATTTGAGCACTGACTTCGGTTTTTTTAACTTCTAATGCAGTATCTATGAGCGCAATTTGAGCCTGTTTCACGCTTTTGGGCATACCCGATTGAGTAACTTCTTTGTCCAATATTATGCCACTTACTAGCTCGGTGTCTTGAAGGCTTTTTCCCTCTTTCTTTACAATTTGGACGTTGTCGATGTCAACAACCCATTTGTCTCCTGCTTTTTCAGCAATTTGGTTAATTGCTTTAACTGCGATTTCTGCAAAGTGTTCTTTCGCTGCTCCAACTGCTTTGCTTCCCATTGCTGTTTTTGCAACTTTTTTAAGTGTTTCTTTATCATTCAGGTCCACCGTTTGGCTGATTTTTTCTAATATTTCTAGAGCTTTTTGGGCTGATTTCCGGTAGCCTTCTACAATTACTGTTGGGTGAATGTTCTGTTCTAGCATTTCTTCAGCCATTTTTAGTAGTTCTCCTGCTAGAACTACTGCAGTTGTTGTTCCATCTCCAACCATGTCGTCTTGGGTTTTGGCGACTTCAACAATCATTTTCGCTGCTGGATGTTGGACGTCGATCTCATCAAGTATTGCAGCTCCGTCATTGGTTATTGTTATGTCTCCTAGGCTGTCTACAATCATTTTGTCCATTCCGCGTGGTCCAAGTGTAGATCTTATTGCTTCGGCAATAATTTTAGCAGCCATAATATTGTTTTTTTGTGCCTCTTTTCCTCTATTTCGAGTTGTTCCTTCTTTTAAAACGAGGACAGGTTGTCCACTTTGAGTTTGAGTTAAATATGCCATTTAAATTCTCCCTGATTCCAATTTTTTCATTCAATCTTTAATAACAAACAAGTTATCTAATTAAATCGTTCTGATAGGACTATTTAAAGTCGTAGTACAATTTTTGCCCACGAGTATTATGAATGTTGGATGCTGTCTTATATTTGAAACAATAATAATTATTTTAAACTTCTTTTAGAATGATAATATTAACCTGGACTGAAGCTAATCACAAGAAACAGTGAGTAAATTGCAATTAATGTTATTCCTTCTCGTATCCTTATCTTTGAATTCTGCATTATATACCCAAATACAATGTTAGAAATCAATGAAAAAAGTATCAAATCTGAAAAAGCTGCAATATTAACCTCAATAGGTGCAAACATGAAAGTTAATCCCAAAATTAAAGTGATGTTAATAAAGCAACTTCCAATAACATTTCCAAGCGCAAGATCAATGAAACCTTTTCTGATAGAATCTACACTTGTCACAAGTTCTGGAAAACTAGTTCCAAAAGCTACTACTGTGGCTCCGATAATAACTGGAGGTACACCTACACTTAAAGCTAAAAAAGACGCTGATTCAATAATGAAAAAGGAAGCTGCAACAACCCCTATTATGCCTAAAAGAGTTTTGATAATATATTTTCCGCGCTCATATTTTTCTGCGGTGTCAGAAATTTGTTCAACAGTTTCTCTTTTCTTGGCAAGTTCATACATATTATAAACAAAAAGTCCAACAAGCAAAAAACCAAGAATTTGACTTGAATAACCAAGATAAAGCAAAAGCAATGGAACTATCGCGGCAACGAAGATGCCAAAATTTAGATTTCCAACTTCATCTCTGGCCATTTTGGTGAAAAATTCTGCGCTTTCAGGATATTTTATTGCCATAATAAGAAATCCGATTCCCAGAATTAAACATATGTTAATTATGTTTGAACCCAAAATGTTACCTAATGAAATACCAACTGTTTGTGGGTCTAAAATAGCAAATATAGCAACAAAAAGTTCTGGCAAAGATGTAGAAAAAGCAACAAGCAGGAACCCAACTTTTGTCTTTCCCAATCCTGTAACGCTTGCTAGTTTAACTGAATTCGTGATCGTCAAGCTGCTAGCTCTAATTAGAACAATCAACGATGCAAAAAGAACGGCAATATTTCCAATTATTCCAAGCTGCTCTAACAATTCTTTTTGCGCCTCTTTTAATTTATGAGTTTAAGTATTGACAACGCATATTTAAGAATCGATCGTATCTAACCAAATTTTATGAATAATGAATGTTTGTAGGTTAACGTTGGGGTTTAAAATTTAAACCCAAACCCAAACAGAGAGTCAAAAGGTCCAACTTTCAAAGAGCGTTCTTTTTATCCCAGAAATGGCATAGTTACTTTGGGGGAAATTATGAATAATCAAGTTCTTAAAACAATAAGAGAAAGAAGAAGTAATTTTAGATTCAAATCAACTCCAATAAATGATGAACAATTAAATTTAATCTTAGACGCTGAAAGATGGGCACCTTCTTGGGCAAACACTCAGCCTTGGAGGTTTATTATAATCAAAGATGAAACAATAAAAGAAAAAATCTGCAGTAAAGTAACTACAATTTCTCACCTAAATGTAAAAGAGGCCCCGATTTGTATAGCAATTTGCGTCAATTCGAAGACAGACCAATTTCATTTTATTGAAGATGGAGCAGCAGCAACTCAAAACATGGCTCTAGCTGCACAAAGCATAGGATTAGGAACCTGCTGGATAGGCGTCTTTTCATTGCATGATGAAAAAAAATCTGCCGAGAGAAAAATAAAAGAAATCCTAAAAGTTCCTGATCAATGGCGGTTAATATCGATTTTACCGCTGGGTGTACCGAAATTTGAGGAAACACAGTCACGAAAGGAACTACCAGATATAGTAGATTTCAATAGTTTTAGTGTTAAAGAAGAAAAATATTCAAAATTGGAGTCTCCTAAAAAAGAATCAACGGAAAAAAAATTTCTTACACCATCATCTGCTCGCGAAATCGAACCAGCATTAGTTTAACCGGTCAAACCCACACCGTCGTGGCGAAATATGGGATGGTTTTTATAACTTATTCTAAGCATCTTTTTTTGATATGTCTCAATCAATTGATCAAGAGTTCCAAGACCAAAACGAATGGCGCATCTGGCTTGAAGAAAACCATTCTTCCGAAAAGGAAGTCTGGGTAACTATTCAAAAGAAAAACTCAGGACGAAAAGGATTAAATTACCTAGACGCTGTCGAAGAAGCAATTTGCTACGGTTGGATAGACAGCAAAATGCAAAGCATCGATTCCCAAAGATTTCGTCAAAGATTCTCGCCCCGAAGAAAAAATAGCATTTGGTCAAAAAAGAATAGGGAAACTGCCGAAAAAATGATCCGCACAGGAAAGATGTCAGAAGCTGGGCTTAAAACAATAAAAATTGCAAAAGAAAATGGAAAATGGGATATAGCTTACTCATCACAATTAGTACCAACAATTCCAAGCGACCTAACAGAAGCCTTAAAGAAAAATGAATTAGCTTGGAGGAACTTTCATAAGTTTTCAAATTCAACAAGATTCCAATATATTTATTGGGTTACGAGTGCTAAAAAGGATGAGACCAGAAGAAAAAGGATTGTTGAGGTAGTAAAGAAAGCTATCAAAAACATTAGACCTTCATGAAATTTTTAAGATTTCCCAATATTTTGATATTGTTATTAGGCCTTCCGAGCATGGGATGTTTTTTGTATTCATTAAAAACAAAAAAAGGAATATTTAGCAAATCAAATTAATCAATCCATGAGGGAAACTGTTGACTGGACTTAGAAGGAAAGATAAGGAACTCACAGATTTACGTGAGTTGAAAGAAAACCTCAAAACAACACATTATGTAACTTTGGCTATGTGTTTGAAGGATGAACCGTATTTAGTAACTATTAGTCATGGATATGATCAAGAAAAAAATTGCATATACTTTCACTGCGCAGAAGAGGGAAAGAAAATCAATTTCCTTAAAGAAAACAATCAAGTCTGGGGTCAAGCCCTCAAAGACCTTGGATACGTTCAAGGTAAATGTGATCAACTATATTCTACAACACAATTTAGAGGCAAGGTGACCTTTGTAGAAGATGCAATTGAAAAAGAACATGCACTACTCGTATTAATTAAATCACTAGAAAAAGATCCGAAGAAAATCATTAACAAACAAATTAACGACCAATCAATTCAAAAAGTAACTATTGGACGAATAGACATAGAACATATGAGTGGAAAAAGAAGCTAAAAATATAATATTTTTTGAAGTAAGAACAATCATTTATTTTTTATTCCCAAGTCCAAACGATTATTTCTTCTTTATTTATATACTCTAAATGTAAACAATTAAAAAAACATATCTAACCTACATTGATTAATGGCTTCTTCTGAATCTGCTTAAAACCACATTCACATTCATACCCGATTACTTTCTTTTTCTTAGTTATTTCATGCCAAGTTTTAGCCTTACAACATTTTGATTGCTTGTGAAATTTCCAAAGTGAATCAATCTCATCTTTGGTCATTGGGACAACATTTCTTGCTGATAATAAAATATATCCTATGTATAAACCAAGACATAAAGCCGCTCCTGGTATTAGCGCTCCGGAATCCAATAATGCCCCAAACAATCCCAAGATTGATAACAAATTTTTCACTCATTATCTATTAAATCATAACCATAGTCAATCTCATTGTTATTAAATTATGTGAACTCCACATTTGGATTATTATTAACAAAAAACACAATCCTTTACGAATCACTTATTTGGCAGTAAAAAACCATAATGATACTAAAATAACCGAAAAAATCTAAAACGTATTTCTGTTAAATAAGGAGTAAAGAACATGTGCCATTCAACTTGTCCAGATCCCTCACACGATTGTATTAAATGCTATTTGTTGGATCTAAAAAAAGCAATAGAAAAAAAAGATGCCTAAGTAGGCATGTAAACCTAATGCCAAACTCCGATTAATAAAAACCAACCTGCTTTAGCGTTCAATGTTTTCTTATTAACCTAAATAGACTTAAATGTTAATTCCAATAGCTGGTAATACAATCCAGATCACTAATAGATAGATCATAAACAATAATGCAGTTATAAGCAAATTTTTGTGCCAATCTTTACTACTTGCTATTCCAAAAGGAACACCAATCGAAAAACCGATTATATGCCCAATATATGAGACACTTCCTTCTATACCCATCTGAGCTGCTAACAGATTATATGAAAAATAAATAATCGCCACCAAACCGAGGGGCATCAAGAAATAGAACGAGAATTGTAGCGGCTTTAAAAGCATCACGATTGCAGTCAAAGTGAAAATAGCCGCTGAAGCTCCAACCATGGATACTGTGGGATCATAAAATAATGTACTCAACAAAAAAGATGCCACTCCTCCAACAAAGAAGGGAATCAAGACCCATTTATCTCCCAACTCTTTTTCTATGGTATTCCCAAAAATGTAAAAGAACACCATGTTACCTATCAGATGAGTTGGATCAGCATGGAGAAATAAACCAGTAATTACGGTCCAAACTCTTCCTTTTAATAAATTTTCTCCACTAAACACAAGGTAATCTACTATTTGATCACTGCCAAGAAACCATGTTAGTACAGAAGCCACAATACATAGAATTATTAACCAGATTGTTTTGCTCATTGGTTTATTCTCCACTTGCGTTCTTAGGTATTCAATTAATTTGATTAGAACATCTAGATGCTGGTCTTAAAATGTTTTGACATAAATAACATGTACATACAGTGAAGTAACTGTAGTTAAAAAATCAGTTTTTTACACTCTTGTTCATATTCGCAGACTCGGCATTTGTTGGAGTTTTTAGTTGATATGGCTTCTCTTTGTTTTTTCCAAAAATGAATTGCCCAGTCAAGACTTGCTTTGGCCTCTTGTTCATCAAACTCGTTAATATAGACTATAGCGTTTTCAATAGGCAGTATTGCCTTCTTTTGTCCATTATTCTTTACTATTTCTAAAACATTGTCTCTAAGTTTGGGATCATGTTTTGCTCTTCTGTCGGCAACAACTATTGCGTAAAATAGTTTTTGGGTGTCAAATCCAAGATTCTTCAATAAAAGCCCATAAAATCCGGCTTGAACATGATAACTAGGATAAGTTCTTTTACTTCTTGAAAATTTATACTCAAAAATAACTAATGGAACTCCATTTTCAAACAATATTGAATCTGGTTGACCCGCCAAAATAATATCGTTATAATCTGCTAGGAGCAACCATTCCATTGCCAACACAGGTTCTTTACCGTAAATAGTTTTCCAAAGCTCTTCCTGATCCACTGTTTCGGCGCCTTCAACTAGATTTTCATGACACTGTGTTCCCTGATTTTTTGTTTCAGTTTCCACTTCACCATAAAGATACTCCAACTCAATCTTTTTCTCACAATAGTATTGTCCAGCAACATCACTTGCTCTAATGGTACAACGATCAAACCGAAGCAAACCTTCATTCTTCTCTTTTCTTTCAGCTATCTGCATACGCAAAGAATTGATTTTTTCAAGTTGCCTCTCCCAAATTAACATGGCTTCAATCAATCTTCCTTAAGATACAACAAAATAAAAGATGTGCTTAGATTTCAACGAAAATTAACTGTTACCTAAATATTTTGAAAGAAGTTGTTGACCATCATTTTCCAGAATCTGTTCTTCAACTTCTAAAATATTACTTTGAACAAATCTAAAACCTAGGTTAAACTTTTGAAGATCCTACATTTACTCACTTTTATTTATCCACTTTGAGAGCAAATGTGATTCTTGTTTTGTAGCTCAAGGGGACACCCTCCTCCGCAGATCTGCAATTGGGGACATTCTTTACATTTTGGTTCTACATACTCTCTGTTTCTAATTCTAACAGCCAAAGGATTATTCCAGATGCTTTTCCAGTCACTCTTTAAGATATTACCCAAACTTTCAAAATAGCTCTGGCAAGGATACACATCCCCGTTCGGTCCAACACACATGTTAATCATTGCCGCTGAACAAGATTTTATACCCAAACCAAGCTTAATTGGATTAAACTTACAGTATTGGGTTGGAGTATACCACAAAAACTTTAGTCCCAATTTAGCTGCCTTATCCTGAACTTTTGGCAAAAGAATCTTTAAATCTTCAAGAGGAAAAACAAAATCTTCAACAACATCTTTTGCTTTTCCAGAATAAATCAAACTGTTACATCCAAAAGCAGCAACTCCTAATTCTTTAATAAAATCTACAGTATCAAGAAAATCCTTTGCATTATGATTACTCAAAGTCGAGTTTGTAGTTGTGTAAATCTTTGTTGGAATCAAATTCTTTATTCCTGCTACTGTTTCGTTCCAACTTCCTTTAATGCCTGTCATCAAATCATGAACTTTCGGCTTATGAGACTCCAGAGTTACCTGAACAAAATCAAGCCCAGACTCCTCTAAAATCTGAACATATTTCTTATCAGTTAAGTTTCTTCCATTAGTAATGAGACCTGTCACTAAACCTTTATTCTGTCCATAACTAAGAAGCTCAGGCAAGTCCTCCCTTAAAGTTGGTTCTCCACCAGTAAACGTTAAAATAAAAACACCAACCTGATAAAGCCGATCAATAACCTCTTTCCATTCACTAGTCGTTAGCTCATCAGTTTCATGCGATCCCCCAGCATAACAATGAACACAACTATTCTGACACCTAAAAGTAAGCGACAAATCAACACGTAAAGGCGCAGAATACTCCTGACTAAAAGGCTCAATCTTCTTTAGATCGAGAAAAGATATAGGATCAACTTCTTCAGTCTGGGCCAAAGTACTTACAGAATAAACCAACTTTTCGTAATCAGCCCTTGCCTGCCTTTCTTTAACCCGAAAAATACCTTTAATCTTGGAAACAACCTCTTCGGTACTCAAACCCTGCATAAAATAATATGCATAAGCTGTAGATGTCTCATTTAAGAACAAAACTGTATTCGCATTAATAATCAAAAGTCCATTACCGTCAGGTTCAACCCGAAGCTGAAGAGCTAAACCTAGCAAAATCGCCTTCACCTCTATATGTGAATCTTCCTTGAGGAATTTTTGATCTGCGAAAAATCTTACTTACAAAACCCATAATCAAATCTCCTTTATCCTACTCCGCCTCCAGCACATGCACAGGCGCATGAAACACAAGCACATGCACAAGCACAGGTAGCACATGCACATACACACTTGGCTTTTTTTTGCACTGGCTGGTTAGATGATTTTTGTTTTGGTCCCATGGGAACTATGGAATTAGCAAATTTTTCCATATTTACAACAAAATTATTAGCACTCTTTTCTATCGCAGTAGCTATATTATTAGCAAAATCTGCACCAGGAATTGTAGGCGGCTTTTGCCCTTGAGATGGAATTCCAATATTGGGTTTGTAAGTGGGATTTGGCGAATAATACCTATAAGAATACCAGTACCAAAACCAAATCGGATCAGGCTCAAAAACCCTGTTGCTAAAAACGGTTTGAGTTCGATCTGAAGCTTTTGGATCCAAAAACAACCAAAGTAACTGTTCATCATAAGCTTTGGAAGTTAATTCTCCTGTTCCAGCTGCTTCAACCTGACCCCACGCTTTCTCCACAATCTTTCGATAATAGTCAACTGTGTCCCGTCTACAATATCCTTTCAATTTTTCCTCTACAGTAGATTGAACAAACATAATTGTTGAAGCAAGTTTCTCTTCATCCAGAGAGCCTTCATCTTTAATTGCGTTAAGAAAATCAATCTCATAATACCTCAATGGATTATCTGTCGTTCCCGTCTTGTTAAGAAAGGGTTCTAATATCCTAAACTTAAGAGACGGAGACGTGTTTTCAACCCATACCGCCCTTTTCTTTAGAACACTATACAAAATCTCAGTTACAATCTGTGGTGGTTTTAAATCCAAAAGATAAGAAGCCTCTACAGCAGTTAAACCCCTAACAACTCCAAGGCATTCAATACCCATTGTGGGTTTTTTGTAAGGCTTCTTTCGAAAAATAAAAAATACATAAACAAACACTACACCAACGACTCCAAACACCAATAAAGGCCAAAAACTCCCTAAACCATCAGAGGTCTCAGTGAAAGAGGCCCATCCCTCTTGTTTTGGATAAGAAACTCCAACTGAAAATCTTTCATCAGGCAAAAGATTTTGCTTTTCCCAATAAACCGCTAACCTATCATCCTCATACTGGATGTTATTCCAAAATAGTGAACCTGTTTTAACTTCACTTTCAGCAATTCCAGGAGGCAAAACAATAAGCACTCGTGCATCTTCAATACCTACTTCTGAAAACCATGACAAAGTGAATTGCATTCCATCATTTCCTGGATTAGTTTCATCCACGTAAATCATGTGAGCAACATTCGTAAGCAAAGTAAACCAAATTGTTTGTCCAGCTTGTAAAGGAGAATCAAGGTTAACCCTAACCTTGTAGTCACTTCCGGAACTGATATCAGACGTTTCTAATGTGTTCCCAAACTGGTCTTCAGCAGATCCAATGGTGAAATCTCCTTTAGGTTGACCAATGCTTATCCAATTAATTTCCTGACCAAAATCGAGTGTTAAGCTAACATTGTAAAAAAGATCAATAGAACCATCTGGTCTAATCCAAACTTGCGCCCATTCCTGACCAAAAAAATATTGTCTTTGGGCATCAACTTGTGGAATAAATGAAATACATGTTAACCCAACAATAATTATAACCAAAAAGGCAGAAAATTTCACCATTTTGGCTCCTCAACCACTTCAAAAGTATGACCACAATAATCACAAGTAGCATACGGCACTCCGGAAACAATCTTAATCATATTTGAATTAATAGAAGCTGAGCAATTTGGACATTTCAATGCAACAGCTTTCATCTTTCCAGAAAACTCCAATCTTTGAATACTAACGTTAGGCTTTCTGGTAATGTAATATATGATTCCAAAACCAACAACAAAAAACAAACCAGCAACAATTAATCTTGAACTCGCATACACCGAAGCGAATGCAAAAATAATTCCTAAAAAGAAAAGAACAGCAACTATAATCGCGCCCAAAATTATCTTCAAGTTCATAGATACATCTGAGACACATTAAATATAAAAAAATATTCAATCATTTGCTTCTACAATCTTAATATCCCCCTTTAGGCCTAATCAATATGTTATTATAACCTACTAGTTTTGAAATTCTTTTTTGAAATTCAGAAGATATTTATCTAAATTTTTCTGAGATAAGAGTTGGATGCGATTTCGTGCTTTTGGAAAAAGGTAATTCTGAAGATTTTACTAATCTTTTTTATTGTTTAGGAAGTTTGCAAAAGAAGAATAGCAAACTCTTTGAGGAATTGGCAAATAAAACGGTTCTAACAGAGGTTAGGAGTCAATTATTGAAACTTTCATATGGTAATGAGAAACAGTCTAAAGCTCTTATTGAATTAAGTGGTCAAATTGGATCCTCAAAGGCAAAGTCAGAACAATGCAAAATGAAACTAAGGCCAGTATGTAAAGTTACTGAGTCTCTTATTGATCAAGTCAAAAAGAAAAAAAAGATATCTGCAGAAGAACTTTCTAAGATTTTATTAACTTTAGAGCTCGAAGGTGGTTCGACACAGTATTTGTATAATCAAGCCAAGACTTTTCTCTTTATGCAAAAAGAAATCAGCCAAATTTATGGTATACATCTAGAAGACTTTAATACTCAAATTACTCAGATTGCTGAGCAAGTTGAAGAACACATTGAACTCTTAGAAGATATAAAATCAAAGATTGCTCAAAACAATAACAAAAAGGATGACGTTAATCATCCTGTGTTTAGGTATCAAAGTCCTGATGCTTGGCTTACACCAGTAAGCGGTCGAGAAGATTAAAATTTATATGAAATATCAAAAAATGCACATTAGAGATATCGAATGCATGTTTGAGAAAAAATTTTAAAATTGTTTTTTAGGAACCTGTAACGTAACCTTGTAAACATAAAACGTCTTTTATAGTCTAATTATCACTAATTTTAGTTCTACACAACTCAAGTGACATTCATGATATTCAAAGAAGATGGCGATTCAATTAGAAAACAATGCAGCAAAGGTGACTTTCTTTACCCATTCTACGAGCAGAACTGCATTTCAAATATTCCAGGAACAGTACTAGACCTGTTTGATGTTAAAACCAAAAGAAAACTTCCAATAGATGTCAGCACAGAGACTGGTGATGTAAACAAGGTTGTGCTTTTTGTTTTAGATGGCTTTGGGTATAACCAGTTTTTACGTTACTATAAGGAATCTAAGTTTTTAGCTAATTTGGCTGAAAAAGGCAACATATTTCCATTAACAAGTGTTTTTCCCTCACAAACTACTAATGCTCTTACTACATTAAACACTGGATTAACTCCTCAAGAGCATGGGCTTTTTGAGTATTATCTTTACCTCAAAGAGGTTGATAGAATAGTCAGCACTCTAAGTTTTGATCCATTAGGGTCTAAACGTCGAAATGAACTTGTAGATAAGGGCTTTGACCCAAAGCTTTTGTTTAATGGAAACACTATCCAGAAAAAATTAAGAACAGAAGGAGTCAAGACTTTTGTACATATTTACACAGGATATGCATACAGCAACTACGCTACACTACTATTTGACGGAAGTACAGTTGTAACGAACTTGAAATCATCAGATTTAATTGTTAATTTAAGAAAAACCTTAGAAAAAGAGAAGGGTCCCGCATACTTTTTTGTGCACCTAAGCAATCTGGACACAATATCTCATGAATATGGACCAAAAAGCTACGAGTATGGCGCTGAGTTGTCCGTTATCTCCCATCTGTTGAACAAAGAGTTGGTCCAAAAAATTGACGATAAAACAGCAAAAGAAACGCTACTTTTGATAACATCAGATCATGGAAATTTAGACATAGTTCCCCAAAATACAACATATTTAAACGAATTTCCTGAGATAGTAAAGAACCTTCAGGTAAGCAAGAGTGGGAAAAGAATTTTTCCTACTGGAAGTGCACGAGACGTCTTTCTTCACGTTAAAGAAGAAAAACAAACAGAGACAACGGATTTGCTTGAGAAAAAAATTGGTAACAAGGCTAAGATTGTTGAAACTAAAGAGGCAATAAAGAATGGCTTGTTTGGTCTAGGTAATGTAAGTACTGAGTTCTATGATAGGGTTGGAAATTGTTTGATTCTTCCGTATAGAAACGAAACAATCTGGTTTGAGCATTTTAAAGATAGACGACTTAGTCTCCTTGGTCACCATGGTGGATTAAATGAGGAAGAAATGCTTGTCCCCTTGGCAATAACAAAGCTTAGCGACCTACAGTAGATTTAGGCATTTTTTGGCGGTTTATTTTGGTTTCTTAGTATCAAGTTTGGGATCAATTTTTTTCTTCCTATAGACTATTAAGTGACCCAACGTTCTATCTATTACGTAGGATTCTCTTAGAGACGTTGGGCAAAAGGTTTCCAATTCTTTTTTGCCGTTTATTTTGACCATTCTACTAAAAGAATGTAAAGTGAAAAATATGAACTTGAATGGAGGGATTACGAGATGATTACTGGATATGTGTTTGTAAACACTGAGAAGGGCAGAACTTTGGATGTTGTTGCAAATGTAGGCAAAATAAAGGGTGTCAAAACGGCTTGTGTTATTACTGGAACTTTTGATATTGTGGTAACCTACGAAGTGGAAGATATTAATGATGTTGGCGAGATGGTTGCAAGAGGAATAGATAGCGTAGACGGAGTTGCTCTTACACAGACAGCAATATGCGTCAAATGTTGCTAAAAACAGGTTTCTAAGGATTCTTTTTTGGTCAGGAGATGGTTAATTTGCGTTGCTCAAATTGTGGATTATGTTGTGAAGAAACGATGATGGAGCTTTCTATAGATGATGTCGAAAGATTAGAAGGGAAGGGCTTTTGCTTGGAAGAGTTCACGGTTCTGAATGATAATATAACCCAGCTCAAGAATGTTAACGGGTATTGTTTTTTCTACAACCGTAGTGATAAGAAATGCCGAATATATGAGGATAGACCAGAGGGTTGCCAAATCTATCCTGTTGTATATCTGATAAATGAAGGTATGATAGTTGATGAACTATGTCCAATTGGAAAATCGATTTTAAAACAAGAATTATTGGAAAAAGGCAAAATGCTTGACAAACTCTTAAAAAAGATTGACACAAAGCGAAAATGGTGAAATATTTTCAAATTGCTCACTGTTCAAAAAAACCTTTTCACTGTAACAACTAAACAATGGGTGGTTATACGCGGGCTATAGACGAAAAAGTTCTCGAAGAACTTGAGATGCTTTATGGAGACAAAGACTGTTTTGCTTCCCTTCACGATTGGTTTGGAACTGCAGAAACCTACTGGATCAATCTTGAACGCCTTTTATTGATCGCAGATTATTCCAAAAAAGACAACCCCTCAACAATTAAAGAAATTGTAGCCTATAATAAACGAATTCTTGACTTATTTTACCAAACCAAGAATTGTGCGCAAGTATGGGATTCCAATCAAAAGGAAAAAAGCAAAATTTCCACAGAAGATTATACCGGAGCCACAGACAAAAGTTGGGATGAATTAGAACAGTGGACTGTTTCTCAAGAAAAACTTCGAAATGCGATTTTGGACCTTATAGACTTATTGTAATCAATTGACCAAAAAACATCATGCCGACTCAAAAGGAAGAATAGTTTTTAAAAATTGTTTGGCTGGAAACGTTGGATTAAGCCTTGTGAAAGGGACTTAGCTAGTGTCATAAAAAAATTAACTAAAGATTAATTACATCTGCTTTTTTCGCAAAAATCCAATTCAAGGATTCACACGTTTCTATAGTAGCTTCTTTCTAAGTTCACATTTATCCTCTTTCGCGTGACCTTTTTCCCTGAAGAAAATTAGTTCACCGCAATAAGGACATTTTTGTAACAAATATTCCAACTCACAATAAATACAACAGTGTAAGATGTATTTACCATTATTCTATAGCATTCATCTTTTTAAAAGAACAGTATTAAAAATCTGGAACTTTCAAGCGAGTATGTGTGAAACCTAGTTTAGTCCTCTTTATTTACATGCTCGCCCGCATTTTTCAACTCTAGAAACGAGATCTAGGTTTCCATTTGTAAATAGAAAATCATCAAGCGATAAAGAACTGGAAACATTCCTTCTTAACCACGGTTGATTCTCAATATTTTCTATGGCATTATGAAACACACCCTTCAATAACCCAATCCCAAATTTTTGTTGATTAAAAATGTCTACTGTGATACTGTCTTCCATCGTTCTAGCAAAATCTTCATAGCAATCATTTGAATGGCAATACCATTTTTCATGAAATTGAGGTTCAATTCCATATTGGAAAAAACTAAACAAGTACGTCATACAGTCTTTACAACCTTCTTTTCCACAAACTTTACATAACATTGGATTAGCTGCCTGTTCTTCATTTCCACAAGTTGAACAAACGCCCAAAATTGTACCCCCATAATACATTTAGTGGATTTACATAAAAAAATTGTGCCAACCATACAAAATATTATTATTTGACTGCTTTTTTTGGTTTGTGTATTTGTGTATAACATGAATACAAATATAGATTTTATGTGAGTAACTATTTTTAAGGCGCATATATGTACGTTAGATTAATGAAGATCTCAGAAGATTTTAGTAAAATGCTTAAAAAAAGAGGATACTCCACAGATGCAATTGAAAAAATGTGGAAATGGTACGATAATTCAGAGAAAAAAGGTGTAGCCAGCTTCTAAGATCTTCTACAATAGAAGAGTAATGGGATTATTTGGGAGATGCTATTTCTAGCATTAATTTGATCCAAACTAGACCAAAGTGAAAACTTTTGACACTTTCCTGCCTGTAAATTTACATTCAAACTTAATACTTGACAATTGGTAATCTGAATTTTGGATTAACAAAACATTACTTTCAGCAACCACACACTCAAATCAGTTTATGTGCCAAAAACAGGTGTTTTTCCTAGAATGTCCACATCTCTAATCGAAGTCAGTGAGCTTACTAAGCAGTTCGGTTCAGTTCAAGCCCTATCAGGACTCACCTTCAGTGTATTACCTGGAGAAATTTATGGATTATTGGGTCCAAATGGCGCAGGCAAAACCACAACTATCAAGGCTATAATTGGATTGGTTGAACCAACCTCAGGAACCGTTAAAGTTGAAGGTTTTGACCCTACAATCAACTCTATAATCGTTAAATCGAAAATAGGTTATGTAGCCGAAAAACCAATTCTCTACGATTCCCTTTCTTCCCGCGACTTTCTTGAGTTTGTAGCATCTATACGAAAAATTGACCAAGAAACAGTCAACCGCGTAATAACCCAACTAGGTGACGCCTTTGATATGGCAAAATATTTTGACGCACCAATAGCAACTTTATCAACAGGAATGAAACAGAAGGTAGCCCTGATTGCCTCTCTTATTCATCAACCTCCCCTTCTCCTTTTAGATGAACCCCTAAGTGGTCTTGATGCAAAAACCAGTCGCATAATCAAAGACTTGCTCTTATTACATGTACAAAATGGTGGAGCCGTTCTTTTCTCTACTCACATAATGGAAGTTGCTGAACACATCTGTACAAGAATCGGAATAATTTATCAAGGAAAAATAATTGCTGAAGGAACCCTTGACCAACTAAAAACTAAAACTGGAAACAAAAGTCAAACACTAGAAGAAGTCTTCTTGAAATTAACAAACGAAGAAACTGAGATTTTCGACAAGACTCGACTCTTGGGGGAGGCATTCTTCAAGAATGAAACTGCTTGAAGCTTGGCGGCTCAGTCGACAACCGTACAAAGAAGTAGTGTACCGTTCAATAGCTGAGGAAAGAGGTCGAATGTGGTGGGGCGGCTTCGGTAGAGGTCGTTATGGTAGCAGATCAACAAAACGATTTAGATCTCACCAAAAAGGCTTTGAGAATAGCAAAATGGGACAAACTTATGGTGGCAATATTCAATGTATTGGCTGCAGTTATTCCTTTCACAGCACAGTTTTTTGGTTCACCAATCATTGGTTTAACAAGCGCAATTTCTTTGAGTTTGGCTGTAACATTTGGTTTTACAGCGTTGTATGCAATTCAGACACTTTCATCATTTATTAGCGCTGAATCTTCAGTTCTCCTGGCCACTTTGCCAATTAAGCCGGATAAATTTTCCCTGATTACCCTGTTCTCTTTTGTTAGGTCTGTAGATTACATGGTTGTAGGGTCAATAGTGAGTCAAATTTCTTTGGTGGCTTTCTATACTGGGTCTCCAATTGCTGTTTTGATAATGTTAGTTGCTTCTATAATGAATGAAATACTTGCTGTTGCTGTTGCTCTTTGGTTTTCAAGGGTCTTTACGAAAAACTTGTTTCGAGGAGGAAGATCAAGAGGCAACACTGTTTTGCGTTTACTTTTCATTTTGATGTGGGGGTCACTACTAATGGGTGTAAGTCTCTTGATCAGCTTGCCATATTACATTGTGCCCTCTCTTGAGTCAATCCTTTTTAATTCCAGTCAATTATCTACCCTGATCTTATGTTTATTTCATCCATTCTCAGCTGGAATAACTATCGCTAACATAGGTGATCCAATTGCTGCAGGGTTTACAACATTGTTTTCAGCAGTTTCTTTGATAACATATGTTGGAGTTTCTGGATTTGCGGGAAAGTGGATTTTAAAAACAGTGAAACAAATATCGAATGGAACAAATGTAAAATTATCTAGGGTAACGGCGAAGGATTTTTCAATCAAAACACGCAAACCTTTGTTTGGGTTTGTCATAAAAGACTTGAAGATTTCTTCAAGAAATCCTGCAACAGCCTTCTTTTTTGCCCTTCCTGTTTTAGAAACTGTTATTATGTCTTTTCTATTGGTGAACTTTGAGGTGCTACGGGCTTCCACTTTGCTCGTTTCAACTTTTATGGGGGGAATCTTTGTTTTGCTTATGCCCCTTGCATTGCTGAATTCGGAAGGTGCCGGGCTAGAATATACAAAAACTTTGCCTTTAGGCCTTAACCAAATAATACTTTCTAAAACTTTGATATCCACGTTGACCTATCTTCCAGTGCCAATAGTTTTATTTGTAATGGCAATGTTAAAGCCTCTAACTTCTCCTCTTACGTTACTTATCCCTGTTTTTATTTTATTGGCAGTAGCTTCAGCAAGCGTCTTTGAAATACAGCTCTTTCTAAGTACTGTAACCAAAGGAAAAATATCTGCTTTAATTCATGATTTAAAAAAACTAGTTATTGGCATCACAACCCTACTTATACCCTTAGCTGCCTATTCGATAACTTATCTGGTGTCTTTTAGTCATGTTCTTGCAGTCTTAATCATGGGTATAATCTCAATGCTCGAGCTAGCAGTTGCTATTTATCTGATTCGACAAAACAAGAAATAGCTCATAATATTAGCTTGAATCATGTTTAAGCAAGTAAATTTTTCTACTTTTTATACTACCATAATCAAATCCATAGTTTAGGAAAGCAAATCTTACAAATATATTTTGAACGATGTTTGTTTCGATTACTCCAAGCTTGCTCTTCATTAATTTCGGTTTCGCAAATTGTACATTTTCTACCATTCAAAGGTTTTCGACCGGATTTCCTGACATGTATTAATTTCCAAGGCATTTCATACAACTCAATCTTTTTTTAATCAATTCCCTTTCTCTGTTGGTTCTCTTTCCGAATCAGAAAGTTTAGTTTTATTTTTTTGTTTTTTTAACTTCGCTAATTGTTTGATAATTTTTTCATTTTCACTTTCCAAAATTTTTATCATATGTAAGATTTGTTTATTTTTCATCTCAAGAGCTTCAATCATATTTTCCGATCCTTTTTCAAGGAATGGAGAAAAAGGATTTGGTATTTTGGGCATTTTCAAGGCTTTAGCTTCTAAACCTAACACTTCTCTTGCATAGTCTTTGAACAGACTATTCATGCTTTCAGCAATTTGGTTTTGCTTAAGTAAGGCTCGATCAAGAATGAGTTTTCCCGATTCATTTATGTGATAAATTTTTCTTTTTCTTTTTTGTGGGCTCCATTCTCCTTTTATGTATCCCGATTTTTCTAGGCTCTGAAGAATGGGATAAACGCCTCCTGCTGTAGGTTTCCAGAAACCTTCAGTTCTTTCTCTCACCTCTTTCATCATTTCGTATCCATGACATGGTCTTTTGCTTAATAAAATTAGGAAGGCTATGCGCATGTAGCCTTTTTGTGACTCTTTAATCCATTGAGTAGCTGTTTTTTCTTCGTGTTTAGAGTGCATGAATTTCATTCTCCTTTGATATAAAAGTAATATTTATATTTTGGTGTGATATATTGCAACAAAACATATCGTATAGGTGAATTTGTTGGAAAGCAAACCAATGATTGAAGTTAACAACCTAACAAAAAAGTTCAACGGATTCACAGCTGTAGACCATATTACATTTGATGTGAAAAAAAGCGAAATTTTCGGATTACTTGGACCAAATGGTGCTGGGAAAACGACGACTATTCGAATGCTTTCCACATTAACCAGACCTACAGAGGGATCTGCAAAAATCGGTGGATATGACATAGTAAAGCAAGACAATAAAGTTAGGCAATTGATTGGTCTGGTTTCCGAAAAAATGATTATGTACGACCGGTTAACAGCGAAAGAAAACCTTAGATTTTTTGGAAAACTTTACAACATCCCAAAATCAACTCTCAGTCAAAGGATTGATGAACTTCTTGAGCTTGTTCAGCTCACACAATGGAAAGACTCCAAAGTTGGCACTTTTTCAACTGGAATGAAACAAAGAATGAATGTAGTAAGAGCTTTACTCAATTTGCCTGAAGTATTGTTTTTAGACGAGCCTACCTTAGGTTTGGACCCTCAATCTACTGTTGAGGTAAGAGAGTTTATCAAAAAAATTAATCAAGAAAACAAAACCACCATCATACTTACCACCCACATGATGAACGAGGCTGACATCCTCTGTGATCGAATAGGCATAATAGACCATGGAAAAATTGCATCCCTTGACACACCAACTAACCTGAAAAATGATATTTCTGGAGCAAATACAACTATCCTAATCTTGGAAATCGCTAATTTAACACCAGAACTGATAGCGACAGTAAGAGACCTTAAGTGCGTTGAGACTGTTTCGCAAGAAAACACTAGTCATTTAAAGGTTCATGCTCACGGTGATGGTGCTTTTGACAGCATTATAGATGCCATACGCGCGAAGAAAGGAAACATAGTTTCGATGCAGAACATTCAACCTACATTAGAAGACGTTTTCTTACATATTACTGGAAGGGCAATGCGCGACAAAGCAGACAAAAAGATTCCTTTGCCTAATCATAGACGATTTGGAACGCAACGGAGGATAAGGTGATCAAGATGGGAGCAAAAAATATGATCTCGCATAGTTTCCGGATTGCTTGGAAAGACTTAATGGAGTTGTTCCGGAACCGAATGGGACTAGTACTGCTAATACTGATGCCAATATTCATGATGGGGATGGTTGGTTTCATTTATCCTTCTGAAACTTCTCTAAACAATATTCCAATCGCCTTAGTAAATGAGGATACCGGATTCGGAGATTACAGTTTAAGCTCAACTTTCATCCTGACATTAAACACAATAAATGAGAACACTGGGATGATGACACTTACTAATGCTTCAAACCTTGATGATATACGTGAGATGATTCAAACTGGAGATGCTGAAGGCGGCATAATAATCTCTAGCGAATTCACACAAAACATCATGAATGGACAGCAGGGAACAATTACACTCGTAACAGATCAATCCAATCCACAAATGTCTGCAATGATACAAGCTGTAATGAACCAAGTCTTTGAGCAGATGGGTACTGCATTAGCTCAGCAAAACATTGCACAAGAATTGGGAATCGATCTAAACAGTGCCTTAGCAATTGTAAAGCCATATGACGTTCAAATCAAAGGATCCATTGAAGGCGAATTCAGCTATTTTGATTTTATTGCTCCAGGGATCATGGCAATGACCGTTATGATGAGTGTAATGACAGGTTTGCCTGCAGCTATTTCTCAAGAACGAGAAGTCGGTACCTTGGATGGGATGATGGTTGCTCCAATCAACAGGCTTTCGGTTATTCTTGGAAAAACTTTTGCTCAGATGGCACGTGGAATACTCCAAGGGGTCCTTATACTCGTATTATCTATGATTTTGTTTGGAGTGACTATACATGGAAGTATTCTATTAGTTTTTGCTTTGTTGCTGCTGGGTGTATTCAGCTTTGTTGGTTTAGGAGTCGTATTGACCTCGTTCGCGAAGGACCAAGAAACAGCCGTTATGATGATGACTACAATAATGTTCCCGATGATGTTCCTTAGCGGAGTGTTCTTCCCGGTAGAGCAGATGCCATGGTTCATGCAGGGTATCTCAAGGTTCCTACCACTGACATACGTCGCTGATGCCTTAAGAAAAGTAATGGTGCTTGGAGCCGACATACCAGCAATAAGCTTTGAACTATCCATATTGATTGTGTTCGGGATCGTTATGACAGCTGTAGCATTACCATTGTTTAAGAGAGCAATGACTAGATGAAAGGAAAGATATCACTTGTCAACAATCGAAGAATTAAATCATTAAAAAAAGGAAAATAAATCGATTAAACAACAAAATAAAAAATAGACTAATAATCCGTTAATTTAGCGGATTACTTATGCCCACCAAACTCGAATAGGTAACTTTTTCTCCATTTTTGCCACCTGTATTCATGTTGAACATGTATACACATCTAAAATTTTCCTACACTTGTTATATCAAACTACAAAAAGTTCCAAAATTCCTTGGTTTCCTTTTCAATAGCTGTTTTTAATTTCCGTTCTTTGAAGTGACAGGTTCAGCAGCAATCCGAATGTAAATAATAAATCCGAGAATTTGATGGTTTATCTTATAATGATTTAGTTGAGTGAATACTTAGTATTCATTAATTATTATCTCAATAATTATCAACTGTTTTCTTTCAGGTCATTTTATTTTTCTAAAAAATAATTTTACTTGGACCCAACGAGTCTGAATTCTACTCTGTCCGAGCAACAAGTAATATGTTGGCTCTGCTGTCTTCCCTTTAATCTTTGTATACTAAAAAAACATGATATAAAAAATCCAATTTAACTAGAAATCACCATTTTTCTATCCTTTTCTTTCCAAAGGATTTAGAAATTCAACACTACTTTTCTAGTCATCCTCATCTTCGTCTTCATCGTCAAAGTCTTCCCAGTCTTCTTCATCTTCAAACATCAAAATAATTCACCTCTTATATTGGGTACCACAATAACCAGAATAATTACCTTTAGCCAATAAAATAAGGAGTATTAATGTCCTAAATCTAAAAAAAAGCCTTTTTTTTGCCTATTTTTAGGTTTATAACCATTTTTTCATAATTCCTGAATCTGCATATGGAAAAAATATTGAAACAATGAAAAAGAGCAAATAATGAAATAAAAAAATATGTAAAAAAGTTAGCAAAAATATGTTTCATCTTTTGAGGTTAATTTTTATCTTTTGTTTTTAGGTAATATTCTACAACAAATTGGCAAATGTTTGGATTAGTGGAGCTGTCTGTCTCTCTTTTGGTTTTTATATTCTTTTTCATTTTCTATTCCTACTTGATTTTTTTATGGTAACTTTAGTGTTGAAGCCAGAAATACTCTTGAAAAAGGTAAAACGGTCTGTTACTGTTCGGCCTCTCTACGAAAAGCAAACTGCTTGTTTTCCCTATATTGATTAGTCTTATTAGCCTTTTTGGCTTGCTACTATTCTAAATCTTCAGGAGAATTAGCTATTGCATGTTTATTGTTAATTAGATCCAGTCTAGACATTATGATAATTTTGTGAAATGATTTTACCCCTCAAAATTGAATCATAAGAACAGAAAAATCTCATATTGACAAAATCCTCTTGAATTCTTTTTATAGTAACTTTGTTTATACTGTTTATCGTGATAATAGAGGTACAGGGGGAAAGAAATTTTACCAAAACCAAAAAATTTACCATATTACACTCCAACGATATGCATGGAGACTTTCTAGCCGAAGTTCAAGGCAAAGAAGGCAAATTAATTGGTGGACTAGCACTATTATCCGGTTACATTAACAAAGTACGACAAGAAGAGGAAAATGTATTCTATGTCATCTCTGGAGACATGGTTCAAGGTTCACTAATTGACTCTGAATACAAAGGAATTTCAACAATCGAGATAATGAATTACCTCGCTCCAGATGTAGTAGCTTTAGGTAATCATGAGTTCGATTACGGCCTACCACATCTTCTATTTCTTGAAAAAATGGCAAACTTTCCAATTGTAAATGCAAATTTGTATATCAGGAAATACAACAAGCGGTTGATGAAACCTTATCTTATTTTAAAAAAAGCTGGATTTGACATACTTTTTACAGGCATAATTACCGAAAAAGTCATGGATTCCATTAAACAGGATAAACTTATTGGTAGTTTTGTAACACTCGAAGATGCAAGCCGCGAAGTGGGCAAAATTCTAAATGCTTACAAAAATGACGACATAGACTTAACGATCCTTTTGACCCACATAGGTTTTGAATCAGACATTCAATTAGCTAATCTTTTAAAATCAGAATGGGGTGTTGACATAATAATTGGAGGTCATTCTCACACAATAATGGATAAACCGGCCAAAAAAAACAATATATTAATTGCTCAAGCAGGAGTTGGAAGTGATCAAATTGGTCGCTTTGACATTATTGTTGATGACGAAACAAACAGTATTATTGACTATAGCTGGCAATTAATTCCAATCAACGAAAGTCTCGCCCAACCAGATGTTAAACTTCAAGAATATATCCAATCTTTTCAGGATACAATTAACCGAAAATATAATACAATTGTCTGCAAATTTGCCCAAAAACTCACTCACCCCAAACGAGAAGTTGAAACATCTTTAGGAAATCTAATAGCAGATGCCTTTGCAGATGTTGCAGAATCTGATACAGTGCTGATTGGAAGTGGCTCTATTCGCATAAAAGAAATGGGCCCATTGGTCACCCTTAGAGATTTACTGAGTTGTTTCCCTTTTGATGACGTATTACGTAGGTCCACCATAAATGGAAAGAACATTAAAAAAATTTTCTCACATATTATGCGTTTGGAAAACAGAAACAGTGAAGGCGAATGTTACCAGGTAAACAGTAACGTCCAAGCAACATACAGCGACAGTCAACACAAACTTATCTCAATTACTATCAATGGCAAACCGGTTTCAGAAAATGAATTATACAAAATCTGTCTTCAAGGATACCATGCTAACAATTCAGAAGCAAATCTCAACATTTCACAAAAAGAACTTTTTGAACCAGGCAACTCAAAGCTAATCAGCACTTCAGCAAAAGAAGTTTTAGAGGAATATCTTCGTAACCATCAAAACATAAAAAGAAATGTCGAAGGAAGGCTAGTGTATCTAAAGTAAGATTTGATTATCGGCTTAAAGTTTATTCCCAAAAACCCAACTATATTCTTTTTTCGTAAATTTTATATTAAAAATAAATAGAATAAATAATGTTGGTGTTAAAAAATTGGCTGCAAAACCAAAAAGAGCAAGCGTAAGTAAGGGACCTGCTAAAAAAACAGGACAATCAAAAGAAGAACTCGTAAAATTAGTTAAAGAAAAAGAGAAGAAAAAATAATTAATATTCTTTTTCAAGCTTGATTTGATATGAAAACTGAACATATTTAACATTCTCTTTTGTATTTTTTTTCTAGAGCAATCCAAAAACTTTTTCCAAATCTATCTTCAATCACATTCTTCATATAATAGACTAAATGAGTTTCTGTGTCCTTCTCGCTAAATTCATTTTTTCTTTTAAAACAAGGATACACATATTCTTTGTTGATTAATTCTTCCTCAATGTGTATAATGTCCTTTTTTCTACTAATTCTTAAAGGGTAAGTGACACAAAAATCGATATGGAATTTGATCCAATTAATATCATTATTCAGACAATACATATGAATTGCGCATCTTTTATCTTCCATTAGAAATATGCAAGACGAGTTCCATGTTCTTAACTTAAAAAAACCTTCAATCGGAAATTTCGTATAGAATTCATTTTTTATTGTATTAAGTCTACGTATTTTAGATTCGCTGAGATATTCTTTTAATTCATCTACAATAGGTTTTATCCGATTTATTTCGTCTAATGTCACCAATGTGCCTGCAAAACAACATGAACCACATCCTGGGGCTACGCATTTGAAAAAATGATTAAATATTTCCTTGTCCACAAGAACATCTTCGATGACCGTAAATCGGTCCAAGAAATCAAGTATCTGCTTTTTCTTGCGAGGATTTTTGTCAATTACTTCTTTTATACAACTTGGATATTTGTCCATTGATCATCATCAATAAAAATCATTATTTTAAATTTTATTTTAATACAGCTAAGATAAGGCAAGCTGTCCATAAATAACATAAACAGACAACTTTCTATTGTTCATTGGGATGTACACGCAAAACATTTTCCTATTCTCTTAGCTGTTTAAGAAGTAACGGTGTGCTAATGTCTATTTTATGTTCTTTGCATGTTTCAAATACTGTTCTGTAGATTTCAGCGTCAATACTTGGCAATTTTTTAACGTCATTGATAAAGACATAAAGGGTGTATTCAACTGCGTAGTTTTGAAATTTGGTTATCCAAACGTATGGCTTAGGATCCTGCAAAACTTGTTTAACTTTTCCTGCAGCTTCCAATAGTGCCTTTTCAACATCTGAGCTATTATATTCAAAGCCTGGAGTTATACTGCAATGTCTTCTAATTACACGTTTTTTTCCAAAATTATCGATTGCAGTTTTTAGTAACTCTTGATTTGGAATAGAAACTATAACATTGTCTAACGTTAACATTTTTGTATAGATTAAATCAACTGCTACAACGTCTGCAAACTGTTCATTGAAGAATATTCTGTCTCCAACGCTAAAAGGTCGGCTTGTCATAACTATTAATCCCGCTAGCGCATTTCCAAGGGTGTTTATGGCTGCAAAACCTATCACTGTACCGCCTAGAATGGTCAATAATCCAGATATTAATCCAATTGTTGCTCCTAACTGAGCCAGAATTGCTGAAAGAACCGCAGCAACAATAAGCCATTTCATTATCCTATTAAGCGTGTATGATAGACCTTCGTCAATTTTTTTCTGAGTTCGCAGCCTCTTGATTTCTTTCCCTATTAACTTGTAAGCAATGAATCCTGCGACTATAGCGATAATTGAAAAAATCAATACAGAAATATTGGCTAAAATAAAATCACCAATCATGGTGACGTAATCCTGAAAACTCATGACCTACCATTTCTACGAGTTCTCTCTTAAGATTTTCCTTGATCGAAATTATAAGCAAGAATTGTTTATTATTAAAGCGCGACCTCTCTCGCAATAATTCTTTAAATTGGCTTTAATCATTAGTTTCATGTCTAACTTGTCAAGTATACTATAATCAGAAGTAATATCAGCAATATGCTAAAGGTTATGATGAAATAGGCAGAGTGTTTTTTTGCTTCTGCTTGTTGGTAAAACTTTCGTGGACGAACACCTTTTACACGTAACATTAGTGTACATCCTAATTCTAAACCAACCAGATATACAATCGTTAAGATTAATGCACCCGAAAATAGTCCACTGTCCATTAGGGCTAAACCTATTCCTGATACTGCCGCTGGAGGCAAAAGAGCACTTGCAACTCCTACTCCCACTAACATTTCGGTCACAGAAGATACTAAAGCTAAACCTCCAGCTAAACCCAGGATCAGTCCTATTCCAATATCAATCAAGGACGTTTGACTTCGAATTGCAATTTGCGAACTAACAGGTAAATCAAAGAAAAAAGACCCTATAAAGGTTATAAAAGCCGACAAAGCAATTACTGCTATCAGAAGTATTACAATTGCGACTTCTATCCTAACCAATTTTTTGACTTTTCCTATGCTTGCGTTTACAGCAAAAGCATTGATAGGGCCAAGTAGAGGGGAAAGCAACATTGCGCCAATTACTGTAACTGCATTGTCAAGAAAAAGACCTGCAAGTGCAATTAAAGTAGCAAACAGTGCCATCATGATGATGTCTTTGTTAATGTTTGTGAATTTTTCAGCATTTTCTACTAATCTTTCAAAAGGGTTGGCTGGAGGACTTTCTGCAATCAGTTTTTTGGTTATTCGATCAACATGTGAGGAAACATGAGCTTCAACATTATAGACGCTGATGGTGTTCTCCTTTATGCGCGAATCTATTCCTTTTAATATCTCTTCAATCGTCTTATCGACAAGCTTATCGGGTATTAGACTTGAGAATTTTCCACATTCGTTATTTTCTATCTTAATAGTGGAGTAGGCATATGATAACTCCAAATTCTTGAAAACTTTTTGAACATTATCTTTTTGATTTTTTATTACAGTAACTTCAAGTCTCTTCAATACTCATTCACACAGTTATTATCAAAAACGCTCATCAATTCTATATTGTACGCACTTAAATTGCTTAGCATCTTGAGCTACTTAAAATTGGAGCCTTACCCGCGCCCAAGATATCTTTGATTACAATATTTCTACAATGATCGATCAGAAAGTTATCAATCATCGATCAGAACACGATTGTGTTCCACGAATAATGGTTATCTTTTTAGCAGACAAGAACTCTATGCTCATTCGGTAGATGGTTTTGGTCGTATATGTAACCAAAGCTGATGGAACAACACAACCTTTCAATCGAGAAAAAGTTGTTAATACATGTTTGAGGATGGGTGCAACCCGTGCAGTTGCTGAATCAGTCACTAAAAATGTCGAAGCAATGATTTACGAGGGCATTGAAACAAGAAAAATTCTTCAAATGATCTTTAAACATTTAAGAAGACAAAAACCTGTATTCAGACATCAAATTGACCTTAGAAAGGCTTTGAGTCTTCTGAATCCTGCTCCTGATTTTGAACATTATATTCAACTTTTATTAAGCGAACATGGTTACGAAGTTACCCCTAACCAAATCGTGAAAGGCAAGTGTGTAGAACATGAAGTTGACGCGATTGCCAGAAAAAATGGAAAAACCTGTCTAGTTGAAATCAAACACCATTTTAGTTATCATACCCGAACAAGTCTTGACGTAAGCCGAATCTCCAGAGCCGTATTTGAAGACGTAACTGAGGGATATGAACTCGGTTTAAACAACCTAAAAATAGACTACTCGATGATTATTTGCAACACGAAACTGTCAGAACACGCCAAACGCTATGCAAACTGCAGAGGAATCGATCACATTGGATGGGGTTCACCTGCGAAACATGACTTAGAAAAGATGATAGAAGAAAAGAAGCTCTATCCCATAACCTTTCTAAAGGGATTAAACACTGAGACTAGACATAACTTAATTTCAAACAGAATAATCTTGTTAAAACACTTGACTGATAAAAGTTCAGCAGAGCTCAGAAAACAAACTGGAATTTCTTACGAAAAACTTGAATCAATTATTGCAAACGCTAAAACGATATTGTCAAGAATTTAATCAATTTTATGTTTCTTGTTAATAATGGTTTGGTTTTATTTTTTTCATAACATTTATTTGTTTATTATATATTAATATACTTGATTAAAATGCTGAGAGAGACGCTTCCTTGCGCAGATCCTCAATGCACAGATATAATGAGACTTGTATTCCAAAATGAACGCTTCATAGGTTATCGTTGTCTCCTAAAACCGAACACACATAATTTCAGATACAATATAGACCGCAATTTATGGGAAAAAATCATAATCAACGCCAAACCAATAATCTGCTACAAAGAATCCCCTTATGATATCTTACTTAAAGAAGATTTTACAATAGAGTCAATCTAATTTTCCCACGGCAACCCCTAAACAAAAGTAGGTCAAACATTTTTTGCGAATCATATTTATGGGAGTCTGCTAATCTGGACTGTTTAAATATCAGAACTCTGAAATAGAAAGGTTAGAGGACAGAAAAGCATGGGTTCCAAGGCACCAAAAGGCGAACTAGCTGCAAGAAAACTACTTGCAAAACGAAAACACTTCAGATGGAAAGACGTCTACTACAAACGTCGAATGCTCAAATTAGACATCAAATCTGATCCATTAAAAGGGGCTCCTATGGCCAAAGGAATTGTACTCGAAAAAGTTGGAATTGAAAGCAAGCAGCCTAACAGTGCCATCAGAAAATGTGTTAGAACTCAACTTATCAAAAATGGAAGGGTTATAACTGCTTTTCTTCCCGGAGACGGCGCGTTGAACGTAGTTGATGAACATGACGAAGTTGTAGTCGAAGGAATCGGTGGATCTCGTGGAGGAGCTTTGGGAGACCTACCCGGAGTTCGATGGAAAGTCTCAACCGTTAATGGTGTTTCCCTTAATGAGTTAGTTCTCGGCAGAAAAGAAAAACCAATGCGCTAGAAAGCGGAACTAACCTCTAAACAACACTTAAATATTGGTTTCTGAACCCAGAAACTTTGTCAAGGTGATTCGTTTGAGCAATATGGACGATATAAAACTATTCGGAAAATGGAGCTTCGAAGGGATTCAGGTAGAGGATCCAGGGCTCAAACAATATATTTCTGTTAAACCGGTGTCTGTTCCTCACAGCATGGGTCGACATGAGCATGGAAAGTTCCACAAGGCAAAGATCAGCATAGTTGAACGGCTAATAAATAATCTTATGAGACCTGGCAATAGCGCCGGAAAGAAGACACGAGCCATAAACTTAGTTAAAAACGCACTTGAAATCATTTACTTACGTACAGGAGAGAACCCAATACAAGTTCTTGTTACAGCAGTAGAGAATACATCCCCTGGTGAAGATACTACTCGCATCAGCTACGGAGGCATTGCTTATCACATGGCTGTAGATATTTCACCCCAAAGAAGAGTAGATCTTGCTTTACGTTTTCTTTCTGAGGGTGCAAGAAAACAATCTTTCGGTAATCCCAAACCTTTGGACGAGTACTTGGCCGAAGAGTTGGAGTTAGCCGCAAAGAAAGATGTGAAAAGTTATGCTGTCAAAAAGCGTAACGAGATGGAGCGAATAGCACGTTCCTCACGGTAGGAACAATAATCAAACTTGATCGTGTGAGAAAAAGATGTTTTGATATTTTGGCTTTCCTTCAAAAAGTTAAAATAACTGAACCAACTGTTCTCTCTACGAATTATACTACATAACGAGTAAATGATAAACAAAAAATAAAGGAGAACGAAAAGTAATGAGCAAATCAGAAAAACCCCATCTGAACTTGGTAGTAATCGGACACATTGACCACGGAAAATCAACAACTGTAGGTCACCTCTTCTCCCTAACAGGAGCAGTTGATGAACGAACTGCCAAGACATACGAAGAAGAAGCTAAGAAACTAGGAAGGGAGACCTTCAAGTTTGCTTGGGTCTTGGACAAGCTCAAAGAAGAACGCGAACGAGGAATGACAATAGATGTTGCTTATCTGAAATTTGAAACTCCAAAATACGCCTTCACAATTATTGATGCTCCAGGACACAGAGACTTCGTTAAAAACATGATCACTGGTGCCAGCCAATCAGATGCTGCAATTCTTCTTGTTTCTGCAAAACGAGGAGAGTTTGAAGCAGGAATTGGTTCTGGTGGACAGACAAGAGAACACGCATTTCTTGCCTACACTTTAGGAGTTAACCAGATTGTTGTTGCTATAAACAAGATGGATGACGCCTCAGTTGATTGGAAAGAAGAAAGGTACAATGAAATCAAGAACGAAATGACCCGTATCTTGAGAATGTCTGGCTTTAATCCAGCAAAGATACATTTCGTTCCCACTTCCGGATGGACTGGAGACAATCTAGCTAAAAAGAGCGAAAACATGCCTTGGTATAACGGTCCAACGCTATTTGAGGCACTTGATGAAATGGAAGTTCCAGCTAAACCAACCACTAAACCTTTGAGAGTTCCTATTCAAGACATTTACACAATCACTGGAATCGGTTCAGTTCCAGTAGGCAGAGTCGAAACAGGTATTCTGAAAGAAGGAGATACACTTGTCTTCATGCCTTCAAAAGTTCAAGGACAAGTCAAATCCATAGAAACCCATCATGTTCAAGTCAAACAAGCGCTTCCAGGAGACAACATCGGATTCAACGTAAGAGGAATCTCAAAGAAAGACGTTCACAGAGGAGACGTTGCAGGCCATGTTGCCAACCCCCCAACCATAGCAAGAGAATTCATCGGACAAATAATCGTAATCCACCACCCAACAGCCATCGCTGCCGGATACTCTCCAGTATTGCACTCAAACACTGGTCAAGTTTCAGTTAGGTTCAAAGAACTAATCTCCAAACTCGACCCTAGAACTGGTCAAATTGTAGAGCAGAATCCGTCTTTCTTAAAGACAGGTGACGGTGCAGTTGTAAGATTTGAACCCATTCAGCCAATCTCTGTTGAAACATACAGTGATTTCCCTGAACTTGGACGATTTGCAGTCCGAGACATGGGCACCACCGTTGCTGCCGGAGTAATCAAAGAAATAAGTGTTAAGGGCTAAAAGAGACCCTTTTTTCTTCTCTTTTTCTTTTTTTCGTTTTTTACTTTCTAAGAAATTAATAGTGTGAATAAGTTATAACCGAGTAGCAATAGTATACCTTGAGCTATGCATACAAATCCTACGATAAGTGTGATAGGTCTTGATGCTAGAACTGTTCCAATGAGCTTCATAACATCTTCTATAAACTTGAAAACCATATAGACTATTACTGCTGGAATCAGAAATATTATAACATAAATCCATATTGGTGCAATTCCAAAAATAGGCCCAGTCAAAGGAAGAAAGAAATAAACTGCTCCTGCACATAAACCCCCGGCTATTAATCCCAACAAGGCTGCCCAAGGGAAGTCTTTGATTGGTTTAAGTATCAGAACCAAGCCTGCGATGATTAGCAAGTAAATGGTGTACATGTCGAGATTAGGGCTTTGTGCTTGCCATGCCGCTGCGCCGGTTATGATCAATAGGATTCCAGCGAAGAATCCAAAAAAGGAGAGTATTTTTAGTAATATACTTGTGGGTGTTCCTACAACTGGAACTGGTTTTACCAGTTTTTCTATAAACCATGAAGTCGCTACGAGTCCTCCCAAAATGAGGATGTAATAAGCGTTATTAATCAAAATGCTGAAATCCATTTTTTTATCTCCAAACAGATTTGTTACTAATAATCTAATGTTGCATTAACTTTTAATCTTTCTTAATTCTGCAAAATAACAGGTTAATTTAGGAGAACCTTTTCTTTTTAATTATCAAATATATATGCAGCTTTGTATTGATATTATTCATAAGGACTATTCTGGAGGGTTAGATAAGATGCCTTCATTAGCAAAAAAGAACAAACAAAAAAAGAAGAAACATGATCAAAAAATAGGAAAATAAAACAAATTTATCAAAGTTTATGCTAGGTCACTTTTTTGTTAGTGCACTACCTATGGTTTTTAAACGCATATCTCGAATCTAGATAATGCCATTTCTTATGTGAACTTAGTCCAAGTAGTTAGATCTTTTTAAAAAATTCAATTATCGGCGCAGTTTTAGTTCATAAATTCTCTTTGCACATTAACTACATCTGTACTATCTTTCGCCTGGGCATAACCTTCCAAAAGCGCTTTATTCAATATTATGAATTGGGGTCCCCACTTAAACTTGGATAACAATTCTACTGCTTGTTCAACGAAACCTACGATATATAGTGATGCAGCTAACGCTTCTACTGTGCTTAGTTTGGTCGGTTTTCCATAATTTACGGGGTTAGCCGCCACCAAATAAGGTAAACAACGTGGAATCCAATGAGATTGAATGTCAAAAACTTCCTTTGCATGTACCCAACTGCAGTCTAAAGCAGATAATCCCCTTTTCTTCAATTGTTCTAGATCTGCAGGAGAGAATGCTTTTTGTGTAAACGGATCTAAGATAATTGCCCCTCGGGGTATTTCTCTGGGTCTTTGAACCACCCGAACTAAGTTGTGGCGTTTAAGCTTCAATGTACTACATTTTTTGGGGTCACACTGTTTAGCATGATAAACCGTTATTCCTATGCTTCTAGAGCTGATTCATCCTCACCTCCAAATGACACATTGGATCATCCATAATCTGAGGAATCCATTCAAGAAGGTCGGTGGGAATGATATGATAACCTTTTTCTGAATATACAAAATCTCCTGCTGCACCATTGATAAAAGTCCCTGCTGTACATGCCCTGAAAGGAGAGGCTCCCATGGCCATCAAACCTCCAATAACACCAGACAATACATCGCCTGTTCCGCCTACAGTCATTCCTGGATTTCCAGTAAAATTGAACTTAACTGATGTTCCATCAGAGATTAGATCTACAGGTCCTTTCAGAACTATTGTTCCCCCAACTTTCTTTGCCATCTTTTTTATCTCCTCTGCTCTCTCCTTCTGACTTTGTGGAAGCTTTTTTCCAGCCAATATTTCATACTCTCTTGAGTGAGGAGTCAAAACCATGGGACATTTAATTTGTCTTTTAAATTCTGCAAAGGCTTTAAGTCCATCAGCATCTAACAGCAAAGGGGTTCCTGTTTCTTCTAGTTGTTCAATAATATCCCTAACTGCCTCCTTTGTTTCATTATGCATTCCTAACCCAGGACCTAAAACAACTCCACTAGCAGATTCTAAATAGCTTTGTAGAACAGGTAAATTGCTAGAGCTTAGGTGTTTTCCCTTCAATTTCACTGAAATCAGCGAAGGAGACATAGAAGAGATTACATGGGCGGTTTTTTCTGGAGCGGCAATTATAGCTAAATCCACTCCTGTACGAAGAGCAGCCATTCCAGCTAACGCGGGAGCACCAGAAAAAATGTTGCTTCCCCCAATCACAAGTAACCTACCAAATTCACCCTTATGTGCGTCTGAACTACGAGGCTTAATCGCTAATGACACATCCCCTGGACCAACAAATTGCTCAAACTCGTAAGGCAAACCTATATTCTTCACCAAAATTTCCCCGGAATGTTCCTTAGCTTTGAGGAGTCCGGGTTTAGACTTGTAAAATGTGATGGTCAAATCTGCTCTCACAGCATCACCTAAAATTTCACCCGAATCCGAGTTGACTCCAGTGGGAACATCAACAGAGATACAGAAAGCGTTCATCGAATTGATTTTTTGAACCAATTGCAATATTGGTGGTCGCAGTTTGCCTGTTGAGCCCGTTCCAAGCAGTGCATCCACAATAACATCTGCATCAAAATCAGGAATAAGCGCAGAATCCTTCACTTCTCTTATCTGAATCGTGTTTTTGATAGGTTGCAAGGCGGTCCAGTTCTTCTTAGCTGATTCATGAGTAATGTTTGAAGCTCGTGTCGAAAGTATTACTTCTACCTTGAAACCCAAACAAGTTAAATAACGAGCTGCAACAAAACCATCACCCCCATTCCCTCCTGAACCACAAAAAATTGCCACTTTAGTTTTTTTTGGTTTGAATCGTGCAGCAATCTCTTCTGAAACGTTTCTTCCTGCAGATTCCATAAGTTGAAGCAACGAAACTCCATAGTATTCTGCGTTAGTTTCTATTGCTCGCATCTCAGAGCTAAGGATCGTATCATTTGCCATATGTATAACCCCTACACCATAATTGATAGTTGTGTTTGGGTTTTATGGCTATTTATCTTCCGATTAAAAAATAATTAATAATTATCCAATTTATTGTAATCTTGGCAATCTAACCAGCTAAATTTATTGTGAAGTGACTTTGGGTAATACTGTTTCCAGTCGTACGCCACCTGTTTACCCCATTCATAGTATATTCTGGGGTCAACATAGCTCTTCAGGGAGGTTGAAATATTATAGTCGCGGGTCTCTTCCTGAACTGTAATCTTCAGCTTCATTTTTTCCAAAGAAGTAATATCGCGTAGCTTGCGTTTTTCTAAGCTTTCCTTTAGTTTGGCTATCCGTTCAACCTGTTTAGTCTTCATATCTTTAATGCGCTGCCTCTGGCGGGTAACTGCTTCACGCTGCCGCTTAATACTCTTCTTTAAGTTAGTAACATCTTTGCCTTCTTTTTCTTTCTCTTCTAGTTGCAGTTTAACCTCTTCCAACTTTGCCTCATAGGTTAACAACCGTGTCTCCTGATTTGCCAAATGCTCTTCATGCTTCTTAGTCCAATCCTTAATTTTCTGTTTAATCTTGATCTGCGCATTCCTACCCCGATTATCAAGAACTTTGAGGCGTTCCTTCTTCTTATCTAGAGACGATTTCCAAGATTTCGATATAGTACGCTTATGGTTACAGACTTTAGCGGCTTCAAGATTTGCCATGGTAGCCACATACTTCTTGACATATTCTGGCTTTTCAGCTTCAACAGGTGTCTTTTCTAACTTATTTTTTACAGCATCAGAAGCATACAACGTACGAAAAACCTTTGCTGATAACCCCTTCATTACTTCATCAAGAAATTCACTAACTTGACTAGAACCTACCCCCTCAAACAGAGCAGAGTCCGAGTTGGACGAGAATTCCTTGAGATTCTTTATAACCTGATCTGGAAGTTTTGTGGAAAAAATGTGGGGCACGCTATCTTTGCCCAAAAAATTGAATGAAACAGTTCCATCATCGTTGATTTCAATATGTTCCTTTCTTAATGTTGAAGCACCAACAGTATCTGCCTCATCAGGATCTTTTTCATCTCCAACCCTGATCTTCAGTTTGTCGATAAGATAGCAAACTGTTGCAATTTTTCTGCGCTTTAGATCGTCGGATTCAAGATTTTTTGAAATGTGTCTTTTTACTTGCGGTAGCTTTTCACGAAACTCCATTGCCTTGTTAAATTTTTCAATCTCTTTCTGTTGCTTAAAACTACATGAATCAGAAAACCATACATACTTCATTTTGCCGCTGAGCTTATCTTGCCAACGTGCAATCCAGATTGCCTCGGACTCCCAAACAATCTCATTCCAATTTCCTTCTGGTCTTGGCGCGTCAGGTGAAAGATTCAAAATTATGTCTTCTTTTTTTGGTCCTTCTTTCCAGCTCCCCCGCATTGGATGCTGTCCTCGACCCATAAAAATGGAACTGGGCTCTGCAACGTAGTTGGCTAACTCCATTTTTTCACCATCCACGAAGGCGTGACCGTATTTTTCTTTGTTTGCTTCTCTTGCTTCTTTTCTTTCAGCTGCTAACAGTTTTTTATCTTCTCTGGGAAGACTCTTTTTATATTCACGTTCTTCTTCAACCAGTTTTACTATTTCTTGGAATTCAACATCTCCGGGTTTAACTATGATTCCTAATTTCTCTGAGAAATCTTTGTGAAAGTTTTTTGCGAATACTTTATCCTCAACGTATGGGGTTCCCACTTTTTTTGCCCAAGCTACTGCCATCTCTTCCTGATCTGTTGTTAGCTTCGTTTCTTTTCCCTTTATTTTAACTGCCAGTCCTTTTCCTTCGTATCGTGCTGGAACTAGGACACCGTTGTGATGAAGTCTTTCCATTTGGTTTTCCGCCTGAATAGAGGTTATAGGTTGAAATAAGAAACTTTAAGTTTTCTCTTTTCAACGTTTGGTTTATCTGCATAAAGAATAAGATTTAATGGTTTATCTTGATTCTATTGGAATTTGTTGATAAAATGATGAACACAGATGCTCTCCATAAGATTAGGAGTATAGCTGATTACCAGTTCGGAAAGGGGGTAGGCGCTAAATTTTTTCCAGATGACGTCAGAATTTTTTACTCGAGAAATACAGGAAAAATACGTCATATACATTTGAGAGATGAATTGTTAGCCACTTTGCAACCTACCACTGGTCTATTTATTTTGACTGTTGCTGGAGCCAAACGAATGATGCATGAAGTTGATCCGCCTCGGTTATGGGTTAAAGTTGAGGATGATGCAGAATCCTTTGTGTCAAGGGGAAGAAGTGTTTTTGCTAAGCATGTGAATGATGTTGATACTGAAATAAGACCTAACGAGGAAGTTATAGTTGTTAACAGAAAAAATGAGGTTTTAGCTATTGGGCGGGCTCTATTATCGGGAATGGAAATGAAAGCTTTCAGTAGGGGCGTTGCTGTTCGTGTTCGTCATGGAGTAGCGGAAAAAAGTTAAGAAGATGATTGTTTGAGTATAATGGGAAGGAAACGAAAATGCGAAAAAGAATGAACCCACGAAATGCAAAAAGAATGATGCAAAAAATGGGCATGAACATGGGAGAAATGCCTGAGGTAGAAGAAGTCATTTTTCGAACCAGCAGCAAAGAGATCGTGGTTCAAAACGCTCAGGTTGCCGTTATTGATATGGGTGGACAAAAAATTTTCCAAGTTACCGGAGAAGTAATTGAACGCGGTTTAGAAGGTCAAAATTCTGGAGTAACAATAGCTGAAGAGGATGTGCAGCTTGTTGCGGATCAGACAGGAAAAAGCATGGAAGATGCTAAACGAGCATTAGAATCGAGCGATGGAGACCTCGCTAAGGCAATTCTTCTTCTTCAAACTGGAGGCTAAACTAAATTGGTTTTTGGTTTTGCATTTCGTTGACTCTTGCAAGTCTTTTTGCGGGTTTGTTGAAGAAACTTTTAACAACATATCTGGTTCGTATGATTTCATACCTTTTAGGTGGGTAACTAAGTGAAAGTCAAGGTGAACGATTTTGCTGACGAGTGGGGTCCAGAGAAGATATTGCAGGTTTATGAACCAGAAACTGGGATGAAAGGCATTCTGGTCATAGATAACACAACATTAGGTCCAGGTAAGGGCGGAATCAGAATGATGCCAACTGTAACAATTCAAGAGGTTTTCCGTTTGGCCAGAACAATGACTTGGAAGTGTGCTCTCGCAAAGATTCCGTTTGGAGGTGCTAAATCTGGTATAATTGCTGATCCAAAGCAAATGTCTGAAGAGAAGAAGATGGAAATTGTTAGAGCTTTTTCTCGAGCCTTAAAACGGGTTTGTCCAAGCCTGTATGTGGCCGCGCCGGACATTAATACGGGCGAGAAAGAGATGGCTGCTTTTGCTTTAGAGAATGGTTCTATGAAATCTACAACAGGAAAACCTGTTCATTTGTGTGTTAAGCCGGGTGTAAAGTGTGGTATTCCTCATGAGTATGGGTCCACGGCTTTAGGTGTGGTTCAAGCTGCATTTACCGCAGCAAATTATTTGGATGGTTTGGACATTGACAATTCAACAGCTGCAATAGAAGGATTCGGGAATGTTGGCTCCTTCGTAACTGAGTACTTTAGCCAGATTGACGTGAAGATAGTTGCAGTCTCTGACTCTACAGGTTGCATCTATAATTCTGAGGGGCTAAACTATGAAAAGTTGCAAGATGTAAAATCGAAGACTGGTTCTGTGGTTAATTATCGTCCAGGTAAAGTAATTGACAATAAGGATCTTTTTGAGTTGGGTGTGGATTTTCTTGTTCCTGCTGCTCTTCCAGATGTTATAACTAAAGAGAATGTAGAACGTGTTAAAGCGAAAATTGTAGTTGAGGCGGCTAACCTTCCTATGCGCCCCGAGATCGAGAATATTCTATCTGATCGAGGAATAATGGTTGTTCCAGACATTTTGGCAAACGCAGGAGGAGTAATATCATCATACGCTGAGTATCGTGGCTATAATCCTAAAAGGATGCTTGAACTGGTTCAACGGAAAATCAGACAAAACACGGTAAAAGTTATCGAAACTGCCTTAACAAAAAACGTTGAATTAAGAGAAGCAGCAATGATACTTGCAAAAGAAAGAGTTACCACAATGAAGAAGCAATGATAACTTTTTGATGTATGACTGTTTATAACTTGTAATTCCTTTAGTTTTATCGACCAAACTACACTTGCTTTTCTTTTCATCTTTTTGTTATTAATCATCTTCTGCATAATCAAACAGAAGATCATAAATTTCTTTAGAGGTTTTGCTTATTTCGTTTATGCGTCTTTTAATAGTCATTTTCTTTTTTCTAATTATTTTTAATTTGGATTGTGAACGAAAAATTATCCATACTCCAAAAACTGTTACAATACTAAAAAATGTTAAATTTATTGCATCCAAAATAATTGATTGGTCTACAGATAAAACAGATAAGACATATGCAATTATCGTGCCTACTGTTGGACCGATAAACATGAGTGCCAAACCGGTTCTAAATTCAGCGAGTGCAGTTCTTTCCTCTGCAAGATAGTTTCTCTCTAAAGCCAGTAAAGTTCTGACTTTAGCTAAAACTTCCTGTTCATTAACTTCATTCACTTTTTTATGCATCCTTGACCAGTTTTGATTCCAAACTTCTTGATATTTTCCTAAGTCTCGCAAGCTGTGAAGGTTTCAATTCACTTTTCCTAGAATCAAGCACTGCAATAAACTCCTTCTTGTTCTCTGAATCAACTGCAGGACAAATGCTCTCTGCATG
Organism: Candidatus Bathyarchaeota archaeon; assembly: GCA_963806645.1. Taxonomy (GTDB): domain Archaea; phylum Thermoproteota; class Bathyarchaeia; order Bathyarchaeales; family Bathyarchaeaceae; genus Bathyarchaeum. Next base: position 43,961 of record CAWDYQ010000003.1, on the reverse strand, counting down.
TAAGGGTAGGTCCCGAGGAATAGATTTTTTAAGTTTTTCAATTAAAATGGGAAAGATAAATTCACTGTATTTGTTGTCTTTTGATGCTACTCTAGCTAGCGTTTTCACACCCCATACAACTGTAATCAATGATCCATGCTCCACTGCATTAACAACATCATTGATGTGTACCCATATCTCTTCTGTCTTCTTTTCTGCAATTGTAGCCAATCCGATCATGGCTCCCCACACCATTCGATTGTTTTTGCTATTTAACAACTTCAGGAATTCATCTACATAGTCAGAAATTAGATCTGGTTTAAGATAACCGACCTCATAGAGCACTTTCAAACAATCGCTTTGAACACTTTTATTCTTGTGCCAAAGGTTTTGTGCAATTTCTCTTATACCTTCCAGGTTTTCGGTTTCAGCAAGTTCCCTTGCAAGTTCCTGATTTGGAACCTCATCTCGTCGATTTCTATAAAACGCAATTTTCTCTAATTCCGACAATTTCACAAACCCCCAAATAATGAATCATGACTTAGTTTGACGATGTTTGCTTTATACTAATACTTTTTTAATTTAAATATTAAGCATTATTCGGATATTTGTTTCTAAATTGAGAAATTAATAATTTAACTTTAAAAAAGGGCTTATATTGCCTGTTAGAAGGTAATTAATAGCTTAAAACCTAAAGGATTTGTTGTTTGATGTCTTCATTAAATAAGATTTGTATAGAACCCGTAGGTTTCGTTAAAACAAAAGCAGTTGGCAAAGAAGTTAGAGACAAGAAAGTGATTTCGCAGATAATTTTTCGTGAAGATTTAACCGAGGCATTAACCGGTGTAGAAGAGTTCTCACATTTGTTTGTTCTTTTTTGGTTGCACGAAATGTCGGAGCAAGATCAAAGAATATTAAAGGTTCATCCTCGCGGAAGAGATGACATGCCGTTACTGGGAATCTTTGCAACCCGATCACCCCATCGTCCAAATCCTATCGGACTCACACGCGTCAAACTTCTAAACATAGAAGGCAACATTATTACAGTTCAAGGTCTAGACGCCTTCGACGGTACACCCATTTTAGACATAAAACCCTTCGATAGTTGGGACACTACAAAGGATTTCAAAGTTCCCGAATGGTGGAAAAAACTGGAAAAAGAAAAAACAAACAAAAAAGAGAAAGAGTAGATTCTACTCTGAAGACTTCACTTTTTTGGCAAACTCTTGTCCATACTCGTAACATTTATTCAGTTCTTCATTGTCTGGAACCCATTTAGCTGTCATTGCTGGTGCAACCAATTCCATGCCAGCACTCTTCAGTGACTTCTCGATAGTTGCAGTTGCGCCCCCTCCCCAACCATATGAGCCAAAAGCAGCAGCAAGCTTGTTTCGGGGTCTTAGACCTTCCATTTCTCTGAGAAACGGAGCTACAGTCGGCAATATGCCGTTATTAATTGTCGCGGAGCCAACAAGTATGCCTTTTGTTTCAAGCAGTTCTCCGATGATGTCTCCTTCATCACTAACCGGAAGTCTAAATAATTTTACTTTGACTCCTTCGTTGCTTATGCCCTCAAGCATCGCTTTAGCCATCTTTTCTGTGCTTTTCCACATCGTATCGTAGACGATAATAACCTTCTTTTCTGCCTCTCCTTTAGCCCATTTGATGTATGATGTGATAATTTTCATGGGATCCTTTCGCCAAATCACACCGTGACTAGGTGCAATCATGTTAATTTTTAGGCCTAATTTCTGGACTTCTTCAATCTTGCGTAATACCACTGAACTGTAAAGCCACAAAATGTTTGCATAATATTTCCCAGCTTCCCACATTAACACATTCTGGTCGACCTCATCATCAAAGCGTTTTGAGGAAGCTAAATGCTGACCAAAACCGTCGTTTGACAAGAGCAAAGCATCCTTTTCTATGTATGTAAACATAGTGTCTGGCCAATGCAGCATTGCAGCTTCGAGGAAAGTTAAAGTCCGGTCACCTAAGTTTAGTGTATCACCTGTTTTTACGGTTTGGAACTTCCAGTTTCCGAAGTAGTGTTTTTCTAACCCTGCTTTACAGTTTGCTGTGCCAACTATTGTTGCATTAGGTGCAAGTTTCAGGATTTCTTTGATTGATCCAGAGTGATCTGATTCAACATGGTTTGTTATGATGTAGTCTATCTTTGATGGATCGATTATTTCTTTAATCTTTTCAATCATTTCGGCGGCAAATGGATGCTCGACTGTATCAACTAGAGCAATTTTTTTATCAACTATCAAATAAGAGTTATATGTAGTTCCACGTTGAGCTGAATATGAGAATCCATGGAAATATCTAAGATTCCAGTCAACTACTCCAACCCAAAAAATATTATCTAAAACTTTAACCGGACACAATTCCCTTTACACCAGCAAATATTTTTATTAATTAAACCCTATTAACCTTCCCAATTCTCATGGCAGTCTATTTATAACCACGAGTCTAAAGAAATATTCAATTTTTTATTTGATAAGCCGCTTCTTCATCAAGTTTATTGAAAGGACAACGAAGATAGGAGTCACTATTAGAATCCACGCTAGATTCAATAAGACAGAAAGTTGTATGTTGCTACTAGCTAACGCTCTAGTTACAGTTACTGCATTTGTAAGAGGAAGAAAAATTTGTGCCGCTATTTGAACCAATTCTGGCATGGATGTTAAGGGAAAGAAGGTTCCGCTTAAAAGAAACATAGGTGTTATGAAGAGAAAGTTTGGATAATTAAAGGAATCAATGTTTGGAACGATGGCAGTGAAACACATAGCTATAGACGAGAATAGTAGCCCAACAAGGAAGGACAGCGGCGGAATCAAAAGAAACAGTGGTGTAGGTGGCACCCCAAATACGATTATTACTCCCAGAACTATAGACGAGTTGATAAGGCTCTTCGTTGCACCCCACAGGATTTCACCTGTAATTACCTCTTCTATGCTGACTGGCGTAGCGATTATTGCGTCAAAAGTTTTTTGATAATACATTCTTACAAAAGAGGCAAATGTGCATTCATAAAAAGAAGAGAACATCATTGAAACTGCAACTAATGCGGGAGCAATAAATTGGATGTACGGTTGACCATCTATTGGTTGAACAAAACCTCCTAATCCAACCCCTAAAGCGAGTAAATAAAGGACTGGCTCCAAAAGGGAAGGAAGAAAATTGGTTTTGTAAGTTTTCATAAAAACATCTTTATTGCGCATCCAAGTCTTCCAGACTCGATAGCTAAGTTTAGGAACTCGAAAGAGCGCAATTATGTTTGCCATGGTTAATCCTTCAAGCTCCTTCCTGCTATTTTCAAAAAAACATCTTCAAGGTTGCTGTCTCGTATTGCTGCTCCTTTAAAAGAAGTTTCTTCAAGCACTTTAGCTAAGATTCCTCTTGGTTTTTGTGTGAAAACGTGAATTTTTTCATCAACAACATCTATTCGCGCATCAGGGAACGTCTTTTTCAGGCAGTCCATAGCTTCTTTACTATATATTACTTCAAGAACTTCTTCGCCTACATGTTTCTTAACCATGTCTGCAGGTTTTCCTTTTTCGATGATTTTTCCATTATCCATTATCGTTATTCTGTCACAGAGTTGAGCGGCTTCATCCATATAATGTGTTGTTAATATGACAGTTACCCCTTGATTTTTGAGATTTCGAATTTTGGTCCATATGAGATGGCGCGCCTGAGGATCTAAGCCTGTTGTTGGTTCATCTAAAATCAATATTTGAGGGTCATTCATTAAAGCTCTTGCAAGAATCAATCTGCGTCTCATTCCACCAGAAAGAGAAGTTATTATTACATCTCTCTTTTCTTCTAGTTGCAGAAACTTGAGGAGCTCTTCAGCTTTGTTTTTGGCTTTTTCTTTGGGAACATCAAAATATCGGGAATAGGCTACGAGATTCTGGAAAACTGTAAAGTCTGGATCTAGATTGTCTTCTTGAGGTGCCACACCAATCATGCATTTAATTTCTCTGCTATGGTCTATAACATTCATTCCGGCTAATGTTAATTTGCCGCCAGTTAAGGGAGAGACACTTTGAATCATTCTCATTGTTGTAGTTTTTCCAGCTCCGTTGGGTCCAAGAAACCCGAAACTTTCACCTTTAAAGATTTCAAAGTTGATGTTATCCACTGCAACGAAGGCACCGAATTTTTTAGTTAAATTTTCTGCCTCAACCAGAATCTCTTGCTTCATAGGGCTGATTCCTTTGTTTTGATATTATTCTCTGTTAATGCTTTAGAGTTTAATAAGAATGTAGCAAGGAACAGAAGGAATTCAAAACCTATTTTTTAATATAATATATAATTCTGACTTTAGTGTTTTTGAAAATCCACACGCTATATATGCAACCAAATACTATAATAAACTGTAGAATTCTCTAGTTGAATATCGACTAAAATGCCTGTTAACTTTAGTCGCTTATTTTGGGCATTCTTGTAAGAAAAAAGGAAAAGAAAAAGAGGTTTAATATATGTTTATGTCAGGAATTGAACTTAAAATGCGCCAAAGGATTAACAGCAAATTTGAAAAAGTTGGAGCTATTTCAAAAAAAACTGCTGTAACGGTTAATGATGCTAACCTAGATTTACAAGAACAATATTGGTTACCATATTTGGTTGGAAATCTCCCAGGTAATATATTGAAGACTCAAGATAATAGGTACTATCGCTAAAATGTGTCAGTAATACACTAATCAAAGAAGAAAGTTGATAATTTCATGAAAAAGAATCAAAGAGATGCAAAGAAAAGACGTAGTATGAACTCTAAGAAATGTCCAGTTGAGATAGGGAATGAATACGAAGTGGAAATAACTGAATCAACTCCAAACGGGTCAGGTATAGCTAGAATCAAAGACTTCTTAATTTTTGTTAACGATGCAAAGCCTGGAGCTAACTTAACTGTAAAAATAACAAATATCGGGCCCCTAAGTGCAGATGGAGTAATAACTGAATAGAATTCGAGCCACCTTTTTATCATCCACTTTAAAACGCGTGCTTGATGAATCTTCCAAGATTCTCTGAAAAAGAGTGTCTTTTTATATTTCCAAAAATGCAAGTAACATGTAAATCAAGTTAAAATGGTGGTTTGAAATGAAGATTGCGGTTTCTGGAAAAGGTGGAGTGGGAAAAACGCTCGTCTCTGGAACTCTTGCAAGCTATTTTGCGCAAAAAGGCTTCAAGGTAATGGCAATAGATGCTGATCCATCACCCAATTTAGCTTTAACTCTGGGTATTCCTGTTGAGGAAGCAAACAAGATCGTTCCGATTTCTGAGAATGCTGAATTATTAGAATCTAAGACCCGTACTGATTTTCCTGGAGTATTCAAGCTTCATTTTACAGTGGATGATATTATTGAAGACAATGGAATGAAGTCACCTTACGGTGTAAACCTGCTTGTTATGGGTACAGTCAAATCTGCAGGAAGCGGATGCGCATGTGGAGCCAATGCAGTGGTTAGGGAGCTTCTTCGTTATTTAATTGTTGATAGGGACGAGATTGTTGTTGTTGATCTGGAAGCTGGAGTAGAACATATGGGAAGGGGAACAGCTAGCCAAGTGGACATAATGATTATAGTTGCTGACTCAAGCCGAAAGTCGTTGGAGATTGCTAAGAAATTATCTGGTTTTGCGCACCAAGCTGGAATCAAAAACGTTTTCGTTGTTGGAAACCGGGTTAGAGATCCAGAAGAAAAAGAATTGATTACCGATTTTACAGAAAAGAATGGACTCCCGTTACTTGCTTTGATTCCCTACGACGATATAATAGTGAAAGCGGACAGAGTAGGAGAGCCGCCCCTTAAATACGCAGAAACTTCAGAAAGTGTTAAAGCTATTCAAATGATTGGCGAAAAACTTCTCAAAAACAAAACCTAATCTTTTCATATTCCTGAGCGTATAGGCGAAAAGTCGGAACATATCAGTTCGAGAAACCTGAGTTTAAACAATAATTATTTTTTTAAGTGTTAAATCTCATCATATCAAAATACCATGTTACTAAACAGTGTTTGTTTCAGTTGAAATTATGTTTTCTAATCCTTCTAACACCATGTCTGATGGAATGGCAAACCCTATTCCTTGAGAATCTTCAATCATAGCTGTTACTATCCCTACTACTTGGTCATTATAAGTCATCAGAGGTCCTCCTGAATTACCTGGATTTATTGGAGCAGTAGTTTGGATCAAATTATTTATTGAATAGTCGCTAGCAAATAGTGTAAGGTTTAATGCACTGACTATTCCATTGCTCATTGAACCTTCAAGCCCATATGGGGTACCCACAACTATATACAGAGTCTCCAACGTTTAATGTTGACAAGCTTACTATTTCCAAAGGCGAATATTCGTTCTGTGGAGCATCTGATAAAAGTATAGCAAAATCCTTGTACTTTTCTGAAACCAAAACTATGGATCTTGATTGTTTTTAATTTTGGAATATATTTAAATATCAAGAAAAAGGAACCCTGTTACAATTCGTTTGTTATAATAGTTCGGAAAGGTTGAGTTGTTATTGAATTGCCCAAACTGTGATGAAGAGATAGTTTATGAGGATGCCACTTTTTGTCCCAAATGTGGAAAATCCCTTGTTTCTGAAGGGGGTATTGAACAGAATATCTTTGATACGCAACAGAAACGAACAGATTTTGTACTGGGATCAGCAATTTTGACGATATTTTCAGCCGCTCTTATCGGCAGTATTGGATTTATGGGTGCGTACCAATACTTTGCGTTGCTTGATTACTACGGTTCATCTCTAGCTTCGGAGTTTCTTGGATTCTTGATTTTCGGGATTCTCGGAATTATTTCTGCCATTATTGCCCTAGTTGGATCAATGTTTATTCTACAACGAAAGCGCTTTAAAATCTCAATAGTAGGAGCTATTTTTCCATTAGTTTCAGTAATTGGCACTTACATAACTATACAACAATACGCTTATGGATTTACAGACACACTATTATTCGCATTACCAAATGTTCTTATTTTAACAATCATGAGCATACTATTGCTTTTCAAATCAAAGACTGAATTCACTTGAGTTACTAATATCACGTCAAAATCGGCAATCATCGGCTTAAAACTAAGATCAGAATTCACAATCGGACTAATAACCGTCTCATTGATTTTGCTTCTATATGCACTTTCATCTAATCCATTACTTGAATCGATTTTTGGATTTCGAGCCTTCAGTCTTTGTTCCTTCGCAATGCTACCTGATTTGCCACAACTTTAGTCATCATTGTTTTAATGTATCTAACAATGAAATAACACAAAACAAGATTTAGCTACAATTTTTGAGTGCATAAATCGGTTTCAATTTATTCAGTAATTAGCTCTGAAACAGGTTCAAAATTGGCATCAGTTTTTACTTGATTTCAAGAGGCCTACAAATTGAGAGGCTTCCTTGAGGGGATTCTTTAAAACCATTGATGTTCCAGCAGTACATTCAAGCCAGCATCCCTTACATGCGGACACTTTATGCCAATCTTCGGCGTCTCGTTTCTTTTTCAAAAGTACATCTATAGGATCTTTTAAGATGTCTCCTAAAAATATGTCTGATCTAGCCGGGCATGCAAGAAGTTTACCTGAAGGATTGATCGCAACATAAAGTTCTCCAGCGTGACATATCTTCTGCGCTTTCCCACTAAAGAACGCACTGAAACCTTTCAGAAAATTTGTAGGTTCAACAAGGAAACTCGGATCAGATTGTTTAAGATTCAGCAGGTAGTTGATGAGGCTTGATATTTGTTTATTTTGGGGAACATTTTCTGGAGGTGGCGGATAAGGGTGAATAGGTTGAATTTGTGCAAAGTCAACAAGACCACGGAGTCCTTCGATAAATTGGGGCAAAACATCGATGTTCCATGGAGTGGCTACACTGTTAACTCCCACTTTAACATCGTTTTCCTTCAGTAACTCGATAGCCTTAATTGCTTTTTCATAGGTTCCCGGTACTCCTCGTATTTTGTCATGAATCTCTTTTGGTCCATCAAGGGATACAACAACCATATCAAAGACATTTGCCACTTCGTCAATTCTATTTTCGTCTAGGAGTGTTCCGTTTGTGTTCATACTAACTAAACATCCATGAGCTGACACTCTTTTGGCAAGGATAGTCAAGTCTTTACGCATAAGCGGTTCGCCACCGCTGAGATCAAAAAATGGTACACCTAAACTGCAAACTGCATCTATGGCTTCTAGCGCTTGCTTTGTTGACAGCTCGGGGATGTCGTTTTTCCACCATTCGCAAAAAACGCAACGCATGTTACATCTGCCGGTCACGTTATATGAAGCAAAGAGGGGAGCGATCTTTTTTGCTTTGAATTTAATAAACCCTGTAACTATTTTTGCGGCTAATTGTCCCCTCTTCATTTTTTCCCTCCTGGTTTCATTTTTTTTAAAAAAATAAATTACACCATAGTAAACGAAATTTTTTACACTTTTACCGAAAATTTAGTTCTGTTGCTTCATACGTTCATACATTTTTTCAAGTGTCCAGCGGATGGACGATTTCATTTCTCTTGATCTTTCAGGTCTTAGGTTTTTGATTCTTACCTCTTTAAGCATATTTCCATCCTGTTTGATTTCATATGATACAATATTATCTGGATCCAGTTTCCCTTTGTCAACGTCTTCTTTGTCTTTCTCTAACATCTTCGCTAAAACTCGTTCTACAAAAAAAGATGTGAATGGTGGAATGTTAATGTCAAAGTTTTTATCTTCTGCTAATGTGATTTGCACTAGATCTTTTTCTGTGTAGATTTGAGCTAAAAGATCTCCAGTTATAGTCTTTAATGGAATACCCTTTTTCTGTTTAGTAACAGGAGACGGGACAGGAGTGTCAATTTTCGGAGAGATCTGAACTGGCTTAAGGAGTTCTGCCCTCTTAAAGCTCTGCTGCACTAAGGTTTCATCTATTAAGCTTAGAAGAGTTTTTAGTCCATCCAGTTCTGTTTCCATGTCTTCTACCCTTTTTTCTAGAAGCTCACGGAGCTTGGCTATCTTTTTAATTTTCTCTTTTTCACCATTTTCGCTCATCGTTCAATCCCTCCAACCAAAACTGCTATTCCATTCGAACTTATCACACAATTGTTGTCCATAAGATGTATGAAAGAAGTCCTTTTAAGTTTGGTATATCCCAGAAAATAATCAACTGAAAAACTTTTTTAATTTTAAAGAATAAGATTGTGAAAAAATTCTTATATTCCACTCTGCTCAAGCAGGTCCTTCTGGGCTATTTTCTGGAAGAAAGTCAATTTATGTATGCACTACTGTTTAGATTGTTAATGTTAACATCTCGTTGGCAGACTTGAGTTCTAAATCCCACTGATCTTCCAAGAATTTCTCAAATTCCATGAAAACTGTGCTGTCTGTTTCGTTAAACTTTTTGCAGACGTTTTCTCCGAGATATGCACAGCTAAAATCAAATATGGCCATCTTTTCTGACAATTCAGGGCTTTCCATAACCCGTGATAAAATGAATTCCGGTGGTCTCTCTTGAAACAACCATGCTATGTATGCGATGTCAACAATTTCATATGACACGTCTCTACGGATTCCACATTTGCAATTTGATGTGATTCTTTCAAACGTGGACGGGTGAATAGTCCGCATCCAAAGAAAATTATGATATTGTCCATCCTCTGTTTTGATCCAGTCTTCTGTTTCGGATGTCTCCCAACTGCAAAAACGGCACTGCTCTTTAAACCTGTCAACTATGTTCCAAATTTTGGGAATAGACAAACTCATCAAATATTTCCTAGTGGATAACTGTAGAAGAATATTGATTGTCGACGATTTAAGAGTATTTGACAGAAATCTCGAAAAAATGTTGCTTTAATTATTAATTATTGAACAGATGTAGGCAAAGCCATGTTTTTTCTTACATTTTTTTTAATAGTAAGCTGAATTTCGTAAACTTTAATATTGACAATTTTACGAAAAAATAGATATTATTCTACATTTTTCCGACAACAAACAATAAATTGACAGAACTGAAAAATATTAATTTATTAAGGTTAGGACGATGAAGCAAAAAAATGAAGTGCTTTCACTTGATACTCTCGACTGGAAGATTTTGCAAGCTATCCAAGAAAACTCAAAACAAACTTACTCGGAAATCGGTCGCCAATTAGATATAGCGCACTCTACTGTTTTTGATCGAATAAGAAAAATGGAAAGAAGTGGTGTAATCAAAAAATGGACCGTTGACATCAACTTTGAAAAGATTGGCATGAATTACATGACCGCTCGAATGACGGTATATGCTGACCCAAAAGAAATTGAAAACATCGCTAAAAAACTGTCAGAAGCTAAAGAAGTTCTGGAAGTTTCGTTGTCGCTTTCCGAAGAGTTTCTCATAATCGCAAACGTTTTTGCTAAAAACCAAGATGAGCTTCACTCTTTTATAGCAAAGAAGGTAGCTCCTCTCCAGGGTGTTTTGAGAATACGAACTTCTATAATCACAAAAAAAATAAAACAAGAAAGACTTTTGATCGAAAATAATGAAAACTATAAAAGTTAATTGTCACTAATTTTAGTTAGAGACGTTACTCTTTCTCTTTATGAAAGGAGAAATTTAACTTGTGGCATTCATCTTCAAAACAAATTCTTAGAACATTATCAAGAGAGAACGCTTTCTATTTTTTCACTTCAGTTGGCAACTACACCGGATATAGTGCAATATCTTTAGAAGAGTTTGTGGGTAAGATTAATGAAGTAAAAATCGCATCTTTAGAGTTTCACCTTTATCGGGGAGACTTCGAAAAATGGGTTAATGAAGTTCTTCAAGATAAGATTCTAACAAAGAGGATAAGTGCGGTGAAATTTCTAGAACCCGTCGGTAACTCGCTGCGAGATCAATTATATTTCATAGTTTCAAAACGTTTGAAAGAATTGAAAAGTACGACATAATCAAGAGGCTAACCATCAATCTTCTTGAGTTGACTTCTATACATCTCAATAATCTCTCTATTGGTTGTTGCATCCTCGGCGGATTTATCGACTCTATATTTTCCTGTGAACCGAGGAAATCTTATGGCAACTCCGCTCCCTTCTCGGATAACATTCATGCCGCAGGTGTGAACTGGACTAAGAGTCACCTCTGCACCTCTGATTTCTATGACAACTGCAGGTTCAAACCAAACATCAACGTCAAGGGTTGAATTGACCCTTGGATTTTTATGGCTTATTTTATGAGTATTTAGCAGTTTCGGAAGCTTTTCTAGGTCTGAATCTTTGAATCCCGTTCCAACCTTTGTTACTGTTTCAAAGGTATCCGTGTTCGGATTGTATGCTGCAAGAAGGAATGTTCCATATGTTCCTGCACGTTTTCCTCTGCCATGGAGTGCTCCTACTACGACCAAGTCAACAGTGTCTGTCATTTCGCTTCTGTAGTCGTGTTTGTATTTTATCCAGAGCCAACCTCTTGCTCCTGCCTGATAAACAGAATCGTCATTAATGGATTTGCACATTATTCCCTCACTTCCAGCTTCAACTGTCTTCTCAAAGAACTGTTCAAGCTGTTCTGGGTCTTTGGCGATTATGTACTCTGCCACTTTGATGTGGTCTGTTGTTTCAATAATTTTTTCGAGGTGTTTGTGGCGAACTAGGTAAGGTTGTTGGGTCAGGTCTTTTCCGTCCACATAGAGAATGTCAAACATGAAAAGCGTAATTGGGTGCTCTTCCATTGCCTCTTGTATTCCATATTTTCGTCTGCGATGCATAAGCTCCTGAAATGGCTTCATTTCACCGGTAGTTGAGTCAACGGCTACTGCTTCTGCTTCTACAATTGCCTCTTCAGATTTAACATGTTCACGAATATACTTGACCCCGTCTGGATATTGGTCAGTGATGTTTTCTAGCCGTCGAGAAAAGAGAAACACCTCATTTTTCTTTTTATGGGCTTGTATACGTTCACCGTCATATTTGTATTCAGCTATGCATTTTCCTCCAAGTTTTTCCAGAATCTCTGCAGATGAACTCAAGCGTTCAGCAAGCATTGGACGGATAGGCTCACCTGGCATCACCTTAAACTTTTCAATTCCCTCAATTCCCTCTTCTGCCACGATTTTTGCAACTCTTCCTAAGTCAGATGAAATGTTGTAGGCACGCTCCAATTGTTCACGAGTTTCTTTTCCACCCCCAAAAGCAAGTGCCAACGCATCTAACATAGTCATGTCCGCGATTCCCAGTCGTAGGCTGCCTGTTACTGTTCGAACAATATACTTTGCCTCACTAGGAGATGCATCAGACAGAAGCCCTGCTAAAAGATTTAATTTGAGGTCCACAGAGCCTGAACCTGTGGAATTTGCCATTTTATCTAAGGTATCATAAACTCTTTCAACGGTCAGTGGTGTTGAATAGAATGTTGATTGGGTTTTCTTTTTCAAGAAATTCTGTGTTGTTTCTCCCAAGTCTCCTGTTTTTTGTGTGTCTTTTTCTATGTCTTTTTCTCTGTGACCCGCCGATCGTGCAACTGCTCGGATAGCAAGTTTTTCTGCTATTCCGATTTCTATTCCAACAAAGTCTGGATAGAGTTTTCCTTGTGTCAGGTAAACAATCTTTTCGATGAGATTTTTTGGAGTCTCTTTAAGCAGTTCAACTAGGTAATCAGTCATCTCAAGTCTTTTTGTTGTTGCCTCAATTTTTTCGTAAGCATCTGCGATACGGGAGTACTTCAACTAACAACTTCCTTACAACTAAAAGGAGTAATGTAATATTAAATGTTAAATCTGTTTTTCTTTTGTTGACCTGTAAACCTATTTTTTTGCTAAGAGCAACAGTCCACAAATTAGATTTATGGCACCTACCAAGCCTAAAACCGTCAAGAACAATGGATTTTGAAACATGTTGGTTAACGTAAGGATGTTATAAAAAACGAAGACAATAACAAAGATTCCTGCCAATATGGAAACCAAAGAGAATACTTTACCAATAATTCCAGTTATCTTGAAAACGTCCAATGCTTCAGTTCCTGTTGTGTCTTTGAATATTGGCTCTTTTTTGGGGATATAATCTGGTGCACGAACCGAAATCGTTTCTTCTTTTTTTCGTTTTTTAGCCAAATCTTTCGCCCCAAATTACTTGAAACATATTCAGTTAATCAATTTTGCGTGTAGGTGCTAGAATATTTAGGATTCCAGCAATGATGGAGATTATTCCTGCAATAACTGCGATTAATACCAGAGATGGTGGTATGATGCTTGGAGTTAAAACGATTAATGTTATTCCTGCACCGAAACATATTCCCCCTACTGCAACCCGTAAACGGTTAAAGTCAACTTCGCGTTTTACCATTCTGAGATAATACGTGACCAGCACTATCACCACCAACCCAAGGCTAGACACTAATGCACTTTCAGCGTTTACATCCCTCAAAACTATTGGAAACGTAAGCAACAAAACTGACATTACTATTCCCACAAGAGGAGTAACCGGATATAACGGAGCTTTAAAAGGTCTGTCTAATCTAGGCATCTTCCTCCTGAGCCGAATAAGTGACAAGTTAACCAAAGCAAATACCAAAAGAGAACCAAAACTTCCTGCATAACCAAGGAACTCAACTGCTCCACTGGTGCCAAAAAATATTACCACAAGCGAACTGGCAATAATTGCTACGTACCGAGTTCCAAACCGCTTATGAGCCTTCAGCAAACCTTTAGGCAAATATCCATCCCTGCTCATTCCTCCAAGAATGCTAGATTGGACACCCATTGCAGTACCAACAGAGGAGATACTGGCAATAATACCCGCCAACGCAAAAAGTATAGCACCAACAGGACCCAAAATCGTAAAGGCTGCGAGATTAAGAAGACCTGGATCACCAACAGTCTTTGGAGTGTCAACCGGTACCACTCCAACAGCCACGTAAGCAACCGCAAAGTACACAACTGTCAACAAAACAGTTGTAATCAACAAAGCTCGGGGAACATTTTTTCCTGGATTCTTTATTTGAGGCGCCCCAGCTACAAGAGCCCTCATACCAACAAACATTGGAAAAAGGTAAGCGGTGGTCGCAAAAAAGACCGTTAGACTATTTGCTGAGGCTTCAGGTACCAAGTTTTGAGGAGTTAATGTATATCCTATGCTCGTAAAAAGAAAAAGGATGAATATCGCCAAGAACGCTCCAACTATAAGTGTAGTGGCTTCATCTACTCCTCGAATAGCAAGGACTATGAGAATAACAACTAAGATTACTATTATTACAGACGTATTGGCTAAAACAAGATCCTGAATAGAAGGAGCAAATACCGAAAACAGCACACCAAGCTGGTTAACAAAAACTACTGCAGCAAGAGCTCCGCCGAAGACGCTTGCGAGCCATCTTAAACATCCTGCCATAAATGATATGAAACCTCCAAAGGCAACTTTGGTGTACGTGTACTCGCCTCCAACCTCTGGGAGTGCTGCGCTGAGTTCGCTGTAACTTAACATTGTAACTAGATTGATTATGCCACAGAAGAAAAGGGCGGAAATCATGCTCGGTCCTGCTAAATCAAAATAAGCATAATTTAGTAGCGCAAAAATTTCGAACCCAATAGCGCCGCCTAAACCCATGATCACTGCACTGAAAAGACCATACTTTTTTTCGTCACCCAAGTAGCACTGTTCCTCCTTTAGGTTAATCCTCTTGACTCTCGAATCAGAAAGAGCCCGCTTATGATGGTAAAAACGCTGAATAAACCAATAATCAACAGATAAAGCGGTAATAGTTCAGGGTGATGTTAAATATCATTTGTACTTCAAAAATATTTAAGAAAGAGCAGGATTGCCAAAATTACGGAAATAAATCCAATAATGCTCTGTAATACACCGACTATTGCAGAGATTATTCTTCGATTATTCATCGAATTTCACCTTCGCCATAGTATTAATCCAGCCACTAAATCAGCGAATCCGATAGCCAACAATAAACCTAGAAAAAGACTTTGAATATTTTCAGTTTCAATGATGCTAAAGTTTACCACTTCCAAGAAACCGATAAGAAAGAAACCTACTATTATGATTCCCACAAATATGAGAAACCCGCCTAAGGCAACCGCAAATCTGCTTAACCTTTTTTCGATTCCAAGCATCATTTAACCTGCCAAACTTTCTTTTACAGAATTTCTCTACTTTTAATAACTTTAATAATATCCAATTTTTTTGTTTATTTTGCTTATAGCCTTTAGTGTAATTTTCCAACACTTTCAAAGCCGTTCTTTTTTATTAACCCGTATAGGTTTCTACCTTTTTCAGTCTTTTATCTATGTAACGGCATTTAAATTTTCAGAGAAAACATTTCCCCATTTTTCTATGCGATCTTGTTACCAACAATTGTTACAATAAAATATAAGAACCCAGTTTACGTTGAACCTGCTGGAGCGAATTATATGCCTTGTACTGTTTTAGTTTGTGGATTCTTCGGGGATACCGGAAAAGGAAAAATGATTTCATACTTAGCCATAAAAGATAAAACTGCAGTGACTGCAAGAGCCGGGGTCGGTCCTAATGCTGGCCATACTGTAGTTTTCGAAGGAAAAACCTACAAATTACGAATGCTACCTAGCGCATTTACTTCTCCAGATTGTCGGCTTTTAATTGGACCAGGAGTTTTGGTAAATCCTGAGATTTTCTTAAATGAAGTAAATGCATTAGGCGTTAAAAGCAGAGTTGGAATTGATCCGCAATGTGCCATTATTGAGCCTAAACATATGGAAGCAGACAAGAAAGGGTATCTTGCACAAAAAATTAAGTCAACTGGTTCAGGGTCAGGTCCATGTAACTCTGATCGAGTCATGCGTGTAGCAAAGTTGGCTAAGGAATTTCCTAATCTTAAAGAATACTTAGTTGACGTTCCCCTAGAAGTTAATACTGCAATCAATGAAGGGAAGAACGTTTTGGTTGAAGGCACCCAAGGAACTTATCTTTCGCTTTTTCATGGAACCTACCCTTATTGTACCTCTAAAGACGTGTGTGCTGCTGCTGCTTGTTCAGATGTTGGTATTGGTCCAACAAGTGTTGACGACGTTATTGTAGTATTCAAAGCCTATAACACACGTGTTGGTGGTGGTCCTCTTCATGGTGAGCTTTCGTGGGAAGAGGCTGAACGTAGAGGATGGGCTGAAATTGCCACAAACACTGGAAGAAAACGAAGAGCTGCACCTTTTGATTTTGATTTAGCAAAAAGAGCTGTAATGTTGAATGGAGCCACTCAAGTTACAGTTACAAAAATTGATGTACTCTTTCCTGAATGTAAGGGCGTTAAATCTTATGACGAGCTTCCTAGAGAAGCGAAAGCTTTTGTAGAGAACATTGAGAAAGAAATCAAAGTTCCAGTTACATTGCTAGGCACAGGTCCAGGTACAATGGAAGTAGTTGACAGAAGAGAAGAACTTTAAGAAGTAATATTTTTCTAGGCCAATATGCCGAAGAAAAAATTTACTTTTTTTTAGAGCTTTCATTTTCTCGCGCATGCGTTATAAGTGAATGTTAACCAATGAAAAGTGGAAACATCTATGAGACTAAGTAAACAAAAAGTTCTCCTTTTCGTTGCTTTTATAATTGTATTGTTTAGTCTGTTAATAATACCCCCATATTTGCATACTATACCTGATTTGGAGTTACCAATCGAAAATGCAATAGATTTCTTAGAACTATCGAACGAGCCTCATGCCCTATTGTGGTTAGATGTGATTCATCGTCGCTTTGGAATAGAAGAGTTCGCTGATTCGCTGCAACGTCTATGATCAGATTCTAAATGAGCTTCCTGGGGAACAGCTTCAGTTGCATGTGTTTCGTCGTATCGTTGATCATGATAACCCAATTCAGCAAAGAGACTTGGAACGATTTGTTGGTCTTGATCGTCTCGTTGTTCCTGCTCTGTATTGTGATCGATTCGGGATATCCGATGATTATGCCGAACTGTTACTAAACGAAAATCGTAAACTTTGGAGAGTATGAATTAACTCACGTACTTCTGGCTGTAATATGGATGCAAGACAACGGTTGTGAAGTACCGCTTTCTGATAGCTCTTTAAAGAATCTTTATCGTGCCAATGCTGCACTAATCAACAACGACTCTTGTAGTGGAGGATCTTGAACTTGAGGCTGCTGCTTTTCTGTATCTTGCTGGTCAAGGAGAACCTGGTTGAAGATTTTTTTATTGAACGTGTAATTACAGCTCAGAATGATGATGGTGGTTGGAGTATTTCGGGTGATGATAAAGATAATTCGGATTGGCATCCCACTGTCTTGGGTTTATTGCTTTTGTTACATGTTGAATTTCCATCAAATTCTTATCCGCCAATACTTTCTCCATTATCTCCCTGAGGCGGGATTTTTCCATTTTTTGATCATTTCCTAAAAAAAAGTGGAAAAATGAAAATCTTTTAAATGTTTCTTAATTTATCCACTTTTTTTTAATTTATATATCATTTTTTTCAAAAAAGTGAATGTTGAACTAAATTATTCGTTATGTTTATGTTGCTAAATTAATTTTTTTGTGAATTTATTGTTATTTAGAATACGTATTTTGTAAATACTCGAAACAGGGAAAATCTTTAATTACTGATCACAAGTACATTGAATCTATAAACTATTAGGAAAATGAAAAATATGAACATAAGCAAAAATAAATCAAAAATATCTACTATCTCTTTAATTCTACTACTAACTTTTTCAGCAACTCTTATTGCATTGCCTAGTGCCGCTGCACAGGGAACTCAGGTGACCTACCCTTTCATGGGTTTGTCCCTAACCCAGTAGGTGTAAACCAAGTAATTGTGCTTCACACCGGAATCTTCCAGCAGTTGTCACAAGTACAAATGGGCTGGACTGATATTAGCATAACGCTTGTGAGACCTGACGGTCAAACCGACACGATCACTGGCATCAAAACCGATTCTACAGGAGGAACAGGTGCACCTACACACCTACTCAAGTTGGTACATACACCTTCAGACACATTTCCCTGAACAAGTGCTAACCTGCAGAAAAAACTGCACCAGGTATACCAATTGGTACAGTTATGCTCGCAAGTGATAGCGAGACCACTTGAACTTGTAGTACAAGAAGACTCCAATCGCATACTATCCTGGTCACCCCCTACCTCAAGAATACTGGACTCGCCCGATAGATGCTCAGCTTAGAGAATGGTACACCGTTACTGGAAACTGGCTAGATGCCACTTCTAACAAGTCCCCAAGTCCTTTCTGGTAACGAAGCTGCACCAGATTCTGCACACATACTCTGGACAAAACCCCTTACAATGGGAGGTGTTGCCGGAGGAGATGGTGAATACTGGGCATTCAGTCACGGAGATGCATATGAAGGCAAATGGACAAATCGACTTATCATAAATGGTATACTCATCTACTGCCACCGTACCAACGACCGACCTCTAATTTACACTGCTTTAGACGTCCATACCGGTGAAGAAATATGGAGCAAAGTCATTATGGACAACCGAACAATAGCCTTTGGTCAGAATCTGGTCTGGGCTGGACAGAACCATCATGCCGTCTATCCATACTTCTGGGTAACTATAGGATCTGATTGGTATGCATTTGACCCCTTAACCGGAGATTGGCAATTTACAGTAGAGAACGTGCCCTCTGGTACAACACTTAGTGATGAAAACGGCTGGCTCTATAGAGTCAACCTCAACAACAATGGTAACGGATATATCTGGAGCATGGTCGATCTAGTCGAACCCTTCGACGATACAACCAGCTCCAATACCGGTAGTTGGCTTCCAGCAGGCTCATTCTATGGATCGCGATATCAGAACACTATGACGCTGCAGCCGTTGATGGAGATGGAAACCTCACAAGAGCAGCTCAGAGTGCTTACATAACCGAATTTACATTCGACACTAGCAAAATTTACGGTAGCGTTTCAGGCTTTGGTTCTTCACTCCGTGCTATGGCATGGGGCGACAAAGTATTCGGTCTGCAATATAGTAGAACCGAAATCAATACTTGGGCTATCAGCTTAGCACCAGGACATGAAGGAGCTATTCTGTTCAGTGAAACTTGGGCTGCACCAGCTTCCTGGGAAGAAGGTCAGGTGCAAATCGAATTCGAAGCAGTAAGCTTAGAAGAAGGCGCTGCAGCCTTTTGGGTAAAAGACACACTAGAACACTATATATTCAGCACTGACACCGGCGAATACATGTCGGGTCCAACCGAACCAGAATATTACATGAACTATTATGGATGGACAGAATTAGGAGAGCGCCCAAATCTGATTTGGGACGGTAAATTCTACTCATCTGGAGCTGGCGGAATAATATACTGTTTCGACATCACTGACGCTTCTCTACTTTGGAGCTACGCTGCAGAAGACCCATACCAAGAATACTTGTTCGCTAATAATTGGTGGCAATTTTTCAATTGGATTGTTGACGGTAAACTCTACACAGCTCACATGGAACACTCTGCTATTGAACCTATGCCGCGTGGTGCACCATTCTTATGTCTTAACGCAACAACCGGTGACGTGATATGGAAAGCTGAAGGTTTGTTCCGTTCAACCCGTTGGGGAGGACGAGCAATAATCGGCGACAGCATAATGGTGGAAATGGACACGTACGACAACCGTCTTTATGCTGTAGGCAAAGGACCAAGCGCAATAACAGTTGAATCAACTTTGATGGGTGTACCTCAAGGAAGAAGCGTTACAGTAGCAGGTACAGTAACTGACGTATCACCGGGAACACAATCTGATAAGCTTAATGCTACGATTCCCAAATGGTGTTCCAGTAGCAGCAGACGAATCAATGAGCGAATGGATGCTATATGTCTATAAACAGTTCGAAAAACCAATGAACACAGTTGGCGTTGATGTAAGAATCCAAACAATTAATCCTGCAGGCGAATTCGCATGGATTGGCACAGCTCAAACAGATTCATTTGGCAAATACTCATATTCGTTTATACCTCAAATGCAAGGAATATACACGATTATTGTAACATTCCTTGGTACCGGTAGTTACTATGGTTCGACAACAGAAACACACATAAGTGTTGATCCAGCACCAGCACCTTATCCAACAGTAACGATTCCACCATATCCTCAAGGCGTTACAGCTCAAGAAGTAGCCCAAGCTGTTATAGCTAATCTGCCAGAAGATATTACAGCAAACGAACTTGCCCAAGAAATTACAGCACAACTTCCAGAATATCCAGTATATGAAGCACCTGAATACACCAACATGGAACTAATCATATTGGTTGCAGTCATCATAGCTATCGTCATTGCCTTAGTAAGCTTCTTGGTACTTACGAGGAAAGAAATAAACCAAAAATTTCCCTCCCTTTTTTTGGGAGTAAAAACTTAAAATAACAGATCTCTACGCAGATGAAAGCTTAGCAATAAGCTAGAGTGCAGAATCTTTTATTTCAAGATATTTCTTATGAGTTGCATTTTTATCGAATAGTAATCGCTAGCCTTTGCTTCTCATAAAACATCTCGTCAGCTACAGGCTCTCAATTCTTCTGCTTAAACGTAAAAGCAATAATGATTGCCAAAAAAATAAATGCAATTAATATTGCACCAATTACTGACTGTGAAAAAATAAATGTCGGTTCCGAATTAAGCGTATTAGTAGAGGGTAGACCACCAAAGTAAGCTGCTAAGAAAATTCCACAAAATATTGCACCTACACCTTGACCCACAAACAAAAAAATTCGGGTTTGTTTGTTACTTAATTCCAATTTGATTCACTTCTGTGTTTAAATTAATTAAATAGTAAATTATTTTATATTTAAGACTAACCAGTAATCCCATAACTCAAGGAAACAAATCCCTTTTTTTGTTATTTATACTCGTATTATTCCTTTAACCACAAATATAATATAATAAAAAACAAGAATTGCTACTAAATGGATGTTGGCAAAAATTTCAACACAACACAGTTTTTATTCGCCACTAAAAGTTGGTTTACTCATTGTTACTATAGTTTTTTTCATGTTTACATTACATGGTTTACTGACTATGGAATGGTGGGGCGAATGGGAATATTTTCCTGAAGGAAGTTCAATAAGATTTTGGATTTTTGTTACTGACATTTCTTCGGCTATAGGATTAGTCTCCAGATTTTTAGGTAGCCTAATAGCAGCCATATCCATTGTTTATTATTTTATAAAAAAGGGTCTTTCAACGCCAACAACCCTTAAACTACTAAAGGTCATATTGGTCATGGAAGCGATTTACTGGTTCACTTTTATTACTTCAGGAATCTGGGGTTTCACACCAATTGTGGACGAACTTCTTGGAAATGCAACAGGACCTTTTATCCCAAGTTTCGTGATATCAACAGGTATACCTTGTTTGTTTGAAGCCATAGCTCTCCCCCTATCTTTGTTCAAAGTAGTTTCTAACTTGAGTCCAACCAAATCACAAAAAGGAGCAATCAAATGGAGTCTAATCTCTGGAACATGTTTCATTTTTGTATGGTGGCTAAACAATGCAGGTGTGTGGAATTATGCAATAACATTGAAGGGAACTGAATACCTAACAGTTTATCCACAAAACATGATCAGTTTTATCTTTACAGTATTTGGCTTGTTAGCATTAGGACTATTTACCGCATATTTTTCAAAGAAATCCATTGGAACAGAAAAACTTGAAATGTTGAAATTAAAAACTGTTGGGTTGATAATTGTAGTTGCCGGATTTTATTTCCTTTGGAACTACTTGAACTGGATTTATTTTGGAAAACTGGAAATATGGGACGGTGGCTGGTACGCTTGGTTTCTTGGGCATAACTTAGACTTGTGGGCTTTATCACTTCCATTGCTCGGGATTCCTCTACTTTTTAAAGAGATGATCCTGAGTCTGGATTTGTAAAATCAAATCCTCATCGTTCTCTTTACCACTCACATAACCAATAAATTTGCTCAAAATAGACCTTTTTTTCCTCTATTCATGCTTTGGGATTACCCAAGATCCATCGCACGCAGCGGAATTCAATTGAAATCCCTCTCTGCAGCATCCAAACTTTAAATTATGTTTTTCAGTTAACTCTTTAGCTTTTTTCATTAATCCCAACCTTATTTTTCTAGATAAATAGGTTGAACGACCGATTCTTTCTCCCTCACTAAAATATAATGGTTTAAGTTTCTCTGCAACATCAGGAAATTTCTGACTGAACCTTGCCCAATTATCTGGTTTCACCTTATAGGTTGAACAAGTAATATGTTTGACACCTAAACTTGCAACATTTTCCACGAGTAGAGCTAAATCGTCATTTACCAAAGGAATAACAGGGTCAATTCTTACGGTAGTGGGAATATCTTCGTTGACCAGAGTTTCTATTGCTTTAAGTCGTCTAGAAGAGACTGGAGCACCAGGCTCAAGCTTAAGTGAAAGTCTATCATCCGTGGTGAGCACAGTAATGGAAACTACGCATGGGACTTGCTTTAAGATGTCAATGTCACGGACTACCATATCAGATTTTGTGATTATCTGAAGCCTGCAACGATTTTCTGCGAGTATCCTCAAACACTTGCGGGTTAGTTCTGTCTTTTGTTCTAGTTGCGGATAAGGATCAGAAGAATTAGAGATAGAAATTAACTCACCATCCAACCGTGCTGCTTCTCTTTTTAATCTGGAAAGTAGGTTCTTTTTGGGTCTACAATCATGGAATTGTGGTATATACGATGAAGCATAGCAGTAAAGACAACCATGATCGCAGCCTGTGTATGGATTAAATGTCATTTTTGGTGGGCATGTACACAATTCGGATTTCCATGGATCAAAAACAGTAAGCAACATAAACTGGCTTCCAACAGTACAGACTAACCGTTATCTTATACAAAAAGAAAATGTTGAAAATAGACATCTAGCAGATTTTGCTAAATGTCTATTTGGGTTTATTAGTCGGTTTTATGCTTCGTCGATGAACTTGTTGGCTTTAGGTATTTCTTCAGGCAGTCCCCTTCTCTTGCGTATTCCAGCTATGACTTCAATTGCTATGCTTTCTGGAACTTTTTCCCAATGGTCGAACTGTGTCTGCCAGAAGGCGTGACCAGAAGTCGCAGACCTCATATCTGCAGATAGCCCAAAAGTCTCAGAGACAGGAATGTATCCTGTAACCATAGTTATTGGTCCCTTTTGCTCTGAAGCAATTACTCTGCCTCTCTTGCGACTTATTAATCCTGTTACTTCTCCAACGAATTGTTGAGGAACTGAAACTCCGACTTTGTAGATGGGTTCAATAAGAGTTGGTTTCGCTGTAAGGAAAGAACCCCAGAATGCTCTTTTCATTGCTGGCAT
The DNA here is from genome assembly GCA_963806645.1 of Candidatus Bathyarchaeota archaeon. Lineage (GTDB taxonomy): Archaea > Thermoproteota > Bathyarchaeia > Bathyarchaeales > Bathyarchaeaceae > Bathyarchaeum. The sequence goes on along the minus strand of CAWDYQ010000003.1, from coordinate 20,708 downwards.
AATCTGAGCTGGTCCTCTGTGTACTGGGTCTTCGTGCAGTTTTGCATCTAGGAGCGATACTTTAAGTCCTCGCATTGGCTCATCCGAAAGAGGACCGTTTTTTGCTGCCCACCTGAAACCTGAATTGACTGTTTCTTTAACTTCCCTAAGGTATTGAACACCTTTTGTTAAGTCCACTAGAATGTTACGATGTTCTTCTAGAGCCCACACGTTTTTCGCTTCTTGTGCAGACCATCCTGCTTCTTCTCGTAAAGTGCTACCAATACGTTTCGCCCCCATTGCTTCAAAAAGGGCACCTTTTTCCATCAAATCAATAACATTTTGCTCAAGAGGTTCCACTTGAATCCAGAATCTGCTGTGTTTGTTGGGGCTTTTTGCCATCGCTACTACACCTTGTCCTGCTGCAGTTTCTCTGTAGACTACTAATGGTTGTGAAGTCAGAAGCTCGAGTCCTCCACCATATTCTTTGAGAAACTTAACAGCTATCTCTAGGTGGAGTTCACCCATTCCGCTGAGAAGGTATTCACCAGTTTCTTTGTTGATTTTGGTTACCAAGTTTGGATCGTCAATAGATAAACGGTCCATCAATTCAATAAGACGTGGCAGCTCCCTAGGATGTTTAGGTTCAATTGCAATAGTGATTACAGGCTCTGAAACATATTGTATGTTTTCGAATGGAATCATTCCTTCTTTGTGTTCGTTGCTGATGAGGGTTTCTCCTGCTCGGGCAAGATCCATCCCCAATAATGCAGCTATATTTCCGGCGCCTATTTTGCCAACAACCTCTCTGTATGCACCCATATACATCGATACTTGTTGAACACGGTAATCTTTCTTGGCGCCAACCAAATAAATGCGATCGCCTTCGTTAATGCATCCTGAAAAGACCCGGCCAGTGGCAACTAGTCCCGCATGAGGATCCATCATTGCTGACGTCAAACATATAACGGTGGGGCCATTCTCGTCACAGTTAGCCATAGCTTTTCCGACAACTGAATCGGCTTCTCCTTTCCAGACTTTCGGGACACGATACTTTTGTGCATCAATAGGGTTTGGAAGATTCAAAACTGCCATATCTAATATTGCAGCGTGAAGTGGAACAGTTTCTGCAAGTTGTTCTTCTGTACCGTTTTGATAAGCATCTACTACGTCGCTGAATTTTATTCCCTTCTCCTTTGCACTATCAAGTGTGAAACCCCATTTATGTAGTGCAGAACCAAAAGCTACTGTTCCTTTAGTTAGATCAACTTTCCATTGTGTTTTTTGGTCTTTTTCTCCGTATATCGAAATTAGATTGTTAAAATCTCGTATTATCCTAAGCAGTTTTGTTTGCATCTGCTCTGCATTAAGCTTCAATTCTTTGATTAGTCTGTCAACTTTATTGATGAACAAAACAGGTTTTACCCGTTCGTTAAGTGCTTGACGAGTAACGGTTTCTGTCTGAACCATAACCTCTTCAACGGCGTCTACTACTACTACTGCGCCGTCGATGGCTCTTAGGGCACGTGTTACTTTACCTGTGAAGTCTACGTGTCCAGGAGTGTCTATGAGGTTAACTACATGAGATGTTTTTCCAATCTCATGGAGAAGGGAAATGTTCGCGGTTTTGATTGTGATTCCACGTTTCTGTTCCTCCTCAAGATAGTCAAGGGCTCTTGCGGCTCCTGCGATCTTCGGTGACAGGAGACCTGCTTCTGCTAGAAGGGAGTCTGACATGGTTGTTTTGCCATGGTCGATGTGGGCAATTATGCCGATGTCTCTAACATCTTCTTTGTTTGACATTAGTTTTACTATGTCTTGTGTCTGCCTAAATTTGGGCAACCTATTGATTCTCCTAATTATTAATGGACAGCATGCTAGATGAAAAGCACACCTATTAACCTTACTATAAATACGAAATAAAATTTCAAAGATGGTTCTACATAGAAATTAACATACTTGAAGAAGATATCTATCGGTCATTAAATTTCCGATCTTTTCCTATTTTTATTTTAATTATAGAAAAATAAAATAGTCATTGTTACGATTCTTTTGAAAGAGCTGATTATTAATTGAAGATTGAAACGCGTCAAGGTTTTAGTCACAAGATGGTGGAATTAAAGGCAAGAGTAGATGATCACGAAGTTTTGAGAAAAAAGTTGTCTACAATGGGAGCCGAATATATTGGAACCTTTCAACAAACCGATCTATACTTTTGTGTGCCTGAAGGACGATTGAAACTTCGGGAAGTGAAGGATAGTATTACTACAGAGCTGATTTATTATGAACGCGAGGACATTTCCGGACCAAAAAACGATGATGCCTTTATTTTGAGAATCCAACAAGCAGACGACTTGAAAATGATTCTTAAGCAGATATTAACTCCTCTTAGAGTAATAGAAAAAGTCAGAGAAATCTTTACCTATAAAGGAACACAAATTCATCTGGATACTGTAAAGAAACTCGGCAAATTTATTGAATTCGAAAGACAAACCAACAATTATTTACACACAACTCAAAATGATCATCAGATTCTAGAAAAACTAATGAGGCAACTGGATATACCTTCATGTAACCTTGAAGTATTATCATATAGCGACATTGCTGAGACTTGAATCGAAACGAAAAAAAAATTAATCAAAAAAACATTTTCATTTTTTGCTTTTATTATGCACCATTATGGTGAGACGTTTTTTTGAACATGAACTTTATTCACTAAATATTTACAAGTATTCTCTTAGCAATTTTTTAGCGGCATAATTAATTGAGTTATTTCTGAATGAATTGGAATTATGCTTTCAAAAGCTTGTTTTAAAAGCCCTTGTGCAATTTTTTTCTGTATTTCTGAAAAAGATAATAAAAGGAACGGTTCTCCATTTTCAATTCTCTCTTCCACTTTTTCAAGTCTTGCTTTAACTATCGATTTGTCTACGTTAGCTGGTGACACTATTTTTTCTTCATTTACCTTGAACTTTACAAAAAAGCCTTTGCATGCAAACTCCATCAACTCATTAATTCTCTTATTCTCAGGCTTTATTTTTTCAATTAATTTCGCCATCTGCTTTTTTACTTCGTTTGACAACTCAGACCTGTTTTTATCGGTTGAGATTTTTCCAGAATAGTCACAAAATGTAAAAATATTTGGAACTAAATCTTCAACATTTGAAGCTAATACTAATCCTACCCACCATGTTTCTGATGTTAGAGCATCATACTTCTTTTCTTTAATGTATGACTCGAATTGTTTAGGTAGAATTTCTCCTGTAACCATTCCTTTGGCACAAAGATGATACATCACTGATTTCCCTAATTCGACGTCACTTAAGACTGTCAGAGCAAGAGCATGGCCATAACTTTTTGTAGAATATAATATTCTGGCATCCTTGACATATTGTTTGGCATTATCTAAACAAAATTTTGAGGCTTCAGACAGAAGTTCATGTTCTAACATTGAGATTCCTATCCCACTATTTTTTTAAAAAGATATACATGTTAGGAACTTTAAAAATTTTTTTAAAACTAACTGCAAATAAGCATAAGAAAAACGAGAAAGCATCCCACTAAACAAATACTAGAAACTTGCAACTCCTTTTTTCTCTGAAAAGTCATACCATTTCCAGAGTTTTTGTAAAGCCCCCTCAGTGAACTCTTTATTTTTTAGCATCTGCCTGAAAGTTTGGTCGGGTTTCATTTTAATATTAAGTGAAATTTGGAGCTAAAATATTTTCTGAATTTTTAATTCGAATTCGTATACCTGTAGAACACACATACACTTGCCAAGCTAAATTTGTTAGAAAAGTTCTTATTATAATAAAATTATTTCTTAATAGGTGAATATTATGCCAGCAAAATTTGAGATGTATACTGATGCTGCGGGCAAATGTAGATGGAGACTTAAAGCACCGAACGGCGAAATTATCGCAACAAGCGAAGCTTATGAATCTGAAGCTTCATGCAAGAACGGGATCGCGTCAGTAAAAAAGAATGCTCCAATAGCAGAAATTGTTAAAGTCTAAAAAAACGCTTTAACAAACACCATTTTTTTCTTTTTTTGTTTTGTCATAGAAAATCTTAAACACAAATCGTTGTCTAATAGTATTCTTTGTTGAAGAAACATGACAACAGACGACAAAATGCTCGAAGAGCTTAAACAAATACGCGAACTCTTAGCGGCTAAACCAGCACCACCACCTCCGGCACCTCAGGGACTTTGGAATGAATTCAAAACATTCATAGAAAATTACAAGGTTATGGGTCTTGCAGTTGCCTTCATTTTGGGTATATATCTTGGTCTGCTAGTCCAATCACTAGTTTCAGACTTGGTAATGCCAATTATAGGCTTACTATTACCCGGTATGGATAACTTGTCAACACTAATTATTCCTGTTGCAAATCAAGAATTCGGAGTGGGAAACTTTCTAGTGGCACTTATAACCTTCATCATCGTAGCTTTCGTAATCTTCATACTAATAAAGATCACCAAAAAATGGGGAATAAAATAACCCCTTCACACCTTTTTTAATAAAAAGCGATAAAATTAGAAAAAAGAACAGTTTCGTGTAAGACAATGTAATACAATGTATACTTAATCATTAAATATTAATCGAAAGCAATTCTATTTTAGTGTAATTTTAAGGTGAATAGTTTGAAAGCTAAATATCAAGTCTATAAAGATATGGCCGGAAAATACAGATTTCGTCTTCGTGCAGCAAATAACAAGATTGTTGCTGTTAGCGAAGCTTATGAGAGCAAAGCTGGTTGCATGAATGGTGTTAAATCAGTTCAAAACAACTGTAAATCCAACATTGAGGACCAAACAACAGATATGAAAAAAATTTCTAATCCAAAATATGAAGTTTTCACTGATATTAATTCAGAGTTTAGATTTCATTTGAAGGCATCTAATGGAGAAATAATTGCTGCAAGCGAAGCTTATGAAACCAAGCAGGGTGTTTTGCATGGCATTGAAGCAGTTCAAAATAGTTGCGATGCAGAAATCGAGGATTTAACTATAACTCAAGTAACCCAAGCAGTTAAAAAAGAGCAAGAAACTGAAGGTGTTGAAGAAGTCTGCAAAGAACCCGCTGCTGGTGTTAATGATACTGTTTTATTGTTAGATTCCGTCCCTGCTTCTGTGGATTCTGGTTCGACAGTGACTTTTAGAGGAAAATTGACGGTACATGAGACAATTGAAGGTATAGGATGTGCTGAAATTTATATTTATGAAAGAGATCGTTCATTTCTAAGAGATGATCTTTTGGTTTCTGGCGCTACAAATAATGATGGGACATTTGCAATTAATTGGACTGCTAAACAGAAGGACTTTTGGGACGATAAGATACAGGTTTATGCGAGTTTTAAGGGAACAGAGAATTACAAACCTTCAAAAAGTGATGTTAAACATTCGAAAATTCTTTGGTATGCAAAGAAAAAATAATCTAGTAAATTGAAGATTTTGTGTACCTGTGGGTGATAAAGTGTTTAAGAAATTGAAAGAAAAAACTGAGGATACTGCAAAAAAAACAGTTAAAGCAGGAAAGAAAACGGGAAAAAAAGTGGTTAAAGCAGGCAAAGATGGTGGAAAGAAAGGTGTTGATGTGAGTAAGAAGGCTGTAAAAGAAGGATCTGATGCTGGGAAAAAAGGAGTAAAGAAAGTAAAAAAAGCTCTGAAATAGACGAATTCACAATGATAAAAAACATGCTATTAACAGTGAAGTCATTGTTAAATTAATTAAAAATTATTAAGCAATAAATGGATAGAGTATATTGCGAGGTGAATGTATTGACAGTTATAAAGATAATTGAATTGATAGGATCTTCGCCAAATAGCTGGAGTGAAGCCGCTCAGAATGCTGTGACCGAAGCAGGTAAAACTATTAAGAACATAAAAGGTGTTCATGTTAAGCGATGTACAGCCAAAGTCGTCGATAACAAAATTGTAGAGTATAATGTAGACGTTAAAATCGCTTTTACTGTAAAAAGGTAAAACGAAATCTTAACATCTTTTCTTTTTTTCTAATCAAAAAAGTAAAGAAAAATGATGTTAGACTCAAATTTCTAAAGATTTTTTAATTTCATCTTCCTTAAAACCGTTTATTAGGATTTGGTTATCTATAATTATTGCAGGAAAGCTGAAACGACCTCCATAACCAAGAATGATTTTTCTGATTTCTTCGTAATCCTCATCATTGCATAAGTCTACATCAACATACTCAAATTTAATGTTGTTATCTCTAAGAAGTTGCTTTTCTTTATTACACCAAGGACAGGTGCTAATTGCATACAGCAAAACTTTATGATTGTTGTTCTTACCTTGAACCTTTATAGTCTGCATTTTTCTCCCGATCTGATCCTGTGTTTAATCCAATATAAATGTGACTTATTTTTTTCAATTTAAGAATCTAAAACATAAATTCCTATGTATCTCCACTTATACCTAAAAGGACAGAATTAATTACACAAATTATATTTTGAAAGTTACGAAATCATGAATAGCCATCACACTCCTTTATGGAATGGACTAATGTTTTGAGTTTCGTTTTTATTTACAAGTTCTTTATATGTAAATTTAAGGTGAAATAATTGGAAGAAAGAAATCCAGTTTACCGTAGTTGTGTTTTGTTAGTTAAAGATATTGAGAAATCAAAGCAGTTCTACAATACTGTTCTTGGTCAAAAAATTGTAATGGATTTTGGAAGAAACGTGAGTTTTGAGGGTGGTTTAGCTATATGGGAAAAAGATTATGCGTTAAATTTAATTTTTCAAGAAAAAAAGCCTGAGATTAAAGTTGGAACCAACAACGTTGAACTCTATTTTGAAACAGAGAATTTGGATGATTTGTATAAAAATTTGACTGTCAAAGTTAGGTTTATCCATTCAATAATGGAGCATTCTTGGGGACAAAGGGCTTTTAGAGTTTATGATCCCGACGATCATATTATTGAATTTGCGGAATCAATGGAAAATGTTGTTCTTAGATTATACAATCAAGATCTTAGTGTTGAAGAAATTGCTAAAAAATCTATGATGCCCATGGAATTCATTAAACTGGTCCTTGAAAAACAATAATGCTTTCAAAAAACAAAATAGAATAAAATGGATATATTTGGTAACATCTTTTTGGTTACTTATTACTTTTTACGAGGTTGAGTATTTCAGCTATTAGATTAGGATATTTTATGAAACAGAAAAATAGGACTTTTGCCCAAATAATATTCATGAGCATAAAAAAGACTGATATTACCTTTAGAGGACGGTATCTGGGTGTAACATTTCTTGTGATTGTCCAATTCATTGTTGGACTTATTCACATGTTTTTTGGATTACTTATGCTTTCAGGAAGTTTTTCAGTTGTTTCTTACTCAGGAACTCCAATAGTCTATAGTGCTTATACTTTGGTTTATGGGTGTTTGACTTTCTTTTTCACTTACATGATTTGGACAATTCGGCGTTTCGGATGGGTAGGAACTGTGGCAGTTTCTTTTTTTGTGATTTTAGCAGACACTCTTACTGTATTCAACTTGGTAAATGTTTTAGGAATTCCTAAATTAGCAGCAATTGGGGAAATTCCATTTAGTATTGTTATTATCTTATACCTTTTACAAAATCATGTTAGATCAAAATACAATGTATAATTTCTGCTAGAGTATGTGTGATTATTTCGTTCCAGAAAAATTGAGTTTCCCAATCAAATTAACGCCCATTATCTGACACATCATCAGTTAACGTAAATTGTCAATTACTCTACTGTTGTTCTTCTTTATCTATTGCTCTTAGTTATCTACAATATTCAAACCTAACAAATGGATTCACTAACATTTTCTTCCATTGTATTCGTAAATATTTTGAAAAGACTTTCAAAGAATCTTATATTATGTTGAGGCCCCTTTCCAATACCTGGGCAATTATTTGTATACGAAAAAGAGTATCTGCTATTTCCAAGATTTTTAAGTTGGAACGGATAGAATCTACAGATTAACGGTCTAAATTTATATATGGAACATTGATTGTTTATTAAAAAGAAGCATTTTCCATCTTTACCCTTTTTCATTTCGTAAATGTACAATTCAAAACCCGAAACATTCTCTGCAAACTTGTGGATTTCAAGGAAAGTTTCTTCTGATATGCGATCAGCATCCGTTCTTAAAAGAAGAACATGTCTATCCTTCTCTTTGGTGTCACCACAACATCGACCGCATTGACTACAGATAAAACCAACATGCTTTGGATACTCAAATAAAGATTTCAGGGATAAATGCCTCTTAATACCTTAACTTATTTGAGTCAAAAATTGTTTTTGTTATGACAGAGCAATCTGAATTAGTTTTCGTAGGTTATTAATTTCGACTCTTTTTGTTTTAGTCATCAGTTGAGAAAAGTGGGCCTTTGCGTTGGATCCTATAGTAAGCATTGTTTCGCCTTTGTAGGATACCGTTATTGTTACTCCATCGTTTTTTAATTCTTCAGCAAAAGTCCTTAACTGTTTTAGCAGTTCTAAAAAAGATGCAGATTTTGTATTACCTTTTAACAGATCTTTTAGGAATTTGTTATCGATTATGTTTAAATCTATTTGTTTGTCTTTAATTGTTAGTTGAATAAGGTTTTGGTTATTTGCAGATACTTTGATTTCTCCAGATTTTAGTATTTGAGTTAGGAGAGTTACTGTCTGCAAATTTGCACCGTTTTGGGTTTGGTCACTTTTTTTCTGCGACGTATTCAACATCTAAGACAATTGAGCCATTGATTTTGGCTTTTAACATTCCAATATCCAAAGTTAGGTCTTGGAAACTAAGTTTGATATCTGAACCTTTTCCTGCCAATTTGTCAATCAATTTTATGAGTGTATCACCCATATCTGCTGTAGAATAAGACATATAATTTCACCATTAGTAACAATAATTTTTGCGGTATAAAAACTTCTCTAAGTGTCTGCGGATTTCTTAAAATAGCGTTCCATACTTTTTTAATTAATAGATATCTTGTAAACAGAAAAAATAAAAATGACATTACAGTGGTATTCTTGAGATTTGAAGAATGAGCTTGATTAAAGAATATGTGATCACTGAAATTAGTGCCTCTCCTGATGGATCGCCCTCGATTATGATTACGTTAAAGGATCCATCAGATGTTCGTGGGCCTCAAAAGAAAATGGACAATCCAGCAATGGTGACTTTTACGTCAATGAATGATATGATGAAAAATTTTGGAAATGTACTTTCCAAGCAGATGATGGGTAGTTTTGCTACAGTAATTAAGATTACTTTAGATGAATATGAGAAATGTGACTTTAAGGTTGGAGATCGAGTTTCAGTAGCTATTAACAAAACAATTGATAGGTTTTAACAAAACTTTCTGACAGAACAACTTTTTATATAAATTGATTATTTATTGTTGCCCGACCGAGGTTTAATAATTTGGCATCACCTTTACCAGAATTGTTACGAAATCACATAAATATTGGTCAACTTGAAAGTGAGGTAGCCAGTTCACTAATTATTTTTTCCTTGGCAATTATTATCGGATGGATAGTCTACTCAATTTTCAAAAAATATCTTATACATTGGGCAAAAGAAACAGAAACCAAGGTAGACGATGAAATTCTGCGTAATATTAAAGCTCCAATTATCCTTCTTTCATTACTATTAGGTTTGCATTATGGTTTGGACCCTCTTTCTTTTCTAAATCCTTACTCTGGAACTCTTTCAAAAATTTTTTCAGTTGCTCAAATACTAGTTGCAACCTTCATAATCATTAGAATTCTTAATGTTCTAATCAATTGGTTTGTAGAACATGCAAAACGCGAAAAAAGAATGAGTGAACACCTTCTAGCGATATTAAAACAGGTAATTCGGGCAACTGTATATCTATTTGCGCTTTTTGCAATTTTAGCCGTATTTAACGTAGATCTTTCTGGAATTGTAGTAGGACTTGGTGTGGGGGGAATTGCCATAGCGTTAGCATTGCAAAACATTTTGGGTGATGCTTTTAGTGCATTTCTAATCTATTTTGACAGACCTTTTGAAGTTGGTGACCTGATTGCAGTAGACGGTTATTCAGGAACAGTTAAAAAAATAGGCATTAGATCTACACGTTTGCAGTTGGTTCAGGGAGAGGAATTGGTAGTATCAAATAGAGAACTTACTACCAAAAGCATTCAGAATTTTAAAAAATTAAGTAAAAGAAGAGTTATTTTCAAGTTTGGTGTAGCTGCCAATACGCCTCTAGATAAGATGAAGAAAATCCCGCTAATGATTGAAAAAATAATCACTGGCGTTAAATTGGTAGAGTTTGCTAGAGTCCATTTTATTGAATTTGGAGATTTTAGTCTAAACTTTGAGGTGGTTTATTACGTAAAGACATCTGACTATACAAAATATATGAATGCTAGACAAGAGATCAACTTTGGAATTTTGGAAGCTTTTGAAAAAGAAGGTATTGTGATGCCATTTCCAACACAATCAATCTATTTGGAGAAAGAATAAATTCGCTTTAATGTTTAAAGTTATTCCAAAAATTGGGTTCTTGAAAATTAAAGAATTGATTTAATACGTACCTTCCCCTTGATATTATTTGGTTTTTATTCGATGAGAGGAAATTAGATGTCAAATTTAACTGAATTTGAAAGTAAAGTATTGGATTTCATAAAAGTACAGGGTGAAGTTCAGATTTCCAATATACCTATGAGAATGTTAGGTTCAATTCCAAAACTTAAGAATACAGGACTAGTCGAAACTTTTAGGAAAAAAACTACTCCATGGGCTTCAAAAAAACAAAAATTCGTAAAAGTGTTAGACCCGTGATGTTTTTCGTTTAAAACTTGATCTGACGTTGCAGGTTTTTTGGTTCTGGTCGAGACCTTTTTTTTGATGTTTTAAGTTAGCTTGAGTTTTTTTGTATCTTTCGTAGATTCAGAAATAATGCCCGAGAAGGACAGAAGCTTAAACAGTTGAACAAAACTTAATCAGCGGCTGCCAGAAGATCCAATTCAGTTGATGTGATCGCATGAACGGATCAAATTGGATCAACTACTGGTCAACTACTGTTAGCTTGTCTAAGCCAAAGCCAAGTTAAACTAACAGAATCCAGATAATCACCGAGCCTTTACCCTCGGTTCGTCTCATTTGATTCAATCTCCTGAGAGAGACCATGACTAATACTTTAGTGATCAACTGGGTCTTGTCATTCTGCCTATGCTTGCCCTCCAACTCGGGCAGAATTGTTTGTAGATCGTGTGTTCTATATACTTTGTTTACAGAATTCTCCTTAATGATTAACTGATGATTTAAAAAATTAACATGTTGCATTGCAATAAATGATGTTGTATTTGGTAATTCACGTTCTTTTATAAAGAATATATATCTACCAAATATGTCCCTTTTCATCTTGAAATTTTTAAGTTGTTAGTCTTTGAAAATAAACAGATCATCAATTGTGGTTTTAAGAGCTTGGGCTATTTTATATGCTAAGATTAGTGATGGATTGTATTTGCCTTTTTCAAGATACGCTTTGATGATTAAGGAATGATTTTATGTAACGAAAGGAAAAGCACTTCTTTGTTCTAGTGATTTTTTGTTTTATTATTAAATTTTTTTAGAATTTAAATGTCCCAATAACCGCTTTGTGGTTTTCGTCGAGAACAGTTGAGACATATTGACAGATTTTTCACTTCTTTTCCCTTGAAATACAAAATTTTTTTATTATTCAAATAATTACGAACTTCTTGAGTTGTGGCGTAAACTTTTCCCCTATTCTCCATTTTTGTATCTTCATCAAGTTTGCACCACATACCACCGAAAAAATTCGGATTAAGATGAACTCGTGCATTTGGAAAATCAACATTAATGAGATATTTCTTAACTATCACAATATCTTCCTCTATGGTTTTAACATTAATAATTTTCAACCTTAAAATGTCTAGCTCTCACTTTTGCATTTTGTATTTTCTTGATGTATCTATTGTATTAAATTTTTTTTCTAGACAAAAGCAGCCGATATCTTACAAGACAAAACCTAAATGTCATGATCCTGAATGTTTGTGTTGTTTTACAGCACCTTAATATGGTGCGCATCTATTATATTATCTTGTAGGATTCTTGTACTGAATATTGGTAAAAGTTTGCATTTTTGCCTTTTTCTTCGACCATTCTACTAAAAAATAATAAGTGAAAATTATGGAATTAAGCAATATACCCTTAAGTAGACAGTCTCAATCTTGGATTAAGAGAGATGTTAAAGACTCCCAACCACAAATTGAATCTTTACCTGTTTTTGATGCTTCTATAAAGATCCAAAATGTTGTGGCATCTATTACGTTAAATCAAAAGTTCGATCTTAATGCAATTGTTAGGGGAAATCCCTTAGTTGAGTATCGTCCTGAAACCTTTCCTGGATTAGTTTTCAGATTAAAAAAACCTAAGACTGCTATCCTCATTTTCCGTACTGGGAAGATGGTTTGCACTGGAGCAAAATCTGAGAAAGAGGCAAAGAGAGCAGTTAATAAGGTTATAAAGGAACTAAAGCAGAATGGCATAATCATCCCTGGAAAACCTGAAATTAAAATCGTAAACATTGTTGCTTCGGCAAATCTTATGGGGAAAATAGAGTTGGAAGAAACTGTATGTTTTCTAAATAAAGTAATGTATGAACCTGAACAGTTTCCTGGTTTAATTTACAGAATGGATGATCCAAAAGTTGTGATTCTTTTGTTTGCCTCGGGGAAACTTGTTTGTACAGGTGCTACAAAAGAAGAGACTGTTTACAAAGCGGTTGAAAATCTTCGTCAGCAACTAGAAAAAAATGATTTAATATTTCATTAGATTACTTTCAATTACGACATACAATAGAGGTATAACAAAATAGGTTGGTTTGCCTCTATATTCAAATTCAAAGGAGTATGGATCTTTGGTAAATAGAATATGCCCTACATGTAAGCGAAATGTGAGTCTTACTCAAATGCAGTGGGACTTGGGTGCGGAACTGCCTGGGGACTGTCCGTGGTGTAATAAACCAATGAATGAAAAAGAAGATAGAACCCATGAATATTTCCCCGAGGAGTCTAAAAACCAGTACCATTCTTGGCTTAAAAAAGGCGCATAACATAAAAAAGGTATGCTATCTGAGTTCAATTAGCAGTTTTAACTACGAAAGAGTTTTTTCTGAGAGTTTTGCTGAACGATTAATTAAGTTATTATATTAAATAATTAAATATAATAATTGAACTTTATTAGGATTACAGTTTATCATATTAGACACTAGTTTTGTTGATTGGTAAAGGGGTTTACTATTTTATTATTAATACTGGACAATGAGCATGATCAGCTACCCTGTCACTGACGCTTCCTAAGAAAAATTCTTTTATTCCACCTAACCCTCGGCTTCCAATAACAATAAGATCACATTGTTGTTCCTTAGCGGTTTCAACAATTTTATCTGATGGTCTTCCTTCAGCCAATATTTTTGTAACTACCAATTCACTGTTTGTGTTCCTTGCTTTCTTTAGTGCATTTAAGAGAATTTTTTTTCTAAAATCCATAAGTCCATCAATATGTCCAGCTAGATTCACCGGAGATAAACCAATTCCTAAAGTTATCATTGAAACCGATAGCGGTTCAAATACGCTTATTAAAACAATTTTTGCTGAATACTTTGTAGCTAAATCAAGAGCGAAATCCAATGCCCTATCTGCTGATTTAGATCCATCAATTGCCACAAGAATATTCTTAATCAAAAATGTATTCACCATTAAACAATTTATGAGCTTATTCTGATCTGAGAAGAAAAATTGGTTCATCTATTGAACAAGAATTACCGCACAAATGCAATAACCTGTAGTATGCTTTCTTAGCATTTTCTCTTTTTTTTCCTTTAAAATATAGGATTTCTTTCTCCATCAAATCAATTTGACTTTTTATTTCCTCTATATTTTTACTAGAGGACATATACCTCCCTCCTTTGAAATAATATGTGTAAAATGTTATTAATATTTTATTGATGATATTATTCTATTAAGAATAAAAAATTTCAAAGAACTGCGATTATCAACCAAAAAAGAGGCGGAAAAAAGCTTCACATTACGAGATGTTATCTGAATATGTTGTTTTCTATGTGGGCCTAAGATATATCGGTAATTGCTTCATAGAGACTTTGATTATTACACCTTTTTCTGTACAGCAAGCTTTTCCTTTCAGTAAGGCTGTAATAGCTAACCGATTTCTAGTTGCGTTCTTTGCTCCAAGTATTTCATTTGCTGCCTCTTTGGTTAATTCAACTTCTAGGTGGGTTAAAGCCCATTTTTCAGGGTCTATTATTACACCTTTGATTTTTCCGATTATGGTATCTTCAACATAAAGGTCCGCGTTTATTATGTCTACACCGTTAATTTTTTTTCACCTCCTTTTTTTCTTTCTATCTTTTTTAGTCCAGAAGCTAGGTTTTAGTCGATTTTGCATTCAGGGATTTCTTTTAGTTCATTTCTGTTTCTTTTGAGAGAAATTACATCACCAATCGATCTAACGTACTCTACTGGGAGGCAGATTGTAACATGACCAAGATACGGTTTTTTCAGTTCCAGTTCTTTTGTTGCCTCTTTAGTTAATTTAATCTGTAAATGAGTTATTTTCCAATTATTATCCATTTCAGCTTCTGTGATTTCACCGACGTTAAAAGCGTCTTTGGTAATTACCATTTTTCCTTTTAACCTAGTAATTTCTGTCATAAATAATCAATTAATATTAACTTTGAAGTTTAGATAAATTTTTTGGACCTTATCACAAGTCCGTTCTCGCGTTTATTTTTTTTGTCTATCTTTTATTCTATCAATAATTTTCGTATTCTACTTGAGATTAAGGACACCTTTTATGTCTCCATCACCTAAATATTCTATTTTGAAACCCATTTTTTTCAAAAACTTAATTCCATTATAATTATTGGGTAACATAAATGAGTAAATGGTTTCAATTTTCTTATCTCTACAGATGTTTATCATATGCTCGACCATCATTGTACCTAATCCCAGACCTTGCCAACGGTCGACAACAATAAATGCTAACTCACCACTTTTCCCGTCGGCATCGACAGTGAATCTAACTACCCCCAACATCTTCTTTTCTTTTTGAAGCTCTGCTACAATAGCAATTTCGTTATCATAATTAATGTCACAATATCGTAACCTAACTTCGTGGGGTGTTTCCTTAATTACGTTAAAGAACCTATTCCAAACAGATTTTTCTGAAAAGTTTCTAAACATTTCAAGCCATAACATTTCATCTTCAGGTTTAATCGAGCGAAGAATTACTTCAGTTCCATCCCGAAGTTTTCTTTTGGTTTCAAACTCTTTTGGATAAGAAATCATTACTTATCAATCAATTAAAAAAAGAGTATAAATCTACCTAATACGGTTTTGTAATTATTGTTTTATAAAACCTGTTTTAAACTTTCCAGATTAAGTTTAGTGTTTGCACAGCCATTTTTTGTTAAAATAACTCCTTGACCCGGTATTTCTAATTTCTTTAGAAGCCCAAGTGCCATCTTTAATTCAGAACCACATGCAATACCAACTACAGCCATGTACTTATTTTCTCTAAGAATTTTTTCAGCACATGATCCACCGGGTATAACATACACGTCATAACCTTTTTCCTTACCCAGTTTTACTACATTATTTACAAGACAATCTTCTTGACAGTGGTTACATGTGTAACTTGGAATTTCCGCATTGAAATCTGCCATACATTGTCGATCCATATGAGATCTTGCACAATGAGGAATTAGAAGGGCTTTTGTTTGAGCTTTTTCAAATTTTTCTCTTTGAATGTTATTTTCGTTCTGAACTTGTATGAAATCCTCAACCAGCGTGATAGCCTCAGCCAAATCTAATCCAGTTATTTTATCAAGCTTGAAAATTCTAACTAGATTCTTTACATTGACCGTTAGTAGTTTTGTTACTCCCGTTTTATATGCCATTTCAAGTAATTGATTAAACTTAGTTTGTGAGATTTTATTTAAATCATAAATAAAACTGTAAGGCAACTTATAGCCCTCTTTTGTGTAATTTTATTATTTGGCAATCGTTATTATTTCTAACGGTATTTATTAAATATATAATTAAAATATGGCATACGTCATATAAAAAGGTGAAGAATTGAAGCAAATAAAAACTGTTTTGCGTCTTGCTCGACTACATTTCCTTATTCCAGGTTTTATGCTTTTTTTGTTAGGTTACCTTTTAGCTCTTCTAGGAGGAATAGAATATGATTTAGTTAAATTTGTTTTTGGTTACTTGGTTTTTGGGACCGCTCATCTTTCTGTTTCTTTTAGTAACGATTATTTTGATAGACATTCTGATAGAAATTCTGTTAAAACAGCTTTTTCTGGAGGAAGCAAAGTTCTAATCGAACATCCGGAATTGGAATCATTTGCTCTAAGATTTGCTATTTTTCTTCTTTGTTTTTCAGTAATATCTAATATTTTTTTTATATTTATATACGGTTATTCGTTTTGGTTTTTTGTTTTTGGTTTATTAGGCGGTCTTTTGGGTTTTTTTTACACCGCTCCACCTTTGAAGCTTGCATATAGGGGTTTAGGTGAATTATCTACAATGCTGGCTGTTGGAATTTTTATGCCTGGAATGGGGTATTTTGTGGCTTCTGGGACCTTGGACTTGTTATTTTCTTTGCTTATTTTACCTTTAAGTTGTTATGGGCTTTTCTTTATTTTAACTGTTCACTTACCTGATGTTGAAAGCGACACTCTTGCACTGAAGAAGAATATTCTTGTAAAATTGGGGATAAATTCAGGAAAACTTGTTACTGTTGTAGCCACCCTATCAGGAACGTCTTCCTTAATTGTGCTATTTTTTTTAAATCATAGTGCTGACATAATTAATTGGATTCCATTTGTTGTTTTTTCTATTGTTCCGCTGCTGGCTTCAATTGGCAGTTTTTTATGGCGGCCAACAAATAGAAAATATCTGGTTAGACAAGTTATGATTAATATGGCTTCAATGATTCTTTTCTTACTTCTTATTGATGTAAGTTTATTTTATCAAAATATTTGGTAACCATTTTTTTGCAATAATTTGAAATTACAAACGTAAGAAATTGAACCATTCCTATATTAAGTAAAAATCACTTCAAATGTTTATACAAACTGTTAAGTTTTTTATTATAAGGACTTGCTTTTTTTCTCTTAACCTTTTCTTTGTAGTTACTCTTAAATAGGTGAATATGTGCTATTTCAAAAAATTGAGATTCGAGAAGTGATTGAATGGAATTTTGTTCAAACTGTGGCACAAGGCTAATTTATAACCCTCGTGGTAAATTACAACTTTACTGTTTAAAATGCAAAAAAAAGTTTGAAAAATCAGAGGAAAATATGTCTAATGACAAGTCCACTAGCTTCACTAAATCAAAGAAAACTGATACCCAAGGAATTGTAATTTTAGATAAACAAACATTAAAATTAAGAACTCTTCCACGAGTAGATGCAGAATGTTACAAATGCAATGGAAAAAAGGCCGAAACATGGACGTTGAATATAGGATCAGAAGATAATTCACAAGCAACATTTTTCCGCTGCATTTCTTGTGGCCATACCTGGCGACAAACAGAATAAGTTTGAAAACCTAAATCTTCAACTTCCTCTTCAGAATCAACTTTTTATGTCCAAGTAATCAGATCTGAAATCTTCTATAAAACTGCTAAAGCTTTCGGATTACATATTTTATATTAGATTCAAAATTTGTTATGTATGACAAAAAAAATATCGTGTGCATTTTGTCATGCACTTTTTTTCAAAACTTGATTTACATCATGGGCATCATTTCAAAGACTTCAATACTTGCTTTCGGTAAAATAAAATGCGGATGGTCAGTAAGCATCGTTTTCACCGCATCCATATCTTTTGCTTGTAGAACATTAAATCCAGTCACTTGCGTCTTTCCTTTAGAAACTCCGTTCTTTGTAAAATGCATCCCTTTTACTAATGGTGTTCCTCCCTCTTCTAGTGCTTTTCCCATTTTCTTCATCCAAGCTAGCCATGGTTCCATTCCTTTTTTCATCTCTTCAGGGCTTACGTTCATTTGTTCTTCAGCTGATACAGGTGCCATGTATAAAATCATAAATTTTTTCATGTATTTCACCTCTTCTAATGTTTACAGATTATAAATTTTCTACATTGTAATAAACTGTAAGAATACAAAGTAAGACAACGCGTTACAATGCAAACACAAGCACATCTGGAGTTGACTTGAGGACTGTTTATCATCTGATCGATCACTTTTGAAGATTATTTGCTATGAATTAAAAAAAAATAACAGAAAATTCGAAAATCATATTACTACGTTTTCTTTTAATCCGTAGAATCTTTAAATTAAATGAAACCTTTTATCACTACCTAGAATACCCCAATTTGTAGAGCTGTATTAAAAATGAATCCAATTGAAGTTACTTTACTCAAAAAATCTTACGGTAAAATCAAAGCAGTTGATGGAATCACTTTTTCAGTTTCCAACGGGGAAGTTTTTGCTCTTCTTGGTCCAAATGGCGCAGGTAAAACCACCGCCATAGAGATTATGGAAGGTTTGCGAAAAAGAGATGACGGAATAGTAAAGGTGTTAGGGTTCGATCCATGGAAAGAGGGGCATAGGTTACATAAGAACATCGGAGTTATTCCCCAAGATTTCACTTTTTTCGAGAAAGCAACGCCTAGAGAAGCAATTCGATATTATTCTGATCTTTTCGGTGTCAAAACAAATCCGAACCAACTATTGAAGGAAGTTTTGCTCGAAGATTCAGATAAAGTTCTTTTTGAGAATCTTTCAGGGGGACAAAAGCAAAAAACCGGACTTGCTCTTGCGTTAGTTAATTCACCAGAGCTTCTTTTCCTTGATGAACCGACTACAGGATTGGATCCAAATGCGCGAAGGGCAATCTGGGATGTCATTAGAGGATTTAAAGCTAAGGGCAAAACTATTGTTTTAACTACTCATTATCTTGATGAAGCACAGCAGCTTTCTGATAGAGTTGCAATAATGAATCATGGCCAAATTGTGGCGATTGGAACAGCTGATGAAATAATTGAAAAGCATGGATCCGGAGAAAGACTTGAAATTCAGGGAACTGAAGAGTTAGCCAATTATATTGGCGAAAATACTGAGTTGGTTATTAATTACAATAATGGTATAATTAGCATTCCTTTGAACCAAAAAATTGATGCTTTAGCTGCTTTAGCGGCTGCTGAGCAGTCAAAATTGGATTGGGGTGAAATTCGTACCCGTCGTGATAGCTTAGATGACGTGTTTGTGAAACTTGTAAGTGGAATGGTTGATGAGCATGGCGAAATTATTATTGAAAACAAAAGCACCCCTTCAAATAGTTAAAGAGGTTTGAAAAATGGTGAGTATAAGAAGAATTGCATCTGATTTTCGTGTGTTTGGTCGCGGATATCTCAGAAACAAGTTTGGGCTATTTTTTGGTTTAATTTTTCCAGTTATGCTAATTCTGATTTTTGGAGCTATTTTTTCAGGGAATTCTTCAGGAACTATAAACGTTTATGTACAGAATCAAGACACAGGTCCATTTTCTACGCCTCAAATGGATATAGCTACAGCATTTATGAATGCCCTTAGCAGTTCAGGAACTATTTTATTAGTACCCGTAAATGATACTGAAAATTTTTCTAATTATCTTGCTGAGCATTCAGCTTCAGATGGGATTGTTATTCCACAAGGTTTCTCGACATCTTATTTGACTGGACAACAAGTTAACGTGACCGTTTATGGAAATCCTACCGCCAGCACTAGCGGCATCGTAAGCGGAACAGTTTATGGGGTAATAACAAACTTCAACTTGAAATATTATAACCTTAATGCAAGTTCAATCATCAGCATGACATCAACAACTGTCAATACTGAACAAACCAAGTATGTTGATTTCCTGATTCCAGGACTCATCGGCTTCTCTATACTTGTAAGCCCTATGTTTTCTCTTGTTAACATTTCCTCAGAATATAAGAAAACAAAACTCTTCAAACAATTAAGTTTGACACCACTCACCAAGATGGAATGGTTGGCATCTAAGGTAATCTGGTATGTTACTTTGACTGTTTCCAGTTTTATTCTTATGGCGTTGGTGGGTATCTTTGTTTTTGATGCACACATCACGTTGACTATTTGGCTTATTCCTTTTCTTGTCTTAGGTCCGACGCTTTTTTCTTCCTTAGGCATGTTAGTTGGCACAGTAACCAAGAATCCGGAAACTGCGGGGATAATTGGAAACATAGTTACTTTCCCCATGATGTTTCTTGCTGGAACGTTTTTTCCCATTAGTAGTATGCCCCAGTACTTGCAGAATATTGCACAAGTGCTGCCTTTATATTATATAATCGAGGGATTAAACAACGTCATGGTTTACGGAAACTATAATGGAGCAATTGTTGACCTTGCTGTGGTGACTGTAATCACAGTTATCATCTTTCTTGCAGCTATTAGAGTATTCAAATGGAGAGAAGATTAACCTATATACTTTCTATTGATTTAATAATCAATTTCTTATTTCAATAGTTGTTAACTAAAATGTTTTATGTTGTTAGTTTTAATGTTTTATGTGTGAGAGAATAATGGAAAATAATGAAAAAATATGTCAAAGTTGTTGTATGCCCCTAAATAATCCAAACGTTGTTGGTACCGAAGCTAACGGAGAAAAAAGCCAAGACTACTGCATCTACTGCTATAC
>CAWDYQ010000002.1:0-460034 GCA_963806645.1 Candidatus Bathyarchaeota archaeon | reverse complement strand
GAAGTGTAATTACTGGTGCTAAGCAACATTTAGCTTTTAAAGAACAAAAAAAACCCGTCATGAAGATAATAGAGTTCGTACATTATTTGGACGTAGATCCTCTTATTCAATGTTGATTCTTGTTCTCTTATCGCTATGGCGGGCAACTCACTGAATACCCTGTTGATTTGACAAAAATTTCTGAAAATTGCCCGAAAAAAATATTCGACTTAATTACGCCAACGATTACTTAACTTTCAATCAGAAACCTTACCAACCTCCAATAATCAATGATGAAATTCTTATCACAAGGATCTTTTATCAGGAGCTTGCATCTATCCTAGGACCTTCTGGTTTATCGAATTTTATTCAAGGAGGAATTAATCCAGAACAGCCCTCAATAAAGAGTTTGATACTACCAAATTTCTTAAGTTACCATGGAAAAAAGTGGTCATTAAAGGAGAAGTTGAAAACAAATTCATATTTGCTACATTAACTGGCAAATGTGTTTTACCGTTTAAAGTGAATTTTCTTCCTATTGTTTTACCCATAACTAAGGGAGAACTATCATTTCAAATATCAAAAGTAAGAGATCTCAGGAATAATGGAGATTTCAAAATGGCAGAATGGTTGGATGCAGTGGAAGTAGAATGGAAAAAAAATGCCACTAAAACGTCTCTTAAATCATACCCAAATCCCGTAGATTATGTGAATTACCATAATAAACTGACTCGCAACGACAAGATCGTAGATATTATATTGTTTACACTGCATCTGGAACAAACATTGCGGCCGCTGTTATCGACACAAAAGACATCCCTGCTTTCAAAGTGGATGGTGTTAAAATCTCATCTAATGGGTTTGTAGCAGATTACAAAACATTTTGGTTTAGTACAAATGACCAAAATGAAGCATATTATTAGTAGCGATATTGAATTCTGAACACTTGATAAAATGATAAAACCTCATCAACCAAGAGGAAAATTTGGACCAAGAGACATTACTCGATTACCGTTCGAATTTAATATTCCAAAATTTGATAATGGAAACGAGCTCCATAATAAAATTAGTTATCAAGGAAGAAAAAGCTTCAGAAGAAGTAGTAGAATTACCAGATGTCTCGTAAGAAATTAAAGTTTGCCATTCCATCAATGAAAGAAATCAATAAACTGATTTCAGAATTATTGGAAGGTTAAATTTCGTTACATTGAATCTCTAAACGACTTTTCAATTATTGTTGGCACTGGTTATTAACTGGATAGTGCATTAAGATTAACCTTTTCGAAATACGAAAATATATTTATGCTCTTTTTTCTATTCCAATTCGACTAATCTCTAAGTTGGCCATAGGCCGCACACAGCTGCGTCTGAAGCAATGTGTGTCCAGCATTTGTTTCTGCTGCACCAGAAGTTTGGTGCAGCGCATGATATACTTCGTGGGTTAGTTTGCTAAAAGTCTGGGTGCACATATAGGTCGAGATGCTCTTTGGCATACTCGTACTAGCTTGCCTTCACCACACAACGCATCTTTAAGGATTGGCAGACTCCCGCAGACCTTTGTGGAGTCGGTTGGCATTCGCTGCTTATGAATAGCCATACAAATAGATGTGTCTGAATTCGGACATAAACATTACTTAACCCAACAAAATCAATATTTACTAAAACTTTAGTTTTTTTAGATTAACAGGTTTATTTTCATCAAGATTTACTCTATCTGCCAGAATGAAACAGCTGCAGCTAAAGCATGAACAAAATTGCCGCCAGTTTCCATATATTCACGTAACATCAATGCTTCCTCTAGACTACGTGGTCTTGGTGGAGTAAACCTAAAATTAAACAAACCAAGATCACTCCAATAACAAAGAATACCTAGTTGGAATACGCAGTCTCCTTTTCTCAAGAACATCATCCAAATAAAACACAGCCCTTCTCATCAACCCAACATCATCGGGACTAAAAATTTGAACCCCACTACAATTATATTCACTATTTAACTCATCAATCAACTTCTCCGAAAAATATGGAAAAAACTCTACGCGACAAACCTGAAGGATCCACTGGATCTTTTACAGACAACAACAGCGACCGCCCGTCTAACACCACCACACTCACAAACCCTTTAACCCCAAGAAACAATGGAAACTTCTTTGATTCAGAATTGTTAACGTCTCGAACACATTTAGCTTGATAAACTCTCTTAAGATTAAAAAACCTGGGAATAGGACAAACAATCTTTAAGGCTTCCCTGAAAATATTAGGCCAATCAAAAACATATCGATCAGGATCTAAGTTGTATTCTACAATCCCTGGAAAATCAAGACAGCTGCGTCACCACAATTAAATGAGTGAATCAAATAAACCATAAATTCATCATTTTCATCAGCAAACGACCACCCTTTTGGACTATAATCAACCCAAGTGTTCAACTCCCAATACTCCTTAGAAAAATTAGATACATGCTTACGAAATCTCTGTAAGGTAACCGGATCAACATCCATTGGAAGATCAAGCTTTTTTAAAGCATATTTTCTAATTACTTTACCAATACTGCTTATCTCAGCCTTTTCTTCAATAATACGCCTAACCTGAAGCTTATGCAGATGCCGATAATAAACCCGAACACAAGCCCCAGTAAATTCCACAACAGCATTTTTCAATTCCTTTGGAGTTTTTGGTCCACTAGAAAGCTCCCTGACTATCACCTCAGGCACATCATAAGAAACTTCATCCCCCTTGGAACCGTCACCAACTGACGCTTTTGTGACCACCAAATGTCCCTCAACTGAATATAACTTTGATCTGCCATCTTTCAGAGAGTGGTTAAGTTAACCATTTTGTCCATTAGAACAAAAGGCGAACAGAGAGATGGACGAAACGAAAAACAGAATAATAAACTGCCTAAAAACAAACCAACTTCCTTTGGGCATAGAAACAATTAGAGTAGAATGCAAAATCGGAAACTGGAACACAGCACTAAAACATTGCCTAGAACTGCTTCTTCAAGAAGAAATTAACGGCCAAAAGACTTCAAAAGGCTGGATTTTCTGGATCAACCAACCACAACAAAAAATGGTTAAGAGGTGAAAGATCCTGGAAGAAAAACTAGAAGCCAATTTTCTAGAGTTTGTAACAGCAATAGAAAGCGCATGTTATGAGTTTAAACAACAAATCGCCCAAAAACACGGAATAGTTAGTCAAAAGATTCCAGCTGCTTCTGAAACCAACTTTAACCTAAACTACACGGAACGCAATACCAAAAACTGGGAACTTTTGAAGTCACAGAACAAAAAGACAACCAGAAAGAAAAATGGACCCGAGCCCTACACATTCTAAAACAAAACAACGCCACAATAAGCACCCGATATCACGGTGAAGACTACAACTATAGCTATTGGCTCTACAACAAAAACCATGACCGAATTTACAGACAAAAACTCAAAAACGAGGATAACCGGTAATGATCAACGAAACCCCACAAGAAGAAACTTTTTTACAATTAAAGAAAACAAGAAACCTTCTCAACGTCTACATGAACCATCTAGACAAGACAGTAAAAAAAGACCAGGCCACCAAAAGAATGGTCTTCTTAACAGCTTTAAGCGCTTATTCTCAAAACCCACAAAACCTGTTTTTGAAAGGCCCTTCATCTATAGGAAAAACATACAACGTAATCCAAGCCCTCCGCTATTTTCCTCAACATTTTATCTGGATGCTCGGAGGCCTATCCCCAACAGCATTAGTACACGACTTTGGAACTCTTATTGACTCTGAAACCAAAAAAGAGATCGACCCAATAGAAGACAGACCAAAAAAAGAAGACTACAGCAACGACAAAGGAAAATTTGACAAAAAAGCCTACGACTTAGCCCAAAAAAACTGGAGAGCAAAACTAAGAAGAGCATACTACCTTGTAGATTTGGAAGGAAAAATACTAGTTTTTCTGGAATCACCTCATATAGAAACTTTGATGCGACTAAGACCAGTACTTAGCCATGATGCTCCTCAGATCAGCTACAAATTCACAGACAAACCCGGAGGAGGAGCCCTACGAACCATGCACGTTGTCCTCAAAGGCTGGCCAGCATGCATCTTCTGCACTACAGACACCAAATACATCGAAGATTTAGCGACCAGAGGATTCACTGTTACACCAGATTTAGATCAACAAAAAATCAAAGAAGCCATAAACCTAATTGGTGAAAAGAAAGCTTATCCGTGGAAATTTGACCAAAAAACAGACCAAGAATTCAACAAACTCCAAGAATACTTGGACATACTAACCGGCAGACTCTGCATAGTAAATAATGTAGTAATCCCATATTCTAAAGAACTAAGCAGCATTTACCATTCAACACTGTCCAGAGACATGAGAGATTACCTACACTTCATAGCCTTAATAGAACTAAACTGCCTGCTTAACATCTTCAACAGAGCATACGTAGTGCTAAACAAAAATTATTATTGGATGGCAAACATCCACGACTTTTTGACAGCACTGGAACTCCTAAAAAGCTTCGAAGAAACAACCAGAACAGGAATACCCGGAAACATCGTATCCTTTTACCACAAAATTATCGTTCCTTTTGAAAATCCAGCAAACTACGAGGACTTGGTAGAGAAACACAACAACACAATGTCAGAAAAAGTCAGCAAAAAAAGCGTCTACAAATACATAGAATTATTACGGGACATCGGCTGGGTTGACACCATACAGGACCCTGAAGACAAAAGAAGACGACTGGTTTATCCTTTAAAGAAGGCTGAAAGTCGTCTATATTACTCGCTCCGACAATCTACGCCCTTCTTTCACGAAAAAGACCTCAAAAACTGGCTAGAAAACCTAAAAAAATATTCCTCCCAAAAAAACATCTACATAGTCAACAATTTAGTAGACAAAGACAAACATCGTTTAAACTCAAAATGCGATCTAACAAAACATTTCCTAGAGAAGCTTTTCAAAGAGGAATATTTTCTAGACCCATTAGAGCCTAAAACAGACACTAAAACAGCAAATAAGCCTAAAAATTGTCTTATCGAAGAAAACCTACAAATTCTAGGAACATTCAACTTAAAAACGATGCTAAAAGAGAACTTCGAAAAATGTACCCAACAGAACTTCGAAAACACAGTCAAACAAATTGATCCCAAATTAACCCAACTTGAAACAGAACAACTCTTCGAAAAACTGGTTGAAAACGGAGATCTGGCTATGGATACGGAAGGCTACTGGAGATGGACCCAATGACCCTGAAAATTTACAAGTAAATTATTAGTGGAAGAAGAAGGACAGCCAGAAAAAAATACCAAAGAATCAAAACAAAGCTGTTTCCTGCTTGCTTTTCAAAAACAGGGCTTAACGCAACAATATCACCCGTTGAGGAAAGATGTCCAACGTTGTACAAAGTTGAAAAAAGATGAGGTGAGATGACAAAAGTTGACAAAAGATGACACAATACAATTCCTAGCACGGATACAATCTGAAAATCGCATCCAAATACCTACAGAAATTAGACAACAATTCAAACTGGAATCTGGCCGTTTCTTAAGAATAAAAATACAACAAGCCAGCCATTGGAGCGCATATAAAGAAGAATTCTTCGCCAAACTGTCAATAGATGGGCGAATAACGGTTCCTTGGGAAATAAGATGGAAACTCGAAGCTAAACCAGGTCAATTAATGCGTCTGTTTCTTCATACCTGAGGCTTAGAAAAATGACAGAACAGGTTCCAACCTGCCCAGAATGCAACTCGACTAAAACATGGAAGGATGGGACTAGACACACAGAGCATGGAAAAATTCAACGGCATTTCTGTCGTGATTGTGGTTACCGGTTCAGCGAAACAAACTTAATCTCTTCAAATAAGCCTAAACCTGTTCAAACTAACTATAGATTGCCATTAAATACACCTTATAGCTTACTTTCTAATTGCCAAATCTGCGTCAGCAAGACAAAGGCGGCGAAAAATTTGGTCAAAGTGGAAACCCGAACAGAAAAAAGGCTTGCGGGAGCCACAGAAACAGACCTAGAAACAAAATCTCTCCTATTCAATTTCGCATGGTGGATGAAAAAAGAAGGCTACGCACCCTCTACAATCTCTACCAGAGAAAGACTCCTAAAAACTCTAACAAAACGCGGCGCAAACCTAGACGATCAGGACAGCATCAAGGAAGCCATCGCCAAACAAGAATGGTGCAACAAAAGAAAAATGAACGCAGCAGACGCCTACACCGCCTACCTAAGAATGCAAAACAAAAAATGGGACCCCCCAAGATACAAAGTCACTTTCAAACTACCGTTCATACCAACAGAAAAAGAACTAGATGAGCTAATAGCTGGATGCGGAAAAAAGACCTCAACTTTTCTTCAACTCCTAAAAGAAACCGGAGCAAGATGCGGAGAAGCAAACGACCTCAAATGGACGGATCTAGACCTAGAAGCAGGAACAGTAAGAATAACTCCAGAAAAAGGAAGCAAACCAAGAATCTTCAAACTCTCAAACAAACTACTAAGCCGACTAATGGCATTAAAGAAAACCTCAAACAAAATCTTCTGCAAACACGTTAGAACCCAAAGACGACTATTCCAAAAACAAAGAGCAAACTTAAGCCGAAAACTTCAGAACCCAAGATTACTTCAAATACACTTCCACACTTTCCGTCACTGGAAAGCCACCATGGAATACCACAAAACCAAAGACATCTTACACGTCATGAATGTACTCGGACACAAAAACATCATGAACACCCTCAAGTACACTCAGCTCGTCGACTTCAAAGGAGACGACTACACCTCAAAAGCAACCAAAAACAGCGAGGAAGCACGCCAACTAATAGAAAACGGATTCGAATACATCTGCACCACACCCGAAGAAATTATGCTTTTTCGAAAACGCAAGTAACCACTAAAAAATATTTTAAAGTGGACCAGGTGAATTGAAAAGTGGGCCTGGAGAGATTTGAACTCTCGACCTTTCGGTTATCAGCCGAACGCTCCAGCCAAACTGAGCTACAAGCCCAATAAACAAACCATAAAATACTCCATTTATTAAAGGATTTTCTTAGATGAAAACTTACTTTTAACTTTATATTGGTTCTTTATTTTGGCTTTTGATTATTTTCTATATTAAGGGTGATTATTTATAGGCATAAGTAACTTTTTTCGTGACTTTAGGAAAAAATATAATTTTACCCTTTTTTTATATAAATTAAGTCACAATTGACGTTACTATTGCCACAAAATATTTTATCAATTGTTAAAAAATGTTATCCCAAACTTTTCTTCAAGTTTAGTTTGAACTCACCCATTTGTTGGATTTGACGATATTTGGCAGATGAAAAAATTATTGTAGGCTTTGATGATAGATTAAGTGTTCCACTTAAAGTAGTTTGTAAAAATTTGGGCGTTAACAAAGACGATTTTGTGTCCTTGGCAATTTCTAGCCTTTTGGAGGAGGAACTTGACCGAATTGACAATAAAGGCTTTGACGAGGACCCAGAAACCATAAGGAACCATAAAAAAATCGTTAATGAAGTGAAATTTGAGGCAAATGAGTGGGTAATAAACAGAAATGTACGCGCGGATTTTCTACGTGAGGGTAAATAAGAAGATAAAAAATGTGAATAAATACGGGTTTGGGTTAAAAATTAATCCTTAATTCTTTAAAAAAGGGGGAGTCTACGGGAAAATTCTGACTTCTCCACCTTAAGCGTTAAATGATTTTCTCCCGTCCCTTCTAATCAGATTGAATATTAGGTGTTAAACAAAAACATTCATAAATTTAAGATTAAATTGCCGCTATCTTTTAATCGCAATTCTGCATTTTATTCTCAAGTGGGCCCGTAGCCTAGTTTGGATAAGGCGTCGAGCTGCCTGAAATGGGAGCGCGCAAGCCTTCGGAGCCGAAGACCCAGGGTTCAAATCCCTGCGGGTCCGCCACTTATACAAACATTCAGTTTTAGATTTTTCTTTATCAAAAAATTGAATATTTTTCTAATTTTATTTGCGTTGGAATCCATAAGAGATATATGGACGGAATATTTTGTCTTCGCTCGCATATGAAATATATTAGGTGATGATATGAAAACGGATTCCCTTCCGGTTGAATTAAAATATTGGCCAATAAAACGTTACATGGATACATATAGAAAATCTTTGGATGATATAGAAGAATATTGGGATATGGAAGCAAGAAAACTTGATTGGTTCAGCACATGGGACCGAGTGCTAGATTGGGATTTACCCTTCGCAAAATGGTTTCCAGGCGGTATGCTAAATGCATCTTACCTTTGTGTTGACAAGCATCTGAAGAATTGGAGACGAAACAAAGTAGCAATATATTGGGTGGGCGAAAACGGCGAAGAAAAAACTCTAAGCTACCTTCAACTTCACAAAGAAGTAAACAAGTTAGCAGCTGCCCTACAAAAACTGGGCGTAAAAGACGGTGACCGAGTTGCATTTTATTTGCCAATGATAGTTGAATTACCTATAGCCATGTTGGCATGTGCTCGAATAGGCGCAATCCACACCGTAGTATTTTCTGGATTCAGTTCACAGGCTCTTGCAGATCGAATAAACCACACTGAAGCTAATGTTGTGATTACATCAGACGGCGGCTTCAGAAGAGGAAAAATCATCGAGCTAAAGAAAATAGTTGACGACGCAGTAGAAAACACACCATCAGTGAAACATGTATTAGTAGTAAAAAGAACATGCCACGAAGTCAACATGAAAGAGGACAGAGACATATGGTATCACGATGCGGTGAAAGAAAAAACACAACACGTGCCTCCACTACCTGTTGAGAGTACTCATCCCCTTTTCATTCTTTACACTTCGGGAACCACAGGAAAACCAAAAGGCATAGTTCATAGCACAGGCGGATACTTGGTTTACATTAACTCGGTTTACAAATCGGTTTTCGACATTCAGGAAGACAGCGTATACTGGTGCAACGCAGACATAGGATGGGTCACCGGACATAGCTTCATTGTATATGCACCTCTCCTAAATGGCGCATCAATAGTCATGTATGAAGGCGCACCAGACTATCCATCCCCAGACCGATGGTGGCAAATAATCGAAGAATACAAAATTACTACCCTCTACACATCTCCAACAGCTATACGGATGTTCATGCGACTCGGGGAAGAGTGGGTCAAAAAGCATGACCTAAGCAGTCTTTCAATTCTCGGAAGCGTTGGAGAGCCAATAAATCCCGAAGCTTGGATGTGGTACTTCAAAAACATAGGTGGAGAAAGATGCCCAATTGTAGACACATGGTGGCAAACAGAAACCGGAGGAATAATGATTTCACCAGCACCAGGAATAGGATTAGTTCCCTTAAAACCAGGTTCAGCAACATTTCCACTGCCAGGCATCGATGTGGAAGTAGTAGATGAACACGGAAAACCTGTACCTGCAGGAGTACGAGGTTATATAATAATCAAAAAGCCGTGGCCTGGAATGGCAATAACAGTCTATAAGGACCCACAACGCTTCAAGGAAACTTACTGGACCAGATTCCCAGGCGCATACTTTGCTGGAGACTACTGTATGAAGGACGAAGACGGATACCTATGGCTGTTAGGCAGAGCAGATGAAGTGCTAAAAGTAGCGGGTCACAGATTAGGAACTGTAGAACTTGAAAGTGCAATGATATCGCATCCATCAGTAGCAGAGGCAGCAGTAGCCAGCAAACCTCATGAAATCAAAGGAGAAAGCATTGTAGTATTTGCTGTCCTGAAGGAAGGGATTGCCCCAAGCGAAGAACTTGAAAAAGAATTACGAAATCACATGAGAAAAGCTGTTGGTCCACTCGCAACTCCTGAAAACATATACTTTGTATCAAAACTTCCGAAGACAAGAAGCGGCAAAATCATGCGAAGAGTACTAAAAGCGCTGGTTGC
Organism: Candidatus Bathyarchaeota archaeon; assembly: GCA_963806645.1. GTDB lineage: Archaea > Thermoproteota > Bathyarchaeia > Bathyarchaeales > Bathyarchaeaceae > Bathyarchaeum. Next base: position 450,148 of record CAWDYQ010000002.1, on the reverse strand, counting down.
TGGACAATCTATAGGCGACATATCTACATTAGAAGATCAAGCTTCAGTAGATGAAGCAAAAAGAGCTTTCGAAGAATTCCAAAGAATTGCGAAGAAGTAAACCTTCTTCCATCTTCTTTTTTTTAAAAAAAATAGAACAAAATAGGGAGACTAGAGAAGTCTAGCCCCATTTAGAGTTTTGGTTTGCCAAGAATATTTTCTTATTTTTGTGGAGTTTCCGTAACCGCACGCAGAGCATCGTTTTTCATTCACATGATATGCTCTTCTGCCACATCTTCTACATCGGATGTGAAGAGTTTTGTGTGCATGTTTTCCAAACGATGATGTTCCTTTACTGATTTTTCCCAAAAAATATCACCTAGGGGGAGGAGAAATTATTACTACGTTGTCACCACGGACTATTATGGCGCCCAGGTTTTTCACATTTTCTACATCTGTCGTATCATCTGTTTCCTCTAAAACCAAGTTGAGGTGTTGATCGAAGCCTTTGAGTTTTCCTCGTAGCTTCTTTCCTCCTCTTAATCTAACAAGAACTATTTTTCCAAGGCTCTCTTCTAGGATTTTGGTGGCCATTTCGCTCATATGAATCCTCTCGTAAACTTCCGCTTGTTATCGGTTATAGGTCTAAATTTGACGATTTAAAGGTATCTGCTTTATGTTTCATTGTTTCTATTATCTTTTTTAGTTTACGAAGTTAGGGTTCTTCTGGTCGTCTAGACGTTGAACAAAAAAATATGTTGATTCTTTTCAGTTTAACAAAAAAATAAAAAAAGAAAAAATAGAGGCGAAATTTTGATTTTCGGTTACTCTATTTTTAATGCCTTGCTTTTAGCTTTCTTTTCTTTCATTTTCGGCACAGTGATATCTAAGACGCCGTTCTTGTATTCTGATGTTGCCTTTTCAGTATCTCCTTTGGCGGGCAGTTCAACTTCTTTGAAGTATTTGCGATCAGGTCCGTCAACAGAAATTGTTAATTTGTCTTCAGTTCCGGAGAGTTTTATTTGTTCTTTCTCGACACCGGGTAGCTCTACAATTACCCTAATTTTTTCTTCGGTTTCAATAATGTCTGTTAAAGGTTCTCTTTCTTGCTTGGTTTCTAGTTTCGGTTTTTCAAGTAGATTTTCTGCTTGAAAGTTTCCGAATTTGCTTATTTTTGATTTACCATCGGGTCCAATAGTCACACTATAGCCATAGACGTAAGGTCCCCAACTTTTTATTTTGGTTCCATTGGGTAATGTCTCTTCTCTAATTGGATTTTCAGATGCTATTTTTGATAGCTGTTCGAACTCTTTTGTTATCATTTCTTCAATTTCTTTGAATGTGTCATTTATGTTTAGGTTTCCATCTGAGAATGGTCGTCTCTTAAACCATCTGGACCATGAATCTTCTGACAGTGTCTTTCACCTCCTATTATTTTCTATTTCTTCAAAATGCTCTAGTAGGCGGCGTAAGACGAGGCTCATTGTTAAGAAGGCTGATTGTCCAAATTCTGAGCAATGGTATGTTCCTCTGCTTGTTTTTGTTAGAAATCCGCCGTCGCTAAGTTTTCTTGAGTTTTCCCAAACTGTTTTTGGGTTCAAGTCTAGGTCTTTCATGAAGTTTGCGAAGGTCATAGTACTGTCTTCTTCTTCTACTAGTCTTCTCATCATTTTTAGACGGGTGTGATTGGATAGTGCATCGAACATATTTGAGATTCTTTGGAAGTCTTCTTCGAAGGCTTCGAATTCTGTTTCAAGTTGGTCTTTTGGCCAATCGGTCGGATTTAGTGGTATTTCTAGGATTATTTTTCCGTTACGCACTAGATGGAGTTTTAGGCTCATGAAACCTCACCTGTTATTACCGTAAAGTAATAATGTTAAGTCTTCCAATATAAACATTATTAAGAGGTAATAAAAAATATGGAAAAAGATACACACAAACGTAAAGAAATAATAAAATAGGTTATTGAATACGTTCCTCTTTGGATGAGATTGTCAACTAGATCACAAATGACTCGACATATTCCAGATGATAACAGTTGTGAAGCACAAATTCACAAAAAAGCTAAAAAATAGCGGTTTTGCTGGCGTCAAGAATGCTGGAACTGTTTCGGGATGTCCTGTTTTTCCAGTACATATCCACAGTAATGGCATCTTAGCCGTAAGGGTTCATCGACTTCTACGTAGAATTTAGATTTAACTGGCTCTTTACTGTTTGAAACACATGAGGGGTTTGCACATTTGACAGTCTCTCGAATCACATTAGGTAATTTGACTAACTGTTTCTCTACAACTTTGTAATTTCTGATGATGTTTATGCTTGCATGTGGAGCTAATAAAGCAATCTTGTCCACTTCTTCGGATTTGAGTTCTCTCCCCTCAATCTTTACCATGTCCTTAAATCCCAAAGTTTTGCTGGGTACATTTATCCCAACGGTTACAACACCGTTTACGTGACCAGTAATCCCAAGAATCTTTAACACATCTAAAGCATGCCCAGCCGTGATATGGTCAATTACTGTACCATCTTTAATTTTTGATACACGCAAGGTCGTTTCAGACAAGTTAACCCGCACCTCAGAATGACATATATTGAATATTAATGAATAAAGAGTTTTAGCTATTGTTTTAATATAATAACTCGAAATTAATAGACAGAACGGATAAGAAGTTATAAACAGGAAGAGTTGGGTTTTATTATTAGCAATTTTCCATTATTAATCGTAATTACCGCCGATTTTTTTGTAAGAACATTACTGATACCAAGAGTCTCGGTCATCTTTAATCTTCCATTTTTTGGTACAAACTTTAAACCCGATAATTTTAATCCAGAAACTGTCGGTGTCAAAGGAATTAATGAAACAACATCCCCAATATTGCCCTCTATTCTCCCTGATTTGGATATCAAGATAATTTCCTGAAATTCATCAACAATTTTTACGCTTATCCCCGCTTCAACAATTTTCATTAAAAGAAAAATGTTAGCAAGCATATGGTCAAGTCTGTTGCCAAAAACACACAGTAAAAGAATCTCTTTAAACTCAGATTCCATTGCATATTCTATAGCCAATTGAATATCCGTTTTATCCTTCATTGGGTCATATTTTTTAAAAACGCTTCCATTGTTAAGAAAAAACAAATAATCTTTCTTACTTATTGAATCCAAGTCTCCAATAATAACATCAGGAATTAGGCCAAAATTCCTAGCATGCTTAGAACCTCCATTTGCAGCAATAATATAATCTGATTCCTTAATCAGTTTTATAAAAAATTCTTTTCTGATTACTCTTCCATGAGAAATGATGACTGCTCGTTCAAACTTCATGTTATACCAACATTATACATCAATCCATACTTATTTACTTGAGTTTCAAGAAAGATATGATTCCGTTTTCGATTTTTCCAATTTTTTTATTGGTTTAATTTTATCTTAAAACTCAAATTTTTAACTCTAAACTTCGAATCTGTCGATTATGCATTTTTCTTTGGCTCCGGTTACTTCTGCTATAACGTGAATAAGATTCTGGAGACCTGAATTTTCGATTCTTGGTTTTAACAACTGATCTATTTGGAAAATTCCAGCTGAATCTGACATTCTCACTTTTACGGTTATTGGTTTTTCTCCACCTTCTATTATCTCTACATTCTGTATAGATAATGCAGAAACTGAATGTATGTCGATTTTTCCAGCTTCAAAAGGAATTCTAGCTCTTCCAGATTCCATATCTAAAGCATCAGCAATACTCACGATACCTGCTTCTACTGTAAGTGGGTCGTTTGGTCGCTCATGAGAGACAATACAATGCAAAACCTCAGATGTAACGATCGCTTGCTCCTCCAAAGAATAAACTTTATTTAAAAATTTTTCAAGAAATTTCAATGCCACCATTACGCCATATTTTTCGTGATCATTTCTCTGAACAATCATTCCTAAATCATGAAAAATCGAACCTAAAACCACGACAACTTCACTGTCACTGTTTTTCATCTTATAATTCTTGACAATACTTGGTTCAACTCCATTCTTAACTAGGATTCTTAATAATTTTAAAGCCAAATTGGCAACTATTTTCACATGTGTAGGACCATGATCAGTGTATCCCATTCGATCAATGGCCATAATATTAGAACATTTCCAAAAACTATTCAGCATAGAGTCTTGCTGGATAATTGCCATTATTTGTTCTAACTTATTGTTCTCCCTAAATGGAATGTTAAAAACATACGACATTTAATTTCTCCTCTAAATTCGATAACATATTCAATAATATACAAACCAAGTACTGTAATATTTTAACCCTAAACCCAAATTAATTATGGTTTCAACTATGATCGCACAATATACAACTGAATGCTATTATATGATCAGTAGTCTAAGGGTTTAAGTCAAAAAAGAGGTTTTAAGGAGATTCCCTAGAAACAGTTAAGATCCTGACGTAATCGGCTGTATCATCGCAAGCGTCGGCTACATGCTCCATCTCTTCGATGAGGTCCTTTAGTATAAGTATTGTCGCGGCATCAGTTTCCTTAGAATACTGAAGGAGCATTGCTTTGGATTTTAAGTAATGTTCGTCTACTTTACCCTCGATTTGGTCAATTTGTTTTGCTAAATCCATCGCCTTCTCCGGATTTACTCCTAACTGCTCTATCGCTTTACGTAAAGTGGTTGCGCAAACAACCAACTCTTTAGCGGTTTCGGAAAATTGTTTCCACATATCTTTTGGCACTATTACATCTACAAGCAAAACAACAGCTCTTGACGCATCTTTAACATGATCCGCCATCTGGTCCAACCTCTTTACGAGATGCATGATGTCTTCGCGATCTTTTGACCGGAGGCTACCACGGGTAAGCTCTTCAAAAATCATTCTTCTAAGTTCATCTATTTCATGTTCTATAGTTGAAAGTTTTTCGAAAGACGATATTGCACTTTCCTTATTACCTTTTAATGCTGCGTTAATAGATTTCTGCAACTCTATTACTGTGTCAATAGCCAATGTCATCTGGCGATCAGCCATTTCAAATAGCTTAGATTTTCTTCTATTCGCAAACCATCTTTCCATCACTTTTCACCCGTAAACATTAAGACACACTATATCTTATAATAAATTACAAAAAGATGCTTAAGTCTTTTCCGTCTTATCACTCCAAAGCTAATTCCGTTCTTAAACCCTTTTCAGGATATGAAAAAACAAAGCTTTTCTCAACAGGAAAATCGACAGTTATTTTCTCACCCACTTTATACCATTCGCCCATTAGTGCAGGACGCACAACAACTACCAAATCATCATTATGGAGCCTAATTTCATATCGAACATTATTTCCTTCAAACCTGAAACCTTCAATGTTTCCAACTATCGAATTCAATCCGCTTTTTTCTCCCTTCACGATGGACAAAACTTCTGGTCTTACCCCAACCACAACTTTTTCTCCTTTCTTGTGCTCTTTGTTCATTGATTTAACAGAAATACCTCTACGAAGCTCGACTGTAAGTTTATGTTCAACATTTTCGGTAACATAACCTTCTAGAAAATTTGATTCTCCAACAAAATTAGCCACAAATATATGCTGAGGCGTCAAATATAGTTCCTGAGGAGTCCCAACTTGCAAAATCTTTCCCTTTCTCATTACAGCAATTCTGTCTGAGATCGCCATTGCTTCTGCTTGGTCATGAGTAACATGAATAGCAGTTAACGCGAGGTCTTTTACAAGTTTTCTAATTTCGTACCTCAAATCTGTTCTAATTCTAGCGTCTAAAGCACCTAAAGGTTCATCCAACAATAAGAGCTTAGAACCAGAAGCTAACGCCCGAGCTAAAGCAACCCTTTGTCTCATTCCTCCACTCAACTCAGCTGGAAATGCATCAGTGCGCTCAAAGAGTCTAACAAGCTCTAACATTTCACGACCAATCTTGTTGCTCTTCTTTTCGTCCCACCCTTTTACACGTGGTCCATAGGTTACATTATTCCAAACGTCCATATGAGGAAAAAGCGCATACTCCTGAAAGACGTATCCAATGTCCCTATATTCGGGTGGAAGATTCGATACAAGACGTTCACCGATGGATATTTCACCTTCATCAGGCAACTGCAGGCCAGCTATCATACGCAAGGTGGTAGTTTTTCCACATCCACTTGGACCAAGAAGTGTCAGATATTCCTTGTCTTTTACAGTTAAATTAACATGATCAACAGCAGTTATTCGTCCTTTATCAAAGGTTTTAACTACATTTTTTAGTTTTACTTCAGGCATTTCAGCTCACCCTATCCATAATTTTGTTAAATTTTTTATTTTGTATCATCTTGTAGTCACCTTTCGGAAGATCATAAGAAGAATAAACGCTAGAGCGATTAGGTAGGTTGAGGCAAAAAGGGCTGCAGGAATCGCATAAGATTCAACCATGTTTACGACTAATGGAGGAATTGTTACATCACTACCCATCACAAGAAAAGTCGCACCTGTTTCACCCAAGGAACGTGTAAAGGAAAGGATAACTCCAGTTAAGATTCCTCTTTTCAACAAAGGAAGAGAAATTGATTCTACCTTGTTATAGGAATTGGCGCCTAGGGTAATCGATGCGTCCTCGTATAGGGGAATATCAGATCCTTCAAATGTGGCAAGTGTAGGTTCGACTATTACAGGAACAGAGAACACTATATGGGTTAAAATTATTAGCCATATCCCTGGGTCTGCGAGCTTCATTCCTCCAGGACCCCATAAAAGTAGTATTGATAAACCAAGTGCAGACGTGGGAACAATTAATGGAACTCTAAGAAAGGCTCTGAGGATACTGCCAAATCTAGAACGCATTATCAAGAACACTGTTGGAATTGCAATACACGCTGCTACATAAGTTGCAATTGCAGCAGATGCAAAAGAAACCAAAGTTGCATCCATCAAAGCAGAGAAATAGTTTGATGGGCCAAACAATTGATAAACAACGCTTTCGGTAACTTTGCCAGTGTCTGGATCCATGTTCCAATATGCTGAAACATTATATATGATATAAACTATTGGTGCTATAACCACTATAATGAGGAAAAGTACGACAACTATATCTCTGACCCGTGATAGTTTTCGAGAAGCAAAATCCTCAAACTTTTGGAGCCTTTTTTGAATATGAAGAGTCGAGAAAAATGAGAAAGATGTGATTCCCTTTTTTTTCAAGAAAAATTCTACGGGGAGAATTATTGCAGATGCCACAATTATCAATAAGCTGCCTAAGAATGCGGCGGAGCCGAACTTAAACTGGGATACCCAACTAATAACCGCGATTGGGGCAGTAGTAAATATTCCTGACACAATCAATGTGGCTCCGGTTTCTCCCAGAGACCTAGCAAAAGCTAGAACTGTTCCTGAAAAAATCGCAGGTAAAGTTAATGGAACCAGAATCTTTCTAAATGTTGTCAAAGGCGCAGCTCCCAGGGTTCCGGAAGCCTGCTCAAAAAGCGTTGACATGTCTTCCAGTTTAGCCTTGAGGGTTTTTACAATATATGGAAATGTCAAAGCAACATGTATAATCAACATCAAGAAAGGAACATTAAGAAAAGGAATAACCGAATCGATCTGCACATTTCCTCCAGTTAATAGAGCGCCAAGTCCATCCGCTGAAGTCCATGTGATCAGTGTAGCAAAACCAAAACCGGAGGTAGGAATTACTAACGTGAAAGAAATAAGGTCTTCAAGAAACCCTTTTCCCCAGAACTTCTTTCGAGCAAGTATGTACGCAAGAGGAATCCCAAAGATCAAGTCGATTACAATAGCAGAAAGGGCAAGACGAAGAGACAAACCAAGATATTTTTGGATTTCTATCCAATTTGTATCTCCAATTAGAGGATTTGCAAAAACTTCTGTGTAAACTTCAGGCCAACGGGTAAATGTAAAAGATATCAAAAAAAAACTTGGTAAAAAAACAAAAAGAATTAAACTAATTACAGTTGCAGAAACGCCAATTCTGGAGAGCAACGTTTTTTTCCCCTTCGCTTGACTAAAGTTTGTCACACCCCAGGATTTTTAACAGAAGGCCAAACCGTGAAAAGATTCTCCATCGATTCTCCAGACAAAGGTCGATAAGTGGGAACTTTTATTTCAAAAGCAACACCATTTTTCTCATTAAAGACATCAACATCAAGGGGAACACTAGGATTAGCGGGTCTAAAGCCGTATTCTTGGGCTTTGTCTTGGTTACTTTCCTGAAGTAGATAATACAAATACTGAGAGGCAGCAAATTTTTGGTACTCACTGACCCAAGGCACATTCAGGATAACATACGGATGATCTGAAAGTAAGGTTCCATCTTCCGGATAAACAGCCACCAAAGTATCACCCCATTTCCGGGTGGCTTTTTCCGCATTACTAATAACTACACTTTCGTAGACTGTGAAACAATCGATTGCGGTGGGACCATTCTCAGACGCCCATTTTCCAAAGAATCCTGTGCTTTTTCCGTAGTTTACAGTTTTTGATTCTATTGTTCTAACAAACTCCAAAGCATCTGAGTTTGTGAAGTCAGCAAAATTGAACTCTTCAGGCTTCTTTCCCAAGGCCTCAGCGAATTCTAACACTTCAGCCATGACGCCGCCATTGCTTAATAATGGATCTGGATGGCCGTACTTGTATTCAATCCCTTCTTGAGCTAACCGATACAGATCGTTGAAGCTCGTAACATTGTTGTCTTCAAAGAAGGAAGCCCACCCCGCTATTACGACAGGAGACAAAACGAGAGGCGTAGAGTCTTGAGCTATTTCTTGTCCTTTATCTAAACTTACCCATTTCTGGTTTAGGTAGGGTATCCAAACACTGGATGCTGGACTCCAAGCTGTTGGTCGTGAACTTTCCTGAAGGATTAAGTTTACACTGTCATGGCTTCCGGTTACTATCAATTCTACATTGACTGTAATGTTGAAACGATCGAAAAACCATTGTTCAAAAGTAGGTGTGACGGCTTTTATCCATCCATCTTTCTCGCTTGTGTAAAGGAATGTGAAACTGATGTTTGAGGGTAAACCTTCCTGTCCGGAACCCCCACTTCCTTTTCCTGTGGATGTTATTGCGGAGACTGCGAGAAAAACCATGAAGCCTAGCAGGATTCCGATAAGAAGGAGTATGTAACCTTGCTTCGGAAACAATCTCAGGCGTCGTTTGTTTCTTCGATCCATCCTGATCAGACTCGCAATAGTATTCAAAAGAACTCTATAAAAAGTATACTTACAAAAAAGTGGTTTCAATAAAACTTTGTTTACAGGAAAAGTTTTAAAGAAATGACAGTGAAAGTTGAGTTAAAATGTTCGTGCAAATATTATCATAACATTTTTGAAGTTTCATTTTCTTCGCCGATGTTTTAGCTTGATTTTGGCCTTTTAAATACGGGGTGATGATTTGAAATTCTGAGGTTGGGAAAATAATTCACCTTTTTAATTTTTCTTTACCGTTATCAGGAGGAAGAAGTGGTTGAAATAATTAATAGGTTATCAAATTATTATATATATGTAAAAATAGTCTATATAGATTTAATAAAGAAATAAGGAGATGATACGTTGAACGAGGGAGAAACAAGAAAGCTTCAAGTCACAGGAGGATCCACGTATGTAATTTCGTTGCCGAAAAGATGGATCATCCAAAATGGACTTGAAAAAGGTAGCTCATTGCTTATTCAACAAGAAGAAAATGGGTCCCTAACGGTTTTGCCTCCAGGATTAGGAAAATCCGAAAAAACAGAAGAAGGACAAATCAAAGTTTCTCCAGAAGACAGTTCTGATTCATTAATAAGAAAAACAGTTGCCGTGTATTTACAGGGTTATAATATAATTCACATAAGAGCAAAAGACCAGAAAGCGATTTTGTCAACTCAAAGAAACGCAGTCAAAACTTTTGCTCGAAACATGCTTGTTGGCACAGAAATTGTCAATGACACTTCCACAGAGTTGACTTTGCAAGTTTTGTTAAGTTACCCCGAATTGTCTGTTCCAAGCGCTTTGCGGCGAATGACGATAATAACAGCATCTATGCATAAAGACGCAATGACTGCCCTCAAGAACATGGATTACCAGGTAGCAAGTGATGTTAGAGCCACAGACTATGAAGTAAACAGATTTCATCTTTATATAATACGTCAACTGAAAATAGCGATTCAAAATCCAAGAATAGTAACTGAGATAGGATTAGAAAAGCCAAAAGATTGTCTCGGCTATAGACTCATAACTAAAATGGTAGAAAGAACAGCTGACCACGCAACAAACATAGCAAAATATGTTCAGTTACTAAAAAGACAGTTGAATGACGAGTTTCTAATTGCAATTCAAGAAATGAATGAAGTTGCAATTTCTTCTTTCGAAACTTCGATAGAGTCTTTGTTTAGACGCGATTACTTATTAGCAGATAGTGTCATCTCAAAAGCCAACAGCATAATCGAGTTAGAACATAAAGTCCTGCTTTCGTCAAAAGAGACCGATATTGAAGAAGCAGCTAACCTTCGACTAGTTATTGAAAGCGTTAGAAGGATAGCCGAATACTCGATGGACATAGCTGAGATTGTTCTAAACATGACGGTTGAATCAGTGATGGAATAGATTAAGCATTTATTTGCGAGTTGCTAAAGTGTGTCTGGTGTAACGTTTGCAGTTTAAGGGACGCGACATTGTATCCATCAAAGACTTCAACAGAGAAGAAATTGATTATATCTTAAAAACCGCAGCTTCTATGGAGCAAATAGCCAAGAAAGGCTCAGACATGCTTCACGGCAAAATCTTGGCTACCCTATTTTTTGAACCCAGCACAAGAACCCGCTTAAGTTTCGAAGCCGCCATGAACAAACTTGGAGGAACAGCAATAGGCTTCGCAGAACCTAAAGTTGCGGCTATAAAAAAAGGCGAAAACTTAGCAGACACTATAAGAGTTGTCGAAAACTATGCGGATGTACTGGTACTAAGGCATCCACTGGAGGGAGCAGCTAGGTTGGCAGCTGAATTTGCTGATGTTCCTGTAATAAACGCAGGTTCAGGAGCTGAGGAACACCCAACTCAAGCTTTGCTGGACCTGTACACAATACTGAAAGAGAAAGGAACGATTGATGGACTTAACATCACATTAATGGGCGACCTAAGATATGGACGCACAGTTCATTCTTTGGCGTATGCTTTGTCGCTCTATAAAGTGAAGCTGTTTTTGGTTTCTCCGGAGCTTCTTCGTATGCGCCGGGAAGTCACTGAATCTATAAAACAAAAGATTGAAGTTGTAGAGTGTTCTGCGATTGAGGACGTTTTACCCAAAACAGACGTTCTTTATGTAACTCGGATTCAAGAGGAAAGGTTCCCCGATCCAGCCGAATACGCTAAAGTCAGCGGAACATACAAGATCGATATACCGACACTAACGGATTCCAAGAAAGACATGATTATAATGCATCCTTTGCCGAGGGTGGACGAAATAGATCATGAAGTCGATAATACACCTCATGCTAGATATTTCCAACAAGTATGGAACGGAATAGTCACCCGGACAGCAATTTTAGCACTTATTCTCGGAGCAAAAAAATAACGAAATTTAAGGAACGCTTTTTACCAAACTAGCAAAACGTTAAAGACTTCGCAAGAATTAATATTGTATGTTTGAATTGCTTTTATAGAAATGAGTTATTTGGAGAAGTGAGTATGGTTTCAAGTATCGTAAAAGACGTTTTATCAACCAAATTTAGGAGCATCAGCAAAGACGACCTGCTTTCTGCATGTCTCTCTATTCTTAACGAAGAATCAACGCCAGTGTTGGTTGTCTTAGACAGTAAAGGAAAATACGCGGGAGTAATTGCCCACAGATGGATAGTCAGGTCAAGGTATAATCCAGCTACAACTAAAGTGGAGAGTTTAATGCGTTCAGCGCCCACTGTATCCCTTGAGGAATCTCTTGGTGAAGTAGCGAGACTAATGATAACCAGCGGAATTAGCCAGCTCCCAGTTTTCAACGGAGAGAAATTAGTGGGAATCGTTACGGATGATGCCCTTATTCAGGGCGCAGTTGTTGGGAAATGGGGCAACAACAAAGTTGAGGAAATGATGACAAAGAAACCGTTCCTTATTGAAGAAAACGAGTCAGTAGGAGCTGTCCTAAGCCTCTTCAGGGAACACAACATTTCTCATGTGCCAATAGTTAAAGACGGCACTCTAGTAGGTATTGTAAGCATAAAAGACATAATCACAGGTATTTTTCAACCAAGACATCGCCAAAAGGTAGGAGATATTGCAGGAGAGAAAGTTCCAGTTCTAAGCATTTCAGCAAAAGGAATAATGACAAAACCAGTCATCACCGTTTTGCCAGAAAACACGTTAAAAGATGCTGTAAAAAACATGCAAAAATACAGCATTTCTTCTTTGGTTATTGTCACTAAAGGAAGACCCACAGGAATTCTGACAAAAAGAGACCTTCTTGAACCACTAGCCGAAATGGAAACACCAAAACAGCAAATAAAAGTTGAGTTTTCAGTTAAAGGCGTAGAAATAGACAACATTCAACGTAGCTACATAATGGGCGATTTCGAAGTTTTCTCAAAAAAATACCAAAAGATACTCGAATCGGGAACACTTTTCGTGTATATGAAAACACATGGAACAAACTACAAGGGAGAACAGTTGATTCATTGTCGACTACAGTTTAGGACAAGAAGAGGCTCATTTTTCAGCTCCGGCGAAGGCTATGGCGTTGAGGCAACGTTTCAAACAGCATTGGGTCGACTTGAGAGGCAATTGTTAAGAAGCCAGGAACTTGCGCATGAACCCGAGTATGCTAAGAAGTATTTACGAAGAATAGAGTTTCCAAATACAGAACTCTAGTATTACAAAGCGTGCAAAGTCTTAGGAGGTGAAGGGATGACACAAGAAGGAGAAATGTATGCCTGTAAAATCTGCGGAAACGTGGTGGAAGTTGTTGCATCCGGGAATGGAATTCTTGTTTGCTGCGGCCAACCAATGCAGTTAGTAGAAGAAGAATAATCAGGCAATATGCACTGTTATTAAATGGAGTCTTGCAGATTCTTTGGGTATGAATCCACTGCAAATATATTCAAAGGTTACTAATACTGGAGTGGAAATCAGTTTTCGAGACATACCGTATCCAATAAATTACCCAACCCATGTTTGGGAAGCAACACCTAAAGACACACAAAAAGCACTCAAAGACAACCTTGCACTTGCTACCACAATGCATTTGCCACTAATATTCGATTCATTAAAAATAATTTACCATTCAGGACTCCCATTACTAGAACCATACTTCATACAAAACTTCCTCAAAGACATACCTTCATGCACAGAAGTTGATGGAACATGTACAGATGAAACTGTTCGAAAGTTCTTCAATACAGAATATCAATTCCTAGATTCAAACATTGTATATCCCTCCAATCAACCTGTAGATTCACCATCCAGAGCCCTTGTTGGAACAAGCTTCGGAAAGGACAGCCTCCTCACTTACGCAGTGGCAGAAGAAATCGGTCTAGAACCAGAAATGGTCTACGTTATAGAACAGAGCATGACATACGAACAAAAACACAAAACCGAACTAGCAAAACGCTTCAAAAACGAGTTCGGTAAAGAGTTGAACACCTTGAAACACGAAACTGGAAAGTTTCGTGACTACCCACATCTCGGAGTACCATTCACAGAATTGGGTTGGGGACTGCAAACAACCGAGTATGCACTGGAATTAATCCCATTCGCATATTCACTCAAATCGAAATATCTGCTATTTGGCAACGAACAAACCGCTGCCTCAAGCTACATGGACTCTGATGGCAGATGGACAGTTCATCCGTGCTATGACCAATCTCACCGCTGGACTGTACATATTGACCAAATTACGCAAACCTTCTCAGGACGTTCGGTTAACACGGGCAGTCTTATTGAGCCTCTTATGGATATGATGATCCAATACATTTTAGCACATAGATATCCAGAGATTGCAAAGTATCAGATGAGCTGCTTTACAGAAACTGAGGCAGGACAAAACTATCATTGGTGTCATGATTGCTCAATCTGCGCTAAAATGTATTTAATGTGCGTTGGAAGCGGAATCGACCCTCAAAAGATTGGAATACAAAAAAACATGCTAGAGCCAGAATGTAAAAGATTTTTTACATTGTTTGGAGGCAAATCGATTACAATGACATATGCACACACTAAGGTAGGCAGGGACGAGCAACTTTTCGCATTCTATCTAGCATCTAAAAGAGAGAATAATGGAAGCCTTATTGAAGAATTTAAGACAAGCCCACTGTATCAGGAAGCAAAAGAAAGAGAAGATGAACTGTATAAAACATTCTGCACTTTACATAGTTCAATATCGGTCCCTAAAGAGTTGAGAAACGCAATAAACTCAATCTATAAAGAAGAATTGACATCATTCAATTTTTAACAAAGAGCTAATTTTAATTACACAAGAATAATTCTAATGGTGGGAAAACCAAAATGCGGATAGCATTAGTTCTGAATACACGCCAAACTGAAACCGAATTCGAAGTAGAATATGACCCCCCACACACAATTGAGCTTATAAAACACGGAATCGAAAACACCAAACATGAATACATATTCGTTGAAGCTGACGAAAACTTTGCCGAAAACATCAAAAAAGCAAAACCAGATCTCGTTTTCAACAGAGCAGAGGGACTAAGGGGTAACAGCCGCGAATCGCACGTACCCGCCATACTTGAAATGCTTAATATCCCTTACATCGGCTCTAACGTGCTAACGACTGCAATTTGCCTAAACAAAGCATGGACAAAAAAGACTCTACTTTATCACAAAATATCTACCCCAAAATTTTACGTATGTGAAAACCTTCAAGAAGCAGAAAGAATAAACAAAGGCTTTCCTTATCTGCTGAAACCAAACGAAGAAGGCTCTTCAATCGGAATCACCGAAGAAAATTTGGTATATAACAAACCACAACTACACACAAAACTAAAACAAATGATAACAGAATACAAGCAACCAATACTAGTTGAACAATTTATTGAAGGCAGAGAATTCAGCACCGGACTACTTGGACAACCAAACAAAGATCCAGAGATTCTTGCAATTCTGGAAATAGATTTTTCCAAGTTTCCTGAGGTAGGAGATGTGTTTGGGCAACGAGCAAAAACTGTCCTAGACTCGTTGGAACACTATATTTGCCCTGCACAAATACCAGAAAAACTAAAAAAAACACTTGAAGAGTTATCACGTAACATTTGGTATGCGTTGGATGTCAAAGATTTTGCTAGAATCGACTTTCGCATGAACAGCCAAGAAGAACTATTTTTCTTGGAAATTAATCCACTGCCTGGAATGGACTTCGATACCAAAGAAAACGATCTGTCATTTTATCCTTACATGGCAATGAAATCAGGATACACCTATGACATGCTGGTAGGCAGACTTCTTGAATCTGCATGTAACCGTTATGGTTTAAAACTATAGACCCAAAAACAGAAACCAAATATGACAATATCGGTGGAATATAGAAACTGTGAAAGAAACAATACCGATATTACAACTAGAGAAAGGTAATCCGTTTTGGCAGCTGCTTATAGATGAACTGGCTAATAATTATGAGGGGAAATTGGAACTAGTTTTTCCAAACGAACTTAACAAACATTACTTTTCCTGGTTTCACAAAATAGAAGACACAGGTTTCAGGCGCGAATTACAGTACACGTTTGAAGAATTAAAAAAAGCACTTATAAAATCAGAACTTGTTTTATGGTTTCTCACAATGGATGGCAAACCCCAAATCATAGTTTTCGGCTACTCAATTCCAGATGAATCGAAAAAATCATTCTATCTCGACACATTCGCAGTCAAACCCAAAGGAAAAGGTATAGGAAATATTGTCATCAACTTTCTTATTCGCTGGGCACAAACAAAAAAATACTACTCAATAGTTTTAGACACTGAATTAAAGAACGAAAAAGGAATTCCACTACAACAGTTCTATGCACAACACGGATTTAAGACAATATCTGCTGCTGGAAAAGGAGACATCGTAATGAAACGCATACTATAGAACAGAATTCAGGGCGCTTTAGGGAAATTTAATCGAAGTCTCTGCCCGTTAGTATCGCCACAAATGTCCCTTTAACTATGAAACCTTCTCTGCCAAGCGTTTGCATTACAGCTAGTGTACTTGCGGCTGCTGGAAGAACACTTAAACCCTCTTCTGAACGAACCAGTTTCGAGAATTCCATCATTTTTGTGTCTGAGGCATATTCTCCGAAACCTCCTGATTCATAAATTGCGTCTAAGGCAATTTGTCCATCAAATGAATGCCAATTGGTTAAAGGCTCATTGACTTTGCTTTCTTTGATTTCTTCTGGAGCTAGATCCACTATTGTTCGCTTGTTTTCTTTAAAGGCTTTAATAACAGGATTGCCTCGGCGTGTGCTGGTAGCAACCATCTTCGGAACAGTCATAGTCTTTCCTGAAAGGTAGAGTTTTTTAAAACCTGCATAGATACCCGCTAGAGATGTCCCATTTCCAACAGGACAAAAAATATAGTTAGGAACCCGCCTTAAGTCGCGATAAATCTCAAACGCGATTTCTCCATATGCAGCTAGAGACAATTCAGGAACTTCATTTACTCCAGGATTAGCATCATACCAGTTGCAATCTATTGCCTGCTGACTAGAATAGGCTACTGCATCCTCATAATAACCATCCACAAAATGCACCTTTGCTCCAAAATTCTCCATACGTTTTAACCGATCTTTTGGAACCTCATACTTTTTGGGAATATAGATATTAGCACCTAAATCATAATGCCGAGCAGCGTATGCAATCGCCACTCCAAAGTTTCCACACGTTGCAGTTGAAATTCCTTCCAATCCTGAAGTAACCGCCTGATCGGCAAGCACCATAGCGATACGATCTTTCTGGGTTCCAGTAGGATTACTACCCTCAAACTTTAGATAAACCCTTTCGCACCCAAGAATAGGTGCTAAGTTCCTTGCTTCAAGGAATATTGTATTGCCAACCATAACCTGCCATGACTGCCTTTTAAGTTTCAGTTGACGTTCACGATTCTCACTCCAACCGTCGGGTCGTATATCAGACAAACCAGGAGTTGGCTTACAGGCTCCATTGCTTCGAGGTTTCGCCATTTTCTTTTTTTGACACTCCAAACAGAATTCAGAGAACTCTTCGCATTGATTCCTGCAACCATTATTTTAAATTTACTATTCAAGAACTGAAAAAAGCCACATTTAGTAATTATTCTAAATTACATTAAGAGATTTGAAAAATTTTACAATAAACCTCTACGTAGAATCCACTGGAGTGCAATAAAACCTAACGGAAGTCTAAACCAAACCCATAAAACCCGTGTCAGAACGGTTGCCGCAGCACTAACTACGGCAGCTTGTGGCCCTAATAACGCAATGTAAAGGCTGGTCATTACAATCTCGATAAATCCAACTTCGCCAGGAAGCATGGTAGGAACGCTTTGAAGACTGCGACTAAGAGAATATACAATTGTTAACATAACAAAGCTCACATAATAACCAAGAGAAACAAAAACAAAGTAAGATACAAGCACGCTGAGGAAATAACTTAACAAAGCAAAAAACATTGGCAGAACCAAACTTCTCGGATTCTCACCTAAGATATTTACTGATTGATGAAAACTCTCCAAAGAATTTTTCGCCTTAGATCTTAGGCTTTCAAGATTTAAACGACCCCTAGAAATGAAAACACCAAAACGTATCAACAAATCGATTAATCTATGGCTCAACTGCTCTTTCTTACATAAAAGAAGAATAAAAATCAACGGAATAGCAGTGCCAACTGATATTAAAGCTATCAAAAATGAAACAGCTGCTGGAATTTCGATTTGAAAAGTAAACAATGAAAAAGTGCAAACAATCAGAATAATCAAAGTCACCAGCATAGACATGATTCGTTGTCCTAGAACCGAAGCAACAACCTTACCCGCGTTTTCACCTGACTCTTTTATCATAAAATAACTTTTGGAAACATCTTCACCGATTGACTCAGAAGGAACAAAGAACTCAACAAAGGCTCCAACCCACGTGATTAGCATAGTTTTTATAAATGAAACCTTAATCGAAAGAGGTCGCAAAAGAAATTGCCAAGTCAGTGAATAAGCCAACATATTCAACAATACAACTACAGTCGCCAGTAAATAATAGAAAACATCAATTTGCTGAATAATTATGAGCATTTCAGGTATGTCAACGAAGAAATACAGATAGGCAACGAAAATCAGCAATCCAATAAGCAAAAGTGGAACTGATCTTTTTAGTGAATTTTTCCTGTCCGGGAACCAATCACTGTTTATTGAAGTATCAGTTTCAACCACTATGCTCACGACATCTTTTTTTTAGTGACGCTTTAATATAACCCTGTGTATCTGCTTTCTTCTATTGCAACCTAAAACTGCTATATTTACTCAAGATCGTTTTTAATGGTGCCTTAGCAAGCAAAGAATATTCTGTTGTGCAGTTCATCAAACAAGGATTACATTTCGGAACCACAGTTTCTTTAAGCCTTTTCATCCTCTTGCTTTTCAACAGTGCAACCATAGAATTTTCAAGCAGAGAACCGACGTAGTTCTCCTCTGTTCGAAGAAGACCGGGACACAAAAACAGTTTTCCTTCATTGTTTATTGCTAAATATAATGTGCCCGCGTCACAAAGCTTTGGAACTTTTCCATTAATGTAGTCTGATATGTGATTTAGGAAATAGTAAGACTGAGATAGATAGTTGCTATGTTGTGATTTCATCTCTAAAATTTGTTTTACTGAATCGTCAACTGCAGCATGAGGGATCGCCCAAGAGTCAGAGCCAATAACAGGTTGGATAAAAAAGTAATCTGCTCCAATATTTCTTACAGTCTCAAAGACTTCACGTAACTCTTGGAAATTGTGTTTGTTTAGAACAAAATTTACACCTATGGCACATGAACGAGGATTTGTTTCAGCCAAAATCTTAAGCCCACGAATCGCTCTTTTATATGCCCCATTATTACCCCGAACTTTATCATGGGTATCAGCTAAACCATCCAATGATATTGATATAGATTGGACCAAATTTGCTAATTTTTTTGCTCTAGATTTTGTCATTAATGTACCATTCGTACTTAAAGTGACAACTAATCCAGAATCCACAGCGTATTGCACAATATCTTCGAGATCATTTCTAAGTAAAGCCTCTCCTCCAGTGATACCTATACTCATAACATCGGCGGCAACTAAGTTGTCAACAATAGTTTTTGCTTGAGCAAAAGTTAGATCCTTGTTTAGTTTATCATGGTAAAATGTTTGCCGATCACAGAAGAAACAGTCAAGGTTGCACTCGTACGTTATATCCCACGCCACAAACAATGGAGATGGAACCTTCAACTTTATTTTCGAATAAAGCCTCAAAGTCCGTAACATAGGCACATTCAATTTAAGCGGATTAATATTAACCAAAGAATTCATGGCTCCCTACTGCATGGCTCCATTTTTTACACAAATATAACAAATTCCTTTTTTGTGAACAAGTTTTCCACTAGCAACCATTTTTCTTGAAGACCGGTAAGCATAATTATTCCATATTCCAGAAAAACCTTCTTCAAGAGCATTTCCAAAAGCCCATTCTGAGCCGTAAACATTACAGCAAGGAAAGATCATTCCATCCCAGTTCATTACAGATCTTGTCCACAACGACGAGCAATCACGGTTAAGCACTTTTTTTCTTTTCTTCAAATTTTTAGAATATGCGGAATAATAATCATTACTGGGCAACCAGTGTTTCACATTTTCGAATTGGGACTTGGAATCTAAAAAGAATCTCTGACTCATATCACAGAGAAGTTTTGCAAACTCTATATGATCAACTCCCACTTCTTTAGCCAGCTTCTTTGCTTTAGGTACCTCTTTCTCAGTGAATCTTGTCACAAAAAATTTCCATTGGATCAAAGGTTTCCTAATATTCAAAGATCGCTTTTTTTTCACGATCTCTTTTATGTTGCTGAAAACCTTCGCAAAGTTGTTTCCTCGTTGATATGTTTCAACAGTTTCCTGGCTTGCCCCATCTAAAGAAACCATCAATAAGTTTAAACCCGAATTCACCAGTTCGCTACAAATATTATCATCAAAGGCATTCAAGTTTGAGCTTGTTGTTACTATGATGTTCTTTTCTCTAAGGTATTTTACCATCCGGAAAAAGTCTTTATTTAAAAATGGTTCACCCCAATTATACAATTCAACCATTAACAGGTAATTGCCTAATTCATCAATGATTTTTTTAAAATCCTTAAAAACAAGGAAACCTTTGGGTAAATCTTCTTTTTCTTGACCTGTTGGGCAGAGGGAACATCGTAAAGGGCAAATATTTCCGGTTTCGATGGTCAATTGGTATGGGAACCCAGCAACGTAAGATGATTTAAGGATCCTGTGCTGAAATTCCACCAGAAAAAAATTTAATATAGCTTTTGGCTTCGTTAAAATGCCAATCAGATCTCGAGGCTGATCTTTAAGGAATGATAGAAAATGGGAAATTTCATTTTGACCAAGCTTTAATTCCCGTGTACTCATTCTGATATAGCCCCGGCTGATGTTGTAAGTTAAGTTGTAACATTTATTTATTACATATTATCGAATCTTTACCGAGACTAATGCTATTTTTTTGTCTCCACTCAAAACTCATCAACATAGGAAAAGGATGTTTTAAAAAAAAAGGAAGATATGTGGAAACCAGAGATCTGTGTTTGTAAGCAGACTGGCGCCTAAAGCAATTGATAAGTCATTAGCTTAAGTTACATACCAGTTCTGTATCTGTTGACAAGTTCCTGTCTTTTGCCTTTATTCCATCCGCTAACTGCCTGATAGTAACCTGTTACTCTTGACCACCATTCAATAGAATCTGAGTTGCAATTGGGACACTGTTCACGCATTGGCGAAGTCACTTTTCCACAGTTACTGCAGACGGTCAAATCTTTGGTGTAAGCATAGTAACCTATGTTGCTTTGTGTAGTGATCTTTTTTGTTAACTTGTAAAGTGCTTCAGGATCAGGATTAGCATCACCCAACCAGATATGCAACATATTTCCACCATTCAAGAGCGGGAAGAATTTCTGCTCAATGTTCATCCGATCAAACAATCCCATCTTAGCACCCACATCAACATGAGTTCCATTGCTGTAATAGACGGGCACATCTTTCTTCCGGTTAGCAAGCAAAAATTTAGCCTGTCCCACATCTCCCTTAACAAGCTTCTCAGCATTCCCTCGATAACGATCTGTTATTAAATCAGCTATCGCAAATCTTTGCGCAGTGGACTCAGCTGGAGTACGCGCTAAAGCTATCTTGTAGCCACTTCTCGATTCTAACTCCTTTTTGTATTTCTGCATCTCCAAAATCAGCCGTATCAATACCTTGATTGCTTCTGGATTTTCATGCAGTTGATAACCACTATGATACTGAGCCATCTCATTTCCGCCTACAAGCCCAATCGTAAACGTTAAAGCATCAAAGTCTACAGCAGTTGTTCCCTTCTCTCTGGTTCGCGGATCCAAAGGACGTTGAGTAGCAAAAGGAATTCGATCATGCTTCAAGGCTAGGTTCATCCACTTCTTCTTGGCTTTAAACACTTCAAGAGCCGAATCCATCAGCTTACGGCTTTCCTCAAACAACAGCTCATCGTTTCCGTTGGCTTTGTAAGCAAGTCGTGGAAGATTCAGACTAGTAACCTGCCAGCTTCCCATAGTGAAATGCTTACCATCGTTAAAGTACAGCTTATCATAGAAGTCTGCACTATCTTCAGGAGTTTCAACAAAACAGTAAGCACAGCATTGGTAACATGAAACACCTTTACCGTAACCCCTGTATTCGGGCATCAAGTTATCAAAGTAAGGTAACCCAAATTTAGCTACAACCTTGTGAACGTCAAGCCACACATCATCGTATTCAGGTTTAAAGAACTCAGGACTCAAAGAGTTTTCAAGTTTCGGAAAGTTGAATGGCTTTCCCCAATAATCACCTTTACCTGCTACATCATAGAGGGCGCGGAACATTGTACGAACTTCATCTTCGTAGTTTCCGTAAACATCAGGTCCAATACGTCCATTCATTACAATGGGAACGTTTCTCCACAGCTCAGGAACTCCAGGCTGAACCTGAATGTTACTGAAAACCAATTGACCTCCCCTAGCCACATACGCTTGAGTGTACTCGAAAAACATCATCTGCATAAGCTGTCTTACACGTTCATAACTCAAACCTCTAAAGTATGGGGCAAGGAAAATAAGGAAATTATAGAACCCTTCTCCTCCTGCAAAGTTTGTCTGCGCAGAAGCAAGTATCTTTGCTGTGTGAAGAATCGCCACTTCCGGATGCTTAGCTGGACCCGCAATGCTTGTTCTAGTACCAAGTCCATCTGGCATCAACCCGTAATAGAAGAAGTAACGGAGATCCCAATCTTGACAGAATGGTCTGGTTCCAAAATATTCTAGGTCATGTATATGAAGGTCTCCAGATAGGTGAGCGTCAGCAATATCCGGAGGCATCAGCAACAGATATTCTTCTCCTGAAACCCAATCAGCTTTTCTTTTGTGAGCTGTTTCAGGATTAGGTTGAAGATTTGCGTTTTCTTTTGCTTTGTAGCCTTCACCCAAGTCTATCTTATAGGCATCATAAACTGGTGCACCTACTCGAGTCAAAATATTTCTATAAAGAGCAAACTCAGGTTTCTGTGAAGCCTTGGATAGAAGCACGTTGTTTACCAATTCTCGGATAAGCGGTCCGCTGATAAACTTAAGATTGAGATCAAAAACTTTCAATTCTACCTCATATGCTATCTCCTCAGCTTCCTGTCTGCTAATTGCTCTAGTCTCATAGAATTCTTCAGCCAGTTTTGTTTCAGTAATAAGCTGCTCCACAATTTTCTCTCGACTCCACTGATCAATGAAACCGTCAGTTCCTCTAACCATTGGTCGAATCTTATGAATCATTTCAGTCATTTTACATTGCCTCAAAAATTTTAGAAAAATCTGGTTTGATCAAACCATTGCTCTCGAATATCTGGTTATCCGTAAAGACTTCTCCATCAACTTCAATGGCTGGTGCTGACATAACAACAAAGTTTCTCATCACCAAATCAGTCATTACGTTTGAATCTTCCAGATTTTTTTCTTCAAAATTCGCATTTTTATTCTTTAACCATTTTTTCAGCATGTCACATCTAGTGCATCCGCTGGTTGTGTAAACCACAACACCGTTAGTGCGTGGATGCGCAGGAGTGCTGCCGAAATCTTTTGAAAAGCCCATGAAAATTACCTCTTTACTTGCGAGATAAAAGGGTTAGGGTAAAATAGGTATATTTAATTTTTTAGGTCTAATAGTATAAAATTCTGTATAAGAGTCTAGTAAAATTAACATTTAGCTATAGGATTAAGCGAAATCATAAGGCGAAATAGTGTAGATGTGTTGACCAAGAAGTGATTTTTATTATATATAGGGGTCAAACATCCAGAATACTCAGAAAATACTAAAAGGAACTGCCAAACTAGAAGAGCAAAATCTGGTTTTTTAGTCAAACACGAGTGAACGATTGAAGCATATTAACGGACCCACATGAAGGACACCTAACTTGTTTTCCATAGAAAATCTCTTGGCAACTCCCACAATATACAAGATTCCGATTGAAAGCATATAGTCCAATCCCATAATTTCCAGCAATATCCTTAGTTATGGATAACAAATCACTACTGTTTTGAGGCTCATCAAAAAGAGGTACAATAGCCAAGTGACCTCCAGACGTCAATCGATGAAATTTTTCCTCAACTCTTAACCGTTCTTTCCAAGAAACATCTGCACTTATTGGCAATGCAACCAAGTCAGTGTAAAAGGGCATCTCTTTACTACCTTGAGCGCGAACAGTTGACCACCCATACTTTTCAGCATCAAGTTCTGCCAATCTTTTTGCAGCACCAACAGCAGGCACCATAGCTAAAGCCGCTCTGTTCTCAGGCCTCTTTGAATATTTTTTAATATCACCGGAGAGATAGGCTACCACTTTTTCGGCAAAATCAAGAGTCTCTCCCTCAAGTTTTAACGGCTTGTCAAAAAAAGCGTGGATAGTTTCGTTTAAACCAACGAAGCTAACTAGTCGAACCGCGTTTTTGATTCTAAAATATGGATCACCATCACTTTTCTGCATTAAAAAGGGAAGCAGATGCTCTCTTTCCCGTTGTTTTATTGTGCGGCACTTTATCTCCAAAGCCCGTAAACCCATTTCCAACTGATCATCTAAAAGACGGAAAAAACTGGACTCTTTGCCTCCTGCCTCGTACATGACTCTTGGCAGATTTATTATCACGGTATCTATGCTTCCTGTCTGAAGCGTATCAAGTTCCCAATCTTCTTTCCAATCAGCTGCTAATCGGAATCCTGTAGACGCATAAGTCGCACCTTTCTGTCCCGGCAAACATAGGTTAGCGAAATATGGAAGACCTGTTTCAGCTGCAAGTTTATGCGACTCGAAAAGAAGATTTGAACATTCAGGATCTTTAAGAACCTCAGGACGTATTTTCATTATCAACTTAGGATTAAAAACTGGTTTATGCATGTCATCCTGAAACATGACTTCAAGTAACAAAGTAACGAGACGTCGGCTTTCCTCAATAAAATCTCCGTAGAAACCAACAGATTTTCCTTCAGGACCAAAAGCTTCTTTTTCTTTCAGAAAATTAGGAACACCAAATTCTATTCCTAAGGAAGCGCCCACAGAACTTCCGTTTGAAAGTGGTTGATTAAGGTTGGATATAAATAAGCATAAGTTTTCCTTTATTCTTTCCTCTGAATGTCCTTTAGTAAATGGGGCTAAAAAGATGTTAAAGAAGTCAAGAGTTTGTTCTCCAGAGGTTTCGGTGGCAGCAATTTTCAGGACATTAGCAGCTGTAAGTAGCGCCGCTTCAAGACTTTTTGGCGGAAGATAACAAGGTTCTTGAATTTTCATTCCTCCGCGATTTAGCCCGTGCTTAAAAAAGAAACGAAGATCATGCATGAACTGGTCTGGCTTAAGAATCCAAGTGCCAAGATTCTTGAGGTGGAGACCCCCAGATAGATGCGCGTCAGCAACATCTCTAGGTAGAACATTAAGGAGGGTATATTCTTCCATAACTGCATCTGCAGCAGCCTTGTGAATTGCATCTACGCTCTGGGATTTGGTGCCCGTTGATTCTATCAACTGATTAACATCGAAAACGGGTAATCCCAACCTGGTAAGTTTGTGCCGATATTCTTCTAGTCCTTTTTCGACAAGGATTGCATTTACCATTTCACGTATTAGAGGAGCAGTTAGATATTTTGTTTTGAATTCTAGAAGACGTTTTTCGGTTTCTCTAGCAATTTTTTGAGCTTGAATTACAGGAACGCTTGCCTCCTTAACTAGAGCTTCAACAATCTTATTTCGGTCGAACTCTTCCATGGCAAGACGAGAAGTTCTAACGAGAATCTTTTTTCGCTGGAAAAACTGTTGCTGGATATCCTCGGTGAAACTAATCATCGTTTTACCGAGATCAGTGAGCCGGTATTCTTTGTTGTCTACGTCAGGTTCGATTAGATCCGCGTTTAAAAGATATTTCAAGTGGTAAGCGAATCTTCCCGCATCTCTACTTGGATTGAGTTTAAGCACCTTCATTAAGTCAGTGTAAGATTGTGGTCCATTGTCTACAAGAGTTATCAGCAGTTGCATACGAAGGGAGGATGATGCAGCTTTGAGAACTTTTAAACCCGATTTTTGTCGCCGTTTTGGCATACCTAACTCACCATTATGAGCTATTACAGCAGTCTAGTTTAAAAAATTAAAGTATAAAATCGAAAATCTGAATAATTGCATTGAAAAAATTATGATTATCTTTGCTTAATGTAGAGAAAAAAGTCTTGAAGGAAATTTATTTCTCTCGTTTAAAGGACCCGGTTCCGCCACTCTTTGAGATATTGTCTAACGCAGCGCTTGTCGCTTTCTCTAAAACACTTTCTGCACTTTTGTAATCGTCAGCTGAAACAACAATACGATATTTTGGAGGTGAAACTAGATACACACTAACGTCAGTTCCCTCAGCTTCCCCGACTTCTTTAGCTTTTTTTAATGCGTCTTTAATTAGAAATACACCTTTAGGTTTCGGGTTTTGAAGGTCCAAAATCCCTCTGACATTAACAGAGGATATCTGGATCTTTTCTTTTGAAATCTCATCTAAGGTAACTGCAAGTTCCTTTTCGATACCCAAATCAAGCAAAACATCTACACCGTCTTTTGCAGTTTTCTCAAGACCCTCATGCAGATCTCCAAAGGCATTTTCTATTAACGCCCCTGCCTTCTCGTACATTTCTTCAAAAGAAATGTTCAACTTCTCAGCGGCAGTACGCAAAAGACTTTCTGCTTTCCGATCTTTTTTCCATAACAGAATTTTGTCCTTTTTTTCTCGCTTCGTAACTCTTCTACGCGACAAGTCAACTTGTCCTTTATCTGCTTGAACCCTCAGAACTTTAAGAACAACCTTCTGTCCTTCACGAATATAATCACGGATATTTCGTACCCAGCGAGAAGCAACCTCAGAAACATGTAGGAGACCCTCCTTATCGTATTCATCCAACCTAACGTAGGCTCCATAATCTGTTATTCGTTCAATAGTAGCAATTACAAGATCGCCTACTTCAGGCCACTCAGGTCTCCTTAATCCCATTTTCTTCAAATTCCTGTTAGTATTTATTCAATTACGTCAGTAATTTCGCCCTTGACTGTTGCTTTTCCACCAGAGGGCTCGGCTAAGACAGCTGCACATACATTACAATTTACAGAGGTTGTAGCGTGACTAAAGACAAACTGCTCGTTTCCACAGTCAGGACATTTTATTCTCAAGAACGTGCTTTTAGGTTTCGGTATAACTTTATCCCATTCTCTCAACTTTTTTTCACCCCACTTTAGACTATTATTAACTTTTTAAGACGAAGGCCTTTCTTATGGCGCATAAATCCACAACTCTTACATTTGAGCCGAAGTGTTTGCTTTTTAGTTACTTTAGCAAACTTTCGTTGCCTAGGGAACTTTTGTCCACCATAGCCCTTTTTTTCTCTCAACTCGTGAGCTCTTTCACCCTTTGCTAAGGCTCTTCTTTTACCCGCCTTATACAATGACACAGAGTGAATCTTATGAGACTGACACTTAGGGCAGTACGTATTGACTTCTTTTGGCGTATTCATCCTGATCACAGACTAATTAAGTATAAAACAGGCCCCTTAATTACTATTTATCTGTTTCTGGAGAGAACCTTCAAACCATCATTTTCTAAGAAGAAAAAAGGGATCTTCTTGGAAGACGAAAAAATGTAAGGAGACTTTTAATAGCATAATAAATGGGATATCCTCTAGAAATTTTAATCTGAAATTATAACTGTTTTATCCATAATAGAAAGAGTTTCATGAGACTTGGAGATTAGATTTGGTTATAGAAAAAATACTGAGGCCATTTTCTCTGTGTTAAAGAAGGCATAGATGCTCTGCTAATAATAATCGAATCGAACTTGTAGCCATATATCGACTAGCAGTCCCTAAAGTTTCAGATATCTTCTGCTAAATATTTTAGGTCAAAATCTCTTAATGTGTATCTAGATCCTATACTAACAAGAAAAGACTCGAAGTTGTCAATTGAATTTCCCAAATCCATAGCGAACGAACGCATGAATGCTGTGTAAGCGGAATAGTCTTTGTGCAAAGAAATAATAATCAAGTCTTTACCAAAACCCTCACCGTCTGCAGCAAAGATCACGTTAGGATGTTTAGCTACCCAATTCTTGGATTTCTCGATTACCTTTTCTAACGTTAAAGTTTCAGGATAAGTTTTTGTTTTAGCTGTGGTAAATGCCATTATTTGGTATCCAAGTTTTTTGAAGTCGGGAATTATTGTGTAAGTTTTTATATACTCCTTTTCAATTCTTGCCCGAGTTCTGGAAACAGTGGGTTGTGAAACCCTTAAAATTCCGGCCAATTCTCTGTCGCTTTTCTTAGAATTTTTCAACATTTCACTGACTAGTCTAAGAAACTTTTGCTGTTTCATAATAAATATTATTATTGCAAGTGATTTAAAAGTTTGATGCATTATAAACAAACTTTACTCAAAAATAGTGATCTTCCAACAATAAATTCATTAATTTTTACCAATTATTATACCCTTGAAATAAACATATTAGGTATTTATTTTAATTCTACTTTTATGGCAACTCCTTGTTTAATTAGCACTCGAGCATTCTCTGACGGCAGAGTCGCTATATCCTCTGGACCAAAAGGACCATATGTCTTCATATCAGATCCAACCAATTCAGGAATCTCCTGAACGAACCGCAAAACTTCCACGTCAGATTTTGTATCCATATCAATTTTTGACAATTGCCCACAGAGAACATTTCTTGAAAAAGAATGATATGCTTCCGCTAGAGAAAAAACTTCTAGAAACAACTTTTCCTCTTCTTCAGTTAAAGCGTCTCTAGCTACCGTTCCACGAGATATACCGTTTTCTTGAAGTTTCTTTAAACGGAGCTCAAAAAGTTCCCCAACCATAAACTTGACATTTTTAACCTCGCAATTCAGCAATTTTGCTTTAGCTGTTTTTTTGTCTAACATTCGATTTTCCTCCTTACTTTTTTGTATAAAGGAGGCAATTTTAGCATAGAAATTCTTCGGGAGCCTCTGAATATGTAAAGATTCTTTTTCTTTTCTCCAAAGTTCATAGAGTTCATTATACAGTTTACTGCACAACCTTTGCCATTCCCTTACACAGAAGCATCAATGCTGCTGCAGTGGGTAGTTCAACTTTTTGTTTCTTAAAAGGACCCCAAATTTCGTCTTTCACCCGAAATTGAGGAGCCTCTGAAACATCAACCTTTACAAGCCCATCATTAAAAGCTACTGCGCTTTTAAGAGGATCAAAATCTTCAATATCCCGAATAGAGAATTCAACTTTTTTTAAACCAGTTTTCCCATGTAATGAATTAGGGAGCCTTATCAAGCCGATTGACGTCCGGGGTAACAACAGTATCAATTTTCACAGACTGCATCTCGACACTATATTCAGCTATCTTTTTCCAAGTATCTGAACTTATACCCATGAATGACACCCCAAGGACCCTTTTCTTTCCAGCTCTCCAGAAGTGCATCTCTATGAGTGAGCAACGAATTTTACATGCACAGGCTTTAGACCGAGTGTTAAGCAAATCTTCTTTTGAAGCAGTTAGGAGGAAGTCATAGGTTCCCTTAGCCACTCGTCCTCTCCATCCCTGATCATTTAGGTCTGGACCAGAAACCCTTCTCCCAGGTTGTAGCTCTTCCCCAAACCATGAAACTTCGCCTCTAAACCGATTCCCATAAGGTAATCAACAATCTCTTTACGAGCCAACGAATCAAATCCACGAACCGATTCACTCTCAACATGAACATGATATCCTCTATGCCCAGAAAATGCAACTGTTAAAACGTCTGAAGAAAATCCGAAATCCTCTGTCAAGATGTCTAACAGTTTAATTGCCTCAGCCTTGGAGGCTTCTAAACAAACTTCGCAAGGCCAAGTCTTTTCCTTGAATTTTCCATTTCCACAAGTGGGACATATTTGTGGATGCTTGCCTCTTCCAGAAGCCCCACAGCCAGTGCAGACCCAGATGTCGTGAACTATGGAACATGGAGTCGGAATGTGGTCTGCGTCAATATCAAAAACTAGATCTGCACCTAACCATCCTTTTTCTTTCATCTCTTCCTCGGGACGTTCGTAGTAGGCGCTTGAATAATAGACGTCTGAGGGTACTATAGTAGCTAACGTCGACCTAAGATTGTTTACATCTCTAAAACCCTGGTGTCTAAGCATAACTTTTTTTTCAAGTAGAATAAAACCAAATTCTCGCCGTTCGAGAGAGGAGGGAGCCATAATAGAAGCGAAATTCTGTTTATAGTAATCTGCGAATTTATCTTGAATGAAATTTTGCGATAAAGAAGACAGTTAATTTTTCCGCCAACATTGACTTTAATATTAGATTAAAAATGATATTTAAACGGATTAATACGGCTTGGACCAAATAAACAAACTTTTTTAGGTCTGTTCTTTTATGAAAATTTTTTTGTTTTTGACGCATAAAACAAGATTTGATGAATCATTAGATGCATTTATATGAAACATGAAAGTCAGTATTTTTTGAACAAAGATGTGCAAAGAAAAAAAGAAAATTCTTCGCGAAGAAGAGAAAGAAACTGAAACAATGGACATTTACGACGAAGAGCAGTTGGAAAAGATGCTAGAGAACGACGAGATAACAGAATCCGAATACAGTTTCATGCTGGGAAGAGAAAAAGTCTCAAAGAAAAAGAATCTTGGGTTGGAAAGAAAAGAACATGAAGACACATTCTCTGGTGAACTTGCGAAAAGCGAATATGAAGATGACTAATTTGCCAAAGTTTTAAAACGTGCATATTAAAGAATAGATCAGTAGAAGAATAAGACTAGAAACAGAGCAAAAAAACATTTACTCGTTAGTTGATTTCTCTTCAGGAAAATTTTTTAATTTTCTTTATAACAAACTAAGCGGATTCACTGCTCCTTTACATTCTGGTTCTATTGAGATGCATACACCATGTGTACGCAACGTAGAGCAGTTTGGGGGAGTATATTTTGTTCCCGAACCTCTACTTCCGGCGATGTGTTCGACCTGATAACGAGTCATCCGTTCGTTGAAGTCAGAGACTGAACGAAAAAATTTGAAAACATCATTCGAACTCATTCCAATACTAACATAAAAGAAGTCAATGCAAATCGACCCAAGTGAGAGGCTGGACGACCGGCTCCAACCCTATCATAAACACCCTTAATACACGAAGGAAAGGCGTCCATCACAACACGGTCAGGCATCTCTTCAAGCCGTAATTTGTTCTTGTTTCTCTGCAGCCAATTGCCTCAACCTATTTACTCTAACCATAATAGCGGGAGGAATGAAACTTTATCTTCGTGTCAAGTCTTGCTTCAATATATTTCCGCACTTCCTCTTCTAAAGACGACTTAATTTCCGCTCGGTAAGGTAAACTTTCCCATTAATCATACGCTGATTAACAAGTTTCCATCTGACATCATGAACAACACCGAACTTGCAATTCCTCAAGAAAAATGGAAAGCTACAGCTAAAGACGTAAGGTAAGCAAACAGACTCATGACTAATCGTTCTATATCCCAATCGAAGGTTGGCGCATACCCAATAATTTCTCTTTATTTCTCATTCCTGAAGTAACTCAGACGCCCGCTTTGCTTCGGCTAATGCGTACCTACTTTTTATGAAAGAATCTTCAGTTCCAACAACCAACATAATCGCTATTGGAAAAGAAAAAACCTCAATTTCTTATCTCCCTTCATTCTTTCAATTATTGGTTTAGTCTTCAGATAAACAGATTCGTCGAGTAGAGCTCTTCAACACGTTCCTCTGCACGATCGAAGAACTGAGTAAAAGTCATTTCACTTTCTAATTCGTCAAAGTCTATTCCAATTTCTCTGACATGACTAGCGGTGCTCTTCCAATGAACGGGTATTTTGCACGGTCGTAAGCAGTTAGTACCTGCTTAACCTCCAATTATTTGCTGATTATTCCACTTCAATTCTAGGAGCCAAATAGAATTTTAATTTTCCTTCTTTTTCTTGCTGGAAATCCAGTTTAATCGGCATATCTGTTGAAAACTCTATAATGACAATTTCTGATGTTGACAAAGACGCCTTTAGAATCTCTGACAAGTAACTTAGACTGAAAGTTGCTTTAGAATCTTCTTTAGCTGATATTTCAAGAAGCACGTCATCTCCAGCCTTAAATTCAATAGTAGCCCCCATAATATCTCCTGAAGCGTTCATAACCATCTTCTTGCTATCAGCCGCTATTCGAACATGATCGCTAACTAAGGAAGCGTCTTCTATGGCCTCGCGTAATCCCTGTGTAGTTGTCTTAGCTTTTACATTGAAATTGACTTTTGGCGTGGGAACCTCTTCATCCATAGCCTCCAAAGTTGGCATATTGAAGGTACGAGAATATTTTCCTCTGATAGCAATTTTAAGTTTTCCAGTCTTTTCATCTAATGAGAGCTCAACGGATTCATCTTTTCCGGTTCTCCTAAGCAATTTCAGCAGTTCACTTATGTTGATACACATTTTCGCATTATCGCTACAAGAATATTCATCAAAAACCGTTTTAGGCCACTCGAAATCAACCATGGCAACCCGCGAGGGATCCATTGCACGAAGTTTAATCCCATCTGCAGTGAGGTCAAAGGTGGCTTCATCGACAAGGATAGAAATTGCACCCATCATATCCTTCAACATTTTTGCATCAGCCATTTTAGCCCTGAACATTGTCAAATCTCCGTTAGCATTTATGTTTAAGCTACCTCTAATTTAAGCTGTTTGATTCTTCATTGAATTGAAGTATGTTACCATATAATAGTCAATATATGGGAAAAAAGACGACTTTTTAGCTATACTCACGAAAAGTATAACTACATTTTGTACATCTAAAAAATTGTGTTGAAGACTCGTCGGTTCCTCTGGTTTGGACTTGCCACGCATAAGCGGTATTGTTTCCACATTTGGGACATTCAATTCTAACTGTGGGTAAAGTACGAAGTTTTTGTTCCTCTTTTCCAATAATCGCTATTGATTCTTGGGGAGAACGCTCTATCGCTTTAGGAGTAAGAGGTGGCTTATCTCCGGTTTGTTTCTTAAACCCACATTTTGGGCATAAGAGACTAAAAACGGGTTTTTTTGCCTTCTTATCGCGACTTGAAACTAGCCGCGTTCCACAATTCGGACAAAATTCCACATCTCTCACCACAACTTCTGCGCAATCTTCGTGCTAATTTACTCTTTTAAATCTTTTCTATTAACAAGTCAATCCAGAAGCAATTATATGTGCTACTCTTAATGCTTCAGGAATATTACTGTGCGTGGATGTTTTTTTAATAATTTTTTCGGCATCATCCAACAAAATACCTGCGATTTGAATGAAAATAGGATTATCATTCTTTCTATTTTTAACCTTGATTAGTTTACCAGCATTCTCTATAGCCTTCCATCTTTCCAAAAAATCCGGAAGATTCTGAAGGGCATTTTTTATTTTCTCCAAATCAGGTTTTTCTCGTACTACGGATATAACAGGTAAATCTAACATACGAGAAAGCTCATTGATGTCTACTATATTAAAACCCGCAAAAGAGAGTCCGTCTAAAAATACAATTCGAATCTCCCCATAGAAGGGAGAATTTTTTATCATAGAAGCGATTTTTTCTATAGCATCCAATCCATCTATAGACACTTTTGATCGCATTAAACCCTCAAACCAATAACCACCCCTATAGACGACACCCACAATATCCACAGTTCCCCGAGTTTGGGGGATAAAGCGGCCATCGTCAATACCTAACACTCGAATCTCAGATTTTATGGAACGAAATTTCTTAATTATCAAAAGAATTCGCTTCCAAATTCAGTTTACTTTGCCTTTAAATTTTATTAACACCTTTACTAAGTCAAAGGTTAGACAGAACTTTAGAAGGGACCCAAATGTTTGCGTTCATACCAAAATACGAAAACCTCAGTGAAGTTTTGATGGACCAGAAACTTGCCAAACTGGGAGATGCATACGTAAATTTTCTCTATTCTCTTGTGTTATCTAAAAAAAATAGAGAACCCACGGGAACCAAGGTTAAAGGCCGCCTACTCGCAGACGCATTCAAAAAAGCAGGGCTAAGAAAATTATTACCTTCAAGAATTGACCGACACAAACAAGCAGATGCTGCCGAAGCTTTGATTGTATACGCTTGGATAAAAGGTTTAATGACAATGGAAGAGGGAATTGAAATCTTGGACCAAAATGAAGATAATGTTGAAGCATTCAGCTTCCTTCTCATTGCTGCGAAAAATAAAAGTGAACTATAAAAAAAGTACTGATTAGAGTTTTAACTAGTTTTATTTGTAGTCTTTATTTGCAGTCTTGAACGATTTTTGGAATTCCTTACTTAGAGATAATACTTTTTTCGTTGCCTCGTTTATAGCTTCACTTGGCTTTTGTTGCTCTCTTGTATGAACATATAATATTCCACTATCAATTAGCGGATGGGGTACGTGATATCCAGCCATCTCTATTTGGTCATCTTCCAAAAGCGTCTTTTGAAGCATATTTAGAAGGGAATGTCCTGCACCTTCCACTTCAATCTTTAGTTCATTGTCTGTTTTTTTTAGAACGTTAACTTTCATTTTGGTCTACCTCATAAAATGTTTCTTTCCCATAACTGGGAGATAATTTTCGACCCTCAAAGTTTCCACATTTGGAACATCCCATTCCCCGATTTTTTGGTTCCAACAAATATCCACACAGTGAACAGAGGGCTTGTATTACGCCTAAATCTTTTTCTGCAGTCGACAAGAAAAAGGACCGGTTTTTGGTGCTAATTACTTTTGCTGTCATGATGTCTCCCACTTTGCACACGTCAAACATGCTATCTACAAAACCATGACTAACACCAGAAATATGCAATAATCCAGTGAAAAAACCGGAAAGAACTTTATCTCCAATTTTAAAAATCCGTAAAATTGCGTTCTTGCTCCTAACATCTAAAACTAATCCAGTAACTATGTTTCCAACTTCTGGAACTTTTGCTTTTGGAACAAGGGGATAAACAGAGACTTGCCTATTGAGCATGTCTAGAAGAGTGCATCCAGTTACTTGTGAGTGGATAGTACCGTCTTCAACATAAGTTCCAGATCCATTGGTAAACTCTTCGATTACACCTAGATTGGCTCCGGGAACAACGAAGAGTCCACTCTTTCTTTCAGATTCTTTCATGAATTTTTCACTTCTATTCGATATAAATCAACTTGAATGCTTTGTTTTTTCTTTGTGTGAAACTTAAACATCCTCGGAATTTCCATTTCGAGTGGAAATATGGTAGTTACTTTTCCTCCGTGCTCCTCAATAAACCTTTTGATAAAAATTCGGTTACTTTCTCCACCTTTATGAAAAGAGTAAACAATGCAACTTAATTCCAACGACTTCGTGATGAACCTTCTGTCCGCCCTTCTTCTTTGTACTCCGAATGGAGGATTCTGTAATGTTGTGTCAAAAGTTCCAGCAATAACATCAATGTCAGCTACAATCCAATGTGTTTTTTCTTTTACGCCTAACGTTTCGGCATTTTTTTGTGCTGCCTTTACTGCTTCACGATCGAGGTCAACACCAACAACATTTTTTGCACCAATCAAAGCAGCACCTATAGAAAGTCTCCCAGTCCCACAACCCAAGTCAATCACAGTTTTGTCTATAATGTCATCATTGAAATATGCCGCTATGTATAGAGTGTCTGCGGCCACGTTCGATGGAGTAGTGTATTGCTCAAGGTAAACTTTGGGAAATGAATGAGGCCTAATCTCT
Source organism: Candidatus Bathyarchaeota archaeon (assembly GCA_963806645.1). Classification (GTDB taxonomy): domain Archaea; phylum Thermoproteota; class Bathyarchaeia; order Bathyarchaeales; family Bathyarchaeaceae; genus Bathyarchaeum. Next base: position 414,707 of record CAWDYQ010000002.1, on the reverse strand, counting down.
GATAGAACTCTTTCTAGGTCGCGTTTCCGAACCAGCCTTTTCTGAGCAGGTCTTCCCATTTCATTTCTCCCAACATAACAAGAGTTTCGTTAACAGATAAAAGAGGTTTATCAAAATTCCCTGAATCATCTAAAGAAAGACGAGGACAAGCTGTATTTACAAAAGCATCTATAAAGGGAAACTGCATAAGAGCACTAGGAGTAACCTCTCTGAGGGCAAGTAAGCTAACTCTAAGTCCATGTTTTTCAATTTTTTGTTTTATAGTAATTGCATCCTTTAGTTTCATCTGCCCAGTTTTAAGACTTATCAAGACACCAAGATTCTTTGCTCTTTTTGCTTCAGATATATTAGCCCAACGTTGCATTTGAATACGTCTAACTTGATCGTCTATAGGATACGCTACTTGTTCGTAGGGATCGGCAATTATTGTTGGTTTTCCAGTTGATAAAGCTAAACCTATTGCGTGGAATCTACCACCACCAACAAAAACATATGCGTCAACGTTTTCCGAAACTGATTTAGCGTTTCTGAAATCGCATCCGAGTACTTGCCCAGGATACTTAAGGTATCCAAAATCACCAATTAAAACGGTTTTTCCTGCATTCTCAAGTAGATGTTTTGCTTCTTTTAACCGGTGTACATGCTGAACTGTTGTAACTAAACCGATTTTATCCCATGATTCAAGATAAGGCAAGGCTTTGGTTACTGTTTCTTTGATGTCAATTTCTGCTTTTACCTCAACATAAATTGTAGCAACATCTGAATGCATAATCATAGATGTGTGTCCAAAGTGAATTATGAGATCAGCACCCAAAATTTTTGCTTCATAAACAGCGAGGTCGCAAGCACCGTAACATGGATCAGACGAAACAATAGGTAGAGCTCCAGCTTCTTCAATAACTGTGACTAAGCGATGAGCTTCAGGCTTTAATCCTTCAGGAAGCTGCAATAACACGATTTTGGGCTTTCGCTTCTTTATTTCTTCTTTCAGTCTTTTCTCTTCTAGATCGAAGGGCATTGTTTTCATCTACAATTTTACCAGAATGAGACGACTCTAGGTAACTAGAACGTCCGAATCCACTATAATCATTGAAATACGGTAAGCTAATTACTTCTCAAACCGCTGACGCAAATTTCTTGACCAAGTACTCTGAGTTACCCTCTGTTATTCCCAGTTCAATTGCAATTTTAGTTGTGTCTTTGTTGTTTCTCTTAATAGTGGCTATCAACTCAGTTTCTATCTCTTTTACTGAAAGTAAAGTTTCAACAACTTTGTCAGGATTGACCCCAATAGAATCCAGATGAATTGTCAAAAACTTCAAGAATTCTTTTCCCAAATCACTTGGTGCCTGACCACAGATTCCCACAGTTCGTTCCGGATTCATGGAGTGCGCTCCTTCACATAAAATTTCGATAGATTTTGTAACAGCAGGATTAGATTCATCAAACTCCCAAGCAATTTTTTCGCTATCACGGTCTATTCCTAGAATCAGCTGGGTGAGGTCGTTGCTTCCTATGCTAAAACCATTACAATATTTCGAAAACGTTTTTGGAATGATACATACGCTTGGAACTTCAGCCATAAATATGATATCAGGCAATTTCAAGTCCTTTTTCTGGAAAGCAGTTTTGATTAATTCGTTTACTTTTTCTGCTTCAATAGTTGTCCGTATGAATGGGATCATTGGAATTGCATTTGTCAACCCTAATTTGTGTACTTCTGTGAAGGCTTCAAGTTCTAGCAAATATGCGTCAGAAAAGAACGGGTCAATATATCTTGAAGCACCTCTGAAACCGATCATGGGATTATTTTCTTGGAACTCCAGTTCGACTTTGTTAACTTCTATTGCTGTTGAATCACAAACAGGACACTTTTTCTGTGGTTTAAGAGATATGCTTTTACCACAATTGCATGTTATGTCGTAATATACTGCTCCTGGAAGAGACGCGTATTCGTTTGTTTTGAAATCTGAAAATCGTACAATAATTTTGCGAGGCTTGAATGCCCCGGCGATAATGGCTACACCAGTCTTTAGTCTTTCGATATATTCAGCTGTCAAGGATGAAATAAACGGATATTTTTTCTTTACGTCTTCAGCCCATCGTTCGGGTCCAAGTTGATCAGCCTTTAAAGCAAAAACAGGATGCAGTTCTGCACTTGATACAACGAATTCGATTCGAACAAGAGAACTACCTTGCGAAGGAAGTTGGCTAACATGTAAAGCCTCATCAGGGCTACCGATGTTAACCAGAATCTTTGTAACGGTTTCAGGAATTTCTTTCAATTCGATTTCTTGTAATTCAAAAGGTAATTCACCTGCGAATATTCTCGCTTGACCACCTGAACAGTCAAGAGTGATTTTATCCCCATCGTCTAGGTTAAGTGCCCCAACCGCTCCAACAGCACATGGAATTCCCCTTTCTCTAGAAACTATAGCAGCATGAGATGTACGGTTACCTCTTTCGCATATTAGAGCAGAAACTTTGTCTAAACTCATAACAACTTCCCAATCGGGCGTAGTCATTGAGGTAACAAGCATTGGCTTTAATCCCTTCTTGTTGAAGGCTATAACCTCTTTCATAGCTTCCTCAGGCGTCGCTGCTTTGGCAACAAGACCTGAAGCAATCTTTGTCCCAACAGGGATACCGATGTAAAGCGGAGCAACTTTTGGATTCTGTTTAAGCTTATACAGAGTCAAAACAGTTCTTGTTGCATGAACAGTTTCTGGGCGTGCCTGCGTAATGAAAACTTTACCTTTTTCGACGGCATATTCTACATCCATTGGTTTGTTGTAGCTATTTTCTATAGTTGTAACAAATTTTGCAACCTGAGTTGCTTCATCAAAAGTTAGAACCCGAGGATCCCGTACACCAACGGGAACATCTCGATTTGACTTAGTTTTCTCGTCGTAAACCATCATTTCTTGCTGAGGGTCGTTAGGCGGTATAATTCCAAGAATTTTGATTGATGGTTCTTTAACAAAACCAGTCCAAGAGGCACTTTCTTTTCCTTGAACTATCATTTCGCCCAAACCATAAACCCCTTGAATAACTCCTACATTACGGTTTCCTGTGTTAGGGTCTATCGAAAATGCAACTCCAGACTTTTCTGAATCAATCATAGTCATTATGACAACAGAGATTAGACCCTGAGTAAGGAGGTCAGCCTCTGACAGGTTAAGAATTTTTTTCTTTCGCAAATCTTGCCTGTAGTCGATAACTCTCCAACCGAAAGCCGAAGCAATACACTTCAAAACATATTTGATCACATTAGAGGAATCTAAAGGTACATTAAGATAAGTTTCAAATTGTCCAGCAAAAGCAGCGGTAGCCATATCTTCTGTTATGCCAGAGCTTCTTACAGCAACCCTATTCCGTCCAACATGCTCTTTCATCATCTTAATTTTTTTCTCTAGTAATGCAATGAGGTGAGGTTGTGTCTTTATGTTTTCGATAAAATATATTATGTTCTTGGCAATTTTTTTAGCCTCTTCCTCATCATCTTTATCCAATGCACCATCCAATTCTTTAACTAGTTTTACAATTTCAGGATCATTTAGCAGCATCTTAGCGAATTCTGTGGTAACCATTACTGAATATGGAACGTTATCCTTGCCTAAAATATGGAACAACTTAGCTAAATTAGCACCCTTTCCACCGGTTAACCGTCCATCAGCAGCAATATCTTCTTCAATATTAACGATTAAAGGTTCAGAAGTCAAGTTCAACCCTCATATTCGTTCTTATTGACTATTAACTATAAATAAATTAAGCACTTTCCCGTCTAAAAGTCACGACCTCAGGACCAAGCATATACAAAACAATACCCTCGACTAATCCCCAAGTTTCTCAATCACTACACGACAAGGAGTAGGTAACTTGGCGCTTCCTCTTTTTAACGCCTGCGTTGCAACTTCAAGTCCATCTTTGTTTATGTTAACCATTATTAGCGATTGGTTAGGTTTCACCCTAGCTGCTAATCCTATAGCTTTACCGAAAGCGTTTCTCATTCCATCCTGAAGTCGATCCGCATGGGCTCCAAAGATCATTTTGTTTTCCCGAAGGATTACATGAGGGAATGGTAAAACCTTTAGATGATAACTAGTTCCCAATTTTTCGTTGAGAACCCTGTTAGTTGCTATACGAGCAGCCTCAAGAGCATTATGTCTAATCTGAACTGATCTCTCAGCTACCAAACGAGCTTGATACTCATAGTCACCTGCAGTATTACCCATAGTGAATTTCACTATTTTTGACGAAGGAGATCCCCGGATATACTTTTTCCGAGTGTAAGATTGCCCTTTAACCTCCCTATAATTACGAGCCTTCAATGTCTATTCCTCAATTGTATCTGCCAAGTTAATTGAGCAGATTAATAAAAACTATTCTATAAATGGGCACATAACTTGGAAAATAAACAAGAAAGAATGATTTTCTAACGGCTTTTAAGTCTAATAGATGTTTCTGGAAATGCATCAAAAGATATTAACGAAATTTTGTAGCTAACTCGTTAGCCAAAATTCCAAAATCTTCTGGTGCTAATTCTCGAACTCTTTTCGAGCTATAAACCGTAGAATCAGCCAATTTTACAGCATCGTCTCTTGGGAATTCACGTTTCCGTAAGAAGTGAATCAGAGAGTTTCTTACCTTCTTATTTCTTTGAGTAAATAGTGCTCGAACAAGTTCAAAAAAGAGGGCTTCATCCTCAACATAGAAAGGTGGGTCTCTTGGTTTCAGTTGCAACATCATTGAATCCACGTCTGGGGGTGGATAAAACATCTTTCGGGCGACAACATCCAGAAGCGCCACATCCGTCCGATAGTATATTGAAACGGTTAGCCTTCCATAATCTTTTGTCCCTACTCGAGCTCCGAGTCTCTCTGCAAATTCTTTCTGAAGAATCAGAACAGCCAAATCAAATCTTGTTTCTAGAAGACGAAACAGAAGCGGAGATGAAATGGAGTATGGAGGAGCAGAAACAACCTTATTAAAATCAGGAAGAGAAACCTTGAGAATGTCGCCCTCTATCAAATCCACATTACTAAGGGACTAAGGTTTTTCCTTAAAAAATTTGCAAGTTGGGGGTCAATCTCAACAGCAATAACTTTTTTACATCTGTCTGAAAGAAGACGGGTTAAAAAACCAAATCCAGCCCCAACTTCTAAGACAACATCATTTTTAGTTAAAGATGCATTTTCTACTAAATCTTGCAGTATGTCGTAGTTGACAGTAAAGTTTTGTCCTAAACGTTTTTTGGGGGAAAAACCGTAAAGACGAAGAAGATGCTTTGTCCTTTGAAGAAGATTAATATTTTCCACTAGGGTGCTCTCGTAAATAGTCTATATTTACTTTCTCCAGCAAGTTCCTCCAATATTCTCCTCGTTATCAATTTGGAGGGTGTGGGCATGTTGGCGCGATTCTGTAAATCTTCTAGGTTTTGAAAGGGTTTTCGGTCTCTTTCATCAATAATTTGCCACATATACTTTTTCCCAATACCTGGAATCAATTCAAGGGCATGCATCCTAGGAGTTATGGCTTGGGCGGTATTAAAGAAGTTTACGAACCATTTTTCTCGGTTAATAACTATCTTCTCTATTGTTCCAGAAAGTTCCATCTTTGCATTAGATGTTAAATCTTCATAGTTTATTCGCCCAATAATGTAGGTTATTGTTCTCCGGGAATCTTTTCCAACATATACTCTGTCAGAAGTATTGAGCGCCATTCCTTCTCTAGCTATTGCTTCGAGGAACGTGAAGTATTCTTCTCCAACAACCTGAACCAAGGCTCCGGCCCTGTATCCTGGTCGACTCCCTGCCCGGCCATGGGGAAGATAATCCAAAACGTAAGCGTATTCTTCGTATCTCTTCTCGCTCCTTTCCATTCTTTCCTCGCCCCGAAATGGTAACAATTAGGTTGGACAATATATTTAGAAATGTCCTTATTCCTTTTTCCTATATTTGTTCAGAAAAACAAGTATTTTCTCAAGTTTGGATGTTTCAATGATCTTGCGGCCACCAGCTAAAAACACCCTGATTTCTTGGATACTTTCAGGCATAGCGTTTAGTATTTGCACAGCCTCTTCTTCTTCCATTTCGAATTTTTCGACGAGTTCCTTCAATACAGTATCAATTGCAACAGAATCAGTTTTAGTGAATTTTGTGGCGTAATCAAGGGAACGTCTTTGTAACTGATCCAGTTGTTCCTCACCTATACTTTCCAAGGCTTCTTTTACTTGTGGAACGGTAACAATGCGTTCTTTTAGTGCTTTTCGCGCCAATTTTATGCCTCCTTATGAGGTGTAATATGTTCAGGGCGAACAATTATCTCCTTAATAGCTTTGCCTTGGGAGACGTTAACTACGTAACTTTTTCCTCGCTTCTCAGCTATAACACCGATTCTACCATGATATCTTCGATGAGGCATACCCTTGTGAACACTTGGGTCTAGTATTACAACAACCTTTTCATCAGCTTCGTACTCGCGTAGTAACTTACTAAGTCCTGTCTTTCCCCGTTCTCTAGGTTTCCTCTTTAGGAGGTAACGGGTTTTTCTGCGATAACCTTTAGCTTTTCTTCCCAACTTAAGTTTCCTCCATAATAACGTTCAAAACGTCTAACTCGAGAGGCTTTGCTTCAGCATTGATAATAGAGGCTATACTAGGGACGGTTCGTCCTTCATTGCCGCTTACCAACTCTTTAATATAAAGCCCTCCTTGGCAACGTATTTTCATCTCTACGCGGTTAGGCGCCAACCTCTTTATATTCGCCTCATATATGTACTTTTCTCGAACTAGGTCAGCTCTTCGATGCAAAACTCGCAAGGGTGTTTGTTGATGAATGTTAGCTTTAGTCAAGGTTTTTGATAGATTTTTTAGTTCTTCTTCTGAGACTTCTCTGTCAAATTCGATAAGGTACGCGATAAATTTTCGAAGATCCTTCGGCTTTTTTCAATTGTTTTACATCATCTTTACTTGCAAAACCAAGACCCAAAACCTCGACTTTACCTTGGGCTTTTTTATTAACGAGTTCTGTTAGATTTTTAAGATCAATAAATCGTTTTCTGGGTTTTTTAACTTCTATAATGAATGGTCTTCCTGTACCAAGCATCCGAACGTCCACGTCTTCTCGTCCAGCCGCATGCAAAGATACACCTTCTCCTCCGGTTATTTCCAATAGGGGCCCTGCAATTATCTCCTCAACGGATTCAGAATACATTTTGCCGGTTCCGTTGCATCTTTGACAGCCTTCACCTCTACAATTTCTACAAAACCACTCTGATTGAGGGATACCACGAACTAGCTTTTTGTACAACCCCTTAATATAGAGAGGATTAGACTGAAGAATAGCTTGACCAGTAAAGGGTTTAACAAGAACAACAACATCAGGCTTTTTGTATTCAGCTGGTTTATTTGTAAGCCTAAAGATCTTTTTCCCAATATCGCGACTGAACTCGTTTCGCATACTCTCTCCGTAACCCACTTCAAACCTTGCTTTAAACTCATCTTCCCGCTCCTCAACGGTAGTAGGCAACTCGATTCCAACAAGGAATGTAGTATACTCATAGTTTTCAAGCGCTGCTAAAGCGTTTTCAACCAATATATCCAAGCTTTTAAACACGTCTTGACAAAGGTAGCATTCACTCTTTTTTCTAGCTCTCTTCCTCATTTTTTTAAGTATTTCTGAGGCCATTTCGAAAGATCCATTTGAACTCAACAATCTTAAATTTGAAAAACCTACCTGCTTACCGGAAAGCGCTAATTGATGATTTTTCATCGTTAAAAGAAGCTTTAGATTTTCACCTCGTTTTTTATCATCGAGTCCATAACCAAGAAGGGCAAATTGTCTTCCCAAACAGTGGTCACAAAGAGAGTGCACTTCAAGCATTTCTTGTGCCTTTTTTAGTATCTCCATTAATTTTTTCCTCGTTTTTTGCTCACTAAATTAACTATTAGGTTTCAAGATATCTTCTTCTCATGCTCCGGGAAGACCTTTTCCAAAAAAGGGAAGCTTTTTCCTTCTAAAAGTTTTCATCATTTTTCTCATTTGATTATACTGTGTTAACAATTGCTTCACTTCTTTTTCTGAGGTACCTGAACCTCTTGCAACTCTACGAATTCTGGATGATGAAAGAATTTTGGGTTTCTCCCGCTCTTTAGGGGTCATAGACTGGATTATCACACGCCATTTCTTGAGAGCATCTTCAGCTAAGTTCATCTGTTCATCTGGGATATTATAACCCATTCCTGGAATCATCTTTAAAATACCTTTAAGGGGACCCATTTTCTTCATAGACTCAAATTGTTCAAACATATCGGTAAGAGTAAACTTTCCACTCATAAATGCACGAGCTTTTTTCTCAGGCACCTTAACCTCTGCATCACGCACTTTCTCAACGAGGCTCTGAAGATCTCCCATTCCCAGCAACCTCCCCACAAACCTGGAGGGCACAAAAGCCTCAATATCCTCAAGTTTCTCTCCTGAACTGATGAATTTGATAGGGGCTCCTATAGCAGCCACTGCAGAAAGGGCACCCCCTCCCCTAGCTGAACCATCAAGTTTCGAAACCAAAATGGATCCGATTGGCGAAGCTTCATGAAGCGCTTTAGCCTGTATGGCTGCTTGCTGACCAATAGTTCCATCGATAACCAGAATCGATTCGTCAGGTTTTATAGTCTTCTCTAGTTTCTTCATCTCTGCAATTAAGCCCGCCTCTTCTTTGTGACGCCCAGCGGTATCAATAATGACGAGATCATAATCTTTGAACTGTTTCAAACCGTGAATAGCGATCTTTACAGCATTCTTTTCTTTGGGTTCTCCATAAACTGCAATGTTTGCTCGATCCGCCAACTGCTTCAACTGGTCATAGGCACCAGGTCTATAAGTGTCGGTGCAAACGAGGGCTGTTTTTAAACCTCTTTTCTGGAAATATTTAGCTAGTTTTCCTGATGCAGTGGTCTTTCCTGAACCTTGGATTCCTAAAAGCATTAGAACTTTTCTTTTGCCGGGTTCTATCTTCATTGAAACCGATTTTTCGCCCAAAAAACGTGTTATCTCCTCATAAACAACTTTTACTACATGTTCTCTCCTAGAAACTCCAGGAGGAACCTTTTCTTTTAGTGCCCGTTCCTCAATTCTTTTAGAAACTTCAAGAACTAACTTAACATTAACATCCGCTTGAAGTAAGGCTCGCTGGATGTCGCGGACAAGTTCCTTTACGGTTTTTTCGTCCATGACTGGTGCTCTGAAAACCTTCCGCAACGCGTCATTTAATGAAGAGCCGAGACGATCCAAGACCATTTTGTTCTCCCACTTAAAAATAGAGTTCCCTTTTATAGGTATTTAGCTTTAGCATAATTCTTTTCTTTTAGATAACTGTAATTAATGGGGGAATAACTCTTGTCAGAATCGATTAAAATCATTGAAAAAAAGACTGTACCACCTGAAGCCACGATGATAATTGGACTCCCTGATGTGGGACTCGTAGGCCTCATAGCAACATCGTACATTATATCTGAACTCAACCTGGAAGAGATAGCATACATGGAATCGGATCTACTTCCTCCAGTGGTAGTCTTACATAATGGACTACCCCATGCGCCGCTTCGAATCTATGGAAACCAAAATTTGATTGCCGTAATTTCAGAGTTGGCGGTTCCTGCGCCGGCGATTTATAAAATAATGTGGGAAATCGTTAACTGGGGTAAAGAAAAGAAAGTTAAAAGAATAGTTTCTATGGGGGGAATCCCGCTCGAAAACAGGCAGACTATCAACGAACCTGAAGTTTTTGGTGCCGCTTCCAACCAGAAATTGCTTGATATGTTAAAGAAAAGCGGATTAAAAACCATGAATGAAGGCTACATAGTTGGCGCCCAAGCGCTTAGTATGAGGTACAGTGTAAGCAAAAATGTCTCAGCTATAGCAATCTTAGCTCAATCGTTTTACAATTATCCTGACCCACAGGCAGCGGCTATAGCTTTGAAAGAACTCTCAAAAATTTCTGATATTAAGGTCGACGTCACTAAACTTCTTGAGAGAGGGGAAGAAATTCGATTAAAAGCTAGGGATATAATGAAACGCACCCAACAGGAAATGAATCGCATGCAGAAGTCTCAGGAGTATGATCTCCCATTATACGTTTAGGGGGAAAGAGTCAATGTCCGAAAAACAAAAAAAACTATCAACTTTTGACTCGATGGAGGAATATCTGAAAGAAATAGAGGCCTTGGCGAACGAACTTATGGCAACAGCTTTCCCTGAAGGCCCCAGCTGGAACACAGAAACCTGTTGTCTCAATGCGCTTTCAAACGTCTTCATAACACCAAGAGAAGTCATTGTAACAGCTGATCTTCCAAATGTCGAACTTGAAACAGTGAAGGTTGAAGTATTAAATGAGAACCGAATCGAGATTATAGCAAAAATGAAAAAGAAAGTGAGTTTCTCTGATTTAGGTATTTGTCATAGAAATGGGGAATTTTCTTCATTACATTGTCAAGGTCGTGTACATGTAGGTATTGATTCGGAAAAAATGAAAATCTCATACAAAGAAGGTATACTGGAAGTACGATTTCCAAGAAAAAACATACATGAAATTGAATAACCCGTTGAAGTTTCCGCTAAGGATCTGGTCTCTTCCCAAATCACGCCACGTCTATATAATAAGTCGGCAAGTTTGTTTGCTAACGAGTCTTTCCGATGGCTTCCAATGCCGAAGCAACAATCAAGGGGAAGGCGATTGTAGCATCGCAGATAACGGTAACCTCTTTTCCTTCGGGTTTCACTTTTCCCCAACTAACCGCTTCTTTCAATGTAGCACCACTTAAACCTCCAGGTTCTGGGCGGTCCATGGTAATCTGTATTGCACGGTCTACACCTTCTCTAAAGGTGTTGGCAAAGAGGGCATAGTGTTTAGGCCAACCACCACCCAAGATTATCATTCCAACTTTTTTAGATTCATAAACAATGTCCACAATAGTGTGTGTGTCGAGGAGAGGATCTATCCTCAATTTTTTGTCTTGACTATACAGCCACATGTGAAATCCGGCTATGGAATCCACTAAACCGGGACTTATGATCGGAACCCCTTTCTTTGCAGCGGTGGCAAGGATGGATTCTGGGTCGGAAATTCTTTTACCTATCTCAAAAAGAAGCTCAGTCGTGGATATGCGGTCCCTCTTTGATTCAGGTATACTTTCCAAGATTTCGTACATCCATTCTTCTAATCCTTTGAAGGCATTCTGTTCAATGTAAATGTCTCCTATCCGTCCAATTTCTTTGTCTTTTAATTCTTCGTCTTGAGCAAGGAAAGTGCCTATCCAGTGACGGAACCCAAGAGCTTCGACCATATCATGTACCATGTTAGCACCTGTGGTCACAACTGCGTTTACGTATTCTTGTTCTATAAGGTCTCTAATTATATGCTTCAGTCCACCAGGAACCAGAGGGCCAGCTAGGGTAAGAAATACGGTATAATCTTTTTCACGAAACATCTCGGTTACAATTTCGGCTGCCCTACCAATGTTTCCCGCGCCAAGCACGCCACAAGCCTTCATTTCAGAAACCAAATTACCCACTGTTAAACAATCATTCAATCGAATATGTTTTACGCGCTTCAATTCTTACCGCCACAGTTACAACTACAGAATTACAGTTAACGTTTTAAAAAGGTAATTACAGAAAGTAGAAAAGTCCTGATCTAATAAAGAATTTAACCTTTTGTTCGGGTTATTCTTGTTCTACCCAGAATTTGCCAGTATTCAACTTCAACGCCAGAAGCTAATTTATTTTTTAGATCCTCATCCTCGGGATAAGGGGATTCAGTCATTTCGTAGGTTTCCAAGTCCATTAACTGGACAACTGAGGGAAGTAAAGCAATAACTTGGCCGGTTTTTTTCTCTATGAGGGGAACGTCAACCTGTGCACTAACTGGTTTTACTATTGTTTTTTTGGTTTCGTCAAAAACGCTTATAGCTACAATCCGAGCCTTGGCGGCGCCATGTTTTCCGGGTTTCGATTTGCTGTAGCTCACTATTTTGCAGGGGGCATCGTCGATGATTATGTAGCTGCCGACACGAAGGGAGCCCACATCCGAGGGTTTGCTCATGTATTCCAGTTCTCCTGTTAGAAGAATTTCACGCAATTCTTGGTTAATAATCTATCGCCTATAATATATCTTTGATCAATCAGAATGCTTAGTAATGTAAAATAGCAAGTATCACAGCTTCATAGTTGATGATACCTAAGATGGGACTTTCTTGGAAAACAGAACCTTTTAATAACGAAAATTCTGGGAAGATTAAGATTTAGACATTTACGAAGAGCCTATTGGGGAGAATAGAAGGGTTAAAGTTTGAAAAGAAAAACGATAGTTTTGGATACTTCAGCGTTTATTGCAGGGTTTGACCCAATGGCAATTCCAGAGAATCAATATACTGTTCCCGAAGTTAAAAATGAACTTAACTCAGGGTCCATGCAGTGGATCCGTTTCGACGCAGCGGTAGATAATGGAAAGGTATCGATTATGAGACCTAAAGATTCCTTCTTTCAAGAAATTCTAGAAGCCTCCAAAAAAGTCGGGGACATGCGTTATCTGTCAGAAGCAGACAAGCAAGTTCTAGCTTTGGCTTTGGAACTTAAGTATAGTGGTTTAACTCCATTGATTGTCACAGACGATTATTCAATACAGAATGTAGCTAATAAAATCGGTGTAGAATTCACCTCTTTGATGACTTTCGGAATAAAATTTCGTTTTAAATGGATATTATATTGTCCCGCTTGCTATAGAAAATATCCTTCAGACTACAAATCCAAAGTTTGCGAAGTCTGCGGAACCGAACTTAAGCGGAAACCAAAGAAAAAAATGCGTCTATGAACATTTAGCATTAAAATGGCGCCGGGGATGGGATTTGAACCCATGTGGCGCCAAGCACCACCGGTTGTCTTCTGACGTACAGTTGAGTCATTTCGAGACCGGCACATTACCGCTCTGTCACCCCGGCAACCAAAAGTGTAGACTTTATTGCCACTTAAAAGCGCTTTCGCCTAAAAACGGTGATGTTTTTAGGTAAAGGATACGTGAAGTTTTTCTTCTTTCTGTTGAAGGCAGATGTGTTTTAACCAGTTTGTGTCGTTGGTAGCTGGATAGTCGGCTCTATAGTGGGTTCCTCGACTTTCTTTTCTCGTCTGTGCAGCGGTCGTTACCAGGTTAGCTATTGTTACCATATTTTTTATTTCAAGAAATCTTGTATTTACACCTTTTCTGCCAATAGCACATAATCTAGATTCTATATGTTCCAGTTTTCTAAGCATTAAATCCATTTGTTCTTTGTTACGGATTATTCCAACGTAGTCCCACATTGCTTTTCTTAATTCTACTTTAAGGTATTTGAGTTCTTGAGTTTCTATGTTAGAAAGAACAGGTTTTTTTTGTTGTGACAATGAATCAATCTTGTTTGTAATGTATTTTTTTGCTTGTTGTGCTCCTAAAGATGAAAAAACAACAGATTCTAGCAAAGAATTACTTGCTAACCGATTAGCCCCGTGAACTCCAGTACAGGTGCATTCGCCAAAAGCTAAGAGGTTAGCGAGCGTGGTTTCTCCGTATTCGTTTGTTTTGATACCTCCGCAGATATAATGGGCAGCAGGAGACACTGGTATCAAGTCTTTGGTAAGATCTACATCATATTTCAGACATTCTTGATAAATCATCGGAAAACGATCCAAAATAAAGCGTTTTCCTTTATTACGAATATCCAAATAGACGGTCTCCCTCTTCAGTTCATTAAATATTGTTCTAGAAATAATATCTCGAGGAGCAAGATCTCCCATGCTATCGTAATCCAACATGAAACGTTTCCCCGCAGCATTAACAAGAATTGCCCCTTCACCGCGAAGGGCCTCCGATATCAAAAAGTGTGGTGCGCCAAGCTTGTTTAATGTGGTAGGATGAAACTGCACAAATTCCATATCCTCAATTTTAGCACCAGCTCTAAAAGCCATGGCAATTCCATCCCCTGTAGCAATTTCTGGGTTTGTGGTATTCAGATAAATATAGCCCACACCACCGGTAGCCAATACGGTTACTCTGGCAAAAATATCGTAGATCTCACGTTTTTTGATATCAAGTATATTTGCGCCAATGCATTCTTTGTTTTTTATTATTAGGTCGATAGCAAAACAGTTCTCGAAAACTTCAATATTCTTGTTTTCTCGAACACTTTCAGTCATTGCCTGTTCAATTTCTTTTCCAGTAGAATCCCCTGAGTGTAGAACACGTGCCATACTATGTCCACCCTCAGTAGTCAAATGAAGCTGGTCGTGTTCTTTGTCGAATGTTACCCCAAAAGAAAGCAGGTTTCGAATTGCTTCTGGACCCTGTTTAGCAAGGATTTTTACCATTCGTTTTTTGGATAATCCCGAACCAACTTTTAACGTGTCCTCAATGTGTAAATGAATTGAATCATCTTTTCTGGTTACGGCTGCGATTCCACCTTGAGCGAGGTTCGTATTTGACTCCATGATCTCCTTTTTTGTTACGATTTTTACATGTCCGTACTTAGCAACCTTTAATGCGAAATTCAATCCGGCTATGCCACTTCCGATAACAAGGAAATCCGTTTTCAAATCTTCATCTCCAAGTTCATATCTAAGACATGGGCAGAATGTGTTAGATACCCCAAAGATGCAACATCGATCCCACTTTTAGCGTAATCTAGTATGTTCTTGGGAGTTATTTCGCCCGATGCCTCAAAAAGAACATGGTCATAGAGGGATTCCTCACGAAGAGTCTCAACTGTCTGTTCTATTTGAGTAGGTGCCATATTATCAAGCATAACCACACAGGGCGTCTTCAACCTCAAAATTTTGAATTTTCTTGTGGCCCTTAGAGCCTCTTCGTGTGAGTTTACTTCAATTTCTATGAACCCCACCTTTTCTGCAAAAGCTGAAGCCCTAGTTATTGCTTTCTCGATGTAGTCGGGTATTCCTTCACTTTTTAGGGTTTCAAGGTGATTGTCTTTTATCAATATGGAATCCCAGAGCCCAAAACGGTGAGTCAAACCTCCACCCAAGAAGACTGCTTTCTTGTCTAGATACCTCAAAAGTGTTTTTCTGGTTGCAGTAACTCGAGTGTTATGACCTTTCAGCAACTCAGTTAAGTTTTTTGTTTCTGTGGCTATTCCTGACATTCTCTGCAAAACATTTAGAGGCGATTCTTTCTGTTGCCAGAATATCTTTTTGTTTTCCTTTTATCTCCAGAACGGTTTTTCCCTTGAGAGCCTCTTCGCCATCTTTTTGATAAGTCTTTACATTTAGGTGATGTTTTTTGAGAAAATAGCTTACTTCCTCGACTCCAGCGATGACCCCTGAAGTTTTTACATTCAAGAAGGCAATTCTGCGCTCATTTTTTTTTAGAATCGCTTTACTAGTTATATCACCGGCTCCAACGTCGTCACTATATTCTTTCGAAAAAAAAGAGTTCAGCCATTCAAGATAGGTTTTATTGTTTAGATTAAGTTCTTTCCCTTTCTGGTAGGCGATTTCAACAATTTTTTGACGGTCCAAGATGTCAAACCACATTCAGCATTCTATCCAAAGCATTTTTAGCCCGGACCCTAATATCTTCTGGAACCGTTACTTTAAATTGCTCCTTCTCCAGAGCCTCTAAAACAAGCGGTAAAGTAATTTTTTTCATCTGAATACAGGTTCCTCCAGGTGGTGCTTGAAAAAAGACCTTTTCTGGGAACATGCGCTTTAATCGTTCAAGCATTCCAATCTCAGTGGCGATTATGAACTTTTTATCTTGGCTTTGCTTTATGAAGTTGATCATACCAGTTGTACTGCAAATCTCGTCAGCTAAATCCACAACTTCCGGTATGCATTCAGGATGAACTAGAACTTTTGCATCTATATGTAAAGTTTTTGCGTGTCTAAGACCTTCTGGAGAAAATTTTTTGTGAACATAACACCATCCGTTCCAGAGAATTATTTTTTTGCTAGTATGTCGCATCACATAGTTTGCCAAGTTGGAATCTGGTACGAAGATGACCTCATTTTCCTCTAATGAATTTACCACTTTTACCGCGTTAGAGCTAGTGCAACAAATGTCTGATTCAGCCTTAACCTCAGCGGTTGTATTTACATAACTTACAACGGCAGCTTTAGAGTGCTTTGCTTTCAATTCTCTTAAACCTTCAACATCAACCATAGCAGCCATCGGACATTTCGCCATCTTAGTTGGAATCAGTACAGTTTTTGTGGGATTCAAAATATAGGCAGATTCAGCCATAAAGTCAACTCCGCAGAAAACGATTATGTCAGCCTTTGTCTGTGTAGCTTTTTTACTTAAACCGTAGGAATCGCCGATATAATCTGCTACTTTGTATATTTCTGGTCGCTGATAATTGTGAACAAGAATAACAGCATTTTTCTTTTCTTTTAATTCATTTATTCGTTCAATTAAGTCCGAGTCTTCCATTCTTTTACACTACTTACCAATAAGTTCTAGTACCGTTACAATTTAAACGTATTATGGAAGTTTTGGGATTCAAGATCAGCTAGATCTAGGCTGTTTTCGTAAATACGATTCAGTGAAGAGGTAACGGCGAGAAGATATGGTCACACATCCGTTGGTAGGACAAGAATAATGGTTTCAATTCATGAAATAGAGCCTCAATATTTTCTCTTTCAGAACTCACTGTTTCTGCAACAGAAACGTCATGAGAAAACACAGTGGTCATAGCATTTTCGTTAGAAGCGTAGACTAACTTCTGAAGATTAAGAATAATATCTGAAAGAACACTCTTCAATTTTTGAACCAGCGCGCGCACAAGAACAGAATTAATAGGATACGAAACGCATACTATCTTTTTATTAATGGGAATTAAAAGAGGCACCAGTTATGAGTGAAGGCGAAAAGTTGCAGAGAGCCGTTTCCTTCACTATATCATCAGGATTTCAACTGGACAAAGAGGCATTCGAATTCTTGAATGGTGTAGCCAAGACAGAAGACCCTCTCTATTTAATGGAAGAAGCTGTAAGAAAAATTAGGGGTTTGGCTCAAAAACCTCTATTTATTGATCGGGTTTTTCTAGAGGCTATGAAAAAACCACCTTGTGCTGAAAAAGAAAAGCCTTTTCAGGTAGATTCAAAATCCACTTCTGAATCCAGGAAGACCTTTAGACCGTACGCTAAAGATGTTGAGGATGGAATGAAAATTCTTATGGATCCGACAAAAAAAGTGTGCACAACAGGGTCCATCAAAGAGTATCTGGAATATTTTCAAGACAGGTTTGAAAGGTTAAAGACGATTCTTAGAAAAAGGATGGATGTAAAAAATGCCATACCCATATCGGTTGCATTAAAGGCACGAACCAAATCAAAGATTAACATAATAGGGATGGTAACGGAAAAAATAGAATCTAAAGAAAGACTCTTCGTTAAGATCGAAGACTTAGAAGCAAGCGCTACCGTACTCGTATCGCCTAATTTAAGCAAAGAAATAATTGAAAAAGCTCGTTCTCTGCTCTTAGATCAAGTTATTTGTGTAAACGCAATAAAAGGAAATAACGACCTAATTATTGCTAAAGATTTCATCTTACCCGAGATCCCACAAAAGACACCCCACAAAGCTTCAATTCCAATTTATGCAGCTCTAATGTCAGATCTTCATGTTGGGAGCAAAAAATTTATGGAAAAAGAGTTTAACCGATGTCTAAGCTGGTTAAAAGGAGAAAAAGGTAACGATAAAATCAGGGACATTGCGGGTCATATCAAATATTTAGTAATAGCAGGCGATATTGTTGATGGAATAGGAATATATCCGGGGCAACTTGAAGAATTAACAATAACAGATATTTTTGAACAGTACCGGGAAGCCGCAAAACTTTTGGAGCAGGTTCCTGATCACATAGAAATAATAATTATTCCAGGCAATCACGATTCTTCTAGAAAAGCTTTACCACAACCAGCAATACCAAATGATTATGCAGAACCGCTATATGAAGTCCATAAGATACATTCGCTTGGAAATCCATCCACAATCAGTCTCCACGGAGTAGAATTACTTCTATTTCATGGAAGGAGTCTAGATGACATCGCAGCAGTTGCTCCAAGCGTTAGTTTTGATACCCCAGAAAAATCTATGAAGCTGATGTTACAAGGAAGGCACCTTGCGCCTATTTACGGAGAGAGAACACCAATTGCCCCAGAAAAAAGGGATTTTATGGTAATAGATAGAATACCTGATATTTTCCACGCCGGCCATGTTCATGTAGTAAAATGCGATAATTATAGAGGAACACTAATTGTGAATTCGGGAGCATGGCAAGATCAAACAGATTTTCAACAAAAAATGGGTCTAGTTCCTACCCCAGGAATCGTACCCATAGTGAATCTTCAAACATCCAGGATTTCAACATTAAATTTTACGGAACCTTGGTGAACAGACAACAAGAAAGGTGTATATGATTTTTTAAATTTACTAAATACCAGCAAAACAATTAGGAACATAACATAGCAGTTCCCGGAATCGATCACTATTATTAAATACATTCCTAATAAGACTCCGCCCTATCCCTAAACGAATTTTTTTTGATCTCCCATGTCGACCCATGCTAACAACACGTGCATTTAACAACCCTATCATATCTAACTCGCTGATCAAACCACTTACACGCCTTTGAGTTAGTGGAGATAGACCTGACTGATCGCAGAGTTCACAATATATTCCATAGATGTCCCCAGTAATAGTATAGCTGAGTTTTGTTTTACCCAACAAGTAAACACTGCATAAAACCAATTTGGAATGCAATGGAAGATTCTCTAAAACTTCAAAAATTCGATCGTGTTCCACACGTTTTTCTGCCTCGCGAACATGTTTTTCACTAACACAGCTCACACCCTCTCGTTCTGCAAGTTCACCTGCAACTCTAAGTAAGTCTAAAGCGCGTCGGGCGTCACCATGTTCTGCAGCAGCCAATGCAGCACACAACGCCACAGCGCTATCTAACAGAGATCCTTCGAAAAACGCTATTTGAGCACGTTTCAAGAGGATGTCTTGGAGTTCAGCTGCGTCGTAAGGTCTGAAAACTATTTCTTCTTCGCTTAAGGAACTTAGAACGCGTGGGTCCAAAAATTCTTTGAATCTGAGGTCGTTTGAGATTCCTATTATGGATATTCTGCCGTGACGAAGAGTCTCGTTGATTCTGGTTAATTCGTAGAGGAGAGTGTCTCCACGGGCTTTTATCAGGGCATCTATTTCGTCGAGGACAACGATGAAGATTTTTCTTTGTTGGTCTAACCCGTCTTTGAATCGGTCAAAGACTTCTCCGACAGCCAAACCCGTGAAAGGAACCTTCACATCTAAAGCGTCACACAAGCTTGAGAGGATTCGATATTCAGTACCGGCCAGACGACAGTTTACGTAACAAACTTCTATAGTTGCTCCTAGTTGATTTGCCTTAAAGGTTAATTTATTCAAAACATATTTGGTGACTGCTGTTTTTCCTGTTCCAGTTTTTCCGTAAATGAAGACGTTTGAGCAGGGAGAACATCTAAGGACGGGTGCAACTATTCCGCCTAGGCAATGGATCTGGTCATCGCGGTGCGGAAGTTTGTCTGGAATATAATCATGACGTAATACTTCTCGGTCTTTGAAAATGTGGGTATTACTCAGAAAACGGTCGAAAACGTCTTCAAGAGTATTAATTTTGGTCAGTCTGGTATTCTCCTCTAAGAGACAATGAAATTATTGCCTCGATTGCGTTTCCAGTAGATAAAAACTGTCATAAAAAAAAGTAGACAAATTGCACAAAAAGCTAAAGGGAAACGAAACTCTCTGGGTAAAAGCTGTTTTAGGATGATTGTAGATGTTGAATGGTGTTTAGTGACACTCTCACCCCTACATTTCTCGTGGAGAAAGTAAGGTCTCTACGTGGTTTAATAAAGAAAAGAATCAAAATTTACAAGGGAAATATTATTGTTGAAAAAAATCCCATTGTTATTATATTTTTAATTAATATTTAGTGTTATTCATCAAACATTTTTGATGAAATTCTACAAAAAATTAAATTGGAAGACCATAAAGAACTCTAAAGAATTTCTTTGGTACAATGGAAATGAAGGGGTCGGAGTCTTAACAAACTTAGAAACCGAACTGTATCTTCTTGAGACACACTAAACGTTAACTTACGAAGAGTCTACTCTTATTCACTGGTTAATTGTTTTGTTATCTTCGCTGTGAAACATTGTGAATTTGACTAGAATATTTCGAGTTTTTTACTGTTCATTCTCTAAAATAGACGAAATTATGGCTTTTCACAAGTAAAGAAACAACCCCTTGATTTCTAGTGGAAAACAACGTTCATCCGATTCCTGTTTTTATTTTCATAAACGTGAACCAGAGTGAAGTCTGTGAACCTATTAAGCTGCAAAAAATGGGTTTTTTTATTTTTTAGCCTGTATTTCAGCTTTTTTACTTGACACTATATACCACAATATCTATTACTTGTGACTTGTTAATTAGTGAACAATAACTGGTGCATTGCATGCCTACCAAAAAAATGCGCGTAGAAATTTTCAATGATGGGGATCGTTACACGATAACCTTTGAGGGTCAGGTTACGCGCGATAAGGCTCTTCGTCTACTTGATTTGGTTGAGCTTTTGGGAGGAATGCCGCCTGTCGCTTCTGAGGCAACCCACTTCGAATCCGAAATACCAAAGATCGAGAAGGTTCGTTTAACAGCGGAGAAAAATTTTCCTGTTGGATGGTTTTCTTCAAAAGAACTGCAGACAGCATACGAAAAACAGTTTAATGAACCCCTCACTTTGAGCACCGCCTCGACTTATTTGTCTCGTCTAACAGACCGGGGATTTTTCATGAAAAAAGGCACTTCAAATCACCTACGTTACAGAATTATGACTGCGATATCTACGTATAAGGTTCACGAAAGATAATTAATAAGCCGTCTTTTTTTAAAGATATTTAATTTAGTGCAAATTATAAGACTCTTCGTGTCTGAGGAGAAAACCTGAGTATGAGCAAAATTCAAAAAGATTTGGCTGATCTGAAAAGCAAACTTAAGACATATGTTGATAAAGGTCGGCAAATAGGCTTCAGTGACATTAAGCCACAACCGTTGATTGTTACTAAACCTGACATGAACAAAATTAAGCCTCTAACGAAGGTTAAATGTTGTGATTCACGGTTTTTGGCTGTCGACTGCTCTACTAGAACTTTGAAGAGAGCCCACAACTGGGGCATCTACTTGATGAGGGTCGCTTACGCTTCAGTGGAGGGACGTTCCGTAAATTGGGGTTACGATGAAAGCCTCATATGTACAGTTGGGGACCGTCGTTACCGCTCTAACTTTTTGATGGACCGAAGACTACAACTGGAAAGTGAAATGGCTTTGAAACTTCTTCACGAAGAGCCTAGTGGGGGTGCAGAATCACAGGAGACTCTTCGTGGATTGGCTGCAGGCGATTATATTCTATTGGATGGGGCCAGTTTTTTTGGTGGAAAAAGAGGTTTTCATACTTCACTATACGAAGAAGCTCTTCGTAAAAAGATTAATCTTCTTGCCGTAAGTAAACAGTCTCCCATGTTATGTGATGATAAGGGACGCGATTTTATGGCGTCGACAAGCATCCTTGTGTCCTACCCTCTTTGGGTCTACCATCCTGTTAAAGAGGCAAATATGGAGGAGCATCTGTATGGGGACGTGTCTCTTGTGAAGTTGTGTGGAGACAGTAAACACATTTTCCGTTGTGATATAATGGAGTCCTTAACATCAAGTAACGTGTCTGAGCTTCTTTCTCCTCTTACTTCCCTTTCCGAAGATCCAAGATGTTTAGGTTATCCTGTTACGCTTTGGCTAGCACATGAATTTTCTGGAGCATCAAACTCAAAAATTCTTCAATATTATGATTTAATCGAAAAAGAATTGTCGACTGAAGGAATCTTAGAGGCTCTTCGTGTGGAAGAACTTTCCTGCAGTTTTGCTGACAAAATCCATGGAATAACAAATCCTTTTACAGGTGGTGAAGGCTTTGACCGAATTTGAACCTGTTGGTTTCATTCGCGAAGTGAAAGGGGACAAAGTCTCTTTTTTCCTAACTGAGGGGGTACGCCTTTCTTTTGGTCAGATCGTTCGAATAGATTCTGATAAACGAAGTTTTTATGCGCGTGTCGTAGATGCTGGCAGTTCCTCAACGTTAAATACTAACGAGCAGCTCCGCGAGGCTGAGGGCAAGGAGTCTTTTGGACCTTACTCCAGCTTTAGGCATGTTGACGCCATTCTATTCCTTGAAATGACTTCTAACAAAACTCGTTCCCCAACATTCAATCCGAATTATATGGATCGCGTATACACAACAACTGACGAGGATTATTCTGTTTTAAGAATCGCTGGAGATTTGGAGATAGGGCTTCTGCGTTCCGGAGAAGATGTTCTAGGCGAGGTAGGTGTGAGTGTCAAGGCCATCCCGAAGATGATGGGTATGTTCGGAATGACTGGCTCAGGAAAAACCAACACCGAACTTATTCTAAACGCCCGAATAATAGATAACCCTGAAACTGTTGGGCTTATCTTCGATTTTGCTGGTCAATTATTGTCCGGTAAGGATATTGGATCCGATGCGAGCGGTCTAAGGGAGCATCCTCTTTACCATAATAAGGTTCGTTACTATTCAGCGCGAGATGGCAAATTATGTATTGGCTTGCGTACTCTTACTCCTGGACGTTTATGGACGATTTTTCCTGAAATTGGGCGCCCTCAAATAAGAGTTGCCCGGAGATTGTATGAGCAACTGGGTAACTGCTGGATAGAGGAATCCCGTGAAGCCTACGTTTTAGAGGGCTACTTGGGTGTTGGTAAAATCATCAACTACAAATCTCCGAACGTGATTAATGCTCTGATGAGCAGGCTTTCTGACCTTCCTCCGCATCTATTCCCGCCCAACAACTATAACTTCATAGAAGATGTAGTCCAAAACATAAGCAAAGGAATCACATGTCTCATCGATATTTCGGGTTTGACTTCTGAAGAGCAGCAAAATGTCACCTGTCTCACAGCAACAAACGTGGCACAACATTACAAACGGTTTTGGGAAACGAATTTTGAGGAGTGGAAGAAACTCCCAACTCTATTGATAACTCTGGAGGAGGCTCATGAGTTTCTTGACCCTGAAATACACAAAACCATCTTTTCTGATATTGCGCTTACATACCGTAAATATCGTGTTGGACTAAACGCAGTGACTCCTAGGCCTTCCAAGATAAATCGTGACGTCTTCGCTGAGCTTTGGACAAAAATTATCATGAAAACCGAACTGAAAAGAGACAGGGACTATCTTACCCAGAATACGCCTTACATGGAATATAGCGACACTGAGATTAAAATGCTTGACATTGGAGAAGCTTTGCTTATTTCAGAGCCTCAGATTCGGTTCGCAGTTCCAATCAAAGTTATCCATTACCCTGATTATCTGAATCAGAGAGGTAAGCCTGATTATGATTTGCCTGCCTCAAAGCCTCTTTCTGAAATGGATGAAAAACTGAAACGCATCAAAGCTGCCGGAACGTCTCTTGCGGCTGAAGAAGAGTCTAGGACGCGCTAGCTTCTCTTTTCTTTAGTATTTTCTGCATCTCTTCCTTTAATCGATAGACGTAAGGCATCTTGTGGGTGTCTCTCTCTAGATATCCGTCTTTGTATAACTTCTTCATTAGACGTGCAGTATGCTCTCTTGTGAGGCCAATATTCTCTCTTATTTCAGGAGCAGTCTTTTCTCCCTCTTTACCGATTGTTTCAAGAACCATCAGCTCGGTTTCAGTTAGGGGCTCCAAAGCCCTTTCCCTCTTTATCGGAATAGCCGCCTCTATCTGCACCTCAGGAATATAAGCCTCTTTCTTGATTTTCTCGATCTCAATAAGCTTCTTGATTACTCTGTCATGCGCCTCCTTCATGTCCACAACCTCACTACGCATCTCATTAAGTTGCTCCAAAAACTTGTCTTCAATATGTGGAACATCCGCAATAATCTTAGTAAGATTACTTAACCGACCCTCATACTCTTCTACTTTTTTTGTGACCTTTTTGTTATCCAACAAAATGTCCTCGATCTTCTGGGCAAAAAAAAGAACTCTATCCTTTTGCCTACTGAATTGTCTGTCAACGCTGACAACAATATTATTAACCAATCCCTTTGCCCTGTTATACTCTTGATTAAGCATCCTTATTCGGCGATAATAAAGTAACAGTGTCGAAATTGTGCCAAACAACAGAACCGACGTTACCACTAACATACCTTCTGAAACCACTAACTCAGCACCTCACATGTGATTTCAGCGTGATGTCTTGTGATATTCATACCTGATCACACATCACAATAGTATATAAGTAAACTTAAGGTTTTCCTAAAATTAGGCTACGTGACATCACACCTCACAAATCACTCAGAATCGTATCATACTAAAACTGTTCTGATGAGCTATCTACTGAAATTTTTCTTATCCTGATCTTTCGCAATTCTGTTACTAAAAACTGTTAAAATGCTTTGTTTTTGTAATAAAGCCCAAAAAATGCGCATTTTACGGAGTGTAACCTCTTGGTCTTTGGGTGTTTATGTTTGTTCTGTTTTGGTTTTTTCTTAGGGTAAAAACGTCAATTTTTTGTGATAAAACTCTTGTGATTTGTGATGTCACAGCTTTTTGGATATTTTTCGTGGGTTGGAGAGTTCTTCTAAACTGGTTTTGAGCTCTTCGTGGAGTCGTGCGACTGTTCTAATCTGTTCTTCTTTTGGTCTCTTTTTTATGAGTTCTCGTTGAGTGTTTATGTATGTTTTTAGCTTGTTTGCTGCCTCTAAATATGGTTCTAGACTTATTTCTTCAAGGATTCCCATGTATCCGAGGAGCATAATGGTGTAAATCGACTTCGTAACATTGTGCCTAGCCTGCCTTAAACTCCTGTTAAAAGCACCCCTAGTTACGGCTAAAATCCTTAATTTGGCTTTTTCGTCATATTTTAGACTTTTATCGGCTATATTTTCTGCTAAAACGTCTATTAAAAGCGTTTCTAGTTGTATTTTACTTAAATTGCTATTTTTTGAAAGTATTTTTACTAAAGGATCATTTAATGAGTAATTTAGCCACTTTTGGGCATTTTCCTTCAATTTCAAACTCTATACACCAACAACTGTTCCAAAGGATACGTTTTTGTATACCGTGCACTGCGTTAAAAACCTTTACTCTGTTAAACAATAAAAAAGCAGATACTAATTATTTTTTAAATTGTTTAAAAATCCAAATTAAACAGTAATAAAAATTCTAAAAACTATATAATATAGTTTATTGCGAATTGTTTAATTGCTCAAAAAAGTTATTGTTTTCTCATCTTTTACTGAAAAAATCTTGCGTTACCACAAAATCTGAGGGGTGCCACCTCTCTTAGTTTCAATATCCGCTAATTGTGGACTGATTTCTCCCTCCAAAAGTCAACTTCCATTTTATCTAATCCTACTATTTGAGATTATTTTCTGTATTGTATCTGTGATGTTTGATCACTGTTAAATCACGTGTGATTATCACAGAATCACATGTGACGTCACGGACTACTCTACTTGTTAAATAATTCCATTTTTAGCCTATTTTTTGGTTTACTTCCTTTTTTGCGAGTTTTCAAATATTTTGATGGACGAGGATCTGCTCTTTTGTGATCTGTTTGATATCACAATAAACATGCAATGCTGATATTTTTTGTTGAATACTAAAGCCGTTCCTCTCGGTGGGAAATGTATTGGTTCGCTGAAAGTCGAATCTGAACTTTTGAGGCAATTTATGTGTGTGGATGGTCCGATCGTATGTTGAATTGCCCTTGTTCGCTGGTGCATAAAGCCATGAGTAACTGATGTTCTTTATCTTTAGTAATAACATTAAATATGTAAAAACAAGATCAAAGTTAGTATTAATATCTATAATTAACACTGATATGGTTATTATGATTAATTTAGATAGGGTTTCTCTTATTCAGCGTGTCGTTAGTCGTTTTCGTTTTGTTGGTCCATCTTTTTTCTTGTCAAATTCGTTTTTCATGGATTTTTTCTTTTAATTTAGCGTTTTTGCTTATGCTTTTAGGACAAATATTTAAGCTATTGACGAATTATAATTTGAAACAAGTGTCACAATCATAAACTTAAACAATTAATATTGAGGTTTTTAAAAATGGGCAGAAGAAGAAGAAAAGTAGTTCGTATACCTAAAAAGAAATTGCCTACTGTTTTCCTCTGTCCTAGGTGTGGCAAGCAATCAATCAATGTTGAGATATTCACTGGTGGTGAACGTGCTAAAGTACGCTGTGGCAGTTGTGAATTAACTGAGGAACTAGATACTAGACCTGCTTTAAGTGAGATCGATATATACTGCAAATTCACAGACCTTTTTTATTCAAGATAGCGGTTTAATTAGGGGATCAAGTATGGTTGGGCGAGTAGAAAAGTATCTCTTAGAGAGGATTGAGAAAGAAGGAACCATTCACATGACACTTGTTGATCCTGAAAAGGTCACGTCATCGTCTGCCTCCCGTATAGCTAAAGATGCCGAATCATGCAATACAGCGGCTATAATGGTAGGAGGCTCAACATCTATCTCTGCTTCTCATCTGGATACCATCGCAAAAGTTTTAAAGGAGTCTGTGGAAATTCCTATCATTCTTTTTCCAAACAACATCACTGGAATAACCAGACATGCGGACGCTATCTGGTTCATGTCCCTTCTTAACTCTGCAGACCCATACTTTCTAATGGGCGCTCAGGTTTTAGGAGCACCAATCATCAAAAAATTCGGTTTGGAGCCTATTCCTCTAGGTTACATCATTGTGGGTGAGGGAGGAACAGTTAGTATCGTGGGTAAGGCGATTCCTATTCCCTATAGCAAACCTGAACTTGCAGCTGCCCATGCCCTAGCAGCCGAATATTTTGGTATGCGTTTTGTATATTTGGAGGCAGGGTCTGGAGTCGGAACCCCAGTGCCTGATTATTTGGTAAGAGCTGTCAAGACTGTAACTAATCTTCCCTTAATCGTAGGCGGTGGTATACGAACCGGTGAACAGGTGAAAGATATAGTGAAAGCAGGTGCAAGCATCGTTGTAACCGGCAATGTTTTAGAAGAAAACAAAGGAAAAAGCAAGATAACAGAGCTTGTAGAAAACATGAAAACCCAGAAGCTAACACGGTAAATTTTGGTTTGTTTTTAACTTTTTGTTTTAGAAAAGCTCAATATATTGCTTCGTGGGACTTAGGGTAGGATGACAATTTTGACGATCCCTATGAGCGACGAATACAGGCAATATACTGATTCTTTGGAGAACAGTCTAGAGAACATATATGCTGTTGCTAGAGAAGCACGGAAAAAAGGGCTAGATCCTGCTCTTGTTCCCGAGCCTGAGGTTGCAAAAGATTTAGCTGAGCTCGTTGAGGGACTTGTTGGTCCTCATGGGGTAGCTGAGAGCATACGGGATTTAGCTGAAAAGATGTCTCGAGAGGAGCTTACCTTCAAAATTACTGAACAGATAATAAATGGAAAATTTGGTTTTGTGGATGCCCGTGATGCTGCTGAGCAGGCAATTAGAACTGCTCTTGCTATATTAACTGAAGGCATAACTGCTGCTCCTATACAAGGTATCGCAAAAGTAGAAATAAAAATTAATCCAGATCGAACGAAATATTTAGCAATCTATTATGCCGGGCCAATCCGTTCGGCCGGTGGTACAGAACAAGCATTAACAATAATCGTAGGCGATCATATTCGTCGATTACTCAAACTGGATCGGTACAAACCAACAGAAGACGAAATTGGTCGTTTTATAGAAGAAATTCGTTTATTTGAGCGGGTAGTCGCTAGATTTCAGTATCACATCTCAGATGAAGAGTTACGAAGAGCCATACGCCAGATTCCCGTGGAAGTAACTGGAACGGAATCTGATCCTGTGGAGGTGTCATCATTCCGGAACCTGCCTAGAATTGAAACAAACAATGTTCGAGGTGGTGCTCTCCGAGTTGTAAACGATGGAATAGTTGGTAGATCAGCAAAAGTATTAACTACTATCGAGAAACTTCAGATCAATGGCTGGGAATGGCTTGGAAGCCTAAAAGAGTTTTCGAAGAAACAGAAAGCAGGATTCATGGCAGACGTCATAGCAGGCCGCCCCATCTTTTCGTTTCCTTCCCGTGCTGGAGGTTTCAGGCTTCGTTATGGACGATCCAGAAACACAGGTCTTGCCGCGGTTGGAATTCATCCAGCCACGATGCTTGCTGTCCAAAATTTTCTAGCTGCTGGAACTCAACTTCGTTTGGAGGGTCCTGGAAAAGGCGGAATCGTTGTTCCTGTTGATAGTATTGAACCGCCTATTGTTCGATTGAAAAACGGTTCGGTTGTTCGCGTTACTCTTCAAAACTACAATTCCATTGAGAAGAAGATTGAAAAGATTCTGTTTTTGGGAGATATTCTAATTGGGTTTGGTGACTTTTTGTATACAAACAAGGCTCTTCGTCCATCAGGTTATACTGAGGAGTGGTGGCGCGAAGAACTTCTGTTTGCAGTTGATCAAAAGTTTGGAGGTGATTTAAAGAAGGCGTCCAGAATCGCAGGTTTATCTAATTCACTTCTTGAGATTATTTTGGCTAACGTCTTTAAAAATAAACCTAACGCTAAAGAAGCCATTGCCATCTCTTCAATTTTGAGTGTGCCTCTTCATCCTTTTCATAATTTTTTCTGGGAACATCTCTCAATTGAAGAGTTTTTGGATTTAAGAAATTGGCTGCTGACTTCTGAAACAAAAGTTGTAAACAACCTAATTGATGAGATTGTTGGTGTGAATAATAAAGAAATAAAATGTTTGCTTGAAAAAATCTGTATCCCTCATGAAGTCATTTTAAACACGCTGAAAATTGTTAATGACCCGGCGCACATCTTCGCTTTTTGTCTCGGATTAAATGTTCCTGATACTCAGATAGCGTCTTCGAATACCGTTCTTGAAGCTATAGAGCAGTTAACAGGGGTTTCAGTTAGAGCTAAAGGAATCAGTTTTGTTGGTGCCCGAATGGGGCGACCAGAGAAGGCTAAACATCGAGAGATGAAACCTCTGGTTCACACACTGTTTCCTATTGGTCTTGCTGGAGGTTCTAGACGTAATCTCGTTGAGGCTTCAAAAAAGATTTCGATTGAAGTTGATCTTGTGAGGCGCCGCTGTTTGAAATGTAATTCAACAAATATTCTACTTAAATGTTCTCAGTGTGGTTCGGATACTATCTTAGAGCGCGTTTGCCCGCAGTGTAGTAGAAGCTTTAACTCGGGTGATTGCCCTTCATGTAAGACTTCAACCCGAAGTTATGCTAGACAAGAAGTTAACG
Source organism: Candidatus Bathyarchaeota archaeon (assembly GCA_963806645.1). GTDB lineage: Archaea > Thermoproteota > Bathyarchaeia > Bathyarchaeales > Bathyarchaeaceae > Bathyarchaeum. Next base: position 385,309 of record CAWDYQ010000002.1, on the reverse strand, counting down.
TTCGGGATTTATTGTCTTTCGCGTGCAAAAAAGTACATCTTCCAATGCCTAGCCTTCTGAAGGCCGTGAAAGGTATGACAAACGAAACAAAGACCCCCGAAATATTAGAAAAAGGACTTTTACGTGCTAAACATAACTTGTCAGTTTTCAAAGATGGAACAATCCGTTTCGATGCTACTAATGCTCCCCTTTCCCATTTTACTCCTGAAGAGATTGGGGTCTCAGTTGAGCAACTTGAAGAGAATGACTACGTTCACGATTATGAAGGAAACCCTTTAACTCAATCAGATCAGATTTGTGAACTTAAGGTTCAGGATGTTGTTGTTCCTCGGAAATGTGCTGACTATTTTGTTCGTGTAGCCAACTTTTTGGATGAATTGCTTAGTAAAGTGTACGGACTTCCTTCCTACTATAACATTAAGACGGCAAGTGACCTTATTGGTCATCTTGTCATAGGTTTAGCACCACACACCTCAGTCGGTATTGTCGGAAGAATAATCGGGTTTACTCCTCTGAATGTCTGTTACGCTCATCCCATGTGGCATTCAGCGAAACGTAGAGACTGCGATGGCGACGAAGATGCTGTGATGCTGGCTTTGGACACGATCTTGAATTTCTCTAAAGTTTTTCTGCCCTCTCAGATTGGCGGGATTATGGATGCTCCCATCCTGATTATTCCTGTTGTGAATCCTTTGGAGGTGCAGCGGCAAGCTCATGAGGTGGATGTCGCAGGAAAATATCCCCTCCTGTTTTACGAAAAAACTTTGCAACAAGCGGACACTCGACAAACAAGTATGATAATCGACACTATTGAGAATCGGTTGAATACTCCAGCTCAGTTTGAGGGTTTTAATTATACAGTACCTGTTTCGAACGTTAACATGGGTAACCGTGAAAGCGTATACAAAAAGTTTGGAAAGATGACTGACAAACTATACAGCCAGCTTGCCTTGGCAGAAAAAATTGCGGCTGTAGACGCTGATGTCGTCGCTAGTAAGGTGTTAACCACTCATTTTGTGCGCGACATAGCTGGAAACCTGCGTGCCTTTACCACTCAGAAGTTTCGTTGCAAAGGCTGCAATAAAAAGTTTAGGAGAATGCCTCTTACGGGTAAATGCCCTGCCTGTAATAGTGATCTGATTCTTACTGTGTATCGTGGCGGAATTGAGAAATATTTGCCCGTTGCCACTCAACTCGTTAAAAAGTATGGATTGTTAGAGTATTATGCGCAGAGGCTCACTATGGTTGAGGAAGAAATCTTGACTTTGTTTGAGGGCAAGAAACCTCGGCAATGGAGTCTCACCGCTTTTTCTTGATTTAATAGTATGCAAATCTTTTTTGCCTTTAAACTCTAACCTGTATTGAGGCTTATGTTCAGGTTTCCCAATCACCCCAACGCCTTCCTGTCTCTGAAAAGGAACATTCAACCCGGTTTGTCGGCTAGAACAAAGATAATCTCTGTTCTAGAGGCACGGACGTCTACAGCTAGAAAGATTTCCCGAGAAACAGGGCTGAGCTACAAAGCTGTTCTTTATCATCTTCATCTTCTCGAGGCAGAAAATATTCTGCATCATAAGGGTAGGCGATTCTATGTTTGGGAATTAACTGGCATGGGACAACAAACGCTGATTCCTGGGAAATGATTTTAAAATTGGCAGTCACATGGTGACTGTCCACACTTGGGACATTTGTTATTGTATTTTGAGAGTGTTGTCTTCTCTAAGTCTATGTCTACGACGTTAGCCAGAGAAGCCAACCACGCAAAAACGTCAGCAAACTCTTTTTCAGCTGCTTCAATGTTCCCTTCTTCTAGGGCTTCTTTCAGCTCCTCCACTTCATCCTTAAGCCAATCCAGCGTTCCCACGGTACCTCGTTCTGAGTCTCTTTCAAAGTATAGCTGCCGCATCATCCTCTGAAATTCGTTGATATGCATTCTTTCTATCAACCTTCAGTAATTCAGCTGCTTTATGTCGTATCCTCGAATCTAATAAGAGCTTCCGCACGAACTCCTTGACCGTTATCTTCGCTGCCTGTAACCTTCAATGCATCCCTGTTTTATCTGTCCCACCAACTGAGCGATCTCATTTAGCATCTCCTCCGGCTTCTCTAGATTCTTCTCATAGACTCTAGCGTAGACGCTTCCTGCAATTGCTCCATCTGCTCCGGCTGAAACTACCGCTGCAGCTTGCTTTCTGGTTGAGATGCCAAATCCTGCCAATAAGGGCATGTCCGTGTGTCTTCTTACACGTTCGACCAGTTTTAGGGTGGAGTCGCCTATTCTCTCTCTCACTCCTGTGACACCTTCAACGCCTATTATGTAAAGGAAGCCTGATGCGGCATCCGTGATCTTCTTTAATCTCTCTTCGGTTGTTGTTGGGGCTATCTGAAAAATGGGGTGTATACCGCTCTTTTTCCCTTCAGCCAACAGAACATCCGCCTCCTCAACTGGAACGTTGGGGACGATAATCGCCTGAGCTCCTGCCTCCTTTATTTCCTTCAGGAAGTCTCCCACTCCTTTGACGTATGGAATATTATAGTAAGTGGTAACTACAATCGGGTTCTCTATACCCCTGGCTCTTAGCTTCCGTATGCCCTCGATACACCTGCCGGGTGTCATGCCATTCTCTAGTGCCCTTTCGCATACTGCCTGAAATGTTGGTCCATCCGCGGTTGGGTCAGAGAAGGGAATCCCAAATTCGAGGATGTCTGCGCCGTTTTCAACTAGCGTCTCTAGTAACCGGAGGGAAAACTCTTCGTGGGGGTCGCCATAGTAAACATGGGGCATATGCGCGCCCTCTCCTTGAGTTTGGAGTTCTCGGAATTTGTCTTCAAGATTCATGGAAATACCTCATAATAGTTTCTAGATCCTTGTCGCCTCTTCCAGAATAGTTCAAAACAACAACCGCGTTTTCATCAAATTCTTCTTTATTATTCACCATATATGCTATAGCGTGGGCTGTTTCAAGGGCAGGTATCAACCCTTCAGTTCGACACATCACTTTCACAGCCTCAAATACCTCATTATCAAATGCATGACCCGCCTTCACCCTTCCACTGTTAACCAGACTTGAGATTTCTGGACCCCTTCCAGGGTAGTTAAGTCCTGCAGCTCTAGTTCTTGATGGCTTTATTTGCCCGTTTTCGTCTTGCAGAACCTGCATCACTGCGCCATGTAATATGCCTGGTTTGCCTATTTTGAATGCAGCAGCGCTGTTGTCGGCTTCTAGGCTTTCTCCTCCTCCCTCAATAAAGAGAAGTTTAACGTCTTTTTCGTTGATGAATGGTCTGAATGCTCCTAACGCGTTGCTTCCTCCGCTTCCGCAAGCAACTATCGTGTCTGGCATTCTGCCTTCCTTTTCAAATATTTGTTTTTTTAGTTCTTTTCCAATGACGCTCTGAAACGTTGCAACAATCTCCGGATATGGATGGGGTCCAACTGTTGAGCCCATAAGGTAATGGGTGGTGGTTGAGCAGGCAGTCCATTTTCGCAGAGTGTCGGAAACAGCGTCCTTTAGGACTCCCATGCCAATGTCGACGGGTGTTACTTTTGCTCCTAACAGTTTGATGCGTTTCACGTTGCTTGCTTGCCGTTTGATGTCCTTGACACCCATGAAAACCTCTGTTTCTAGTCCACAAACGTTTCCTGCCATTGCTGTTGCGAGTCCATGTTGTCCTGCCGCGGTTTCTGTTATCATCCTTTTTTTTCCCATCTCCTTCGTCAGCAGCGCCTGTCCTAAGGCATTGTTGAGTTTGTGGGAGCCTCCGCACACGAGGTCTTCTCTTTTGAGGTAAACTTTACATCCGACAAGTTTGCTGAAGTTCTCTGCATGATAGAGTGGGGTTGGTCTTCCAGCATAATCCCGTAGTAACCCGTTAAGCTTCGATTGGAATTCCTTTGTCGGGTAATGCTTCTCAAAAGCTGTTTCCAGTTCTATTAGAATCGGCATCAGTATCTCGTTAACATACTGTCCGCCATACTCCCCAAACTTTCCCTTTTTCATTTTCATTCACCGTTTAGTTGTTGTGCAGTTTGATTTGTTTTGCATTTTCAACAAAAGCCCTAACCTTCTTGGGATCTTTTACTCCTGGGTTGGCTTCAACTCCGCTGGCAACGTCAACAGCATAAGGCTCAACCGCCAGAACTGCCTCTTTGATGTTTTCAGGCTTTAGTCCCCCCGCCAAAATTACTGGAACGGGTGCAACAGCCTCCCTGATTTGTCTGCTTAACGTCCAATCGTGCACTTTGCCTGTTCCGCCATACTGTCCCCTGCTGAAAGAGTCCGTAAGAACAGCATCAAACATCTTCAAATCTTCTATAACCTTTTCGTTGAAGGCGTCTTCTGTTACGTAAACTGTTTTGATCAGCCGCGTACCTGTTATAGTCTCATGGATTTCTGAAGAATCAAGCTGCTCTTTTCCATGAATCTGGATGGCTGACGGTTTTAACCTTTCACAGACTTCTAGTAGCCACTCGATGCTCTTGGGAGCCGTAACCACTACACTGTCGACAAATACTGGCACCTGTTTAAGCAGAGTCTTTGTCCTTTCTAGCGTCAAATTTCTTGGCGATGAAGGGACGCCCACAAGAAAGCCAACTGCGTCAGCTCCTGCAGCCACAGCAACAGCCAAATCTTCTTCTCGAGTTAACCCGCAAACCTTCACTCTGACGCTTCTCAATGGGCAGTTACAAACTCCTTGACTTTTTGTTCGATATTGTCAGCCATCATGACTGCTGAGCCAATTAAAAAAGCTTGAGCGCCACATCCTCGAAGAAACAGCAAGTCCTCGGGGGTCATTACTCCGCTTTCGCTGACAACAACTTTGCCTGGGCTTTCATGTTTCTTCAATATGTTCTCTGTAATTTGCAAATCAACTTCAAGCGTTCGTAAGTTACGGTTGTTGATTCCAACCAAGTCTGCATCGGTCTCTATGACATTCTGATACTCAACTTCGCTGTGAGACTCTACTAGCACCTCAAGGTTTCTTGCATGTGCTTGTGTTATCATCTCGTCGAGGCATAATTCGCAGTATCCCCGCTCAAATAGGGCTTCTATTAGAAGAACGGCGTTGGCGCCGATTTTTGAGGCAGCTTCAAGCTGTATTGGGGTGATGATTATGTCCTTCATGAGTATTGGAAGCTTAACCGCTTCTCTGACTTTTGATAAGTAACTAAGCGAACCACTGAAGTGTTTCGGCTCTGTCAAAACTGATATTCCTGTTGCTCCGCCGTTCTCCATGGCTCTTGCAACTTCTGCTGGATTAAAACCTGTTTTTATGGCTCCTCTGGATGGCGAAGCCGCCTTAACCTCTGTGATAACTGCGTTTTGTCTGCTTTTGATGATCATCTTTCTGAGGCTAACTGACGCTGTTACCCGTTGAGTTGGAACTTGGTAGTAACCCGTAGCCACGGTTTCTTTGGCGTCCCGTGCCAACACATCAAGAAAGTCAGGCATGTTTGTTCTCCAACTGTTCAAGCTTCGACAGGTCTCCATGGGAGAATTTGACCAGTTCCTTCAGTTTCTTGTAGGCGGCGCCGCTTTCTATCGATTCGTTAGCTAATTCCATTCCGTAGCCAAAATCTTCAGCTTTGCCTGCTACGATTATGGCTGCAGCCCCGTTCACCTGCACTATCTCCCTTCTAGGAGCGTCAGCGCCACAGTAGCCACCCAAGATTTCGAATGTAATTTCTGCGTTTTCAGTCACCCCGGCTCCTCTAACCTCATCTATCTTAGCCTTTTTGACGCCTAAATCTTTTGGAGCCATCTCCTTTGTTATAACCTCACCATTCCTTAACCAAGAAACAGCTGTTTTACCGATTGTGGATATCTCATCTAAACCATCTAAGCCATGAACAACCATGGCTTCTTTGCAACCAAGACTCTTCAAAGAATAAGCTAGCGGCTCTGTTAATCTCTTGTCATAAACTCCTAGCAGCTGGGCGCCGGCATCCGCCGGGTTCGTCAATGGCCCAAGCACATTGAATACGGTTCTTATACACATCTCTCTTCTTGGACCAATAGCGTATTTCATTGCTGGATGAAACGCTGGAGCAAACATGAAGCCTATTCCAACCTTTTCGATGGCCTTCTCCACAGCCTCAGGTGCAACGTTAAGGTTAAGCCCTAGCCTCTCCAAAACGTCAGCGCTGCCGCATTTGCTGGTAACTGACCTGTTTCCATGCTTAGCCACTGCAACGTCTGCTCCGGCAGCTACAAAAGCCGCTGTGGTGCTGATGTTGAATGTTTTAACTTTGTCTCCTCCTGTTCCGCAGGTGTCAACAAGCCGCCCCTTTACGTTTGGATGTATTCTGTGGCAGCGTCCCTTCATTACAGAAGTGAAAGCTGTAACCTCATCAGACGTTTCTCCCTTCATCCTAAGCGCTGTCAAAAAAGCGCCTATCTGAGCGTTTGTTGCATCGCCAGACATAATCTCCTTCATTGATTCCGTGGCTTCTTCGTGAGTCAAGTCGGCTAAGTTAACCAGTTTTTGTATGCTTTCTTTGATCACAGTTCGTTCCGTCCTTCAAGAAAATTTTTGATGATCTTTTTTCCGTCCTCACACAATATAGATTCAGGATGAAATTGTAATCCCGTAATCGGGTATTCTTTGTGACGGATCCCCATAATCTCGTCATCGTCCGTGGCTTTGGCGGTTATTTCGATGCTTGTGGGAATAGATTTTCTGTCTCCGACAAGAGAATGATACCGTGTTGCCGTGAACGGGTTTTTTACACCCTCAAAAACGCCTTTTCCATCATGTCGTATTACGCTTGTTTTGCCGTGCATCAATTGTCCTGCCCGCACAACTTTTCCGCCAAAAACAGAAATTATGCCCTGATTTCCCAGGCAAACTCCAAGTGTTGGGATTTTTCGACTCATCTCTCGCAAGACTGCAGAGCAAACTCCGAAATAATGGGGGTCTTCAGGTGTTCCTGGTCCGGGAGAAATAACTATTCTTTTTGGGTCTAATTTCATGGCTTGTTTGAGGGTTATTTGGTCGTTTCTGTAAACAATGGGTTCTCCTCCGAGCTCTCCGATGTATTGTACGAGGTTGTAGACGAAGGAGTCATAATTGTCGATAACAAGCACTTTCATGTTTTTCCATTTCCTGAAACTTCTAAAGCTTTAACCAGGGCTCTGGCTTTGTGTTCTGTTTCATACCATTCCTTCTCTGGGTCAGAGTCTGCCACTATGCCTGCTCCCACCTGAATGTGGGCTTTATCTTCGTTAGCAACAAGGGTTCTGATTGTGATCGCAAAGTCTGCGTTGCCGTTGTAAGAGAAGTAACCTACAGCTCCAGCGTATGGTCCCCTTCTAGTTGGCTCCAACTCTTCGATTATCTCCATTGCGCGGACTTTAGGTGCTCCTGAGACTGTGCCTGCTGGAAAAACTGCTCTTAACGCGTCGTAACAGTCATATTCGTCTCTGAGTTCGCCGACAACCCGTGAAACGATGTGCTGTACGTGGCTGTATTGGTGAACCTTCATGAATTCTGGAAGGTGAACGCTTCCAAACTTTGAAACTTTTCCGATATCATTTCTTCCCAAATCTACTAGCATCACATGTTCGGCGCGTTCTTTCGGGTCTGCCAGCAACTCTTCAGTTAGTCGCTTATTTTCTGCTGGGTCTTGGACATGGGCTCTTGTGCCTGCTATTGGGAATGTTTCAACTGCCCTGTTTTCTACTCTCACTAGCATTTCAGGGCTTGATCCGATTATCTGATGTTCGCCTGATTTGAGGAAGTACATGTATGGTGATGGATTTATCATTCTCAAGTTACGGTAAAAGCCTATTAGATTGCCGCTAATCTGAAAATCGTAGCGCTTAGAGAGAACAACCTGAAAAATGTCACCAGCGGTTATGTAATCTTTTGCTTTCTCTACTGCCCCCTCAAACCGTTCTTTGGAAATGTTGACTTCCAGCTGTTTATGCGTCAAAGTTTCATGATTTTCTGGTTCCTGAAGTGTCTTATTGATTTCCTCTAACCTGTTTTCGTTTAGGTAATAGTAGAATGCTTGCCTGTTTCCATGATCGTATATTATGCCATCATCGAAAATTCCAACTTTAATGTCAGGGAATTTTTGGTCGTCAATTGATCTTTCAGGCAGGTTTTCCCAGCATCTAATCGCATCGTAAGAGATGTATCCCACGGCTCCGCCGACGAATCTTTGCTCCTTAAAGCCTGGTCGGTTCCTGATTGTTTTTGCAATCACATTTAATGGGTCGTCAACTTTTTCTTTCTCTTCTTCATTGGTTCTTTCGTTATAGGTTAGTGCTTTTCCGTTCTTGATTGTGATTGATAATTCTGGGTTGAATCCTATGAATGAGTACTGTGACAGTTTCTTTGGTCCTTCGATAGATTCGAGAATGTAGGCGTTTTCGTAGTGATTGTAGAGTTTTGAGAAGATTTCGAGAGGTGCTTTTTTGAAAGAGAATTTTTTAATTTTCAGTTGGCGAGTAAATGCGGAAGCATCAACTTTGTTGAGTTTCTGAATGCCAAACACTATCCCTCATTTTACAGCTCTCCTATGGACCACTGATGGACTATAAGGTATTATTTAAATCTTCTGAGTATGAAAATATACTTTACTCCTCCATAGAAATCACAATTCCATTAGTTGAAGAGACATTAAATTCAACCTTTTTTAAAAAATTGCTGCGTAACTTTAATTAACATCTCCTGATTTTGTATGAACTGAATAGCAATGAGTGGACGAAAAAAACGGCGTGAAGGCGCAGGTATGCCTGCTCAAGGCGCTGGTCTTCTAAGATTTTTTGAAGAGGACACTCGAGGTGTTAAAGTGAGGCCTGAATTAGCTGTCATCTTGGCTATTGGTCTTATCGTGTTCAGTCTTTTGGCACCAGTAATTTTTTCGTAAACTCTATTTTTCATGTAGAACTTCAATGCGCTGAACTGAACTTAAATTTACAAAGACTTCGCTTCTATCTTCTCTGCTTACGATCTGTGGCACAGGCTGGGCTATTGTGGAACGTAATGTGACCACTTCCGCCTCAGAAAGCCAAATACCAGGTGGTTCTCTAGTTACTGCGGCTAATGTTCCCTCGAATCCATAAGAAGGGTCTAAAATTGCTACCATCTTTCTACCGATATGTCTTTCAAGGATTTGGAACACAGAAGGAGGGGGGCTAACGTTTGACATAGCCCTACAATCTAGCTTTAATTCACAATAAAAGCTTTTACACTTCAAAATTTAGATTTTAAACATGTTTTTTTTGGGCAACCTCAATTTTACCCCTCACTTTATCAATATTTTTTCATAAAAATGTCAATTGAATTCCCTTTTTATAATCCCAATCGTGTAAAAAAGGTTCTGATTCCTCCATTTTCACAGTAAATTTAAGTAGAACTACGGAATCATGGTTATAAACTAATATTTTTGATAACTTCCTAGATTATATTATACAGAGGCGTCGGTTTGACCAACGATTCAAAAGACAAATATATTGACAAAGTTGTGAAACGCTACTCCAAACTTTTTGGACTTCCTTCCCAACGTAAACTCATAGGTTATCTTGGATTTCTATCTCTACACGGAGGAATTCTAGCTATTCTACCTTGGGGGCTTTCTTTAGATTCTTTTGTTTTTGGTTTATTATTCGGATCGCTTTTTTTCTCATTAACCTTAATTTCAGACTTTATGATTAGTCACATTTCAATGAAAAGTGATCTGATTTTCAACTATAGACGTTGCGAAGCTCTTTCTTTCTTTTCATCATTGATATGGTTTGGAGTAATTCTTCTTGGCACCTTAATTAGCACAATTATTGGAGCTCCAGACCTTTGGATCAGATTCTTTTTTCTTGGATTCAGTGGTGCCCTGATACTTCGTCTACTGGTTTTTTCAGTCACTTCGTTTGCGGGGTTTGGAGGAACAATTTTCTCTGCTCTCCTGCAACCCACATTAGCTACATTTCCAGTCTTGTTTATGGCCTCTACAATTGGTTATACCCTAAATCTGCAACTTCTAATAGTTGCTTTAATCTCAATCTCTATTCCACTCTTAATCGTGTTTATTTTCAAATATTTCATGGATCGCGTAGGCAAAGGCGCCATTGGAATAAGTTCTTCAGTTTTATTCAAAGCTTTTTTAGCCAATTGGACTGAGGATCTCAATGCACCTCTAGAACATTTCTTTGAACAGCTTGGCAACCACCGAGACATCCGAGTTTCTTTATTGACTTTTAATGCTGGTGAAAGAATAAAAGCAGTAATTGTTGTCCCAGCTCTACATCCAGGACCATTTAAAAATCTTGGAAGCAGTCTCCTTCCTTCAATGATTCAAACTAGCATGCAAAAAAAGTTTAGTTGTGTGGTTTCTGTTCCCCATGGATTAGTAGGTCATGAATTAGATGTTGCATCTCAGTCTCAAAATCAACGAGTCGTGAATAACATCCTTGATTTTATTGGGGGCTCATCTGGCAATAATAAAGCCACTCCTCTTGTGCGTGCTAAAAGGGGTGCTTCAAAAGCCAGTTGTCAAATATTCGGGAACTGCGCATTTATCACATTAACTACAGCACCAGATACAATGGAGGACCTTCCACCGGAACTAGACGCGTTCATTGTCAGGGAAGCTGAAAAAAGGGGATTATATGGGCTTGCAATTGATGCACATAACAGCATGGGTGATACATTTGACCGAGATGTTGCTGTGGCATCATTCCGTGAAGCTTCTATTGATTGTTTAGAAAAAGCGCTGGAAAATAATGCATCATCTTTCAATGTGGGGGCGGCAAATATTTTGCCTAAAGAGTTCACTGTTGGGGATGGGATGGGTCATGGCGGCATAAGCGTGGTTGTTGTGGAGGTGGGTAGCCAGAAGGTGGCTTATGTGACTATTGACGGAAACAACATGGTGTCGGGGTTAAGAGAGAAAATCCTTTCGGCAATAAAAGAGATGGGAATAGATGATGGGGAGGTGCTCACCACTGATACACATTCGGTTTGTGGCATGATACGTAGCAGGCGGGGCTATAATCTGGTTGGAGAAGCAATTGATCACTCGAAACTGATTGATTACATTAAGGAGGCCACTAATCGGGCTTTAAATAATATTGAACCTGTGGAAGTGTCTTGGCGTAGTGAAATAATTCCTAAGGTCAAAGTAATTGGAGAGCAGCAGATAACAGAATTAACTGTCTTAGCGGACGAAACAACAGAACTTGTTAAGAAACTTGCGGTATCCTTATTCCCATTAGCAGCGCTCTTTCTTATACTGTTTTTGCTTATTCTTCATTAGTGTCAAAATCACAAAATTTTTCGAAAGCTTTATTCTACATGCTTCTCTTTTATACTGTAGGAGACGATGTTTTTGAGTTCAAACGATGAACTTGTGAAACTTTTCAAAAATCAAATTAAAATTGAAAAAACAATTGTGGACTCTGTGACTGAAGGATTAACAGATATTGATAATCCCGCTGTCAAAGGAGTTCTGAAAGGGATTTCTTTGGATTCCACAAAACATGCAGAAATGTATTCCTCTGCAATCAGTCTCTTAACTAATGTATCGCGAGCTCTTACTGAAAAAAACCTTGACAAGCAAAGGAAACTTTTGGAGAAGCACATAAACTTAGAAGCGATGATAATAAAGAAACTTGAAGAAGTTATTCCTTCTATCCAAAATGATAAAGTTATGCTTCTTTTGCAGGCAATACTATCCGATGAGAAAAGGCATCACGCACTACTGAAAAAAGTCTTGGAAACCATCGTTAGAGGAGAAACAATAACCGATAACGAATGGTGGGACGTACTCTGGGAAAATGTTCCATTCCACGGAACACCAGGTGGATAAAAGATCTGTTAATCTAAAAAATTATAAAAAAAATAAGGCGAAGTAAGCTTCACCCATTACACTCTTGCTTGTTGTTGTGCAGTTAGGCAATGTCGCAGGCTTTCAGCAATTTTTTCCAGCGCCTATCCACTTCATTCTGAACCTCATCCAGAACATGCTTATTTTCAGGATTGAATAGGTGCCTGAATCTTCGTTGCATCTTCAGGTATTCCTCTACTGGCAACTTCCTCTCTGGATACTTTGCTATGATTTTGCTCTGGGGTGAGAGCTTGTATTCCCCGTATTCAGCTTCCCAGAGTGGGAAGACGCATGTTTGAACTGCCAAACCTGCGATTTCTACGGTTTTTGCTGTTTCACTTCTCCAGCCTCGTGGACATGGAGCAAAAGCATGTAGGAATGCTGGGCCGTTCACTTCCATTCCTTTTCTCGCCTTTATTACCATGTCTTTCCAGTATGCTATGTTGGCTGTGGCAACGTAAGGCATGTCGTGAGCAACCATTATGTTTGCTATTGGCTTTTTGTATTCGGCCTTTCCTGGAATAACCTTTCCTGCTGGGGAAGTTGTTGTCCATGCTCCATGTGGAGTGCCTCCGCTTCGTTGTATTCCCGTGTTCATATATGCCTCGTTATCGTAGAGCACATAGAGGAAGTCATGTCCCCTCTCAACTGCACCAGATAATGCTTGGAAGCCAATGTCAAAGGTTCCGCCGTCTCCGGCGAAGGCAACAACGTCCACATGTTCATCTTTTATTTTTCCCTTCTTCTTCAGAACCTTTAGTGCAGTTTCTATTCCAGATGCGTTAGCTGCTGCTGTCTCGAAGGCAGTATGTATCCATGGTACTTTCCATGCAGTGTAAGGATAGATTGTTGAAACTACCTCCATGCATCCTGTGGCGTTGGTGGCAATTATTGGTCCTCTTGCAGCTTTCATTACCAAACGGAGAGCTGTTGCTGGACCGCATCCCGCACAGGCTCTGTGTCCAGATGCAAACTTTTCAGGTATTTGAGCGAATTCTTTGCTTGTGAATTTCCATTCTGACAAACTTTTCACCTCATTCTATTCCCTTAAACCAATAAACTGAACTTTATTTTCGATTTGCCCTGTCTCCGCTACCTTCTGCGTGTCTTGGTAGATGCTGTCAATCAATTGTGGCGGCGTGTCTCTTCCTCCAAGACCATAAATATAGTTTATTATCTGCGGCCTATCTGGCACATCATACATTGCGTGGCGTATTTCATGGAACAACGGTCCTCCATCTCCTCCGAAACTACATGCCCGATCCATAACCGCAACAGCCTTCTTACCAGAAAGATTGCTTATGATGTCCCTAACCGGCAAAGGCCTGAACGCCCTCATTCTGAGTAGTCCAGCTTTTATTCCATTTTCGCGCAGCACATCTACCCGTGTTTTTACTGTGCCAGCGGTTGAACCTATACAGACTGCTGCTATTTCTGCGTCGTCGAGTCTATATTCCTCAACTAAACCATTTCCGTAGTTGCGACCAGTCAGCTGAGCATACTCATCGTGAACCCGCTTTATCACATCCAATGCTTTTCTCATAGATTCTTCCTGCTGTCTCTTGTGCTCAAAATAATAATCGTGCAGGTCGAGTGGTCCAATCGTCAACGGGTTTGCTGGGTCAAGTTTGAAAGGAACCAACTCTCCCTCATGGTTCAATACCCGTGGAACTTGTCGTGTTCCAACAAACTTTTTCACAACTTCGTCTGGAAGAACACTCACATTTTCAAGTGTGTGGCTAAGAACGAATCCGTCTAAACCAACCATTGTGGGAAGCATTACATCCAAGTTCTCAGCTATTCTGAATGCCTGAATCATCGAGTCGTAGGCTTCTTGGCTGTTTTCTGTGTAGATTTGTATCCATCCAATGTCCCTCTCACACATGGCATCCGAATGGTCACAGTGAATGTTGATTGGAGCCGATAAAGCTCTGTTAACAACTGACATTACAACCGGAGTTCTACAACCCGATGCTACACCCAACATTTCATGCATCAAAGCCAAACCTGCAGAGGCGGTTGCAGTGAATGTACGAGCGCCTGTTGCCGAGGCTGTTATGCTACATGTCATGGCAGTGTGTTCTGATTCTACACAAACGAATGCTGTGTCTACCTCTCCGTTCGCGACGTATTCACTGAATTTTTCAACAATAATGGTTTGTGGTGTAATGGGATATGCAGCCACAACATCCACATCGCACTGTTTAACTGCATAGGCGACTGACTCGTCTCCGTTTAGGGGGATGGTTTTCTGTTCAACTTTTGCCATTTTATTTTAACTCCTTCCCTTCCATAACCATTTCTATTGCTTCTGCGGGACATTCGTTGGCGCATATTCCGCAGCCTTTACAGAAGTCATAATCAAAAACCATATCATTTGTTTTTATGTCATGTTTTATCGCGCCTTCTGGACAATAAATATGACAGAACATACACCGGGTACATTTTTCTGTGATCCAGATTGGCTTGTAAGAGCGCCAATCTCCTGTTTTGTATTCTGTGCTAGACATCCAGCATACCCCACCAAGGGGGATGTCTTTCCAGCCCTTCTTTTTTGTGCTCATTCCCTTTTTGCCTCCTTATAAGCTTCCTTTATGACACCCATGTTCTTTTCTGCCAGTGGACCGGGAAAACGCTCTTGTACAGCTTTTTCTATACTTTCCATTTTTACCATTCCTGTTGCATGGGCAACTACTCCCAGCATAGCCGTGTTAGTTATTGCTCTCCCTAGAATTCTCATGGCTATATCGGTGGCAGATACAGTCCAAACACTTCCTTGTGACATTTTCAGCTCTTCCTTCAAAGTTTTCGGTTCTTTAGGTGTATTTACTATGAGAATTCCCTTCTCACCCAAACCTTTTGTAACCGGCACAGTAGCTAAAAGGGTTGGATCCATTACTATAGAAAGATCTGGGTTGTAGACTGCACAATGCAATCTTATTGGAGCATCGCTGATCCGAGTATAAGCTTTTACTGGTGCTCCCATCCTTTCAGGACCAAATTCTGGGAATGATTGAATATATTTTCCTTCATTTATTGCGGCTCGTGCAAGTAGCTCGCTTGCAGTCCAAGCTCCCTGACCGCCACGTCCGTGCCATCTGAACTCCTTTAGAGTCAACAAACTTCCTCCAAACAGCATCTAACGTAATCTTGTAAAGTAAAACATACAAGTAGTGGCTATTCTTAAATATTTAGATAAAAAAGTTTTATCCTGAATTTTGAGGTCTTTTTTTGTATGGATTTTCTTTTGAAGATAGTTCTTGTGGTTTTTAGTTTGGGTTTTACATTTGTTGTCGTTTTTCTTAGAGATTGAATGCCTACGAGGTTTGCGTGAAAAACTATAAGAGGCTATACTGGCAATCTAAAGTTTAATCCGCGTCACAATGTTATTTATCAATTAATGAGGTAATGAGTTTGGCTAATAACGATTCAAAGAATAACGAGGACACACCCAAGAAAGATAATGTTGTCCTTATTGGTAAAAAACCAGTCATGAACTATGTTACTGCTTGTATAACCTTTTTTAACAGCGGGGAAAAGCAGGTAGTTATCAAAGCTAGGGGTAGGGCAATAAGCAGAGCAGTGGATACTGTAGAGTTGCTCCGTCGTGCATTTGTCAAAGATTTGGAAATAAACTACATCGATATAAACACTGAAGAACTCTTTAAAATTGAAGGTCAAAAATCAAATGTTTCAACAATTGAAATCACTGTTGCCAAAGCTGAAACCAAAGTAACGTAATGAAAAAAAGCAATTTTCCATTTGTATCCAATTTACTTCTTTTGTTAAATGTTTGTGTTTTTGATTTTTTACGTTTTTTTTATTTCCTGAATCAGATATCTATAAAAATACAGTGACTTCTATTGATTGTTGATGGTGAAACATTGCCCGATTATCCTAAAATGGTCGTTCGCCCCCCTGGTCCAAAGGCTAGAGAAATAGTCAAAAGAGATTCGGTTGCGATTTCCCAATCATACACACGCTATTACCCGCTTGTTATAGATTCTGGACAAAATTGCATTGTAAAAGATGTAGATGGAAACGAATACATCGACTTCAACTCCGGATTAGCATGCCTAAATGTGGGGCACAACCATCCACAGATTGTCAAAGCAATAAAAAAGTCAATGCGACAAGTTTCTTCATTACGCAAACACCGACTTCTATTATCAACAAAGTGTTAATCTGGCTGAAAAACTGTTTACAATATCCCCAGGTAATTTTCAGAAGAAACTACATTTTGGGAACAGCGGAGCAGAAGCAATTGAAACTGCGCTCAAACTGTCCAAATGGCACACTCGCAAACATCAGTTCATAGCGTTTGTCGGAGCCTTTCATGGAAGAACAAGCGGTGCCACGTCTCTAACCGCTAGTAAACCCACCCAAAGAAGACACTACTTCCCATTGCTTCCGGGAATAACACATGTTCCATACCCCTACTGTTACCGTTGTCCATTCAACCTATCCTATCCAGAATGCGACTACTGGTGCGTAGTCTTCATAGACGAACAGGTTCTGCAAAAATATGTACCCCCAGAAGAGGTTGCTGGTTTTGTCTTCGAGCCTATACAAGGTGAAGGTGGAGACGCGGTTCCCCCCCCAGAATACTTCCAACATCTCAAAAAATTAGCAGATAAGTACGGATTATTATTAATCGCAGATGAGATTCAGTCAGGTATTGGAAGAACAGGAAAATGGTTTGCTAGTGAGCATTGGAAAATCGAACCTGATATTATTTGTGCAGCCAAAGCCCTAGCATCAGGTTTACCCTTGAGCGCAACCATAACTCGCGCCCGACTGATGGATTGGGAGGCTGGCTCCCACGCAAGCACTTTTGGAGGTAATCCTTTAGCTTGTGCAGCGGCCTCGAAAGTAATTGATGTTATACTGGAGGAGAAGCTTCTTGAGAACGCTCAGAAACAGGGCAGATATATAATGAAATGGCTGCAAGATCTGAAAAATGAAAGGGAAATCATTGGGGATGTTCGAGGAAAGGGATTGATGATTGGGATAGAGTTTGTGGAAGATAAAGACTCCAAAAGGCCTGGGGTAGATCAAGCTAGAGAAGTAATGATTCGTTGTTGGAGGCGCGGTGTTGCCATTGTAACTTGTGGTGTTTCAACTCTCAGACTGGTTCCGCCGTTAACAATAACACGCGAACTGGTGGATGCAAGTCTAGAAATACTCCGAGACGTCTCCAAAGAAGTCGACGAAGAGTCTTCTCTTTAATATCATTTTTCGCGTTCAGTTAAGAACCTCTATGTTTGAGGAATAACACAAAGAAAGCTCCTTCCATTTTCCATTCATATTTTTTGTAACCATCACCGTAGTTAAGACTTTCAAAGTTTTCTTTATTTTTTCCAAGCTGAAACTTGGATTTTTCCAATAAAATAAATAGATAAAAATGAAGTAAGGTCTATTAAAAACGTTCACTAAACAGTTATCGGTTCGATAATTTCCGTTATTTATGTAGATTTGATTTATTTTTCGGCAAGAATTTTGATGTTTCCTTTATCTCCAAGGTGCAACTCTGGTTTTCCATCGAGTCCCTCGCGGACGTATCCATGGGAAATTCTGATTTTTTGTCTCTTTGAATCTTTCCTCTATCCACAATTTCAGTTTTGTTGTCCCACAGAACCACCCTTAAGGTTCCACTATTATCTGATACAATAATGCTTGCAAGTTTTCCCTCTGTCCAGTCTCGGCGGGTAAATGTTTTGGACGGATATATAGAAAAACCTGCCCCGAAATTGTCACATCATTTAATCCAGAAAAAAGGTCCTGGATCTGAATTTTAAGTTGAAATGACTTCTGAATTGTTTTTACTCCCAACTCTGAAGCAACAATTCGCGCTGCAGTTTCATCTGTTAGAAAACCACATATACCTGTCTTTTTTTTCTCAATCATTTCTATGATTTCTTGACGCCTAATGTTGGAACAAGATGACAAGATTTGTTTAATCGTTTCCTCTAATCCCATTCTACTTCACTGGATCATTTAATTAAACTCCGAAAGGGCGATATTTTTCCGAAACTTGTGTTTGATAAAACCTATCCAGTCTGATCTAAATACCGCTTTTGAAATTAAATTTGTTTGTTGTATGGTAATAACGAGGCGAATTTTATTTTTCTTCTTCAGGGTTTTCCTCTTCTTTGCCATACACCATATACAAGAATCCCAAAATTAAAGCTATGAAAACTAATGCTGAAAGAACAACAAGTATCAATGCGAAGTAGTCGGCGCTCATTTAATCTCTCCTTCGTCTATTATTTGAATGTGCTATATTTAAGCTGTAACCTTTTTCCACTCATCCATGAGGCACTCGAAGAGCCTATCTTCTTCCTCAATCTTATCATATATCGTCAAAGCATCCGCTAGTTTCTGTGCAATAAGATGGTAACAGATATTCGTTTCTCGGTCCATTACTCTAAAATAGAAATCATCGCAAGAACAAAATCCCGCCAATGGTATAATCTGGTATTCCCGTTCTCTACCTACAACAATCCAGATTATTCGACCGCTGGGATTGAAAACATATTTTTTAACTCTTTCTTCCTGAATTGTATTCCATGCTTTAGTGAATCTTAATCCAAAAGCGTCTGAAAGTTCTGTGAGTTGCTGTTCTGTTATTTCGTTGGTTTTTGCTTCCTCACAGATACTTTCTAATATTTTAATTTCTTTTGGTATTTTCACTTTCTATCCTTCGCTGAATTGTGGTGTTCTTTAATGATGCGCTGATTTAATTAACAGCGGACAACACAGAAACTATTCGATTTTTATTTCTTCTCCGTTGGGTTTTACTCTTTCTTCAACCTTGGGTACTGTAACTTCTAACACTCCGTTCTTGTAGGACGTTTTAGTTTTTTTTGGGTCAATTTTTACTGGCATATCTATTTCCTTGAAGTATTTGCGATCAGGAATGTTAACAGAAATCGTTAATTTTTTTTCTGTTCCATGTAATTTGATTTCTTCTTTCGCGACACCCGGTAACTCTACAATAACATTCATTTCTCCGTCTTTATCTACAATATCGACAAGAGGTTCCCGTTCCTGCTTTACGTCAAGGTATGGACGGTCTAATCCACAGGATTCAGAATCAGTTGATGGTTTGACGTTGCCAAACTCTCTTATTTTCGGTTTTCCGTCTGGTCCAATGGTCATTCTGTATCCGTATCCAAATGGTCCCCATTCTGGTATTATTGTACCATCAGGAAGCTTGCGTTCACGTTTCAGATCCTTCGGTATACGTGTTCTGAACTGTTCGAAATCTCTTTCCATCATATCTTCCATTTCCTTCATCATATCTTCAATGTCCCCAAGAAACCAATTCCCAAAAAATGGGTTGCGTTTCTTTTTTTTCCTAAACCATTCTGGCAAATCGTCAACTGACATTATTTCACCTTCATAATTACCTGCAATTTGAATTGATTAAAACTTTTCTAAGTAAATATTTCGAACATAGACCACTTTAATTTAGGAGTTTCAGCTGTTTAACAGTTCCCAAAAATGTTCCGTCTAGAAGATACACCTCTGCATCGTTTATGTTTACACAGCCTGAACGCAAAATTGGACCAATATAGGGGTCAGCCCTCTTTTTTCCTCTTGCTTCATTGATTGGTCTGCCTCCAAGAAACTGGTTAAAAGAGGGTAGTATGAAAAGCTGCGAAACCCCACCTTTCAACTTATAATGTTCTTTGAAGATGCCAGAAGTTGTTTATGTCCCCTTTTTTGTCCAAATAATTTAATAACGATTTTGCCAGTTTTTCACCATTGCATGGTACCTTAACAAAAACTTGTCGTGTCATCCGTAAGCCCATTGGGTCGCAGATGGCTACTGTGGGGTGAACGTGACCTGTAAGGAGGCTTCTGCAGGTTAGTAGTTCTGGTGCTGGCCACGCGTGCCCATGAAACAGACCGACATCTCCGAAACTGGTGCCTGATGCAGGAATGATTTTCACTTCTTCGGGTAGTAGCGGTTCAAGGTTTCCGTCATGGTTTCCTAGAATTACCTGTATCTCTGAAACCTGTTTATTTATATCTTCGAAGAACTCTGGGATGTCCTTCCATTCTTCGATCGAGACTTTGGTTATGGCATCTTTTACGTCACCCAACAATATCAGGTGTGAGGATTTAGATTCTTTTATTAACTTTAGTAGAATATTTTTGATTTTTGGTGTTTGGGATGGAACATGTACTCCTCTTTGGCTTCAGGAGCTTCTCCCAGCCTAAATGAAGATCAGAAACCACTAATGCCCTTTCAGACTTATCCTGTAGAATCATGGCTGGATATGGCTGAAAAGGCTTAATCCTCGTCAAGAGACCACAGACAACACTCTGTTTTTGCCTTTATAAAACTGGATTGCCCTCAGTTAGCTTTTTAGTGCTTTTTTGATTGTTTCATACATCTTCATGTTTGACGCTGCAATGAAGCATAATCGTTGGGTTGCATCTAATGGAACGTTAAGTTCTTCTCCTTCTGGGGTGAGGATGATTCCACCTGCTTCACGGAGTATAAGATAGGATGCAACCATGTCTGTAACCCGCAATTTTCCTCGGATATCAAGGAAGGCATCTGTTGTGCTGTCCGCGACATAGCAGATTTCTAGGGCGTTGGCTCCAAAGTGGCGAAAATGTTTCCCGATCTTAAATAAGCCTTCCAGTTTGGTTATAAGCTCTTCTATCCTGAAACTATTTAGGTCCACACCCACAATAGCGTCTTCTATTTCTGAAGTTTCGGAGGCTTTGATTCTTTCTCCGTTCCTGAAAGCACCACCATTCTTCTGTGCTGTATATGCTATGTCATGGACGATGTCGTGTACAATCGCCGTTTCTACATTTCTAAGCCATGGTGCCTCTCGAAACTGCGATAACATTAGCACTGAAAGGCAACCCCCTGACAGCATTTGTTGTGCCATCAACAGGATCTGTCGTAACATAATATTCAGAGGGTCCAAACCCTATCTTTTTTGTTCCCATCTCTTCACTGACAAGCGTGCATGATATTTCATGTTTGCCCAGGCAGTCTATCAGCGCCTTCTCAGCAGCCAAGTCGATTCTCTTTGATGTGTCCCCACCTGCTCCAACCCCAAAACCAACAGCAGCTTTTGGCGAGCCATAATATTTGAGGGCTGCTTTCCTCATCTTCTGGGAGCATTCTTGTAGTAATTCTAGCCACTCCATATTTTTCAACTCCATGTTGGTTATTTATCAAGTGATTCTTTAAGCTTTAATTTTCAATAAGCGAAAAGACACTTAAGGAAGATTTGTTTTTTTGAAACAAAGGAGCGGGGGTCGCCGAGCTAGGTCAAAGGCGCAGGCTTCAGGAGCCTGTCCCGTAGGGGTTCGTGGGTTCGAATCCCACCCCCCGCACCATTTTAGTATAATTAAACAGCGTTAATGTTAGACTCCAAATAATACTTAATTGTCAAAAACAAGCTTGTAAGATTAAGCTAGTAAAACAGAGTCACGATGAAATACAATTTAAAGTTTTTTTACAGTAGTAATCTTCAAAACAAGCTTTTCAGGGAAACCCAGACCACATCACAAAACGGTTGATTGCACAAGTCATATCACAGTTTTCACGCCTTCGACGACTGTGTCAACACGTTTCAGGTTGTTAAGCAGAACATTAAGGCGGTAAGCGCTTGTGCCGATTTTAAATAACTGTTTTATAATGTAATCGGGGCGAACAAAAAAGCGCTGATAGGCATCGTGTATCATCTGCTCAATCTCTTTTGTAGGCACAGCTTCCGAAGAAACCTCAGATACCATAACCCCAGTCTCCCAATGTTTCTTCTCATCTACTAAACCCTGCATTTTCAGTTCCTCCCAAATATCGGTTCCAGGAAAAGTGGCCAAAATATTAAACTGGGGAATGTCAACTTGCAGCTTCTGCGCAAACTTTAGTGTGTTCTGGATTTCTTGTCTTGTTTCATGGGGTGCACCCACAATAAACGAGGCAACAATCACATCTATTCCCACGTTTCTAGCTTTTTTCACTGCATCCATTGCCTGTTTTGAGGTTGTTTGTTTGTCATAGTAATCCAGAACCTTCTGTGTGGCGTTTTCGATGCCGAAATATATCATCCGACAGTTAGCCCGTGACATCTCATGAATCATGTCCTGTGGGAAGTGATCAACTCTACCCTCAGCAAAAAACTCTATATCCACCCTTTCCTTCCGCAACCGGTTACATAGGTTAATGACTCTTTTCGCGTTCAAGGTGAAGTTGTCATCGACAAAAAGAAACTGCTTGTAGCCCTGACTGGACAATAGATGCAGCTCCTCCATAATATTTTCCACTGATCGGGAACGCCAAAGGTTGCGTGCTAATCTTCGGCACCCACAGAAACGGCACCTAAAAACACAACCCCTAGAAGTGAGGAAGCTGCTGAATTTTCTAGGCGCAACAACCACACCCGCAGTGGTATTGTGGTATTCGGCATCCAGCAGTTCCCTGTCCGGAAAAGGCAGAGAGTCAACATCCCTAATTAACGGCCTATCTGGCGTAGAAATTATCTGCCCTTTATTTCTAAAGTTGATCCCTAGAACTTGTTTCAGGTCACCACCCTTTTCTAGGCAATTTGCCAACTCAAGGCTTGTATATTCTCCTTCTCCCCGAACAATATAGTCCACAAACATATATTTCTTGAGAATCCGCTCAGCATTGAATGTGGCATAAAAGTTGCCGAAAACAACATTAACATTTGGGTTCCACTGTTTCACTTTCTCTGCGATAAGCGCGGCTTTACGTCCTGAACTGCTACATGTGGAAAACCCTAGGATGTCAGGATTTTCTTTTTTCACCCAATCAAACGTATCCTTGAGTGAGTAACCCTGTGCTGCCTCGTCAATAATCGAGATGTCTATTCCGTTTTCTCTAAGGTATGTTGCAATATAAAGCATGCCAAGCGGAGGAGCGGCGCCTACCATCTTCTTGACATCTTCGATAGGTAATTCAGGATTTGGACCAGGATTAATAAACGAGAATTTCATGCTGTACCCTTGTTCTAGTCCGTAACTTTTCTACAGACGCATTTAAGTTTACTGTCAAAAGCGTCTTTAACTATCTAACCGCTTTTTCAGGGATAATGCCAATTTTCAATCAACTCTTCTGATGTACCAGTTTTCTCTCTTCCATACCGGCAATGTGGTTTTGTCAGATGTCTCTGTGATCGAGGCGACGTGATATATAACCCTCTCTCAAGTCCACGCTCTTCATTTATTTCTTGTTTTTTAAGCTCCGAAGAACGAAAACCACACCTATCACATCGGAATCCCTGATTCCTTCCCATAGACTTCATTCTTTTATCGCATTTTGGGCAGCTTGGATTAACAAACGAAATTTTCGGAGTCAAATCTAGAATCTTGATTTTCTCCAGATTGATAGTCAACGGACACTCAGAAGACGGCGGACGAACACCCCCGTAAACCTTCAGGGTATCCCCAACAATGAGCTTTCTTGCTGCTTTACAAAGCGACACCGTTGGTTCATAGGCGGCGCAATCCACTTCTCCCGTATCATCCTTTATTGAAAAAATCACATGACCACCTTGAATTACCAATGGTTCTTTGGATACCACTCCCCTTACAACCACTGGACTATACGGTTGTATCTCCTCAACAGCGCTGACCCTTCGAAGGTGAGCATCAGTTCCCTGGTTTGTGCGAAAAATCATCCACCTCTCAACCGGTTCATTAATACGAACCATCTCGAACGCACGCTTAACCGCATCAGGATTTTCACCTCTAATTCCGCAAAGGATAGGGTCAGGTCCCCTAGGCGTGATAAGAACTCTCCCTGTTTCAAGGTCTACATTATTGAATGTGAGTGGGGAATTTTTGTCCATAATTTTAACGGATGAAGCTTGTACGCGACGGGGTTTGTCACGGTTTTCTACTGTTCGATAAGATATGATCTCAAAAGTGTGGTCTTCGCATAGGTCCTCTCCGATTGCGGCTAAGCCTCCAATTATTCCTCTTCCCTTCTTGAATCCTACAATCTCGGCGTTGATGCTTTCAGTGAGCTTTAAGGCCTCCTCGATAGTTAATATGGTCTGTTCAGCTTTTTTTGCGAACTCCTTGATTTCTTGGGGGACATCTCCATAGACGAACACTATTCCTGGATCAGTTCCACCGTAATCCAGTTCAGAGTTAGCCGCAACAGTTTCTATAACTGTCTTTTTGATTCTGTTCACGTCTTTTTCTGGGCATTCAACACGAAGACATAGGGATCCATTGCCTCGGGTTTTCCATGGAACATTAGGGTTAAGCCTGATTAAGCTCGGGTAATCCGTGAAGGAGATATCCATGCTGCATATTTTTTCTACGAGAAGAGCGGCTATGTAGGTGGTGCAGCCTCCGTTGTGGTGAATCGGTGTCGTCGAATCCTATGTGCAAATTAACCATTTAGCTTCCGCTCATTCCTGTACTTATTTTAGATGCGGATAAGAATATTCAGATATTCCTTATTTATTTTGGAATTAAGACAAAAATAAATAGAAAATGGGGGAAGTGGAGGGCTACTTTTGTCCCTCAATCACTATCATAGTTAGCGTTGAACGAACTTTATCCAGCCGCCTCACATTCCACGTGACAATCTCTTTAAGTTTCTCCATTGTGTCTGCGCCGACCTTGGCTACGACATCATAAACTCCATACACCATATACGATTCCTTCACTGCAGCGATCTTCTTCAACTCTTCCAAAACTTCGCTTTCAGATCCTATCTCAGTGTTTATTAATACGAAGGCCATTGGCATGATTCCATCTCTCCACAACATAATGATAGTAAGAGTCTCCCTAAATAATTTGCGGCTTTTAAGTCAAACAAAAGAGCTTTCTATTGTTTTTGGAAGTTTTTATTCAACCCTTTTGAGCAAGTTATTTACAATCGACAAGTATAAAGAATTGGTTTGTGATGAATAATTAAGGTGATATTTTCTCATGCAATGTGAAGTATGTGGACGTCAAATTTTTGGTGACCCTGTAAGATCGATAATTGAAGGAGCTAAAATGACGGTATGTGACTAAATGTGAGAAACTTGGCTCTGGTTACTGGGAACCTAAACCTCAAATCCGTAAAAGACGGAGCATAAATCTTCAACCAGTTCAACCTTTTGCAAAAAAGAAAAAGAGCATAGTTGTAAGTGAAGAGTTTGAGGTTGTAACCGACGTCGGTCAGAAAGTGCGCCAAGCCAGAGACCACTTGAACCTTAGTCATGAAGATTTAGGTAGAAAGATCAGGGAGAAAGTTTCAGTCCTACGTAAGATCGAAAGTGGTAAAATGGTTCCTGATCTTGGGCTTGCAGAAAGGTTAGAGCATGCACTAAAGATCACACTTCGTGTTACAGTCTCAGAACCTCAGGTCCCTGCTGTTACTTCATCTAAACCCCGTGGAACAACATTAGGCGACATTATTCAGCTGAAGGAAAAGGAGGAAAAGTAACGAAGGCTATAATCGTTCAACGACGACTTAAGTCTGAACCGTCAAGCTTAGCTGAACTCAGAAGCCTTGCCAATGCGGCAGGATACTCAGTTGTAGGTTCCATGGAACAGGTTAGGGGACGAGATCCTAGCTACCAGATTGGACGAGGAAAAACAACTGAGCTGGCAGATTTGGTAAAAAAAACTGGCGCCGAGAAGATAATCTTCGATAACGACTTGACGACTGGTCAGTCATACAATTTGGCTAAGATTACAGGTCTAACTGTTATTGACCGCTTTCAGCTCATACTCGAAATATTTTCAATAAGAGCTTCAACCTACGAGGCTGAACTGCAGATTCAGTTGGCCAGTCTAAGATACGAGTTGTCAGGAGCAAAAGAACGTGTGAAACTAGCAAAAATTGAGGAGCAACCAGGTTTTATGGGGCTAGGAAAGTATGAAGTAGACATTTACTACGAAACTGTGAAAAAACAAATCAACTCTATAAAAGATAAACTGAAAAAGAAGCAAGAAGAACGTGAGTTACATCGGGTTCGTAGGACTGAGTTAGGATTTTCCTCGATTTCTTTGGCTGGTTACACAAACGCGGGCAAAAGTTCACTATTTAATGTGCTCGCAGAAGAAACTGTTCCTGTAGACGACGCTCTTTTTACTACTCTTTCGACAACAACTCGAGCAGTGCAGTTTTCAAAAAGAAAGGTGTTACTAACTGACACTGTCGGCTTCATCGACCGACTTCCCCTAAAGTTGATTAAAGCCTTTCACTCCACCCTTGAAGAAACCATCTTTTCTGATGTGATTATTCTTGTCGTCGATCTAAGCGAAAATGAAGAAGATATTAAAAGAAAACTCTCCTGTAGCTTGGATACAATAAAGCAAATTGGAGTAACAGGAATCCCCATAGTTACTGCACTTAACAAAATCGATCTGTTAGAAAAAGACGAACTCCAAAACAAGATCCTATCTTTGAATAATATGGCACCAAATGCTGTTCCAGTCTCAACTTTGCAGGGAACCAATATTGAAGCTTTGAAGAAGGAGATCACTCGATATCTTGTAGACTTAGTCCAAGCCTCATTTTCTGTGAAAATAAATGACGATACAATGGCTCTTGTTTCACAATTATTCAATCGTTCCCATGTACAGAACGTTGAGTATAATGGTGAAATTGTTAATGTCGTTTTCAAGTCGATTCCTTGGCTTACAGAAAGAGTTAAGGGACGTGTAGAAAAACATGGTGGCATGTTCAATTATGAAGTCGAAAGTGGAAGGTAAAGAGACGAACTTGCAGAACGTTGTGGTTTTAAGGTGGGGTCACAGACATAGAGATCAAAGGTTAACGTCCCATTTGGTATTAACTGCCCGAGCATTAGGTGCTTCAGGATTTATTCTTGCAGATATTACTGATTCTAAGGTTAAAGAAACAATTGAAAAGATTTTGGCATGCTGGGGCGGAG
The DNA here is from genome assembly GCA_963806645.1 of Candidatus Bathyarchaeota archaeon. Lineage (GTDB taxonomy): Archaea > Thermoproteota > Bathyarchaeia > Bathyarchaeales > Bathyarchaeaceae > Bathyarchaeum. The sequence goes on along the minus strand of CAWDYQ010000002.1, from coordinate 358,576 downwards.
AGTTCCAGTTTGAGATGGGAAAGCCTTGGAAAAGTGTGGTTAAGGGATGGAGGGCTAAAAACAGCATTACAGTCCATCTTACTGCTTACGGAGAAAACATTCAAACAAGTGATGTATTGAAAAGAATATGGATGACAAAAAAAGACGTTTTGGTTATTGTTGGTAGCCAAAAAGTCCCCGCTGAATTCTTTAATGAAACAACATCAGACTTCAACGTTGCTGTGGGTAATCAACCACATTCAGAATGTTCGAGTTTGGCTGTTTTTCTTGATCGATTTTATATGGGACAGGAGCTTTCGGAAGATTTTAGTACCAACGCCAAAAAGAAAATTGTTCCTCAGGTTAGAGGTAAAAGAGTCATCGAAGTTTAATTCGAAATCTAATTTTGGGAAGAGATTTAAGCCTTGCTTTACCCTTTATATTAAATGAGTGGAGTAAAGGTTCCATGTTATCTATTGTCGACGATAAAACTTTACAAAGAGTAGCCGAAGCTTTTGGGGGCGAAGAAGCAGTTCAAATTATTAATGTTCTTAAAGAAATAGGGGAAACCACAGATGATGAAATTGCATTAAAAACAGAGATAAGACTTAACACAGTTCGCAGGATTCTCTACAAACTTTATGATCATTCACTGGTAGGCTTAAGAAGGTCTCGTGACAAAAGCACGGGCTGGTTTATCTTCCATTGGAGACTTCAGCTAGATCAGCTTGCAGGCTTCATTTTGAACCAAAAACACCGGGTTCTAGAAAAACTTGAAACAAGGCTAGCTTATGAACAAGCTCATGATTTTTATTCTTGTTTCACACAAGGATGCAATCGTATTCCTTTTGAGGATGCAATGGAATTAGTTTTTCGTTGTCCTACCTGTAACAAACTTTTAATGCATTTCGACAATACTGAAATAAAAAATGCGCTGATCCAACGGGTTGAGACTCTGAGGACGGAATTAGGTGAATGACAAACTTCCTTCATCAGAAACCGCGTTGAATATTCTTTATGAAAGCGGATGTTCAAAAAGAGTTATTGCCCATTGTATAGCGGTTTCAGCTCTTTCTGTGAATTTTGCTAAAGCATGCGAAAAAAAGGGATTAAAAATTGAGGTCAACCTTGTTGAAATAGGCGCTCTTCTTCACGACATTGGTCGCTCAAAAAGTCATGATATAACTCATGCAATTATCGGTGGTCAAATCGCCAAATCCCTAAACTTACCCAAATCTATCGTGTCTATTATTGAATGTCACATTGGAGGAGGCATAACCTCTGATGAAGCAAAAAGGCTTGGTTTGCCAATAAAAGATTATGTTCCGGTGACTATAGAAGAAAAAATTGTAACCTACGCTGACAAATTGATTGAAAAGGCTAAAGTGGTTCCCATCGAAAATACAATAACTAAATTTTCTAGAGAACTTGGAGCGGACCATCCTGCAATAGATCGTATTATGAGGCTTCAAGAAGAACTTTCTCCGTTGATAGGCGATTTAAATGCCAATAGTCACAATTCTTGAGAAACTTTACGGTTTATATTCCCCTACACAATTCGAAAAAATCTATTCGAATTTAATAATCGGTCTTAAGGCGCAGTTATGTTTTGCGGGCACAACAGACCGAGGATGGATTCAACTAGATGTATCCGGAGCAGATGAAACCGCAGCCTTAAGTTTGCTTGAACGTGAAATTGGATTGGCACCAGACTCTTCAGATAATTTAAAAAAGTTTTCTGTTATGCACGGCAAGATCATTTTTTCAAATAAAAACGCGAATAAGCTTTACGTAGATTTGGGTGCTGGTTCTCCTAATGTCTGCGATGCTGTTGTGTCCGATAAGCTGTTTTATAGTCAATTGACTGATGGAAAAGAAATTCCACATAATAAATTAGTTGAGCTTTTTTGTTTATATGATAATTTTCCTCTTCAAGTCAAGATTATTGAAGATGTTATGGTGGGCAATGAAACTGTTAAGGCACAACTTTCTGAAAGCCAGCTTTCTTTCTTTAAGAGCTGCATTAGCTCTAGGTTTGACCGACTAATTATTCTTGGTTCCCTTTTTGCTGATGTTGAACGGGCTGTTAAAATATCGAGGCACTCCCGAGACATAATCAGAATAGAATCTTTAGGGGTGCTTGAACAGGTTGTTCTCTGCAAGTTGGGAACCGACGCTGTCGGGCTTATTCCGAAGATTGGACGTTCCCTTAAATCTGCTGTTCTTTTTCCTTTTTCACCAAAGAAAATCATCGAAACTTTAGGCAGTGAATCTTTTAATTGGTGACCGAAATAGACCTTAATATGTAATTTTTATTGGAAACGTAAATAGGTATGATCACACAAATAGGAATAAACGTTCAAAACAAATGGCAACGAATCGTTTAAACCGGTGAGAAGTAATGGTTTGGCTACTTAGAAAATGTGTAAAGTGTGAAAACTATACGCTTAACCAAGAAAGCTGCTCTAATTGTGGGGGTAGTGTTAGTATTCCACATCCCGCTAAGTTCTCACCAGATGACAAGTATGCAAAGTATCGACGAGCAATGAGAGGTTTGGGTAAGAATGAAAAAAACAGTAATTAATGAATTAGTTAACGTTGATTTGAAAAATCCGATTTTAGTGGAAGGGTTTCCTGGGTTAGGCATGGTTGGAAGTATAGCTACACAATACCTTACACAACAATTAAAAACGGAAAAAATGGCGATCTTGCATTCTCCCCATTTTCCTTACCATGTTATCGTCGATGAAAAGGGAGGTGCCAGACTTCTCCAAGGTGAATTTTCTTTTTGGAAAAACAAAAATGGCGAAAACGATTTGATCTTCTTAACTGGGGACAGTCAAGCGCAGACAATCGAAGGACAGTTTGAGGTAGCTAACACAATTCTTGATTTTGCTGAGAAAAAAGAAGTGAAAATACTCATTACCCTTGGTGGTTATAGAAACGAATTCGAGGGAACTCCCCATGTTGTTGCCGTGTCTACAAATCCTAAACTCTTAGAAAAGGCACTCAAAAACAAAGCAATAACCAGCGAGGCAGGAACTCCAATTGTTGGCACAGCCGGTTTGCTTTTAGGTTTATCTAAGTTTAGATCTATGGACGCTGTTTGTCTATTGGGTGAGACTCGTGGCTATTTACCTGATCCTAAGACTGCAAAAAGTATTATTGAAGTTCTTCAGGGAATTCTTGATGTTAAGGTTGATTTGAAGGAAATGGATTCAGAGATAGAGCGATCTAAAAAGATACTTGGTAGAATGCGAGATATTGAAAGACGACGCGTAAAGTATGTCCAGAAGATGCGTAGGGTAGAAGAGGAGAGAATTACCTACATCTCTTAATTTACCCTTTTAATCGTAAACGACTTTGTAAACACATACCATTGGTATAAAGTATCCTTGTGAATCTCTGAATTCTGGAGCTGCTCCAATTTCCTGTGAAAAGAACGCTTCCTCAAAGTGCTCTAATTGAATGTTTGAACCATAATTAAGGACCATATCTCGTGCATAACGCATCAGCTTATACAAGACTGTGCTGTTTCCCATCTCATTCACCATCAGTTCATCACTACCTATTTGGCCGTCCTCATTTGAGTCTGTCCAATCGATTCCTAAGCTATAATTTCCAAATTGTGTGTCATTGAGTCCTGGAATTCGTGCCATCCATCTCCATTTTCCTTCATCTCCATATACTGCATCACTTCCATCATCCCTGAATGTTTGGTATACCACAACATAGTCCACATTATACTCTTTCAGGAATTTGATCGCTTCAGTTTCGTTTGACATAAACATCTTCCCAATCAAACCTATTTGTGTAGTATTGAATGTGCCATTATCAGCAAGAGTCGTTTTATTAGCGATAGCTGTGATCCAATACCCATAATCCCACCACGCTCCTACAACATCAGTTGGTTCTAAATTAACACGCATCCAGTTCAAGGCATCTAACCAATCGCGAACCGGTTCACCTGGCTTTAAAGGCAGACTTGAAGCTGCAATTGTTGTTGGTGAATACGCGCGATCTACAACTCTTGGGAACGAAGAACCTGTACTTGGTAATACGAATGTAATTGTCAACAATAGGAACAACATTATAATAAATGCTGCACTGAATTCCTTACCTACACGAGGTCTGAAACGCATTTTTCGTTTTTGAATCATTGGGCCTTCCCGTAAAATAGTGCCAAATGGCTTTACCACTTGAACCAAAGCTAATGCCCAAAGGATACTGAATGCTGGGGCCATAAGCAAAGTTAATCGCACAACCGAGCCAGCGAAATAGATGGATGTTATTCCGAAAATTACTAGAAAAATGTTGCGATTGGTTGGATTCTGCAGAGCGAAATATAATCCTACAGGTACAAAGAGTACACCGATACCTAGATCATAGTATAGTGATCCCCAAGTAGCTGGCCTATGTTCCTGTACGGATTGTACAAGTTGTTGTATCGAGGTTTCACCTACACGGGCTCCAGGATTTATGACAGCTAGGTACTTATCTGCCAATGAGCCAATTAGGCCAAGACTTGAAAGTGTAACGAACAAGATAACAATTACGGCTAAGAAACCAAATACAAACAACATTTTGTTTTTATCAGTTTTGATACGACGAGAAAACTCATAAATACACAAAATGAGGAACATTCCCAAAACTGCCAAAACTGTGGGTTCTGTCAGGAAACCAACACCTAACTTTGGTACAGTGACTGCTATTAACAAAGCCACGGCAAAAGTTGTGGAATATGATACAAAGAGGCGAGATGAATAACGCTTCAACAACAACAGAACAAGTACGAAAATTAAGGTGATTCCGAGGGGATATCGTGCTGCTCCCCAACAAGAAAATAGGTAACCCAATGATAATCCTCCAGCAACTGCATAAATAGCGCTGTTTTTGGTGGATTTTTCTGGATCAATCGATCTTAGAAAGAAGAACATGAATAAGAGGAGACCTAAAATTCCAACCGTTTCGTCATCAAAGAATCCAAGGGAGGTCCGACTGATATACGGTGAACTTAAGGCTAGAAAGAAGGCTGAAAACAGGCCCACTTCTTTACCTCCAATGTCTCTTCCTACAAAATACATAACCAAAACGGTTAATGTAGCCATAATAACTGGAAATATTACGACGAAATTAAAAACAGGGTCTGCAGTAAGCGGATGGTAAACTTCTGAACTGAGTATTGGTGCTGGAGCAAGATTTAATGCATTAATTATCTGGTAAAAGACTGCTGCTGTAGTTGCTAACCCAGGTAAAATTGCTGACGAAACATCTAGTCCGTAGGGATACCAACTCATTGTGTCTGTCCAAGATCTCCATGCAAAGAATCCATTATCAACCATATGACTAGTTAAACGGTAATGGGTGTAAGGATCAAATTCCGAGAGTTGGAAACCCCAACGGAGCGGAAGCAACCTTATCGTAGCTGCTATAACAAGAATGAGTATTAGCAGGGATATGTGCATTAGAGATGAGTGGGATATTCGGAAGCGTAGAGCCCCAATCTTTGTTAAAGTGTTAATTGCATTATCTTTACTAAACATCTTTCCTTTATCCACCGCGAACCTTTATCTCGTCAATCAAAGCAATGAACCTTTATCTTTCTTGTGGTATTTCACCGTTATTACCATCCTTCTTTGGAATGAGAAATATTTTAACTTTTTAGTTAACTACGAATAGTTACCGAAAAGATAAGCAAATTGGCAACAATAACTTGAATTAGCCCGTTCTGCAGTCTGACCAGGTTAATTCCTAACTATTTCCGTTTGATGACTTTTGGAACGTATATATTGCAGCAGCTGCACATGGGGCATTGTCTGGGCTCTACTTTGCTTTCAATTACCCATTTATGTCCACACTTCATACATACCCAATCTGTCACTGTTTTTCACTGTCCTCAACCTTAATATCTTAATCAAAGCTCTTAATTTTTTCCATTAAGAACATGCTATATTTAGCAAAAATTTGTGGGTATTAACCTTTCAACGTTTTCTGTTAGTTTTGTTTGCAGATTCAACTTCAACCTTTTTTGGGATAAATGATATTTTTTTCCCACATTTTGAGCATTTTCCATCATGGTTTTGAATGATCTCATCTGGCGGCTTCAATTCTGAGCCTTCGTAGAGAATAAAACCACATTTTTCACAAATTACCTTTTGAGGCAATGTTTCACAGCCGTTGTAGATCGAAATACAATCATTACAAACTATTTATATATTACGACATAACGCAATCTTTTCATCAATATTTTCCCCTTATTGTGCAAAATAAATGACTTAGATCAGTTATTTTCTCAACCACATTTTAATTAGTAACGTTTTTTGAACCAAACAAGTAACTAAACGGAGAAAGTTAGCATAGACTTTTAATAATCTCAGTTTGCATGCTTGCGTGGAAATGGAAATGTAACCTTTAATATTACCATCTATCTCAATCCGATCTGGATTAATTACAATGTCTCCAGAACCGGCTGAGGATGTAGTTTGTGCAACCTCAATAATTTCACAAAAATGTAAAAAATATACCCTGATTATTACAGAAAAACCTGATGCTGCAAAAAGAATAGCTCAAGCCCTTGATAATCAAGGTAGGCCAAAACTGTTTAACATGAATGGTGTACCATACTTCGTTGCTCAAAGAGACACAAAACTTGTTGTTGTTCCCTCCATAGGTCATCTCTACACTTTAGTTCATGAAAGAGGAAAAAAGAACTATTATCCCGTCTTCAACTACAAGTGGATGCCGCGGCATTTGACAGAGCGAAAAGCAAAAAATATCCGCAACTGGGTTGAAACATTTTCAACGCTGTCCCGCGATGCTGACAAGTTTATTTCAGGTTGTGACTATGATATTGAAGGTAGCTTGATTGGATATTTCATACTGAAGTACGCATGCGGTAAAAAGGAGGCTTCAGCAAAACGGATGAAATTTTCCACTCTTATGAAAAATGAGTTAGAGCAAGCCTATAACGACCCTCTTCCTTACCTCGATTTTAATCTAATAGAATCTGGTAGAACCCGACATGAAGTTGATTGGCTCTATGGCATAAATCTTTCACGTGCATTAACTTTTGCGGCTCGTAATTGGAGCGGTAGATACTCCACGTTAAGCACTGGAAGAGTTCAAGGACCCACCCTGCAGTTTTTAGCTGCAAGAGAAAATGCGATTATCAATTTTGTACCCAAACCCTATTGGAAAATAATCGCTGAAGCAGAAATCCTGAACTCTGTGGTTGATGCAGAATATGAAATAAAACGAATTGAAACAAGTGTAGAAGCAGATACTATTGTGCAATCCTGCATGAACAAAACTGGGGAGCTTGTGAAGATTGACTGTAAAACTGTTCATCAAAATCCTCCCGTTCCATTTGAAATTGGTACATTACAACGGGAAACATACAATCTCTTCGGGTACTCTCCCAGGCGGACGTTAGCAATCGCACAAAGTCTATATCTAGACGCCTTAATCTCCTATCCCCGAACAAGTAGCCAAAAACTTCCAGCCATAATTGGGTATAGAAATATTTTCAGCTCCCTAACGAGACATTCTGGATACAATAGGTTAGCCCTAAAGCTTCTAGAAAAGGAAGTATTAAAACCAAGAGAGGGAATAAAGGAAGACCCTGCCCACCCTGCAATCTATCCAACAGGAAAACTACCTGAAAAACCTCTGGGAAACCCCAAAAAGAGAGTTTGGGATCTTATTGTCCGACGGTTCATGGCTGTTTTTGGTGATGTAGCACTCAAGCAGAGCTTAAAGGCACAGTTACAAGTAAACGGACATACCTTCTTTTTGAGAGAAAGACGCATCGTGAAGGACGGCTGGATGGCATATTATGCTCCCTACATCAAAGCTGAAGAGGTAAAATTACCCCCAATCAAAGAAGGTGATAAGGTTCGGTTAAGAAAGGTATTCCGAGAAGATAAGTTCACCTCTCCCCCAACCCGTTATAACCCAAGTAGTCTTCTAAAAAAGATGGAAGAGTGTGGAATCGGAACAAAAGCTACAAGAGCAGACATTATTCAGACACTCTACAATCGTGGTTACGTGAATAATGAACGAATCACTGTAACTGAGCTTGGTTTCGATATTATTGAAGTTCTCAGCAAATATGCTCCTGCAGTTACCTCGGCACAACTAACTAATGATCTTGAAGGTAAAATGGAGCAAATAAAAAATGGAATTATAAATAGGGAAACAGTCATTGAAGAAGTTGTTAAACAACTTAAATCCCAACTTGAACATTTCAAAGAACACGAAGAGTCTATAGGCAAAGCTTTGAGCAAAGCTACCAAAAGAATCCAAACACAATCACGAGTTGTTGGAAAATGCCCTACTTGTGAAACAGGTGATCTTGTGATTATATATTCGCGAAAAACTAAAAAACGTTTCATAGGTTGCAGCAACTACTTTGAGGGTATGTGCAAAACATCTTTTCCTCTCCCTCAACGTGGAACCATTAAACCCATTGGAAACCGTTGCAAAACTTGTGGTTGGCCACAAGTTCTGGTGTGGTTCAGAAGCAGGAAACCTTGGACCCAATGCTTCAATCCCAATTGTAATCAAAAGAGTAGAATGAGAGAAAAACCGTCATGAGACTTATTTGTAACAGGAATAAAATATTAAATGTTAATAAGAACGCCCATCACAACCTGTATTTTCAGAAAATTGAGTAATGATAAGAAGTTACACACCAACTATTGAAGGAATCTTTAAAAGCTGTAATATATCATTCATATTCAGATAATTGGGCAAAAGAAGTTCCAAAGCATTATTGAAGAACAAGGATGGATAAGTGATGGCTAAAGGTTTCAGCAAACAACTCTCATCTCTAACCTTTTCGTTACAGAAAACTTATGAAAGAATGTTGAATGCAAAGCCCTCCTTATTTCTTGTCAGCGCGGTAGCAATAGGCATCACTGTGTTTCTAATGGGAGGAGGCGTCTATGACCTTTTGGTTAAACCTATTGTAGCATATATCTCTCAAAGTGGGGAGGTTCTCGCCTTTTATCCTGGTCTAAATGACCAGTTTGTTTTAGGGAGCTTGATAGTCATGATTTTATATGCCTTAGGGGTTATAGGTTTCCTAATTGCATATCGTAGCACAAAGTATGCTTATAACCCTCGTCAAGCCTATAGGTTTCTTCTGATAGGTTGTGCTATGATTCTTATAGCATATTTTTTTGTTGAACAAAGGATCGCTACGTTATTCGGTTAGCTGCTCTATCTTTGTTTATTTTTGATTGATGTAGCTTTAGCTTTTTTTCCTTTATTTTTCATATTCAAAAGGCTAGCCCCTAAATTCGTTAAAAGGTGAATCGGAATTGTTATCAATAGAATTATCAGAGCAACTGTTAAGGTAGGGGGTAAAATGGGAATAGAAAAAAGGAAAGCGCCCAAAATGAAGTCAATTTGATCCGCTATTGGAAGAGATTGTCCGGGGGAACGATTTATGCGGCGTTTAATAAAAGACTCTATAAGATCACCATTTAAAGCTCCTAGAGATAACGCAAATCCAAGTATTATGCTATATTGAAACTGGTAACCGTACTCGTATTGAAAAAGAACTTGCTCATATAGGACTGTTTGCACTAAGCCTACAAATGTTCCAATTATAATGCCCGCTAAAAAGCCTCTGAACGTTTTATGTCCTCCAAGTACAGGGTTTCCATCAAAGAAGGTTTTCCCAAAGTCTATAGGTCTGCCACCGCCGAAGATTACGGGAGCTGCGTTAGCACAGTAAGCTGGGAAAATAAACCAAATTGCGGCAGCGACGTCAAGAATTGTTATCATATTACACTCCTTCTTGTTGTTGGACGAAAATAACTCTAACGTCTGGAATCTGTTATTCCTGCATTAGTGATATTCACATAAATTGCTCCTTTTCCTTTTATTTTCGGATGTTTTTCTCGAACCACCTGTATGATCCGTGTTTGACCTGTTTGTTTCATATCAATCACAACATCTGACCAATAGTTTTGAACCCGTGTTGCCACTGGCTTCATTTCAGTCCTTTCTCCAATGGGAACGCTTCTCACCTGACTATTGACAAGAACTGCTACTTTACAGGTTTTTGCGATTTGTGTTAAAACTGCCAATTGTCTATTCAATTCACGATTCGCAGCAAACGTTTCATTGGGTTCATTCAGTTCAACACGATATAATGATGTGAGAGTGTCGATTACGATTAATCCAAATTTATTATTAATTACTTTCTCTAACTGATCTATTGCTTTGCTTTGCTCCTGAAATGTTGTTGGCCGAATAATAATGATAAGTGGAGAGATTTCTTGATAATCATATTCCGCTATTTGTGAAAGTCTCTCATAAGAGAATGTTCCATCAGTATCTATGAAAAGAGACTTGTATCCTCTCCTAGCACAATTGACTACACACTGAATTGTAAGAGAGGTTTTACCTGTCTCCGCCTCTCCATAAATAAGAGACACACTTTCAGTGGGGAATCCGCCTCCCAATAGTTTGTCAAGCGAAATGCAACCCGTCTGAACGAATCTATCCAAATTCTCTACACAAGAAGCGAAGTAATGTCCAAAGAATTATAAGTCTTGTCTCTTTTGAACTGTTCTTTTGTTAATTTTTTCGTAATAAATTTAAGCAAATATTAAAGACAAGACAATTAACGCGCGCGCAAAGCTAGGTTCAAAGTGAAGGGAAAAAATAAATCTCACATTTCTTCTGCCTGGAAAATGGAAAGTGTAATCTAATGAGAATTGAAATAGCAGTTGCAACAGTTCATGGAAGAGCCTATTATGAACTTGTGAACGAACTTACCCGAAAGAGGTTGCCTTTCTTAAGCTTGAAGCCCTGGGATAATATTCCATTCGGTATAAAAGTTGTCTTAACAACTAATGAAGAAAGTAGACAGATTTCGCACCCTCATGTTCTAAGTCTAGAACAGAAAACAAACCCCAAATTCGTTATAGATGAGGCCCTTTTGATAATTCATGGAAAACAAAGCTACAAAAAAGTTGTTATCGGAGTTGACCCTGGTAAAACATGTGGTATAGCCATTCTAGGTGATAGTATAGTCCTAGAAACTTTGACTTCAACAAACATAGAAGATTCAGTCTCTCTCATTATAGACAGTCTGAACCGGTTTCCAGCGGAAGTTAAAATAGTTCGAGTGGGAGATGGAACTCCAGACTACACAAAAACGTTAGTTCAATCACTGTGTACTCATTTGGCAGATAATGTTTCACTCGAGCTAGTCCGGGAGGCTGGGACAAGTCGGCTCGCAACAAAATCTGTTAACCGCAGAGTATTGAGGGATGTTGTTTCAGCAATAAAAATTGCGGGAAGAAATGGAAGAACTTTTTCAAGAAGGAATAATGAATAAAATATGAAGTCGCAAAATTAAAGACTTGTCTGTTTTGGTTCTGCCTCCATTCGTGAAATGTTATTGCCAACTATCCTTTCTCTATTGATATTTTCCTTCTGATTTGTTTATTTGAAAATCCTAAATAGACAGTTGACTATGATATTTAGTGGATATAGGCGTCTAAGTTGTCACGAGCAACGATTGTTAAAGAAGAATTGGTTGAACAGGAAAAGATTTTTCTAGCAACGTATATTGAAACAGAAAACGCAAGCATTATTATGATGAGCGAGGGTGAAGATCGGCTTGGCACATTGGCTGTTGCTATCCCCCAGAAACAGAAACTTGTTAGTCCGCCTCTTTCCTCAATTTTGCTCGGTGATAGGAACATAATGATTGCAAGAGTTTTGGCTGAACTTCTTTGCCAGCAAACGAAAAAGATTGGTTTAGCCTCAATTTTTATTAAATCCGTTAGAGAACAAGAGGCTGCTCCAATTCTCAGGAGACTCCTGGAGAAAACGCTCAAGAAAAAGAAAAGTTGAAATGATTATCCAAGTTTTTGACAATTTAGAAATCACTAACATCGAATTATTGAATGAAAAATTTCTAACATCGGATTCTTGTTCATTTTGCTGATTTCCAGCTAACACATATATTGCACTTATTCTATGTAGTTTTGGATTCCCGGAGGAAGTCTTGATGAATTTCGATGTCATAATTGTTGGTGCAGGTCCGGCTGGAATCTTCTCAGCTCTTGAACTAGCTGACAAAACAGACCTTAGCATACTTCTTTTGGATAGAGGTTCAGCTATTGATCAGCGCAAATGTCCCTCCAGTAGAGGTTTAGGTTGCCTAAACTGTGACCCTTGCTTCCTGCTAGCTGGCTGGGGAGGAGCTGGCGCCTACAGTGACGGAAAACTCACGCTATCTACTGAGGTTGGGGGTTGGCTAAACGAGTACTGTACTGAAGAACAGCTTTGGGATCTTTTGCGTTATGTTGATAGTGTTTACATAAAATATGGGGCAACTAAGCATCTTTATGGTGTTGGTCCCGAAAAGTTTGATGAAATCGAAAGAAGAGCATCTCTCGCTGGATTGAAACTTATTTCCCAGAAAGTTAGACATATGGGTACCGAAAAATGTGCTGAGACTCTTCGTAAGATGCGTGATCATCTTGAGGGAAGAGTTGAAATTCGACTAAGAACCGATGTCAAAAGTTTGTTGGTAACAGACTGCAAGATCGAAGGTGTCGAAACCACAAAAGGAGATAAGTTTTTCGGGAAGTATGTGATTGTGGCACCTGGCAGAATCGGTGCAGAGTGGTTAAAGACAGAGGCAGAAGTTCTCGGTCTGAAAACCTTGAATAACCCAGTTGATATCGGCGTCAGGGTGGAGCTTCAAGCTGCAGTCATGGAAGAATTAACCAAGACATTGTATGAACCCAAGCTGATTTATCACTCCAAATCTTTTGATGATCAGGTGAGAACCTTTTGTGTTTCACCTTTGGGAGAAGTAATCACCGAATCCTATGATGGCGTTTTAACCGTGAACGGACAGAGCTACGCTGAACGGAAAACAAAAAACACGAATTTTGCAATTCTAGTCAGCACTTCCTTCACTGAACCCTTCAGAGAGCCAATTGCATATGGAAAATACATCGCACGTCTATCAAACCTGCTTAGTGGAGGAGTAATAATTCAAAGACTAGGCGATCTGAAGGCTGGTCGACGATCAACAGAGGAACGCATAAAACGGAGTTTATGTGTTCCAACCCTAAAGAATGCTACACCCGGAGACCTCAGCTTCGTATTACCCTATCGATATCTTGCTGACATCAAAGAAATGCTCGAAGCCTTGGATAAAGTGTCTCCTGGAGTAAACTCCAATGATACTTTACTCTACGGAATAGAAGTGAAATTCTACTCCTCAAGACTTGAATTAACTGACCAACTTGAAACAAAAATACAGAACCTTTTCACAATCGGTGATGGTGCAGGAGTAAGCCGAGGACTTATTCAGGCTTCTGCTTCAGGTGTTATCGTGGCTAAAGAGATTGTAAATCGTTCAAAAAAATAAAGTAATCTTTTTTGGTGGGGCCGCCCGGATTTGAACCGGGGTCCCGAACGTCCGAGGCTCAGAGCCTAGACCAAACTAGCCGACGGCCCCTAAAGTTTCTAAGTCTTTTGGTGAGTCAAGTTTTAGATAAGGATTCTTGTGTTTTTTGTTAAAAAATAAATAATATTTTATTATACACTTGTTTTTTGGGGAAATTAAAGTACTGTTTGTGTTTCGAAAAATGAATGACCCTCTTTCTCTGCTTCTTAAGTGCATGGATCGTTCAGATGCTTAACAAAAAATGTAATGGACGAAAAAATAAATTTTAATTGCAGGTTCTTTAGCTGTTTCAGGATTCCTAGCATTGACCTGTGGTTTTAGAGTCGCCATAGGTTGCCGCGATTTTGTTTGTCGATATGCTGTTGTGGTTGTTGAAAATCTTCTTATGGCTAAAAGCATTGATATGAATTAAAAAAATCTATTCGTCGGCGAATTTACTTCGGTTTCTTTTGAACTTCTTTTTGCATTTGACGCTGCAAAAATAGTATTTTTCTCCGTCGTGAGTAATCTTATATTTAGCTGTTTTTTCATTTAGAATTACTCCACATACGGGGTCTCTAGGCATCAGTTTTCCTTCAATTTAACATTAATAAACCCCCTGATAAGCTCTTTGCTTGTTATTTCCAATTTTTCTATCTTCAACTTTTTAAAAAAGGGTTCCTTGAACATTTTGTCTTTTTCATTTCCAGCACAGACTATTCGTTTGCCTCGTCTTTTTTTATTGAACCGACATTTTTTGTAAAAACCCTAATTGGACTGAATATTAGTTCAGATAACGTTTAATAGATCCTTTTCCTTAACAAAAAGAAGCCATTTGAGGTATTGTGGTTGTTTTTGGAGCCACACATAGTTGTAAAGGTAAGGAATGCAGAATGTCAGAAGTAAAGATTGGAGAAAGGATGAAAATCCCAGTACATAGCGTCTTTCATCAAGAGGCTGGACATGTCGGCAAAGTTGTTTTCATAAGCGAAGATAAAAATACTGTAACTATCAAATGTGACCGTAAACATGGCGGCAAAACTGTTGCCTTCAATATTGCACTCCAACCAAGAGACTACTAATTGTTATAATCATTTGCTGTCTTTCAGATATATTAAACAGATTTTGGGTAATTAAAAACAATTATTTAATTATCTCACAGAATTGTGAGTTTTAACTCTCGTGACAATTTCTAACTCATGTATTACTTAATAAAATGAATAATGACTTGATATCTCGAAAACACATTGATCCCTAATTAATCCCTTTTTGATGAACAATATCCATAAAGAATCCTAAGAATTACCTTGTGGTTAATTATTAAAGAAATTAGAAAAAACTTTAATCGATTTATTAATTGTGCTTGAGACATTTTATATGGAGAAGATTCAATTAAGATGAATTAATTGGGATTGCAAGATGGTTGATAGAAGAACAGACCTATGTGGTTGTGTTTTTGAGATTCAGAAGGGTATCATGGTTTGTGTGAAGCGATGCCTCAAGCATAGCAAACCTAAAAAAAGACGACCATTCAGAGCAAAAGCTGAATGCGTGAGACCCTGAAAAAGTACATAAAATATTTTTTAATGGATTACGAATATACCCTATACGGACTAAAATAAAATGACTTCGAGCTTGCTTGATTTCTGTGACCAACCAAAAAAACAAGAAAAGGAGAAGCAGACGCCATCCACTCCTCCTCCATCAACTTCAAAATCTTTGAATATACTCAAACAGAAGAATCAACCAGAAACGAAAGCTGCCGTGTACCCCGATTACCCAGAAGACCTACCCCCCTCATACCTCGTGTCAGTTAATTATGATGGAAAAAAGCAGCTTGCAACACTCAAACTCTATGAGCCGGTCTCCCAAAAAATCTACTTCTGGGACGACAACACCGGACATAAGCCCTACCTACTTACAAGTCTTCCTCCCAAGGAGCTTCAGAGACTTAATCGCGTAACAGAACACGTAGGCTTTGACCATTTTGAAACTCTGAAAAAGTTTGACCCTCTCCTCGACAAACAGGTTACGGTGACAAAGGTTGTCGCAAAGGATCCGCTCGCGATAGGCGGTCGTCCAAGTGGCTGTATGAGAGACATAATCCCAGAAGATTACCAAAAACTTACTGGGATCGAAGAACCACCCAAAGTCTGGGAATCATTCATCCGATATTATCAATCCTACATTTACGATAATAATTTGGCTACGGGTATGTTGTACCGGATACAGAACAAAAAATTGATTGCTGTACAGCCGAAGTCCTCGAGGGGTAATGTAGACAAGATTCTCTGCCTCTTTAATGATGTTGGAAAAGAGTTTCTTGATAGTGTGGAAAAATGGGCACGTCTACTTGAATCTCCTGCTCCCGAATTTCTTAGAGTTGGTCTCGATATTGAAGTCAGCTCGTCAGTTGCTACACGTGTTCCTGATCCCCAAGATGCTGCTCACCCTGTTGTCTGTGTAGCTTTGTATGGTTCAGACCAGAAGAAGCAGCTTTTTATTCTAAAACGACATTCCATAGAGAATGGCAACAAAGAACTACCTGCCGACGCGGTTGTCAAATATTTTGATTCTGAGAAGAGGTTACTTCAGAAAGTCTTTGAGGCTCTTCGTGAATATCCTTTTGTTTTAACCTTTAACGGCGACGAGTTTGATCTGCCTTATCTCTATAACCGTGCTAGAAATCACTTCAGTTTTGAACGAAACCAGATTCCAATCGATGTGGGGAGAAGAGTGTGTGGTGTTAGCCACGGCGTTCATATCGATCTCTATAAATTCTTCTTCAACAGGTCAATCCAAATCTATGCCTTCGGGAACAAATATAGAGACATAACCCTAAACGAAGTCGGAACTGCACTTCTCGATCTTCCAAAAATAGAGTTTAGCAAGCCTATTTCGGAGTTAAGCTACACAGAACTAGCTGAATATAACCTTCGCGACTCAGAAATCACATTAAACCTGACATCCTTCAACGACAATTTGGTTATGAAACTGGCTCTGGCAATTTCTAGGATTTCCCATATGCCCCTGGAAGATGTCACCCGACAAGGAGTTTCTCGTTGGATACGCAACTTTCTATACTTTGAACATAGGCAAAGAGGGATGTTAATTCCAAACGCCGAGGACATTCTTGCAATAAAAGGTGGAACAACTACAAAGGCTATAATTAAGGGCAAGAAGTATAAGGGTGCAATAGTTGTTGATCCTATACCCGGAGTCCACTTCAATGTGGCTGTGATGGACTTCGCGAGTCTGTACCCGTCCATCATTAAGGTTTACAATTTGGGCTACCAAACTCTATTATGTAATCATGAAGAATGCAAAGCAAACAAGGTTCCAGAAACCACTCACTGGATATGCACACGAAATAAAGCTCTTGAAAGTTTGCTCATCGGCTCCCTCAGGGACCTCCGAGTCAAGTGGTACAAGAATAGGGCTAAGGACAAAACTTTGCCCCCAGATTTACGAAGTTGGTAGAATGTAATTCCGGCCGCCCTTAAAGTAATATTGAATGCAAGCTATGGAGTTTTTGGGTCTCCAGCCTTCGGATTATACTGTCCACCCGTTGCTGAGGCCACAGCTGCAATTGGGCGTCACGTTATAACACAAACCATAGAGAAAGCCAGATCCTTAGATATTGATGTTCTTTATGGGGACACAGACAGCCTATTCTTGAAAAATCCTGCTCCAGAGCAAATCAAAATCTTGGAAGATTGGTCCAAAAAGAACATGGGTATGGAGCTTGAGGTAGAAAAGTGGTATCGTTATGCGGTCTTTAGCTCTCGCAAAAAAAATTATCTTGGAATCTTAAAAGGTGGTGGTGTTGATGTGAAGGGAATGACCGGGAAAAAACGACATATCCCCCCATACATCAAAAAGGCATTTTATGAGTTGGAAGATCGACTAGAGCAGGTGCAGTCGCCAATAGAATTCGAGGAAACAAAAAAAGAAATTAAAAAAATTATTCGAGATCGTTACTTGAGGTTGAAGCAGCGACGATGGGGAGAAACTCCAGAAGAGTTGGCTTTTCATGTTGTTCTTGGTAAGCCTCCCGAAGCTTATACAAAAACCACTCCTCAGCATGTGAAAGCTGCTCTTATTTTAAAGAAGATAGGTTACGAGATGAAGGCTGGAGACCTAATAAGCTTTGTTAAAGTTCTAAAAGAACCAAGGGTTAAGCCGGTGCAAATAGCCTCAAATAACGAGATAGATGTAGACAAATATGTTGCTTACTTACAGTCAACTTTTGACCAGATTCTCGATGCTTTGGGATTAGACTTTGAAGAAATAATTGGACTAACAAAACTAGAAAGATTCATGTAAACTTTAGTCTATTTTTCCAAAAAATTAGGTATGTTTACTGCTGACTTTTGTCGTTAACGAATCTGGATTTAGTTCCTATATGTGTTACCTCTACTCCTTCCTCGATCGGTCTGCAAGGTAATTCATATTTTTTGAATAGCCACATCAATTCCTTGTAGGCTTTTTCATTTACCTCAAGTTCAACAACTTCGGTCATCTCCTCAATTACCGCTGGATGTTTGGGATTAGCCTTATACAACATCATAAATTCTACATCTTGATCAGATTTCGGTGGAACAGCTATTATCTCCCACAGAGACTTTGCTGGAAAGTTACGAGGAGGATAACGTTTTATTCGTATTTTCTTCAAATTTTCCAGTTCCTCTCTCACGTGTACTTTTTTAAAATGAACGAGCTCAATCATATAAACGGTCATGGTAACTCGGTCTGTACATAGCTTCTAGAGAAAATTACCACAAATAATGTTTAATCAAAATCAATTTTACGAATTGATTAATATCAAACTTCAACTCATTAATGATATTACATGAAAACTTTAATCTTCTTATTATCAACAATAAAAGTTCAAGGACGACATAATCTTGAATTTGTTTATAGCGTCAACTAAAGATATAGCCGGAATGAATATTGCGAAACAACTAATAGAAAAATACCGCTTCGAAAAACTTACAGAAAGCTTTTGCAAAAATCCCGTATATTTAAAATCGTTTCAGAAAATGAAAATAAAACTGCTTTTCGTTAATACTGAGATCGTTGACACTCAATTTTTAGACGCCCTCTTTCACCCACGTTTATTCGTTTTTCTTTCTAGACACAGCAGCGTCAAAGGTATCCCGACACTTTCTATTCATACCCCTGGCAATCTTTCAGAGGCAAAATTCGGTGGAAAACCTGAAAAAGTTTCTATAGCTCCAGCTTGCGCTATGAAAAGTGCATTCCTAGAAATGTCAAAACTGACAAATGAACGAGAACTTGATTTCGAGGTTTCCTACGAATGTACCCATCATGGTCCATCTTTAGATTCGCCAGCTATGTTCGTTGAATTGGGTAGTTCAACAAAACAATGGGAAGATGTCAAGGCTGCCGAGATTGTTGCCGATTCATCGGTTGCTGCAGTTTCTAATTGTTCTCGCTATCCTACAGCATTGGGAATCGGGGGTCCCCATTATAACTCAAAATTCACGAAAATGGCTTTAAGTACTCAAATTGCCTTTGGTCATATTATTCCAAAATATGCTATTGCAGGAATCAATGCTGAAATGATAAAGCAATGTGTTGAAAGAACCTTGGAACCTGTGGATTCTGTGATTCTTGATTGGAAAGGCATCAAGGGAGAACATAAAAAGAAAATAATAACAGCGCTTGAGGACTGTGGAATTCCCTCAGAAAAAATTTAAGATAAGTTACTACCACTTGTGAATATTTAGGGGCTTCATTTTATTTCCTATCTTTAGGTTTCTTTTTTTATACGAAGATAACTACATTGCATTGTTAATATTATCAGAGTAACTACAAACTTTCAAATTTCACTTGGTAAGGTTTTTACTGGCTTATGGGTGTGGGGTAGGTTAACTGTTAGCGGCAAAGGCGTCTTTTTTGTTCCCTAACATTATGTCCATCTTTCTTCTCTATTACTTATCTGATTAAACATTTGTTTCCCCTTTTACATCTATTATTTTTGTAAAACCGTGCTTCATCTTCATTAATATTAGTCCATTATTTCCCAAAAATGTTAGAAACAGGGATTTTTCAGAGATAACTTTACATATTAGAATTCGATTTTGAACTGTGCGAGGAACCTTGGGACTACGATCATTCTTTCAATCAGCATCAAGATTGCTGAAACTTGCCACAAAACCAGGTAGAACCGAGCTGTGGCTATCAATCAAAATCTGTTTTCTAGGTATAATTGCTATCGGAGGAATCGGCTTCCTAATTAAAATCGTTTTTACTGGAGTTTCGGGCATATTGGGTTGATAAGCAATGGACGAAGAAACTAAAATGTCAACAGCCGTCTTTGCAGTACGAACTACCGCAGGACAAGAAAAAAATGTCGCAAACTTAATCGAAGCTAAAGTAAAAATGAATGAGCTACAAGTAAAAGCGATACTTGTGCCTGAAGCGCTAAAAGGTTATGTTTTCATCGAAGCTGACGGACCACATTCGGTAGAAAAAGCAATAACAGGTGTCAAACATGTAAGATCCAGAGTCCCTGGGGTTGTTGCTTTTCAGGAAGTAGAAAGATACATAGTCGTAAAACCTGTGATCGAAAAATTGGATGAGAATGATCTCGTCGAAGTTGTTGGAGGACCATTCAAGGGAATGAGAGCTAAAATAACAAGAGTTGATAAGGCAAAGGAAGATGTAACCCTTGAACTTTTGGAGGCGACCTTCACGTTACCAATAACAGTTCATGCCGACTACGTAAAACTTGTCGAGAAAGTCAAAAAGGATGAATAAAGAAATGGGAGAAAAAAAGATAGTTGAAGCTTTAGTAAACGGAGGACAAGCTACCGCTGGCCCTCCTCTTGGACCCGCCCTTGGGCCGTTAGGAGTAAACGTTCTGGCTATTGTAAACAAAATCAATGAGATAACACAGGATTATTCTGGTATGAAAGTGCCGGTGAAGATCAGTGTTGACACAGATAATAAAGAATTTGAAGTCACTGTGGGTACACCTACCACCTCTGCGTTACTTGTCAGCGAATTGGGAGTAACAAAAGGTTCTGGGACTCCTAACACTGAAAAAATTGGTGACATATCTTTGACTGCTGTAGTACGCATTGCTAAAGTCAAAGCTGAAGATGTCTTAGGGAATGACCTAAAGGCAGCGGTTAAAGAGGTTTTAGGCACCGGAGTTAGCATGGGTGTAACAGTAGAGGGAAAAGACCCGCGGGAAGTTCAACAGGAAATTGATGAAGGAAAGCACGACGCTTTGCTACTGAAATAAAACTTAGAGTAACAAGATTTTTATAACTGGCTTTTGTACGTCATTGGCGCGAGGCTTATAGAATGCCATTGAACATGAAAAACCTCCTTGCTGCAGTTAAAGAGGTAAAAAGTAAGTCTACTGAACGCAAGTTTTCTCAGTCTATTGACCTCGCAATGAATTTACAGAACATTGACATGAAAAAGCCTGAGGGCAGAATTCAAGAACGTATTGAACTACCTCATTCTGTTGGAAAACAAATCAAGGTATGTGTTGTCGCAACTGGAGAGATGGCATTTAAAGCTAAAAATGCAGGAGCCAGTTTGGTTATAGAAAGAGCCGCCCTAGAAGCTTTAGTAGCTGATAAGAAAAAGCAGAAAGAAATCGCTAAAGAATATGATGTTTTCATAGCCGAAGCTCCATTGATGCCTCTTGTGGGAAAGAGTCTCGGTGCCTCTCTTGGACCTAGGGGCAAGATGCCAACTCCTGTTCCTCCAAATGCCAACATAGAGGAACAGATTGAGAAACATCAGAAAATCGTTTTTGTTAGGATGCGGGGACAACCTGTTCTTCAATGCCGTATCGGAAATGAAAAGATGGATGATAAAGAGATTGCCGAAAACGTTCAGACAGTTGTTAGAAGAATCGAAGGAAAACTCAAACGCGGAATAAAAAATGTAAAGTCAGTTTACCTGAAAACTTCGATGGGATCTACAGTTAAAGTATCTATGTAGGGAAAGTCTATGGTAGTCCGTCAATCAACTCTGTTAAAAGCTGATAAAGTCAAAGAATTAAAAGAATTGCTGTTACAGTATAATGCAGTCGCAATTGCCAGCTTAGAAAAGGTCAGAGCTGCTCAACTACAAAAACTGAAGAAAAAACTCCAAAAAAACGCATATCTACGGGTAGTCAAAAACTCTCTAATAACTAGGGCTGTTTCCGAAACGAAAGATAAAACCGGTATGGAAACGCTTGAAGAATACTTGACTGGACCCAACCTTTTTCTTTTCACCAATCTTAACCCTTTCAAGCTTACTCTTCTTCTTGAAAAAAGTAGGGTAAAGGCATCCGCTAGGGCAGGAGACTTAGCTGCATTTGACGTTACAGTTCCTGCAGGGAACACTGGATTACCTCCAGGTCCGATTATCAGCCAATTTACTGCTGTAGGTTTGTGTACCCGAATAGAAGCAGGAAGCGTTTGGGTGTCTAAGTCTACGATGGTTGTTAAGAAGGGTGAACCCATTTCATTGCAACTTTCAAGCTTACTTTCAAAACTTGGAATAAAACCTGTGGAAGTTGGTCTCACCTTAAAAGTTGTATATGACGATGGCATTATTCTAACTGAGAAAGACCTGAAGCTAGATATTGACGCGTTTCGCCGAAGCGTTGAAGCGGCTCATCAATATGCTTTCAATTTATCTTTGGAAGCTGCTATTCCTCTTCCAGAAAACATTAGTTACCTGATTAGAAAGGCTAATCAGGAAGCCTATAGTTTGGCTTTGAATGCTGAAATAGCCAGCAAAGACACGATAGATGATCTAATCAGAAAGGCTAATACGGAAATGTTAAGCCTGACTAAAAAATTGGATGAAGTAGAAAAAAAGAATGAGTCACCAATTTAGGTTCAGAAAAGTTGAAATGTAAGTATGAAGGAAAAGATGGAGGAGAATGAATATGGAATACGTATATGCTGCAATGCTCCTACACAAAGCTGGAAAAGAAATCAACGAAAAGCAAGTGTCTGAAGTGCTCACTGCAGCCGGCATTAATGTCGACGCTGTTCGAGTTAAAGCTTTAGTGGCATCTATTGCCGAAGTTGATATCGAGGAAGCAATTAAATCTGCTCCTGCAATGATGGCCGCAGCACCAGCGACTGTAGCTGCAGCACCAGCCGAGGAAGAGAAACCAGCAGAAGAAGAGGAAGAAGAAGACCAGACTAAAAAAGAAGAAGAAGCAATGGAAGGCCTAGGTGCTCTGTTCGGTTAACAGCGCTAGGTTTTGTGTTTCTTTGCCCAGTTGGGGGTTTTCCCCTCTGTTGCACCTTTTTACACTTTTGTTTTCTTAACTTATCTAGAGATTATTTTACGTTAGTTTATGCGGAGACTAACGAGAGATATTTAGATCTCCTTGAACTCCTATTATTCCAGCACTAAAAAAGGTTAGAATTAATGCTTATATCAACCTTCTAGTACTAAAAATAACTTTTACGGGTTTAGACAGAAATCCTACAAACCATTAATTAATTCATAGGTTGCACTAGGAATATTAAGAAGTCTGACAAAAAACTATCTATGGTTATAGATTCAAAAAAGCTAAAAAAATTGTTTTTAACCTTCTTTAGTGAAAACCAACATAAGTTAATTCCTAATTCACCTCTTATCCCAGAATATGACCCAACCGTTCTTTTCACTCCAGCAGGCATGCATCCACTTATCCCCTACTTTTTGGGGCAGCCTCATCCCCTTGGAAAGAAACTTATGAATGTTCAAAAATGTTTTAGAACTGGAGACATCGAATGTGTCGGAGACAATTCACATTTAACATTTTTTGAGATGTTAGGTAGCTGGTCTCTTGGTGATTATTTCAAAAAGGAAGCCATCAGCTTAAGCTACGAGTTTCTCACCAACAAAAGATGGCTTAACCTGGACAAAAACAGGCTGTCTGTTACCGTGTTTTCAGGTGATCAGACTGCTCCAAGAGACCTTGAGAGTTCAAAAGCATGGAATATTTTAGGAGTTCCTGATAATCATGTCTTCTTTTTGTCAAAGGAAGATAATTGGTGGGGTCCAATTGGTCAAACTGGACCTTGTGGACCATGCACTGAAATGTTTTATGATACAGGAAAAACTCCTTGCAGCTCCTATTGTAGACCTGGTTGTTCATGCGGGAAATATTTTGAACTCTGGAATGATGTTTTTATGGAGTATAACAGAAATGCTTCAGGTTGTTATGAACTTTTAAAACAGAAGAATGTTGACACTGGAATGGGTGTAGAACATACTGCAGCAATGCTTGAAGAAAAAGAAAATGTATTTGAGATTGGTGCAATTCGGCCAATAGCGAAGAAAGTGGAGGAGCTTGCATCAATTAGTGCGCCTACTCCTGTTGAAGAGAGATCTATTAGAATTATTACTGATCATATTCGTGCCTCAACATTTTTTTTGGGTGACATACGAGGAGTTAAGCCAAGCAACGTAGACCGCGGTTATGTTTTACGTCGGTTAATTAGACGTGCAATAAGATTTGGAAGATTACTTGGAATTGAAAGAGATTTCTTGAGAGATCTTGCTGAAATTGTCATAGAGAATAACGAGTCTGAATATCCATTGGTTCGAGAGAAAGAAATTAGCATTTTGGACGAACTCAGTAAAGAAGAAACCAAGTTTAAGAATACATTGGAAAAAGGTTTGAGGAAATTCCAACGAATTGCAGAAAACAGTCCAAAAATCGACGGAAAAAATGCTTTCTTGTTATTTCAAAGCTTCGGATTTCCTATTGAGTTGACAAAAGAACTTGCAGCAGAGAGTGGTGTTAAAGTCGACGAGGAGGAGTTCAAGAATGAATATGAACACCATCAAAAAGTTTCGTCTGCAAGTGCAAAAAAATTGTTCAAGGGCGGTTTGAGTGATGCTTCTGTGGAAACCAAAAAACTCCATACTGCAACTCATTTGCTAAATGAGGCTTTGCGAAAGGTTTTAAAAAAGAAAGAAATTGTTCAAAGAGGCTCAAATATTACTCCAGATCGGTTACGTTTTGATTTCAATTTCGATAGACCCCTAAAACCTGAAGAAATAGCTGCAATTGAAAAATTGGTTAACGAGCAGATTAACAAAGGTTTGCAAATTAATAGAAAAGAAATGACTGTTGAAGCGGCAAAAAAAAGAGGTGCACAAGCAATGTTTGATCACAAATATGATTGTGATAACATATCTGTTTATACTATAGGGGATTTTTCGACAGAGATTTGTGGTGGACCCCATGTTAGTAACACACTTGAGTTAGGGGTTTTCAGAATAACAAAAGAAAAGGGCATCGCATCCGGTGTTAGAAGAATACGCGCGGTATTACTCAAAAATCCTGAAGCATAACATAGGTAATTCAAAAGACTGCAAAAGATAGAATATAGTTTGTGTGTTAAATCTTGTTTCTAATAATAACTTGTTTTAACAAAAGCTTTTTCATTGATATTATAAGTGAATTCTTTGAAGAACTTAAGTGCTTCATCTTTCTTTTTTATTCCCTCCAAAATGGTGACTCCGCTTTTTAAAATACTTGCCTTCACATCTTTTTGACTAAAAGTTAATCCTAACTGACCTTCAACTTTGATGCAGAATCCTTTCTTACCCACAAATGTCTTCAAGTCAAAGAGATTAATATCCAAAATCTCTGGTGGAACAATAATGAACACCTTTTTTCCTTTTCGTCCACAAATCTCCTCTACTAACGTATGATTAAGTGGTAACCTGGAACCAGACGGATTTGCTCCGCAGATTGGGCATGAGTCAACTTTTGAAAGCTGAACCTCATTGAATTCCATCTCATCTAAATCAAAGTGAAGAAGCTTATTAGCCAAAAGAGTCTGTCTTCCAGTTAGTATCCTGATTGCTTCACTTACTTCTAAGCTTGAAATCACATTGACCAACGATGGGTGAACACCAACCACACCACATTTGGGTAATTTTTTGTCATCAAGATTACCATAGAAACATTCGAGACAAGCTGTTTCTCCAGGAATTATTGTAGACAAGTTTCCGGTGGTTGTTATTGCAGCCCCAAAAACATAGGGTACTCTATGTTTGATGCATGCTCTATTAACTGCATAACGGGCTTTCATGTTATCCAACCCGTCGACTACAACATCCACATCTCTTATTAGAGATTCAACAGTCTGCTCATTTACAGAGAGTGGAAGAGGCTTTATCTTTATGAAAGGATTCAGTTGTCGCAACCGTTTGGCGGCAGCTTCAACTTTTGGATACCCTACATCATCAACACCGTACAGATGTTGTCGATGCAAATTAGTCAACTCTACAATATCCCGATCAACTATGCGAAGATCACCAACTCCCATGGCAGCCAGCTGCATTGCTGCGGGAGAACCTAATCCTCCCACACCCAACAAACAAACCTTCGAGTTCTTTAGCTTCAACTGGGCATTGTAACCCATTTCAGTCATAACAATTTGCCTTGAATAATAATCCAGCTCTTCTTCTGAAAGTTCCATTTCAACTAAATGTCCAGTCTTAACCATCTTTTCCATCCCCGAACGAAATGCTTATTCTCAAACGCAATACCAAACCGTTAAAAGAAGCGTCAATTTCTGCTTTTAAATAAGTTACTGCCAAGGCACCTACCAGCAGAGCTACAGCCTATCTGCTTTCGAATTTAAGATTCTGTTCGCCTCATCAGTTTCTATGCTTCTCACTAGAATCTTCTTTTCTTTTGAAGTAAACCCTGAAACAAGCTCAACTTTTCGGCCGAAAAGTCGCGAAAACTGTTTCAACAATTCACTGTTGACTTTACCCCTAATTGGAGCTTCACGACATAATACCACAAGCTCATCATACTGGATTGTTAAACGAAATTCTTTTGAGTTTGGCTTAATATGCACATTCAAAATTACTCCCTGATCTGTCTGCTTTACCTTCGTGCTTTCTCAACTCCAATAATAATGATGGTTTGTATTTATTTAAACCTCTGATCAAGCCTTTAATAGGCGCATAATTAAAACTCAATGAAGGCAAACCTAAATGTTAAGGAACGCTTGGACACTCGCGATAGACACCTTAAGCCTAATCGAACTTAAAAGATTGGGTGAGCGTTTAGCATTAAAAAAAGCCTCAAAACAGTTGAAAATCAAGGACCCTAAAGCAATTGGATTAGCCCATAGACTAGTATCCGAGACACTCAGAAAAAAGAATTACATCGACTTTCTGCTTAACTCAGTTCTAACTCCTCGATCAATTAACGACTTCAAAATGGGCACAAGGTCTTTCCTCCGCTTATATACCCATGAAACAAAACTGGCTGAAGAAAATCTGGATAACACAACTAAAATAGCGAGAATGGGGCGCACAATATTGGGATGGTGGAACCTTAAAGACGTGGAAGAAGCTCTCGGTAAAATACTGAGCGTAAACCCAGAATATCTCATAAAAAACCTGGAAGAAACGGAGAAGGTTGGGCTCCAAATTTATCACCCCAAATGGTTCGTTAAATACTGCTTCAGACTTCTTGGAAGAGGAGAAGCCCTCAAGTTCCTAGAAAAATCCTCAACCATCACACCTGTTTACGTGCGAATAAACACTTTGAAAGCACCACAAGAAACTTTGCTTAAAAGCCTGGAAGAAGAGCAAATCGTTCTGGAAAAGGTTCCGCGATTAAAGTACACCTATAAACTGACTGAAACAAAAAAACCTCTAATAAGATCACGAAGCTTCAATCAAGGATTATTCTACATTCAGGACAAAGCTAGTTGCCTAGCTGCTGAAATTGCAGACCCAAAGCAAGGAAGCACAGTTCTTGATATGTGTGCAGCTCCAGGATCCAAAACAACCTATTTGGCGCAGCTAATGGAAAATAGGGGGACAATAATTTCTGTTGATTATTCAAAACGGAGAATAAAAGTGTGGAAAAGAGAAACAGAACGTATGGACGCCAAAATAGTTCAACCAATACTAGTAGATGTGCGAAAGAATTTGCCGTTGAACGTTTTTGCGGATTTAGTAATTTTGGATCCTCCGTGCACAAGCACCGGAACCTTCGGGAAGACACCTGACGCAAAGTGGAGATTAACAAAAAGGTCAATTTTGGGGATGTCAAAGATTCAGGCGGATATGATAGAACAGTGTGCAGAGTATGTTATTGCAGGCGGTTTTCTGGTTTACTCCACATGTAGCATAACCCTGGAAGAGAACGAGGTTTTAATAGAAAATTTTCTGAGAATGCACCCTGAATTTAAGTTGATTGAATCAAAACCTAGAATCGGTTTGCCTGGCCTAAGAGGCTTAACTAAGTGTCAGAGGCTCTATCCTCATATTCACGAATGTAATGGCTTCTTCGTGGCGAAATTGAAAAAAGAAACCGTATAACAAACTACATTGACTAGCTTTTTTGTGCCCTTTCCAGGAAACCAAGCACTTCAAAGATGACTTTTGTAGCTTGGATGGCCGTTATACCCTGATCATATTGAGGTGCCACCTCAACAACATCAAATCCGATTACCCTGCGGTCACAGACAGCATCAAGAAGGTTCAACAGTGTTGTCGTGTCTAGTCCTTCAGGTTCAGGATTTGGAACTGCTGGTACAAATGCGGGATCAAGAACATCCATGTCGATTGTAACATAAACTTTTTCATATCCTTTAAGTGTGCTTTTGATTGTTTCAGCCGTTTTTTTCGTGCCATCTTTTCGTATTTGCTGTGCGGTTATGTAATCGATTCCAGTCTCTTTTGCGTAATCAAGCTCCTCTTTGCATACTGCGCGGGTGCCGATCTCCAAGATTTTTGAGGGTTTAACGTCTTGGTTAATTCTACGCATAAACGTTGTATGAGAAACCGTAAGCCCCAGATAGTCGTCGCGTAGGTCTAAATGTGCATCAAAGCTTACAATTGCAACGTTTTTGTTGAGGCTCCGCGCAATACCTAAAGTAATTGTATGCTCTCCTCCAATAAATACCGGAATCTTATCTTCTTCAAAAATATCTTGTGCAACCAACGCTAACCGCCCCAGAGTCAACTCAACATCTCCCGAGACATGTAGGTCACCTAAATCATGGGTTTTCAGGTCCTCAATGTCTATGCCCGTTCTAAAGCTGTAGCATTCAACATTTTGTGATGCATCTCTTATTGCGATAGGTGCAAATTTCGCTCCAGAACGGTACGTGCTCGTTACATCGAAGGGGATACCTAAAATAACATATTTGGCTGCTTCAAATGATTGTTGGCTGCCTGAAAAGATAGGCGATGGAGATATGAAGAGCTCACGATAACTCATATTTGACCACTTAGAAATTAATCTGTTATAAACAAGCTACAATATGAGGACAGCGAAGATTTAGGATTATTGGTTTATTGTTTTGGAGTAGCAACTCCAACAAAGGATTTCACAGTTTTCTATCGTAGGTTTTCCACCTTTATCGGGACTAACAAAGTAATAAGCTTCCCAACCGCTTCTTTCGTTTTTATTTCGCCTTTTTTCCCATAAAATTTGCTTAAAACAGGTGAAAGTCCCGTGATCATGATCACATCTTTCACATTGGCATCGGCAATTTGCCCTTAAAAATGCTTTTTTGATAATCTCTTCAGGAAATTGACTCATCGTAATTCCTCAACAACGAATAAACGAAGATTCAGTATACTTTTAAACTTATTCAAAACAAAAAAGAAATGGAATTGATTAAACTAAAAAGACTGTTTTGGAAATCCCAAGTTCTAACCAATACCTAATATGGATTTTACTGCTGTTTCATGGAACAAGTAGTTTGTGTAACGAATTATGTTTGTTTTCTGTTTTATGTTGCAGTTCATTTTTTAGGCTCGTAAATTCGCTTCTTAGGTTAATAAGTTCTAATAGAATCAAGGCGTTACCTTGTTTGAAAAACTGATTGACAGTTTCGGAAACTATTTCTTCGCTGATTTGCCCTCTGACTTTGTTAGAAATCTCTTTCGAAAGCATTTTTTTCGGGTCCATTTTGATCGGAACCAGATTATATTTCCAAAGGATAACCCTTATGAACGCACAATTATTACAAAAAATCTAACTTCCTGATTCATGAGCTTCCACCTCCCATCTATTGAAAACTTCTTCATAATATAGCTGTAAATCAAGATAAGTGGAGAAACTAATTTATTACCAATTGTATTATAGCGGTAGGAAGGGACGCGAAATGACTTCGGAAGAAAGCTTCAAGATCAGAAACATAACCGAGTTACTTTTCTCAATTTTTTATATTGTAGTCGGAATTGTTCTAGTAGGTTATTTTGTAATCGAAAACCTCGCTGCACCACCACACATCCTTGTAATAGGGATCTTAAGTTTAATCACAGCCTATAGTCTCTTCAAAAAAGAAAAATGGGCTTTACCCCTTGTAATAGGGTTATTCTTTACAGGAATAACATTTGGAATAATAACACTAGCAAATTCTGTTGCACTCCAAACGTTTGGTGGATCTATACTGTTCCACATTACTCTAATAGTGTACATGATTATGCTTCTGATGGCATCAGTCTACACTTTGATCAAAAGAGAAAAATTTAGCTAAAAACATTCAATCTGTTTCCAATTTTCTAATTTTTCCGAACAGATGAACATCTATTTCTACACCTTCATCCACGAACTGCTGTTGTTCGGAGATTTCAACAAATCCGTCAGCATTTGCCAAAGTCGTTATTGCTCCTGACAAACCGGTTGGAACCGGACTTGCAATCAGCCTCCCAGATTGGTCATACGATAATTTTACCATAATAAATGTGCGTCGTCCCCGTGCAGGGAACAATTTCTGGGAAACCATTGCCTTAATCTTCGGCATCTCTTGTTCAGATCTTCCAGCTAGTTTAATCAGTATGGGACGAACGAACACATTAAACATGAAGAGAGATGAGGTGGGGTTACCGGGCAGCGAAAAGATCGGTTTTCCATCAACCACAGCGATGGTTAAAGGTTTTCCAGGTTTCACTGCTACCCCAGAAATGATTACTCCAGGCTTTCCTAGGCTATGTACCACTTGTGGCGTGAAGTCTTTTGGCCCAACAGAAACTCCACCCGAAGTTATTACCACATCAGCTGAATCTAAAGCTTGTACCAGAACTTTAGCCAGCAGGTCCTTATTATCTGGAATAATTCCCAAATTAATTGATTCTCCTCCAGCTTCCTGAACTGCTGCACTCAAAGTATAAGCATTTATGTCATAGATTTTTCCTGCAAGAAGGGGTTCTCCAGGATCTGTAATCTCCTCTCCGGTAGACAAAACAGCAACTTTAGGGCGTTTATAAACACTGGTTTCGATCAAACCGATTGCAGCCAGAACTCCAATTTCACGTGAACCGAGAAAACGACCTTTTTTTAGAACATTTTCGCTTTTTTGGATGTCTGAACCTGCAGCCATAACGTTCTCGCCTCTAGTAACAGGACGGTGTACATAGATGGTATCTTCCAACTGATTGGTATACTCAACCATAACCACTGAGTCTGCGCCTCCAGGAAGGGGTGCTCCAGTAACTATTTCTGCAGCGAAACCGTTTTTTAACGCCACTTTGGGGGCTTCTCCTATTGACACATGCCCACATAATTTGAATCGGATTGGATGGTCTTCACTTGCCCTGAATGTGTTAGCGGCCTTTACAGCATAGCCATCGACTGTTGATCTAGTGAAAGGAGGAATATTAATGGGCGATATAATGTCCTGTGCTAACACGCGGTTATAAGAATTTGAAAGTGAAACTTTTTCTACTCCAATAGGCTTAACAGAAACTTTCTTTTCAAGAAGTTGTTTTGCATCATTAAACGAAAGAAGTTTCTTGAACAAATTATTCCCTCACGATATTAGCGAAAAGATGTACCCTTATAGCTTCTCCAGATTCTAAACCTTCACGGTTTTCAGGAATAATCACATACCCATTCGCTTTTGTCATAGTTGTTATGATTCCAGATCCAGTTACTCTAACGGGATCAGCCAAAAAGCCTCCATCACTTTCAAACACGCGAACCCGAAGGAAGATTCTTCGACCTAGAGCTCCAGCAACACTCTGTGTTAGTTTCGCCTCGACTGCTGGTCTAATCTCATTTACCCCAAGCATCATAAGCAGGGTGGGTCTTGTGAACACTTCAAAACCTACAGTTGCAGCAACAGGATTTCCTGAAAGAACAAAAACTGGTTTATCTTCCAGAATCGCTAGTGCTGTGGGCATACCCGGTCTTATAGCCACTCCATGCACAATTATTCCAGGCGTTCCTATCTTATTTACCGCCAATGGAACCAAGTCTGGGTATCCTACACTTGTTCCTCCAGTCGTAATAACCGCGTCTGCCTTCTTTAATCCTTCTCGAATCTTAGATATTATCGGCTCTAGGTCATCTTTGACAATTCCCAAATTCATTGGTTCCGCGCCAAGCTCTGTGCACAGATTTGAAAAAAGCAGACGATTCGTTTCAATGATTTTTCCAGGTTCAAGTTTATTTCCCAACTCTACTAGTTCGTTTCCCGTGGCTATAATTGCAACTTTAGGTTTTCTTATCACTGACACAAAATGTTCGTTCAGCGCTGCTAGCAACGCTAAGTGATGTGGATTTAGCCGAGTTCCGGCGCATATTGCCACATTTCCCTCGGTTACGTCCTCTCCTTTTTTAGACAAATTTCTACCTGGAGTAACCGCTGTCGCTACCTCTATTTTATCTACTAATTTTTTTGTGTATTCAAGCATTACTACGGCGTCAGCACCTTCAGGAATAGGGTTGCCAGTCCACACCTCTTTTAACTCGTTTGCATTGACTTTACTTTTAGTTAAGTTGAATTTTCTAGTGTTGAACTCTGAAACACCGAAGGTATCTTTTGCTCGAAGAGCGTAACCGTCTACTGCAGACCGATCAAAGGCTGGTAAGTTATGTTTGGCTCGAATATCCTCTTTGGTGATTCTTCCTAGTGCCGCATGAATTAGGATTTGTTCGGAATCCAATTTTTCTGGCTTAAGTTGTCTCAAAAAAATTTCAAGAGCATCATCCATATTTGTAAGTTTTTCAAATCCCTTAAGCCGAGCCAAAGTAAATCCTCAGTAAACAGCAAGAAAGTAGCTATAAAAAACTTATCGCAAAAGACAAATTTAGCATATTCTGACTTTTTATTATTAAATCAACATGTTTTATTGTATAGAAACGATATGTATAAAGGAAAACTTAAATAAACTACAGTTCACTTCCGTAGTTAGCCTAAAAGAGACGTGGATATTCAAGATGTCTAAAGAATTTCAGCACATCATAAGGTTTGCCGGATCGGATATTGAAGGGACTCAACCGGTAACTTACGCCCTTACAAATGTAAAGGGAATAGGTATAAAACTAGCTAATGCAATTGTAGAAAAGTCTGGAATCAGTCCAGAAATAAGAATGGGTTTCCTTTCAAGTGCTGATGTTGATAAAATTGAAGACATCCTCACAAACCCCGTGAAATATGGTATACCCGCCTGGCTTTTAAATCGCCGAAAAGATTTGGAGACTGGAAAAGACACTCATCTCTTAGGTTCAGATTTGGTTTTTCAAACAAAAAATGACATTGATCAAATGAAAAAGATGAGGTCATGGAAAGGTTTCCGTCACAGCTACGGGTTGAAGGTTCGGGGGCAGAGAACCAAAACAACGGGCAGGGAAGGAAAAGCTATGGGTGTAAAGAAAAAGCAGGTACAAAGAGGGAAATAGTTAGATGGGAGATCCCAAAAAACAAAGAAAAAAGTTTGATACGCCACGGTTCCCATGGCAATTTGATACATTAGAGGTTGAGCTCAAAGTTCTCGGCCAATACGGTTTACGAAATAAAAGAGAAATATGGCGCCATAAGACTTTGCTCTCAAAGTATCGTGGTATCGGACGTTCACTTTTGGGGATGCCCGTTGAGGAACGAAAAATACGGGAAAAGCAACTCCTAGACCGGCTTAACAGAATTGGAATCCTGCATGATGAAGCTGAATTGGATGACGTTTTGGACTTATCATTAGACGATATCCTTGGACGTAGACTTCAAACGATTGTTTTCCAAAAAGGTTTAGCGAAGTCCATACAGCAATCACGTCAGCTTATTACACATGGCCATATTGCCATTGATGGACGAAGGGTTTCATCTCCAAGCTATTTGGTCTTAAAGGATGAAGAAGCAAAATTAGCATATGCGAATAAAAGTCCTCTTACAAATCCTGAGCATCCTCTGACAAAATCCACAATCGTTCTAACGGAACGAGCATCACCAAGCGAGGAAGGTGAAGGTCGTGAGTAAGAACACAGATAAGTGGGCTGTTGTTCATGTTTTCAGCTCTTACAATAACACAATAATCCATTTCACAGACATTTCTGGCGCAGAAACAATCGCAAGGTCTTCAGGTGGAATGCATGTCAAATCAGATCGACTAGAATCTTCGGCATATGCGACGATGCGAGCTGCGGCCTATGCTGCAACAATTGCTAAAGACAAAGGAATAACAGCTATTCACATTAAAGTTCGTGCTCCAGGAGGTTCAGGCGCAAGAACACCCGGATCAGGAGCTCAGGCTGCAATACGTGCCTTGGCAAGGGCTGGATTTCGTGTAGGTCGCATTGAAGAGGTTACACCTATTCCACATGATGGAACTCGAAGAAAAGGTGGACGCAGAGGACGTAGAGTCTGATACGCTAGTGACTGGGAATGTTGTGAAAAGCAGGTCTTTCTTAATTTGAATAGATTATTCGCTCAACACTCCAAACCAAAATGTTGAAATAATGGCTTTCTCTCTCTTTGAAAAGCACGAGCTTTAGATAATGTCTTACGAAGAGGCTCATTTGAGGGTTAACTGTGGTAGAGATTCAAATCCTAGAAAAAACTGATGAATTCATGCGATTCATTGTTAACGGAGTCAATGTGCCTTTTGTAAACGCTTTACGAAGAATTATGCTTACCGAAGTCCCAACAATGGCTATAGATGAAATTGTTATACTTGAAAATTCTTCAATTCTTAATGACGAAATTCTTGCCCACAGGATAGGATTGATTCCAATCAAGACCGATTTGGACTCTTATAGCCTTCCTGAAGACTGCAAATGCGAAAGTGAGTTCGGATGTAACATTTGTCGAGCAAATCTGACATTGGAAACTAAAGACACAGACAAAATATTGACAATTTATTCTGGAGAAATGAAACCGGAGAACCCTGATATAGTACCAGTCAGTGACAAGATACCTCTAGTGAAATTGGCTCCAGACCAAAAAGTGAAATTTGAAGCATATGCTCGACTGGGAAAAGGGAAAAAACACGCTAAATGGCAACCAGTATCTATGTGCACTTACACACACTTACCCGAAGTCAAGATAGATGCTAAAAGTTGTGATTCATGTGGTAAATGTGTAAAAGTGTGCCCTGAAGAAATTTTGATAAAAACGGCAGAAGGAATAAAAACTCAGAATGTAATTGAATGTACTCTTTGTATGGATTGTGTAGATGCTTGTTCTCAAAATCCTTCAGCTGTTGAAGTATCTTGGGATAAGAAAGCGTTTATTTTTAAAATCGAGTCCACAGGAGCACTTCAAGTAGAACGAATAGTTACCGAGGCTGCTAAGATTTTTGACAATAAAATAAAGGACTTTTCTGATCAACTAAAAAAGGGTAAGTAGACGTGAAGAAACTAAAGACAGTTAATCCGGAGCTTATTGAGCTCATTCGAGATTTAAAGAAATATTCAAGAGAAAATCAAACAGACTTGTGGAGCTGTTTAGCCAGACACTTGTCAAGATCCAAAAGAAGCCGCATCGCCGTGAATTTGAGTCGATTGAACCGATACACCAAAGACGGAGAAACCGTTGTGGTTCCAGGTAAAGTTTTGGGTGCTGGAAACGCAAAGCATCCGCTAAACGTAGCGGCTTTTGCTTTTTCCGAACGGGCACAATCCAAGATTCAGATAGCTAAAGGGAACTGTCTATCAATTAGAGATTTGATGAAAAAGAATCCATCGGGTAAAAACGTGAAAGTTATGGGGTAAAATGTGATGTCTTCTACTAATGCCATAATTATCGACGCCAAAGGATTGGTTCTTGGGAGAATGTCCAGCATCGTGGCCAAACGTCTTCTTAAAGGGGAGAATATAATCGTTCTAAACGCTGAAAAAGCAGCAATTTCAGGTAAGCGATTACAAATAGTGCACGAGGCTAAATCGTTCCTTGAAGTGGGTCATCCACGTAAGGGGCCTTATCATTATCGAAGACCTGATAGAATTGTTCGTAAAACAATAAGGGGTATGCTTCCTCGGAAGAAACCTAAAGGTATGCAGGCACTCAAAAGACTTAGGGTTTATTTAGGCGCTCCAATTGAATTTGAAAATAAGCAATTTCAAACAATCTTTGAAGCTAGCGCAGATAAATTGAAATCACCTTATATAACTGTTGGTGAATTGGCTAAAGAGATTGGGTGGAACCCAGAGGTTGAATAGGTTGTCTAAATCGAAAAAAGTTATGATAATAAGTGGAAAACGGAAAACCGCATCAGCTCGAGCCGCAGTTAGAACAGGAACAGGTAGGGTTCGAATAAACAATGTACCCGTAGAGATTTTTGAACCCAAACTCGCTCGTGATAAAGTTATGGAACCTCTATTTCTTGTAGATGAGAAAGTTCGAACACAAGTTGACATTAATGTTAAGGTTTCTGGCGGAGGTTTCATGGGACAAGCTGAGGCAGCACGTATGGCCATAGCAAAGGGCTTGCTTAAATGGACAAAAAGCACCAGACTTCGCACCACGTTCAGAGATTACGATCGAACAATGATTGCTGGCGATGCTAGAAGAAGTGAACCTAAAAAGTTTGGAGGTCCAGGAGCCAGGGCTAGGGATCAAAAGAGCTACAGGTAAGCATACTCTATGTTAATGTGATGTATGCTAGTAGCTAAAAAACATCAGCTAGTCTTCATGAATTGACGCCGAAATATATAAGTAGGAATTTAATGCTCGAAACAACCTGAAGGTCATAGTTATGTTTAGGAGGTCGAATTGAATTGATTATACCGGTACGCTGTTTTACATGTGGCAAGGTGGTAAGTGATAAATGGGAAGAATTTACAATACGAGTAAATTCTGGAGAAGACGCGAAAAAAGTTCTAGACAGCTTAGGAGTATCAAGATATTGCTGTCGCCGTATGATTCTTTCCCATATAGAGATTACCGACAACATTCTCAGATTTTATGAAAAAGAGAAAATAGGCAATACCTGATTTCGGAGAGAATATGTATGTCATCTGTTATCGAAGAGGTTATGGCTCGAATACTTTTCAATAGCCGAGGACAGGAAACGATTGAAGTTGACATTATAACCGCAGATGGATTCGGAAGCGCTGCTGCCCCTGCAGGAGCTAGTAAAGGGAAAGCTGAAGTAGTTTCATACTCGAAAGATGGCGTTTCCGAGAGTATAAAAAAGTTGGAAGAACTTGTAGTTCCTGAACTTATTGGTATGGACGCTGAAGAACAAAACGAAATTGACGCACTTCTTCACGAAATAGACGGAACAGACAATTTCAGCAATATTGGAGGAAACACTGCTTTCGCTGTATCTTTGGCAAATGCAGAAGCAGCTGCAACATCTTATGATTTACCCCTTTTTCAGTATTTGTCCGGTTACTTGACAAGTGAACTTCCATACCCTCTTGGGAATATGTTGGGTGGAGGAAAACATGTTCTCGGAAAGACAACAGACATCCAAGAGTATTTGGTTATGCCCCTAAATGCATCTAGCTTCATAGAGGCAGCCAAAGCCAACATTATGGTACATCAAAGAATCGGTAGTCTC
Source organism: Candidatus Bathyarchaeota archaeon (assembly GCA_963806645.1). Classification (GTDB taxonomy): domain Archaea; phylum Thermoproteota; class Bathyarchaeia; order Bathyarchaeales; family Bathyarchaeaceae; genus Bathyarchaeum. The sequence goes on along the minus strand of CAWDYQ010000002.1, from coordinate 321,408 downwards.
CTCAGAAATGCTAATCCAAACTTTACAGGTGGACAGGGAGACGAGGGAGCTTGGGCACCGAATATAAAAAATGAGGATGCATTGAGGATAGTTGCTAAGGCTTGTGAAGAAATTTCAGTTGAGTTGGATCTTGAATGTAGGCCATGCCTTGACGTTGCGGCTTCCAGTTTCTGGGACCAGAAAGAACTTGTATACGTTTATTCCATGGAAGGAATTAAGCGAGACTCTGGAGAGCAGCTCGAGTTTATGTTGCAGCTTATAGAAGATTATAATCTTGCCTATGTTGAAGACCCGTTTAATGAAGATGATTACGAAAGTTTTGCCGAACTCACAAAAAAAGTTGATAATTGTTTAATATGCGGTGACGACTTGTTTGTCACAAACCCCGAAAGGCTAGCGCGAGGCATAGAAATGTGTGCCGGGAACTCTCTTATCGTGAAGACAAATCAGGTGGGGACACTTACGGATGCGTGGGAAACTACGCGAATAGCTAAAATGGCTGGATATGTTCCGGTTATGTCTCATCGGTCTGGAGAAACAACTGATACACATATAGCTCACCTAGCTGTAGGTTTCTCTTGCCCGATCATTAAGACTGGCGTAATGCATGGAGAGCGTGTAGCCAAAATTAACGAGCTCATCAGAATAGAGGAAAATCTTGGAAATCGAGCACAAATGTCAATATTATAGTTGGAGGAAAAAAGTTTGTCCGAAAGTGAAGAAAACATTGAAACATTCAGTGAAGAAGAACTTTTGTTACCCCAGGATACCTTGCTATCCGCTGGGGTTCATATAGGTACCAGAATGCGAACAAAGGATATGGAACAGTTCATATATCGAGTTAGAGCCGACGGGTTGTTCGTTTTGGATGTTAAAAAAACAGATGAACGTATACGTGTTGCTGCCAAGTTTTTGGCCCGATTTGAGCCGTCAAAGATAGCAGCAGTAGCGGGACGATTATATGGGCAATCTCCTGTAGAGAAATTCTGTGATGTAATTGGAGCAACCCCCATTGTTGGTAGGTTCATTCCCGGAATGCTTTCAAACCCTCTTTATCCAGATCGCCTCGAACCTGGGGTAATAATTGTGTCTGATCCAAAAGCTGATGTTCAAGCAGTTAAAGAAGCGGCTAGCATAGGAGTTCCAGTAATAGCCCTTTGCAGCACTGACAACGATTTCTCTTTTGTAGATTTGGTAATACCTACAAACAATAAGGGAAGGCGTGCTTTGGCAGTTATCTATTGGCTTCTGGCTAGACAGATATTGCGCGAGAGAGGCGAAATACCTGAAGATGGCGATCCAAGTCAGACAATCGAAGACTTCGAAATTAAACTTACTAGGAAAAGAAGGGACGAAGAAGAGGATTGAAACTCAGGTACCCGGCTGTTGCAGGTTCATGGTACGCTGGTACCCCTGATCTTTTACGGAAACAGATCGAAGAACTTTTTATGCATAGACTAGGACCAGGAATTCTTCCTTCTGTGATGGAGAATGGTCCGCGGAACTTAGTTGGGCTTGTTGTTCCTCATGCAGGGTACATTGCTTCTGGTCCTGTGGCTGCGCACGCATATTATAGCCTTGCTAAAGATGGAAAACCTGAAGTTATCGTGATTTTTGGTCCAAATCATACGGGCCACGGAAGCGCGCTTTCGATTATGTGTGAGGGAGCGTGGCGTACTCCATTAGGCGACGTGAAGATTGACTCTGAAATTGCAAACCAAATTTTGAATAATTCCTCCATTATTGACGTCGATGATAAGGCACACCTTCATGAGCATTCTATTGAGCTACAGTTACCTTTTCTTCAGTACCTTTACGGTTCAGAGTTTATGTTTGTTCCAATCTGTTTCATGATGCAGGATCTGGAGTCCAGCTGCGAAGTCGGAAAAGCGGTTGCAGCAGGCTTGAAGGACAAGAACGGGTTAGTTATCGCATCCTCTGATTTGACTCATTATGAGCCTCAGGAAAGAGCTGAAAAAAAGGATAGAATGGCGTTGAATGCTGCCCTAGATATGGATGAAGAAAGATACTACCGCGCAGTAGAGGATTATGGGATATCTACATGCGGTTACGGTCCGGTTATAGCCGCCATTACAGCAGCAAAAGAGTTAGGTGCAATAAAGTCGGAGTTGCTATGTTACAAAACAAGCGGTGACGTATTAGGCGACCGTTCGGCGGTAGTGGGATACGCATCCATGGCATTCATGAAACAATAAGAGTATGAAAATACCAACATCTGATAACTGTAAATCTGAATTGAAAAAACACTAAATACCCTTTTAAAAGAACTTGTGAAATCTGGAGTTCCCCAGAATCTAAAATAACTAAAACCCTGCCCCTGTAATATTCACTGAGGATCAGCTCATATCGAGTTGGCTGCATAAGAGACCAGAAATACTTGTATATCCTATGGGGTGTAAGCACACCATTTTTCATTGTACCTTGATTTTTTGTCAAAACATCAGTTCATTTACGGCTAGTTTTTCCATTCTTTAAAATGAGAATCTTCAAATTTTCTTAAAATCGTTAAATTAACGGATAAAGTATAGGGTATACTACCAATCCAACTGCAATTGGGATTAGTGTTCCTACGAGAGTCTGTCTGAATGTGTGCATTTTTAATTTTATTCTAGACCAACTTACTAACAATATAATTAAAGATAAAGGTAGGACTATAATACCAAATACAAAAATAAGCGCAAAAATGGGTCCTGTTACACCCGCAGAATGAACACTAACCTTCCAGAAATTATTAACAATTAAAAGAATTATTGTAACAAATGTGTAACCTAAAGCTAGTAGGAACATAATTTTTGTGTCTGTGGCAAAGAAAATAATTGCAGCAGAAGAATAAAGGGCTATTGCTATCAAGAAGAATGGCGTTCTAGTTTCTTTTTTTGAAACGTATAAATCAACAACTCTCTTTCTATAATAATAGATTACTGGTAAAAAGGGCAAAAAAGCAAACAATGAAAAACAAAGCAGAATACTCACCGGAGGATAAAGCGAACCTAGACCAATAGGTGACCAAAGAGAAAAAGAAACCGTTGCCACTATAGCAATAGTCGGGGGAGAAACAAATTTTGAGATGAAATCTGCTAAATTCTGACCAATTTCTGCTTGGGAATTATTTTCATTAGAATATTCCATTTAAAGCTAAACAACATTAAGGAGTTAATAAGGTTATACATTTTTTAAAATAATAAATCGGTATTACCATCAACTTTAGATTTGCATTTTTTGTGGTTATATTTATACTCAATTTATTATATTCCTAGTGTTCCACGTTTAGTAATTTACCTAAAAATTCGTTTAATGAGCTTCGTCAAAACTAACTCAAACGCAAAACTGTTTTATTGTATTCTAATCCATTGTGTTTTGGGTTAGTTCTTATGGGAAAAGGTTCTGGGTTCGGAAAAACAATTTTGTTTGGCGAACACTTTGTAGTTCATGGTGTACCAGGCATTGCTTCAGCAATCGTTTCAACTGCTGATGCAACTGTAAAAAAAGCCCAAAAAGACATCAATTTAATAGATACTAGAAAGGGCGCAAAAGGATACGCAGAAAAGAAGAAACTACAACAGATAGAGTCAATCGAAAGAATGTTAAAGGCAATGGATATGGACCCAAGAAAGGTTGCTATGGACATTTGGCTGGGGGGGAACCTGCCCGGATTTAGTGGACTTGGAGCTTCTGCAGCAAGCAGTGTTGCAATTGCCAGAGCCATAGCAGAGGAATTCAGCTTGGTATTGTCTGACGAGAAGATTAATGATGTTGCTTATGAGGCTGAGAAGGCATATGCGGGAAACCCGTCAGGTATTGACAATACAGCAGCAACGTTTGGAGGTTTAATTTGGTTTAAGAAGAACTTGAGTATTGGCTCAAATATGATTGAGCAACTGAGTATTCGTAAACCTGTTGAGATTGTGATAGGTAATACGGGAATCGTTGCTAATACCAAGGCTATGGTTGCAGGGGTTGGGAAAAGAAAGGAACAGCATCCCACGAAATACAGTGCAATCTTCAGGCAGGCAGAGGAATTGGCGAATGAAGGAAGAAAGGCGCTGGAAAGATTCGACTTACATGAAGTAGGTGAACTGATGAACGAGAACCATCGGTTGTTACAGGAAATCGAGGTCTCCTGTAAAGAACTAGACCATCTTGTTGATTTAGCTAGAAAGAAGAGGGCGTTTGGAGCTAAAATGACTGGTGGCGGAGGCGGAGGCTGCATGTTAGCACTAACCCCAGGTAAAGACCTGCAAGAAAAGGTTGCCTTAGCCATAGAAAATGAAGGCTTTGAGGTTTTGAGAACAAAGATTGGATTCAGGAAAGATTGAGGGAAAAAAATGGGTTTTAGAAGTTTTTTGGAACAGCTTGAACGTGAAGGAAAAGTAACAAGAATAAAAAAAGAGGTTTCAACCGAGCTTGAGCTAGCGGGAATAGTCGATGCTCTGGGCGAGAAACCTTGCTTCTTTGAGAATGTGAAGGAGTCCAGCATACCCGTGGCTGCGGGTCTGGTCTCATCCAAAGAGTTGGTTGCCAAAGCCTTGAACATGAATATGCAGCAGATTTTACCTAAATTGTCGAGTGCAATAGAGAACCCTGAGACTCCAGAGGTTGTGAAAACTGGAGAATGTCAGAAAGTTGTAGAAAAAAACGTTGACCTAAACCAGTTGCCTATAATGAGGTACACCGAAAAAGACGGTGGAAAATACATTCCATCTGCAATCTCCATAATAAACGATCCAGATCTGGGTAGAAACACATGTTTTCACAGGTTGATGCTTATTGGTAAGAACAGGTTCGTGGCGCGAATCGTAGAAGACAGGGGAACCGACACTGCGCTAAAAAAGGCTGGGGGCGAACTTGACATAGCCATTTGCATTGGTAACTCCACAGCTGTTCTTCTTGCTGCGTCTACCTCTTTGCCTAAGGGCGTTGACGAGTTGGGAATGGCGAATGTTCTAGAAAAGACTGAACTCGTGAAATGTAAAACCATCGATGTTGAGGTTCCAAAAGATTGCGAGATCGTGCTCGAGGGACGAATAACAAAAGAGCTTGTTCCTGAAGGGCCTTTTCTTGATCTTACAGGGATAGTTGATAGAGTTAGACAGCAGCCGGTTATAGAAATCAAATGTATAACACATAGAAAAGACCCTATTTACCAAACAATTCTTGCTGGAAGAAACGAACATAAGGTGCTAATGGGAATGCCCAAGGAGCCCACAATCTTTAACGAAGCCAATAAAGTTTGCAAATGTAATGATGTTTACATCACTACTGGCGGTTGCAGCTGGTTACATGCTGTGGTACAGATAACTAAAAGGAATCCTGATGATGGAAAAAGGGCTATTGAAGCAGCTTTTGAGGGGCACAAGTCGTTGAAGCATTGTGTTGTGGTGGATGATGACATTAACATTTATGACAGTAACGATGTTGAATGGGCACTTGCAACGCGCTTTCAGGCTGACAAAGCCGCGATTATTATTCCGAATCAGCCTGGGTCTTCTCTTGATCCATCGGGAGATTTAACTGAGGGTAAGAAAGCTAGAACATGTAAGATGGGGTTAGATGCTACGATTCCTCTCAGGGGAACGGGTAAGGGATTTAATAAGGAAAAATACCGAAAAGTTGACGTAAACAAGTTCCTGTGATCTTATGATTCTGACAGAAAATGAAGAGCGAATGCTGGATGGCAAAGAGGGCTATGCAGTAAAAAAGTCTATGGAGATACTTGTTGCGCTCGGAAACATTTACGGTGCAGAAAAACTCATCGAAGTTGGTTCCGTTCAAGTTGCGGGCGTATCTTATCACAATCTTGGGGATGCTGGGTTAGAGTTCCTGAATGAGCTAGCAAAAGACGGTAAAGTCAAAGTGCTCACAACTCTGAATCCTGCAGGAATGGATTTGGAAGATTGGCGAAAGCTTGGAATCGACGAAGAGTTTGCGAGAAAACAAAACTTGGTTATTGAGGCTTTCAGTAAAATGGGTATAATCATATCCTGCACCTGCACGCCTTACCTTATCGGTAATCTGCCAAGATACGGAGAGCACATAGCTTGGTCTGAGTCTTCAGCAGTTACGTTTGCGAACTCTGTTATTGGAGCCAAAACAAACAGAGAAGGCGGTCCCTCAGCGTTAGCGGCAGCGTTTGTTGGAAAAACTCCTTGTTATGGTCTTCATTTGGATGAGAACAGGGTACCAGACACTCACGTTGAAGTAAATGCGAAGTTATCAAAATTTTCGGATTGGGGGGCTCTCGGTTATTGTATAGGAAAAAGGGTTCAAAGCCAGATTCCCTACATCACGGGCATAAAAAATGCGAATGTGGACGAGTTGAAGTCTTTCTGTGCTTCAGTGGTGACTTTCGGCTCGAAACCGTTGTTCTATATGAAGTATATCACTCCGGCATCTGAGAATGTTCTGCCACCTAAAGAGAAGATTACAATCGACAACAGGGATATACGTGAAGCATATGATGCAATCAACGATGAAACAGAAGATATCGACTTCGTTTGTATTGGTTGTCCCCATGCATCAATAAAAGAAATAGCGCAGATTGCAGACTTGCTAAAAGGTAAGAAAATATCGTCCGAAACTGAGTTCTGGGTTGCAACCTCAAGACCAGCGAAGCAACTTGCTGACAAAAGAGGTTATACAAAAATAATTGAGACAGCTGGAGGAAAGTTTGCTTGTGATACATGTATGGCAGTGGCTCCTTTGAAGGGAAGATTTAGAGCAATTGCCACAACCTCTGCAAAGGGATGCTATTATTCAAGGCATAATCTTATGTTGACTAAACTGGGAAGCCTAGAAGAGTGTATAGCTGCTGGGGTAAGTGGAAAATGGAGTTGAAAGGACGAATAATCTCTAGAGGCGTTGCCGAGTCGGCTGCATTAAAGACCAATCAACCTATTTCGTTTTATGGTGGAGTAGATCCTGAAACCAGCGAGATACTAGAAAAAGGACATGAATTACAGGGAAAACGAATCAAAGGAAAAATCTTAGTTTTCCCGACTGGCAAGGGTTCAACAGTTGGGTCTTATACTCTTTATCGGCTAAAGAAAGGTGGGGTAGCTCCTGCTGGAATAATAAATGGCGAATGTGAAACTGTAGTGGCTGTAGGTGCAATAATATCTGAGATACCCTGCATTGACAAAATCGATATCTCACAAATAAAAACTGGCGATATCGTTCGTATAGAAAATGGTGTAGTCACCATAAAGTAACTGATTGTGTGTCCATTCGATAAAATAATCAAAAAGATAACGGTGTAATAAATGACCTTTAAGCCAACTATTCTGAAACTTGGAGGTTCAGTGATAACCGAAAAAGAGAAGCCTTTGACTCCTAATTTGCATGCGATTGGACGGTTGGCAGACGAAATTTCTCAAGCCAAACCTTTTTCACTTATTTTGGTTCACGGCGGAGGCTCTTTTGGTCATCCAGTTGCGAAACAATATGGAATAGCGGACGGCTATGTTGACGATTCACAAGTTCTAGGTTTTGCTGCAACTCATTTGGCTATGACATTACTTAACAGCTGGGTTATGGAAGCTCTGATAAGCCGTAACATTCCTGCTGTAGACGTAAATCCCTCTTCTTGTTTGGTTACAACTGATGGTCGAATCAAAAACATGGAACTAAAACCCCTAAAAAAAATGGTTAAGATGGGGATTGTACCCGTTCTCTACGGTGACGCTGTCCCCGACACAAAGAAAGGTTTCACCATTTTGTCTGGAGATCAGCTTGTGTCTTGGTTGGCAATAAAACTTGGTGCAGACCGAATCATTATGGGTGCAGATGTTGATGGATTATTTAATGCTGACCCCAAATTCGACTCTTCAGCAAAGCTAATAGACCACATAACTTTGGAAGAATTGAAAAACCTAGAACATAATATTCAAGGGTCTAAGGCTACTGATGTAACAGGGGGTATGCTTGGAAAGATGCGTGAAGTTGCACATGCAATCGATCATGATATAGAAACATTGATTGTAAATGCTACTATTTCTGGAATGGTCTACAAGGCGCTAAAGAGGGAAAAAGTGAATGGAACAGTTATCGAGAAAGGGTGTAAAAATTGAATTCGAGTATTAATGAAAGAAAAGCTGACCATATATCTATCTGCCTTAAAGAAAACGTTCAAGCTTGTAAAGCAACAACCGGTTTCGAAGATGTTTCGCTTTTACATAGAGCTCTACCTGAACTTGAGCGTCAAAAAATCGATATTTCAACAACCGTTTTTGGTTACAATTTTTCTGCCCCAATATTTGTGGGTGCCATGACAGGAGGCACTGCAAAAGCTACCAAAATAAACATTGCAATAGCTGAAGCGGTTGAGCAATTAGGACTTGGCATGGGTGTTGGAAGTCAACGAATAGCGATTGACAATCCAAAAGTTGAACACTCGTTTAGTGTGGTTAGAGAAAAGGCACCAACAGCATTTATCATAGCCAACATTGGAGGTCCACAGCTTGTAAGTAAATACGGAGTCAAAGAAGCCGAAAAAGCAGTTGAGATGGTGAAAGCCAACGTGTTAGCAATTCACCTAAACTCTTTACAGGAGGCTGTCCAGCCAGAAGGAGATACTGACTACTCTAATCTTATCTCAAAGATATGTAAGCTTACCCAAGAGCTTGATGTTCCGGTTATCATCAAGGAAACTGGCGCTGGAATAGCAGCAGAAGATGCAATACTGCTTGAGGAAGCTGGTATTGCAGGAATTGACATAGCCGGAGTTGGGGGCACAAGTTGGTCAGCAGTGGAATATTATAGAGCCAAGACCAGTCAACATATTTCTAGCCAAAAACTTGGGATAGCTTTCTGGGATTGGGGAATACCCACAGCGATAAGCCTTGTAGAAACAGTCAAGTCAGTTAATTTGCCTGTAATTGCTTCAGGCGGAATACGCAGTGGAATAGATATCGTGAAAGCTTTGGGGTTGGGCGCAAGTTTGGTCAGTGCTACATATCCGTTTCTAAGTCCAGCTACCAATTCTTCGGAAGATGTTAAAAAGGTGCTTCAATATCTGGTTCAGGAAGTGAGAACTGCAATGTTCCTTATAGGAGTTGACTCTATTCAAAAGTTACAAAATGTTCCGGTTGTGTTAACTGGAAAAACTGCTGAATGGCTAAGGGTGCGAGGTTTTCAACCTGAACTATATGCGAGGAGAAAAACATGAGCAGTCTTTCATCTCAGATAATTAAATCTGCTGAAAAGGTTAACAAATTCATTAAAAAAGTTGTAGACTTTGACAGTGAACCTAAAAATCTTTACATTGCAGCCCGCCACATTATTGATGCCGGAGGAAAACGATTAAGACCATTTATTGTTTTGAAATGCTGTAAACTGGTGGGAGGAAATGAAGAGGATGCACTTGCGACCGCAGCATCTTTGGAATTACTGCACACCTTTACTCTTATACACGATGACATAATGGACCAAGATGAAAAGAGAAGAGGAGTACCTTCTGTTCACACCAAATGGGGAGTGCCCATCGCCATAATAGCTGGAGACCTTTTATTCGCCAAAGTCTATGATGTAATAATAAAGAATACAGACAGCATGAATGTAACACCCAAACGAATACTGAAAGTGTTGCAGGAAATCAGCGAAGCAACCATTGTTCTATGTGAGGGACAGGCCAGAGACATGATGTTTGAAAACAAGAAAACGGTTTCTGAAACCGAATATTTAGAGATGATTGAGGGAAAAACCGCTGCATTATTTGAAGCATCTGCCAAATGCGGGGGACTCTTAGGTGGCGCTAGCAAAAGTCAAATTAAGCGTCTTGGAGAGTTTGGGCATTATTCGGGCATCGCATTTCAGGTGATCGACGACATTTTAGCTTTGACTGCGGATGAAAAAGTTCTAAAAAAGCCTGTTGGGAATGATATTCGTGAAGGAAAAAGAACTTTGATTGTTGTTCATGCCCTCGAACATGCTTCGGAAATTCAAAGAAAACAGATTCTTGATACATTGGGAAATAAGGACGCCTCTTCTGAACAGATTAAAGCATCCATTGAGCTTATTGATTCTTTGGGATCAATTAAATTTGCCAAAAAATTGGCAGAAAATTACATAAAAAAAGCTAAAAAAACATTATCGATTTTTCCTGCGACCGAAGACCGAGAAGCCCTCATAAACCTAGCAGATTTAATTTTCGATAGACAAAATTAAGTTAAGTGGCATACCTTGAATTCGAATGAAAAAACAGAAGCTAGAGACTTAATAAAAAAAATTGTACTTTTAAACGCGCTTCGGTATGCTGGAAAAGCTTCAGAGAAACCGGTTTTTGGTAAGCTACTGGGTGATCATCCACAATATAGGAAAAAAATTAAAGATGTTGGTTTAATCATAAGCGAAGTTGTTTATGAAATTAATGCACTGTCGTTAGAACAGCAAAAAAGGATTGTTTCAGAAAAGTGGCCTGAGGCTTTAGTTGAAGATAAAACTGAAGAAAAACGACAGCTTCCGCCATTGTCTAATGTTAACAACTATGAACGTGTTGTTACCCGTTTTTCTCCAAACCCCGACTTTGTGCTTCATTTAGGCTCGGCAAGAGCAATAATCCTCAGTTATGATTACGCTAAAATGTATAATGGGATTTTTTATCTTCGCTTCGAAGATACGGACTCTAAGACTAAGAAACCAAAATTGGAATTTTATGATGCGATCCGAGAAGATTTGAAGTGGTTGGGATGCAATTGGGATACTGAATTTATTCAAAGCGACAGACTTCCAATATACTATGAACATGCTGAAGAGTTGATTAAAGCGGGCAGTGCTTATGTTTGCACTTGTGTTCGGGAAATTTTTCAGGAAAAATCAAAAACTGGTCAATCATGTCCTTGCCGAGTTTTGTCTGCAGAAGAAAATTTGATTCGTTGGGGTCAGATGTTAGATGGAGAATACTGTGAAGGCGAGGCAGTCGTTCGGGTTAAAACAGATTTGGGGCATCCTAATCCTGCTGTTCGTGATTGGCCTGCTCTGAGAATAATTAATCCAGAAGAGTTTCCTCATCCAAGAGTGGGCAGCAAGTATCGTGTTTGGCCTCTATACAATTTCTCTACTGGCATAGATGATCACTTGATGGGCATAACTCACATTATAAGGGGAAAGGAGCATCTGACCAATCAGGCTCGACAAGAGTACCTGTATAATCATTTTGGGTGGAAATATCCGGAGACGATTCATTACGGTAGATTAAAGATAACTGGTGCTTCCCTTAGTAAATCAGAAATTTTGAAGGGTATGAACAACGGAACATACAATGATTGGGATGATCCTCGACTTGCTACTCTTTCGGCCCTGAGACGAAGAGGCATAAAATCGGAGGCGATTCACAGTCTGATTATTGATGTTGGTCCCAAGCCACAAGATGTTGTTTTAAGTTGGAAAAACTTGTATGCATACAACCGAAAACTGGTTGATCCAAGTGCTAAACGTTATTTCTTTGTAAGTTCTCCTGTTGAGGTTACAATAGATGATGTTCCGCAAACGTTTACTGCTAAGATTCCGTTCCATCCTGATCATCCAGAGAAAGGTTTTCGAATGTTTGAAATTACACCAAAAAAAGGACAGGTTAAGTTATTAATTTCAAAAGATGATCTGGAACTTGTTGAAGGCAAAAGTGCAATTCGTTTTATGGACCTCTTTAATTTTCATATAGAAAAAATCGGAAAAAATAGTGTGCAATCAACTTTTTTGGGCGAGTCTTACGAAGCAGCTAAAAAGCTTGAGGCACCTTTGATTCATTGGCTTCCGATTGATAGCAATATTCCATGTGATGTCGTGATGTCTGATGCTTCTGTTTCTGAAGGTGTTGCAGAAGCGTCATGTGTGAACTTGAAGCCAAATGAGGTGGTTCAGTTTCAGCGTTTTGGTTTTGTGCGAGTTGATAGTTTAAATGAGAAATTAACTGCTTATTTTGCACATCGGTAATAATTATTTTTTTAAAGATAAAATGTTTTCTTAACAATATATTTCATTATACTTTCGGTGGGACATATTGGGAATTATGTGTGATTATTATTTGTTTATTGCGAACAATTCAGAAAGCATTTCGTAGAGTTCGTCACCGCCCTCAATTTTTGAAAAGAGGCTCTTTTCGGCTTTTAGAATCTTTCCTGTTGTTTCGCATGTTCTCCTCCATTCTAGTTCTTTCCACATTAGTTTGTAGTTTTTGTGTTCCACCCATGCTCGAAATACAAGCACTGAAAACATGGCAATTGTAACTATAAGGTTTAGAATGTAAATGCTCAACAAATCCAACTAAATCACCGCCAATACTATTGTTTAGTGTTTGTGGATTCATAAGATTTATTACTAAATTATGTTGTATCCGTTTTTTGCTCTCACCGAGATGAAGCCTGCTCTGCACGCGTAAATCCCATTTCATGCATCATCTCAACCGAGATAGCCAAAATTTGATCTTTATTGGGTTGCGTGGTACAGGTGCTGGTGAGAGCACAACTCCAATTTTTCAAAAAACATTTTCGCTAATTTATCGAAAAACTTGAACAGTCACTGTTTTATGTGGAACAGAAACGAGCATTGTTGTAGATTAGTAAACCTTCAAGTCGGGCGTACAGGTCGAAACATTCATAAACCCTGTCTCCGATTAACTCAACACTTGAAAATAAGGGTGAGGCATATGTCAAAACCGTTTTATGTAAAATTTGAGGTTCCTAACGAGGTGGCAGATGCAGCCTATGAAGCCCTGCAAATAGCCAATCGAACAGGATCAGTTAGAATAGGTACTAACGAAACAACAAAATCTGTTGAACGAGGACAGGCAAAACTTGTCGTTATTGCAAACGATGTTGATCCACCAGAGGTTGTGGCGCATCTTCCTCTTCTTTGTGAGGAGCGCAAAATTCCTTATGTGTTTGTACCCAGCAGAGAAAAACTTGGTGTTTCTGCAGGGATAGAAGTTCCCTCAGCTGCGGTTGCAATTGCTAATGTTGGCGAAGCTGTTGCTTTGGTAAAGGAAATCTCAAGCAGAATCGAGGAATTGAAACAGAAGGGCTCTAGTGGATGAGCAAGAAAGATGTACCTGATGAGCTAGTTCCTGCAGAAGTCATTCAGGTTGTTGGTCGGACAGGACTTACTGGAGAAATAACTCAGGTAAGAGTCCGAGTCCTTGATGGTGTAGACAAGGGGCGCATCATAACCAGGAATGTTAAGGGTCCAGTTCGGGCCAATGATATTCTTGTTCTAAGAGATACTGAACGAGAAGCAAAAAGACTCAGAAGATAAAAAGGAGAATTACCAGTGCCAAAGTCGAAAAACTGTTCCTTTTGTGGACATGAGTTTCCACCGTCTACAGGTATGATGTACGTAAAGAACGACGGGACACTTCTATGGTTCTGTTCAAGCAAATGCAAAAAAAGCTCCATTATTCTGAAGCGAGATTCACGAAAAGTCAAGTGGACAAAATATTTCGGGAAGGAAGAGAAAGGAAGAGCTTAACCGAAAAATTGGCATTCAAGGATCCAAATGGATGCTTTGTAAATGACTATGAACATCGTTATACTTGGTCCTCCGGGAGTAGGTAAAGGAACCTATTCTGGGGTCCTTTCAAAAAAATATAATATTCCCAATATTTCTGTAGGTGACCTGTTTCGGAACGCAATAAAAAACCAAACTGATCTAGGCAAGAGAATAAAAGATTATGTGTCAAGCGGCGATCTTGTTCCGGATGAAATAGTTATAGATTTGGTCAAGAACAGGTTGAAAGATGAAGACTGCAAAAATGGTTTTCTTCTTGATGGTTACCCTAGGACGGTTCCACAAGCAGAAGCCATGATGACATTCAAAAAAATTGATATTGCTTTAAATTTTGTTGCACCCGACGCAGTTATTATGGAGAGGATTGGCGGAAGAAGAACCTGCCGTAAATGTGGAGCAATATATCATGTGAAGAATGTTCCCCCAACAATTGATGGGATTTGTGATAATTGTAGCGGAAGATTGGTACAACGGGCAGATGAGAAACCGGAAGTTATTAAAAAAAGACTAGATGTTTACCGGGAAAAAACAAAACCTGTTGCTGATTATCTTCGAAAGAAAGATCTGATAGCTGATATTGAGGCAAATTATCCGATAGAAGAAATCGATAAAATAATCGCTCAATGCGAAAAATACCTCACATCATTGTAGTCTGAATCGAGAATTAAACAAATTTGCACTATATTCATAAGTTTGAGTATACCCTAAAAGCAACGATATGCTGAGATGTTTTTGGAGGAGCCACTTTGCCAGTAAGACAACCCATCGTTTCAGTTCTAGGCCACATAGACGCAGGAAAAACCAAACTGCTTGACAAAATCAGAAAAAGCAGTGTTCAAGATCGCGAAGTCGGAGGAATCACACAACATATCGGTGCAAGTTACTTTCCAGTCGATACACTTGCCAATATCTGTGGCTCATTGTTTACAGGACTTAAAAAAGATGTACAGCTTCCTGGGTTACTTGTTATTGATACGCCGGGTCATGAAGCCTTTGTAAATTTGAGAAAAAGGGGTGGAGCAGTCGCTGATATTGCGATTCTTGTAGTTGACGTTCTACGAGGATTTGAGGCACAAACCTACGAGTGTCTTGACATCCTAAAAGATAAAAAAACTCCTTTTCTTGTGGCCGCAAACAAAATTGACCGCATACCCGGATGGAAACCACATAATGATGAAACCTTTTCTAGGTCTTATCAAAACCAAGGACCATATGTTCAGCAAGCGTTGGACGAAAACTTGTATCGGATCATGGGAACTTTTTCAAGACTTGGTTTCAGAACAGACAAATTCAACAATGTTAAAGACTTTACAAAAACCATCGCAATAGTTCCTACAAGCGCTAAAACTGGAGAAGGTATTCCAGAACTCTTAGCAGTTCTTGTAGGTTTAACTCAACAATATTTGAAGAATAGACTAAAAACAACGGAAGGGCCAGCTAAGGGGACCGTTCTGGAAGTAAAAGAAGAACCTGGTTTGGGTATCACAATAAATGTAATTATTTATGATGGGATACTAGAGAAGGGCGATCTGATAGTTGTTGGAGCCAAAGAAAAACCTGTTGCCACTAACATTCGCGCAATTTTCTTGCCTAAGCCTCTGGATGAGATCAGGGATCCACGCGACAAGTTTTCTTCAGTTTCTTCTGTTTCAGCAGCAGCTGGGGTGAAGATTGCAGCACCAAATCTTGAGGATGTACTAGCTGGTGCACCATTATATTCTGTTCCCTCCGTAGATCGTCTTGAAGAATATATAAAACTGGTTTCTGAAGAGGTTGAACAAATTAAGATTGCCACTGACTTAGATGGGATTATTTTAAAAACCGATGCTTTAGGTTCACTTGAAGCGATTGCCGGTAGCTTGAAACGAAATGAAGTTCCGATAAAGATGGCGGACGTTGGTGATGTGTCAAAGCGTGACGTAACCGAAGCCAGCGTAGTAAAGGAACGTGATCCCCTTCATGGAGTTATTCTAGCGTTCAATGTTAAGGTGCTACAAGATGCTGAGGAAGAGGCGAGAAACCGTGATGTTCCCATATTTAATCAAAGAACAATTTACAGTCTAATTGATGAATATCTTGCATGGGTGAAACAAGAGGATGAAGCAAGACTTAGTGAAGAATTCACCCGATTAGTTAAACCTGCTAAAGTCAAGTTTATTCCAGGTTATGTATTCCGAAAGGCTAAACCCGCAGTTATCGGCGTTGAAGTCTTGGCTGGAAGCATAAAACCAAAAAATACTCTTGTTAAAGAAGGTGGACGAAACGTCGGAGATATCCTGCAGATACAGGAAAAGGGCAAAGCCACATCAGAAGCCAAAATTGGTTCGCAGGTGGCTGTTTCTTTAGGAAAGGCAATTGTTGGTCGCCATATCCAGGAAGGTGAGACGTATTATGTTAGGGTGCCGGAAAATCATGCTAAGATGCTGTTAACCAAGTTTAATGATCGTTTAACACCTGACGAAATCGAAGCCTTGAACGAATATATCGCGATTATGCGGGTTGAATCTCCTTTTTGGGCGTTCTAGCCATTTTCTGGGGTTTGAGTAGGACTGATTCAAACTCCATAGATTTTATTAAGTCTTAATATACACCATTTTCTTGTCATGACATATAGCCGTCCGTGCTAAATCAGCCAACTCCCTAGTGGACTAACTAAAAAACGGCGTAAATGTGAGGGCTAAAATGAAAAGTAACTCCAAAATCATGAATGAAAGAAAAGCATCCGTTTTCCGAGAGGTATATCCTATTCATGAGCCCTACGTTTATGCTGCAGTGGTTACTGAACCAAACACTCACAGAATTATATATGAATTGATCGAACCCACCCTCCTCCAAGAAGAGGAAGAACAACTTAAAGAAATCAAGGCAATACTTGTTGAAGAAATTGATGTAAACCTCAAAGAAATTGGAACTAGAGAAAAAGCTGAACAATATCTCAAAGCAAAGATTCGTGAAATTATCAAAGATTACCGTCTGAAAATTGCCGAAGAATCTGTTGATAAATTTACATACTACATTACACGCGACTTTCTTGGGTATGGAAAAATTGATCCCCTAATGCAAGATCCATTTATTGAAGATATTTCAGCAGACGGAGTTAACATACCAATATACGTTTGGCATCGTGACTATGAATCGCTTCCAACAAACATTATTTTCAAAAATAGTACGGAACTGAACTCCTTTATCGTTCGTTTGGCGTATTTAGCAAAAAAGAACATTTCACTTGCAATACCCATACTTGACGCATCTTTACCCGATGGCAGCAGAATTCAAATGACATACGGAAGCGAGATTACGCGAAGAGGTTCAACATTCACGATACGTCGTTTCCGTGTTGACCCCCTCACAATATCCGATCTGATATCGTTGGGTACTCTATCTTCAGAGATGGCTGCATATTTCTGGTATGCTATCGAAAATAGAGCATCTTTTCTAGTAGCTGGAGGTGTTGCTGCTGGGAAAACAACGATACTTAACTGTCTTTCAATGTTTATAAAACCTGGACTGAAGCTGGTCAGCGTAGAAGATACTGCTGAATTAAATTTACCTCATGAAAACTGGATCCCATCTGTAGCAAGGACGGGGTTTGGCCTTAATGCCAAAGGAAGTGGTAGCATTACGATGTTTGATCTATTGAGGGCAGCTGTCAGACAGAGACCAGATTATCTGATTGTGGGGGAAATTCGGGGAGAAGAGGCTTACACCCTTTTTCAGGCAATGGCAACTGGTCATCTGGGTTTAGGAACAATTCATGGTGAATCTGCAAGTTCAGTTATTCATCGGTTAGAATCAGAGCCAATGAATATTCCAAGACCATTATTGACTATGATTAATGCAATACCTGTTCAGTTACGAACAGAAGTTAATGGGAAACCAGTTCGGAGAACTCGTTCAGTAACAGAGATTATTGGTTTGGATCCTAAAACAAAGGAACTTTTAACCCATGAAGTGTATCGATGGGAACCCAGGAGCGATTCTTTTGTGTTTTCCGGACGCAGTTACCTTTTAGAAGAAAAGATGAAACGCAAAGGGCTAACCGAAAAGGAAGTTCAAGATGAGCTCCATCAAAGAAAAACTGTTCTAGATTGGATGGTCCGAGAGAGAATTCGTAAGTATACTGATGTAGTTTCGGTCATCAGAGATTACTATGCTGACTCCACTCGAATATTTCGGAAGGCTAGGTTGGGAATATCTTGAGTACAAGAAAATTAAGAAAGAGCCTCAAAAGAGGTTACTGTAGGATTAAAAATATTTTTCATAACAATTCTTCTTTTTATGGTACTGGCAGGTTTTCTCGGTGGATTGAAAGTTTTAGGTTAGGTACGATGAAACCTCAAGTTTTTGCTTATCAGTTGGTTGGGGGAAGATCATCGCACCTTTTTCCATTATTCAATGATCTTGAAGTCAGTTTAAAGAATCTCGGGGATGAAAACCAATTTCAAAGCCTATGTTAGTACAGCCATTCTGGCGAGTATGCTGATTTTCCCCTCAGTTATGCTTGCTGTTACGACACTTCTGTTTTTAATTTTCGAACTTTCTCTTTTATTATCTATTCTTTTTGGCGTGGGACTTGGTTTGCTTGCTGGAGCGTTAACCGTGATTGGTTTTTATTCATACCCTAGTTATCGTGCAGATAATCTAAAAAGAGCATTAGAGAATGACTTGCCTTTCACTGCAGGTTACATGTCAATTTTGGCAGGAGCAGGTGTACCTCCCGATTTTATCTGGCGCTCTTTGGCACAAGTTGATAGTTCACAGGCAATTACTAATGTAGCGAAAAATGTGGTTAGAGAGGTAGAGCTTTTTGGCTTTGACGTTATTTCAGCTCTGGAAAATGCATCAAAAAGGACACCCTCTGAAAGATTCAAAGAAATGGTTGAAGGCTTTATTGCAGTAGTTCACTCGGGAGGTAACTTGGTAAAATACCTCAGAAACCGGTCCCAACAATATATGAAACTTAAGCAGATTGCTCTGAAACGTTTCTCTGATACTCTCGCAGTTTTAGCAGAGTTCTATGTTACTCTAATGGTAGCAGGATCGCTTATCTTTGTAGTAATGCTTGCGGTTATGTCAATGCTTGGAGGAGGAGGGGTTGGTCCTTTTGACTCTCGTTTATTGTTGCAACTTTTAACGTATCTAGGTTTGCCGATTGGTTCTGTAATATTCTTGATAATAATAGACATAACTTCACCGAAGAGATGACTTATGCCTAAAATTGAAACGTGGGAAAAAAAAATTGCTTGGATTGTCTCTGGTGGCTTAGGGTTAATTATATGCGGGACAGCTGTTCTCCTTCTTAGGGGTAATCCTCTATTCGAGGAGTATTTCCTTTTAGCTGTGGTGATTACTGTTTTTCCTCCAGCGGTTCTCGATTACGTGGATTATCGCTGGAAACATTCAGTGGATAAACATATTCCTGACCTCTTCAGAAGTATTGTTCAAGCCCAAAAAAGTGGAATGCCTCTACCACAAGCATTGGAAGAAGCAGCGAAGAGACAGTACGGACCTATGACGGCTGAACTTAAGAGGATGGTGGCTCAGATGAGTTGGGGTGTGTCATTTGAAGATGCTCTTCAATCTTTGGGTAGACGTGTTGACACCACTCTTATGCGTCAAATAATTCCTTTGATTCTTGAAGCGCAGCGGTCAGGAGGGCAAGTTGAAAAGGTTTTTGAACCTTTAGAAGAGTTTGTGCAGACAACTTTAACTTTTGATACAGAACGTAAAACTCAGACTAGACCCTATCTTGCAATTATCTACGTTGCATTCTTTGTTTTCCTTTTTACGATTATTATTCTTTTAAAATCCTTTTTTGTTGATATGGCTGATTTCGAATTAAGTCAGTTTGATATGATGCCTCCTAGTGAAGCAAGAAGTATCTTTTTTCACATGAGCTCAATTCAAGCGTTCTTTGGAGGTCTTGTGGCTGGAAAAATGGGGGAAGGCACTGTTGGCGGGGGTCTAAAACACAGTGTTATACTTTTAACCTGTGGGTATCTGGCATTCAAGTTCATCGTATAATGGGGAAAGAAAAAATGGTGAAAATATTACAAAGCAAGAGGGCAATAACCCCGGTGTTGAGCAGTCTACTATTAACAGTTATTGCAGTGGCTGGTATGTCGATTGCTATTACAGCAACCTATGTTATCACAGATGGGCTTCATAACTCCATGGGCGAACGCTTCATTGTAGAGGATGTATGGTTTGCGACAGATCAAATTTCGTTATATCTACGTAATGTAGGTGAGGTTTCTATTAATGTAGTTGCAATTTATGTTAACCGTACTAGCCAATCTTTTTCAGCTCTTGATTTAGAGCAGGGTAGCCATAGTTGGTTGAACTTTACTTACAATTGGAACTTGGATTCGGTATATGAGATCAATGTTGTAACTGAGAGAGGAACAAATGTCTTGGATTATTATGTGTCGCCGTCTTAAAAAAGATCGTCGGGGTGTCAGCAATATTATAGTTATTGCCCTTAGCCTAGTGATTATTCTGGCTATAGTGACGGATATTGTATTGTGGAACTACGAGATGAATCAAGTTGATTGGGAAAAAATGAAAGAAAATATCAGAATCACCGATGTTGAACATGTCACCCAATCCCCATGGTTTGGTGCTCAAAGAGAATACAATATTAACACAGGCAGTAGAACGGAAGGAGATTATATTGACACCCAAAGCATCGACACTAGTTATGAAAGCTTTAAAGAAGGCACTGGTGGTTCAAACAATATAACACTTGTCAATGCCGAAAGCTTTGAAGGCGGTTGGACTCCACTTGGTTGGAGCGCAACAGGTAATTGGGCAAAAGAAAACAATTATTCATATGATGGAATATATTCGGCGGATTTTGATGGTAATGTAGGAGGAGTCTCCGGATACTTAATTTCTCCAATTATTAACACTTCAGATTCAGATGCAATTTATATTGATTTTTGGTGGCAGGACCGTGCTCTCGCTGATGATGATTTTGAGCTTGAATACTTTAATGGTAGCACATGGAACAATTATCAAGACTTGAACCATTTGGATTCTAACAATGGTTGGCATCACTATATGGATACAATTTCAGACAGCCAATATTTTGTTTCAAATTTTCAAATCAGATGGTGGGCTAAAACCGTTCTTAGTGGTAGAACTGCATGTGTTGATTTGGTGACAATAAAAAAGAGTGTAAGTGAAGAAACGTATTTTTTTGATATAAATGGCCAGTTTAACATAGATTTGTCCGTATACCCATTGATATATATCAAAACAGTCGAGATTCAATTACTGTATAAAGCTGATGACTCTGCGGAAAATTGGTACCTAAAAACCTACAACTGGACAGCTGCAGCTTACAGTGACAGCGGTTTCAACTCCACCAGTGGTACCATCCCGACAACAGAATGGAATTATTATACTGTGAATCTCACAGATGTGTGGCAGAGTTATGTTCATACCAATGGAACACTAAATGTTAAAATTGGGGATCAAGTCGCTGATGGTGAACAAACATCTGTTGATATAGATTTTTTAGGAATAAGAGTGAAATTGGATGGAACACAATTTACATTCGAAAACGATGGGGGCTTAACCGTTCATCTGGTATCGTTATGGGTAATTAACCCAATAGATCATCAACGTTTTGACATAAACGTTTTCGTAAACTCTGCAGAATCCGAGACCTATCTTCGCGAGGACATATCCTTTCCAACTGGACCTTATTCTGTTAAAATTGTGACTGCTCGGGGAAACACTGCAGTCTATTCTGGAACTTAATGTTGATTTTTTTATTTTTTTGTTAATTTGTTTTCTGGAAACTTTACTGTAACAATAGTGTCTGAAGGAATTTTTGAGGTTATCCAAACGTTTCCACCTATGATGGCATTATCTCCAATTACAGCCTTTTCTCCAAGGATTGAGGCGTTGGAATAAATTATTACCCCATTACCTACAGTTGGATGTCTTTTTATTCCCTTGATTGGATGTCCTTTTTCATCCTTTGGAAAACTCAATGCACCCAAAGTGACGCCTTGATAAATTTTTACATTATTCCCTATCTCTGCGGTTTCTCCTATGATTACGCCGGTTCCATGATCGATAAAGAAATTCTTTCCTATCTTAGCTCCAGGATGAATATCAATGCCGGTTATCGAGTGAGCATATTCACTCATTATTCGAGGAATCAACGGGACTTCTCGTATGTATAGTTCATGAGCTATCCTATGTGTTGAGATTGCAAGAACACAGGGATAACTTAGAATAACTTCATCAAAGCTTTTTGCAGCCGGATCTCCGCAGTATGCTGCCTCAATATCCCCGCTTAAACTTATTCTGATTCTGCACATTTCCTCTAATAGTTCTTTGACAATCATTTGTGCAATTTTTATACAGATATCATCGGGGCATTTTTTGTTTTTTCTACAAAAATACTTCAGGCTTTTATCAACTTCTTTAACGAGCCGGGTATAGATTGAGGTTAGCGTTTTTGTCAAATAGTTTTTGATGTTTGATTTAGTAACTTTCTCTTTTCCTAGGTATCCTGGAAAAAGGACAGATAGTAAATCTTCAAGAATTTCAGTGACCACCTTTTTTGAAGGCAAATCCTTTTCGTCAAGATGGTTTATTCCGCCGTAAGTTTCGTAATTCTCTGAAATTTTGTCAACTAAGTTTGGTAGTCGTTTCTCAATCCAGTTTTCTTCTTTGTCAATTGGTCTATTCATGATATTTTTTATAATGTTTTCTGGATTCCAATCCTTGAAATGGTTTTTTTTGCAACTTTTTGATTTAAGTGGCTCGTTCTTTTTTACCATTTTTTCTTCATGTCTTCAATTAATCTAAGTTTCATATAAAGACGTACTAAGATATCGTTCTCCAGTGTCCGGTAAAATTACGACCAATATTTTTCCCTCATTTTCCGTCCTTTTAGCAACCTGCAATGCTGCAAAAGTGGCTGCTCCAGAAGATATTCCCATAAGTAACCCTTCTTTTTTAGCAAGACTACGCGCTGTATTTACTGCATCTTCATCTTTTACTTTTATCACTTCATCAATTAAATCCAGTTTCAATATTTTTGGGATAAATCCTGCACCTATTCCTTGAATTGTGTGGGGTCCAGGATTTCCTCCACTGAGAACTGGCGAGTTGAAAGGGTTCCACGGCTATTGCTTTAAATTCTGGTTTAAGAGGTTTGATGTATTCGGCTATTCCAGTTATTGTTCCTCCAGTTCCAACTCCTGCGACTAAAATGTCAACTTTTCCTTCTGTTGCTTTCCAAATTTCTGGACCAGTTGTTTCTCGATGGATTTGAGGATTTGCAAGATTTTGAAATTGTTGTGGAATAAACGAGTTGGGGATTTGTGCTGCAATTTCTTCGGCTTTGTTAACAGCTCCTTTCATTCCTTCTGCTTTTGGAGTTAGAATTAGTTCTGCACCGTATGCTTTTAAGAGTCGTCTACGTTCTACACTCATTGATTCTGGCATTGTAAGTATTAGCCTAAAGCCTTTGACCGCGCTTGCTATTGCTAGTCCAATTCCAGTATTTCCACTTGTGGGTTCTATTATCACGGTCTTCTTATTTATTAGGCCTTGTTTTTCTGCTTCTAGGATCATGTTTAGGGCTATTCTGTCTTTTATGCTTCCGCCTGGATTTTGAGCTTCAAGTTTTGCCAGAACAGTACATTTTAGATCTTTAGTTATTCTGTTTAGGCGAACTAGAGGAGTTGTTCCTATTTCGTCTAGGATTGAGTTGTGAATATTCAATGTTGTTGTCACTTCTTTTTTCTGTTGTTCAGGCAATTTTTTTTCCTCTTTCGTTCTATCGTCCACTCAGTTTTAAGCTATAACGCTGTTATAAGTTTTTTGTTGGTTAAAGAAGCCACAAATGGATCAAAACCTCATCGATTTTGCATTGAATTTTATTCCAGACAACACTAGATCAATTATTCTGGAAAAGGACAAAAGAAAAAAATGGTTTCACTTTGTTTTCGACGTAAGATAGAAATAAGAACTTTTTTCTCTGTTTTTCCGGAAATTAACTTATTTGTTTACACAAACCTTCAGTGCTTCTAACGCTGCAGTCTGATCTTTGGCTTCAACCAAGTCTATTTTATAGAGTGAAGCCATTTTTTTACCATTCTCGCTCATCTTTGGAATTGCAACAAGACAAGCCTTGTCTGGAGTAGTGTCGAAAATTTTGGCGAACATTGAGATCACCGATTGCTCAGATATGACATCATCCGTGGAAGTTACTATATCAATCGCGGTTGTGTTCTTTTTATTTCCAGCAGAGACAGCGGTTAAGTCAAACATATGACGGGTTCCAGATTTTCCGTTCAGGAAACCAGGACTCTCTACTTCGAATCCCAGATTTTCTAAGAAATCAATTATCGGAACTGTTAGAATGAAGCCTAGATTGGATTCTTTCGCGGCTTCTGGGGTCAAAGTATAGGAGTAAACATCTTTGTAGATGGCTTCATCGAAAGTAAAATTTTCTTCACATTCGCGGCAAAAATGGGTTGGAACTGGGATGTCAAAACTCTTGGTGCATTGATTGCATGTGCACCATACTCCTGCTCTGTGGTAGCCTAAATTTGGGTTTATTAATTCTTTGTTGCACCTAGGACAAACCAGTTTGTCTTCTTTCTGGAAGTGGTCTTCAGTGTCGATGTATCCGCATTTTATATGTTCAATCAAGGCGCTCTTCTTAATATCAAACGATTTACAGTGTGGACAAATATAATGTGTGGAGACGTTCACTGAATTACAGGTTGGACAATGAACAATTTTATCGTAAAGCTTCCGTCCTAAAACCCCCCCATCGAACAATTTCTGCAAAAAAAAGTCAGTACCCGAAGGATCGCCAACTATCTCATCAACAATCGAATATCTGAAACCTTGCTTTGGGTCAAAAGTCGGAGTCAATGTACCGAGTTCGTCACTAACAAACTTGCTGATAAGTAGTTGCGTTTTATGATCTTTGGATAACCTTAGCAGTTCCTTTTTCGAAGCCTTCGGCATATGTTGTCTCCTTTTCTATCCTGTAGTGTAAACGGTCTTCTGAATCGCGTCTAGGAAGCTAGCTATTGTTAATAGATTTTTAAAGTGTTATGGAGAATCAAATTATACCTTGTATTCATCTTTTTATTACATATTACAGCATTGTGCTTGAAACGATTCATAGAATTCGATGTTGATTTTATTCTCAAAGCAGGTGCGATATTTTTTGGAGTTTTTTGTTTGTTAAAGGTGGCTTTGGTGTTTCAGCCTATGTTTGATCGTTACAAAACTGATAATAACCATTACTGTTTCATAGAAAGATTATGGTTAATCCCATCTTCTCAGTGATAACAACAGGAAGAGGCGAGAGAGACACAAAAGCCCTAGATGAGACTTTCAATAATTGGGAGATAGCGAAGAAGGTTTTTGAGGAGAAGACGGGAAAGCATAATTCAATCGAATTTTTGGTTGTTGATGCAGGAGAAAACGCAGAGTTCCCAGAAATATGTGACTCAAAAGTGATTTCTCCAGTTGAATACGAAAAATATAGAAAGGAATTATGGAAAGCGGGGATAATAAAATATCCAGAGTGGGATACGCCTGCTATAGGACGGAATTTGGGATTCAAAAATGCCAAAGGAAAGATGATTGTTTTTCATGATATAGATTCCCTTTTTTCTACAGGAACAGAAATGGACGAAAATTACATTTTTTCTGAATTAGACAAATACGAGAACTATTTTGAAGTGATGTATTCTGCTTTTAAGAGAAAAGATATCGTTGCTACCGTTCCTTCTCTAAGACCACGAGATAGCCTTAATATTGGAAGAAGATTTGGCATAATGGGTGCAAATTTGTTAACACGTCTTTCCTTGAAGTTTCCGACCATAGAAATTTTAGGAATCCCTGTAGTTGGAGCTAGTGTCCCTGGATGTAGTATGGCTTTGTTACGTGATGTTGGTTATAGGTTGTTCAAAAATGGGTATGGTCCCTACGACTCTGAGTTGGGAGTATCTGAAGATCATAAAATTTCCAGGTTCATGTCAAGACTAGGAAGAATTTCATATGAAAGATGTGCTGGAGTCTTCACAAGAACAATAAGCAGAGTTAGTGATGGTCATGATATTGCAAAGTCTCTTGGGTACGCGATAAAAGGGTCTACATATTACATATTTCCAGGACTTTTCAAATACCGCAAACATTCTTTAACAATCTGAAAAACTAGGTTGAGTTATAACCTTTTTTTAACTTCTTCTTAAGATTTCAAAGGAAATAAGAATAAGAAGAAGATTTGTTGAGCAATTTTTTTCTGCTATTGATTTTCCAGTTTAGCGATCCATTGGTCGAGTTTTTCTCTAGCTTCTTCATCACCCATTTGTTCCAGTGGATGCTTCATCAAGTATGCGGATACATATGTTAGATTTCCACTGATTCCCTTGTCTAGTGCCAATTGTGCGCATCTGATTGCGTCAATTGCTACTCCACCGGAGTTGGCTTTGTCATCTACATCTAATCGTATTTCCATATTGAAAGGAACATTCGCAAACATTCTTCCTTCTATTCTGATGAAAGCCAGTTTAGTATTACCTAGAAACGGAATAAAGTCGCTTGGTCCAATGTAGATGTCCTTGTCATTTAGGCGCTGGTCCTTTGGAATTAGACTTTGAACGGCTTCTGTTTTAGAGATTTTTTTGCTTTCCAAACGTTCCCGTTCAAGCATGTTTGCGAAGTCTGTATTGCCGCCAACATTAATCTGGTATGTTCGATCTATTGTTGCTCCTCGATCTATACACAGTTTGGCCAATGTTCGATGGGTTATTGTTGCGCCAATTACGCCTTTAACATCGTCTCCAACGATTGGAAGATCTGCATCTTCAAACTTTTTGAGCCACTCTTTTTTGGATGCGATAAAGACGGGCATGCAGTTTATGAATGCGCATCCTGTTTTCAGGGCGATTTTTGCCCAGAACTCTACAGCTTTCTGGCTTCCAACAGGCAAGTAATTGATTAGGATTTGGGTTTTTGTGGCTTCTATTTCCTCTATTGCCTCTTTTTCTAGTTCTTGTTCAGTTTTTGTTTGGTTTAATGGGTTAATCATACTTGCAACATAGATTCCTACACCATCAAGAATTGGGCTTTCTTTGACTTTTCTTGAGGTGCAGTTTGAGACACTTTCAACCCAATCTACGTAGTTTGGATCTGAAAATATAGCTTTGTTTAGTGGTTTTCCTACCTTGTTTTCTCCCACATCGAAGGCGCAAACGAATTCTAGGTCCTCTAGGCCATAGCCTCCGATTTTTTCGTGCATTAACCCTAATTTCTGGATTTTGTTTCGCTTGTAGATTTCTATTCCTTGAGCTAAACCCGCGAAACAGTTTCCTACGCCAATTATGCCGACTCTGATTTTGCCCATGTGATCACATTCTCTTTATACTCTGAGCAAATAGTAAGTGGTTCTTCTTTATTTCTTTCGGTTATATCATGTACCTTTGATATTTAGTTCGTAGAAATTTTGATGGTGCGGGGGACGGGATTCGAACCCGTGGAGGCCTGCGCCAGAGGATCTTAAGTCCTCCCCCTTTTCCTAGGGGATCTAATTTTGACCCGCTATTTAGACCTGGCTCGGGTACCCCCGCCATCCTCAATATTCACACAGCAACTTCGACATAAATGTTACTTGACAAATAAGTTTGGACTCTTAATGTAATTTAGTTAATTTAGGGAACTGTGTTGTTTTGGCGTTATGGTTATAACAGTAAACATGCAAGAACTAATTTGGCGGGAAAAAATCTGGGCGGGTATAGAAGGTTTTTAAGCCTTTTACCGAAGCCTAGCTTGGATAGGGCACGAACGGTTATTCAAGCCGGTGTATGCCTCCTAACAGGGAATAGGGAGTGAGCTCGGGGTCACGGGTTCGAGTCCCGTCCCGCCCGCCATTAAAAACTAATTTTTTAATTGCATATTATCAAAAATATACAGGTAACACAGAAAAGGACTATAAATTGTTAAATCAAAATACCAATAAATATTTTTTATTATTAAAAAAATGTAATTAGCAACGAAGAAATAGAAGAATGCGCCTATCTTCAAGCATTAAATTTTAAGTGGTTTAGAATGCCTGAAACGGTCACAGAGAAAACCGAGTTAAAATATACTATCGATACTGAACTTTCTTCAGGAAATGCTAAATTTCTCCCGGAATTCCTGAAGCGCAACTATCTGCTTCAACACCAAAAATACAGGAATTTCAAAAATGTAGAAGTATCTGAAGAAAAGAAAAGCCTCAGTTACAGAGTTCTGGTCCCAAAAACACAACAATATGTAGATGTGGTAGTCCAAGCAGCTGTTCCTATAAAAGTAATAATGAGGCTCTCTGACTCGGGTATTCAAAAAGTTTTTCTCGATCAACTTTATGAAGATCTGTTTCTTATTGTTCAATTGTTCGAAGAAGAAATCAGTAAAACTACACTTTATCTCGCATTTACGCCAGACGAAAAAATAGTTCCAGAAAAAGAGAACAGAAGTCTAATTGGCAGAATCTTCACAGACTCAATGTTACCTCTATATGTCTTGTTAACAACCTTAACATTTGCATTTTTTTGGGTATTCGGTATCTACGGCCCATTAGTTTTCGTTATTCTCGTTTTCGCATTATCAATTTTCTCAGGAAAAATCGTCGCAAAAACGGGAGACTGGAGGATCACAAAGGATCAACAAGAAATAATCCTGTTACAATACAGCTTTTCACCTGAAAAGTTCAAAGACTTTAAAGAAAAATACGCTAGAAACATCCCTGAAATAAGAAAAAAAATTCACGATATTTCAATAGCTGCTGGTAAACAACCTAGTTGCCAAATTTCCAGCGAAATCTTCTCAGATTACGATATAGACTGCAAATCAGAAAACCTTGCAGTAAAAAGAATCAACGTTTACCAGATTGTAGAAAAAGCTGCTGCAAAATTTGGGCTTTCTATGCCAACAATTGTGGTACGAAACACTATAATTCCGAACGCTGCCGCGGCTGGTCCAGGGGTAAGTTTAGGAACAGTGATGATAACAACCGGAATCTTGACTCAACTCGAAGAGGATGAATTGTTCAGTGTTATCGGGCATGAAATGAGTCACCTTAAAGCACATGATCCATTGGTTATGTCCTCTATGTCCAGTTTAGAGTTCTTGATACGTTTTTATGTGGTCTTGCCCTATTTATCAGTCCTTGGGTTCATAGGTTTCTGGGTTTACTTTATAGTTGCAATCGGATTAGTTTACTTCTTTGGAAAGTTCCTAGAAGGTAGAGCTGATCTTGACTCCGCAAAAGTAATGGGTCAACCAAAAGTGTTGGCGGAAGCTTTGAAAAAGATTGGTTTCAAAAGACTTTTTCCCCTTAATAAGAGGGAACCAGAGTTCAGAGGTTTCCGCAGATCAGAATGGTTTCGTTTTGACCCGCATCCTCCAGCTTACCATAGAATAGCCCAACTTGAAGGTCTCAAGGAACCCGAAAAAATTAAACACACATTCCTTAGAACAATTAAGAATAATATCATAGGTTTAATCACGGGATAACTTTTATTATCCTTATTTAGCTTATTCGGTTCTAATGGCCAAGTTAATTTATCTTTAGTCCTTAGTGTGTTGTGGAGCCACTCCTATTATGTCTGATGCCGTGAAAATTTTCGTTAAAATGTTTCTTTTAGTCGCAGTATTGTTTACAATATTCTTGTATCTGTTCGCTATTGTTTTGGGTCCAGCGTTGTTCTATTTCACTCCACAAGGACTAACCACTGGCACAATTCACCTGTCAACTCTACCAATCTGGTTATTTAACATAAGCGCAGATGTTCCAGTGGGACTTAACTTAAATGTGATATTCTTTGCAATCTGGAGTATCTTCAGTTTAAGCTTCATTACGGCTTGGAAATTTAGAGAAAACTTCCATACAGTAATCAAAGAGAGCCTTTTTCAACCAACTAAAAAACTTTTCAGCAGCTGCCTCTTCGCTATGCCTATCATAAATAGCATGGCACTAATCGGTGTTGTAGCAATTCAGGGTTTTCAAGAAGCAGGAGGAATTCCAACAGGTACTCCTCCAGTATCGAGTAGCGACCCTTTCTTAGCATTTGTGGATTTGTCATATTCTGCTGTAGTTGAGGAAGTGGGTTTTCGGTTAATTCCAATCGGAGCTTTCCTTGTTTTTTATCTTTTCGTATTTAAACGAGCGTCAATAACGTTTTCAGTGAAACAAAAGCTGAAACTTCTCTTTGCGTCGATTCTGTTCCCTGATAAAGCCAAGAGTATGGTTGGCGAAAAAACCGTTAATCAATATGGTATCATACAAGGAATCAGCTTAGGCGAATGGGGTGTGGTTATTTTTACATCAATAATTTTTGGTTTAGCTCACTTTGATCCCGGGAACAGTTGGGAGATTGGAAAGATAACCTCTGCTACGTTTGCAGGGTTTGTTATTGCATTAAGTTATCTACTATATGGCGCTCAAGCATCAATAATTCTACACTGGTTCTTTAACACTTACACAAAAACTTATCTCGTATTTTCTGATCTCTACCCTGCTATGGTGCCCTTTACTAATGCAGTATGGATCTTATCATTTATTCTAGGGATATTCGCATGGGTTGCAGGAGCATACATATTATCCTCCAAGCTGATTAGGACAGTCAAAAAAAGAAACGAAAATAAACAAAACCATTCTGATTTTAGTCTGCCAATATCTCCTCAGTAAGCTTGCTTATGAGAACAGTTCGTTGCGTGCTATTTTTCATTTCTCGCAGAACAACCTTCTCCTGCTCAAGCTCTTTTGGACCAACAATCACAGCATATGCGACTTTTCTTCTGTTGGCATCTGCCAAAGCCTTTGAGATAGAACGTCCCATTACTGCGACTTCCACAAGCAACCCAGATTTCCTTAACAGACTTGATATTTCCAGTGCCTTCGCCATAGTAACCTCTTTCACTGAGATTACCACAAGGCTTTTCTTTTTGGGAAGTTTTGTGGAAACCTTCTGTTTGGTGAGCGCTAACGCGATTCGGTCAATTCCTTGAGCTACTCCAACAGCTGGAATTGGTTCTCCTCCGAAGATTTCGATTAGCCTATCGTAGCGTCCTCCTCCTCCTAATGCAATATCGAGACCCGGAACATACGTTTCAAAAATCATTCCTGTATAATATTCTAGTCCTCGAGCGAATCCTGCCTCAACAGTAAGTTCAATTTGTTCTCCGCTATCTTTTATTAGCTCAATTATTTTCCAGAGATTGTCTACGGCACATACCGCTTCCTCATATTTCGCGACGGTTTCTTTTACACCTTCAAGAACATTAAAAGCATCTTCACCCTTTGTTTCAATGAGCCGTTTTAATACCACTAAACATTGCTGTGAAACGCCTGTATCCTGAGCAAATTCGAGGGCTTCTTCCCAGCTTTTCTTGTCTAGCAACTGTCTAAGACTGTTTTGTTTTTCATCATCTAATCCTTCTTGATTTAGAATTCCTCTAAGGATTCCTGTGTGTCCAATCTTGAAGCGATAGTTCTTGAGTTCCAACTTTTCTAGAAGGTTGTTGGTTAGCATCAGAATTTCGGCGTCTGCTTCGGGTCTATCTGAACCAAAAAGCTCATAATTTGATTGCCAAAACTCTCGATATCGTCCATACTGTGGTTCGTCGTAGCGATACAAGCTTCCTACCGAAAAGAACCTCATTGGTTTTGGTTCATTACGCATTTTGGTGGAAATCAACCGAGCGATAGAGGCTGTGAATTCAGGGCGCATAGCTACTTTTCTGCCACCTAAATCCTTGAACGTGTACATTCGTTCACGGATTTCCTCGCTGGTTTTGGTTGCCAAAAGATCATATGATTCCAAAACTGGAGTAATAATTTCATCATAACCGTATACTTTAGAAAGTTCTCTGGAGACTTGCTCAATATAGCGCATTTTTTCAGCATCAATTGGTAATAAGTCTCTCATTCCGCGAACAGTATTGAACATTTCACATTCACCAAAACTTTACTTTAGATTAAGTTCTGAAAGAGAATAGTAGACAATTTCACCTCGACGATTAATAACAGCAAGAACCAAGTTTTTCTTCAAGTTTTGAACATAACGTTGAGTTCGTGCCAGTTTCTCTACAGAAACTGGTTGGCCCTCCTGAATGCCAAAAATTAGGTGTTTTGCAGTTCCTCTTCCGTAATCTCCTCGCTCATATAGCCGAAAGTCTATTCCCAATCCGAAACCTTCCCTTGCCACGTATCCGCGGCTTCTTAGGTCCCTATAAATTAGGTATCTAACCCAAGCGTCTTTATCGACTGATTGGAAACGTTTTAAAAGTTCTTGAAAGGCGATTTTTTTTCCTGTTTTTTCGTCTTTGATTTCTATCGTTCCTTTGCCGAGAAGAAACAGGGCTTCATATAGAGTAAGAAGAAGCTTGCCTTCTTCTTTGACACCGTAGCCTTTTAGAGAGAACTCTTCTACCCCTTCTGGTGACTGGATATCTACCGAATTTTCTTTTAAAGAAGCCCCAACAGGCATTTCAGTATCTTGGTTCTTCTCAGTCTCAAGCTCGGGTTTATCCAACGCTAAAACCCTCAATCACTTTACCTAACCAGCCTATCATAATGTCTTCAGATTTTAATCTTTAGCCAATTATACCAGTTAATCTTTGAGTTCCTCTTGCAGGTCTTCGAAGAGTTTTTTTTGTTTTCGTGAGAGTTTTGTAGGAGTCTCTGCGGTTATTTCGACAAACTGATCTCCTTTTCCGAATCCTCGAAAATGAGGTATTCCTTTGTTTTTTAGCTTGAATAATGTTCCAGTTTGGGTTCCAGTAGGTATCTTCAGTTTTGTTTCGCCATATAATGTTGGAATAGATACTTTTGCTCCTAAAGCTAGTTTAGGAAAACTGACTTTTGTTTGATGGTATATGTGATCTCCTCTTCTGAGAAACAGCTTATGTGGTTTGACATGTAAAACAACGTATAGATCCCCTCTCTGGCCAGGCGTATTACTAGGTGCTCCCTCTCCACCAAGTCTTAGACTGAATCCATCATCTACCCCAGCTGGAATATTTAACATAATCTTGCGCAGAGCTTCCATTGCACCTGCACCCTTACACACACCACATAGGTTTTCTGGAGGTACACCTTTGCCGCGACATTTGTTGCATACCTGAACTTCCGCGAATTGCATAAAACCGAAGCTTCTAACAAGCTTGATTTCGCCTGTTCCTTCACATTCTTGACATCTTTTGGAGTCAGACCCTGGTTTTATTCCACTGCTTCCACAAGTACTGCAAGATTCAAAACCAGGAATCTGAACTTCTTTTTTTAAGCCAAAAGCAACATCTTCTAATGTTATGGTTAGGTCGTATCTGAGGTCTGCACCTCTTCTACTGTTCCTTTGTCCCCCTCTCCCGAATAGTATATCAAAGACGTTCTCGAAACCGAAACCTGCATTCCTAAATATTGACGCAAAGTCTACTCCTCCATAGATGTCTTCTGCGGTGTATCTTCCGTTTATTCCTGCATGCCCAAAACGGTCGTATTGGTTTCGTTTCTCGTCATCAGACAAAACAGCGTATGCTTCAGATATCTCCTTAAATTGAGATTCAGCTTCTGGAGATTTATTTTTGTCCGGATGATATTTCAAAGCAAGCTTTCGATAGGCTTTTTTGATTTCCGTTTTTGGTGCATCTTTGGAGACATTTAGGATTTCATAGTAGTCGCGTTTTGTGGTCATTTGGAAATCAGCCTAAAGATGAACCTTTCAAGGTTTTTTTTCGTCTTTTACTTCTTCGTATTCAGCATCAACAACCTTTTTTCCGTCTTCAGTTGTTTCTTCTGGTTTTTGAACTGATGCTTGAGCTGCTGCAGCCTGCTGGTAAATGACTGTTCCAACCTCTTGTAGCACCTTCGAAAATGTCTCATTTTCGGCTTTAATCTTCTCTATGTCAGCGCCATTTAGAGCCTCACGCAGTTTAACTGCTGCATCATCTATCTTTTGTGTTTGATCTTTGTTGAGTTTATCTGCTAAATCCTTCTTTGTTTTTTCAGCGGTGTAAAGTAAAGAGTCAGCATTGTTACGCACTTCAACTTCTTCTTTCCTTTTCTTATCTTCTTCAGCGAATTGCTCAGATTCTTTCATCATACGTTCTTTTTCGGTTTCAGATAGTTTTGTTGATGCTGTGATAGTGATTTTCTGTTCCTTTCCGGTAGCTAAATCTTTGGCTGAAACATTTAGTATTCCATCAGCGTCAATGTCAAAGGAAACTTCAATCTGGGGAACTCCCCTTGGTGCAGGTGGAATTCCTGTTAGGTTAAATGTTCCTAATGACACGTTGTCGTGTGCCATCGCACGTTCTCCCTGTAAAACGTTGATGGTCACCGCAGTTTGGGAATCTGCTGCTGTAGAGAATATCTGACTTTTCTTTGTTGGGATAGTGGTATTACGTTCTATAATTTTTGTGGAAACGCCACCTAGAGTCTCTACACCTAAAGACAGTGGTGTAACATCTAGTAATAGTAGATCCTTAACGTCGCCGGCTAATACACCCCCTTGAATAGATGCTCCTACGGCAACACATTCCATTGGGTCTACTCCGCGTTCCGCCTTTTTTCCCAGCAGATCCTCAACATATTTTTTGACAAGAGGCATTCTGGTTTGTCCGCCAATCAAAATGATTTTATCGATGTCTTTTGTTTCAAGTTTCGCGTCTTTTAATGTTCTGAGTATTGGATCTCTAATCCTTTCAACAATTGGTGTAGCTAACTGTTCAAGCTTGGCACGAGTAAGAGTAATATGTAGATGCTTTGGTCCGGCAGTGTCAGATGTAAGGAAAGGAAGGTTAAGATCTGTAGTTAAAAGGGTGGAAAGCTCGATTTTCGCGTTCTCTGCTGCCTCTTTGAGTCTGCGGTATGCCATCGGGTCACCACTAAGGTCGATGCCCTCTTTATTCTTGAATTCGTCTAAGAGATAGTTGACTACTACTTTATCTACGTCCGTTCCTCCAAGCTGAGTATCTCCGCTAGTGGATAATACTTCAAAGACACCTGTACCAAAATCCATGATTGTCGTGTCATTTGTTCCACCACCAAAACTGAAAACAAGAATTTTCATTTCTGACTCAAGCTTATCCAGACCGTAAGCTAGCGAAGCTGCGGTTGGCTCATTAATTATACGGGAAACCTCAAACCCTGCGATCTCTCCTGCGTCCTTAGTAGCTTGTCTCTGGTTGTCATTAAAGTGGGCAGGAACAGTGATTACACATTTGCTGATTTTTTCGCCCAGAAACGTTTCTGCATCCCTTTTTATTTTTTGCAGAATAAATGCCGAAATCTGTTGTGGCGTATAGTCTTTTCCGCGGATTGTGATTTTCTGGTTTGTTCCCATCTTTCGCTTTATTTCAAAGATGGATCCTTCCGGGTTTGTGACAGCTTGCCGTTTTGCTGGTTCACCCACAAGCAGCTGTCCATCCTTGGTAAATGCTACCACTGATGGAAACATTTTACCAGCAAGAGTAGGTCCTTCCGCACTGGGAATTATTACCGGTCTGCCAGCTTCCATTATAGCCGCAGCTGAGTTGGTTGTTCCAAGGTCTATTCCTAATATTTTTTCTCTTTTTTCGTTTTTACTCATCGATTTTCTCCTCTTCATCTTTTAAGCAAGAAATGTTAACCATGCATGGTCTAAGGATTCGTCCTTTATACACGAATCCTTTTCTGACTTCCTCAAGGATTAATCCTTCTTCGCAGTCGCTTCGGGGTATCTTATTTCCTATCTCATGAAAGTTTGGATCAAAAGCCTTTCCCAAAGCTTCTATACGTTCTACCCCCTCTTTCTTGAGCATGCGTACCAAGTTTCCGTGAATCATTTCAACGCCTGTTAAAAGAGCCGATGGATCAGTAGACTTTTTTCCAGAATCTAGAGCCCTTTCAAGGTCATCAATGATTGATAACAATTCAGCAACTAGTTTTTCGTTACACCGAAAAGTTAACTCTTGAACTTGTTTTTCTGTTCGTTTCCGATAATTCTCAAAATCTGCTTGCAGATACTTAAGTTGCCTTAGGTAATCTTGTGCCTTTTCCTGTTCCAGAGTTAGGCGTTCCTCCAAGCCTTTGATTTGCTTTTG
The DNA here is from genome assembly GCA_963806645.1 of Candidatus Bathyarchaeota archaeon. Lineage (GTDB taxonomy): Archaea > Thermoproteota > Bathyarchaeia > Bathyarchaeales > Bathyarchaeaceae > Bathyarchaeum. The sequence continues at coordinate 285,777 of CAWDYQ010000002.1, read as the reverse complement.
AGGTTCTTTGGAGTCTTTTTGATCCATAAAATCACGTTCTAATTGGTTCGCGTTTAGGTTATTGGAAATGAATGAAAAAACTGCAGTTAATATTTTTTTCGATTTATAGTGTAAGACCCAAAAGACAGTCTGATTGAAGTTGATTTTTTTGGAATCATAAAAATTTGGAAAACAAAAGAGTTTGGAATAAAAGGCATATTGGTGATACGTAATTAAATTAATCAGGATTTAATTTGATGCCTAAAACTTTTTAAGGTCGTAACCAAATTTCTTGCTAAGGGTTGTAAAATTGAGGGATCGTTTCCTCCAAGGCTAAAGAGTGTTCAAATATTTTCAATTTTGTTAGCACAGCCTTTTTTAAAACCGCTTTTGATTCATTAGATTCTTTGAATCCAGAATATTTCCTAGTGGATAAATTTATTAGTAAATGTCAGATTGAAGGTGACGTATCATGAACATAATCGAGAAAATCTTAGCTAATGCTTCAGAAAAACAAGAGGTTTCCCCAGGGGAGATAGTGGAAGCAAACATCGATGTGGCAATGACCCACGATTTAACTGGTCCTTTAGCAATCAAATCGTTTCGCGAGATTGGAGCAAAAAAAGTCTGGGACCGCAATAAAGTCGTCATTATCCTAGACCACCTGGTTCCAGCCAGCTCGGTAATATCAGCCGGCTTACATAAGATTGTAAGAAACTTTGCTGAAGAACAGAATATTGAAAACTTTTATGATGTAGGCAGAGGAGGAGTTTGCCACCAAATAATGCCCGAAAAAGGTCATGTTAGACCAGGAGAGGTGATTGTTGGCTCAGATTCTCACACATGCACTTATGGAGCATTCGGTGCCTTCGCCACAGGTATAGGTTCAACAGAGATGGCTGCTGTATTCGCAACAGGTAAACTGTGGTTTAGAGTGCCTGAAGTCATCAAAGTAAACGTAACCGGGAAATTGCAGGAATTGGTATCAGCCAAAGATTTGACCCTGCATATCATAGGTAAGATTGGTGCTGATGGTGCAATCTATAAGGGCCTAGAGTTTGTGGGTTCCACGATAAGGGATATGACGATTGACAGCAGAATGGTGTTGTCTAACATGGCTGTGGAGATGGGCGCCAAAGCAGGTTTAATCGAACCTGACCAGAAAACGTTAGACTATGTTCAATCCAGAACTGATAAACCTTTTAATCCGATTAAAAGCGACTCAGACTCAGTATATGAAAAGATTGTGAATGTAGACGCTTCAGAATTAGAGCCTCAAGTAGCTATTCCTCACTCAGTCGATAACGTCAAACCAGTATCTGAAGTGGAGGACGTGAAGGTTGATCAGGCTTTCATAGGTTCGTGCACCAACGGTCGGTTAGAAGATCTAAGAATAGCGGCTCAAATGCTGAAAGGCAAAAAAATAGCTAGGGGAGTACGTTTGGTTGTTATTCCTGCATCCCAGGAAATTTTCTTGAAAGCTATAAATGAGGGATTGGTAAAAACGTTCATGGACGCTGGCGCAACAGTTGGCAATCCAAATTGTGGTCCTTGCCTGGGAGGGCATATGGGCATTCTAGCCGAGGGAGAAGTTTGTATAAGCACCTCAAACAGGAATTTTATCGGAAGAATGGGGAGCACAAAATCTTTTGTGTATCTGGCATCACCTGCAACAGTTGCAGTGTCAGCAATAACTGGCAAAATCACAGACCCAACAAAAACAGGAAAGAAGGTGAATTAAGTTGACCATAAATGGAAACGCACTAAAGTTTGGAGATAACGTTGATACAGATGTTATCTTGCCAGGACCATACCTAGTTCACACAGATCCAAACGAACTGGCAAAACATGCCATGGAAGGCTTAGATTCCAAATTTCCAGAAAAAGCAGCTAAAGGCGTAATCGTTGTTGGAGCTAAGAATTTTGGTTGTGGATCCAGTAGAGAACAAGCACCAATCGCACTGAAGTATTCTGGAGTCAAATGTGTGCTGGCTGAATCGTTTGCGCGTATCTTCTACAGGAACGCAATAACCATCGGGTTACCTGTTCTAGTCTGTGCTGGTATTTCAAGCAAAGTCAAAGAAGGAGACCTATTAACGGTTGATCTGGAGTCAGGCAAGGTTAAAGACAAAACAAGCGGCTCTATTTTTCAAGCCACCAAGCTTCCAGAGTTCATCATGGAAATTCTTGACGATGGAGGATTAATTAAACATCTGAAAAGGAGATTTGAAACAGAATGAGTAAATACAGAATATCTTTGATCCCCGGAGACGGGATAGGACCTGAACTGTCAGAAGCAACAATGGAAATATTGAATGCAGTTCAAAAGAAGTTTGATATCGACTTAGATATAATCCAGGTTGAAGCCGGAGACAGATGCTATGAAAAAACTGGAGTAGCGCTTCCAGAAGAAACCGTAGAAGTGATCAGAAATTCTCACGCATGCATGAAGGGACCAGTTGGAGAAACAGCAGCAGACGTTATAGTTAAGCTGAGAATAATGTTTGACTTATACGCAAATCTTAGACCGATTAAAACATACCCTTCGATCCCCAGCTTGAAGCCTGATATCAATATGTTTTTTGTCCGAGAAAACACTGAGGACGTTTACAAGGGAATAGAGTTTGAGATGGAAGACGCTGCTATTTGCATAAGGATCATAACGAAAAAGAACAGTGAGAGGATTGCTAAGAAAGCTTTCCAGATAGCCAGAAAAAGAAACGATAAGAAACGTGTTACTGCAATTCATAAGGCAAATGTCATGAAAAAGACATGTGGACTATTTGCGAGAACCTGCAGGGAAGTGGCTTTACAGTATCCAGACATAAAGTTTGATGAGTTGTATGTTGACGCTGCGTCAATGCGTTTAATCAAAGAACCAGAAACGTTTGATGTTTTCGTTACCCCAAACATGTTTGGTGACATACTTTCTGATGAGGCAGCGCAGCTTATCGGCGGTTTGGGCATGGCTCCTGGAGCAAACATTGGTGACGACTTTGCTTTGTTTGAGCCAATTCACGGTTCAGCGCCTAACAGGGCAGGAAAACAAACAGCTAATCCCTGTTCCATGATACTTTCAGCGAAAATGATGTTTGAATGGCTGGGCGAAAAATACGATGATAAGGAATGTTTGAAGGCAGCTCAGGCGATAGAGGATGCAGTTACAGAAACATTGCGTAAAGGAATAACCATTCCAGATTTCGGTGGCAATGCCAAAACCATAGAGATGGCGAAGGCCATGGCCAAAGAAATCATAAAGAGTAACACATAAACTTGAGATGGAAGGGGGAAACATGGAAACAAAAAGCCTAGATTACATACGAATCTTCGACACTACATTGAGAGATGGGGAGCAAACTCCAGGTGTTTCATTAACCACAGAAGAGAAAATTGAGATAGCTCGACAACTTGACAAGTTGGGTGTAGACACCATCGAGGCGGGTACTCCAATCAGTTCTGAGGGAGAGAAACGTGCTGCTTCAGAGATTTCTAAGCTTGGTTTATCCGCTGAAGTTTGCGGTTTAGCTCGGACAAAACGAAAAGACATTGACGTAGCCATAGCCTGTGATGTTGATGCTGTTCACACTTTCATTTCTACTTCTGAGGTTCAGATGAAGTATGCAGTGAACATGACACCTGAGCAGGTAATGGCAAGTTCCATCGATTCGATTGAGTATATCAAGAGTCACGGTTTGGTCTGTGAGTATTCTCCGATGGATGCCTCAAGAACAGACAGAGATTTTCTAAAGCAAATCTGTAAAGCAGCAGAAGAGGCTGGGGCTGACCGAATTAACATTCCGGATACAGTGGGGATTATGATTCCCACAACCATGCAGCAGTTGATTCGTGATGTTAAGAGTGTGGTTAAAGTGCCAATCAGTGTGCATTGCCACAACGATTTTGGTATGGCTGTTGCAAACTCTTTGGCTGGGGTTGAAGCAGGAGCAGAGCAGATTCATGTTGCGGTTAATGGTTTAGGAGAAAGGGCGGGAAATGCGGCACTTGAAGAGATTGCAGTTGCCCTTAGTTTAATCTATAACAAGAAGACTGGTATTAATCCTAAGCAGCTTTATGAAACTTCGAGACTTGTTGCCAAGTTAACTGGGATGCAGATTCAAGCTAACAAGGCTATCGTGGGCGAGAACGCCTTTTCGCATGAGTCTGGTATTCATACGCGTGGCGTTACGGTTGCGCCTTCCACGTTTGAGCCAATTAAGCCAGAATTTGTTGGAAGAAAAAGGAAATTAGTTGCCGGAAAATTGGCTGGAACCAGCGGAATACGTGTGGAATTGGAAGATTCTGGGTTATATCCAACTAAAGAACAGCTTGCAGAGGTCGTAAAAACAGTTAAGGAACTAGGTGACAAAGGCAAGAAGATTACTGATGCAGACATGTTGGCTATAGCCCGTGCTGTAATGGGGAAGGTTGTTAAAGAGAAACGAATTGTTGACTTAGCTGGTTTCTCAGTTGTCACTGGAATAGGGGTTATTCCAACAGCTTCGGTACGTCTTGTATTAGATGGAAAGGAGTATGTGGCTTCGGAAACGGGTTTCGGTCCAGTAGACGCTGCAATAAAGGCGGTGCAGAAACTGACATCACCATTAGTGAATGTTAAGCTAAAGGAATATCGAATAGAAGCCACTACAGGCGGCTCAGACGCAATCGGAGAAGTAATCATCAAAGTTGAAGACAAAGATGGAAACGTTGTTTCTTCAAGGGCAGTTAACGAAGATATTGTAATGGCAAGCGTCGAAGCAATGATAGACGGAATCAACAAAAGCCTCCTAAAAAGCAGAAACAGAAAAAAATAACACCACACCACGCAAAAAAGGGTTGACTTTTAACCCCAAACCCAATGAAAGCTATTATCTAAAATATTTTATGTAAAATCATTCCATTTCTATCTTAGGTGCAAACATGCATAAACATAAGGGCAGAATTACTCGTCTTTGGTTAACTATGATTCGAGTATCAGACATAGAGCGATCCTTGAAGTTTTATAATGAAACCCTTGGATTAGAAATTGCTCTTGATGCCAGAAAGTTTAACCATGCAGAAGTTGGTCCAGCTGAACCCTTGGCTAAAATTGGTTTATTCGCAACAGGAAAAAAATCAAAAAGAAAAAAAAGGACAGGAATAGTCTTTGATACTGATGATATATACTCACTATATAATAATCTCAAGAAAAAGGGTGTAATATTCACTGTGAAACCCACTAAGATGAAATGGGGTGGAATAGTGGCTGATTTCTTAGATCCTGATAACAACAAATTAGAAGTAGTTCAAGATCCAAACCATTACAAACCAAAAAATATTATTAATTAAATATAGTTTGTTTTATGAAATCATGTGGGTTAATTTTTAGACCCAAATCCAAAACCAAACAAATATTTTTGGATTATTAATTTTAAGTGGAACACAAACAGGAAAGTAACTTTTATTCTTGGAATTGCAATTCTTGATTCAATAACTTAAGTTTGTGTATGTTTTGGTTTACGTTTGAATCTGCAGATTCCAAGCCATCGTCTAACCCATAATTGACAGTAGCCGTTTGCATTGTTTACACAATGTTTTTGATTGCATTCTCTTTTAGCCAGGGTTTGTCTCTCTCCAAAATGTCATGTTTCTACAGGAGCAGGTCTGTTTTACTCTTTTCTTTTTTGTTTCAAAGTAACCTCTGGAATTAGTATTCCGTCTTCTGTTATGACCGCGTCCACATATTCTAAGGGAGTTATATCAAAGGCTGGATTGAGTACCTTAACTCCTTCAGGTGCAATCCTCTCGCAACCCACATTCGTAATTTCCATTGGATTTCTTTCTTCAATAACTGCATCAACTGAAGAACTGGACTGGTCCATTGTTGACATGGGTGCAGCAACATAGAACGGAATTCCATGCTCGAATGCCAAAACAGCCACATTGTATGTTCCAATCTTGTTCAAAACTGCATCCCTGACTATACGATCAGCACCAACTATAACCTTATCCACCATCCCAGTTAACATTACATAGCCCACCATGGTGTCACTGATCAAAGTCACAGGGATGCCATCACGCATTAGTTCATAACATGTGAGTTTTGCGCCCTGAAGTCTTGGTCTGGTTTCGCAGGAGATGACTTTAATGTTTTTTCCTTCTTTGATGGCAGCTCGGATAACCCCTAAAGCAGTACCATAATCGACAGTAGCCAAACTGCCTGCATTACAGTGAGTGAGAACAGTATCGCCATCATCTAATAGTTCAGCTCCATGTTTACCCATTTTTCGGTTGGTTTTCACATCCTCATCCGCCATAGTATTTGCCTCAGCAATCACGGATTCAGCTAAAGTTTTCTTAGTTCCCAAAGTCTCCCAAGCCTTCTTCATTACCCTATCAATCGCCCAAAAGAGATTCACAGCAGTTGGACGAGTCTTCCGCAAGACCGCAGCCGACTCTTCGAGTTCCTTTAAAAGCTCATCTCTTGTTTCAGCCTTTGAGTGAAAAGCAGTTAATGCCAATCCATACGCAGCTGCTACGCCAATTAGGGGAGCTCCCCGTAGCCTCATCTCTTTAATTGCAGAAGCCATACTTTCATAGTCAGTTATTTTCACCCAAATAGTTTCATTGGGTAACTTTGTTTGATCAATAAGCTCTACAACGCCGTCTTTCCATTCTATGGTTCGCATGAATCAACACCAATAATTAAAATGAGTTGATAAACTTCGATAATACGTTTTCTCCGAAAATAGAGAATACACTTCCAAACAATCTTCTATGGTAACCAGTAATGTGGTCATACAATGCAAGACAATGTATTCGGATGTAAACATCCTATTTAATTACTTGAATTACTCAAAAAAACTTTTAGTGACAATGGGGAGCGTTCACGCGCGGTAACGTCGTGAAGGGTTTTTCATTTTTCCCTACCTACGCTTCCCAAAGTCCCCCAACATACAATATTCCAATAGGCAACAATAATTCATGATTACTGTGTGCTATTGATTTTTATTACAACTTCAACCGGGCTTCCCTTAGGAAGCTTCAAATTTTGTCGCCAATCTTCTCCGACAGCAATAAGAGAATAAACTCCAGAAACCTCAGCTCTAGCCTTCTTCACAAAATTAACTAAAGCCGCTTGAGTCTCCCCAGACTTTATCATATCATCTACAATAAGCACGCTATCCCTTCGCTTCAAAGCCTCCTTAGGCAAATACAAAGTCATGGTCACACCTGAACCGCGCAAAACATAAGTTTCCTCGAGAAAAGCTGGAACTCCAACCTCCTTGTTTCGTTTAGCAATCAACAAATCAACACCCAAAGCGTTCGCGACCATAGCTCCAAGAGGTATACCGTCAACAGCGGCAGTCAAAACTTTTGTAACACGACCACCAGCAAAGGTCGCAAGCGCATGGTGGGCTGCTTGCTGAAGAATATTATGGTCACCGATTATCCAAGTGTTATTAAAGTATCCTGCCGAGTTAAACTTTATTCGTCTACGTAATTCAGATTTTAAGCCAACAAGTTTTGTCAAAACATCCCATAATTCCTTAGCACGTTCAGCGTTTGGCAGAACGTGACCTTTGGCATATCTGCTCAAAACTGTCACAGGCAAGTTAGTTTTGGCGGAAAGCTCTCGATAGGTGTACTCTTTTTTGGCTGTTCGAAGTAACTCAATTGTCATTAATCGAAGTTTCAGATCTTCTGCGTGTGTGTTCATGTTATTATCACTTCTTTGCACACTAACAACTCAATAAGTGAGTGTGCAAGCTACCTATTTTGACTTAGACAGATTTATAATTTCCGTATACAAATGAAAACAATCTTTCAAACAAAACCACATTAAAAAAATTTTTGAACATAAATATTAGTTCAAACTACATAATAATTACAACTTTTTGCATTCATTTCTCAATTTAGGAAAAGAACTTGCTAGACGAATAGCCATATAAATTGTGGTTGGCGGACCCGCGGGGATTTGAACCCCGGGTCGTTGGATTTCTTCTTCCGTAGATTAGAAGTCCAACGCCTTATCCTGACTAGGCCACGGGTCCATTGAATCACCAATAATCTAAGAACTGGCTAGATATATTCTTTCATTTACCTAGCGCTGGTTTTTTTAATTAATTATTTGATATAAATCGCTGGTCGATATGGCTTAGCGAATCTTGCCTTATTTTGTGGGTCAATAATCTGTGGATCGCTCTCATGATAGATGTAAAGCTGAACATCAAACTCTCTTTCAAAGAAAACTTTAGACTCTGATAATATATCGTTTTCATCCAAATATTTAATCTGAAGTTGCTTCCTTTTAATATCCTCAGGACTCCGATTAATTTCTTGAGTGATTTCTTGGGCGAATTTGGCGATTTTACTTCCCATTTTTCTTAGTTCCGGATCAGCCATCAGCTCCTTCATGAGATCACCAATTGCAACTTTGCCTTGACTTGATTTCTCAAGTGTTTTCATGTAGACTTTCCACTTCCAAGAAGCGGGAGCATAATAGTAGATTTCTTTTGGTATGATCTTAGTAGCCCGAAGTATATTTGCGGTATCTTCAAGCACGTTTTTGATCAGGTTTTCTGTTTCTTCGGCTTTGACATTAACTTTAGTTTCGTCATAAACTGGCCAATCCGCTAATGAAACAAAGTCTCGGTGTCCCAACTTACTCCATACTTCCTCACAAATGTAAGGCGCAAAAGGTACCAGCAACCGAATCCACGTTTCCAGTCCATCTTTCAGGGCATCTGAGCTGAACTGACCTTTTCTTCGAAGGTACCATCGGAAGTCATTCCATATCTCAAAAAAGCCATTTTCTAAGGCAGTTCGTGTCTTGAGTACATCCATACTTTCTGATACAATTTTAACTCTGTGCTGTAGCGTACTGATTAACCAATCCTCTAGATGTCCGTTAATCTGTTCTTTTGCTGAGTCAATTATGCTGTCAACTAAGTTCAGGAAACCACGAAGCTTAGTTAGAACATCCCCAACCGTTTCCCTTCTCCAATCCGGATCATTCATTCCTTCTCCCCCTAAAAGCAAAGCACAGCGTGTCGCATCTGCTCCAAATTCGTTGAGGGCATCCTTGAGAGTTACAAAGTTACCTTGCGATTTCGACATCTTCTTTCCTTCAATGCTTAACATACCATTGACACCAATTCCTCTAGGTAAATGGTCTGGAAAGAGTGCTGTATGCTGGAACAGGAAAAAAGTCAGATGGTTAGGAAGCAACTCTTTTGCTGAAACTCTCAAGTCTACAGGATACCAATAAAGGAATTCGCTACGCATCTCATCCAAGACTTTGCTGTCAATCTGTGACTGTAGGGCAATTTTTTCCAGGTTTCCTTGTCCATAAAAGATGTAATCAAAAACCTCGAAACTCAGCTGTTCACCTTTTATTTCATATTTTTTCAAATGCTTATTTATTGTGTAGAATGCCATGTAGACTGTTGAGTCGGTTAAAGTTTCAACAATCCAACCAGGACTCCAAGGTAGCGCTGTTCCTAAACCGCTTCTTCTTGCGCATGGCCATTCTTTAAGCCAATCGATAATGTTTAGGAACCATTGTCTTGCTGAGTCCGGATAAATAGCTGCTTGCTCTAAGGTTTCTTTGGTTTTCTTTTTCCATTCTGGGTCAGAATATTTTATGAACCATTGCTCTTCGAGAAGCTTGACTATGCAGGGTGTCATGCATCTACATACTACCTCTTCAGGCAAATCATACATTGAGTCTGCTATGTTCTGTTCCTTGAAAGCTTGAATTAAAATATCCTTAATTTTTTTGACTTTTTCTCCTGAGTATTCTCCGCAGATATCCTTCAGCACGCCCCCGTGAAACTCTTTCTTATAGAGTGCCTTTGTTGCCTCTTCTGCTTTAGGATCATGTTGGTCTTTAACTCCCATCTGGTCTACAAGCTCGATTGCAGGATACTCTCCGAAACCATCTACTTTGATCAGTGAGATGGCTTGTATTATTTTAACCTCTGCTGGGTCAATATTGTACTCTTTAAGTAGCTCAGGATTGTTCTGCAGGTCTCTTAAGGCAAGCCAGTCGAAAGGTGCATGGGCAGGAACGCTATAGACTACTCCTGTTGCGTTGTCTGGACTCACAAACCAACCTGGCAAAATTAACATTTTTCTGGGGCTAAGAGGGCTAGTGAACTGTTTTCCAATAATATTTCTACCCTTAAATGTGTCTAGGATTTCTACCTTCTTTAGTTGTTCTGCCAATTTATTTGCCGCTGTTTGGCTTATGATCCAGTTCTCATCGTTAACATTTGCTTTGACATAGTCTGCGTCCGGATTTATCCAAATGTTGGTTATGCCGTAGATTGTTTCTGGTCTAAAAGTGGCAGAAGGTAGAATGCTTCCATCTTCCATACGATATTTGATTAGGGTGTATTCTTCAGCTATGACACCTTCTCCTGTTTGCCGATCATGATCTCCTGTTGGGCTCTGATCATGTGGGCACCAGACTACTGGGTATGTTCCCTTTATTATGTATCCTTTTTCTCGTAACCGTTCACATTGCCACTCAACAAATTTGCTAAATGTTGGATAAAGTGAGGTTGTGTGAAATTCGCGTCGCCAATCCACAGAAAAACCTAGACGTTTTACAGATTCTCTACTTTCATCTGTATAATATGAAGCCATAAAAACCGGGTCAACAAACTTCTTAAGGTTCTCTTCTGAAACCCCATCCACGTCCCTAAAAGCTCGGATCAATATTTCATCTCCAGCTTTCACTCTTTCACTTGCGCCTGCTATTGTTTCACCTGTCCAATGCCAAGCCCAAGGAAATAAAACATTGTAGCCTTGCATTCTTTTAAATCGGGCATAAGCGTCAACACGGGTAGCTGTGAAACCATGACCCACATGTAATGGTCCATTCATGTAGGAAAATGGAAATGTGACCATGCATTTTTTCAGATTGGGGTCTGGATCAGCCTCGAATATTTTGGCTTTTTCCCATTCCTTTCGCCATTTTTCTTCGTTTTGCCTTAGAGTTTTCATTAAGCCATTGGAGTGTTAGGCGAGTTAAAAGTTTTTTCAGTCACAACCAGACTTAAATAAGAAACCTGAGGAAAAAAACTTCAGGAAAAAGCTAATTTTCAGCAAAGAAGCTTCTAATGTTTCTACTATGGAAATGTTTTATAGTTTATGGGATATTATCAGCGAGTTTGTAAGTTGCGGTTTGGTTTAGCTATGGATTGGCTTGTATTTGCTTTGTTGTCTCCAGCATTTTGGGGATTGAATAATGTTTTCAACAAATTTCTTATGGTAAAGAAGTTTCATGGTTATTATTCTTTGGTTTCTTATCTGAATTTTTTGGATTTGTTTTTCGGTGCTATAATCTACTTTGTTGCGCCTATCAGTTTGAGTTTTCCGTACGTTCTTTTTGCGATGGCCGTTGGTCTGTTACCTCTTTTGGCTTTTTGGTTTTACACAAAAGCTCTTATGGTAGAGGAGATTTCGCGAATAACTCCGCTTTTTCAGTTTATACCGATATTTGTTGTTTTCTTGTCAACCATATTTTTGAATGAAATCTTAAGTTTGCAAAAATATTTTGGCATCGCCTTAATTGTAGTTACGTCAATTGTGATTTCTTATAGGAAATCTGGAAACGGCAAATCTTTGTCATCTGTGTTTAAGTTGATGATTCCTTTCAGTTTTATTCTTTCGGTTTACACAATTTTGCTGAAATATCTGTTAGACTACTTGGACTATTGGTCGATATTTTTTTGGATGATCATTGGCTCTTTTTTCGCAATATTAGTCTTGTTAAGTTTTTCAAGGCCTCGTAGAGAATTCATTGAAACTATTCCAGGTATTGGATTTAGAACCTTTGTTGTGGCATTTGCAGGTGAAGGTGCATACGTCTTGGGCGTAATCTGTTCTTTGATAGCCACATCTTTGGGTTATGTTTCTTTGGTTTCAGCCCTGTCTGGTTTGCAGCATTTCTTTGTTTTCATTTACATGCTTCTTTTGAGTGTCTTTGTTCCAAAAATTCTCAAAGAAGAGATAAACAGACAAGTTGTTATTTTGAAGGTTTCTGCAATAGCATTAATGTTTGTCGGAACTTGGCTAGTAACAATATGACTTAGAATTTGATATGAAAGCTAAGAACGTTGCTCATTCTCAATCTTGATAATGTAAATTCGTGTTTAAATTTACTTTTCCAGTTTGATTATTTCTTCTTTTTTACCTAAGTAAACTATGTCTGCCATATTCAGGAAGATTCCTGTCTCAATCACTCCTGAAATAAATTTGAGACCTTTATTCAGATCTTCAGCATCATCGATGGGACCAAAATCCACATCAACAATATAGTTTCCGTTATCTGTGACAACAGCACCAACCTTTCCTTTGCCTTCTCGCAAAAGAGGATCTCCCCCAAGCTCCTTTATGCCTTTAGTAACTGTACCCAACGCGAATGGTAAAACCTCTATTGGTACACGAAAAGTTGTTCCCAGTTTCTGTACTAGTTTCGTCTCATCTGCAACTATGACAACCTTTTTCGCTGCTGAGGCAACAATTTTTTCTCTTGTTAATGCTCCACCCCCCCCTTTTATCATATCCAGCTTCCTGTCAACTTCGTCAGCTCCGTCTATGGCTAAATCAATAGTGGGATGCTCATCGAGCGTCGTTAAGGGAATTCCTGAACGCACCGCTAATAGCATGGCCTGACTGGAACTTGGGACTCCGAGAATCTTTAAACCATCTTGATGTATCATTTGTCCAATGTTATGAATTACATAAGCTGCTGTGCTTCCGCTACCTAATCCTACGATAAAATTATCTTTAACATGTTTAACTGCTTCAGAAGCTACCTGTTTCTTTGCTTCTTCTCTCCAACTCACTTTCTTAGGCCTCAGTTTCCATTTGCCCTAGCCGCTCCAAAACCTTTTCTACTTCAGATTTAATTTGGTCAATTCTCTCTTCAGCCTCAGTTTTCTTCGGTTTTGACGGCTTCCTTGTTTCTCTTATAACTTTTTCAGGTTGAGAAGAAGGCAATTTTGATGTAGTTGTTGAAGGTTTGGGGATTTCGGGTTTAGGTTGGATATTTAAGTTCCCCCTCAAACCCCCAATTTTTTTATTTATTTCGTCGAAGCGATCATTAAACAATTTGATAAGATTTTCTTGCATAGACTCCAATTCGTGAAGAGCCACAACTGACTCGTTTTCGCTAATTGAATCTTTAATCTCCGCCATTCTCATTTTGTATTCTTTGGCTAGGCGTTCTCTTTCCAGTTCGGTTATCTTTCCTTCGGCCTGAGCTTCGTAGATCCGTCGAATCCCAAAACTCACAATTTCCTGTTCAACATCTAATAGGCTAAGCTCTTTTTGCGATTTTTGAGCGTCAAATTTTGTGACTGTTTTTTCTCCTTTAAACGGCAGAATCCCAACAGATTCAGATAATTCCTGTGGTTCTGTGTCCGTTTTTTTCTTTTCAGTTCTCATCATATAGAATGTTATCGCAGCTACTATAACTGCCCCGATTGCAATCGCATATGCTAAGAGCTCAGAATTCACGAATTGTCCTTCTCCAACCACGTTCCTTTTTTTTAATGTTGTATATAAGTTTGAGGAAGATGTTTCTGAAGCTTTCGGTCATTTTTATGCTAAACTTTGTTTTTGATCCCAAAAATGCCCATCTTTGGAAAAGGGTCCGATAAATCTGGAGTAATAAATTTGATAACAAAAAAATATTATCCGATCTGATATCTCGTTTGGCTTACTTAATAAGCTAAAGAAAGTTGTTGTTGACCATATATTGTTTTTTCTATGTTCAACAACTTCTAATATTAATAATATTTACAATCCTGATTATTTGCTAAAAATAAAAGAATTGAATTTTTCTTTTTAGTAAACCTAAGGCTCTCGTATGTTTCAGGCGCCGGGAGTGGGATTCGAACCCACGCGGTCCAAGGGACCACAGACTCTCAAGGCCTGCGCGTTATCCACTCTGCCATCCCGGCATTCACAGTCTTTCTAACTGCCAATCTATAAGCTTTTACACAAAAACTCTGCGCACAAACACACCAAATCATTCAAAAAGTGTAATGACATAAAAAAGTATAGAAGAAATTGTATAATGCTAGATTTCCGACTCTAGACACAAGAACACTACTTACATCAATTCTTGAAAAATAAGATTTTATGTTTTACTCAACAAGAACAACCAATATTACACAAAAGAATTAAATGTCTAAAATGAACCGGAGTGTTACAACATTTTGTTCTTTAATAATTTCCATCTGGTGATATGTTGCCGCCTTTATCCCCACCTTCGAAGGATGCTTCTCTGAATCGTAGTTTTCTCCCCAAGCTCTAGCATGTAACCTTACCCCTTTGGATGTTTCTTCAATTCTCGAAACCTCGAAATGGGAATATAGTTTTCCTTTCAACTCAAACTCTAGGAGAAGCTCCTCAAGCCAACTGTACAGAAGAGCAGACTCATCTTGCTCTTCAACTACAAATGTTTCCTCGTTTTTTGCTTCAACTTTCTCTAACTCAGTCATCACATCAGTCATCGCAGCTGCTGCATTCTCGAAAGCTTCCTCTAAGTTGGTTCCATATGCTTCAACGTAAGCGTCGGCAGTATGTTCTAAAAACCTAAAACGTTTTTTCATCTCAAAATCCAATTTTTCTATGTAATCAAAAATATTTTTGTATATTCTCTATTGCTGCTACTGTAAGTTGAATAGTCTTTTCAATATCATCAAGGTTTATTATTCCTGCTGGACTGTGAATATAACGAGCTGCAACTGATATTACTCCGCTTGGCACCCCTTCTTTACTTAGCGCAATTCTCGCAGCATCCGTAGAACCTCTAATTCCGGTTTCCAGCTGATACGGAATCTTGTTTTCCTTAGCCGTTTCAATAAGCCACCGTAAAACCTTCGGGTGCGCAATCAAACCAGCATCTGCAACTGTTAAAACCGGTCCATCCCCCATCTTTGCTGGAGCCTCTCCTTCTCCTACTCCAGGCATATCTCCTGCAACTGTTGAATCCAAGGCAATTCCTATATCAGGTGCTACTTGAAAGGCGGTTGTGGTTGCGCCTCGTAAACCCACCTCTTCTTGAATTGTTCCTACAGCGAAAATATTACAGTCTACCTTTTTTAATCTCCTCAAGGTTTCGACCATAACAGTGCATCCTACACGGTTGTCGAAAGCTTTGCCCAAAACAATACCATTGCCTATTCGAGCGAATTTTGTGTCAAAACTCACGACGTCACCTACCTGAACGCCCATCTTTTCTGCTTCTTCTTTGTCTCTGGCTCCGATATCAATAAATAATTTATCCGCGTCGATGACCTTCTTTTTCTCTTCTTCCTTCTGTATATGAACTGGCTTAGAGCCAATAACTCCAGGTAATGAACCCTTGTCTGTATGAACGGTAACTTTTTGCGCTAAAATAACGCGGTCATCGATTCCTCCAATCTTCGCGAATTGAAGGAAACCCTTTTTCTTTATGTTCTTCACCATGAGCCCAATTTCATCCATGTGAGCTGCAAGCATAACTGTTGGAGAGTCATTTTTCCCCTTTTTTAAAGCAATCAAATTTCCAAGTTTGTCTTCCCTAATTTCGTCAACATACGGTTTCAGGAAGTTTTTAATCAAGTCTCGAACTTCGTCTTCTCTTCCTGTTACACCATCTGCGTTCGAAAGTTTCTCTAAAATGTCTACTATCTTCAACGTAAATTCCCACAACAAGAACATCTTGCGTCTTATATCAAATTTTTGAACCAGAAATACAAGAATATTTTTCACTGAAAAGTAAGGCATCATTGTACGTTTATTCTTCAACTTTCAGGCATTTTTTTCATTCCTAATAGTTAATCCTGCTGGGCCCTCAGCAAACCCCTATTTTTTCAAAATTATTAATATTATTCCAAACTTCTACTTTTCAAATTTCATAGTTTTGGTTGGTGTTGTGATTTGGTTTAGGAGGGTATGGTAAAGAGAGCGGATATATGAGAGTAAAGGTGGGAAGAGAAGAAAACGTATTGGGGTAAGAGGAACTATATGTTTGGGTTTGGGGCTAAATTTTAATCCCCAATTCCACTATAAAAAAAAATTATATACATAAATCAATACCATTTGTTATAATAATTTTTTTTAAGCCTTATTGGAGGTGATAATTTATGACAGAAGAAACTGAGACAGAAAATGACTCTGGTGCCTGGAAAAAATTCTTCAAAAAACATTGGAATATGCTTGTCTATTGGATAATGGCTGCCATTTTTGCAGCAATTGGAGCAATTCTAGTTTATTTATGGTTTATAGATGAGGCTCAATCAACCAGTATGGTGCCTATGCTTTTAGGTCAATGGACAATGGGACATTTAGTGACATTTATTTTACATTTGGTATTCTGGGAACTTTTACTCATTGGAATTCCTGTAGCTATCGCAGCAATAGTAGGCTGGTTATGGTGGAAACAAATACCTGACGCGGAAAGAAAAGAATATGAATTCTTTGGCAAACCCTCTCGTACAGAAAACGGTGGAGGCGGAATATCGTTTCTGTTTTTTATCGCATTCTGTATCAAGGTTTACATTGACGGAAAATGGGATGTTACCATTGCATCTTGGACTCTGGAATATGTTGTAGATTCAATGATTACAATACTAGTTTGGAGCGTAATCATCTTTGGAATTCCAGCAATTATCATAGGACTTATCTGGTTAAGCCGCCAGATTAGAAAGGAGGAATAAAATCTCCTCTCTTTCCATTTTTTTATATATTATAAAGCTATTTGTTAGTTGCAAATTAGACAAAACGTGAAAACTAAAATTTCACATCTAACCCCAAATTCATAAGTATTTAGTGCTTCATGCGTGCGCACAAAATTGATTGATGAAAGTAATTTGGATAATAATCTTTAAAAGATAAGAACGTTGGAGAGCTATAAGTTGGTGTTCTCTATTTATTGTTCAAAGTGTGGAAAAGAACTAATTGAGGGCTCAAATTTTTGTGAAAGTTGTGGAGCCGCTGTTAACTTTGAGACCAAATCAGAGAGTTCAGTTATTGAAAGGTTTGGAAAAGATCAACACCTTCAAGAACACTGGATAAAACGAGTCATTGCTTACATAATAGATTCCATAATTGTAAGTATTGGGACTGCAATTGTTCTTATTCTTGTTCTATTTCCAATATTCATTGCAAATCCCACTTCGTTCTTTAATATAATCAGTTTCCCGTTTGAAATGGGTATTCTTTCAGTTCTTTATTTCGTTATTGCGGAGAATGCGTATGGGACCACAATCGGGAAGCAATTGCTCGGGCTCAAGGTTGTTACAAAAACAGACAAAAAAATAAACCTTGAAAAAGCGTTCATACGAAACATAAGCAAAATCCATGGACTCCTATTGCTGTTGGACATAATTGGAGGCATATTAACTTCAACAGACCTACTACAAAAATATAGCGACCGCATAGCCCAAACAAAAGTGGTTTATTAAATCGACTAATATACTCAGCATTGGGATTGAGGGTTAATTTTAACTCATCCTAAACTCAGATAAATCAAAATATCATATTCAGAAAATTTGGATTTTTTTAAAAAAACTCTATAAGTCAGTACCAGTGTTCTATTGAAGCAATGTCCAACGAAAAACTAGAAAAGCATACAGCTGTTTTTCCCATGTTCATAATGGGTGGGCTATTCGTTGTAATCCACCTTCTTTCCATGTTGATAACTAGACCCTTTGAAGCGGCAGATCTAGTAGTATTCAACGATCCGAACAATTGGGAAAACTTGCTTGTCTTTTTCGTGATCATGTTATTTGTAACAATTACAATATTGTTGATTGCTAAATTTTGGAAAAAACAATTCATTCAGGTTATTATCTTGGGATCAGTTGGTTATACGTCATTTTTTGTATTTTATACCCTTTCGTCTTTAGTGGTTACCGGAAATTTGTCCATATTGTTTTCCGTGATCGCTGCAGCAATATTAGTTTTGGCGCTTGTAAAGTATCCTGAATGGTACGTGATAGATCTATGTGGTATTATCATTGGTGTAGGCTCTATTGGATTATTCGGCATTTCTCTTAGCGTTTTTCTGGTAATCGTTTTACTAATTGGTTTGGCAATTTATGACGCGATCTCAGTTTATAAAACAAAACACATGATTGATCTTGCAGATGCAGTTATGGATCTCAAGTTACCTGTGTTGCTAGTTGTGCCAAAAACACGAAAATATTCTTTATTGACAGAAACAAAAGGACTGAAAGAGAAACTTGAAGCCAAAGAAGAACGAGAAGCCTTTTTCTTAGGTTTAGGCGACATTGTGATGCCAGGAATTCTTGTCGCAGCCTCTTTTCACAGCATCCCAGATAATGGCCTACTTATAGCCCTCTCTGTTATGATTGGTACACTTATCGGTTTTGCAGCTCTTATGTTGCTTGTGACTAAGGGAAAGCCACAAGCTGGATTGCCATTCCTGTGCACAGGCGCCATCTTAGGTTATGTGGTGGCAAGCTATCTGCTCACTGGCGGATTAGGTATTATTCTTCCTATCTAAGGAACTAATGACAAGTTCCAAAACCTTAAAACCCAAAGGTATTTCTGGAGTATTACATCTAAAATCTAGTTGAAAGGGAAAAAGTATTTAAAACGCGGAAAGAGGATAAGGCAACATCTAACGGAGTATCTTGGCGATGGTAAGAAAAGCGAGAATCAAGCTCACAAGCACAGACTACAAAAAGCTTGAAGATGTGTGTAAAGAACTTAAACTCATCGCTGAGAAAACTGGAGTAAAAATCACTGGACCACACCCTCTGCCTACAAAGAGACTTAAAGTTCCAGTACGAAAAACCCCTTGTGGGCAAGGAACTGCAACTTGGGATCGTTGGGAGCTGCGAATCCATAAACGAATTATAATAGTTGATTCGGAAGAAAGGGTTATGCGAAGAATCATGAGGGTTCGTGTGCCTGAAGAAGTTTTTGTTAGTATAGAATTATTGTAATTTTTACCCATTTATTTTATTTTGATTATAGCTATAGTCATTATAGGTATATGGCACCATAAGTGTAGACAATAAGTATAACAGCTGCTGCAAAAGTTATTGCCCAGCTTATTTTGTTCCATCTGAACACTTTCAATCCATCTAATACACCAAAGGGAATCAGATTGAATACTGCCAGAAGTGCATTAATAAAAGCAACAATCAAGAAGAGATACTGCGAAAAAACCGCAATTATAATGCATAAAGTTGAAATGACAATGTTAGTTATAGGCCCTGAAATTGCTGTTTTTCCTACAGTTTCCCTTGTTCCTGACCCAACTAGCATTACTGCCCCCGGTGAAATAAGTTTGAAGGGAAGAAAAATTGAAATTAAAGTAATTAGAGCTCCTTGCATAGTTAACCGAAATTCTGCCCACAAGCTGTAATATTGTGCTGAGAATTTGTGAGCAAGTTCATGAAGAAGAAATGACAAAGTAAATGCAATTGATAGGATTGCTAGATTCAAAATGTTTGTTGGGATGCTTAAAAAGTAGGAAAAGCCGACACCCATAACTAAAAGCGCTCCAATTGCAAGGTGCTTAAGTTCTGTTTTACTAAACCAGAAAACTCTAGACCCTTTTGGCTTGTAAGACACAGTATACGCGTAAGAAGGCGTCTCGGACCATTTCTCAGCAATAATAGGTGGCGAATCCCTTGGAGCTTTAGCCCTCCACGATTCTGGGCATGAATGCCTCTCAGGGAGACGATGTTCACCGCAGAAGAAACCTCCACAGTAACTGCAAGTAAATGGCAGAACAACCTCGTCGCCACATTGTTTACATTTCGCCGTCTTATTCAACTTCCTGAATGTTTCTAACCATTGAAACAATGGGCAGTTTAAATATTTAGCTAAAAAATCGATACAATATTTCTACTTTTTAATGGTGCCGGGGGCGGGAGTCGAGCCCGCGACTTCTGGGCACCTAATTTTTTAGGAGATTGCTCTCCAGATCATGAGTCTGGCGCCATAACCAGGCTAGGCTACCCCGGCTTGCTATTTTGATGGAAAACGGTGAATTAAGGTTTTCTAGAATTAATCTATTTGGATAGTACATAATTAGTTGAATACCATTCTCTTTTTTTCAGTTACATTCTATCCAAGATTGCCATGTAAGTTTGAAGCTTGAAATGTCTTGTTGTAAATTAATATGAATACTACTTATCGTTGATTAATAGAAACTGTATTATGACTTAATGCTAATTGGTAAAATCATATATTGATTATTATTTTGACTTCTCAAAGAATATAAACTATACTTGCGTATAGTGGAATTCGGTTTACAGCATATGAGACGCTCAAAATTGGAAATCCACATCGCAATTCTTCGGGCTTTGGCATGCAATGGACGATTAAAGCCAACCCATATTACATATAAAGCTAACGTAAACTGTAGTGCATTAAAAGAATGTCTAGATTTTCTGATTGAACGAAATTTAATCAAAGAACAATCTATTAATAGAAAGAGAAAAACTCGGAAAGTCTATGCAATTACAGACATGGGGTTAAAGGCACTCCGAAACGTTAATGAAATAAACAAAGCCCTACACGTTTTCGAAGAACCAAACATACCCGGAATAGAGATGCAAAACCTCAGACCAGCAAACATCTTTTCTTATTAGCTCAAAAAGTTAGAAACTCTTTTTATCAGTGGATGTAATATCGACGATCCTCTGTCTTTTTTATTTTTCCAAGAAATGCTCCAGCAAAATAATCTAACCACATTTGCTCTTGAGAATCTAAATCTGCTTCTCCAATCGTCACTGCGCTGTCTTTTGAAGTCGCTCCCGCCTTTCTAAGTTTATGAAGAATTTTATAATGCATTTTAAATTGAAATCCAGAGAGAGACAATCAAAGACCTTCATTTTTTTAATATCATTTTCAGTAGAATTAAAGATAAGTGAGAAATGCCAAATGAGCCATTTTTTCATTCTCTTTTGATGAAATTCTACTGTATTAAATTAACTATATTTCCTCATATTTATATGAGGTTATCCTGTGCTTAAAATTAATTAGAAATTCCATCGGGTTACAGTGAAGAATATCTTCGTAACTAAAGAATTAAAAATGAGAAACTGATTTGTTAGCGGTTTTTTATGACCTTTTCATACTTTGTTTGTTTTTTTGTCGCTAAAATGTTTCTCAAAAAGTTGCTCCCAATCAATTTTAATCATCGCAATAATTACAATAATTATTAGAACAAATGTGATCACTATTCCTATCCATCCTGATCCACCAAATAAGGATTGGATAAATTCGATGGATTGCTGACCACTATACGCCAGGATAAAGGTCATAAGGATCTTACCTAAAAGGGCAGGAATAAATGCCCTCAAAAACGGGTAACGCATTACACCCAAGGGAATAAACAGTAAATCATCAGGTAAGGGCGTTAAAGCAAAAAGAAATATCGTTACTGGTCCATGTTTTTCGAAGATACGCAACATGTAATCCATTTTTCTGCGTCGCTCCTCGCTTACTATTTTTCTTCCATAGTAACCGAGCACATACCCAGAAAATTCACCAAGAGCAGATCCTAATCCTCCACTTATTGCCACAAAAAGGGGATCTAACATACCTCCAAGAAAGAAAATTACGATTGTGTAAGGTACAGGAAAGATCACTGAGGCAGAGCCGATGAAGCTTATCATAAATACGCCAAGGTAACCGAATTGAAGTGCGAATTGCTGCATCCATTCTTCAAGCAAATATCAATTCTCCAACTTGGTTATCTGATATTCATGTAATTACCCGATGTTTTAACTTTTTTCAAAAAAATACACGGCATCTTAAGTATCTATAGAATCACAAATTCTATAATGTCAACATAAAAGTCTGCAATTTTCCTCTACACTATACCATAAGCTGTCTGGAAAATGAATATGCCCTAAGATGTAGCCGTATCATAAATCCCTACATTTCATTTACATTATGACCTGCAACAAAAATGATAACAAATGGCTTAAAATGTAAGAATTTAATAGGATTACTTAAGACAATCAATTACTGATGCACAATGAAAAACGGTTTCACAGGCAAAATCTTAAGGATCAACCTAAGTAAAGAGAAAACCTTGATAGAGCCTCTAGAAGAGATATTTTATCGTCGCTATTTTGGGGGCAGAGGACTAATTTCTTATATTCTACTCACTGAACTGGCACCGAAAATCGACCCACTCGGTCCAGAAAACAAACTAATTTTCGCTTGTGGTCCCGTAACAGGTGCACCAGTTAGCGGTAGCGGACGCAACAGTGTCGGAGCCAAATCCCCCCTCACAGGAGCATACGGAGAAGCCGAAGCAGGAGGATACTGGGGAGCAGAACTTAAACGGGCAGGCTTCGATGCGATAATCGTTGAAGGAAAAGCCTCAAACCCCGTTTATTTATGGATTCAAGACAATAATGTGGAGATTATAGAAGCTTCCCATCTATGGGGTCTTGAGATTAAGAAAGCTCAGGAAACGATTAGAAAAGATTTAGACAACAAAACGGTTAAAGTAGCTCAGATTGGTCCTGGTGGAGAAAATCTAGTTCGATATGCTTCTGTAGTTAATGACCTGAATCATGTTGCTGGTCGCTGTGGAATGGGCGCCGTTATGGGTTCTAAAAACCTCAAGGCAGTGGCAGTTAAGGGAAGTACAAACGTTCCTGTTAAAAAACCAAAACGGCTAAAAAAACTCGCACAATGGATGGTACAGAACGTAGACAACGTTGCCCACATTTTGCATACTTATGGAACAGGTGCAGAAATGGATGCTGGCGAAGAAATAGGTAATCTTCCTATTCACAACTTTAGAGATGGCAAATTCTTAGAAGTGGATTCAATTTCGGCTGAGACCTTAAAAGATACTGTTAGCGTTGGAATGGGAACTTGCTTTGCTTGTGCTGTTGCCTGCAAAAAAGAGGTAAAAATAACCAAACCTTGGATTGTTGATCCAGAATATGGTGGACCAGAATATGAAACCTTAGCTTCTCTTGGTTCCAACTGCGGAGTGTCTGACCTCAAGGCAGTATGCAAAGCCAACGAATTATGTCAAAAATACGCCATTGACACAATAAGCACAGGGGTTACAATCAGTTTTGCAATGGAGTGCTTCGAAAATGGCTTACTCGACAAAAAAGACACAGGCAACATAGAGTTGAATTTTGGGAACGCAGAATCCATGCTCAAAATGATTGAATTAATCGGCAAAAAACAGGGATTAGGTAAATTGTTAGGTGAGGGAACCAAACGTGCTTCTGAAAAGATTGGAAATGGAGCAAAACAGTTCGCGGTTCACGTTAAGGGACAGGAGGTTCCCATGCATGATCCCAGATTAAAAAGAGGTGAAGCATTAGGTTATACAATATCGCCAACTGGAGCAGACCATGTTCACAATATTCATGACACTTTCCTGTATCCTAAGCTTCCCAATAGTTACAATAGTCTAGGTATCTTAGAGGCAGTTCCCGTTGAAGATTTTGGACCAAAAAAAGTACGACTCTACAAGATTGTAGGTGAATGGCGTACACTCAACAACTTTCTTGTTATGTGCCTTTTCACTCCTTGGAGTGTCATACAAAAAGTAGAGATTGTTCGTTGCGTTACTGGATGGAACACGACCGCCTTTGAGTTGATGAAAGTGGTAGAACGAGGAAACACACTTGCACGAATCTTTAACCTAAGAGAAGGCTTCACAGAAAAGGACGATTGGCTCCCACCAAGATTCTTCCAACCCAAAACTTCAGGGGCTCTAAGCCACACATCAGTAAATCCCAAAGACCTGCAGAAGGCCAAGCTTCTTTACTATGATATGATGGGTTGGACTGAGCAAGGAATTCCCAAACAAAGTTCATTAGACCAGCTAGATATTGGTTGGGCTGGAAAAAAAACCTCAGCACAATAGGCTAATATCGTACAGTTTTTAATTAGACAGTCAACATTATACAACATAACGGTTAAAGGTGCAAGATTTGCCTGTGAAAAGACAGAAATGGAGTACAGACTTCGGTGAATGGTTCCGCGATGTGCTAATAAACGCGGGAATAATGGATTACCGGTATCCAATCAAGGGCTGCGGAGTATGGATGCCCTATGGATTTAAGATCCGAAGAAACGTCCTCCAAATCATACGCGATTTACTGGATAACACTGGACACGATGAAACACTATTTCCACTCTTGATTCCCGAAACTTCCCTAGCACAAGAGGCTGCCCATGTTAAGAGTTTCGAGGGAGAATGCTTCTGGGTAACTCACGGCGGATATGAACCTCTTAAAGTGAGATATGCATTGCGCCCTACAAGTGAGACTGTTATTGCACCAATGCTGAAACTTTGGATTCGATCCCATGCAGACCTACCAATAAAAATGTATCAAGTTGTAAACGTTTTTCGTCACGAAACCAAGGCAACCCGTCCTATCATAAGGATGCGTGAGGTAGCTACATTCAAAGAAGCCCATACCTGCCACACAACAGATGAAGAAGCTGAACAACAGGTACAACAAGCTATTGAGCTTTACAAACAATTCTTTGATTTGATTGGTGTTCCATATTTTGTTTCTCGGAGACCTGAATGGGACAAATTCGCCGGGGCACTATACACAATAGCTTTTGATATGCTCTGTCCAGATGGCAAAACTCTACAGATAGGAACGGTGCATAATCTTGGTCAGAACTTCGCCAAAGCGTTTGACATAACTTATGAAACCCCGGATGGAGGTCAGGATTACATTTGGACAACCAGTTATGGTATTTCTGGAAGGGGAATCGCAGCCGTTCTGATTGCCCACGGAGACGACAACGGAATAGTTTTACCTCCAAAGATTGCTCCAATACAGGTGGTTGTTGTTCCAGTTCCATACAAAGACAAAGGCGAGCAGGTTAACGCTGCATGTGAAACTGTTTCTTCCACCCTTAAAGAAGCTGGACTCCGTGTTGAGTTAGATTTGCGGAAGGATTTGACCCCCGGAAATAAGTTCTATTATTGGGAGCTTAGGGGTGTACCCATACGTGTCGAGATTGGTCCCAGAGACTTGGAAAATGGAGTGGTTACTGTTGTTAGGCGTGACACATTAAAAAAACAAACCTGGAAAATGGATGAGGTAGTGGCGGCTGTGCAAAAAATTGCAGAAGAGATTACTATTGATCTGAAAATGAACGCTGAAGTTAGGATACGAGAAAGAGTTTACAGGGTTAATCGTCTTTCTGAGGCGAAAAGTTTGCTTAAACGGAAAGCTGGAATTATTGAGATACCGTGGTGTGGTACAGACGAATGTGGTCACAATTTAGAAGAGACTCTTGGGGCTCGCCTGCTAGGTTTTCCAGAAGACACCAAAGAAAGAACAGATGGAAAATGTCTAGTCTGCGAAAAACAGACAGTGAACGTTGTAAGAGTTGCATTAGCTTACTAAAATTCACTAAAATGTATAATATACTACAAAACATTGAGATGACGAAAATTGTTAATCATCTTTCAGCATTAAGTCTAGAAGAAGTCTGGAGACTATGATAGATGCTTACAAAACTTAAACAAAGTGTCCAAAGTTGGTTGACTTCCGAAGCCGCATTATTCCACAAATTAGGATTGACTCCAAATCACGTCAGCGTCCTTGGGATAATCTTAGCTTTGCTCTCTGCTATCTCTTACTGGCAATGGGATAATCATTCCTTTCTTTTAATCTTGGCTCCTTTATTGATGCTTACCTCTGGATTACTTGATGCCCTAGACGGAGCCATAGCAAGACTTTATGGGCAAGCCACAACCTTTGGCGGATTCTTCGACTCGCTTCTTGACAGATACTCTGATGCAATTATCTTATGGGGAATCATTTGTGGAGGATTAACCCAAATTTCATGGGGAATCGCCGCCATTTTTGGCTCTTTGATGGTCAGTTACACACGAGCAAGGGCAGAAGCAGCTGGAGTTAAGATGGAATCCATTGGATTGGCAGAACGTGCAGAACGAATAGTAATATTGGCTGCCGCAAGTTTTCTCAGCTATATATGGCTGGACGCTTTAAATTGGGGAATCCTTGTCCTCGCTATCTTAACAAACGTGACTGTTATTCAGCGGGCAATCTACTTTCGCAACAAGTCAAAATAACTAAAAAAGAAAAAAATTGACTTGTATTTTAACGTCTATAAGTTCTTCCTGGTGCTCCAGTTCTTCGCTCATTTTTTGAGCGTACTTTTACGACACCACGGTGAACTGCACATGACACACAGTAATAGGTTGTTTCGCTCCGACTTGAAATATATGTACCCTGTTGACGAAGTTCCTTATAGAGAAGAGAATCAACCAAGGAAACTCTTCGTGAAACCCTTTTCGCTTTATCACGTGGTACCTGCTGACCACAACCTTGACATTGAATTAGTGAACCTTTTCCTTTGCTACCTTTTGCTCTGCCTCTAGATTTTCGCTTAACTGGCATGTTTTTTCCTCATTTATTATAAATTAAACGGGTGTTATTAAGTATCATCAGCATCAGTTCATATACCTTACGTTTTTTAATAGATCCCATCTGCATTTGGCAAGTCCCAGCAAATCCTTTCAACTTACATCCTAAAATTCAAAAGAATTAAATGAGCGCTGGTTTAATATGCCACAAGTCTACGGTTAATATTAAGGCTCGGTGATGTAGTTTGGGTCGAATAGCAAAGGGTGTAAAATGCAGTGCCAAAAACTGCGATAAAGATGCAATTCGTTCTATTGCCCGTGAAAAAGCTAGTGCAGCAGGCTTGAAGGTTGAGGAGAGCAGACGTTCTTATCTTTGTAGAGACCACTACAAAGAATACAAGAAAGGTAGCAAAAAGGACAAGCTTCTTGAAAAATGGAGGCACAGCGGCTAATGCCCCAACTTCCTCATTTTTATTCAATGATTTTTGCTGTAATTAAACCTAAAGCTGGATGGATAGATTGAGGATACTCCAGTTGCATTCAAACTTCATAGAGTATGAAGTTGTAGAAAAAGAGATTGATATGGCTGAGGAAGTTGACAAAAAGCAAGACCGGGTAGAAGAAGTTGCAGTGTTATTTGTCGCTATCGAAGAAGGAGACGACACAAATGTTGCCATAAAAGCGATGGAAAACACCAAAGCTTCCCTAGACCAACTGAAAGTTAACCGAATTATGATTTATCCATACGCGCATCTAAGCAGCAATTTGGCGAAACCAACTGCTGCTCTGAAAATCCTCAAAGAAATGAGGGAAATTGCCAAGGAGATGAGGCTGGAAACATACTCCGCACCATTTGGCTGGTGTAAAAAATTCTCTATCTCAATTAAAGGTCATCCTCTTGCTGAGCACCTCAGAATTGTTACTTCTGACGCGGCAAAAGAAGAAGTTGTTTGTGAAGCCCTGAAGGCAGAGGAGAAACTCAAATCCAACTGGTATATTCTACAACTATCAGGAGATCTGATTCCAGTAGACGAATTCCGGTTTAAAGGATGCAAAAGCTTGGAGAAATTATGCAAATACGAAATCAAGAAGGTTAGAGCTGTCCAAGAGGTTCCTCCACACGTAACATTAATGAAACGTTTAGAAATCGCAGATTATGAACCAGGAAGTGATCCGGGTAATCTGCGTTGGTATCCTAAGGGGCGTTTGATTAAGTCGTTATTTGAACAATATGTAACCGAACGGGTGATAGATTATGGGGGGATGGAAGTTGAAACCCCGATTATGTATGATATTGAGCATCCGGCTATTGCTCATTATCTTCAGCGGTTTCCTGCCAGACAGTATCTGCTGTGTTCAGATAAAAGGGACTTCTTTTTGAGGTTCAGCGCTTGTTTCGGTCAGTTTCTAATGATTCATGATGCACAATTTAGCTATCGACAGCTTCCTTTGAGAATTTATGAGCTGACTAAGTATTCTTTTAGACGTGAGAAGAGCGGGGAATTAACTGGATTACGAAGGCTTAGATGCTTCACTATGCCTGATTGCCACGCATTGGTTGCTGATTTAGAGCAAGCAAAAGAAGAATTTTTGGTTAGGTTCAATCTTTCTATGGGAATACTAGAGAATGGTTTGGAACTGAACAAAGATAACGATTACGAGTTAGCGATAAGGGTCACAAAAGAGTTCTATACTGAGAATAAGGATTTTGTTCTATCCATGGTGAAAATGTTTGGTAAACCTGTACTGGTTGAGATGTGGGAAGAACGCTTTTTCTATTTTGTTTTGAAGTGGGAATTCAATTTCATTGACAATTTAAACAAAGCTTCCGCTCTCTCAACAGATCAGATTGACATAGAGAACGCCAGACACTACGATATGACTTATGTTGATGAAAAAGGCGATAAGCAATATCCTCTGGTTCTTCATTGTAGTCCAAGTGGTGGCATCGAACGGGGTGTTTATGCACTACTAGAGAAAGCTCACCGAGACTCTTTGAAAGGCAAAGTTCCCACACTTCCTCTGTGGCTCTCTCCAACTCAAGTAAGAATAGTGCCTGTTTCAGAAAAGTATCTTGATTACTCTGAGAAACTACTGAAAGAGATCCAAAGCTGCAACATAAGGGTTGACGTAGACGACAGATCTTTGAGTTTAGGCAAGAAGGTTAGAGCTGCAGAAAAGGAGTGGGTAAACTACATCCTAGTTGTTGGTGAAACCGAGGTAAACACAGATGTTTTGCCAGTTAGAGATAGGAACGCTGCAAAGCAGATTAGAAACATGAAACTCAAAGAGCTTATAAAAGAAATAAACGAAAAAACAGCAGATAAACCCTTCAAGCCTCTGACCCTACCAAAACTGCTATCCAAAAGACCCCAATTCGCCTTTTGAGGCAATCGTCATTAAAAAGAATCCGGAAAAACTGAATCGCTGTTGATATTCTATAGTTACATTAAAATTTAAATATCTAATGGATAGTCTATGGTTGACGTTTTCATTTCGGAGGAAAGTTTAGCATGACAAAAGAGCTTCACATATACATTGATGGCAAGTTCTACCCTAAATCTGAGGCTAAAATCTCCGTATACGACCATGGTCTATTGTATGGAGATGGTGTTTTTGAAGGAATTAGAGCCTATAATGGTGTAGTCTTCAAACTAAGGGAACATATAGACAGGCTCTACAAGTCTGCTCACCCAATCTTTTTGAAGATACCGCTAACCAAAGCTGAGCTTACAGAAGCAGTGCTGGAGACTCTTAGAAAGAATAAGCTGACAAATGCTTACATCCGTTTAGTGGTTACTAGAGGCGTCGGAGATTTGGGGCTTGATCCAAGAAAATGTCCAAAAGCCACGATTATCATAATCACTGAGCCATTGCTTCAGTTGCATTCTGCCGAGAAGGTGGAGAATGGAATAAATACAATCATAACTTGGGTGAAACGGAATCCAGTAGATAGTGCCACTCATGAAATGAAGTCGCTTAACTACTTAAACAGCATATTAGGTAAAATTGAAGCAAATAACATAGGTGCAGACGAGGCAATATGTTTAGACAAAGCTGGATACGTTGTTGAGGGTGTGGGTGAGAACATATTCATCGTGCGTGATGACAAACTTTTAACTCCTCCAGTCTCTTCTGGTGCGTTGGATGGGATAACCCGAGCATTGATTATTCGATTGGCAAAGAAGCTGGAAATCGAAGTCATAGAACGGAACATCACACCAAATGAATTATTTACTGCTGATGAGGTGTTTTTCACTGGAACAGCCGCTGAGGTTGCACCGATACGTGAAGTTAACAAGCGTGCAATAGGAATGGGTAAACCGGGTCCAGTGACAAAACGGATTATACAGGTGTTTGAGAAGGCTACGAAGGATTCGAACGAAGGGACGCCCATATATTAGCGCTTAAAGAATTGTTGAAAACTGCATTCTTCTGCTATTAATCTCTAGATATGTTGGTAAGATTACCTGGTCCATTTTTTCGATTATTTATATAACAGTCTAACATTCAGAAGTATTTACTGGAGCTAATGGAGAGGTCGTTCGTGCATCTGATCACTCTTAAAGATTTTTCCTCAGATGAGATCAAAGACGTTGTTGATAGTTCTTTGGAAATCAAGAACAATCCGGAAGAATACGAGTTTGCTTTGGAGGGAAAGTCTTTGGCTATGATTTTCCAGAAAACTTCTACCCGAACTAGATTATCTTTTGAGGTTGCAATGGCTCAGTTGGGTGGACACGCAATCTACATGGACTGGTTAACCACAAATCTTGTATTAGCTGATCTCACTGATGAACTGAAATCTATTTCTGGCTACGTTGACGGTATTATGGCTCGAGTTTTACGGAATTCTAATCTGCGGGCTATGGCTGATGCTTCTAGTGTCCCCGTTATTAACGGCTGCGATGAACGGTATCATCCTTGCCAGATCATTGCCGACTTGGTAACCATAAAGGAGAAAAAGCAAAGATTAAGGGGTCTTAAGCTTGTGTATATTGGGGTACACAATAATATCTGTAACTCTTTGATTGAGGGCTGTACTAAAACTGGCATAAAAATTGTTACTGTTACGCCTTTAGTAAATGAGGTTTCGATTGACAAAGATTTGCTAGAGACTGCAAAAGCCACAGGTTTGTTTGAAAACTCCATGGACGTTAAAACGGCTGTTGAAGACTGTGACATTGTCTACACTGACACTTGGGTGGACATGGAGTATTTCTTGGATCCCAAATTTATGAAGGAGAAGGAGAAAAGAGTCAAGCTGATGCTTCCTTATCAAATCAACAAAAAGCTGCTAAAGGGAAGTGACGCTTTAATAATGCATGACATGCCTATACACCGAGGTTATGAAATAGATAAAGATGTGATTAATGATCCCAGATCGGTAATCTATCTCCAAAGCGAAAATAGGCTTTACTCCGCAAAAGCGATACTTATGAAGCTTTTAGGGTAAGCCTAACAAAAACGTCAAAAAAGGAATCTGTTTGCGAAAATAATTAGCCCCTGTACTTGTTGACCATGGGCATTTTCCATCCGATGCCGAAAGCTTTAGGTGTAATCTTGATGCATGGCGTCGCCTGCCTTCTCTTATACTCAGAGTTTTTCACTCGTTTGTAAGTGTCTTTAACAGTCTCTTTCGGATAACCCATATTGATCAGGTCTTGCATGCTTCTTCGGTTTTCTATTATCTCGTCAACTAATGGGCTTACTATGTTAAAATCGAAAGGATCAAACTGACACTCTTTGAGCTCAGGCGAAGGTTTCTTTTCCAATACGCTCTTTGGGATAACCGGTTTGTTTTCCTTCTTGTTTATGTATTCTGCGAGTTTGTAAACTTCAAGCTTACTTACGTCGCCGAGCGCACCAATTCCTCCGGCCATATCCCCATATAATGTGCAAAATCCGAGGGCAACCTCAGTCTTGTTTCCAGTATTCAGTACCAAAATTTTCAAATCTTTTAAGCGATTGGAGATGTCCATTAGAATGTTTCCTCTTGCTCTGGGTTGAATGTTCTCGTCAGCAACGGGATCATCATCTTCCTTTTTAACGCCAAAACACCTTCGTATCTGCCCCAGAGGTCCCTCTAAGTTTTTGTGAAACTCGTTAACAAAATCTTGGATGCCAATCTTGACAAAACATATCCCAAGGTTTTCAGCTAACTGCTCTGCATCTGTTTTGCTGTGGTCACTAGAGAATCGGGATGGCATTGAAACTCCGATAACATTCTCTTTTCCCAAAGCCGCAACAGCTATGTACGCAGTTACTGAAGAATCGATTCCACCGCTCATGCCAACAACTGCCTTCTCGAAACCTGTCTTCTTAAAGTAGTCCCGTATTCCCAACACTAATGCACCAAACATTTCCTGCACCTTATCATGTACAGGTGCTTCAATTTTCAGTGCTAACCCATTTAATAGATCAATGTCTGTTATTACCAAATCTTCCTCAAACTGTTTAGCTAAGGCTATCAAATTACCCCGTTTGTCAACTGCCATACTATTACCATCAAAGACAAGTTCATCTTGACCCCCAACAAGATTTACATAAAATATGGGAACACCATTCTTAGTTGACTTTTCCTTTAACAGCCTGTTCCGTTCAATATGCTTTCCAACAAGAAAAGGCGAAGCAGAAACGTTAACAATCAAATCTGCGCCTCTTTTTGCCAGCAAATCAGTTACTTTCACGTTATAATTGGTATCCCATAGATCTTCACAAATTTCTATACCTAGCTTGACGGTTTTTTTGTTCAATGTAACTGATAGTGGCGCGATTTCTTTTGCTGGTTTGAAGTATCTATCCTCATCAAAGACGTCATAGGTGGGTAACAACGTCTTGTAAACTACACCAACCAACTTGTTCCGATTAAAGATCGCTGCGGCATTAAACAAATCCTTTCCTTTATAATCAACAAAACCAACCACTCCGACGATATCAATCTTATTGAAGTTGATCATTTCTTGTAGAACTTTCTTGTTTTTTTCAACAAACCCGTTTTCTAGAAGTAAATCTTGAGGAGGATAACCAGTAACAGCCAACTCGGGAAACACAACCAAATCGCTTCCTTGGTGTTTAGCATCTTCAAGAAACCTCTTTATTTTCTCTACATTTCCCTCTAAATCACCAACAGTTGAATTGATCTGTGCCATCGCAACCCTCAACATCGATTTCCTCCAGACTCAAAACTGAAACTGCAGAATCTACGTTCTGTAAGTTAAATTAATCATTACTCGCTTAAAAAAAAGATTATTCTTCCTATTTTAGTATCATCTTAGTAAATCTTTCTGGGTCAAAAGCTTCCAAATCCTCGTAGTCCTGTCCCACTCCAATAAAGACGATGGGTTTGCCTGTTACATGTGCAACACTCAAGGATGCCCCCCCTTTAACGTCAGCATCAACCTTCGTCAATATTGATCCATCGATACTCACGCTCTTATGAAACTCTTCAGCCTGCATAACCGCGTCATTTCCAATTAAAGCATCAACAACCAGAATAGTCAAATCCGGATTTACAACACGCTTAATCTTGGTTAATTCACTCATAAGATTCCTGTCTGTTTGGATCCGTCCTGCAGTGTCAATCAAAACCACGTTTATTCCTCGAGACTCTGCATGACTAATGGCATCATATGCAACTGCCGCAGGATCAGCACCATATTTGTGCTTAATCATTCGCACACCCAACTTCTTGGAATGCTCTTCCAACTGTTCTATAGAACCCGCACGATAAGTGTCACTTCCAGCAAGCACTACTGAGTAACCCTTATTCATCAGAAACTTGGTTACCTTTGCGATGCTGGTGGTTTTACCTGTTCCATTAATTCCCACAAAAAGAATCGTATATGGCTCTTTCATCAGTCTCTTCTGTTCAATATTCTCTAAAAGATTAACTTTTTCTTTAGTGGTCAAAATTTCAATTAAAACATCATGAAGCGTGTCTTTGACTAAATCTTTCCGGTCACCCAACCGTTTAACCTGCACACCATCAAGTCGCTTCTCCAATTCCTCACTGATATAATACGCTACAGGCACCGCAACATCGTTTTCAATGAGATTAAACCTAAATTCTTCTAAAATTGGACGAAGCTTTTCTGCTTTCAGTTCGGTTACTACGATCTTACTTACGGCGCTGCTAAGCCCTTTTCTTAGCTTCTCGAACACCGCTCGGATTCACTCCTTCTTCCCTCAGCTTCGCAGACAACTCTTCAAGTATTGCTCGGTTCTCCTGAATTCGACCAATTACCTGATTCAGCTGCTGCCCTAAAGCTTCTCTTGTCTTCTCCATATCCTTTATTCGGGCTTCCAGATCAACTTTTGTTTCCTTAACAGTTTTTTCAACTGCTACATCGGCGCCTATACCAACAACAACCTTTTTTGCGGTAACTAACTTAGCTTTAACGTAGGAGCCTCCGCCTATAGGGACGAAAAGTTGACTACCCTTCTTTTCTTTCTCCAATCCTTCTAATGTAACATTTGAAACTCGTAACTCATTTATCGCCGAATTTATCATGCTAATTCTTGACTGCAATTCGTTTACTGTTTCCTCTAGGTAACGCGACTCCATAACCATTCTGCGAAAATTCTCTTCATCATTGGACAGAGTTTTCCGCTCCTGGAGTCATCTTGCGTACAATAATATCTTTAATGTCCTTGGGGTTTACCTCTTCCACCTTATAGATTTTCATCTGAAAACGTTTGACTCTGTGCTTGCTTCCCAAAAGCATGTAAACTTTTTCTGTTGCATCTTCAGGATTCATTGCGCGAACTTCTTTCTGAAATTCAGTCTTAAAGTTGGGTTTGTTGATTTTTCCTGACACACGGTAAACTTTAACTTCACTCATTTTATCTCACCACATCTAGAGCTTGTCCTATTATGAACATTTCGGGTCCAGTTGTTAACAGACCCACGACAGCACCAGTACTGTTCCCTAACATTCCTGTAGATACATATGGTATTCCACAGTTTACAGTTCCAACATCAACAGGGACCTTGAACACATTCTCCAACACTTTTCGCTCCTCTTCTTTCAACATAGGATGAGCCAACACACCTTTGTTTGTTGCGGTTGCTAACGCACCAACGTACGGTAACCCAGCTATCTCGCTGGAAACCGTTTCAACTCCTAAAGTATCTGCTATTTTATTCACTTCTTCTCTTTCCAACCCAGGACCTACTATTGCGCCGTGATCGTTTGCTAAAACCATGTTTCCGTAAGCTGTTTTTTTCGTATCCATAACTGTCACATTAAGGTCAGAGGCTGATTTTATTGCCTCAATCTCTTCCTCATCAGCAAAAGAGGGAAGCAACACACCATTAGAATTTGAGCATGCTAAGGCACCAATGATCACTGATTTGCCAACTGTTGTTGCAATAACTTTCACTTTCAACCAGTTCTCAACCTTCTGTCTCTTACTCTCTGGAACCTGCGGCGGAACAATTGCAATTTCGTCGTTAACAAGTGAGTAAACTCCTATGCTTGCGTTACCAAAGACATCAAAGAGGAATAACGGCAAAGTTAGTCTCCTTCAGCAAGAAGAACAGTTACTACTCCTTCCTTGTCCTTTGTAACTCGAACTCTGATCTTTCTTGGAGGCTTCTCAATTCCTCTACTCCAAAGTTTTTCGTTAACTTCGTTATCTATGACAAGCCTTTCTGCCTCTTCCTCATCTTCAGCTTCTGTGCGAACCTTCATGTGCTTTAATACAAAACTTTTTACAATTCTTGTAGCTCTTGGAGCGCGTTTCTTTCTTGTGGAAATCCAAGCCTTCCCCAGAGGAATCGTATAAAACCTTTCCTCAACGATGTCCTCATCTGCTTCCACCTTTTCTTTCCTAACGCCCCTGCTTTTAGCTTTTAAGAATTCTTCTTCATCTTCAAATTCTTCTTCAAGTTCCTCTTGCTCAGGAACTTCTGACTCTAATTCTTCTTCTAAATCCTCATTTTCTTCTTCTATTTCTTCTGTCAACTTCAGACAAATCAACTGGTTCATCCATCAATTTCTCCCTCAAGCCTTTATCTTTCTCTGTCGCCAACGTCTACGCTTAGGATTCGATCTAACATGTCCACCTGTTTTGGCAATAACCCATGTTGGAACAGGTTTCTTCTGTTTTCCAGCCTTAGCTAGTCTAAGTTTTTTAGCGGTTGGTTTGTTTCTTGCCGTCTTTTACACTCTCCTAATTGTATAGTCTCTTTTGCCTGCCTGGAGCTTCACAAGAAGTTCTTTCAATTGTTCATCATTTATTGGAAGATTTATTCTTCCTTGCTGAGCCAACTGAATTAGCTGCAGTTCAAGCTGTTGAGTAAATTCCGGTTTAACCATATTCAAGTTTGTAAGTCTTCTCCTAGCTTCAGGTGTGAGTATTCTGCGAAGCAAAGCTTGCTTTTGACCTTCGAGCTGCTGTTGAGCCTGAGCTTGCTTTTGTTCGTCTACCATCCTCTGTTGTAGCTCAAGCATTCTCCTCTTTCTGAGGGCGTCAAGTTCTTCTTCGCTCACTCTATCCACCTAATATTTTGCTAGTTCAGGTTCAATCTTCTCTAGATCCTTCTTGATTTCGGTGGACAACCTATCTAAAAGTCGTCTTCCCTCACTCGTTACCACTCTTCCTTCAGTTCTGTATGATTTAACGAGACCGGCTGCCTGAAGCTGGTGAATAACATTTCTAATTATGGATCCGCTACCTTTTGCGGCATGTTCAGGTTTTGCTCCCCTATCTATTCTTCCGCCGTATTCTTGACGGAGCATTTCGATCCCTATTGGCCCTTTAACGTAGATTTTCCGTAACACAGATGCGGATCGAATAAACCACCAATCAGGATTAGTGGGTGGTCTCTGAGTATGAACACCAGTTTTTGCGAAGAGGGTCCATGCGGGTGGAGTTATTTCATCCACTTCTTCTTTCAGATGCTTAGCTAGCCTCTCGATGAGAACTGATGAAGGAATGTCGTAAGGTGTTGGCAATGCTTCTTCTTCCTATTTTTCATTCACTAAGGGACAAAGAATGTCTTATATTAGTTTCGTGGTCTTGCAAGACAAAGTTTCTTGCAAGGTTATAAAGATTTCACTCCTTTTTGGACTTGCGTTTGTAAAGAAGGAATGTGTGACCACGAACTTCAACGAGTTCTGACTCTGTTTGCTGTGCAATCTTAATTGCGATGTTTTTTGCCTCTTCTTCTTTGAGAGCATTTTTCTGAATTTTTACTTTAATCATCTCTCTTGCGTCAAGCTGTTTGGCAACCTCGGTAATTATCTGGACTGTTGTTCCTTCTTTTCCTACCCATACCGTTGGTCTCTCTTCCCTAAGCGCACGCATTATTCGCCGCTTCACTTTTGGCGTTAACATTGTTTTTCCCTACTTTTTAGTGGGATACGGGAGTGTCTACCACAATTTAAGCATGTAATTACCATGTGAGGTTCCCTTCTCTGTTGTATACGGATACGACAGTTCACCCCCGGTAAGATAAATCTTTTACATTGTTTACAAATTAGCCTTCTGTATTCTTTTGGCATATTCAACCTGGTTCTCATTGCTATTTTCCGTGCAATCTGAACATAAATTTGTGCCCGTTCAGGATCTTCATGAATCACTTCTTTGGCTAATTTGAAGAGTATATTAATACGTTTAAGCGCAATTTTTTTCGTGGGATTCATTACTGTAAACCATTCTTGTGTTGTAGATTAAATTTTGTGCACTTTATATAATTAGATAAGTTATAAGCGCAGCGCCTATTGCGATTATTGTTGATGGTAACAGGTACTTGTAGCTTTTACTTATTGGTGCCTTAAAATACTGTGCTGTGAAGACAAGACAGAGATGTGTAGGAGCAATCAGGTAACCAAGATAGGCTGAAATATAGAGTAGGCTTGCAGTTTTAGGAATAAACGTGAATGTTTCTGCCAAGATTGGAACGCTGAGAGCGATTGCTCCTGATGGGGAACCGAGAAGAAATCCTAGAACCGCTGGGACAACTGAAAGCAGTACGATTGGATGCAGGTTAGCGTTTACTAATGTGCTACCTAGAATCTCTGAAGCGCCAGAAACTATTGTAACGTTTTTAAGTAGCAACGCGCCGAAAGCCGCTAAAGTAACTTCCCATAATGCTTTGTTTTTTAAAAGTTTTGGGAAAGTGGTTACTTTAGTTCTTGTGATCACCAATATTGTGGTGACACCCACTAGTGTTGCTGCTGCAATGTTCAAGTTAAATGCTGCTGTTAGAATCACTGTGAATATTATTGGTAAAAAAGAATAAACTAACCATTTCATGTTTGCTTTCGGATTGTTTTTTACTTTTCTTTTATCAATTTTTATAGTTCTCGTTTTTCTTAAACCTATGAAGTATCCAACTGCAATCATGACTGTTACAACGATAACTTGTCTTGCTATGAGAGCGTCTATGGAGGTTCCGGTTAATGCAGCTGTCAGTATGATAAATTGGCTTATTGGGTAAACCGGCAGGATGGAGTGGCGAAACCAGATGTTTATGTACGTTTTTTTTGTTTCGTCCAATCCTAATTTATCTGCTTCAGCCTCTACCATTGGCGCAGACATTAGAGCTCCCCCTGCCACGGGTAACAGTCCTATAACGGCAGGAAGAAGGCTGACCATTAATTTGGAGTTTTTTATGAAACCACCTAAGCTTGAAGTTAAAGTATTTACTAAACCCGTTTCTTTGTAGAGTATACTCAGAACCATGATGAAGAAACTAGCCAAAACTAAAGTTAAGGTGACGGGGTCCATACATGTTTCGATTAGAACTGTGGTCGTTCCGGAAACTCCAACGGATAACAAACTCATCAATAATGCAGTAACCGTTAACGAAATACCCAAACCTGCTTTTCGATAAAGCATAATAAGAAAGATTATGATGGAAATTGCAAAAACAATCAAAGGATTAAGGAAACTCATCTTAATTACTTCCATCATCTTAAGGCAAAATAATTGTCCGCCAACTACTAACGCTTAATCTACTAAATGCCGACAATGGATCTTCAGCTAAAAAGTTATTGATTGCAATACTAATTCATTCAAAAACTTTCTGATTATCCTATAAGGACATCCAGGATTAGTCTGATGCTAAAAAGCAGAGAAATGATGGACAGGCGCGTTTGGGGGTTAGTCCTCTTTTCAAAGCCCTTTAGGTGTAAACTACTTTACCTTTAGCGCGCGCAATTTTCTTTGAAAACATCGACTTAAGTTTTGCCGAGAACGTTTTGCGGGATTGTTTTCACGTATCTGGTCCAGGTAGACCCCCCAGAAATCCAATGGGACTTTTTAGAACATTTATTGTTATGAAAATGAAAGGCGTTCGCAGCCTAAGAGAAATGACCAGACTGCTTGACGTGGATCCAAGACTCAGAAAACTGTGCCTGATAAAGAAAGGGGAAACAGCGTATCCTAGAAGCGTTCTAAGCAGGTTCAGTCAAAAAGTTGGAGAAGACAAACTTAACAAGATAATAGAGGAAAAAGTCATCAAACTCTTGAATGGCAATCATGTGAGAGATTTTGACGCTGTATTGGATGCTTCTTTCATAAAGGCATGGAGCACACGCCATCCACTGGACAGCCAAAAGGGTTACTCTGATGATGATGCACGGGTTGGAAGAGCAGGCAGAATGTTCGCTTTAGGCTACAAACTCCACCTTTCCATAGACGCTAAGAGCATGCTCCTTTAACATACGTTTATTATAACACTAATTATTGAGCGCATGTTCAAAAAAATTATAGACACTTACGAGTTAGTTTGTGAAGAAGAAGTAGATTAGCCTTAATGCGGATAAGATAGCAAGAAGTGCAAGAAGGTTTCTTATCGTTTTTCCTTTTACACGCCTTCCAAGAACAACTCCTATTTGGGCTCCGATAATAGTTCCTATTGTTATAGGAATCGCATATTCGAGTAGAAGATTGTTTAGTAAACCGTGGGTAATTACACCTACTCCGTTTGTGATAGCCATAGCAAACTCAGCGGACGCAACCGCAATGGGGGTGGGGATACCAAGCAGAATCATCGATGAAACGTCAGTTATTCCACCCCCTAAACCAGCCAACCCAGTCACGAGTCCTCCTACAAAACTGCTAGCTAATGCTAATAGTGGATTCCTAAGAGCATAGGTGACTGCTCGACCTTTATGGTCGATTACAGTCCTATTCCATTCTCTGGTGCTTCTTTCTCCGGTTATTGAAATAGGAGCCTCAGGTTTTCTTTTGCTTCTTAAAAGAAATATTGTAATGAAAAGAATGAAGACACCACAGATGCCCGCCAAAATGTTTTCTGGCAAAAAAGTGGTCAGGTATGCTCCTAGAACAATACCTGGAACGTCGAGTATGTCATATAATAGACCTAGCCTGTAGTCAACTTGTTTTGCTCTTATGTAGCCAATGGTAGCGGAAACGGTTGTGCCAGTTATTGCCACCAAACTAATTGCTATCGCGTTTTGGGCTGGTATTTGGAAAAGCACAATTAAAGCCGGGACTATGATGATTCCGCCCCCCAGTCCAACCATCGCTGAAGGCACACCGACAACGAAACCAAATACGAAAATCAGAAGGGCTCCAATGAAATCCATTTCAATCAATCGCTGAAAAACTGCTTGACAACTTAAATGTCTTGTTATCCGAAGTAACAAAAATGTGCACTAAAAAATAGAGTTAGATTCAAGAAGAACCATTTGCCTTCTCCGAATCCTCTATAAGCCCATCCGAGCATTTGGGGGAGGATTTCCATGACGCAAACCTCGTTTGCGCGCCTAGATACGGAAAAAATTTTTTGAATGTTTGTACATAAAATAAATATGCACTAATGTGGCAGAATATTTTCTGTGACAAACAAAATCAACCTTGTAAAAAGTTTTTTACGTTCAAGAGTGCGAACTTTCCTGGATGAAACCCAAATTCATCCTCTATTTGTCCATTTCGAATGCACGTACCGATGTAACATGAAATGTTCATTTTGTAATGTCTGGAAAAAAAACATATTCCAAAACGAAGCGAGCACATATGAACTTAAACATAGACTCTATGAATGTTGGGATTTGGGATGTTCAGTTGTAAGTTTCACGGGAGGAGAACCTTTGTTAAGGCAAGACCTCGGAGAACTAATGGAGTTTTCCAACAAACAACTTGGCTTATTCACGGGTTTAGTCACAAACGGTTTATTATTGGACAAAAAAATTAAAGAAATTGAGAAATATATCGATTTTCTAGGGGTGTCTTTTGATGTTAATGACCGGCAAACGTTCAATGAAACCAGAGGAGTTGGAGGATTCGATAAAGTCAAGAGCAATATCAAACTGATTAAAGGCATGGGTGTTGATGTTAACCTATTTTCTGTTATAACTAAGGACACCTTTAAATTTATAGATCATACCATCGAGTTTGCAAAATCACTTGAAATTCCGATCCATTTCTCGTCTGTTGACAGTGTACCAAGAGAATTCCTAGAAATCTCAGAAGCTGGAGAACTGAAGATTGATCAAACCAGCAAAGTTTTCCAAAAATTGGTGTTAGAGAAAAAAAAATACAAAAAAATACATTTTGAAAGGGACTACTTCAAATTCCAATCTTTAGGTGGCTTTAACCGGTTTATCACCTGTTCTTCCGCATCGACAACAATATCTCTGAAACCTGATGCGTCTATTGCTCTTCCTTGTCCATTTTTTACATTAATGAAAATCGAAAAAAGTCAATCTATAAAAAACGGTTTAAACTCAGAAGGGGCTACGAGTATAATAAAAGAGTGCGGCAAATGGGACTTTTGTAACACTTGTTCTATCAACTGTATGTATGTAGTATCCTTAGTTGGTTATCCTTACCTTTTACTAAGATGGGTTAAAGATAAGCTTTAGACATATTAACTTAATGTTACAAATAATTTGATTCTTATTTAAGGGATAATTTATGCTTACTCTAATCTTAGCTGAGGCTGCTCTTGAAACCATTCCCCAGACTTTGTGGAACCACTCTTCAGTGCGTAGTCATTCAAAGAAACAGAGAAAACCTCCACAGCAAATTCTGCTTGATAGGTCACTGCATCACTCCGCCATGAGAAAACTTGAAAACAGCCAGAAACGAGGACGCCCAGACATAACCCATATCATGCTCCTTCAAGCCCTAGGCTCCCCCCTAAACAAGGAAGGATTACTCCAAATTTATGTTCACACATGCAACAACTTTGTAATAACTGTTAATCCCATCACTCGACTTCCGCGAAATTATAACCAGTTCATCGGACTAATAGAACAGCTATTCAAACAGGGAAAAGTTCCATCTGTAGGAGAGACACTCTTAACACTAGAGCAAAAAACGTTAAAAAAGTTGCTTAAAGCTGTAAAAGCCGATTATGTCTTAGCATTCAGCAGAGAAGGTAAACCAAAAACCCTTGAAGAAGCCATCTATTCCCTTCAGATAAAACGTAATATAGCTGTGATTATAGGGGGTTTTCCCTATGGACATTTCTCACAAACCACTCTTCGTGAAGTTAGCGAAATTGTGTGCGTGGATTCAGAGATGCTAGAAGCTGGGGTATTAACTTCGAGAATAATCTATGATCATGAGCGAGCTCTTTCCTTGCCACTAAAACGGATTAGGAAAAAAATTAATTAAAACTCCTTCAGTTAGATCTTAATTTTACATTATTGCGAAAACCGCAGTCATATTGAATACAAAAAACCAAAAAATGCGGTTTTGGTATAGTCTAGAAAGTTTTATATTTCCAAATAGGGGATAAAACAAAGTTATCTTGTCCTTAAATTTAACTCCAATGCACAATCAAATCATTTTTTTGATCTTGATCCTAGGGGTCTTCTTACTTCTTCTTTTATTACCTTCCCTCTTAGAACTCCGAAAGCCAAAAGACGCGGGACCCCGCAAAATAACTGAACC
The DNA here is from genome assembly GCA_963806645.1 of Candidatus Bathyarchaeota archaeon. Taxonomy (GTDB): domain Archaea; phylum Thermoproteota; class Bathyarchaeia; order Bathyarchaeales; family Bathyarchaeaceae; genus Bathyarchaeum. The sequence continues at coordinate 243,548 of CAWDYQ010000002.1, read as the reverse complement.
CATTTCTGAAGAACAAAAAGGTTAATCATTTAATTAAAAACCTTTTTTCCTTTTTATTAAAATTAAGCTGAAACGGATTGGCGCCGCCGGAAGGACTCGAACCTTCGACCCACGAGTTAACAGCCCGTTGCTCTACCGAACTGAGCTACGGCGGCTCTGTCAAAAACTTAAGAGGTACAGCTATTCTGAGAATTTGTGGCACTATTTAAGTTTAATCGACCGATCCGCTTAGATCCAGCTTATATTATAAACAATATTAGGAATTACGGTATAGAATAAAATAAATTGAACAATGGAAAATACACAGGCTGAGAATAGATGAAAATAAATATCAAGTTCTTCACTTCCCTTCGAGAGATAACCGGTAACAAAATGGTTAATTTAGAATTAAAAAACATAATCTCTGTTGAGGAATTGCTTTCCCTGCTTTCTGAGAAATATGGGCAAAAATTCCGAGAATATATCTACAACCAAGAAGGAAAGATACAGGATTTTCTTTCTTTTCTTGTAAATGGCAAAAACATCAACAATCTACAAGGATTTAACACAACACTTAAAGAAGGAGACATTATCGCAATTCTTCCACCAGTAGGTGGAGGCTAACTTCTAATTATGTCTGCTTCAAGATATGTGGAGACTCCATCATTTACCCGAATTTGAACAAACTTTCCTAACAATATCTCGTTTGCCTTAACCACAACAGGTTTGTAAGCGAAGTTTCGCCCCATTAATGTCTCACCTTTTCCCTTCTCATCAAATAACACTGTCCCCTCCCAGTTCATCCATGTCCTGTTCTTTTTATAAGAAATTCTTTTGGATAATTCCGACATTTCTCTGCTTCTTCTGTTTAATTCTCTAGGCGAAACTGGTATTAACTTCGCTGCAGGAGTTCGAGGTCTCGCAAAAAACTTAGACACATTAACAACATCCGGCTGGATCTCAATTAAAAGTTCTTTTGTATTCTCAAAAGCCTCCTTGCTTTCTCCAGGAAAACCACAGATAACATCAGTTGAAATAGTTATCTTCGGAAACTCTTGTCTGAACGCTTTAATAATTCCTTTAAAATCATCCAAAGTATATTGCCTGTTCATAATCTTAAGAACTGAATCGTCTCCACTTTGAACTGGTAAATGTACAAACTTGAAAATTTTATTATCCTTGTAGGCTTCAACAAGTTCACTTAATATTCCAATCACTTGATCTGGATTCATCATTCCTACACGAACAAAAAATTTGCCATCAACTTCACAGATTCGTTTCAACAAATCTGCTAAACTGGTACCCATGTCTTTACCGTAACACGCCGTATCCTGTGAAGTCAACCAAACCTCCTTATAACCAGACTCTAAATCTTGTTTTATTCGTTCAACAACCTTGTCAACTGGGCTGCTTCTCAATCGCCCCCTAGCAAAATGGACACAACAATAGGAGCAGTTCCCTAAGCAACCATAATTGATAGGCACAACACTCACGATCTTGTTTACCGGAATCCTGGGGAGGCATAAACTCGGCTCTGAAACTGTCCCCAACGAAACAACTCTTTCTCCAGCCGCTACACGATGTAGTACATCAATAATTTTGGAACCCGGAGCTGGACCTGTCACTCCATCAAAATCTACTTCACTTTCCAATCTTTCAAAGTTTATTAGAGGTAGACAACCAGTCACTATTAACTGCTTGTCTCCAGGTGCTTTCTTTAAGATGTCTATGATTCGGTTTTCTGTAGGAGATTTAACCGCGCAGCTATTATAAAGCAGGATTTCTGCATCTTGAGGGTTATCTACAACGTTAAAGCCTGCTCCTGAAAGGCATCCGGAGATAACTTCTCCATCAGCAAGATTCGCTGAGCAACCAAAACTCTTAACATAAACACCTCTTGACCGTTTCTTCATCAGTTTCCGCTCAATTATTACAACCACTGTTTAAGGAGGCTCTTTTTCTGTAATACGGTTTTAATCATCCGAGGGAAACATAAAGATTCTGTAACGGGTTTTTTTTACACAATTGAGCATTTTCCCAACCAAGATTTAGAGAAAGTTTTATAAAGAATTAATTGTTCATGTTTGTATCATATTTGTATCTTAACATTAAGACATATAAGAATCAAACAGTTCCTGCTTAGTTAATTGTCCCAATGGAATGAGAAAAAATGAAGATGATTACACTACACTTACCTGAGCCATATATTTTAGCTTTGGATAATCTGGTCGACGAAAAATATTACCCCAACAGAGCCGAGGCTATACGTACTGCGGTTAGAGACCTCCTTAGTATAGAAGCCTGGGGGAAAGGCAGGAACGGTTAGAACCATGGAAAAACTCTTAAAAATCGAACGTCTAAAGAGAGAGTCAGATTTGAACCTCAACGCAATTAAAATTATACATCCTACTCTCAAATTTGACCTAATTAACATCGAAACCTGCAATGAATCAAACGTTACAGTCAACGTTGACTTGGGTTTAGACCAGCTCGAAGAATCAGAAGATTAGTCTCCTCTAATTATCACTTTTTCTTTTTAAGCCTATCATGGCTCTTTCGAGTCTAATTTTCCAAGGTACCCTGTTTCCAGTGGGAAAAGCAGCCCCACGTTTTACAGCATCTACAACTTCATCAACATCATTACCTGCATCAACAACCGTGTAGGCTGACCCAATTTCAGGAGCGTAATGGGAATCGCTTCCACCCGTCTGAGGAAGACCCAAACCTTCAGCAAATCTTTTGCTAAAGTATGTCAAAACTGAGAAGGGAATAGAAGATGCATTAATCACCTCTATAGCATCGTAGGAACTTACTTGTCGGCTAGGTGGTGACTTATAAAAAGCCGTCGGATGTGGCGCTACAGCTATTCCTCCTGCTTCATGGATCATCTTGATCGTTTCTTCCATCCCGTGTTTTGCTGGTATATGTGTGGTTACGTTGATGCCAAGAAGATGACCTTGCAATGTGGATATTTCGATTCCGGGGACAACTAATATGTCGCGGGTTTTCAGTTTAAGGACACCATCAATTGTGTTGTGGTCCGTAATCGAAACTCCATCTAGTCCCCGTTTTTTTGCGAAAGAAACAACCTGCTTGAGTGTTATAGAAGAGTCGCAGGAATAGCATGTATGAACGTGAAAATCGATTTTAAGTACCAAATCCTTACCTTCATCTCGTCCTTTCTAGCATTTAGATTTTTGGAGTTCAGCCCTCACTTTCTCCAGCTTTGCTTGTAGCTCCTCTTCATTATCCTCTATTTTGCTGAACAAAGGTCTTGCATTGTTTATCCTATGGTTTGGGGGTAACTCTTTTTCAGTTTCAGTCCAGTTTTGTTCATGAACTGAACCATCCAAATTAAGGAGCTTCCAAATCTTCTCTGACGTGAAAGGAATGAATGGCTCCAAGATTATAGCCAACTGCTTGACAAACTGGCTTGCTACATAAAGAGTGTTCGCTGCTTCCTGACGGTCGGTTTTAATTGTTTTCCATGGCTCTTTTTCGTTGAAGTATCTATTACCTAGATGGCTTAGGCTTATTGCGTGGCGTAAAGCCCCTTGAAATTTGAAAGTTTCTAGGTCTTCTGCAGTTTTTTTTACAATTTCTTTAGCTTCGTTCAGAGCCGCTATGTCTTCTGTTTTTAAGTTGTTTGGCTGCGGTACTGTGCCATTAAATTGTTTGTTAATGAAGGTTAACGTTCTGTGAATAAAGTTACCCAGTGTGTCATTTAGGTCCGAGTTCACTTTTTCGATCAGAGTTGTCCACGAAAAGTTCGTGTCCTTTACTTCAGGGCGGATAGACATAAGCGAATATCTCCAGTAATCTGCTGGTAACAATTCCAATGCCTCGTCAATCCAGACACCTATCCTTCGACTCTTGGAGAATGCTTTACCGTCAAACATCAGAAATTCTGTAGAATGAACAGTCCAAGGCAGGTTATAGCCTTCATTTGTAGCCAAAAGTAAAGCTGGCAAAATAATTGTGTGGAAAGGAATGTTATCCTTACCAATGAAATAAAGCGTCTTGGTTTCCTTGTCGAACCAGTACTCCTTCCATCGATCTTCCTGTCCTATCTTCTTGAAGTATTCAATAGTAGCTGACAGGTACCCTAGAACAGCTTCAACCCAAACATAAATTGTCTTGTCTTCAGAACCTGGAAATGGAGAAGGTATGCCCCACTTGTTATCCCGTGTAACAGGTCTAGGCTTTAATCCATCCTTCAGAATATTCAAAGTAAAGTTACGAGCATTGTCAGGTAAATTTTTGTTATTCTCTATGTAGTTACGAAGTTTTTCGTTTAACTTGCTTAAATCAAAATACCAGTGTTTTCTTTTCTCAACAATTGGTGTGGCGTTGCATATTGCACATCGGGGTTTTAGAAGATTTGTGGGTTCAAGAAGGTTTCCGCACGCATCACATTGGTCTCCTCGCGCATCTTTGTCTCCACAGTTGGGACAAGTTCCTTCCACGAATCTGTCAGGGAGAAATCTGTCACAACTTGAACAATAAAGCTGCTCAGTTTCTTGCGTGAAGATATAACCGTTATTGTATATTTTCATCAAAAACTCTCGCACAAACTCTATGTGCACAGGATTTTCTGTACGTGTATAGTTACTGAATGCTATACCCCACCTTTTGAAGAGGTCTGATACCTTTGCATGGTTCCTATCTGTCAACTGTTTTGGAGGAATATTTAGTCGAACTGCTTCTATCTCGATTGGTGTTCCATGCTCATCTGAGCCAGTAACATAAACAACATCATCTCCCTTAAGTCGATAGTAACGGGTTGCAATATCTGCTGAGAGAATGGAACTTACAATATTACCTAGATGAGGTACATAGTTGATGTAAGGCCACGCAGAGGTGACCAGAAGCTTAGCCAGCGTAACACACCTCCAAAATTATTCTTTAAACACAATAAATTTCCTTACGAAGCTATTGTACTTAAACACAACGGAACACATGTTCAACCTCAAATCACTCGATGTCCGAATAGCATGCAAGATTATTGAGCACTTTGTTTCAGTAAATATCAAGGTTCTAGGTTGTTTTTATTATCTGTTTGTAGTTGTTTTCGATTTCCCGTAGCAAAACATCTTTTGTGATTGTGCCTTTTGACTTTAACATGGCAGCAATTGATGCGCCTCCACATCCCACCCCCTCTTTAACTATTCCTTTTTCATAAGCCTTTAAGCCCTCAAAACCTGATTTGCTAAAGTCCAAGTCTGCAGCGATTATTGGGACATCTGCAATTTGATTAACAAGCCCCTTGAGATCAGCGGTTTTATCATTGATAATCCAACGAGTAGTACCAATAACTAAATTTTTTAAGACTTGGGGATTTAATACATTAACAACAGCTAACACAGCAGCCATCTGGGTTCCTCCTGCCATAATAACTGGAACTTTTTCTGCTGCTCCGAGAACTAATCCAGCGAGTGCAGGTTGAATTGGGTCTCCAACACTGGAAACAGCTTTTAAAGGATCGTTTTCAAAATCGCCAACTTTTGCGCCTGCGGCTTTGATTCCCTCTTGAGCTGTTTTAATTTTAAGTTTGTGTGGGTTATTTGGCATGCTGCTGCTAACTTTTCCCATTGCGTCTATACCCATGGCTAAAAGTACACTCAACGCAGTTGTAGTTCCTCCTGGAATACTTTCACCGATAACCAGATACTCTGCTGTTTTTGAAAGGTTTTCTCCTAAAATCTTTGCATTGTTAATTACTTCTTCTGCCTTCTCTAGGGCTCTTCCACTTCTTATGTCTCTACCTGGTTTACCCCCCAACTCCACAAAGGGAACCTGTGGCTTAATTTTTAAACCAGCACTAACCACAAGACTTGGGGTGTCAGCAAGCTTAAGTGCTGACATTGTTATGAGCGCGGGGGTCGGTATTCCATCGGGTGTGATGGGTACACCAGATATACATTTACATTTTCCAAGTTGTAGAAGTTCAACGTCTGCTGGTGGTGTATAATCTGTTATCTGAGGGTTTTGTCCAGCTGCTGATATCCCATTAATTTTTGCTGTTTCAGTGACTCCAATTGTGCAAAGGAAAAGTGCGTTTTTTCCGTTTAACTTCTTTAAAATGGCTTCTCCTCTTCTTTTTTCGTTAGCTAATATTATGTCCAGCATTTTTTCATCACAATGGCGTTGTCTTTCTTAAAGTTGATTCTTATAGCGGATGGACTATCCAACCAATCATTTAAATTTCTTACTAAAACGACTTTCCTGCAAAAACAAGTCTAATGCTTTGAAATCACAAAATAAAATAGGGCAAATTAGGTTCGTTATTTATTGAAAAAGAAAATACACAACACACTTACATGATTTATTGTTGATTTTATTCTAGGCAAAATTTATTAATAGGTGCGCTGGTTTACGTTGTTAGCTCTCAAAAGTAAATTTGAAGCTTAATTAAGGAGACCGGGCTTTTAGGGTTGGACGGCACCAACCCAGCGGAGGAAACTCCCGATTTGAAAAAAACTGAGACGAAACGATCGAAATTCCAACTTACTACAGACAATTATGGAGGACTTGAAGAGATTTGGTAATTTCACAAGATGATTTTCTAACTCTACAAAAGTCCTTTTTTAAGGAGAAAGGTTTAGTTAGACAACATTTAGATTCCTATAATAAATTCATCGACAGTGGACTCCAAGAAGTCATCGATGAAATTGGCGAAATCAACATTGAAATTCCAGAGATGCCCTACAAAATAAAACTTGGGCAACTTTGGGTAATAGATCCACAATCAAAAATCAGCAGACCCTACAGAACGGAAGTTGATGGGACAAAACATGAAATCTTTCCAATGGAAGCTCGTTTCCGAAACCTGACTTATTCTGCACCCTTAGCACTAGAAATGACTCCAGTTATTGAGGGAAGAGAACAGGAGCCTGAACTAGTTCTTATAGGCGACCTTCCAGTCATGCTCAAATCTAAACTCTGCATCCTTTCCCAACTAACTTCTGAAGAATTAGTTGAATATGGAGAAGACCCACATGATCAGGGAGGGTACTTCCTAATTAACGGTTCTGAACGAGTCGTAGTCGCAATGGAAGACTTAGCCCCTAACCGCATTCTTGTAGACACCGATACCCGAGGAACAAAACCTGTATATCAAGCTAAAATCTTTTCAACAACTGTGGGATTCAGAGCCAGAATCCAACTCCGCCTGAAAACTGATAGCGGATTATTTGTTTCAATACCTGGAGTGCCCACAGAAGTTCCGTTCATGATTTTGATGCGGGCTCTCGGAATTGATTCAGATAAAGAAATTGCCGAATCCGTTTCTCCCAATCCACAAGTTCAAAACGAACTTGAAACATCATTTGAAAAAGCTGCAGGATTTGATACTGTTAAAGATGCTTTAATGTACATCGGAAACCGTGTTGCACATGGTCAAGTGGAAGAATACCGCAACCTGAAAGCCAAAAGCATAATTGACCGTAACTTCTTACCCCACATTGGTAGAACTGAAGAAAGCCGAATTACAAAAGCACTATTTTTAGGTGAGATGGCTAGCCGAGTTATCGAACTCAAACTTGGAATTCGACCAGAAGATGACAAAGATCATTTTAAAAATAAACGTCTAAAACTTGCGGGTCCACTTCTTGCAGATCTTTTCAGAATCGCCTTCAGGAACTTGTGCCGTGACATAAAATATCAGCTTGAGCGGATGGGTGTCAAAAGGCAGCTTATTACTATCTCGGCTGCTGTTCGTCCTGGAATTGTAACTGATCGTCATCGTCATGCTTTGGCAACAGGTAACTGGGGTAGAGGACGTGTTGGAATCACCCAACTTCTTGATCGAACAAATGTAGTTTCTACCTTAAGTCACCTCAGAAGATTACAATCTCCTCTTAGTCGAAGTCAACCTAACTTTGAAGCGCGAGACTTACATCCAACTCACTGGGGACGAGTTTGCCCAAACGAAACACCGGAAGGGTCGAATTGTGGCTTGGTTAAGAACCTTGCATTGGCCGCTTCAACTTCTATTTATGTTGACCCCGCTGGAGTTATGCAGGTTCTCTACCAGATGGATGTTGTTCCTGTAGAAGAAACGGATGTTGAGATGCGTGCTTCGAGCGCCAAGGTTTTTGTAAACGGTTCTATTCTAGGTTACTGCGCACTACCTCAGAAACTGGTTGATGAGATAAGAAGAAAACGTAGGAATGGAGAGATTTCTACCGAAGTTAACGTTGCATATTTTTCGAAGGTTTATGGAGAAAGCGAAGAGGTCTATATTAGCTGTGACCAGGGACGTGTACGCCGCCCCCTTATAGTTGTTGAAAATGGCGTACCGAAATTAACAATCGAGCATGTTGAAAAAGTTCGTTCCGAAGAGTGGACTTGGGATGACCTCATAAAACAGGGAATAATCGAGTACATTGATGCTGAAGAAGAAGAAAACATATATGTTGCTCTAGATTTTGACAAAATTACTTCAGAACATACCCATGTAGAGATTGCCACTTATACCATTCTTGGAATATGCGCCTCAATCATACCATATCCTGAGCATAACCAGTCACCTCGAAACTCTTACGAGGCGGCCATGTCCAAGCAAGCTCTTGGAATCAATTTAACAAACTTTCCCAATCGAGTTGACTCCCGTTCTCATATTCTACATTACCCTCAAACGCCATTAGTAAAAACCAAACCTATGGAAATCATTGGATATACTGAAAGACCTTCAGGGCAAAACTGTATTGTAGCAATCCTCTCCTTTGAAGGCTACAACATGGAAGACGCTATTATATTCAACAAAGCTTCTATTGAGCGAGGTTTGGTGCGTTCTACATTTTATCGTATTTATGAGGCAGAGTGTCGCCAATATTTAGGTGGTCTCAGAGACAGATTTTTGGTACCCGAAGCTGGAATTAGGGGGTACCGAGGCGAACAGTATTACCGTCTTCTTGAACCTGATGGTATTGTCAGCCTAGAATCCGAGGTAGCCGGAGGCGATGTGCTTATAGGAAGAACAAGTCCGCCAAGATTCCTTGAAGAATACAAAGAGTTCGAAGTTAAAGGTCCAACTATGCGTGATACATCTGTTGATGTACGACCTTCCGAGACTGGTGTGGTGGATGATATTTTCATCACTGAAACTGGAGAAGGTAGCAAACTGGTAAAGGTTAGAGTCCGTGACCAGCGTGTACCTGAATTAGGAGACAAATTTGCTTCACGTCACGGACAGAAAGGAGTGATAGGAATGATTGTTCCTCAGGAGGACATGCCTTTCTCTCCGAAAGGAATTGTTCCAGACCTCATAATAAATCCTCATGCTATGCCATCACGAATGACCATCGGTCAATTCCTTGAATCCATGGCGGGAAAAGTTGCTTCCTCAAGAGGCAAACCTGTTGATGGAACACCTTTCACTAACGAGGGTCCAGAGCAACTGAAAGAAGAACTAGTTAAACTTGGATTCAGTCACACTGGGCGAGAAGTTCTCTACAGTGGTATTTCTGGAGAAAAGTTTGTTGCTGATGTTTTTATGGGTGTTGTATATTACCAGAAGCTTCACCATATGGTTTCAGATAAGATGCATGCGAGAGCTCGGGGACAAGTTCAGATGTTGACGCGTCAACCCACTGAGGGTCGTGCTCGTGGTGGTGGTTTGCGGTTTGGTGAGATGGAAAGAGATTGCTTGATTGGGCATGGAGCCGCTATGGTACTTCGAGACAGGTTGCTTGAAGAGTCTGACAAGTATTTACTTTACATATGTGAAAATTGTGGTTTCCTATCGTACTATGACATTAAGCAACGAAAATATACCTGCAGAATTTGTGAAGATAAAGCCCAGATATCTCCGGTTGTTATTTCCTACGCTTTCAAGCTTCTTCTCCAAGAGATGATGAGCTTGTGTATAACTCCACGTCTAAAATTAAAGGAGAGAGCATAAAATGTCAATGGAAGATAGCATTCATAAGATTATAGACGAAATTTACTTCGGAATCTTTTCCCCACAAGATATTCGCAGGCAATCAGTTGCTGAGATACAAACAGCAGACACTTACGATGAGGACGGAGCTCCAATCACTTCTGGGCTTATGGACGGCAGGCTAGGAACTCTTGAACCCAGACAAAGATGCAAAACTTGTGGAAACACTGCAATTAGATGTCCTGGACATTTTGGTCACATAGAGTTAGCTGTCCCAATTATTCACATCGAATTTACTAAGATAATTCATGATCTTCTACAGTCTACGTGTAGAAACTGTGGGCGAATTCTCCTTCCTGAAAGTCGTGTGGCTAAAGTTAAGGAACTTATAAAGAGAACTTTAAAACTCATCGGAGAAGTTCCAAACGACGTTTATAAAAAAATTGTGAAGGAAGCAAAGAAAAAGGATTGTCCTTACTGTGGAGCCCAACAATCAAAGATAGAGTTTGCGAAACCCACAACCTTTTACGAGATTCTTGAGGAAGGAGCACAAAGATTAACCCAAAGCATGGTCCGAGAAAGGCTTGAGAGGATACCGGACGAGGATCTTGAATTGTTTGGATTCAGTCCTGCAACTGCTAGACCCGAGTGGATGGTTCTGCAGGTTCTACCTGTTCCTCCAGTTTATGTGCGCCCCTCAATTACTTTAGAATCTGGCATCCGGTCTGAAGACGACTTAACACACAAACTTGTAGATATTATCAGAATCAATCAACGCCTTAGGGAAAACATGGCTGCAGGTGCTCCGACTCTAATCATCCAAGACTTGTCTGAACTACTTCAGTATCATGTTACAACCTATTTCAACAACGAGGCTTCAGGAATTCCCCCAGCGCGACATCGTTCAGGACGAGCACTTAAAACAATTTCACAGCGTCTCAAAGGAAAAGAAGGAAGATTCAGGAGCAACCTGTCTGGAAAAAGAGTTGACTTTTCTGCTCGTACTGTCATTTCACCAGATCCTAATCTAGACCTTAACGAGGTTGGTGTTCCCCAAGCTATAGCGATGAGGCTTTCAATGCCTGAAAAAGTTACAGTTTGGAACATAGATGATATGCGAAAACTGATTATCAACGGTCCCGAAAATTTCCCGGGAGCTTTATACGTAGTTAGACCAGACGGAAAAAGAATCAGATTAGAGTTTGTTGTTGAAAGAGACAAAGTCGCAGAATCTTTGGAAACCGGTTTTATTGTAGAACGTCACCTCATGAATGGCGACGTAGCCATCTTCAATAGGCAACCTTCACTTCACAGGATGTCAATCATGGCTCACTATGTTCGTGTCTTACCACATAAGACTTTTCGATTACATCTGTGTGTTTGTCCTCCATACAACGCTGACTTTGACGGAGACGAAATGAACCTTCACGTACCTCAGGGTGAAGAAGCACAAACTGAGGCCAGGCTTCTAATGCAAGTTCAAGACCAGATTCTTTCTCCAAGATTTGGGGGACCTATCATCGGTGCTATTAGAGATTTCATTACTGCTTCGTATATGTTGACTAAAAAATCCAATTTTCTGACCAAGGAAGAGGTCTGCAGGCTACTTGTAGCCTCCAAGTTCGAGGGACATTTGCCTGATCCGTATATTACCGAACCGCAGCCTCTTTGGACTGGAAAACAGATATTCAGTATTTTCCTTCCAAAAGACCTAAACTATGTATTGAAGTCTACTATCTGTCGTAATTGTGCAACCTGTTTAGGTGAGAGTTGTCCTCATGACTCTTATGTAGTTGTTAAAGACGGAGTTCTAAAGTGCGGTATAATTGATAGGCGTTCAATCGGGGCTGAACAATCCGAGAGCATTCTTCATCGCATAATAAAGGATTATGGATCTGAGGCAGGACGTAAATTCCTAAATAATATTTGTCAACTTCTGAAGGTCTTTGTGAGTTTGCGTGGGTTCACATTCTCTTATGACGAACTTGAATTGTCTGATGATGCTCAAAAGAAGATTCGACGGAATATGAATATTATCGAGAAACGTATCGAAAAACTGATAGTAGACTATCGTGACGGTACACTACCCCGACTTCCCGGTCAGACACTTAACGAGTCCTTTGAAATATATGTAATGAATGAACTTGCTGAAGCTAGAGACAAAGCTGGGAAAGTTGCAGACGAGGACTTTGAACTAGAGAATTCTGGAATAATAATGACTAGAACTGGAGCTCGTGGATCTAACCTTAACATAGGTCAGATGGCAGCTTCTGTAGGTCAACAGTCTGTAAGAGGAAAACGAGTAATGCGAGGCTATGTCAATCGAGCTCTAACACATTTCAAAGAAGGTGACCCCACCCCAAAAGCTAGAGGATTCGTATACGCGTCGTATACAACTGGGCTAGACCCTATTGAATATTTCTTCCATGCAATGGGTGGTCGTGAAGGGCTGGTAGACACTGCTGTTAGGACACAGCAAAGCGGTTACATGCAAAGGCGCCTCATTAACGCTCTTGAACAGTTAAGAGTGGAATATGACGGAACTGTGCGAACTTCTACCGGAGATGTTATTCAGCTTACATATGGTGAGGACGGTGTTGATCCAGCTAAAAGTGATCATGGTAAAGCAGTAAACGTTAGCCGTATTGTTGACCAAGTTAAGATTATGGTTGACAATGAAGAACCTGCCTCCAAAGAATATATAATGGAGCGCCTTTCAGAAGTTGAGGATCAGTTGATTCCTATTCTTGTTAGAGAACTGAAGAATGAGTTACCCAAGGCTAATTTTGGTCATAAAGGTGTAGATCAAGCCATTAAATTAACTTTGGAGAACTATAAGAGGGCTCTAGTTGAGCCTGGAGAGGCTGTAGGAATTGTTGCTGCCCAATCTATTGGGGAGCCTGGAACCCAGATGACCCTTCGAACATTCCACTACGCTGGTGTCCGAGAACAGAACGTAACTCTTGGTTTACCTCGTCTCATTGAGATAGTTGATGCCAGACGAAGTCCATCAACACCTGTAATGACCATTTATCTTGATAAAGAACATAGGAAAAGTAAAGAAAAGGCAACCGAAATCGCCCGAGACATCATTGCCACAAGTTTAGGGGATATAGCAGAGACTGAACCTTATGTGGATCCTGAACTGGAAGCTGTTGTTGTGAAGCTCGATTCTGAAATGATGAAAGAGCGTGGCGTTGATCTCGAGAAAGTACCTGACCTGATAAACATTGCTAACTACTATGAACTGAGTATTGAAGGCGAACAGTTGATTATTAAACCTAAAAAACAAGTGGATCTTAAAAAACTATTACCTAAACTTCCATCTGAACATGTTAAAGGCGCAGTAGGAATCCGTAGAGTCCTTGTTACAGAAGAAACTGGCGAATGGGTTATCCGAACTGACGGTTCTAATTTATCCTCTGTTCTAGATGTTGAAGGTGTAGATCCAACTCGGACAACCACAAATAATGTTCATGAGATAGCCGAAACATTAGGGGTTGAGGCGGCCAGAAACTCGCTGATCAAAGAAGCAATGGGTGTTCTTGAGGAGCAGGGTCTTGATGTTGACATACGCCATGTAATGTTAATGGCAGATATCATGACTTCGACAGGTGATGTTAGACAGATTGGTCGTCATGGAATCAGCGGTAAGAAGTCCAGCGTTCTTGCTAGAGCAGCTTTTGAAATTACTGTTCCAAACATTATTGAGGCGGCGATTAGGGGAGAGAGCGATCCGTTGAAAGGTGTAACCGAAAATGTTATAGTTGGGCAATCAATACCCATCGGCACAGGACTAGTAGACCTTTACATGACTACAACGAACAGAGAGAAGAAAGAATGATAGATGTCAATAAAGCAATAGCTACAACCGTAAAAACAGGAAAAATTCAGTTTGGAACCAGCAGCGCATTAAAGAATGCCAAAGTAAAAAAAGCTAAGCTCATAATAATTGCCTCTAATTGCCCTTCCCACTTTAGAGAAAGCATTGAATACTATTGCAGCCTTTCCGACATTCCGGTGAGTATTTATAACGGTACCAGCCTAGATTTAGGCGCAGTTTGCGGAAAACCATTCGAGGTTTCAGCTCTGAGTATCAAAGAACCTGGAGATTCAAACATACTTAAAATCACGGAGGCATAATATGTCAAGTGGAATAAAGTTCACGAGCCATGAGATGCGTTACATTGCGTTGTTTCAGAGCATTACTGGTGCAACAGTAAAGGATTGCATTGTTGATGCTGACCTTAACAGGATAATTTTTGTTGTGAAAGAAGGAAACATCGGGATGGCTATAGGTAAGAAAGGAAAAAACATCCACACATTAGAAAAAATGACCGGCAAAAAGCATGAAATTATTGAACATTCTGAGAATCCAGCACAGTTTATCAAGAATGCATTGAAGCCTGCTAAGGTCGATGAAGTCCGCATAACTGAGAGGATGGATGGGAAGACAATAGCGGTTATTTCTGTTAATCCAAAGGACAAGGGTGTCGCTATAGGCAAAAACGGTAGAAACGCTGAAAGAATTCGTTTTCTTGCTAAGCGTTACTTCCAGATTCAGAATGTCAGCATAACATAGTTTATAGTTAATAAAATAAATCCGCAAAATTATTTCTTTTTTCTTGAAAGCATTTTATCGAGTGTGGGCTTAAGTTTCTCGTTTTCTGCTTTGATTTTTTCTGGTCCCAGCATAACCAATTGCTCGGTCATATCTTTCATAATAGCCGCAAACTTGACTCCCTCAGCGGCAGATACGTATTCTACTCTGAAGCGTTCTTTGCTAAGTCCCAGTTTCTCAAAAATATTTGTTAAAGCATCCATTCGATCCTTCATTTTGTAGTTGCCTGAAATATAGTGGCAGTCATAAGGTAGGTGACACGCTCCAATCAGCACCATCCCTGCTCCCCTCTTGAAAGCCTCCAAAATAAAATCCTTGTCAACCCTACCCGAGCACATCACACGTATAGCTCTCATTGTTGGAGGATACTCAAAGCGGCTTGTTCCAGCAAGATCAGCGCCAGCATAGCTGCACCAATTACAAAGGAATCCTAATATTTTTTCTTCAGGATTATTCTCCAAGGCAGCCTTAATCTGGGCTTGAATTTGGTCATCAGTGAAATGCCTCTGAGTTATTGCATCAGACGGGCACTCGGCAACGCAGGTTCCGCAACCATGACACATCGCAGCTGTAATCCTCGCAGCCTTGCCTTCACTCGCTTTTATGGCACCATATGGACACTTTGATAAACAAATACCACATTTTGCTGTTACGTTTCTACATTTGCTTGGTTCAATATCGGCAATGATTGGCTCTATTTTCCATGTGGGTTGAGATAGTACGGTCGCCGCTCGTGCTGCTGCTCCGCTTCCCTGAGAAACGCTGTAAGGGATGTCCTTTGGTCCTTGACAAGCTCCAGCTAAAAAGATGCCATCAACTGAAGTATCCAAAGGTTTCAATTTAGGATGACTCTCCATAAAGAATCCGTCCGCTCCCCTTGTGATGCTCAGGATTCTCGAAACGTCATCTGTTCCTTTGCTTGGAATCGCCGCAGTGCTCAAAACTACCAAATCTGATTCAATTTCTATAGGCTCTCCAAGCATCATATCCTCGGCGCGGATAAGCAGGTTTGCTGTTATGGGTTTTTCGTTAATCTGTGAAATCCTTCCCCGAATAAAGTTTACTCCCAGCTGACGAGCTCTTCTGTAAAACTCTTCGTAACCCTTGAAATGGGTTCGCATGTCTATGTAAAAAATGTAAACCTCAATATCGTTACGATATTTCTCTTTGAGTAAGATAGCATTTTTCAATGCATACATACAACAGAAGCCTGAACAGTAATCATTTTTGTTAACATCCCTTGAACCGACACATTGAATAAATGAAACCGAATGCGGCTTCTTACCATCAGAAGCACGTATTACCTTTCCGCCAGTGGGTCCAGCAGCTAAAATCAGTCTCTCAAACTCCATTGCAGTGATAACGTTGTCGAATCGGCTATATCCATATTGGCTTTCCTCGAGGGGTTTGTAAACGTCAAAACCTGTAGAAACAATTATTGTTCCCACCTCAATTTCCACCTCTTCTGGTTCTTGACTGAAATTGATGGCTTGACGTGCACCACAAACATCTACGCACTTGAAGCATTCGATGCAATAATC
The DNA here is from genome assembly GCA_963806645.1 of Candidatus Bathyarchaeota archaeon. Classification (GTDB taxonomy): domain Archaea; phylum Thermoproteota; class Bathyarchaeia; order Bathyarchaeales; family Bathyarchaeaceae; genus Bathyarchaeum. Next base: position 227,524 of record CAWDYQ010000002.1, on the reverse strand, counting down.
CCTATTAATTGTGTAAACAAGGGGAACCGCTTGATCAAAAGGAACCGAAATCGCCTTTCTGACTCCTAGATTCTCATCCCATTCGTTGGGATACTCGATAGGGCAGGCATCTCTGCATTCGCCGCATCCTGTGCAATCTTCAGCGCTAACAAATCTGGGATTTTTTCTAATCTTTACCTTAAAGTTCCCTACGAAGCCTTCAACACTTAGGAGGTCGGAGTATGATATTATTTCAATATTAGGGTGTCGAGAAACGTCCACCATTTTTGGTCCTTCAATACATATGGAACAGTCTAGTGTTGGGAAGGTCTTATCCAGCGCAGCCATATGTCCTCCTATGCTTTCGCCCTTCTCTAGGAGGTAAACTTTGAATCCCATACCCGCCAAGTCTAGGGCAGAGCTTATTCCTGCTATTCCCCCCCCTATTATTAGTGCCTTGTTTGTTACCGGAACCTCCATTGTTTCAAGTCTTTGAAGTAACATTGCCTTTGCAACAGCCATTTTCACTATTTCTTTAGCCTTCTCTGTTGCCTCTTTGGGTGTACTTTGATGACACCAAGAAGCAAACTCTCGGATGTTCGCCATCTCAAAAAGATAAGGATTCAATCCCGCGTCTGCAACTGTCCTACGGAAGGTTGGTTCATGCATTCTCGGAGAACATGCAGCCACAACAATCCTATTGAGGTTATGCTCTTTGATTGCTTTCCTGATTTCTTCTTGTCCCGGGTCAGCGCAAGTATAACGGTTGTCCATTGCTACAACAACATCGGATAGAGTCCGCGCGTATTCAGTCAACTCTTTGACATCAATAGTGCCTGCGATGTTAAGTCCACAATGGCAAATGAAAACCCCCACGCGCGGTTTCTCACTCATTATTCTCTTCCTCCAAAGGAAATCTATTATTAACCGCTTCGAGGAGTTTCTTTTTGCTTTTTGTTTGCAGTTCTTTAGTCATAGCCGATGTAGAAGTAAGTTTTTCGAGACTTTTGTTCCATGCTCCGGAATGAATATCAGTATGGTGTATTCGTGTCCGTTTCAGTTCCAGCGCATCTTCTGGGCAGACAATTTTGCAGGCTCCACAATAAACACAATTGGACTCATTGACTTGTACTTGTTCCCTAGACAGCTGTAGGACACCTGGAATAGGACAGACATCAACGCAGTCATGGCAACCTGTAGGACATTTTTCCCTATTAATTCTTAATCTTCCAGAAAATATTTTTTCAACTCTTATTGCGTCTGCTGGAAATTTGGTTTCGCATAATCTGCAACAAGGACAAGAATCCGCATCTATCTTAACGTTGACTTTTTTTTCGTTTGAAATGTTTGGGCTTATTTTGATTATTCCTAATGGGCAAGGTTCCTTTATTTCTAAACATTCTAACCCACACTTGTTTTCATCAATCTTGATTTTCCGTATGAGTTTTGGGAAGCTTTCATTTTCAATAACTGGAATAATGTGTTCTCTATTAATTTCTATACTTAAGGCTCCGAAGAGACACATTGCTTCGCATATTCCACAATAGTGACATTTTTCCTTCAGTATAATTACTATTGGATGCTGGGTGTTTTTTCCATCCGTTTTATGCATCTTTTTTATTTCAATAGCATCTCTCGGACAGATTTCTCTGCAAATGCCACAACCAGTACATTTGCTCTTATCTAAGGTGAGAGAATAATGTTTGGTATGCAAAACCATCTCTACTACAAGCTCGTTTTCGTTTTCGGTTTTAAGCAGTTTTATGGGCATTTTCAATCCCTATACCTAAACAGTGCTTAATACAAGTCTGCTAGAGATATGTCCCTTTGGAAATGAATTAGGCTGCATGACCTATAATAAACCTTATTGATTGCTACTTTTAAAGATCAAAAATTGAAAAGACAGTTTTTTAAAAAGAAAGTTGGTTCGATGTTTTTTGGTAGTGTTTAAAAACGTCTATTCTCAACTCTTTCGTGAGGAGAATTTTCGATGGATCGAGTAACTATGGCTCATGGAGCCGGCGGAACCATTATGAGTGACCTAATCAAAAACCACGTGCTAAAGTATCTTGGAGGAAGTAGCGCTGAGATTCCTCTAGAGGCATTAGACGATTCCGCAGTTGTAGATAATATTGTTTTGAAATCGGATTCTCATGCAGTAAAGCCACTGTTTTTTCCAGGCGGTGACATTGGACGGTTGGCTGTGGCAGGTACAGTAAACGATATTGCAATGATCGGTGCTGAACCGTTGGCTCTCACCTGCGGTATGGTATTGGAGGAAGGACTCCTGTTAGCCGATTTAGACAGAATATTAGAGAGCATGGAAATTGCCTGCAAAGAAGCTGGAATATATGTTGTGACGGGGGATACAAAAGTTATTGAGAAGAGCGGTTTTGGAGGTTGCATAATCAACACATCTGGGATAGGAAAAAGAGGCGAGGCGTTAGAAACTAACATTGATGAAATTAAGAAGTATCGTTCGTTTAATGCCCGTTGGATTTTAGATTCTAATCTCCAAGAGGGAGACAAACTTATCATTTCTGGCACGGTTGGAGATCATGGAGTGACCATCCTGTCTGCTCAGGAGGGCTACGATTTTGGAAGCAACATTAAATCTGACGTGGCTCCGCTGAATAAAACAGTCAAGAAATTGTTGGAGGTTGGTGGGATCGTCGCCATGAAAGACCCAACACGTGGAGGCTTGTCTAATTCGTTGAATGAATGGAGCGTGAAGTCTAATGTTGGTTTGATGGTGCATGAATCGAAGGTACCTCTGCGAGGTGACGTGAAGGCTGCATGCGAGATGCTTGGTTTAGATCCCATGGAGATTGGAAACGAGGGTAAAGTGCTGATTGGAGTTGTACCGCAGAAGGCTGAAGAAGTACTATCCGCTTTAAGAGATACAAAATACGGTAAAAACGCTCAGATAATCGGAGAAGCAACATGCGACTTCAGCGAGGTAGTTCTTGAGACTATAGTTGGTGGAAAACGTATTATGGCGCCTCCAGTTGGAGATCCCGTTCCAAGAATCTGTTAATAAAAAAATCGTCCAAATTGTAAATATATACCACAATTATTTTTTTATACCCCTATAATCGAGCCTTCACTTACCTAATTGATGACTTTGCAGGTTTATCACTTATTTTTTTAACAAAAATGTGTTAAAATATTTCGTACGCCCACCTTTATTATGATGTCCCGTCTTCGACAAACTATATCTTACACTATATCTGTATAATATATTACCCGAGTTGGGGAGCACGCTCTGGTGTTGCATTGAAGCATCGAGTGTACCAGTCAAAACGGCTGACGGCTGGTATGCGCTAAACACTTTGCTTCGAAGGGCTGGTCAATACCTAAAGTGAAATGCGTATAGGCATCGGGTGCGTCTATCAAAAAGGCTGAACGAGAAACGCACGCGCAAAACGATGTCCATATCGGGCCTAACATACACTAAGGGCTTAGACTCAACTCGGGATTTCTATGTACCACAAACATCTCTTTATTTTAATTGATTGTCACATAGATTTCTGCCAAAATTTCTCGAACCCAACTTCATTCGGTCATTTAAATTAACCTCTCGGTGTGCGTACGTAGAATTAAGAATAGTGAAGAGAACTAATTGAAATAGAACTGCAAAGAGAAATATGAAAAGGAATGTTTGGGTTTGGGGTATAATTTTAGTTGCGCGTGCTAAACTTGGGTACTCGATGTTTAGCCCAGATTCTACATGTACCCTCATTCGAGACCATGCAGGCTCCCTTCGGAGATTCTGGAACACAACTAGTCAAATAACTAGGGCATTCAGATGGTTTAATCTTTCCAATCATTACTAGGTGGCATAGACAACCCTTCAGAATATCCACAGCTTCCACTATATGCAAGTCATATTTTTTCCGTGCATCATATGCTTCGAACTCCTTCTTTAGCTCCAAAGCTGAATAAGGAAGCTTTCCCAATCCCCGCCACCTTCCTTCTACCACCTTAAACACCTGTTCTACCAGCCTCTGGGCCCTAATATTTCCCTCCCACGAAACAACCCGACTGTACTCATTCTCTAGTCTAGCTACGCCCTCCCTTACCTGTTGCAACAGCATATCCACGGCAAAGAGAACATCCAGGGGCTCAAACCCAGCAGCAACTGTAGGCATCCTATACGCTTTGGGAAATACTTCGTAAGGTTTCATTCCTATAATTGTTGAAACATGACCAGCAGCAATAAACCCGTCAATATGTAAGTCTCCAATACCTAAAAGTAGCTCCATCGCAGGAGGAATGAGTCTATGAGAAACAAGAAAACTGAAGTTACTAGGAGGTTTACCTAAAACTTCGATGGCAGTTGTCGGAGAGGTAGTTTCGAAGCCGACCGCAAAAAACACAAACTCTCTATCTGGATTCTTTTGAGCCATTTTAATGGCATCTCTTGGGCTATACACAATTCGGACGTCTCCACCAGACGCTTTGGTTTCCTGAAGAGAAGTTTTTGAGCCAGGCACGCGAACGAGGTCACCGAATGTTGCAACTGTCACTCCCTTTTGTGCCAACTCTATTGCTTCGTCAATTTCGGCTGCCGGAAGGATACAAACTGGGCATCCTGGTCCGGCGATAACATCTACGTTTTCTGGAAGAAGCGAACGGATTCCATAATGGGTTATTGTCCACTCATGAGTTCCGCAGACGTGACAAAACTTTGTTTCATAGTCTGGAGCTATCTTTCTGATGTGATCTGCTACTTTCTTAGCTAAGTCTGGGTCTCTGAAATTGTCAGTGTTTTGTTTCACTTTTCTTCCTCTTTTTTGATCATTCGAATGCTCTTTATTGTGCATTCTTTGCCTTCGACGATTTTAGCTGTGTTTCCGCATTTAGGGCACTGAAGAGTGGGAACTGGAATATGGTATGCAGGGTCGTCTTTGAGTGGCACTTCTCCTTTATATCCGCAATTGGTGCAATGTATGACGCCGTCTTTCTCTTCGATGATCAGTTTTGAGTCTTTCATGATGGTGTCTTCGGTTAATATTTTGTAAGAGAAGCGAACTTGCTCAGTACCCAGGAATGTCATTTTCCCTATACTCATCTGAACTTCTGTGACCTTCTTTGCTCCGTGTCTCTTTGCTTCTTCCAAAACGGCTTCGATTATTTGTGTGGTCATAGAAAGCTCATGCAACGTTAAGCATGCTCCAGAAACTACAGTTCCATTGCCTTGATCAATTCTTCAACGCCCTCTCCTGTAAGAGCATTGGTGATCGCAACCTTAAGGTCTGGCTTTATTTGAATAGCCTGTTTTTCCAGTTTTCGTGTGTCTATCTTCATTGTTTCGGCTAGGTCCTTCTTGTTAATTACCATTACATCTGCATTCATGAATGTGAAAGGATGCTTAATTATCATGTATGGCCCCTCAGTTACGCTTACTACAACAATCCGCTTATCTGTCCCCAACGGAAACTCTGCGGGGCAGATTAGGTTGCCAACATTCTCTATAATTAATAGGTCAATTTCCTTTAGGTTGATTCTTTCTATAGCTCGCGCAACAACATTAGCATCCAAGTGGCATTCTCGACCAGTGTTGATTGTGACTACCTGAACTCCGTGGCGTCCGATTCGTTCGGCATCAATAGTTGTGGTTAAGTCACCTTTGAAAACGGCTATTCTGTATTTCTTTTTGAGTTTTTGGACAAGTTTTTCGATTAGACTGGTTTTTCCTGCCCCTATAGAACCCATGATATCAATAGCTTTAACGTTAGTTTTTCGTAGAAGTTCAATGTTTTTTTGTGCAAGCTGTTTGTTAACTTGCAGAATGTTAATTCCGGGTTCTATTTTGAGGGTCACTTTTTCGCCTTTTATCACATCTTTTGTGTTAGCCAAGGCAGTTCACCTCTTAACTTTGCTCTAAAATTTCTCGCCAAGTGTTAAGGCTTTCTTCGGCAGCCTTTTGGTCTAGCTTTTCGATTGCGTACCCAGCATGAACTAGAACGTAATCACCGACTTTGGCGTCTACCAGCATAACGTTTACTTCGCGGGCTACTCCCTGCCCAAAATCTACCTTGGCAACGTTTCCGTTGACCTTAAGAACCTTTGCTGGAATCGCGAGACACAATTTTATTCACCTTTGTCTAAACAGAACATAAGAAGTTCTTGTTTTGTGATACTAAAAAAGTGTCTGATTTCCCCTTTTATTTAACCTATTGGTTTTTCTACGAAAAGAAAAGATTAACTTTTTTATTTTATATGCCTGAAATAAACCAGTCTCTTTGGTTACAATTCGGACAATTTAAATCGTAACCTGAATTCTCCATGCTTTATTTCTCTTGTAATATTCTTTATGAGTTGGACTTTATGCGTTTATAATGTTCAATTTTTTTGGAAACCTGCAACAATCGCTTGTCCAAAAGAGGTTCCGCCGTCTCCTGCTGGGATTTTATTATGGAAAAGGAACTTGAAACCCTCTTTTTCTACCGCTTTTCGGATTTCTGCTGTAATATACCTATTATATGCTACTCCACCAGAAAAACCGATTTGATTGACTTGTAACCGCATAGCCTCTTCTATAGCCATCTGAGCTAATCCCCTAGCCAAGTAGGATTGGGTTGAACAGGCTAAATCCTCCACAGAAACCTTGTTTTTGTTTGCGAATATTTCGTTAATAAGAAACGTAGTATCTAAAATATTTCTATCAATTCTGGGTGGTAAGTTCATTTTGTCTTTTCCTTTAATCGCTATGGACTCCAGCTTCATTGCCGGCTCCCCTTCGTAAGTTCGTTGATAACATATTCCCAATATGGCTGAAATCGCATCCAACACTCTACCACAACTAGTTGTCTCAACTATAGATCCCTTTTCCAGTTGCTTAGCTATCAATTCAGCTTCCTTTCTACCATAAGGAAGATGGTTACTCTTAGAAAGCAACCATTGTGATGCATCCACCTTTTTTTGGAGTATTCCTGCAGCCATTCTCAGAGGGTAATATGTGGCTTGATCTCCCCCAACCATGGGTTGATTCTCAAGATGAGCTACTCTTTTGTAGCCTTCGTTGTTGGTATAAAGAACTTCGCCTCCCCATGCAGATCCGTCAGAACCATAACCATAGCCGTCACATGTTATAACAATAATCTCTGGAACGTTCCATTCTGCCATTAAGGCTGCAGCATGAGCGTTATGGTGTTGAACCCTGACGACCGGGCAGCCTAACCTGTTTCCTATGGATTGAGCCAATTTTGTAGTGGTGAATCTGGGATGAAGATCACAAGCTACCGCATCAACTTTGCAGTTAGTCAAGTTTATCAAGTGAGCTATGGTGTCTTTTAGAAAGTGGAGGTTCTCCAGGTTCTCTACGTCTCCAATATGCTGAGAAATGAATACCCTATTCCCTATTAGCATGGAGGATGTGACGTTAAGTTCTCCGCCAACCGCTAATACACAACGGTCAGAAAATTGTTTCAACTGAATTGGCTCAGGAGCGTATCCTCTTGATCGCCGAATCAGACATGGATTTTTGTAGTGGAAGCGAACAACTGAATCGTCACATCGCTGGGCTATGGATCTGTTATGGAATAGAAAATAGTCAACTATATGGCCCAACTTGGTTATTGCTTCGGTGTTGTCTGTAACTATAGGTTCGCTGGGTGGGTTTGCGCTGGTCATAACAAACGCAGGTTCCTTAACCTCATCGAAGAGCATTGCATGCAGTCCAGTGTATGGTAGCATAACTCCTATGCTGTGAAGTTCAGGAGAAACCAGTTCCGAAAGATAATAGTCGTCGCTTTTATTTAGCAGAATAATGGGTTTACGGTATGAAGTCAGCAATTCGGCTTCGCTAGGGTTTACTTCAGCAAAGGACCTTACAGTTTCTAGGTTTGAAGCCATTATTGCAAAGGGCTTCTGTTTTCTATGTTTACCGTTTCGTAGTCTAGCCAAAGGTTCTGTCTTAGTTGTGGCTGTGGCAACATGGAAGCCCCCATTACCTTTAATCGCTAAAATCTTGCCTTCTTCTAGGAGGCGCCCCGCCTCCCTTATTGGGTCTTCAGACGCTATCAAATCCCCAGTGCTGGATGCTAGACTAACTTTTGGCCCACAATCTGGGCAAGCCACTGTCTGAGCATGGAATCTTCGGTTCGCGGGGTCGATATATTCTTTAGCACAGACGTTGCACATTGGAAACTCTTTCATTGTCGTGTTCGGTCGGTCATAAGGAAGCCCATTTATTATGGTGTATCTTGGACCGCAGTCCGTGCAGGTTATGAAAAAGTGGTCGAAGCGCCTATTTTCTAGGTCTCGCAACTCCCTTAAACATTCACCGCAAATCGAAACATCCGGAGGAATAACAGACCCTGCAAGTTCTGTTTCGCCTGAGCTTCTTGTAATCTTAAATTGGGTGAAGCCCTTTTCATCTTTCTTATAATCTACGGTTATGCTATAGATTTGCGCTAGCGGTGGCTTTTGTTTCTTTAAATTCTCAAAGAACTGGGTAAGGCTGTCTTTTTTTCCTTCAACAACTATCTCAACGACGGCGTCTCCCCTGTTTCTTACGTAACCTACTAGTCCATTTTTTACGGCTATTCGATAAATGAATGGGCGAAAACCAACACCCTGAACTATGCCGCTGATCAATATTTCGGCACGCAAAAGCTAGCCTAACTCCCAGTAAACCAGAAAAATATCTTTCCATGAAGCCACTAATAAAGAGATACTTTTCTTCAAAAACCAACATCTTCAAATCGGGTAGTATGTTTTGCTTTCTAGAACTAATTCGGGTTCAGCTAGTGTGTTGCTGCCCAGATTTCAGTTATTCATAACAGCTTCAAGAGAAAACTTTAAGTTTGATGTCAAGAAGTGAAGTATTCTCAATACTTCAGGAAAAAATGACTTCTGAGTGTAGAGCAAGATGACTAAAGAACCATGTAGAACCGCGGGAATAGAAATCGCAGACGACTATTGTAGCCGCTGCGCAATTTGTGTTGCTGTTTGTCCCTTCGAAGCAATATCAAAGGACGAAGAACAGAACAAAATCATCTTGGATATTGATGAATGTCGGGTATGTGGGTTATGTGTAACCGCTTGCCCTCTCTCAGCAATCGACCTTGTATACTATAATGTTGACTTGCTGACTAAAAAAGTCCAAGATGAAATGGCAGAGAAAGAAGTAAAAAATCTTGTTTTAGAATGTAGAGGCAGCAACCCTGTCACCCTCAATATAGAAGATACTGTTAAAGACGAAAAAATGGACAAGTTTGTTTCCCTTCGTTTGCCTTGTGTTGGGCGAATTCCACCAGAATTCTACCTGAACAACTTGGCTGCTGGAGTAGAAAAAATCCTTGTTCTACAATGTGAAGAAGACTTTTGCAGATTTAAGAAAGGAAGCACAATTGGAATCAACAGATTCGAGCTCCTTAAAGACACCGTTAATGTGCTCGGCTACGACCCAAACAACTTGGTCATTAAAAAGAATTCTTTGAAGGCTGTTTATGACACTGAGAAATGTGTTGGCTGTGGCAAATGTGTCTTTATCTGTCCCTACGAAGCAATTGTCTGGAAGGACGCTAGCACACCAGAAATTAAAACTGAAGATTGTATGGGCTGTGGTGCTTGTGCCCTTGTTTGTCCACATCAGGCCATAGAAGTCAGAGGCTATGAGTTTGAACCCGTGTCCGAAATAATCAGGAACTGCAGCGGTAAAGCAGCCAAAGTCAAAGCTTCGGGTAAACCAGCTGTTTTGCTCTTTGTTTGCCAATGGTCCGAATTCTCTGCTTTGGATGAAGTGCAAAAAGGATGTCTTACAGACGATATCACAATCATAGAGCTTCCATGCGCAAAAGGTTTTGACCCTTTTCTTGTTCTGGAAGCATTAAGTGTAGGCTATGACGGTGTTATGGCTGTTATCTGCCCAGAAGAGATGTGTAAACTCGAGGAAGGGACATATTTGGGCGAACGTAACTTCTCAGCTTTAAGAGTGGTTCTTAAACAGTACAACTTGGAAAACCATTTTGATAGCTTCCGGGTTAGTCCCAAGTATCCTGGAGAATTTTCCGCGAAGCTGGAGGAGTTTAAGAAAAAGATTTCTTCTATTCCTAATCCGGAGATCAAAACCAACTAAAAAGGACGTGATTGTTAATGTATGAAATAGTTACCAAAAAAGAACTTGCACCCAACATATACCTAATCGAGCTTGATGCAATGGATATAGCAAAGAAAGCAAATCCTGGACAGTTTGTCATTATTCGACTAGACGAAAAGGGAGAACGTGTTCCCCTGACAATAGCAGGTGTTGACCTTGAGAAGGGAACTGTGGCAACTGCCTTTCATGCTGTTGGTAGAACCACAAAGAAGCTGGCGAAAATGAATGCAGGTGATTCAATAACAGATCTTTCTGGTCCATTGGGAAACCCTGCTGAACTCAGCAGTTCTGGTCGGGTTTTACTTGTTGGGGGTGGAGTATGGTGTGCTCCGTTGTATTATGTGGCTCAGGCTCTTGTTGATAAAGGAAACAAGATTGTTGTTGTGGCGGCTGGCAGAACAAAAAATGATATGGTTTATGAGGAGAAACTACAGAAAATCAGCGATGTTTTCTATGTTGCTACAGATGATGGCTCCAAAGGATATGAAGGCCTAGATTTTTTGGCTGATGTTCTTAAGGCTCAGAAATTTAATCATGCAGTAGCTATGGGACAAGTTTCGTTGCTGAAGAAGGTTGTTGACCTTACTCGTCCTTACAACTTGAAGACTTTAGTCACTTTGGCATCGCTTATGGTTGACGGTACTGGCATGTGTGGAGCTTGCCGGGTTTCTGTTGGTGGCGAAACAAAATTCGCCTGTATGGATGGTCCTGAGTTTAATGGGCTTGAGGTTGATTTTGACGAGCTGATCCAACGGCAACGTGTATACTTGCCCGAAGAGAGGATGGCGTCTATGATTCACGATAAGCTTGCAGGAGGCGTAAAACGTGGATAAAGAACAGAGAAAGCATGAAACTCAGATGGCGAAACAGGATGTTTTGGATCGAATTCACAACTTCTATGAGGTAGCGTTAGGTTACAATGAGGAACAGGCTGTTAGAGAGGCTGAACGTTGTCTTCAATGTCCTAACCCTCTCTGTGTAACTGGTTGCCCTGTTGACATTGACATTCCAGCTTTCATTAAAGAGATCAAAGAAAAGAACTTTCTTGCTGCGAGCTCAAAATTGAAGGAAAAAAACAGTTTACCTGCTGTCTGTGGACGAGTTTGTCCTCAGGAGAACCAGTGCCAAAAGTCATGTATTATTGGTAAGATGGGTGATCCAATATCTATTGGACGCTTGGAGCGATTTGCTTCTGATTATGAACGGCGGAAGGGTGTGACTGTTCCTGAGAAGGAAAAAGCATCTTTTAACGGAAAAGTGGCGATTGTGGGATCAGGACCTGCCGGTCTTACTGCTGCTGCTGATTTAGTTAAGTTGGGTCATGAGGTTGTGATGTTCGAATCTCTTCACATGGCTGGTGGTGTTCTGATGTATGGTATTCCCGAGTTCAGGTTACCCAAGGAAATTGTACAGGCTGAGGTTACCTACATCAAAAAGCTTGGTGTTGACGTTAAAACCAACTATACTATTGGACGTATCTACACTATTGATGAGTTATTTGCTGACGGTTTTGACACAATTTTTGTTGGCAGCGGTGCTGGTCTTCCGAGTTTCATGAGAATTCCTGGCGAAAACTTGGGTGGAGTTTACTCTGCAAACGAGTTTTTGATTAGGGTTAACTTGATGAAGGGTTACCTGTTCCCTGAGTATGATACTCCTATACGGATTGGAAAGAAAGTTGCTGTTATTGGCGGTGGTAACGTCGCTATGGATTCTGCACGCTGCAGTTTGAGGCTTGGTGCCGATGAAGTGTATATAGTTTATCGCAGGTCTAAGGAGGAACTTCCAGCACGTGAGGAAGAGGTCGAGAATGCAGAGGAAGAAGGTATCATCTTCAGATTACTGAATAATCCGGTGAAGTTCATTGGTGACGAAACTGGTTGGGTAAAAGGTATGGAGTGCATTAAGATGAAACTTGGTGAACCAGATGCTTCTGGTCGAAGAAGACCCGTTCCCATTGAAGGCTCCGAGTTTATAATGGACGTGGACACCGTGATTATAGCTATTGGACAGAGTCCGAATCCTCTTATTCAACGGACTACAGAGGGGCTAGAAGCTACCAAATGGGGGACTATTGTAACCCAAGAGGAGACCGGCGCAACCTCAAAGGAAGGAGTCTATGCCGGTGGAGATGTTGTCAGCGGCGCGGCTACGGTTATCAGTGCAATGGGTGCAGGAAAGACTGCTGCCAAGAACATGCACGAGTACATCCTAAAGAAAAAGGGTGCTAATTAGCGCATAGGCGGATACTTCGGTATCCTCATTTTTTCTTTATTTTTGGGTTATCGTAGATTAGTATCGTTTATTAAAGACGTTTTTCCTCTGATTATCTCTCGGATAAAACATGTAACTTCTGCCCTTCTAGAGTTCGAGGTTGATTCGTTGTCTGAAAATAAGGTTGCTGCTGGAATAAGACCGAGAAGGCTAATTAAGATGGAGGACTTGGATCCCAAGTTTAAGTATAAATTTGGTGAGATTTCAGGTCTAGAGAATCTAAAATTGTGTTTTCAATGTGGGACTTGCACGGCTGATTGCCCAATTGCACGTTTTAGTGAAATTTACAACCCCAGAAAGCTTCTCCGAATGACATTATTGGGTATGAAGGACAGGATTCTATCCAGTGAGGCAATCTGGCTCTGTGCTGCATGTTTCACATGTGTTGATCATTGTCCTCAAGGCGTAGATATTGCCGCTGTCTTAAGGGCTCTTAGGAACATGGCTGCAATAGAGGGTATTTTACCTCCCGTTTTTGAGGAGATAACTCGCAACATAAAAACGACTGGATGTGCCTATAGAATTCCCGAGTTGAGGCGAAAGAATCGAATGAAGAAGGGTTTACCTCCTTTGCCTAAAACCAATGTTGATGCTATCGCTAGACTTCTTGACATTTTAGACGTCTCTAAAATGAAAACGGAGACAAGTTAAAATGGTCGAGTTGAAATATCTGCTTTTTTTAGGTTGCGTTATTCCTTACAGGATCTCCAGTTATGAAATATCTTCCCGTAAAGTGCTTAACAAGTTGGATGTTGAGTTGGTTGAGATGCCTGAATTTAACTGCTGTGGGTTGCCAATAGATGCTGTGAACCATGAAGCTAAGTTGACATTGGCTGCTCGGAATCTCTGTTTAGCAGAGCAAGAAGGTTTGAATGTTTTGACTTTGTGTCCAGGCTGCGCTGGATCTCTTCGAAAGACAAACATGACTCTTCTGGAGGATAAGAAGCTCAAAAAACGGATTAATGGTTACTTGAACGAGGATGGCTTAGAATTCAAGGGCGGAAAAATCAAAGTTAGGCACATTATTCAGATTCTAATCGAAGAAGTTGGGTTAGAGAAAATAAAGGAAACTATTGTTAAACCGCTTTCCAAACTGAAGGTGGCTGAACATAACGGTTGCCATGTTTTGCGTCCGACTAAGTATATTGGGTTTGATGATCCTGAAAATCCGGTTTTATTAAAGATGTTGATCGAGGCAACTGGGGCACAATGCTTGGATTACATGTTTAAGACTGACTGTTGCGGAGCTCCAATAGTCGGTGTAAATGACAAGATTCCGTTGTATCTTGCCGGAGATAAACTCAGAAACATCAAGGCTGTAAATGCTCAGGCTCTGATAACTGTCTGTCCCTTTTGCCATTTAATGTTTGATGTAAACCAACCACGGATAGAGGAACTTCTAAGCGAGAAGTTCGGAATTCCTGTGCTTCACTATACTCAACTGCTGGGACTAGCCATGGGTTTAAGTCCCAAAGAATTAGCAATAGATGAACTAAGGGTAGACCCCTCATCTATACTGAACATAAACTAACATTACAAACCAGAAACGGTAAACATGTTTTAACCTAATCCACTCAAAATAGATTAAGATTTTAAATTAACTGAATCTTTATTCGTGTTTGGAGTTAACTGATCCCTCTTGGGTTGTGTGGCTATTGGATGATTCCAAAGAACAAAAAAATAGCATCGAAAAAGGCCTAAAAGACTGGTTTTTAGGAGCAAAAAAGGCGATTATCGTTGGCATAGGAAACCCATTTCGGAAAGATGACTTCGTTGGCGTCGAAATAGTCAGAAGCCTGAAGAAAATGGATTCTACGAATGTGTACTTTATTGAAGCTGAAACCATCCCCGAAAGCTACATGCAGAAGATTGTGGCCTTCAAACCAACCCACATTCTGCTCATAGACGCAGGTATAATAAATAAGGAGGCAGGAACTGCACTGCTTGCAGATCCCTCACAACTAATAAGAAAAACATCAATATCAACCCATACTCTCCCCCTCAGAATCTTTTGCGACTACCTCACACAAACCACGGCTGCCAAAATCTGTCTTCTCATTATCCAGCCATTGGACACTAGCTTTGGAGAAGGACTAACCAAGACACTTAAAAATGCCGCAACAAAAATAACAATCCTTTTACAAAAAATTATCCCATAACTCGCCCTGCAACTTGGCGAACACAAAAAAGTTTGGTTTGGAACTCAAAACGATTCCAATATTAGAGTAAAGACGTTGTCCTATACCCAACAACTAAATACCGAAACTTTTAGAGAAGGTTTCACTCTTCAGACTTGAGAGCATCTTGGAACAATTTTTTGACCGCTGATATCCTGGCCTTTTGTGAAAGAACATCCTTTGTTGTATAGTCTAGGGCTTCTTCAGGGCACCACTCCACACACTGAGGCTCACCATCACAGAGATCACAAACAAAGACTTTCTTTGTTTCAGGATGTAATTGTATAGCACCATAATCGCAAGCTTCGATGCACCAGCCACAACCATTACATTTATCCTCATCAACCAATATGATTCCATTTTCATCTGATTGTCTCAATGCTTCTCGCGGACAAGCAGCTACACAAGGAGAATCTTCGCAGAGCCTGCAGGATACCGCTAGGTTTACAAATGAATTCAAGCGGATGGCTCGTATTCTAGATTTGGTTGGGTTATATGTATTTTCATGCTTATTCGAGCATGCATATTCGCAGACACAGCAGCCAATACATTTAGCGGGGTCTCCGGAAACAAACTTTTTTTCATGTATAGTAGGCAATTCTTTTTCCTCCATTAACTTTACTTTATAGCTGTAATCTTTTTCTTTACAATGGGAATCAGGTCATCTAATCCCACTTCTTTTAGTTTCTCTGGTGTAGGAATACCGTCTTTTGTCCAGCCACGAACCTTATAGTAATCATCTAAACCAATATCAAATTCTGTTTGATTGACAACAGCTCCCTTTGCAATTCCTTCATCTGGTACTGGAAAGTTCATTATCTTCCACGGCAAAGTATCTTCGTTTCGGGTTCCTCCACCTTCACGAATGTTAATAACCCTTGCAAGATTATTTATCCTCTCACCAGCTAGGATCAGTTCTTCTGCAGTCATCGGTATTCCAGTTGCCAATTCATAGTATTTTGCCATGTCTTTGAGACCTTCATACATAACACCTCTCGAGAACTTGCACAAAATCAAAGAGTCTACAACGTTGTAAAGGTCTTCGCCATCCCTGATCAACTTTCCTCGTCCTGCCTCAATCTTGAACCTATCAACTGATCCTTTAACGTCAGGTGAATAAGCCCCAGATCTAAGGTGGCAGGCTCCACGGAATGAAACAGAAAAGCCTAAGGCAGCAGTCTTCAGTGTCCTAAGGTCGTAGCCGGGCAACTCCATTCCCTTGATGTGATTAGCGTACTTGTATGCGTCTCCACCAATTATTTCAGCCGCTCTTTGTGTTCCTTCAGCAAAGGTTTCTCCGAACCAACCAGTTCGGGTACCAATTCTCTTAATCGCCTCCACTAGTGCCTCATGATTGCCGAAATTGAGTTTTATTCCGTCAGTTTCCTTATCGGTTATTATGCCGTGCTCGTAAAGGTCCATAGCCATAGCTACTATTACACCAATGGATATTCCGTCCAAGCCATAGTAGTCAGCTAGACGGATAGCTTCAATGATTGCATCTAGACGATCAACCCCACAGAGTGGACCACAAGACCAAAGGCACTCAAACTCAACACGGGACGTACTTCCCTTATATTCTCCTTCAGGAACAACAGCAATGTGGTCACAGCGCATACCACAAGTTGCACACCCAATAATCTTCTTCACATAATGTTCACTTAGATGCTCCCCACTAACCTTTTCTGCTCCCTCAAAAGTTGCATTAGTGAAGTTTCGTGTAGCCAAAGCTGCCAAAGCATTCAAAACAAGAACATTCTCAGGAGTTCCTAAGGTCCTATATTTCCGAGTCGCAGGACCTTTCATGCGCTCATGAACAGTTCTCACGAACTCAGTAAACGCTTCGTGGTCGGCAACGTTCACATCTTTTGTTCCACGAACAGCAACCGCTTTCAAGTTCTTAGAACCCATAACAGCACCCATGCCACCCCTCCCGATGGCACGATATTCATCGTTAATTATACAACCGATACGGCTTAGCTTTTCTCCAGCTTCGCCGATGGCTGACACACGAATATAGTAATCGCCCATCTCTTCTCTGATTGTATCATCCGTCTCAGAAGGCGACTTTCCTTTTAAGTGCTCGGCATCGAGAAGTTGCACCGAGTCATCATCAATCCAAGCGTAAACTAATTTTTCAGATTTGCCGGTGAAAATAATTGCGTCATATCCTGCCCTCTTTATTTCAGAACCAAAGAAGCCGTGAGCTTTTGCTTCACCTATTGTTCCTGTCAAAGGTGATTTAGAGACTACGGCGTAACTGTTTCCTGCTGATGGCGCCATGGTTCCTGACAAAGGTCCAGTTATGAAAATCAGGGGATTCTCGGGGCTGAATGGATCTACGCCAGCCTTGGAGTGGTCAAACCACAGTTTCATTCCAAGACCAATTCCTCCGATGTATTCCCTGGCCAATTTCATATTTAGGGGTTTAACTTCAGTTTTTCCAGTTGTCAAGTCTACGTAAAGAATTCGTTTAGCATAACTCAATCTTACTCCTCCTTTGATCACTATTGGAGAATGTTATGTGAATAAGGTAGATAAATATTAATCTTTATATTTTGACTTCAATACAAACATAATCTTTCTTTTTTGTTATTTTTTTGCTCATTTCTTCGATATTATTTGCAATACATAACGGATCGTAACTGAGATATATCTTAATATTCAAACTTTTCGTTAATTTCCGAACACACAGAATTGATAAATAGGATAATTCTTCAAATTATTATGAATATGCGCGAGCAAACGGATATACCACCTATTAATTATATGTTAAGCTGATTGATGGTGTTGAAAATTGAAGATAAGGGTTCAATACTTCGGTTACATCAAGAATATTCTAAATAAAAAAGAGGAGTGTCTCGAGTTAGATGAGGGGGCTTCTCTTTCTGAATTGTTAAATAAATTGGCTAGGATTCACGGTGCAGGTTTCCAAAAAGATGTTTATGAACCGGGTTTAATGGATGTTAAAATGGGATTTTCGGTTACAGTTAACGGGGTGCTTATGGGTCAACTTGGTGGAGTCCATACCAAACTAGCTGAGGGTGACAATGTTATTTTAATGTCCCTTATGAGCGGAGGATAAGCTTTCTTTTATACTTCCAATATTGTCTCCATTTTTGTTAGGTTACTATACCCTTTTTTCGTTATTTCTATAATGTCCTCTAATCTAACCCCGCCTATTTGTGGATTGTAGAGTCCGGGCTCAACAGTAATAACAACATTTTCCCTTAAAGGAAACTTTGAAAATTCATTCAATCTAGGATTTTCATGTATTTGCAAACCTACTCCATGCCCAAGACCATGAGTCATGCCCTGGCTAATCTTTTTACCATTTCTTATGGTTTCGTAACCCGATTTCTCAAGTATGTCACAACAAACATCATAAACTTCATTTCCTAATGCTCCCGCCTGGATGGCATCAAGAGAAGCGTTTTTTGCTCCAGAAACTGCATTAAACATATCTTTGATTTTGTCTGAAGCATTTCCTTTTACTATTGTTCGGGTCATGTCTGTCCAGTAGCGTTTCTGTATATTTCGAGGAAAAATATCTAAGATTATTGGCTGATCTGCCTTCAGTTTGTCTTCCGGTGCACCCATATAATGTGGATCTGAAGATTTAGGTCCACATGCTACTATGAGATCTTCTTCTGGCATGCATCCATTTTCTAGGAATCTTTTTCCAAAAAACGATTTAAGTCTGCCAACCGTTAGCGACTCTCCATTACTCAACAATGTTTTGTTGTTGCCAACATCCGAGTTAGCTATTAATTCTATTACGTCAGCAGTTACTTCTTCATTGATTCTTTGTGTCTCTTTAATTATCTCCAATTCTTGTCTATCTTTGGTTTCTCTGGCTTTCTCGATAACATTAAACATTGGCTCAATTGTTAACCCTTCGGCCCTTAGCACATCTGCTAAAATTAACGAAAAGTTTGGAGGAACACAAATCCTGGCTCCCTTTCCCAGCTCTTTTTCTACTACTTTTGCTATGAACTCAATTGTGCATAGTTGAGGGTCTTTTGCAGACTTAACTGTAGTTGAGTAGTTATAGTCAAGAAAAGATCTTACATCTTCTACGATAGACTGTTTTTTAGCGCGCTGAAACTCCATCTGACTAACAATGATTATAGGATCTTTTTCAGTTCTTTTAAGGAAGATAAAGGGGTCTGGAGCCAAAAACTCTGTTACATAATACATGTTTGCATCTTTTAGGCTGTCCGAGTACAATAACAAAGATTCTGCATTTTTTTCCGCTAAAATGGAGTCGAGTTCTCCTTTCAAGTTTGATCACTTATCATAACAACTAAGCAGTAGGTCAGTAAAACTTTTTGCCAGAAATTTTGGTGGGCCCGGCCGGATTTGAACCGGCGACCACCAGGTTATGAGCCTGGCGCTCTAACCAAACTGAGCTACGGGCCCTCCAGCAATTTTTCTAATTACCGATTGTCAAGTTAAGATTTAAGGATTTTCTGTTTTAGTCTTGTTGCCAAAGAACATTTCCTAAAGAATTCTTTCATTTGGTTCTTTTGTAGAATACAATAGTATGGGTCGGTAAGAAAAAGAGAAGGGCTTTTATTTGAGGCAAAACTCCTGTAGGGTAGGGTTATGGATGAACTACAAAGAATTGCTTGATCGTGCTCGATCGCAGCTTCCTTTAGATGTACATGAACACAAACGTTTTGAGGTTCCAACACCTAGAAGTCATGTCGTTGGCATGCGTACAATTTTATCGAATTTTAGGGAGATAAGTGAAGCCCTTAACAGAGATCCCCGTCATATTTTGAAGTTCTTTTCAGGAGAGATGGCCACAGCAGCAACCATGCAGAGGAACCGTGCGATCTTTCAAGGAAAATTTGGCTACGACACCTTTGAACGACTGATCCAAAGATATGTCAAAGAGTTTGTAGTATGTCCAGTTTGTACTCGTCCTGATACAAAGATCGTTAAGGATAAGCGTTTCCTGTTTCTGGTATGTGAAGCCTGCGGTGCAAGGTCATCCATATCAACTTTGTAGGGTTCTTAACTTTGGAAGTTTATGCTAAGCTAAGCAAATGTGGGGAACATGTTCTTCTTGCAGCCTGTGACGAGGAACTGTTAGGTGAGATTCTTAGAGATGGAAAAATAGTTTTCAAGGTTAGAGAAGAGTTCTATAAAGGTCCAAAACTACCAATTGAAGATGCTATAGAACTTATGGAAGAATCTACTGTAGTAAATATGGTTGGACCTAATATAGTAAAAAAAGCCATAGAGCATGGTCTGGTTCATCCGGAAGCAGTTCTGGAAATATGTGGAGTTCCCCACGCTCAGATTGTCAAGATGTAGAAACTATACCCATGTAAGATCATCATCTTCTGCGTTTATTTTAAAGACTGCAAACAGAAAATCCTCGTCTGTATCGTTTACTAAGCCGTGAATTTCTCGGGGTTCACAAAGTAACGTATCTCCTGGCTGTGCTTTTACTTTCGTGTTTCCACAGAAAAGAACAGCATTTCCCTTTAAAATGTGGTAGATTTCAATCATCTGATTGTGGTAGTGAGGTTTTATTTCTGTATGTGCTTCATTCTTGACAATTTGAACAATGTTTCCTTTAGATTTCAAGTCTTCCTCAGTAAGTAAAATTTTCTTTGAGTATCCCTGCCTGTGTAACCACTCTTTTTCGTTTAGTTTAACAAACTTCATCTGATCTTTCACCTTTATTGAAGCCTTCCACAAATAATTTGGGAAACACTCTAATAGAGATTCTTCATTGCTTTCTGGTTTAACTTGATTGCAGAGAGACCTAAATAGTCGAGCATTCTTCTATTCAAAAGGGTGTATCCTTGAAGAAAAAGGAAGGACATAATCAAACTAGTGCCTATTTCTTTATTGAAAATGATAAACTCCAAAACCTCATCGTTTAGCAGTTGGGTTAAACGTGTCTTTTAGAAAGAAAGTGGATGAACGACTTAGTAGGAAGCAAAAAGCGTACGAAATCGATTCCCTTATGAAAAATAAGCGGAGCGAAGATTATCAAGTTATCGAAGAGGTTTTTGACCGTTCCACTCTAATGGTCATCTACGACTTCATGAATAAAGGGATAATCGATGAAATTCATGGAGTTGTAAACGCTGGAAAAGAGGCACGAGTCTACTGGGGAAAAGACAACCAAGGAAACGAACTAGCAATAAAAATTTACCTAACCAGTTCTGCTGAATTCAAGAAGGGCATGATCCCATACATAGAGGGCGATCCCAGATTCGTTCATGTTCGTAGAGACACCCGATCACTAATATATACTTGGGCTCAAAAAGAATTCAAGAATTTGCAGCGTGCCAAAGAAGCAGGAGTCAACGTTCCTGAACCTTTGGCAATTCAAAAGAACGTTCTCATAATGAAGTTCATCGGTAAGAATGGTGTCCGTGCACCTCTAATGAAAGAAACCACTTTAGAAGACTCTGAAAAAACTTTTAGACTTCTTTTAACGTATCTTAAGCGGCTTTATCGTAAAGGGGGATTGGTCCACGCGGACTTGAGTGAATATAACGTCATGATTTGGAAAGGGCGACCTGTGATTTTTGACGTTGCACAATCAGTGTTAATTAAACATCCTATGGCTGACAAGTTTATGCAAAGAGACCTGGAGAATTTGCATAGGTATTTCAGTAGGAAGGTGTCAGAAATATTATCAGTAGATGAGATGTATAGGAGGATTACAAGTGGAAGGAAGCAAATCATACGTTAAAATTCCGGGAGACCGCATTGGGGCTCTAGTTGGTCCAAATGGTACTGTCAAAGCAGTTATTGAGCGAAAACTTTCTGTTGATCTGAATGTAAATAGCGAAGATGGAACAGTTCAGATAACACTTCCGCCAATGGCTGAGGACCCTACGGTTTTGTTCAGAGCCAAAGAAGTAGTTACAGCTATAGGTAGAGGTTTCGCACCAGAACATGCTTTTAGGTTACTCGATGATGAAGAGATTGTTTTTGAGGTGATAGATCTTCGGGAAACTGTGGGAAGGTCACCGTCCGATTTGAAACGCTTGAAAGGAAGAGTAATAGGAAAGGAAGGTAAAACTCGAAGAATCGTCGAAGAATTAAGCGAGGCAAATATTTCAGTTTATGGTCACACGATTTCGATAATCGGATACCCTGATCAAGCTGCAATTGCACGGGAAGCTGTAAGTATGCTAATCGGGGGAAGTCTTCATGGAACCGTGTACCGTTTTCTACATAAAAAACGTAGAGAACTCAAGAAACAGAGACTGCAACTCTGGGAACCAACATACAGAAGCTAATCCAAAAAATTGTACAAACTAACACAAATTAGTTAACCTTTAAATTTTACAAAAACATTGAAATACCTATCATACAGAATTATGAATGAACCTGACATGTTGCTATATACAATACAATACCCTTCAAACTCGATTATTATCCCAGAATATCATATAGGCAACACAAAAAAATTAAAAAAATATTTTTTACAGTATACAATGTTTAGTTTCGGTGGAAACTTGCTTTGGTGACCTTCCAAGAGATTAGTCCTGCAGATTTTTTCTACCGAAACCGGGACATAGCCGGATTCACAAATCCTTCACGAGCAATCTTTGTGTCAGTTAGGGAGCTTGTTGAGAACTCTCTTGATTCTGCTGATCAAATGAGTGTTCCTCCAGAAGTGTATGTGAGACTAACTGAGGAAAACGGAATCACTACATCAAATGAATCAGGTAATGGAGTATATACTCTAAAAATCATGGATAACGGCTCTGGAATAGCCGCGCGTCACATTCCATCTGCTTTCGGTCAGGTTTTGTTCGGCTCAAACTACAAACTCAAACAAGCACGTGGAACTTTTGGTTTAGGTGGAACAATGGCTATTCTTTATGGGCAGATTACCACCCACAAGCCTGTTCTCATCCGCTCCAGCACAGGAGGATCTAAAGTTTATGAATATAAGCTGATGATAGATATACAGAGAAACCGTCCACTAATCTTGGATCGAAAAACTCGGAGAAACAGCGAAAAATGGCGTGGCACCATCGTTGAATATTCTCTAGAGGGCGACTACTACAGAGCAATGTCTAAGATTCTGGAGTACCTGAAACAGACAGCACTGGTTACACCTTACGCTGACATCAGATTCGTTGATCCCAAAGGCAGATTATACATGTTCACTCGGGCTACTACTAAGATGCCTCCTCCACCAACAGAAACTTTGGCACATCCTTACGGAGTTGATGTTGAAACACTTCAGCGTTTAATCCGAATTACAAACACTCGAAACCTGTTGGACTTTATGCAAAAACATTTCCATCGAGTCGGAAAAGGGACCTCTCTTAGTTTTTTGGATTTTGCAGGTTTCGTGAGAACAGCTAATCCTCAGAAAATGAAACCTGAAGATGTTGAACGGCTTGTAGAATCCATCAAGAAATTCAAGAAATTTAGACATATTTTTGGGAAATCAAGTGAAGGAATAATTAAAGAGGCATTGAAGAAAACTAAATCTCAAAAGATTCTTGAAGTAATGGAAAAGGCGTTTCCAGATGTTGAGAGGACTATCATACTTCGTTTGCTTACATCTGCAAGTTTAGTGAGAACAAAGAATCCAAAGAAACTTCGTCCTGACGAAATTGTGAGGCTTGTTCGTATGATGAAACAGTTTGATAGTTTTCTTCCTCCAGATGCGAGTTGTCTATCTCCATTAGGGGAAGACTTGTTGAAGACAGGCATTCTCAAGGAACTGAAGCCAGAGTTTATTGCAGTATCTCAGAGAAAACCCTCAACCTACGCGGGTCACCCATTCATAATTGAGACTGCAATAGCCTATGGTGGAGAAATCCCAAAAAAGGATGATATTACAGTTTACCGTTTTGCCAACAAGATTCCACTCTTGTATGATGAAGCCAGTGATGTTTCAGTGAGGGTGATTAGAGGTATAAACTGGAGACGATACAAAGTTGCCTCTGGTATGCCCTTAGCCATTCTTATTCATCTTTGTAGCACAAAGGTTCCCTACAAAACAGTGGGAAAAGAATTCATTGCTGACCGGCCTGAGGTTAAAGCTGAGATTTTAAATGGTATCCGTGAAGTGGCTCGTCGCTTGCAGATGTTTTTGGCTAAGCGAGAGCATGTAGCTAAGGAGAAGAAACGGTTGACTGTTTTTTCCAAGTATTTACCTAAGATAGCACGTTTCTCTACTGATTTGGCTGGAAAGTCTGAAATGCCGAATATTGAGTTGTTGTTAAAGAGTGTGAGTAAGTATGACGCGGAAGGAAACTGAAATTTCAGCCAAAAATAAAAAAGAAGATGTTCTAAATGATCTTAAGGAATTTGGTGGTACACTATATGATCAAATGGATAAGGGGAGCTTTCCTTGGGTGGAGATGCCTAGCCGTTCAACAGAAAACATTTTTTATAGTCCTGATGTAAGGCAATACGTTTTAGGGGAAAAGAGTGTTAAACGTACTTCCCGGAATATTAGACACCTTAAACCTTTCACCCAAATGGTTTGGGCGGGGTTCTTCGCTAGTGAGCTTGTTAAGAATAGAAAAACTTCAACTCTTAGGGATGTGTACTATTCTGCTCAAGCTTATGAGATGACCTTTAAGGATCAGCCAGAGTCAAACAACATCCTAACTGACTTAGAGACTGCTACAGGTTTTGCTAGAGAGGACTTTAACGTATTTCCTGAGGAACGTTCAGCACTTTTTGGAGATTTAACCATTGAATATACTGTTCCAGGTTATGAAGGAAAACAGTTGAACATGACTTCTCATCCTGACGGTGTTATGATAGGTCCTTCTGTGGTTTCTTCAGTGTTTGCCAAAGCTGGTTGTGACAAAGTTATTGCAATCGAAAAGGGTGGCTTGTTTACCCGATTTATTGAGGAGCGGGTTCACGAAAAGTTTAATGCACTTCTCGTTTTGACAGCCGGTCAAGCTCCTAGAGCGACCAGACATTTCCTTCACCGACTCAATCGTGAGTTGGATCTTCCTGTTTACATTTTCACTGATGGTGATCCATGGGGAATGCACATTGCTATGGTTATTATTTCTGGTTCGGCAAATGCTGCTCATCTTAGAGGACTAACTACACCTGACGCCAAGTGGGGCGGAGTTTACGCTACTGACATTATTGACTATAAATTGCCCACCGATCCTTTAACTGATGTTGATATTAAACGGCTTCACGAGTTAGAGAAAGATCCCCGATATACTGGCGAATTATGGAAACGGGAAATTAAGACCTTTCTTAAGATTAAAAAGAAGGCAGAACAAGAGGCTTTCAGTCGTTATGGATTAACCTATATCGTTGATGAGTATCTACCAGCAAAACTAGAAGAAATGGCAGACTAATCCTTTAGTTTTCCTCTAAAAGTTGTTTACTTGAAATGAAAACTATAAAGCCTATGTATGTTTTAAGACGTAAGGTCATTTTTTCCTCTGCGCGATTTTTTTACAAAGTTTTGGAACTTAATATTAACCTGATTTTTGTGCTGATATTTTAGCAATACTTATTTAGGGCATTTGCCCTCTTTGGGGAAAGCAGTACCTTGATCTAAAACTAGCTTTATCTCCCCCTGATGGCTCAGTTTTATTAAAGATTAGGGTACTGCTTTCTCTTTCATATGCTTTTTTGAAACCACAATACAGCTTTTTAGGAATTATAACCTAAACCATTCAATTTGGAACGTCTAGGAATAAAGAAAAATAGTTGAGTTTCGTAGTGAGTAAGGTTTGTTAGATATGATAACTGCAGATATTTTGTTTAGAGCGAAGGTCGTTTACTTGATTCTCTCCACCGATACTGATGAAGCTCTTGAACTATTGAGTAAACATTACGGTATTATAAAGCCTAAACTAACAGTTGGAATGCCAAAACGTTACTCAAATAATCCTGCATGTTACGTTGGAAATAAACAAACAATCCATGTTTCTCGGAGGGAGATTCTCGGGAACCCACACGTTATTCTCCACGAGTTCTATCATCACCTTAGGAACGTTACTGACGCCCAGGGAGGCATAGAGAAATATGCCAACAGTTTTGCTAAAAACTATTTACAAGCTTACCAAAAAGCAGTAATAAATGACCCATGAAGGTTCATGGTTGACTAAAGGTTGGATTTTGTTTGGATAAAGAGGTTTATGTTAATTGTTCGGTTGTAGATAGCATTTTGAGTTATGCACAGATGTTTCATCCCCGAGAATCGATTCTTCTTTTAAAAGGGAAAGTAAGTAAACATAAACTTGTGGTTACTGATGTTCAGATTCCTCCTTTATCGACTCATGGGAGCAGCTTTTCTGCTTTTCCTTTGAGTCGACTTCCAATTGATTTTTCAGTTATAGGTGTTGCTCATTCTCATCCCTCAGGTGCTCTTCGTCCATCCATTACCGACTTGAACAAGTTCTATGGTAGAATAATGCTGATAACAGCTTATCCATACGCATCAGAAAAGGATATAGTAGTACTAGACCGAGAAGGAAATGTGCTGAAATACACGGTTATTTAATTCGTCTTTTTCTAAAATAGAGATTAATTAATTTGTATACTACATTCGATGTTTAACAATTTGTTATTTCAAACAGTCATTTTTATTTTAAGGGACCATTATATTAAAATAAGTCCTGAGACAGTTAAGATAACTCTTGAGGGCTCAAGAATGAGTGAGAATTTGCCTATGGGATTATTCGTTGCAGAAAAACTATTCGGGATAATACTCATAATTATAGGAGCGATAGTTGCTAATTCCTCTCTTAATCCCCCTGCAGGTGACATCAGCAATTTTTCGGGGATATTCACACTTATTGGAGTAATAGTCCTGGTATTGGGAATCTTTCTAATAGTAACCAAAACCGAATAAACAAACAGAAAGATAAAAGCTATGCTAAATAGAAAGTTTTACTTCAATTAACACCGAATAATTCAATTTCTTTCAAAACTATTTTCTTCTAAAGAAAATGAATAAGTGATGATCTTAAATTAACAATTTTTCCCTATACTGCAAATGCAAGAATAATAATTAGGGTAATCATTCGATTAATTTCGTTAGCTGCTCCCATAACGTCGCCAGTTACGCTCTCTAATGTATTGTTGACATAAACTTTTAATATCAACACAGAAATCCCCTGTGCAACAAGAACCCAAACAAAAGGTACTCCTAACAAAATAAAACCTACAACTGAGCACAAGAGTAAAGAAAAAACAGCCTCAATGTGTTTATTCTTCATAGATTCGACGACAAAATATCCCATACCCTTGTAATTCGGCAGTCTCCCCAAGTAGGCAGTTAAAACCATGCTTTCTTTTGCCATGACCTCAGCAACGACTGTCGCCTTTAAAATGTCCCACCCCGAAAAGTTTCCAAAAGCTAAACCTGTCAAAACAAGAACTATTACTCCAGATCCTACAGCCGCCGCACCAGTAAACATATCATGCATTACTTCTAACCTTCGTTTAGTGTCCCCCCTAGCCATTGCTGCGTCACTGAAATCCAAAAGTCCATCTAAATGATGAAAACCTGTTAGAAGCTGGATGCTAACCAAAGTAAGAAAACCGGAAACAGAATGTGGCAAAATAATGCTTGTTCCAAAACCTACGATTCCAGCAATTAATCCAATTATTATTCCAACCATCGGAGACAGAAAAAAATACTTGGATATTGCCTCAATTGATTCCATTCCAAAAGGAATTATTGTCAAGAAACCGAATAAACCCTTCAGACCTTTAATTAGCAACTAGAACACCTTTAGGGATACACTTTTCCTGAAGAAACTATGTTCCTTATTGCTCTTTTAAGTTTGTTTAAAAAATTTATACCAAAAATTACATTTCAATATTGTTTTGACAAAAAGCTTATACGCGGGTCTTTCCATAAAACCCCAGTTGTTCTATATAAAAGGAAGGAATTTTAATGTCTTGGTTAAAATCCATGATGGAAAAAGAACCCGCTGATCCAGAAAACCCTATTGGAATCGTAGTAATCGGCACACTTGACCCCGATATGCACTTAACACCCAAAGAAATGGTTCGCAAATCACTCAAAAAAGCAGGATTCAAATGTATCGATGTAGGAAAAAAGGCACCTGCAGCTGACTTTGCCACACAAGCCAAAGCAAACAACGCCGATATCATAGCTGTTTCAATAAACACTGCACCTGCTAAAAACAACTTACCCCAATTGATGGCAGCTATTGAAGCTGCTGGACTAAAGGGCAAAGCCACAATTATGATCGGTGGCGCAGCTGTTGATAAAAGTGATGCAGACGAAATAGGCGCTTTGTTTGGTGAAACTCGAGAAGAAGCTGTAGCCCTAGCAAAGAAGGCTATGGGGAAATAAGTTCAGCGGCGCAACATTCCGCACAAAAAAATGAGAAGTGACCTAGAATGTTTAGGTTTGAAAAGGAACAAAAAATAATTAACGCCGGCGGAATCAAGGTTGGAGGTCAGCCTGGAGAGCTTCCTACTGCTCTTACTGCAACGATCTTTTACATAGGTCATAAGATTGTAACTGATAAGAAACAGGGAATCTTCGACAAAGCAAAAGCCGAAGCACTAATCAATAGAATGGAGGAGCTTTCCGACATGACAACCAACCCATTCATTTTGGATGTTGTTGGAACTTCTGTTG
Organism: Candidatus Bathyarchaeota archaeon; assembly: GCA_963806645.1. Taxonomy (GTDB): domain Archaea; phylum Thermoproteota; class Bathyarchaeia; order Bathyarchaeales; family Bathyarchaeaceae; genus Bathyarchaeum. The sequence goes on along the minus strand of CAWDYQ010000002.1, from coordinate 199,377 downwards.
AAGCTTTCCAAAACTACATTGATTTTATCGCCAAAGTAACTGAAGCACCAATACAGATAGACGCTATCAGCCCCAAACTCAGAATGGAAACGATAAAATGGGCAGCCGAAGCTGGGCTCTCTAACAGACTCGTCAACAACTCAATCTACAAAGGCGTCAAAGATACAGAACTACAAAACCTGAAGGAGTGCGGCGTAAAAGCCTCGATTATCCTCTGTGACAACCCTCAAGATGACTCTGTAGATGGAAAACTCGGTGTTTTGCCTGAAATCCTATCGATGGGTGACCAAGCGGGAATAGAAGGTGCACTCATCGACACAGCTATGCCCTCATGGGGAATAGGTGTAGGAGCAGGCCTCAGATCCATATTTGTCATCAAAGAAATGTATGGTGACCGCGGAGCCGTAGGAACCGGAATCGGAAACGTGTCTGACACTCTAGGATGGGTCAAAGGCAACTTCTCGAAAGAGGTAAAAAAAGCTACTGACGCAGCACAGAATGCTATACTGCCAATGATCGGCTGTGACTGGATCATGTTTCGTCCAATAGAGTTTGCAGAATTCGTCTTTCCAGCCGTTGCAGTAGTTGACACCTACATATTGACTGCCACCGCAGAGCTTGGCACACGGCCAGCCGTAGAAGGCATGCACCCGCTTTTCAAGCTAGTTGGCTAAAACAACCCCATAAAATTTTTGGGGTTTTAAGCCCCTTTTTTTGTTTTTTAAATTTTTATCGTGTTTTAATTTTACATTTTATTATTCTGTTTTTCTTTTTGCATTTATGTACTCGTTTTAGTAATTACATTTTTATGGAGACTTGATTATAGAAGATGGGTGCACAAATGAAGGAATTGGAAACAGTCATTTTGGACACCTTAGAAAGGAAGCAGCCAAGTAACGTTAAAGAATTAGTACACTTGGTTCAAAAACAAGTTGACGCTACTTTGGAAGATATTGAAAATGAAATTAATAAACTTCATCAAAAAGGACTTGTTTCACTTGAAGATCCAAAAATTACTAAAGAACCATTTATCGCCTTCATTTCTCCGAGAGTTAGTCGTTGGTTCTGGATTATTATAAGTATCTCCTTTCTTTCCTTTGTTTCGATAATATTCATTCCAGAAATTGGAAATACATTGTCCTATCTACGATACATCTTTGCATTCATTCTCGTGGCCTTCTTACCTGGTTATTGTTTAACCGAAGCGCTGTTTCCTACAGAAACTACACTTGACATAATCGAAAGAATAGCTTTTTCCATAGGATTGAGTTTCGCAATTACTGCTTTGGTTGGACTTTTTCTGAGTTTTACTCCAATAGGCTTAACACTCGCAACATCGCTTCCCACTTTGGGTTCTCTAGTTCTTGTTTTGGCTGTTGTAGCTTTAATTCGAAAATATTGGACACTCTAAACTCAATTTCTTGCTATAATTTCGGAAAAAAATCTATCTTGTTTATTGAATAAAAAAAGGAAAAAAGGCCGAAGCCTATTTTTTAAAAAGTTGCTAGATTTGCTCAGAACAATTTGTCCCATCTGTTAAACAGATCGAGAGCTGATTGACCGCCATAGTCACTTAGCGAATCTCTATACTCGCCCTTTTCAGTTACTGCCTTCTGGAACTTTACCATGTTTTCTGCTACGTCGGCTAGATAAATTATACCGTCGATGCCTGTTCTCATCACACGAACTGAAACTCTGATCAGCTGCTCTACTGGTGGACATTGGGCAGGATCGTCTCCTGGACCACAAACGTAAATGTTTGAGTAAACCGGTTTCTCTGGGAAAATTCTCCTGAAAGCCCGTGCAATCATTTCCCAGTACCATGAAGTTGCGTAATTTTGAGAGAACATTACAATGTTGAATGCATCACAGATTTTATAGAGTTCTTTGAAGTCCATCCCGAAACGTTGGTCTGCGTTTGCAGGGTCTGGAAGCACTGCTAGTACCAGCTTCGTCTTTACGCGTTCCTTTACATCCTTTATGAACTGTGTGATTGTCTGGTTACGCCATTCAAACCAGTCAAGTCCACTCTTTTTCCAGAGTTTGTTACATCGGTCACAGGTACAGTGTCCGTGATCAGCAAAGTGCCAGCTATTCAAGAAGATTGGCTGGTTTGTTTCTTCAACGGTTTTCTCTATGTAATCCAATTGCTCTGCTCTGAATTCTGGAACTGTGGGACAAAGAACGTCCCAGTGTAGATTGTACTGGTTGTTTCCTCTTACTGCTCGTCCGCGGGCTGATTCAGAAACCCATTCTGGGTGTGCACGACCAGATACGTTATCTCCAAAAACTGCAATGTTGTTCCACATGTCATCTTTAGGTGTTCCACGTCTTCCTGTTTCTGGTTTTAGTCGGTATACATCAAAGTCGAATCCTTTAACTTTCTTTGCTTCAAAAAGGTAATTGCCGTATTCCATTCTCATTCCTCGTTTTAAAGATGCAGAATACTTCTATGCAGCTTATTTAAGCTTTGCTTCAATCCCCAAAAAATTTTCACTAAAAATATCCTACTACAAAATAAGACGTATTTTTATTCTAGTCATTTAAAACCCAAAAAATCATAATTTTCTCGAGAAACAATCTAAGAAAATTGCTGCTAAAAAGAAAGAAAGTGTTGCGCAAAAAAAGCGCAATTAAGTTATTTGTTTTATTTGAGAATACTTTCCCACTTGTCTACGAGATCTAAGACAGGTTTACCGCCATAGCCTTCCAGATCTTCGCGGAGTTTTATGTCTGCAACACAAGCTTTCTGGAAGTCTTTCATGATTTGGGCAGTTGCTGCCAAGAAAATTAGTCCATCTACTCCTGTTCGCGCGATACGGCATGCTGTCTTAAGTATCTGTGTGTGATTCTCAAGTTCGTTTGGATCATCACCTGGTCCCCGTATGTAGAGACCTGGAAATACTGGTTTCTTTAATAATTTTTTGAATCCACGAGAAAGGGATTCAAAATACCATGGGCTTGCATAAGTCTTGGACCAGTGTGGAACAACAAAAGCGGTTGCATATTCAGCTAATGCATCAAAGTCCATACCAAATCTTTCATACGCGTTTACTGGATCAGGAAGTAATCCAACATAGAACGGTTTATTTTTCACTCGTTCTTTTGCACTCTTGATAAAGTCTGTTACTGTTTGAGCTCTCCATTCAAGCAAATCCATTCCGCTTTTTGCATGAGCTTTTTTGCATCTGGGGCATGTGCAAAATCCATGATCTGCAACGTGCATGCTGCTAACTGTTATTCCTTTTGTTTTGTTTGCTGTATCCTCAATTAGATCTAGCATATAATCAATCATTTGTTTTTCTTGGTTACAAACAATGTCCCAACGTAGATTGTATTTCTTGTTTGTTCGAAGTGCAGGTCCGTCTTTTGACATTTGAACCCAATCTGGATGTTTTGCTGCCATGTTATTGTCGCCAAAGCAGGCGATGTTTGTTGTCATTTCTGGATTTGGGGTTCCAACGATTCCCCGTTCTGATTTTAAACGATATACTTGAAGGTCGAATCCTTCAACAGGCGTTGGCTCATAAATGAACATTCCAAACTTCAAAGTTTATTCCTCTTCAAGAGCGAGGAACTACTTGAAGTTTGATATTTAAGCCTTGCTACATTTATTATAAAGCAAGTTTCCGTTTAAGAATTCATTTTAAATATTTATTATTACTCTGTTCTTTAGAATTTTTTGCTACAACTTTTAAATAAACTGAATGCATTACAGCGGAAAGGACGCTTCTGCTAAACCAACCCAACTTATCCGAGACAGTTGAACTCAGGTAGTCAGGTCTAACAAGCTTAGACGATGTTTCCTCCTTTGACATATATTCTATAACAGCTTTCTGAAGAATTTTACCAAAAATAAAACTTCTGCCATACCCGTTAGCGAGGTTCTCAGGAATCAAATCGTTTTTTGCATCTTCGTCGAATCTTAGTCCAGAAACAACCAGCGCTGCGATGTTTTGGTCCGATAAAACTTGCTCTAACTCTTTTATGAATTGCCTCCGTTTTTCGGGGTTTTCGCGTAGGATAGGCCTTATTTGTGAGAAAAGATTTGTCATACCCTCAACAGTCACTCCTCTTTCTTCCAGTCTCTTTGTTAATGGTCTATTTGAAACCAGTTTTTCTTGTTTGAATATCGCTTTTTTAAGCGCTGTTTTGACTGATTTGCCGATTAACTCTCCCAATGTTGTGCCTGTTCCAGCATATTCTATCAGAGGGCCTCTTTTTGTGCATGCAATAACAACGCTGTCTGTTACCGTTCCAGTAGCTACTTCACCTGAAAAACGGCTCCTAACGTCAAGTTCTCTTAGTGCAGCAGCTTTTGCTTCAGTTGCTGTAACTACTGCGTTGACCATACAATTTTCCGCTAAATTACCGTCTATTAATATAATAATGTTGATAGTACCCCATTTTTTAAATGGAAAAGCCGTCTGCTTTGAAGCAATCTCGTCACCGGCTGTGGCAGCAAAATATGCTCCTGCCGTAACAAAAGTGGCTAATGCCAAATCCTCAAATTTTAGCTTTACCAGTTCAACATTCTTCATTTTAGCAGCAGTCATTATCGCTACAACTTCGTTTTGAGCAAAACCCATTTTTGTTATTTCCTCTTTCAAAAAGTCTCCAGCTTCCTTGTGAACTTGGTCATCTAGGTCGCTGCCTGCATCTTCGGGTACTTGATAGTTTACTATACAGTTTGAGTCACAAGGACCGCCATTAAGGACCGCGGAGCTTAATATTTTCAATGGGGTCTTTGAACGTAAAACAAGTTTATTATCTTGTATCTCAGCTTCTACAGATCTGATATTGGTTTCCAGTTTCATCGCTTACGTTCCTTCTCTAAGTCTTACCAGAAATGAGGAATCCCATTATATGATTTGGGTTATCATTTCCTATTTATAGATTGATTCCTAATGTTTAACTCCCTTTTGATGTTTATGCTTCTAAAGGACATGCCCACTTACAGTAGTTATCAAGAAAAGCTGTCGGGTCATAGATTTTTTATATTTATCTTTCGATGTTTATTGCCTTCTTTGGACACAAGTCTTCGCATATTCCGCATAGATTACATGAATTCCAATCTACAATGATTGGCTTATTGTCTTGGAGGCTGAAGACTGCCATTGCACAACAGTCAACACACGTATATGAACGGCAATCTCTGCATTTGACATAATCGATTTTAATCTTCATCGAAAGTGCACCTAGCAGTATTTAACCTCAAAATAATTAACGCCATTAGATTTAAAGTTAAAGATACAGCCTTAACAAATCATGTTAAAGAACTTTTTTTTGGATTCTTAAACGATTACAATTTTTTTTAAAATTAGGTCCTTTATCTAATTACTAAAAAAATAAAAAGGGGAATGGGGTCTGGCGGTTACATTTTTTTTCGTTTCAAATAAATTGAAACGACAGACACTAACGCGACCAAACCGACAACAGTGAATATGTGTATGTTTTCTGGGATTTGCTCTGGGTTTTCAACTTCGGCGACGGTCCATGTTGAGAAGTGATCTGTGTTACAGACTAGGTAGCCGTTTTGGTCCATGTAGCTTTCGACAGGGGTCCACTGGTTTTGAGTTTGGTTCCAGTAATGCCATATTAGCTTCGAAGCGTTGACTTCTCTACCAAGTTCTTCACTAAGTTCGGTCTGATTAATATGTAATCTTAGTTTTGCTTCAAATTCTAGGTTGGAGTTAGGTTCTAAGCCCATGTAAAAGTTCAAAGTCTGGTTCATCACTGCTTCGCCCTGAGGTGGTGAAGCACTAACGTTCATAGCAAGGGTCATTGTCTGGTTTGGTTCAACAGATATGGAAAGTAACCGATTTTTTACTTGAGGATCTAAAGTCATGTTCAATGCACAGTTTTCGGTAGAGTTCATCATTAAAGTGAAGTTTCTATAGAAAAAGACGTTTGTTTGCATTGCTTGTATAGATTCCATTTCGCCAGAGGGAGTTGTGTTTGTTTTATTAAGCTGGAGAGCATCTACCGGCATGTCTGGAGGTATCTTGCTTTCAGATGGTGGTTCTCCTTGTTGGGCTAATGTTACACTAGAAAGAGCGGTTAGCAGCAAGACTGCCAGCAATGTTACGGCAAATACGTTTCCGGTGTTTATTTTCATTGATTTCACCTATCGTAATATATAATACTTCCTTTAGATAAGGGACACTGTGAAAAAAGCGTTCCAAAAAATGAAACGGTTATACCGCAGTGTCCCTTATTTTGGACTTTAACTACTGTTTTTGTTGGTGATGTGAATGAATAAACAAACTCGAATTGCAACAGTTATCTCTTTGGTGTTACTGCTAGTTTCTGTTGGTTCTGTTTCAGCTGTATTAACTGGACAAAACCCAGAAAATAAAGCTAACAGAATGGTTGAGATTGCTGAGAACGCCGCAGACAGAGTTGGCGACCTTATTGAGCGGGTTGAAGCAGATCCTGATGCCTCAGAATTAATAGGGACTGTCGAATTTTTGGGTAATGTCACACTTTATGGTGAAGGAATGGAAAATGTGTCAAATGCTAATGCTGCTCTTGGAGTAGATGACTTTGAAGGAGCAATCGCCAATGCCACAGAAGCTTTGAACACATTCAGAAAAGTATACTTATCCATACAAATCATGCTATCCAATTACGACATCAAGATCGGACCATTAGTTGATGTTGATGAATTCGAAGAAGCGATAGTGCGATCCTTAGATAGAGTGAAGGATCTTAAAGAACTCATTTCAGAGGATGCACCAATATACGAGAAATTGAATGATGCAGAAGGTAATTTAACATTAGCATTGAGTTTCCTACCTGACAACATAGAAGATGCTAAGTCTAGCTACAGAGAAGCAAATTTGCTGCTTGGCGAGATAAGTCAATACTTAAAGCAGGTGGCTCAAGAACTTAATCCTCAGCGAATTAGAGATTATTGTGAGAATGCTTACCAGTATAGGGAAAGGTTCAGGGAACAATTTAGAGGTGGACGTGACGAGGGTTTTGATGTCAACGGTTTTCTTCAAACTCAGGGTTTCCAGGATGAGGATGATTTCATGGCTAGATTTCAAGAAATGATAGAGAATGCAAAAGGCAGTGAGGACATTAAAGATTTGGAAGATATAGGTAGAACCATCCGAGAAATGGACCAAAACTTAAACGAAGAGCTGGGTGGTTATCGAGCACGATATGGACAGCAAGGAGCAGGTAGTGGTAATGGACAAATGGGTGCAAGATATGGAGGAAGTGGCGGCTCAGATCAATCAGGATTCGGAAGCGGCCAATAAACACCCTTTCCTTTTTTTCTTTCGTTTTTCTGGAAAATAATTTGCTTTATCTGAGTTTCAAGTATTATTTAGAGAAACATAAAGAAGATGGTGAAATATCCATTAAGGCTTTAGAAGATTGGTTTACAACTTGCCATCACATTAATATTTGGACGCCCGTAGGAATTGAAGGATGGAATATGTAAAAAATGAAAATCCTCTTTTTATCTGCGAATCCAAAAAAGACTAGAAGATTAAGATTGGATAAAGAATTTTGGGAGATTCGAGGAAGCATAGTAGTTAGTAAAGCCAGAGATGAAGTTTCTATTCAATTTAGAACCGCTGTAGACAATAAGAAGATACAGGATTTTATTGTGGACGAAAAACCAGACATAGTTCATTTTAGTGGTCATGGCAATTCACAGGGAGAAATAATTCTTGAAGATGAGAAAAGAGATCCTAAACCTATTTCATCGGAAGAATTTGCAGCTATGTTCAAAGTTATGGATAATCGAATAAAATGTGTAGTTTTAAGTTGTTGTTATTCTGCAATAGCCGCTAAGGAAATTGGTAGATTTGTTGATTGTGTAATTGGAATAAAAACAGATTTAGAAGATGAGTCAGCGATTGCTTTTGCTTCAGGTTTTTATCTGGCTCTTGGAGAAAACAAAGATTTACAGCTAGCTTTCGATTTTGCAGTAAACGAATTTCTTCTAAAGGGAGGACAGATTGAAGAGAAACCTGAGCTTTTTATTCGGTCGGGGATAAATCCTTCTCACACTTTCTTTATTAAAGAAAATAAATGAAAAAATCTTTTAAAGAGATGTAGGAAGCTAAATAATTAAAGCTAAAGAAAACAACCACAAGAGGTCAAATGTTTTGAAGATTGGAACAGTAATCTATGAACCCACAATCATTGAAGGCTTCGATATTTCCGTTTACTACTCAAAACGTGTCGATGGTGTATTAGGAAAACCCGCAAAAGGTATGTATAACGACATTACATGTTTTGTCGATGCAAAATCTATACGAGAAAAACCTGGATTAGTTGCGCTTTCTCCTAACGGTCCTGCTACAAGAACAAACAAAGCCTTTTCTCTTCCATGGGACTTTGTGTGCCCGACTAACGAAGACTACCAATCGAGTGTTCTTAAATTCATCGAAGACACTGCAAAAGAAGCTGTAGAAGGAGTAATTCTAAACCTATACCACTTTCCGGAAGAAAGCTTCTGCACTTGCCCTAGATGCTCAAAACTACAAAGAAAAAGCGGGTTAGACTGGCTAGACTGGAGAGCCCAGACAGTGACGGATTTCATTAGAACCGCCAAGAAACTGGTTAAACAGCCCTTTGGTATTGAAATATGGCCTGATCCCGTATTGGCTAAGGAAAGGTTCGGCTTGGATTTTGGTGCCCTCGCCGAGTATGTGGATTTTTTTCATGTTCCTCTTTCCGCCCACAATTATGTCACAATGTATTGGGTGGACACTTTAACGCGGGACTTCAAGAAGATTCTAAAGAAACCAATTTTTATTGAGTTGAGCGCCGAAATAGCTAGAGATATTGAAACAAAAGCGCTTCTTAGAACCGTTGCCTATGTTTCAAGTCATAATGTAGACGCTGTTCTCTTGCTTGTGCATGACGCAGAACGCGCCAAGCAAATTTGTAAAACCGCAGTGAATGATAGCAATTACCGAGGATGGCTGACCAAGTTTGGATTCGAAAACATGAATAAAATCATTGAAAGATGGGAAAAAATCTACTAATCTATAGCCTTTTTTTTAGTTAATCCGGCTATTTAGAAACTGTGGTTCGTCGATATTTTCTTAATTTGTTTATGTCCAGGTCTGCGGAAATTATTTTGCTATTCATCTCGTCTTTTGCCTGGTTTAATATTCCCCATGGAGATATTATTGCGCTATTTCCACCTCTGGAGTTTGATCTGGTGTTGCCATTTTTTAAGATAAAAACTCTGTTATTCTCTGCCCTCTTTATTGTAAGAGGGTGCCCCTTAACGGGAGGATGTGTTCTCGATGCCGAAACAGGCAAGAAGATAACTTCAGCACCTAAAGAAGCCAATCTTCTGACAGTTCTTGGATAAAAAACGTCAGCACATATTAGAATTCCAACCTTGCAGAATTCTGTTTCAAAAACCTTGAAGGTACTTCCAACATTTAATCCCACTTTTTTTTCCCAGTCAGTGAGATGCATCTTTCTAAATTTTCCAAGAATCTTTCCCTGATTGAGAAAAAGGCATGTATTGTAATAGTTTCCCCTGAACTTCTCGAAGATGGTTCCACCAACAATGTATGCGTCAATATCCTTCGAAACTTGCGTTAAAAGCTGAATTGCAGGTTTACGGGTCTCTTCCGCTATCTTTTCGATATGCATCTCGTCTTCTACGCTGGCTGGAAAGGCAAAATATTCGGGAAGACAGATAAATTTGGAGCCTGAATCAGCGGCTCTGTACAGCATTTGTTGTGCAGTCTCCAAATTCTTTTCCGGAGATTCACTAATTTGCATGTGAATCAAACTAACTTGCATAAGTTTTCCCTGCTACCTTATGTTCTATTGCCCTATCAAAGTTGCTAATAAACCTTAAATTTTTGCAATCGTCCTGTAACCTACATTCTGAGGGAATCTGACTTGGGTTCAACAAATGAAATCTGTTTAGAACTTCGTAAACTCACAGAAAAGGTTGTTAAAAAAAATCTAACCGATGGGATTCTCTTTTCTGGAGGATTGGACACAAGTATCGTTGCATTTGAAGCATCAAAACACACAAAATTGGAAGCATTCACTGTCGCTTTTGAGAACTCGCCTGCACTAGATGTTGAGTATTCAAAGTTGATGGCGGACCTACTCAAGATGAACCACACGGTTCATGTTTTTGGCCAAGAAGAGATGCAATCAGCTATCCAAGATGTAATTAAAGTTCTGAAGGTTTTTGATCCTATGGGTGTCCGAAACAGCGTAGCATCATATGTCGGCTTGAAAGCTGCGAAAGAAAATGGAATCAAAGAAATCATGACAGGTGACGGCTTAGACGAACTCCTAGCCGGTTACAGTTGGCTCTTTGAACTCAACCAAATGGAACTAAAGGAATATCTATCAAACATGTGGCAAGTGATGCAATTTACTTCGATTCCCATGGCACAATCCCTTGGAATGATATCCATTCCCCCATTCCTCGATCCTGAATTCAAGTCATTTGCTTATTCTATTGACCCTAAATTGATGATCAGAAAAGAACGTGAAAAAATCTGGGGAAAATGGATAATCCGAAAAGCCTACGAGGGGTTAATACCTGATGAGATCGTGTGGAGGCTAAAGACTCCCTTAGAATTTGGCTCGGGAACAACTATTTTCCCAAAGGTCTTCAACAAAAAAATCACTGACACCTACTTCCAAGAGAAAGCGAAAAAGTATCTGAATGTTGACAAGGTCATGATACGCGACAAGGAGCATCTGTTTTATTACGAGATTTTCAGGTCCCTTTTTGGAATGCCGTCTGAAGTCTTCAAGGATTCTGAAGGAAAACAATGTCCATACTGCAAATCTAAAGGTGGCAACCCAAAACGTAATTTCTGTAAAGTGTGCGGGGCTTATCCTATCTAGTTTCCTTTTAATACCTAATGGTGCCAAAGAATGGCAGTGGAACCGCTTTAAACTTTGAGGCACATGTCAATGAACAGGAAGCTGAAGGTAGCCGTCCTTAACACACAGCCACCTCACCTTTACTTTGGAGGCGTTGAACGCCGAATAATTGAAACTTCTAAATTATTGGCAAACAGTGTTCAAACGACAGTTTACAGTGGAACAAAAAAAGGCTTCAATAAAACATCCGAAATAGTCGGAGCAACCTTGGTTCCCTGTTTCTCTACAGACAAGCTTTATCCTCTAGACAACTGGTTTTTCAACCGTTCCATTTCTAAGATGGTTGATTCGATCAAAACCGATATCTATGAAGCACACACTGTTAGCGGTTACAAACTACTGAAAACCCTAAAAAAACGGAAAATAAACAAACCATTCATACACACTATTCACGGCGTTCTAGAAGACGAGTATCTCCAATCGTCAAAAACAGTGTCTCCGTCCCTCAGAATGAAACTGTCCAACTTCTTCATGAGGCATTTAGCAAAACTCGAAAACCAAGCTGCCAAACAAGCAACACTGATAGTTACTGTCAGCAATTACTCCGCTAAAAAAATAGTCCAGCTATATGAAGTCGATGAAACAAAAATACGGGTGGTTCCAAACGGTGTGGACTTACAGAAGTTCAAGCCATCTGAAGTCTCCGAGAAAGTCAGGGATATGGTTGGTGGAAACTGTGAGCATCTCGTGCTTTTTGTTGGCAACTTAATACCCCGAAAAGGCTTGCATTTTCTTATCGAAGCAGCAAAAGATATCATTAAAGAAAACAGAGACACAAAGTTTGTGGTGGTTGGAGATGGGCCACTTAAAAACCATCTTATTCAATACTCAAAAAAACAAGGTGTCTCAGACGTTTTTGCTTTTTTGGGCGACGTCCCTGAACATTTACTTCCCAGTTTATACAATTGTGCTGACGTTTTTGCTTCCCCTTCAATTCAGGAAGGGCAAGGGATCTCACTGTTGGAGGCTCAAGCTTCGGCTAAGCCGGTTGTTGCATTTAACGTCACTGCAATTACAGAAGTTGTAAAAAACAAGGAAACTGGGTTGTTGGTTGAACCCCAGAGAAGCCAATTAGCAGACGCGATTTTGTCTCTTCTTTCAAACAAAGGTTTGCGGGAACTGATGGGCCGTTCTGGTCGAGAATTCGTTAGCAACAATTTTTCCTGGGAAATTTGCGCCCAGAAAATGTTGCAGGTCTACTCTGAGGTAATGGAACGTACAGATTAACCGCTACTAATTAGAACCTGTGAGCTTTTGTTCCTTTTTTTCGTACCCAGAAATACAACAACCGCAATCGTTACTATTATAGCTATCACAACTGCTGCTATGATATATTCTACAGGTATGACCAAATTCTGTTCATCTGTTGGTTGACCATTACCATTTGGTGTCTGGTCAGGTACAGTTGTTTGTTGCTGTGATTCGATCACTTTAAGCGATATATCTGCGTTGTTTAGGATATATGATGCGCCTGAGCATCTGATGGAAACCTTCCAGTCCCCAACCATATTGGGTGTGTAGCTGAAGCTGAATGCTCCATTACTCTGGGCAGTAACTTGCAAGCATTCTGAGGTACCGTCAGATTTTACCAAAACCACGGTTACGGGCGCATAGGCAATTCCGGGAGCAAGTTGGCCACAACCCGTAATCGTTCCGTTCACTTCAACTTCATATTTGTCTAATTGAGCGGAAATTTGGCCGTATGTCACTGGGAAATTGGTTAGGCAATAAACGTTGTTATCATTGTTTCCAAAGTATAATCTTCCTTCGAAGACTGAAGGTGAAGACCAGCTGTTAGAAGCTGTTTCATAAAATGAGAGTCTCACTCCGTCTGAGGCGTTAAGAGCATAGGTGAAACGTCTGTCTGTTGTTACGTACACTTTGCCATCAGCATAAGTTGGGGTAGTATACAGTTCAGTTCCTAACCAGCTTTTCCAAACAACTTCTCCGTTACTTGCGTTAAGGGCTGTAATGAAGAACATGTCAACAACGTAGAGTTGCCCATCATGATACGCGAGAGACGCAACCAAGTATCCTCCTATGCCTTCTGTACCCCTACTGGTAAGGTATGACCACTCTATTTCGCCGGTTGTGGCGTTTACTCCATAGTAATAATCCTTGTTTGACGCCACAAAAACCATCCCGTCTCCAACTGTTGGTGACACATGCAAGTCTTTACCTCTATCAGCCACAATCACATATTCAATTTCAAGTTTCCAAACAAGCGACCCGTCATCAGCATCTAACTTATAAAGAGCACCGGCGTCTGGCTCTTGCGATGTGATATAGACGTTGCCTGCTGAAACTGCAGGAGAAGATGTAATGTAGCCATCTGTTTTGTATGTCCAAACAATGTTGCCAGAGTTGGCGTCAAGACAGTACAACTTTGTGTCCAGCGATCCAACATAGACTCGATCATCAACCACAATAGGTGAAGAACGTATTCCAGTTACAGCTTTAAAGTGAGCCTCAATGTAACCGCCAGCGTCAGTCTTCCATAATAGGCTGCCATTGTTTGCATTCAAACAATAAACATAGCCGTCTTCAGGTCCAATATACACCTTACCTTTAACTACAGCCGGAGAGGATTTAATTCGAGCCCCCGTCATAAAACTCCATATAAATCTACCATTCCTTGCATCTATGCAGTAAATTTTTTTGTCCTGTGAACCCACATAGACCCTGCCATCAACAGCGACAGGTGTAGAGACTATCCCTCCGCCTGTTGTAAACTTCCACCTTAGATTAAGTTCTGTGGGTCCAGTTTGCCCTGCTCCATTATTTCCAGAATCGTTACGCCACATCAACCAAGAATCAGTACCTATAGCCCAAACCTCGTCAAGAGTAATATAATCGTCCATTTTCATTTCTTCGATGTATCCTGGGATTATATACAAATTCCCATAAGCGACTGCAATGGAATCTCTTGGACAATAAGTTTCTATGGGTAATTTCCACACAAGATCCCCCGTAAAAGCGTCTAGACAAGCAAACTCGGATTTACTATGCTCTAAAGTGTAAGGATCATACGAAACCCTTTGACCAGTTGTAGCATAGACCTTTCCATCAGCAACAACTGGCCATCCTGGCCAAAACAGGTAACCTGGGCCTTCATACTTCCATACTAGTTGCCCACTATTAACATCCAAAGCGTAAAGATTCCCGTCTTTGTTAAGTTCATAGACCATATCATATGCTGCAGCACTTCCGCTGATCCAATATCCTAGCTGTGTTCCTGGATTGTATCTCCACAATATTTCACCCGTTTCAGCATCGAAACAGTAGAATATGTTATCCTGTTCACCTGCTTTGAGTAATTTTCCATCATAGTATGATCCAGAGAAGCTCATTGCTCCTGTTGTTTCTGTATCCCAGAGAATCTCGCCCGTACTGGCATTTAGCGCAACTTGATGTGGTTCAAACGATCCGGGAAAGACTCTTCCTTCACCATATTGGATTCCCGTTCCTGATGATATGCTACCGGAGACATATGTTTCCCATTCTATTGTGGGTGGTTCTGCAGGATTAGAGAAGTTCCAAGCTTGGACTACAGAGTCGCCTTGAACATAGAACAGTTCTTCTTCTGGACTGTAAACGCTCTCTGCCCAATAGGAGACTTTTGCAGAAAATTCATTGCTTGTCCACAATATTTTTCCAGTTTCTGTTTCAAGACAATAATTTGCTATTACAAGATGGGTTTCATCGATTTTGAATATTGCTGGCCACCGCTGACTGTCAGGGAGGGTGATATTCCAGAGAATATTTCCTTTGTCCTTGTCCAGGGCGATAACATTGGTTGAGGTTGTGACCAACACTTTGCCATTGAATGCTGTAACGTAACTTTGTATGTCCTTTACGGTTGTTTTCCATAGAATATCTGGTGCTTCTGGGGCTGGTCCTGCAGAGAAACGAGTAAATCCAGGGTCGCCGTGAATCTGTGGCCATTCATACTGAAGTAAATTCCCGTAATCATTTGTTATATTAGCTGTAGGATTGCTAGAAGCGTTTACGTTGCTGATTATTGAACCTGAGAATAAAATAAGAGATGAAAAAATAAGTAACGAAACCAAAATGGACGCAACTATCTTATTAGTGCGATTTTGGATTCTCATTTTTTTTCTTCCAAGACTTGGTTTGTGTTTGGAAAAGAACCGCCTTCTGGGTGTATTTCTTAGGCGATTTCTTCCAAGATGATTTTGCTGTGTAATTGGTTTGTATTATGTATTCTGAATTAAAGGTTTCTAAAACATTATCTGTATGGACTCAAAATCCACACAATTAGAAAAAACATTATTTTTTTATATGCTTTTCCGTTTTGTTCTGTTTTTATTCTTGAATTCATGCAGATTGTAGGTTCTTGATGAATTTTCCTATCAGATTTGGTTGATTTAGTGCCATCTTTACAGTTTTCTTAGGGTTTTTAATGTAGTTAATTATAGACAACTTTTTGTATTCTTTCATTGCCCTTAAAGCAATCTCCTGAACTTCGGTTGCCGTAAAGTTTTCAGTCTCTATTATCGGCAACCCCCAGTTTTGTCTAACCTCAGCAAAAGCCCTAGGTGTCAAGTTATCTCGGATATACCCGTTTTGTTTACATTCTTCATACAATCTTGTTCCATAAGATGGTGTTGCAAAAAGCAGGTGCATACCAACATCATATTTTCTTTTAAGCATAAGAGCGAATTCAACAGTGTTCATCATAGTTTCTTTTGTTTCTCCGGGGAAACCGATAATGTAGAATGCTCCTGTTCTTAGGCCTATCTTCTTGCACATTTCGGCAAATTTGATTACGTTATTTAATCTTAGACTCTTACCGATTATGTTATCTAAAACAGATTGGTCTCCAGATTCGACACCGACAAATACGCTTTGGCATCCTGTTTTTTTCATTTTTTTCAGAAGATCTAACGTCAAATAGTCTGCTCTTACTCCATTAGGTGTTTCCCACTGAAATTTTATGTCTCTTTCAATTATTTTATCACAGATTGCTTCGAATCTTTTTAAATCAAAAGTGAGGTTGTCGTCCTCAAAATATATTGTCTTAACTCGGTATTTGTTTACCAAATACTCTATGTGATCCACAACATAGTCCACCGAGTGCGCTCTAAATGCCTTTCCCATATGTAGATGAACTGAACAAAAGTTACAGTTGAAAGGACAGCCCCTGCTGGTCACCATCGATAGTGCTCTGTTCTGAAAACTGCGGTATTCTATCCGTTTTGGATTAAGATATTGTTCCATGTCCACTAAATGGTAAGCTGGATATGGTAGCTTATCCAAATCTTTGATAAACGGTCTCGGCGGATTCATTACTACTTTGTTATCTTTCCGATAGGCCAAACCTTGGATTTCTTCTATCTTCTTTGTTCCCTCCAAGAACCTGATGATGTCTAGCATCGTGTATTCACCTTCGCCAATTACCACAACATCGACATTACTTGCCTCTTCCAAGAAATCGATTGGTACTACGGTTACATGGGGGCCTCCGATTACTGTTAAAATGTTGGAATCAATTTCTTTAACAATGTCAGCAACCTTAATTGCGTGTTCCACTTGACTTGTGAAAGGATTTCCTATACCCACAATGTCTGGTTTTCTCCGATGTATTTCCTCTTTTATTCTTTCATATGACATGCCAACTTCTGTTGTGTCTCCAAATTTTCTAAACGACAAATCTGTCATGAACGCATCTAAAATTTCCGTTCTATATCCTGCTTCATCTAAAACCGAAGCTACATAGAGTAAACCTAACGGAAGATTAGCTGCTGGTATGTCTGAACCCGGAAAAAAAGTCTGTGGCGGATTTATAAGAAGTATTTTCATTGTTTACACCTCTAGATACAGTATCCTAAAAGATATGTTTTTATCATTGTATTGCTTGCCAATTTACTGTTTTTCGAAAACTTCCATCTTTTCAAATCGAACTTTACACCTAAAAACCTGTTAATAATAGAATTAAACTCGATAAACCTTATAAAACGGAAACGTTAAATATCATCCAAATTCCCTAAATCAATCCGGATGGTTAATATCAATGGTAACAGCCGTTAGGAACAGACCACTTTTATACATGATGACTTGGCGATGTACGAGGGCGTGCAATTATAACTGTTTGTATTGTAGTTTTGCGTCGAACCCTTATGCAATAAATGCTATTGACACTAAAGGCGGAATGCGAATAGTTGATGAACTTCATGAGATGGGCGCAAAATGGTTTGGGCTAAGCGGCGGAGAACCCTTAATACGTAAAGACATTTTTGAGATTATTGCTCACGCAAAAAGTCTTGGCATGAATGTGAGTCTAATAACAAACGGTTATTATGTCAAAGGAGATATCCTTGACAAATTGGTTAAATATGAAGTAATGACCGCTGTAAGCCTTGACGGAAAACAAGAAACTAACGATCTTACGCGTGGCAAAGGCTCCTATGAGACGGCAATTAAAGCTATGGAAAATTTGTCAAAGAATGGAATTTTTGATTGCATCGTAACAACGCTAAATAAGCGTAATTGCACGGAAGTGGATCATATTGCTGAACTTGGACATATGTACAATGCAACCCGAGTTGTATATCATAATTATATTCCAGTTGGCAGAGCACAGGAGCATCTGGAGTTGGCTCCTACCCCCCAGCAATATGAAGTTGTTATGAACAGAATCTACGATTTGATGCAGGAATATCAAGGTAAACTTAGTATCAATGTTTATTGTCCATTCTTTGCGCGCATAGCAAAAGAACGGGATATGCCCGATTTTGATTACTGGTTTAACAATGTTTTTCTTGGTCAATGTTTCATTGGTGGCAGATACATGGGTCTTCTTGAGAACGGTGACATCAGACCTTGTGGCTTTAATGAAGGCTACCGAATGGGAAACATAACTGACAAATCAATGAGTGAAATTTGGACTGAAATGCAAAAGTCTGATTTGCATAAAAAACTTAGAGACAGACGCAACCTTAAAGGTAAATGTGGAGTATGTGAGTACCGCGAAATTTGTGGCGGTTGTCGAACCAGAGCAGAAATCTACACAGGAGATCTATTCGCTTCTGATCCAGCGTGTGCTTATGTGCCTAAACTCTTGAGAGAGAAATAAGGGAAAAAAATCTTATTTTATTTGTTTTCTGCGAATTCCCAGGCGATATTAGCTTTCCAAAGGTCTCCAAGTTCGGTAAGTTTGATTTCTTTTTCATCTATTTCTATTAAGCCTTTGGCTTTTAGTCGTTTGAGTTGTTCTGGGTAGACGTCTTCTGGGAGTTTTCCGAATTTTTCTTTGAATTCCAGTTTATCTACTGGTAGACGAATATAGAGTCTTGTCATTACCTTTCTCATCGTATCTTTTTCTGTAGATTCTGAGAGTTTTGCGATTGGGAATCTTCCTTCATTGACAGCTGTCATGTATTCTTTTGCGTTTTCGATGTTTGAGTAAGAGAATCTTTGCAGGTATCCCATGAAACATCCTGCACCTGTTGTTAGAATACCTGCCCATGGCCAGCCGTTTATGCAGTTTTCTTTTTCGTGCCATTCATCTCTGGAGTAACGGTCGTGACCAATTGGCTTGTAGCCTGCTTCCTTGAACAGTTCGTATGCTGTGGTATACATTTGTTTTTCGAGTTCTTTGTCTCCTTGTGGAGGTGCTTTTCCGGTTTGCATTTGTTTATAGAGAACTGTTTCGGGATATACTTGGAGGCAATATGCGTCAACTTCTGCGTCTAACTCTATTGCCTTCTTGACTGTGTCTGTCCAGCTTTCGATTGTTTGTCCTGGAATATTGTACATTATGTCTATGCATACGCAGAGTCCGAGTTTTCGAGCTGTTTTAATTTCTTCGGCTACATGTTCTGCGCTGTCAGGTAGATTGAGCATCCTTCGAAGTTTGTTGTCAAATGTTTGGGCGCCCATATCTACTTGGTAGACGCCATATTCTGCTGCTGCAACGAGTTTGTCTCTGTCGAAACTTCTAGAGGAACCAGTGATTTTGATGAAATAGTCGTCTACTGTGTTGAAGTTTTCTTCACAGAATTTTATTAGACCTAACATCTGCTCTTTGCTCATGAGGCTTGGGGTTCCTCCGCCTAAAACAATTTCATCAAACTCGCTGGTTTGAACATACTTTGTTTTGGCGTACATCATCAACTCTTTCTTTAAAGCCGCAAGGTACGGTTCTATTAATGAAAGGGAAAACGGGTTGTTTGGGTAGTAACAGAATGTGCACCTAGAGTCACAGAATGATATCCAAGGTTGGAGTTCCATAACCTTGTTGGATGTGTTCTCGGTTTCCAAGAACTCCATAAATGCATTGTATGTTTCAGGTGCAATGTCTGCGTAATCTCGGTAAGTGTAAGGAGGCCAGCTTTCTCTTTCGTTGTAAGTGTTCTCTTTTTCTGTTTCTGGGCCAGAATTTTTCATTGTATTTTCCCCAAATTCCTTGAATATGAAATATTTACCGATAATATAAACTTGCGTTTTTCCGAAAATCCACTTGAAGCTGCAACTTTTTCTATTTTTGACAGGTAAAGTGGAAACGAATAAACTTACGTTGCTCTAAAACAACATGTTAACTGCTTTTTTTATTTTTTAAAGCCATTATGAGTTTACAGAATCTCCGCGTGTAACAACCAATTTCCTGAACCTGTCCACAATGAAAGCTAAAAACAAGGCTATATATGCAGTAATCCTGACTGGCAAGGGCATTCCTAGAAAAATCGACAATGTAAACGGCAGAAATGTGCGATCTTCTGCTAAAAAATCGTAGAATCTTTTTGTCACTCTTTTTGCCTCAGAGTATGCTTCTTTTCGTTCGTTTGGTTTAATTATTATTGATGTGTCCGCCATGAACGCCATGTCAAAGCTTTTGTCTTTGAAGGGTAGGTTCAAAATAGATGCGAGAACAACATCTTTTCCTGTTCGTTTTGCGCGTTTAAGCATCTCTCTGCTAAAGTCAACACCAATATTTGCGTAAAACAAAAATCTACCATTGCCGCATCCTAAATCCAGAATTTTTCCTTTCTGGCTTTTTAAGAATTTACGGAGTTTATTGTCGTTCAAGTTGAAATAAAACCCAAAAATGAAAGGTAATGTCTGGAAATAGATTGGGGAAAAATCGCTCCAGTAATTTGGTCTATCGTATTCAGAAAGCCATCGGTATTCAGGTTTCATACTGGAACAATCTTCCTTGGCGCTAACTTGAAGAAATGATTTGATTAATCGTTATATTAAACCATGTTTTATTTATGCCGATACTCTTCAGAATTTTTGACGAATTTTTCAGCAATTTTTGTATCAAAAGCAAAGTAAATCTGGCCAAGCACTGCTAACGTGTTATTCTCCATCATTCCTTCATTTTTGCCGTTAATTCCCTTTCCAATCTTCATTTTATATGCAAACCTAGCATCTCTTGGAATGTCTACAATCCTTGAGAAACGAAAATCGTTGCCGTGAATAACAAATCCTTTTCTGCTTAACAGATTATCGTTTATTGCTTCCATAACCGTAGAATCTAGGGCCTGCATCTTCCAATCCATTTCAGCTTTTCCCGAAAAAACCCCAACCATAGAAAAAGTTGACCCTGTGAAGTTCGTTATGGATTCTGTTAGGTAAAGAGCGCCTCCATGCTCGCCGTATATCGGCATTCCATCATAAGCCATATCTTTGATACTCCTCATCATCGTTTTGTTAGCTGTTAACTGTTCTGCAAGCATGTCAGGAAATCCACCTGCAAGATACAATCCATCGATGTTTGGGGGCAATTCCTTGTCGTGAAGCGGACTAAATAAAACAATTTCTGCCCCATACGCTTCTAGAAGGTCGATGTTGTCCTGTTTTTGAAAGCTGAAAGCACCATCAAATGCTACGCCTACTCTAACCTTTTTTTGGATCTTTGGCGACAGATAAACACGGTTTTCTATGTCCGGCAGTTCCTCTGCTTTTTTAGCTATTTCAATTATTTTATCAAGGTCAACGTGTTCCTCAACGTGTTCGACCAGATTGATTACTGAAGTCTTCAACGTTTCCCTTTCAGGTATCGGTACGAGGCCTCCACGTCTAGGTGGTAATACAATCTCTTTATTGTATGGAACGACGCCTACCACTGGCACTTTTGTTGCCGATTCAATCGCTCTTCTCATCCAGTCCGCCTTTTGCCAGCCTATGACATTGTTTAGGATAATGCCCTCTACTTTCACTTGTTTGTTTAACAGCTTGAATGTATGCAGAATGGCGTGAACAACTTCGGCTCTATGCATCCATAAACTGCCAATATCCAGAACTAGGATAGTGGGAGCTTTTAGAATTCTTGCTATTTGTGCTGTGCCCTCATAATCGCTGACCCCGTCTATCTGCCTTGGGATGCCTTGGAAGATTCCCCCTGCTCCTTCGATAACTGCAATATCCGCGTTTTTTGCTGATCTTTCAAAGCTTTCTAGCACTGTCCTTGGAGAGGTTAGCCACGCGTCTAGGTGTCTTGGTGCCATTTTGGTGACAAAGTTGTGATATGTACCGTCTATGTGGTCTGGACCTGATTTGAATGATTGAACTTTAAGGCCTTTTTTAGTTAAGGCTCCCATTATTCCCGTGGCAACAGTCGTTTTGCCGCCTTCGCCGTAAAGGCCTGCAATAACGACTCTAGGTATGTTCATCATTATTTCCTGCGTCACTTGTTTCAGGATGTTTATGGCTTTAAACCATTTAAGCAATTTACCAATAAGTATGTCCTTTTGTTTTTGTTGAAAGATTGAACCATTCTATAATATTCCTAAAAAAATTAAAACTTACTACCTAAATGTCAAGGACATACATCCACACTAGCTTTATTAATAACCCTCTTTGTCTATTAATCGCAAATATTTGAGGACGAATTGTAAGGATGCAAGTAACTCTTGTGAACCCACCTTACCCAGCAGGCTCTCATCGACATCCACCGTTTATCCCTTTGGGCATCGGATACCTCGCTGCAGTCTTAGAAAAAAACGGATACAACGTAAACGTTATTGATTGTCAAGCTCTCAAACTCACATTAATAGATGTGGAAAACGAACTTCGTAAACGTCAACCTGACTTGGTTGGATTAACTTCTACCACCCTTACATACAAATCTGCCCTCAAAATAATTGAAGTAGCCAAGAAAGCTTTCACCCACCTGTATAACCGTTCTTGGTGGTCCTCATGTTACATTTTGGGATGAAGAAGCATTTCAGGAATGTCCTTCCTTGGATGTTGTTGTCCGGAGAGAAGGTGAATATACTCTTTTAGAGTTGGTGCAAAGGCTAGATGCTGGAAAAAGTTTTCATGATGTGATAGGAACTACCTCCAGAAAAGATGGAAATATCGTGAAAAACTCGGACAGACCTTATATAAAAGACATTGATGAGCTCCCGTTTCCTGCAGTTCATCTTTTTCCGATTGAACAATTCAACAAATATGGAAACATCATCTTTCCAGTTATGACTAGTCAGAGGTTGTGTCTACTGGTGCGACTTCTGTACAGCTGTTAGGATGTTTGGCCGAAAATATCGGATGCGAAGCCCAAAGAAAGTTGTGGATGAACTTGAGTTGCTCTACAAAAAATATGGCGAAAAACAATACACCTTCTATGATGATGCATTCACTGTGGACCAAGCAAGAACCCATGAAATATGTGACGAAATCCTGAAACGAGGTTTAAATATAAAGTGGGATTGCGAAACCCGTGTTGATATGGTATCAAAAGATTTGCTGCTTAAAATGAAAAAAGCCGGATGCATTGCCGTATGGTATGGGGTCGAAGCGGGTTCACAGAAGGTTAGAGACGCAATGGGTAAAGGAATCAACACCCAGCAGACTCTTAACGCCTTTAAGTGGACACAAGACGCTGGTATGATCGCCGTTGCAAGCATCATTTTGGGCTTTCCGGGAGAAACTAAGGAAACCGCTTGGGAAAGCGTAAAGCTTCTAAAAGAAATAAACCCTGACGAGATTGGAATCTACATTGCCACGCCCTATCCGGGGACTCCGATGTACGATTACGTAAATAAGATGGGTTGGCTGAAGATCCATGACTTTGATAGGTATGATACCGCTACACCTATTTTTGAGTCGCCGACTATGAGCATGAAAGAGCTTAAGGAAATTCATGATAAGGCGCATCAAAGTTTCTACATTCGTCCATTATACATAATGCGGGCTTTCAGAAAAGGAGGCGTATATGGTTACTCGACGACCCGCACTGCCTTGGCGTGGCTTCGAAGGCTTATAGCATCTAAAATAGGTCTCCGATAATCTCTTAAAATCACAATTCTCCACTTGGGGGATGATTTGTTGCAGAAAAGACGGTTCGGCAGAACAGGCCTTCAGGTCTCCAGTATCGGTTTTGGTGGAACATGGATTTCAGAGCTGAGTATGTCTGAATCAGTTAAGATTGTCCGACGGGCTTTTGATTTAGACATAACATACTTTGATACAGCGAAACTGGATGGGGACAGTGAGGAAAAGCTTGGAGTGGCATTAAAGGATGTAAGGGATGAATGCATTTTAGCTACCAAAACCGCCTCTAGAACAAAAAGCGAATCGTTGGCTGACTTCAAAAGTAGTCTTCGTCGATTAAAAACAGATAGATTGGATTTGATTCAACTTCATGGAATTGATGACGACAAAACTCTTCAGAAAGCCATGGGTCCGAACGGTTCACTTGAGATGTGCAAGAAAGCTCGCAGTGAAGGTCTGGTTGACTTCATCGGCATTACAAGCCACAAGCCCCGAGTCTTGATAAAAGCCATTGAAACAGGTGAGTTTGACACAATTCTTGTGCCCTTTAACATAGTAACAAGGCAGGCTTTAGAGGAATTGATTCCTCTCACAAAAGAGTTAGACGTCGGCGTTGCCATAATGAAGCCGTTGTCAGCTAAAACCTCCAAACTCATAACATGTCTGTATAATCCATCCCTTTGTCTGCTTTCTGACGAGCCTGACCTGAAAACTCTGCTTGGTCCTGATGCAAATTCGATGGTTCATAGCGCCCTTAGATTTGTGTTGGCACAGGATGTGTCCGTGGTTGTTACAGGATTCAAGTCCGTAAAAGAGGTTGAAATAGCGGCTCAAGTAGGAACCGATTACGAAGGATTAACAGTTGATGAAAAAAAACGTTTTAGTGTCGAATTTGGAACACATTATTGCCGGGACTGTGGACTCTGCTTGCCTTGCCCTAAAGACCTTGACATAGCCGCTGTACTCAGGTTTCATACGTTCTCCACCAGTTATGGATTGCCAAATTGGGCAAAGAAGCTGTATAGTGGACTTGAGGTTGACGTTGCCTCCTGCACAGAATGTGGTGAATGTGAACCAAAATGCCCGTACAATCTGCCAATTATGGGTATGCTGCAAAAGTCTCAAACTGACTTGGCGTTAGTTTCATAAGTTGTAGCAGCGTTCCATCATTATGTATGCACAGTTAGGTGAATATTTCAATGTTAAGGATGTACATGAGCCGAGCCAAAGGATTCGGGCATTTGCTATGGCATCCCATGCAACTAAGGCATCTGATTATAAGAGAAATCCGATACAAAGACAGGCTGAAAAGTAAACAAAGATGGATAGCCTGGCAGAAATATAACAGCGCACGCGCAGAAGCAGCATTTCGCTCAAAGGAGGCGTTGATGCGTCCATTTAATGTTGCAAGGTTGAAAACTATTTCTGGCATGTTTACTCGCGTTTTGGGAAATGGTTTAAATATCCTAGATGTTGGCGGCGGAGATGGAATCCTCGGTGAACATTTATGGAAAAAAGGAAACAAGGTAACATCTGTAGATTTACCCTCAGTTGCTGGTCGCGTCCACAAGTGTGAAGGTTTGTTGGCCTCGGCTGGTGATGCAGAGCGGCTGCCTTTTGCCTCAGATACATTTGATGTCGTTTTAGCTTCTGAAATCGTGGAGCATTTGTGGGATCCGAACAATTTTTTTGAGGAAGCTTACCGGGTTCTTAACGCAGGGGGGCATCTGATAATCTCTACACCTGATGGGATTGAGGGTCTACGTTACGATTCTCATAAAAATTACTTCACCGTAGAACGGTTAGCTAAAATGCTCAAATCGAGATTCGTTTTGATCGAGGTTAAGCGTTTAACGGCTGTACGCACTCAAACCCCCACCATCATTGTGGCATTTAATAAAGTGATGTCATCAAAAACTTGACAATTGAGATTCTTTGTATTTAGAACATCTTTCTGATTCTCCAGATAATATGATTCAACGCGGTTCTTGCCATTACTTTACTGTAAAAGTTTCTTTTAAACAGGTGGCGAAGAACATATTTTGGAGAATAAAAGCTGTCATAAAATGAACTTCTTATTTTTGTTACATCTTCAGTTGACAAGTTCGGATTATCAAATACAGGCGCTGTTGTATCATAACGTTTCCAGTCATTCGAAATATTCCATCCCATTTTTTCAATAAGGTTGCGAAGTTCAGTTCCTGGATATGGGGTTGCTACACAAATGTATGCATCGTCTGGCTCAGTGTTCCTAACAAGATCAATAGTTTGTTTCAACATTTCTGGAGTTTCTCCAGGATATCCAACCATAACGGAGACAGCAACAAACAAACCAGCTTTTTTTGCCATTTTTATTGCAGCCTTATTTTGTTCAACAGTGGTTCCCTTGTTAACGGCGTCTAGAATTTTTTGGCAACCTGATTCGACCCCGAAAAAAACTTGTTGACAGTTTGCTTCACGCATCTTAGATAACAGTTCTTTTGAAACTGTACTAACTCTCGTTTGGCAATCCCATGGAATACCAATTTTTCGGTTTTTCATTTCTTCACAAATCTTTAGCGCCCTTGTTTTGTCAAGTGTAAATGTGTCGTCGTAAAAGCTGAAGGCGTCAGCTCCATGTACATCCCTTAACCACTCAAGTTCATCTACTACGTTTTGAGGACTTCGCGCCCTGAATGCTTTCCCAAAAATTCTGGATGTTGTGCAAAAAGAGCATTGGGAAGGGCATCCTCTGCTTGTTATTATTGGAAGGATTCTTCTCCCATAAAGTCGATATTTTTCTAGAGGAAAGTATTTGTATGCTGGACGCGGTAATTCGTCAAGATTTTGAATATATGCTCTGTTAGATGTGCGAACAATATTTCCATTATTCCTATAAGTTATTCCCTCGATTTTGTTGAGGTTTTTATGGTTGGAAACATTTTGTGTTAAATCCAGTAATGTCTGTTCGCCTTCGCCTCTTACCACTATGTCAATTGACTTCTCTTCACTGAGAACCTGTTCGTCCATAAATGTTGCATGTGGACCTCCCAAAACAACAAGTGCATCGGGACAGGTTTCTTTTGCAGCATATGCAGATTGAATAGCAGATTGTATCGTCGGTGTCATGGAAGTTATGCCGATTAATTTGGGTTCAGCAGAAGTAAGTTTTATTTTTAATTGATTAAAATCTATTTCTGACGCTGGACAATCAATTACAGTTACTTCATGCCCGTTTTTTTCTAAGACTGCAGCCAAATAAGCCAATCCAATGGAAAGATAAAGTTGATGGCGATAGACTCCTTTAAGAGGTGGCGGGTTGACCAACGATATTTTAACTCTTTCAGCAATTTCCGTCACTTTTCACACCGAGTTTTCAGTCGCTATAATGGTCAAACAGTTAAAAAGTTTCTCAGCTATATCTTTATTGTGTCAAGATAAATTTTTGTAAGGATGAAACCATTTCAATTTATTTGTACTTTTAGTAAAGCTTGCCTAAAAGAAGTCTTATAACTTTGAGCTTTAAAGTGGAAACAAGTAGTAACTCGTTAGCAAAATAATTGGTAACAAACAGACTATACCCAAGATTAACGCCATATTTCGGATTCGTAATGCAGCTATTATTTTGTTTGAATCCAATTCTTCAATGGGATCACCAACAGCATATTGACCCGGTTTTTCTAATTTTACACGAAGAGCTCCAGCCATGGACGCCATTTGCCATCCATGATTTGTGCTAGGAATCTTAGCTTGGTCTCGATGAGCAATCTTCCAAGAGCTCTTATAATCTTCTCCTAGAATGGCTGCAGCTAAGATAATAAAAAGAGTTGTTAATCGAGCTGGAATATAATTAACTATTGTATCAAAAACTGCAGAAAACCATCCTATGTAAAGGTGTTCTGGATCTTTAAAACCCACCATACCATCTAGTGTATTGACCGCTCGAAAAGCAACAGCCCCTGGAACACCAAAAAAGGCATAGTAAATTATCGGGGATAATCTGAAATCTGTTAGATTTTCAGACATCGATTCGATAACAGACGAAACTATTTGTGGAGCCGTCAAATCTTTGTTGTCTCTTCGCGAGAAGTGCGCATACTTTCTGGCTTCATTCATGTCTCCTGTTTCGATAGCTTTTGCTGCGGCTTTACCCCAATCCGTTTCCAACTTCATACAAATGGTCGATTTTAGGATTACAACAGCTACTAGAACGTAAACAATTACTCCAAGGTACATGTAGATTATGCTTAACCCAAAATATGTAGGCAACGAGAAAGTGAGTATCACTATCAAACCTAAAATGACGCCGTTCAATTTTTCTATTTTAGGCTTCGGATTCTTGAAGTGAGGCTTCAATGCTTGCGTGAATTTACCCATCCAAACGGTTGGATGCATCTTGAATTGGATTCTCTCTGGATAGTTAGGTGATGGATCACCGATAATCAGGTCTAACATTAATGCCAAGACGAGAACGACAAGCGCAACTAATAGGCTCATTATGGATATCATCGATCTAACACTGCTGTTAAATAGCTAGATACCGATAGTCCAGAAATCTTACTTAAATCGATTGCCATAAAAATCCCACAAACCTGCATTTAAGGAGCCTAATAGAGGTACATTATTGAAACAGTAATTTTTTGCTAAACCGAGAGAAAAAAATAATTTTGTTTACTTATTTTTTGTAAACCATCTTGCCGTCTACAATAGTCATTCTGACTTCAATGTCCCCAATTTTGTTTGGAGGAACTGTTTGCGGATCGTCTGAAAGGACAGTGAGATCAGCTAGTTTGCCTTCCTCGATAGAGCCTTTAATGTTCTCTTCGGAGGATGCGTATGCTGCGCTAACCGTATACATCTGTAGCGCTTCATCGACTGTGATTTGTTCTTCGGGAAAATATTGTCTCGTTACCGCTGCTTGGATTCCCTGCAATGGGTTTAGTGGCTCCATTGGACAGTCTGAGCCGCCTATAACCACTATTCCTTCATTGATCAGAGTTTTAATCGGATAAAGCAGTTTAGCTCTTGTAGGTCCTAGGCGGTCAACTGCCGACCATACCAAAAACTCGGAAATAACACATTTGGGCTGCACAGAAACAATAACTCCCAGGTTCTTGATCCGCCTGATCAACTCCTTGGTTAAAACTGATGCATGTTCTATACGATACCGAACATTTTTCCTATGCACTTTCATTAAAACATTTTCGAATGCCGTTAAAGTCATATCAATTGCATGATCGCCCATTGCATGCATAACCAATCCAAAGTTAGCTTTATTTGCACTAGCAACTAGATTGTTAAGTTCCTGTTGGGAATACATTAGCTGCCCCTTCATGGCGGAACCATCAACGTATGGTTCATATAGTGCAGCTGTTCGTGCAGCTAGAGAGCCGTCCACAAAAACCTTAACACCCAACATTCCTTCCCAGTTGTCACCTGAATCGGTTTGGTCCAGAATATTTGCAGGGGCTATGATGCTTACTCTCAATGGCAACTTGTTATCCGCCAGAAGCCTTTGAATCACTGAAATTTCGTTCGATGATGTAACTATCCAATGTATACTGGTGACTCCTGCCTCCACGATTTTCTCGCATGCTAAGCCAGCTGCCTCAATAGCCTCTTCTTCACTAGACGAGGGGATTGTTTTCCACACCAAATCTGTTGCGTTTTCTCGTAAAATGCCTGAGAGCTCTCCAGTTTCAGCGTCTTTTTCGATTGTTCCACCTGAAGGAGTCATTGTTTTCTTAGTTACACCAGACAATTCTAATGCTTTGCTGTTAACTAAACAAACTCGTCCACATTTATGATAAAAGATTACAGGGTTTTCTGGTGAGGCTTCATCCAAGTCTCTGAGAGTTGGATAACGTTTTTCAACAAAACGGTTTTGATCCCATCCGTGACCAATAATCCATCTTCCTTTGGGTATCTTTTGTGCACGTTCCCTGACTTTTCTTTTCATATCTTTGATGGAGTTTACGTTTTTTAGGTCTAACCATGTTAAGAACTTGCCAAAATCAGCAACATGAATGTGAGAGTCTGTGAAACCAGGCACAACAGTCATTCCCTGTAACTTGATGACCTTTGTTGCTTTTCCAACCCAAGTTTTAATCTCCTCGTTCGTGCCCACCATGACAATTCTATCCTTCTTTATGGCAACAGCCTCAGCATTGGGTTGAGAAGAATTCATGGTCAAGACATTTCCGTCTACCAAAACTAAATCTGCAAACATCACAAGTCACCGTTAACCAGTAGCACATCAACATTAGAAGCGCTATATACTGCTAAGTATTGTCTGCTACTTTTTTTTCTACATAACCTTTGGGCTCATAGAGACACGCGGGATCAGACCCGAAATAAGAGCCCGTATGACCATATGCTCTTGTCCTACAACCGCCACACAGATTTCGAATGTCACAGATTCCACATTTGCCCTCCAGATTATCGGGATTCTGCAGTTTCTGATAAAACTCTGAGTTCTGCATTTTGTCCCATAGTTCTTTTAGGCTGTTTTCTTTGATGTTACCGATCTTCAAGTCCTCGGAATAGAAACATGGGATTACGTCACCGTTCTCTAGGACGCTCAGGTAGCCGCCAAACAAGAAATATATGCATTTGGCTGTGTGGGTTTTGTTGAACCACTCACAGAAGCCGTCAGGGTCTCTGTCTCTGAACACTCTTATGTAATGTGGACAATGAATGTTAAAGTCGAACTCAACCTTGTACTGCTTTTTCGACAAATCGTACAGGTGACTCAAAAACGCTTCATACTGTTCAGGTGTAGGCTCCAAATCCAAATGTTGCTTGGCTCTTCCGCTTGGAACCAGATGATTGAACCAAACGAATCGTGCGCTGTATTCTTCTGCTAAGTTAACTATGTGATCAGCTTCGTTGAGGTTTCTGTTCGTAATAGCCATGGACAAACCATTCAAGATTCCATTCTTCGACAACTTCTGAATTGCTGATAAGGCTGCCTTGTATGATCCCTTCCCCCTTAACGAGTCGTTAGCTTCTTCTGAGCCATCTATGCTAATGGAAGTGTAAACGTTATA
Source organism: Candidatus Bathyarchaeota archaeon (assembly GCA_963806645.1). Taxonomy (GTDB): domain Archaea; phylum Thermoproteota; class Bathyarchaeia; order Bathyarchaeales; family Bathyarchaeaceae; genus Bathyarchaeum. Next base: position 169,207 of record CAWDYQ010000002.1, on the reverse strand, counting down.
CTTGGTCAGATTGTCAAGGATTTCCCCATCCACATAGTAGCCGTTGGTAAGCAAAAGTACCTCAAGTCCCAAATCTTTTGCGTGCGCAATAAGTGTGAATATATCATTTCGCAGAAGCGGTTCGCCACCTTTCAGTCCGAACCATTGAGAGCCAAATTCTGCGATTTGGTCAACAAGACGTAACCCCCATTCTGTATCTAATTCTCCTGGAGTTGGTTCCCTGTTTGCGTCCACGTTGCAGTACACACAGTTATAGTTACAGGCTCCAGTGGCTCTCCAAGATGTGATCATCAGAGGGCCATGAAGTTTTTTTGGGGGACCAGGACATGCCATTTTGGATCAGATCCAGTTTAGTTTGACAAGTTGTTAGTATTGTTGAGGTTTAAAAACAATTTCATTTTTGTTTTCCCAAGATGTCTGTTTAACACTGAACTCGTGTGGTATACTATTTGCAGTAAATGTTCATGTAGATTCATCATAAAAGTTATTATTTGAGGACTTTTTATGTGTGCTATACTAATCCACTATCTTATCATCAGGAGAACTGCAAATGATTTTGTTGATGACCACTGATCCACCTAAAGAATCGCCTTGGGGTCTAGGCAGAAGGTTTCCTCCGCTTGGATTAGCTTATGTTGCTGGTGCTCTTGAAAAAGCGGGTTTTCCTGTAGAAATGCTTGACAATTATCTCCTTAAGAAGTCACTTGAAGAGGTTAAGCAGGACGTCAAGAGGATTTCACCGGAAATTTTGGGAATAACGTGTGGTTCTGTAACTTATGGGCGATGCATTGAAACAGCTAAAGCGGTTAAAGAGGTTCTTCCATCTTGTAAGGTTGTGGTTGGTGGATGGCATCCTTCCTATCTACCTGAAAGCATGTTGCAGTATCCAGAGATAGATTATGTAATTATGGGAGAAGGTGAACGGGCGATTGTGGAACTTGCAAACAGCATCACAGAAGGTGAAGATGATTCGGCTGTTTCCAAGATTCCGGGTTTAGCTTATAGAAGTGGAACAAAAATTGCAAAAAATGCTCCCGAGTTAATCAGTGATTTGGATGAAGTTCCTTTTCCAGCAAGGCATCTGTTGCCTATGCATCTTTACTCACGAGAAATGGAATACCTGAGTGGTAAGCCGGTAGATACAATGAATGTGATACGGGGTTGTCCATACAACTGTGCATTTTGTGAGACCAAGAAAATTTGGGGTTCAAAATGTCGCGCCTTCAGTCCCTCCCGTGTTGTGGACGAGCTAAACCATTTGGTCAGTAAATATGGTACAAAAGGAATCTACTTTGTTGGTGACAATTTCACGATTAGCAAAAAAAGAACAATAGAATTGTGTAAGGCGATAAGAAAAGCCAAAATTGATCTAGAGTGGGTTTGCGACACTCGAGTTGATCTAGTTTCCCGGGAGCTGATTAAAGAAATGAAGGCAGCTGGTTGCCGAACTATCTGGTTTGGTGTTGAATCAGGTTCTCCTCGGATTTTGGAAAAAATCAACAAGCAGATTACAGTTCAGCAAGCTGTTGATGCGTTTAAGCTTTGTAACGAAGAAGACGTCAGAACCGCTAGCTCCTTTATGTTGGGACTGCCTGGTGAAACAGTTGAAGATATGGAGAAAACATTCAAGTTTGCGCGGAAACTGGACCCTGATTGGGTTCGATTCAATATTTTCGTGGGTTACCCGGGCAGTGACCTCTATGACGAGATTATGGCGAAGGGTCTCTACGAACGTGTAGAAGATTACGTGTCACTGGTCAAAACCGACGAATTCGATTACGCTTTGGTCGAAAAGATTCAGAGAAGATTTCACAAGAACTTTAACAGGTCACTAAAACGTATACTTCGAGTAATTAGGCGCGATGGCTTTTTAAGCGTTTTACGAAGAAACATTTAGCTTTTCTATTCAGTCTCTTCTTCATTATTCGGCCTAGCCATTAGCGCTTTCAGGAGACTTATTGCCTTCTTTGGATCTCGAATGGCTTTCACTATTTTGTCGCGTGTAATTGTCTGATTTACCACGTTTGCTCGAATGCACAATTCACGTACTTCATCTGTCGTAAAATCTGAGGTTTCAATTAGAGGTTCAGCGCGCGCCAATGCTTCATCACTAAAGCCTTCTTTTAGAAAGCCACCGAGTTTAGCCTGTTCATAAAGCTCTGTTCCATATAATGGAGTGGCTATGCTGAAGTGAAAGTTTGCAGCTCCCAATTTTCTCAGTTTGTAAGCATATTTTATGGTTTCTTCCATATCCTCTTTGGTTTCCCCTATAAGCCCTAGTATGAAAAAAATTCCTGTCTTTATTCCCACTTTTTTGGCTAAAACTACTGCCTTTTCCACATCTTTCAAGTCTAGGTTCTTTTTTATAACTTCAGTAACAACACGTTGGACACCTGATTCTGGAGCAAACCGTATTCCTTTGCAGCCTGACGACTTCATTTTCCTCAAAAGCTCTTCGTCAAGGGTGTCTACTCTGACGCCCGTTGGAACGTACCATTCAATGTCTAGGTTTCTTTCCATGATTAATTCGCAAATCTTTACTGCCCTTTTCTTGATTAGCGTCATGTTGTCGTCAAAGAAGTCAATTTGCTTAATCGAATAGGTGTTGACCAGCTGCTCTATTTCGTCAACCACGTTTTCAGGGCTTCTGCCGCGCCATTTTCTTCCCATAACGATGTGATTTGAACAGAAAATGCATTCGTGCGGGCAGCCTCTGCTGGTAATCATTATGGCGTAACGTTTGCGTATTATTCCTCTTATCGGGTTTTCCTTTACGGCCTCAAAGTATATGTCCATTGGAAGAAGATGTCTTGCCGGAAAGGGTAGTGAATCTAATTCCTGAATCTCCGGTCTAGGAACTGTAAGAACCTTCTTGCCTTTTTTAGTAAATCCGATTCCTTCTATCTTGTCCAGCTCATCAGTTTTGCCTTGTTCAAGTGCACCAACCAATTCCAGCATAGCATATTCTGCTTCTCCTCTCACAACAAAATCAACGTTTGGGTTTGAAAGGCACTCTACTGGCCTTGCAGAAGGATGCAGCCCATCTAGAACTGTTAGAGATGTCATTGTCAACGCTTTTTACTACAGATGCAACATCAAATGCGGCTTTGGACCAGCCAGAAAATGGTACATTGATTCCAACAATGTCTGGTGACCATCGTTTTATTCTGTCAGCTATGTCTTCGTTGTTTAAACCTACCCGACAGTTTGTTTCATCTATTGAGACAAGGTTTCTCCAGCCTTCTGTGGGTGCATCTATGATGCTTACCTTGTGCAGATCTTCTAATACCGCTGCTACATATGCTATTCCAATGGGCTGATATACCGTTGGGGTTCCCCATCCTTTTGGGTGAATTCGCGGAGGATTAATCAAACAAACACGCATCTATTACTCACAACACATAGCAGACAAATCTTGTTCTTTCTCAAGCAAAGCTGGATATTATTGGCTATCTTTTGGAAACCTAAAAACGTTTGGAAACACCACATCTTTTTGCTGTTTCATCTTTTCTTTTCAAGAATCCATGTTGGTCCTTGTTTATGTAAAACATATTAAGCATGCAACTTCTTGTATCTTTTAAAATGCAGAACTTCTAGGCGAGAAATATGAAGCCTCAAGTGACTCTTGTAAATCCGCCATACCCGGTTAGTCCCCATCAGCATATGCCCTTCCCACAGTTAGGCTTAGGATATTTGGCAGCTGTTCTGGAACAAAACAACTACGACGTTGATGTAATCGATTGCCAAGCTCTCAACATCCATTATGATGAATTCAAAAGTGCAATCAGTAAACGCCAACCTGACCTTGTTGGAATGACTGCGATCACCCTCACATACAAATCTGCACTGCACCTTGCAAAACTAACTAAAGAAATTCATCCAAACTGCATAACCGTTCTTGGTGGTCCTCATGCAACGTTTTGGGATGAGGAAGCATTGCAGGAATGCCCAGATTTGGACGTCGTTGTGCGGAGGGAGGGTGAATACACTCTTTTAGAGTTGGTGCAACGATTAGATGCTGGAAAGAGTTTTCATGATGTAATAGGGATAACCTGCAGAAATGATGGAAAGATAGTAACAAATCCGGACAGACCTTACATAGAGAACCTTGATGAACTTCCTTACCCTGCGCGTCATCTTTGGCCTCTTGAAAGTCTTCGAAAAGTCGAGGACGTTTTCTATTTAACCACAAGCCGCGGATGCACCTCTTGGTGTGATTTCTGTGAGGCTGTTAGGATGTTTGGGCGAAGATTTCGAATGCGAAGCCCAAAAAATGTTGTAGATGAAATTGAGTATCTCTACAAAACTTACGGCGGAACACAGTTCACATTCTGCGACGATGCATTCACGGTCGATAAGTCCCGAACCGAAGAATTATGCGACGAAATAATGAAACGCAACCTGAAGATAGTTTGGAACTGCGGAACGCGCGTTGACATGGTTACTAAAAAGTTGCTTGTTAAAATGAAAAAGGCAGGTTGCGCTTCTGTATGGTTTGGAGTTGAGTCAGGCACACAAGAAGTTTTAGATGAAATGCATAAAGGAATTTCCACCTCGCAAACAATCCAAACAGTTAATTGGGTTAGAGAACTTGGGCTAACACCTGTTCCAAATGTGCTTCTTGGGTTTCCTGGTGAAACCAAGGAGACTGCTTGGAAAACCATAAAATTTGCTCAAAAGATAAGTCCTGACAATCTATCTTTTTTTAATGTTGCCACTCCTCTTCCGGGAACGCCCCTGTATGATCGTGTAAAAGAAAGTGGGGGATTAAAAATTACTGACTTTAATTTGTATGATTGCCAGACTCCCATTTTTGACACGCCAACATTAAGTATGGACGAGTTAGAGGAAATCTACGAAAAGGCGTTTCAAAGTTTCTATCTTCGTCCTTCCTATATTATTCGTATGTGGGCTAAAGGTTGGACGTATGGTTTCTCAGAAACCCGAAAAGCGTTTACCTATCTGCTTGAGAGCAATTAAACCCAAACGTCGTAGTCGATAATTTATCGTAAACAGACTTTTTGGCAAAACTACAATTTTTTTGCAGTAAAATATTGTGCTAAACTATTCTTGCATATTATCTATGGGTATCGAACTGTTTGGAGTGGGTTGTTGAGAACAATTTTTTCGAGAAAAAAATTCCTAAGAAGCGGTTTAAAAATGACGATTATTAGAATTTTTATAATTTAAACTGTCTTTTTTATCGAAAAAATGGTTTTTTAATACTTTCTTACCTGGGCATTTAATGAATCTTTAATGAGACCTCAATTGTCCAAAAGCTTAAATATTCTCGGTTTTAGAGAGCTAACAAACATTAAGAGGTACGGAAAATGGAAATAAAAACTAATGTTAAAGCTCCTATGACAAAAGATTTGCTTATGCAATATACTTTACTTGCACTTTTTGCTATCGCATTCTTATCTTACTTTGTTTTTGGTCTCCCCGCACTTATAGTATCACTAATCTCGGTCGGAGTGGCTGTCGGTTGTGATATCTTGCTCTCTATGGTGATGGGTTCTAAGGGACCTAAAAACACAATGTCTGCTATTGTATTCGGGTTAATTGTAGCTTTGTCATACTCGTTAGGTGAACCAACCTTAATGGCAACTGGAATAACATACCCTGCGTTAGCTGGTGGACTTGAACAATACCTGTATCCTGCTTTAATTTCAGCTCTTGGTTTGATTGTCTTTAAGAAAGTTCAAGGATTAGCTGGACGAAAATATGTTAATCCTGCCGCAATTGCCAAGCTATTAGTTCTCGGTTTGCTCTTTTTACCTATGATTACAGACGTAAACGTACTATTGCCAACTGATCATACTCAGTCAATAAACCTGCAAGCTCCTCTAACTGAAGAGGTGTTTGGGTCTACTTTGATTACGTGCTATGGAGATCAAAATACAGCTTTAATGCGCGCGATGTCCGCTTATTCTGAAACTGGAGCCTTTATTCCTGGAGTCATAATTCCTGAAGCAGCTTTCAACATGGTACTAGCAAAATATCACGGTTGGATCGGAGGCTTTTCAAGCATACTTGTAATAGCAATCGGATTACTATTATTTGCAGTTGCTCGTAACTACATCAAATGGAGAGTAACTCTATCTTACATTGTAGCAACTGGTGTGTTGGCAGTTATTATGAGTGTTATTTACGGTTCAGATGTGTTGCTTACTGACGTAATTCTCAGATTGATGTTCCACCTTTTCATGGGCAGTTCGATTTTCTTGGCATTCTTCATGGCAACAGATCCTGCGACTACGCCACTAACCCGGACCGGCCAAATGATATTTGGTATCGGGTTAGCTGTATTGACAATGGTTATTCAAGTATACATGGGCTTCTTGGGTGGATCCATTCTAGCTTTGGTCATAATGAACGTTACATGTCCATTACTTGATCGCGTTGGGGTTCCTAAAGCAAGAAAAGAAAGAATAGTATGCGCAAAACTCCCGAAAGCTAAAAAGTTTTCAGAAGTGAGGGTTACCGAGTGTATCAGATGTGGAAGATGTCTCGAAGTTTGCTCTGGAAGGATTCCAACAGTATCGATTAAAGAAGCTGCAGATAAAGGAAATTGGGCACGAGTAAAGAAACTCGGTGTTGAATACTGCCAACAGTGTGGAACTTGTTCTTTTGTTTGTCCAGCAAGAATCGATCTAAAAGGCGCAATGCGTGCTGCCAAAGAAGAAGTTACAAAAAAGTAATTTCTAAATACTCCTAAAATGTGCGCTTTTTTTCGCGCACTAACCTTTTATTTTTTTATTATGTTTTTTCCTAATATTGTTCAAGTTTTTTTGTGATTTGCAAGCTATTTTTTTGATCGTGTAACAATTGGGCATTGCTAAATTATTTATTATTTCTAATGTTGATGAATGCACAAAATATAAATGCATAATGATAGTAAAATGAAAAAAGAAGGAATGAACAAAAATGGCAAGCTGGACTGAATGGAAACTAAATGATATAATATATGGGCTAATATTACCCGTTATAGTTGCGTTCTTAATCATAATATTCCCAACGGAACTTTCAAAAATCCTCGCGGACGTTGACCCATCTTTACAACTTAATGCTATACTTATTGATGGACTTGGAGAGGCTATTCTAACTACTGGTATTCCATTGTTTGCTGGTTTAATTTGGAATCAATGGGCTGGTGGTGGTGCAGGATTCCTTTTGGGTAGCATTTACGCTCTGTATGTTAATGATATCTATGCTGCATTCCAAATGGGTGTGACCAATATGGGAATGATTGGCGACATTAGTACACTTGGTTATGTAGTTAGCGCAATGCTAGTCGGGTACATGGCTGGAGCATTAAACAGAGGATCCTATAGCTTCCGAAGAATGGTAGTGGCTGCAATGATAGCTTCACTTATTGGTGGACTTAATTCAACTGTGGACTGGATTAATATCTCCTCTTGGAATGGTAACTGATCCCCTTTACTCTGGATTCCTTATTCTACTACCCAAAGTAATCTACGCTATCATAATACCGATATTTGTCACAGTCTTCGGATGGTTTGGCATCTCCCCAAAACAAATGATGTAATTATAAGCCCAATTGCATCAACCAAAAATATTCCCTCTCTCTTTTTTTCTTTTTAATTAATAGGTATTTTTTTTGATAATAGGTTGATAAAACTTCAAACAAACATTTCTAGTTGATTTAATGCTGTCCTTGTAATCATGCAAAACATATTAAGTATGATTCTTGTTGTATTTGTGGAAAATAATTGCCGCTCAGGGAAGAAATATGAAACCCTATGTAACTCTTGTGAATCCACCCTATCCGGAGGGGTCACATCAGCATCCCCCGTTTACGCCTTTGGGTCTTGGATATTTGGCTGCTGTTTTGGAGAAGAATAATTATGATGTTGATGTAATTGATTGTCAAGCTCTTAGAATTTCGTATGATGAATTTAAGGACAAAATTAGTAAGCGTAAACCCGATATTGTTGGAATGACATCGACTACACTTACATACAAGTCTGCGTTGCGTATAGCAAAAATTGTTAAAGAAGTGCATCCAAATTGTCTTACTGTTCTTGGTGGCTGTCATGTTACGTTTTGGGATAATGAAGCTTTGAAGGAATGTCCATCACTTGATGTTGTTGTAAGAAAGGAAGGAGAAAATACAATCTTAGAGCTTATTCAACGGGTGGATACTGGTAAAGACTTCTATGATGTTTTAGGTATTACCTGTAGAAAGGGTCAAGAAATTGTACGTACACCTGACAGACCTTACATTGAAGACCTTGATAGTTTACCATTTCCGGCACATCATCTTTGGCCTCTTGATCGTCTTCGAAAATATGGAAATGTAATATTCCCTTTAATGACAAGCCGAGGTTGCGTTTATTGGTGCGAGTTCTGCTCTGCTGTACGAATGTTTGGTCGAGCATACCGTATGAGAAGTGCAAAAAATGTGGTAGACGAAATGGAGTTTATTCACAAAACTTACGGAGCAGAAACCTTCACTTTTTATGATGACGCATTCACTGTAGATCAATCTAGGGTAGAAGAAATTTGTAAAGAAATTCATAATAGAAATCTTAAGATTACTTGGGATTGCGGAACCCGGGTAGATATGGTTACCAAGGATCTTCTTCAGAAAATGAAGGATGCTGGATGTATTGCAGTTTGGTTTGGGGTAGAGGCAGGATCTCAAAATGTTATTGATTCTATGGGCAAGGGATTTACTGCAGCTATGACGAAAAAGGCCTTTAAGATGGCACAGGATGTTGGACTTATGACCATTGCAAGTGTGGTTTTTGGGTTTCCAGGCGAGACTCGCGAGACTGCTTGGGCAACAATCAAATTTATTGAGGAAATTAACCCAGATGACGTTGGATATTATATTGCAACGCCTTATCCTGGAACTCCGATGGCAGATTATGTAAAGAAGATGGGTTGGTTAAGAGTAACCGACTTCGACAAATATGACACAGCCACTCCAATATTTGAATTACCAACATTAAGCATGCAAGAAGTCAGAGAAATCCGAGAAAAGGCTTTTCATCGATTTTATATCCGTCCAACTTATGTTCTTCGAATGTTTGCGAAAGGTGGAACATATGGTTTTTCAGCAACAAAAACCGCACTTGCGCATCTACTTAGGGCAGTAAAATCTAAATTTTGATTTATCTGTGAATTTGAAAGAACTTGAGGATTGAAAGGTTATTGTTTTCAGATAAGGATCTTCCAGAGAAGATTCATGAAGCAAACGTTACTGTTCATCGCATTGAAGCAAACTATTACGAGTTGATCCATCCTGAAGTTTATGGCAAATATGAACAGAAAAGAATCCTTTCTGTGTTAAAAAAGGTTGAAAACCTGTTAGCTGATACTGGAGAACGCGCAAAGAAAGCTCTTGATTTTGGATCAGGTACTGGAAATATAACTGGTAAACTTTTGGAAATGGGTTATGAAGTAACTGCGGTCGATATATCTGTTGAAATGTGCAAGATTTTGGAAAGGAAATTTAAAGATTATTTTGAATCTAAGAAATTGGTTGTTATTAACTCGCCGATAGAAGATGTGAATTTTGAAAAAGAATCGTTTGACCTAGTTACATGCTATTCTGTGCTGCATCATCTACCCGATTATGGGGAGGTTTTGCGAAGGCTTTCTGGTTTTCTTAGAAAAGGAGGCGTGATGTATATCGATCATGAAATATCTCCATTTTATTGGAAGAATGAATCAAGCTCTTTGGCAGGTTTGATAAAGCTTGTTTATTTTCATTCCAATCCTTTGCTTAACACGTTATATTTCGGGATTATTGGTGTAAATGTGCCTTCTCTTGATTATGGTTTATCTGATTATTGGCACCAAAAGGAGCATCCTTTGAATCATAGAGAAGTCAAATCAATATTTGAGGAGGATAATTTTGGTATTATCAAAAGGGTAGACTATCATATTAAGGGGGCGTGGTTTTGGAATCCACTTTTTTATATTTACAGATATGTTTGTAGCCCTGAAATGAGTTTTTGGCTTGCAAAAAAGTGATCTGTTTAATTAATCATTCAATCATTTCTATTATTTCTGAAACAGATCCATTTTTTTCTTCTTCTGCAAATGTAGCAAAATATTTAAACATGAAGAAATGACTAACATAATTTGTGAAGAAATCACTAAAATTTAGGAATGAACAATATGAAATATCTAGAAAATAAAACCAAAATATCAACTATCGCTATTATTCTAATATTAACATTATCAGCTATGATTGTTGCATTACCCGCTGTAACAGCACAACCAGGAACAACATGGAACACTTGGGCCGTATGTGAGGTAGTACCTAACAGTGTAGGAGTAAACCAGCCTGTGCTGGTTGCCTTCGGTCTAACTCGCCAAACTGCCTGGCCACAGGCAGGATGGTATGATATAACCATTACAGTTACACGACCTGATGGTGGAACCGAAACTCTAGGGCCTTTCATGACAGACACGACTGGTCTATCAGGAACATCCTATACTCCAACTCAGGTTGGAACCTACACCTTCCAGGTTCACTTCCCTCAACAGGATATTGAACAGACTGCAGCCGGTGTCCAGGCAGGAACAACCATGCTAGCAAGTAACAGTGCCCCAATTGAAGTAGAAGTAACCTCTACGCCATTAGAATACTTCCCAGCAGCACAACAACCCACAGGTTATTGGACTCGTCCTATTGATGCTCAGAACAGAGAATGGTCATGGTTTGCCGGAAGCTATCTAGACGGTTCCTACTACCGAAACATGTACAACCGATATATACCCTATAATGATGGACCAGAAACTGCTCACATCCTATGGGAATATGTCCAAGATCAGGGTGGTCTTGTCGGATCAACTCTAAAAGGTGGACAGTACAGCTTCGAGACTGGAGACGCCTATGAAGGTAAATGGGCAAACCCAGTTATTGTTGCTGGAATTCTTGTAGGAAACGCACACCCAAGAGGCGAACAAGAAACATATGCAATTGATCTAAGAACTGGCGAAGAACTTTGGCGCAAACAATTAGGCGACTCAATCGATTTTGGTCAAATAATGTACTGGGACACAATGAACATGCACGGAGCCTTCGCATACATCTGGAGCACACAAGGTAGCACTTGGAGAGCATGGGATCCACTAACTGGACGCAGCGAATACAACATGACCGGTGTTCCTGGAGGATCAAGAGTTATTGGTCCAAACGGCGAAATAATGCTTTACAACATTAATACAAGGGCTGCTACAATAAGTATCTGGAACTCAACTGCCGCATTCTACCAAAGACAACTCATTCTCGAAGGATTAGACAACCCGCTAAGGTTTTACAATTCAGGTCGATGGAGAGCAATTGGACAAGAGTTTGACGCTGGAAATGGAACTCAATTTGAAGGCACTATTCCTGCAGACCTTCCAGGAGGTGTAGAAATAGTAATCCCCAGAGTACAGAGCAATCGGATCAAACACTAACTGGGCAGGAGGAGCACCAGAACAGAATCCACAATACTGGGCAATAGACCTAAGACCCGGACATGAAGGACAACTAGTATTCAACCAACCTTGGACAATACCTGAACAAGGTCTACACGTAGACTTTACAGGTTCACATCCATACTCAGTTGAAAATGATCTTTTCATTGTAAGTGCAAAAGAAACCAGAAAACACTATGCACTAAGCATGAGCACAGGACAACAATTGTGGGCAACAACTTGGACTGAACCATACTTTAACTCATTTGCAAACCTATACATGGATCCTTGGGGACAAGCAGTCTGTGTTGAAGGCAAACTTCTTACTGGTGGTTTTGGAGGAGTCATAAATGCTTATTCACTCACCGACGGTTCACACCTATGGGAGTACAAGCTTGCTGACCCCTACTCAGAACAACTATTCGGAAATAACTGGCCTTCACCCATCGGCTTTGTCACTGACGGAAAAGTCTACCTGTTCCACATGGAACACTCTGTCATCAACCCAATGCCAAGAGGCGGACCAGCAGCATGCATTGACCTAAACACAGGAACAGAAATCTGGAGAGTCAACGGAATACGATTGGGCACTCGTTGGGGTGGACAACCAATCATCGGCGACAGCACAATAGTAGGATTCAGCTCATATGACAACACAATCACAGCAATAGGTAAAGGACCAAGCGCAACGACAGTATCAGCACCAGAAACAGGTGTAGCAAAAGGAAGCAAAGCACTAATATCCGGAACAGTAATGGACGTATCTCCAGGAACAAAAGATCCTAAACAAATGATGCGATTCCCAAATGGAGTACCAGCAGTATCTGATGCATCCATGAGTGAAATGATGCTATATGTCTACAAGACAGAACAACCATCCATGGACATTATGGGAGTAACAGTTCAACTAGAAGCAATTGATCCAGCAGGCGAATACCTATACATTGGCGCGACAACAACTGACATGTATGGTAACTATGGACACGATTTCACTCCAGCAAAAGAAGGCAAATACATGATCATGGCATCATTCAAAGAATCTGGCGGATACTACGGTTCAACCGACACAGCTTATCTAGCAGTCGGTCCAGCACTTGCACCTTCAGGTCCAATAACACCTGAACCACAAGCACCTTTGATCACCACAGAAGTAGCAATCATACTAGTAGCAGCAGTCGCTGCAATAGTAATAGTTGCCTTCTTGGTAATGCGAAAACGGAAGTAAAATCAAACTTCCCCCCTTTTTCTTTTTTTTAAAAAACATAATTTTTAACCAACGTAAGTTAAGAAAAAATTAAATTTACTTGTTTTTCAAATAACGTTAAAACATAATTTATTCATATTATTAATTTGAAATTTTGTGAATGTTCTCGGTAGGTTTATTTTTTCCGTTTCATCTACTAACCTAGTATCGGTACCCAACAACATCACTCTGGGAAGATTTCAATGAATCTGTTAACGAACCAAAAATTTTGGAATTCTGTACTCAAGACACCCCCCGTAAAGTGGATGCTGAAAATTACCCTAACCCCCTGTCTCGAATGCAATAGAACCCCCATGGAAGCTGCTCTAGACATTTATTCTAAACAGAATCAGGCAAGATGCTCCTCTTGTGGTCTTTATACCTTAGTGATAGGATTCTGGATAAGTTTCATACAAAAAGCGTTAGCTGTTGAAAAGAGCCGCGTTTCAAAGCTTTTTGCAGACTCTTATGTTAGAAGAGCAGTAAACAGCATTGTAGCTGGTTTTGCTGAGTTTGGATTCAACCGTCCTATACAGGTTCATGCGCCATTTCTAGTAGTTTGGAACTTCACGTACACATGTAACCTCAGATGCAAACACTGTTACTCGGAATCAGGAAACGTTTCCAAATTGGAACTCTCTACTGAGGAAGCGATGAAAGTTGTGGATCAAATAGCAGATTTCGGTGTCACCTCATTAGCATTTTCAGGTGGTGAACCCTTAATGAGGAAAGATTTCTTCGAAGTTGCACGCCATGCGGTAGACGCAGGACTGTATGTCTCTTTAGCTACAAACGGAACTTTGCTTAACGAGGATAACGTAAGAAAACTAAAAGAAGTTGGGCTTCATTACGTGGAAGTTAGTCTCGATGGAGCTGACGCAAAAACACACGACTTCTTCAGAGGAAAAACTGGCGCCTTTAATCAGACTTTACAGGGATTAAAAAATTGTTTAAGCCAAGATATCTGTACCTGTATAGCAGTAACCGCTACCAAAGAACAATCTAACAGAAATCCCAGCAGTACTTGAAATGGCTGAAAACATGGGAATTGACAGATTCACGTTATTCAATTTTATACCAACAGGAAGAGGCAAAGAAATAATTGCATCTGATCCCTCTCCCCAACAACGTGAAGAACTTCTAAGTTATTTAAATAAGCAATTATCGGAACACCGCAAAATCGCCATACTTAGTACAACTCCTCAGCTTGCACGAGTGGCTTTGCAATGTCATTCCCCGACCGAAGAGAGCATAATAATGCCTCTTGCGCACATGGAAGCCACTAAAATCAGCAATAGAGCTAGGGCTCTAGCCGACTTCATTGGTGGTTGTGGAGCTGGAAGATTATACTGCGCCATTTCTCCCGAAGGTAATGTTCAACCGTGTGTTTTCATGCCATTAGTAATCGGAAATCTAAAAACCGAAAAACTAGAAAACCTCTGGGTCAATTCCCCAGTTTTAGGTGAACTGAGAGATAGAGACAAACTGAAGGGACGCTGCAGCAAATGCGAATTCAAGTTTGTTTGTGGAGGATGTAGGGCAAGAGCCTTTGCTTACCATAACGACTATCTTATGTCTGACCCTGGGTGCATCAGGAAACTCTCGGAGGGCGACTGAAAAATGAAAAAAGTAAAGTTAGGCGTCTTCAGAACTGATGATAACTTGGAGTCTGCCCTAAAAGAGGCGCTGAAAGCCGCGGATTGGACTAAACATGTTCGGGGCAAGGTTTTCATAAAGCCGAACTTGTGCTCCAAAAACTATATTCGAGGAGCTGTCACAAATCCCCATGTTCTTTTTCACTTAGTGAGTCTTCTTCGGGACAGGGCTGATGAGGTTGTTGTCGGCGAATCTAACGGCTATAACTACTGTTGCAACGATGCTTTTGCACTGACCGGCGTAAAGAAGATAGTTGAAAAAGCTGGTGGAACGACAATTAACCTCTCCGAAGACAAAACAGTGAAAGTTCAGAATCCAAAAACCTATGTTTTGCAAAATTTTCCGTTGCCTAAAACTCTTGTTGAAGCTGATTCTGTTGTTGATGTTCCGGTGATGAAGACTCACGAGTTCACAAAGTATAGCGGCGCCATAAAGAACCTGTTCGGATGCATACCTAATAACCGTCGCATTTTTCTTCATCCCAAATTTGATATGGTTATGCATGATTTGCTAGTTCTGCTGAAACCCAAGTTTGTTGTTATGGATGCTACATTCGCCATGGAAGGAAACGGACCAAACAGGGGAATCGTTATACCCATGAACCTTGTCCTAACGAGCAGTGATCTAATTGTCATGGACAAACTATGCTGTGAAATTATGGGGATAGACTGGACTGACATTAATTACCTAAATTTTGTTGACCAGCATTATCAACGCGAAGAAGCGGAACCCCAGATTATCGGCGAAAAAATTGAGGATGTGAAACAAAAGTTCCTACTTCCATACGATGATTTGGCTGTTAGAGCTCAACGTTGGGTATACAAAAACTATTTTCTCACCCGTCTCTGCTTCGGCACACCTTTCCTCAATATGCTTCAGGGCTGCCTGAACGTCTACAGGAAGGTCGATGAGGAAATTATGGGAAAAGAATGGGTGAATAAATACTGGGACAATTCGTTACCCCGTTAAGATATCTCTAAAAGCTTATTATACAAGTCGATTACTTGACCCGTAATTAGGCGCCAATCTAACTTCTGTTCTATCAGCCTTCTTCCATGGTCTCCCATCTTTCTGGCAAGCTTCCCGTCCTGCAACAGATCCAAAATCCTCTGGATAAGTTGTGCTGAATCTCCGGGCGATATCACGAACCCATTTTCATTGTCTACTAAGAACTCTGGTATCCCTCCCACATTTGTAGCAATTACGGGAAGTCCAGTAGATTGAGCTTCAAGTATCGCGAAAGGAAAGTTTTCGTAGATTGCAGGTAGCACAAATATGTCAGAGGTAGAATAGAGGCGGGGAAGTTTTTCATCCGGAACGTAACCCAAAAACATTACCTGCTCTTCTATACCCAGTTCTTTTGCCAAGTTTCGGAGGCTTGCTTCCTTTTGTTTGAAGCCTTTACCTGATATGACAAACTTTACGTTGCTAAACTGTTTGAGAACTGACGGGATCGAATGTAACAAAATTTCTAGACCTTTTCTGTGATAGAGTCGCCCCACAAAAAGAACAATTTTTTTGTCTTCTTCTAGCCCGAATTCTCGCCTCAGCTCAGCTCTGTTTGATCTAGGCTTAAATTTCTCCACATCTACACCATTGTAGATAACATGAATCTTTTTTTCGTTGATGCCATAAAGTTCCGTTAGTTCATTGACGGTATATTTGCTCACTGCAATAAGGGCATCTGAACGTTTCATCAGCCTCTTTTCATAGGATCGGAGCATGAAATTGAACCTTAGCATCGCCTTCTCGTTGGAATTCAGTTCTTTGGGGTTGTCTCGCTTAGTTACTATTGCTTCTCCTTTCCATGTTGAGTGGACTGCACAAACAATTGCCTTAGCAGAATTGTCAGGTATGGCAAAACTTGGAACCAATGGAAGGTTCGCGTGTATTATATCAAGCCCGTTCTGGCTGTTCAGTTCCTTTATTTTCTTGGAGGCTGAGCGTGCGAATTTCCAATATCTGGTTAGAGCGTTTCCGACACCCGCTATATAGTGGACATGTATGCCGTTCACTGTTCTTTCCGAGTCCTGCTTGTCCCTGGCTACCACGTGAACGTTATGTCCAAGCTTTTGGAGGCTATGGGACAGATAATAGACGTAGGCTCCTGTTCCGCCTGAAATCGGGAAATATTCTGGAGTTACAAAGCAGACATTCAACGTTTCTCATCGTCTCTTTTT
Source organism: Candidatus Bathyarchaeota archaeon (assembly GCA_963806645.1). Classification (GTDB taxonomy): domain Archaea; phylum Thermoproteota; class Bathyarchaeia; order Bathyarchaeales; family Bathyarchaeaceae; genus Bathyarchaeum. The sequence continues at coordinate 152,686 of CAWDYQ010000002.1, read as the reverse complement.
ACTGCGGTTTTGATTAATGAGGTTGCTCCTCCAATTGTCCACGCAATTGCTCGCGTGAAATAGATTACTATTAGATACATTGCTGAGGGATCATGGAAGACATATGAGATTTTTACGGCTGAGACGGTGTAATGAATTGCTGTTATGAAAACTATGGACAAAAAAATCAGTGACGGAATCAAAAGGAAGTTCGTGACTAAACTGATAACAAGTAAGATGACTGCAACCCCATACAGTATAGGTTGACTGTTCATCCACCAGTCCGTTATCTTGTCGCCCCTCGCCAGTTTTGGGTGCTTGAAGTACAATTTCCATGTGTTCTGACCATACTTATACTGCTGTTTAAAAAAAGTCCGGAGCGTGGGGCGATGAAAATGATAACATACAGCTTCAATATCAAAGGCTATCTTGTATCCTACCTCCGCTAGTCTTGCGCCTATATCTGTGTCATATTGTGTTGCAAGATCTTCATCAAAACCACCTATTTCCAGAGTTATTGTTGTTTTTAGTAGCAAGTTCATTGTTGCCACTCTTTCAACCGTGTTGGGAAGCCTTCGATACCTGTAATTCAGTTCGTAACCTATTACTCTTGGAACCAGCTTGTTTTTGTTCCATGTTTCCACGGTTCCGCTTGCTCCCGCCACCTTGGGGTCATCTAAGTGTTTAACAAGCTTTATGAGCCAACTTTTTTCTACTTTTGCATCAGAATCGATCAATCCGATTATTTCGTTTTCTACAGTCTTCAAAACAAGATTGTAGGCAGCAGGAGGATTAAGCTGGCTATTAATCACTTTAACTGGATATGCTTTGGCTCGTTGAATTGTAGAATCCGTTGAACCTCCGTCGATCACTATCAATTCAAATAGGTGTTTGGGGTAGTCCAATTCCAGAATAGATCGGAGGCACTCGTCTATCGTTAGTTCACTGTTAAAAGTTGTTACTATTATGGTGACCCCAGGAAGTAAACCATCTTCTTTGGTTGTTTTTTTCAAGTGGTTATCCCTTGTTTGTGTTTTCTGTAAATATGTGATTAGTAACGTATTCTGTTATGATAAATAAGATGCGATTATGGCATACAATATTCTTACACCATCTTGTATGGGATCAAGTTTGGAATTTCCCACAGTTCTCTGATCAAAGCTTATGGACGTTTCCTTGACTCTTGCGTTCATCCTCAACGCTTTAACAAGCATCTCAGATTCAACCTCGTAACCGCGGGACCTTAACTTCATCCCATTTATCACTGATGCTCTGATTGCTCTGAAACCAGACTGTGAATCAGTAATCTTCACACCAGTGAGGTATCTGGTCAGGTTATTGAATAACTTGTTTCCTGTCCTGTTTATTTTCGGAATCTTGGTTTTATTATCTTCAGATTTAGAAAATCTTGACCCTACCACAAAGTCAGCTCTATCTTCCATTAGATATCGCAGAACCAAAGGAATCTCTTCGGGTTTGTGAGAACCATCCGCATCTAAGGTGATTACCCATTCACCCTTAGCGTGTCTGAAACCGGATCTGAGAGCGAAACCTTTCCCCTGATGAGCAGCTCTTAAAACAGTGGCTTTTCGTTCCTTTGCCACATCTGCTGAGCTGTCGTTTGAGCCGTCATCGACAACCAGAATTTCGTATGTAACTCCCATTCTCTCCAAAGTTTTCTTTGTTCGAGTTACTACGTCGCCTACGGTTATTTCTTCATTGAACACTGGAATGACTACAGAAACTAGAAAATTTCTTCGTTCCCTATCTTCGTATTCTTTTGCCATTGTTTCAGAGATGATTACTCATTAATTAAATAGTTTGCCAAACTTTTCACATATGTGTTGATACTTTAACTTTTATATTAAACGGGGTAGATGTAGTTCTGAAACATTGTTTAACAGATATTTGAACTAGTCACAGGGAGAGAAGAACCCGAAGTGAATAAAATTTTGTTGAAAATTGAACAAAATATTGCGGCGAGAAAAAAAACGGATAAAATTATGTGGTTCTCTATGTGGGCTATTCTTTCTGTAGCTAGTTTCGGAATAGCCTGGTTTCCAATGATCTATTACCTGATAAAAAGAAGAAACGCTCATTTCTTGAGACAAGAAAAACTCGAAGAACTAATCTTAAACAAGCTCAGAAAAACACCAAGTCCAGAAAAGACTGTTTTAGATTCTAAGAGCACAAAACCGTGCCCACCAAGAAACGAGACACTATGGATTATTTCCACCCTCTTGATCATTCCCGCTTTTTATGTTTTTTATTTTCTAAAGAGTGACCTTCAGAAGCATGAAGAACATGAACAGGTTTTTCTCCATGAAGTTGCCACTTTGGGAAAAGATATGGGTGTACCTTTAACCATCCAAAGTTATGCAACTACGCCACGTTTTCCGATTGGTAAGTATGTTATTTTCAGTGTTGTAACTTTTGGTTTAGCAACTGCCTATTGGCTCTACCAAATCTTCAACGACTACAACAATCACTTCAAAATGCAATGGATAATCGAAGACGAACTATTCACTTTCCTGAAGGAATTCGAACAAAAAGCCCGTTAATCTTTCCTGTTTTGGCTGTTAATTTTTATATTCGTCTAACCAATACGAATGTCTGAAAATCTAAAAAGGAAGCAATTGTATGGTTGATGTTTCTAAGCTCGTTAAGGAATCTCTCAGAACTCTGACTCCCTACTTTCATGGTGGAAACGTTTGGGAGATCTCAGAAAAATACAACATACCAGTTGATCAGCTGATCGACTTCAGTATATCCACCAACCCTCTAGATGCACCCGAAACAGCCCTAGAAAGTATTCGTCAGAATCTCAACTTGGTGAAACATTACCCAGATCCGGATCCTAAGTGGCTTCTGGAAGCTCTTGCAAAATCTGCTGGCGTAGAGCCAAATAATGTAATCGTGGGTAACGGCTCCACCGAGCTAATCTATCTATTTAATGAGGTTTTCCTAGAGAACGGATATGAAGCTGTTATTCCAATTCCATCTTTTAGCGAATACAAGGCGGCTATAGAAAGATTCGGTGGCACCATGGCCTTCCTTAAATGTGATCCCGAAAAAAATTTCCAATTAAACATTGAAGAACTCGAGAAGACAATCTCCAAAAAAACTAGAATAATTTTTCTTTGTAACCCCAACAGTCCAACCGGGGCACTTTATGAGAAATCAGACATCCTTCGAATCATCAAATTTGCTGCTGAACGCAATATCTTTGTGTTTCTTGACGAGGATTACATTGATTTCGTTGACAACAATAAACGATATTCAATGGCTAAATACGTTAATGAATACAAGAACCTGTTTGTTCTAAGATCATTAACAAAATTTTTTGGTTTGGCTGGTGTTCGAATAGGTTTTGGAATAGGCTCTCCTGATCTTGTTACGATTCTAAAGAATGTTATGATGCCATGGAGTGTAAATATTTTGGCAATGTTCGCTACCGTGTCTGCAATAGAGGATATTAATTTTATCAAAAAGAGTCGGATTCTTGTTTCAAATAGCAGAAAAGAAATGCGGGAACTATTTAATACCGTTCCTTGGTTGAAGGTGTACCCATCAGAAACCAACTTTTTACTAATTGAAATAATCCGAGGCGACTTAACTTCGACCCTAATCAGGGAGGCTTTAGCCAAAAAGGGGTTTCTTATCAGAGACTGCAAAGACTTCGATGGTTTAAATAACCGATTCTTTAGAGTTACCGTTAGACGCCCAGAAGAAAATAAAAGATTGATAAAACATATAAAATCTCTAGGCAAGCAAAAATAGACCAGTTACTCAATCCTTATTCCTTTTAGATTCTCCCATGATTTGCGTTAGATATTTTTTTGCTGCAGTTAAATCATTGACGGAGTTCACGGTGAAAACAGCTTCAGGCTGACAGCTAATAACAACTTCCTGCTCCTGTTCCTCCAGGATTTGTTCTCCATCGATTATATTTATCCCAGAAACCGCGTACATCTTTCCTTCATACTCATATTGAGAAACTGCTGACAAGCCATACATACTGAATGCTTCTTCTGGAATAAGCACAGTTAAAGCCGGCTTACCCGACTCTTCATACCTTTCGATTATTTCATCCAAAAACTTTCCATTCAACAGAGGAAGGTCAGATGAAATAATAAGAACTGGACCGTTTAAGTTCGTATCCTTAATCGCCTGTTGTAAATCCGAATGGTATCCGCGACCATCAGTCTGAATAACATTCATGCATGCTTTCATTGCTTCTTGTGTTGTTTTTGGAGTGTAAGATGTCACCACCACATAGATATCGGCGATTTTTTCAGTTTCTTTGACTGCTTCAATAACATGTCTTATTAGCGGCTTACCTTTGAATAGTGCCATTGGCTTTTCTATGTTCCCGCAGAAACGAGTTCCTTTTCCACCCGCCATTATCAAAGCTATAATCTTCATTATACAATCACCAGCACAAACAATGCAACCATTCTGGCTATCTCGTTAGTAGCACCGAATATGTCTCCGTTCACTCCTTCAAAAATTTGCTTGCCCACAAAAATCATGAAACCACCAACCACCATCCCCGAGATTACAGCAAACACACCACTGAAACCAAGCAATGCGATGCTAACGATAAGCGAGATGATCAACGAAATTGCGTAAAGGCCATGTTTTTTCTTTATAGAATCAATGAAACTCCTTCCTTTTTCCCACCTGTTTTCATAGAAGCGGGACGGTGGAGATGTTCCCTGCCAACCAGTTGTAACCATTGCCAATTTCGCTGAAACCTCTGCAACTATTAGCGCTTGAATGACAACATCCAATTTTATCAGAAAAATAAACAAGAAAGTAAAAAAAGAAACAAGAATTGCAAGGATTGCTCCTGTTCGGGTAACAGTCCATTCATGAGCGATATCCACCTTCTCTTTCAACGAAGCCTTTCTAATTCCTAAAGCATTTCCAACGTCAACAAGACCGTCGGTATGCTGAAGCCCGATAACAACGAGAAGGAATGCAACAGTCATTGCTGCTGCAAGTCCCTTAGCTACAAAACCGAAAAAAACTTCGTGTACCTGTGAAAAGACTACACTGTTTATTGTGCCGAAGAGTAGTGACAAAACATTGTTTGTGAAGCGAGCGTATACCCCGGCCAGAATTCCTATTATCGCACCTATCACCGGAAATAGGAACATGTAACGGGATGAGATGTCTAAAAAACTTTCATCCATCTTTACAGGGATAGATGTTAGAAAAGCCATCAAACCCCTAAAGACTGTTAAAACTTTCACCGTTGATTTACCATCGTATCCTACAAATTGAAGTAATATAACATTTATGCGCTGAGGTCTAATCCGCAAAAAGTGTGGAAGTTACAAGATTTCTTCCTTTATCTTGCCCTTACGTCAACTAAAATATGTGAAATGGAGTGGGCAACTTCTAACATAAAGTTTAAATAAAGTTCTACGTCAAAGCCATCTCTCAAATATTGTGGACATTAGTTCCAAAAAAATGGTGAAATGATTTGATTTATTTTGTGATCGGCTTTGTGGTACTTTTTGTTTTAATGTTATTTGTTGGAATCAACGATCCTACTGGTGGAACAAGTATGAAAGGATGGTGTTACCAATATCTTGTTATAGCGCTGATTTTTGATGTATTTGCAGTTTTTGCCCTGTTTTATCAAAATGAAACACTCACTCAATTGTTGCTTGGTGTTGCTGCAGGTTCTGCAACAGTGTTAGGCATTCATGTGGCACACCATATAAAAGAAGAGAATAAAACACATTAGATTTATACTTTCCAAAGGGATCATTGTCCCTTTATGAACTAAATCAATGCCTCCACCCGAAATTTCCAACAGTCTATGGTTTTCTTTTGTTACCTCTTGCACAGGTTTATCTTAACTGTCTATTTCAAAAATTGCTATGTTTATAAGTTCCTATTATATTTCCAAAAATAGACAAATAATTGACTATCTCGCATCGTAAATGGAGCAAAAGTAATGAAAAATAGTTATTATTTTATTTCTGTTATACTTTCAATAATTTTACTAATTTCTATAATAATTCCAGTTAAAGCTTTAAACGATCCAGTTCCTCATGTTACAGCCTCCATTTATTATCCAGATACTTGCAATCCCGAATTCCGTGTGGATTTTGAGATTTCTAATTTGGGGGCTCCTTCCAGTGCTGATTCATATCTTTCATTATCTTTATCTTCAAATCTAGATTTCATTAATTGGCATACAACTCCTCAAGTTCCTGATATGATGATTAGAATTTTTGAGATTGGAGAACGTGTAACGAATATGTCTGGTTTTCCTATTTCAACAGAAAATCTAATTGTTGAGGTATATAATCATTCATTCAATAGTGCTGAATCAGTAACCATTTCTATGTTTTTTGAACTAACCCTCTACCAGTCATCTCTTGAATCGATAAACTACAATCTTGTTATGTATCCTGAAAGTATTAGTTCACAATCAGTTTTATCGATATTAACTGATCCCGCGATTTCAAGCACAAAAAATCAACAGGGTTATCCAGTTTATGAACTTAGAATACCTATCAATAGTGTAACAAATGGATCGGAGATGGATGACATCGATATCGTTCCAGAATTTCCTTCATTGATTTTTCTAGTAATATTTCTAACTATAACCATAATAATAACAACCTACAGAAAACGTATGAAAGAAAAAGGGGTAATCATCTAATCCAAACCCTGGCCAGTCCTGATGCCTAATAGTATCATGTCAATGAATGTGTTATGTTTTTTGGCACATTATGTTCTGATCAATTATTCAGTGGATATTAACATACATTATTAACATACAATAATGCGTCCGCTACGTTAAATTAAACATCAACCCAATTTGTATTAGTTAATGGACCTATAGCTATTGTAGATCATAACAAAACTGCAGAAATGCAAAATGAGGCTAATAACTATGAAAATTTTGGTTAATGAAATAAAACCACTAAATCTCCCAAGTTTATTGTATGAATTAATAAAAACACTCTATTGTCAAGAAAGCTTATCCAAATCATTCTCAATATTGAAATTTGAAATCAAAAATTATTGACTTGAGCATTTCTAGTTTTTCTGTTTTGTTGGTTTGTGAAATCTACAATTTATCTTCTTATGTTATCAATATTCCCAATTTAAAAAATGGGACGTTATGAAAAAACACAGTGATGAAATCACAATCATGGACCGAACTGTAACTTTCTATCCAATTTTCTCGAGGTTGAAACTAACAAATTTCATATGAAAAAAAGGATGATGTTGTTTGATCAATCTGTTGTTTTGGCTTGTGATGTACGTTTCCTTTTATAAGCTATTGCCAGCAGTGTTGCTATCATGAACATCGGTATAATAAGGAATGATGAAAATTCTGGAATAGAAGCTGAATTTATTGAAATGAACGTTGCGCTCCCTTCGTAAAGTATTGTATAATGGCCTGCTTCAGCAGCTACTTCAATGTACTTATTGATAGGGTCTCTATAAATTACAAGTACATTATCTCCTGCTGAGAGGGTTATTGTATAATTCTCACCTGTGTCGAGGTCCATTACTGATATCGAATTAGGAATTTCTGACCCTGCAGGTGGTGCAGCAGCAGTGAAAGTGAAAGATTCAACTTCATGGTCTTCAAGAATGTTTGTTCCATAAGCTATGACTTGGCAATCCTCCCAAATTTGCTCTTGAGCGAATATCGATGGGACATTGAATAAAGTAATAATAAGAAACATTGTAGTTACTACTAATAATCCGGTTTTAAGTTTCATTTAATTTCCTCTGTCAATCCAATATTAGCTGGTTTATTTTAATATTATGGATTTTTTTAGTTTTTTGCTTCGAAAAAAACAAAAATAGCAAGTCGGGAGGTATGGGAGGGTATGTTAAAATTTTGTTTTTGGGAATTAAATTAAGTTTGACTCTATAACATTATATTGTTAGACTATAACAAAAAAGAGTCACATTTCTTAGAACACTTCGGATAAAGACTTGTTCATTACTAATAATTACGGGATAACTCAATAAAATAAGTTTGGAATAACATTCCCTTCAAAAAAATTGCTGAATTATTGGTGTTTGGGGCTTATGCGTGGTATGCTAAATTTTTTTTCTGTTTCCTTTCGGTAGAGCATATTGTATACGCAGAAGGGCATGATCTTGTTATCTGGAGTTAAGTAATGTATAACGCAGTGGTGTGCCCGTTCAACATCGAAGGTATACGGATCCATAAATGCCATGCCTCCAATTAACAAAAGTCTTCGTCTGATATATCCAAGAGAATCGTAAGAGGGGTCAGTGTGAATCTTCATTAAAGTTTTAACAGCATTCAGAAGTCCCGCTTCTCGTTGTACTTTTCTCCAATCTAATGAACGAAAGGCAGCAAAGAGCAACCTTAGATAAATTCCTATTTTACTAATTTTCCGTTTCTCAATTAACCTGTTAAGTTCTTTTAAATCAGACATGAACTCTTCGAAATTTAGAAAACGGTTAATTGGAGTAAACTTGTCTTTTCCTTGCTTGGAAATTAGTATCCAATTCCATAGTCCACAATATGGCGTAGGAGTAAAAGGAGGCCATGTTTTGGTTAAGAAACTGTTCATAATCTTAAGAGGAGGAACCATTACTGAAACAGGAAACAGATCTTCTTCTTTGATCATTCCTTTGGTTTGTTCCTCAATTTTCTGTGCAAGTAATGAATTATCGATTCGATTTTTTCTAGAGACATACTCTGCTGTTCTTCCAGTAAACGACATTGGCTGAAAGACTATTCCCCTTATGATGTCCACATTTTCTGCCGCAAATCTGATCATGTCTCCAACTTCGTTATCGTTTATACCACCTTGAAGGGTTGGAACCAAAATAATTTCTATATCCTGTTCTCTGCAAAGTTCAACAAGTCTCAGCTTATTCGAAAGCAGCTTAGCATTACGAAGTTTCTCATATGGCAAGTCAGTGAGTCCGTCAAACTGAAGATACACAATATTCAAGCCCGCCTTCTTCAGTTTATTAACCAGTTCTGGTTCGTTAGACATTTTGATTCCGTTGGTTGCCAGAAGAATCATGAATTTCAAATCATGAGCCATCTTTACAATCTCAACTATATCCTCACGGACTGTGGGCTCACCACCAGCAAACATTACGGCCAATGGCGGGAGTTCTTGTTTCTTTAAAAACTTAAGCATATTATGTATAGTTTCTAGACTTGGTTTGTATAAGTCAGGTGGCTTTGATGCGTTAGCAAAACATATCGGGCAGCTTAGATCACATTCGTTGGTTACATCGATTACTGCCATTACAGTTGTTGAAATATGTTTGCTACAATCATTTACTCCACAGCCACTGGGACAGTTGTCCTGAAACGGTTTGGAGCATGGTTTTTTGAAAGTTTCAGCTTTATGATAAATGTCTGCTCTAGACCAGTATGTATCGTTGAAGCTTCCATGTTCATTGCATTCTTTTAGGATAACAACTTTCCCGTCTTTTTCTGCGACTTGGGCTTTCACCTTTTTTAGGCAAACCGGACAAACGCTGAAAGTTTCCCTGAGAATTTTAATTTTAGGTTCCTTCAAGTTAAAGCCCCAGCAATTAAGGCAAGCGGTATTAAGATCATTGTCCTAGTTACTATTTTTTCATGTTTTTTTAGTACTTCGATATCTTGGTTTCGAAGTAGAGTAACACCTGAAACAACAAGGATAATGTTCCATATGGTTATCGGAATCAAATATCCGTACCCGACTGCATCAACCAAATACGGAATGGGAGATCCCAGAGCATTTAGTAAGAAAAAAATTCCTCCCATTTTTATAGCAAATCTTGGACCACGTTTAGCTGCTAATGTGTTGTATCCAGCTTTCTTGTCTCCCTCTAAACTTAGTACATCTCGTAAAATATTTCCACCTACATTGCCCATGCTCATAAATGACAAGGAAAATGAAGTTAGGGAGATTATTCCAGATAATGCAGCTTCACCATAAACAAACGATGTTCCAATAAGAATACCCATAAGAATACTTCCCAAAAAGCCGGCGTACCTCTTAACATATGCCGAGTATGCTACAAGAAGAAGCGTGTCTATAAGGGCAATTCCAAAACATAACAGGTTAATTGCTAAAGACCCTATTAGTCCAATAGCAAATAGAATCAACGCTGCCACGAGTGCAACCCATGGTGCTAACCTTTGCGAAGGTATCGGTCTATCCTTCTTGACAATAGCATCTGATTCTTGATCTATATAATCATTAAACGCGAAGCCACCAGAAGTAATACAGATTGCTGACACAACAACTAAGACTAAAAGATCAGTTTCCGGCAAACCTCTTTGTAGCGCTATAATCGTTAAAACTGAGAGACCGCCAGTCATAAGCCAATAAGGCGGTCGAAGAAGCATAATTAAAGCTATTAGCCGGTTCTTCAATGATGCCATTTATTTCTCGCCTAATACTTTTTTGAGTCTATTATTCTTTTCAGTCCTTCCTCTAAACTAACTTGTGGTGACCATTGTAACATATTCACTGCCTTATTATTGTCTGCTAATGTTATATCCATGTCTCCTTCCCATGCTTGACCACCTTTGAAATAAATGTCAACATCCTTTAAACCTAGAAGAAAAACGATCATTTTTGCCAACTCTGATACGGACGTTGTTATTCCTGTGCCAACATTAAAGACCTCTCCTACAGCTGTCGGAGAAGTTGCTGCCTTGAGCAAGAAGTTTACCATGTCTGATACGTAAATGAAATCTCTTGACTGCCTACCTGTTCCCAGAACCTCCAATTTGTCGGAATTCTCCCTCAACTTATTAAGGAAATCATATATGGCCCCATGGCAGTTTGGACCATAAACATTGAAAATGCGTAACATAACGACCTCTAATCCGAAATTTTCATTGAAAAACCGACAGTATTTTTCGCCAATAAGCTTGGTTAAACCATAAAATGCGATCGGATGTGTCGGATATGTTTCAGGTGTCGGTTTCTTCTTAGGGTTACCATATGCTGCAGAAGAAGATGCGAAGACCACTCGAGCTCCAGCTTTTCTAGCGGCTTCAAGCACATTTACTGTTCCAACAACGTTAATTTCACAATCTTCTTTGGGATTTTCCATCGAGAATGGAACACTTGATTGCGCTGCAAGATGAAAAATTACTTTACTGTTCTTAGTTGCTTCCTTTAATTCATCGGGATCTCTGATGTCTCCCTTAACAAATTTTAGTTTTGTCTTGATGTCTTTTATGTTATCGATTTTTCCTGACGATAAATTGTCAAATACGGTTACTTTGGCGTTATTTTCTACGAGCGTTCTGCAGAGATGAGAACCAATAAAACCTGCACCACCAGTAACGACGACTTCTAGTCCGTTAAGAGCTTTCAAGCCAATTCCCCACTTAATAACTTGAATCTAAATGGGTCACTCATTACTTAATCTTTCCAAAAAATGTCAACAGTAAACAAAAAACAGCGAGAACTTAGAATATTCAAATACCTTATTGTCAAATCTTCAATAGAGACGAAACTTTCGGCTATGGATTGATTGCTTCGATCGAAAAGAAAACTTGATTTCCGGTGTCTTGAGGTTCCACGTTAATTCCATGTTCCCGAGCATACAGTTCAAAGATTATCTTATTAATTCCTGGTCTATCTAGGAATATGGTTACTTCATCCTCCCAAAAATCATCATCCAATAAACCAGTTACAGTGGCATTGGCTAGATTGTAAACCGATTTTCCGTCGTCAATATTGACTTTCACTAAATAATCCATTGTTGTTCCATTTTGGTTTTCCACACCAACAATTAATGTGAATGTATTATTCTGGCCTAAAATTACAGTATGTTGGAAAGTTTTCTAATGTACCTTCTGAATCAAGATAATATATCGCGGAAAAAAGTTCCTCTTCTGTTGGCTGAAAAACTAGATAAACCAAGAGACCACTTAGGATCACAAGAGCAATTACAATCGTAACAATTATTGTCTTTTCTTGACTGCCATTTGAAACTGATTTCGTGCCCTCAGGAGTTATTTTGATTTTCTTTTCCATAAACTTGCTTTTATGTGACTTCATTGTTTTCCCATCTCCTATGCAATATTAGGAACACTAGTTTATTGCTCAAATCATTATTAATAGTTAGATTTAGGCTTGTCCCAACAAAATAATTCTAAGTATCTCCCATCCGGCCTTGAACCTGTTTAACTTGGACTTGCTATGTCCATTTCTAGGTTTGTAGACTGTTGGGATTTCGGTGATCTTCAATCCTCTGTTTGCTGCTTCTGTTAGAAAAACTGTGGCAAGTCCCATCCCATCTGAATATAAATCTAAGCGTTCAATAGCTTTTTTAGTAAATGCTCGAAATCCTGTCTGTGTATCTGATACATTTTGTCCATAAATAGTATTATACATTGATGTGAACATCCGGTTTCCAAATAGGTTCATGCTTGGCATTGATCCTGGTAATAGTGTTCCTCCGAGCCTTGAGGCCAAACAGACATCAGCTTCCTTTTCTACTAATGGTTGGACGAGTTTGTCTATTGCACCTGCTTCATAGGTGTCATCTGCATCTATTATCACTACTATGTTACCTTTTGCGTGATCGATACCTGTTTTGATTGCCCTTCCGTATCCTACTCTTGGTTCAGTCACAAACTCAGCGTTTTCCTCTTTCACTATCTCTTTAGTTCCGTCATTGGAGTGACCGTCAACAACAATTATTTCAGTATTGTAGCTTGAGGAATTCTTAAGGTCTTTTATAACATTACGTATTGTTTTTCCTTCTTTAAAAGCAGGGATAACAACAGAAATAACAGGTTTTTCGTCAATCAACATTGGTAACTCTGGCAGTTTTCATATTTAACTTGAAGACTTGAGGATCTCTATATATATTTGTTGCTTTTCTTTGAGAAAAAACTGATACAAAACATCTAAATTCAACAGACAAAATTAACGTAACAGAGATGTCCACCGAAAAACTTAGTGAAGTTCGCATTGGTTTGGAAGTCCACGTCCAACTAACCAGCCTACAAACTAAGCTATTTTGCGGCTGTTCCTCAGACTATAAGGGTAAAGACGCAAACTCTCTTACATGCCCAGTTTGCCTCGGCATACCTGGAGCACTTCCAGTTCTCAACGAGAAGGCGATAGAATATGCAGTTATGGCTGCATTATCTCTGAACTGCAAAGTTTCGGAGCGAATGTTCTTTTTCAGAAAAAACTATTACTATCCTGATTTACCTAAAAACTTCCAGATTTCACAGTACGACCAGGCTGGAGGAGTTCCGCTTGCTGTGGATGGTAATCTTCAAATTGATGTTGGCAAAAAAAGAAAAAATGTTCGTATAGGCAGGGTTCATTTGGAAGAAGACCCTGGCAAACTTGTTCATCAAGGTTCTATAGATACATCTCCTTATACTCTCGTTGACTATAATCGTTCAGGCATTACCCTTCTAGAGGTAGTCACAGAACCTGACCTTAGTTCTCCCAAGGAAGCAAGAGTTTTTCTCCAGAAACTACGATCCATCTTGGAACACTTAGGAATATTCTCGGGCAAGTTGGAAGGTTCAATGCGATGTGATGCAAACATTTCTTTAACCGGTGGAACAAGGGTGGAAGTAAAAAACATATCTTCCTTTAAAGAAGTAGAACGTGCTTTAAGTTTTGAAATAATGAGACAAAAAAATTTGGTTAAGAAAGATCTTGCTGTAAAACATGAAACTAGACATTGGGATGAGACTCGTCGGGTAACCATTTCAATGCGCATGAAGGAGGAAGAACACGATTACCGTTATTTCCCAGAGCCTGATCTTGTTCCAATAATTGTTACAGAAGGTTTCATCAACGAAGTTAAAGGAAAAATGCCTGAGCTTCCAGAAGCTAGAATCCGTCGTTTTGTTGAGATTTACACTTTGCCTAAGTATGATGCTGAGGTTTTGGTAAGCGATAAAGAATTAGCTGACTTTTTTGAGAAAAGTGTGAAATTATATGACCGACCAAAGGAAATAAGCAACTGGATGATGGGGGATCTTCTACGCAATCTTTACGAAAACAACCTTGAGCTTTCAGAATCAAAGATTACCCCCAAACTTTTAGTTGAAATGATCAAGTTGATAGCGGATGGCATAATAAGCGGAAAGATCGGTAAAAGAATTTTGCCAGAGATTATCTTGAAAGGGAATAGTGCTTCTGAGATAATAAAAGAGAAACAATTGGTAAAGATTTCTTCCCCTGAAGTTCTTCAAGATGCTTTGGAAAAAATTTTTAAAAATAATCCCAAATGTGTGAAAGATGCTCTTACAGAAGAAAATGCAGTTAATTTTCTGGTGGGTCAATTGATGAAAGCCACACGGGGAAAAGCTGATCCTGAGCTAGCCAACCGGATGATTCATGAAAAATTGGAAACAATAAGAACTGAAGTTATACCTTAGGTAAAATTCAACTCTTCATATGATTTTTCCATAAACATAATAAAAGTGTGATACCGCAAAGATATTCGAGAATTATGAAAAAGCAACATATAACAATCATTCTTATTGTCACGTTTGTTGTTTTGTTTAGTTTATCTACAATAGTCTGGTTAAGTGATAATCCAACAAATACTGAACCAGTGCAATTACACCTACAATATTATCAATGTTTATCCTCATGATAATAATGCTTTTACCCAAGGCCTCATTTTTGAGAACGGTATCTTATATGAGAGCACAGGACTCTACGGTTACTCTTCAATACGTCGAGTAGAAATGGAAACTGGCAGCATTCTACAACTTTTCAGCTTACCTGACGAGTTCTTCGGTGAAGGTATAACAATTTTTGAGGATAAAATAATCCAATTAACTTGGAGAAATAACCGAGGCTTTGTTTATGACAAACACTCTTTTGAACTGCTTCATGAGTTTGAATATCCCACTGAAGGATGGGGAATCACTCATGATGAAAGCTAGGCTTATAATGAGCGATGGATCCGCAACTTTGTATTTCTTAGATCCAATAAACTTTACAAAAGTCGATCAAATCGAAGTTTATGACGAAGAACCGGTAACTCAGCTTAATGAACTTGAATATATTCAAGGAAAAATTTACGCAAACGTTTGGAATGAAGATAAGATCGCGATAATAAATCCTCAAACTGGGAAGGTCACTGGTTGGATAAATCTTGGAAGGTATTTACAACTCAACCAATCAATATACAGGAAATGTACTTAATGGGATTGCCTATGATGCAAATGAAAATAGACTCTTTGTGACTGGAAAAAATTGGTCTCAGCTTTTTGAAATAAGTATAATTCCTCTCGAATAGGTTTAATGCACTTGTGCCGCTTTTTTTTAAGTATTATTTCATTTAACTTGATACAGATTCTTTTGGTTGACTTTTATTCTTTAATCTAGGACTGAAATAAATTAAAACTGCAACAATCGTTAAAACAATCGATATGGGTGTTATCCATTCTGACCGAATTGCTCTATTTAACAGTAGCAAAATAACTACCGCCCAGACAATAATGGCTGCGACTGTCCTTATTTGCAACTAAGTAATCCTCTTTTCTATGCATTGATTATATTTGGCTATAACCTTTCTCTTTTTAGTTCCGAAACGTTAAATCCATGTGAATCTTTTTCAAAATATGAAATTTGAGTAATCATAGTTGTGAATTAACCAAAAAATAATAAAAAGAGAAAACCTTAATCTAGTTGAACACTAAATTTCGTTGAAAGAAATAGACTTTAGCTGATGACAATGACTGCAAATGATCAAGAAAGAGCTGTTATTAGGGGTCTTAGAGGCGTTGCTGCTGCTACGACTCGAATAAGTTTCGTTGATCCACTTGGGTCTCTATATTATTCAGGATATAACATCGATGTTCTAGTTGATCATGCAACATATGAAGAAGTTGTTTATTTATTATTAAACAACGAATTACCTACCAAGAATGAATTAAATACCCTTAAATCAGAGCTTTTCTCTGCGATGAGACTGCCTAAAGAAGTTGTTCAGCGAATAAGATCAGCTTCACCTTTTTGCCATCCTATGGAGATCTTACGTACAGAAGTCTCTCATCTTGGAGAATTTGATCTTGAACCCGACGATAATTCTGATGAGGCAAACAAACGTAGAGCAATTCGGATAATAGCTAAAGTTCCTACAATAATTTCGTTTCTTTATAGAACCCGAGCAAAAGAGAATGCTGTCGCTCCAGTTAAAGAATTTAGTTTTGCTGAAAACTTTCTATATATGTTCCGAGGAAGATCTGCAGATCAACAGGAAAAAAACGCTATGGAACGATATATGATTCTACATGCAGATCATGGACTTAATGCTTCTACCTTTGCTGCTCGTGTGACCGCTGGAACTGGTTCTGATTTGTATTCTGCTGTGACTTCTGCTATCGGCACACTTAAGGGCTCTTTTCATGGTGGAGCCAGCGAAAGAGTAATGAAAATGGTCTATGAAATAACCAGTCTCAATGAAGTAGAAGAATATATCCAGAGCATGCTTGATGACAAAAAGAAAATCATGGGATTCGGCCATAGAGTCTACAAATCTCAAGATCCCCGATCAAAACATCTTCGAGAAATAGCTGAAAAGTTATGTCACCAAAAAGACACTTTGGAGATTTACAATACATGCAAAAAAATTGAATACACTGTGCATGCTAAGAAAGGAATATTTCCAAACGTCGACTATTATGCAGCACTTGTTATGCACGCCCTTGGTATTCCAAGAGACTTCTTCACATCGTTCTTCGCCGCAAGCAGAGTAAGCGGATGGGTTGCCCATACTTTGGAACAATATGTAGATGCTGTTCTTATTCGTCCAACATCAGAGTACATTGGCGAGTATGGAAGAAAATTCATTTCAATCGAGAAACGTGGATAATAAACCAATCTATTATTTTAAAGTCCAACAGCTAACTCTTTCACTTTTTCTAGGTTACCCACATCATCGCGTATAGAGTCTTTCGGTGTTTCCATAATAAGTGGTACTGTACCCAACTTACTCGCTAATATGTTTCTGAATCCTTCTTCCCCAATTTTTCCCAAACCAATATGTTCATGGCGATCTATTCGAGAGTTTAAATCTCCTTTAGAATCATTAAGGTGAACAACTTTAAGTCTTTCAAAGCCGATTAACTCGTCGATCTTCTGGACTGTAGATTCTATATTCTCTTCTGTTCTAAGGTCGTAACCTGCAGCAAATGCATGGCTTGTATCAAAACATATTCCAATCATTTCAGGGTGAGTTACCTCTTCGATTATATGTTGAATGTCTTCAAAGGTACTTCCCATACTGTTTCGTGTTCCTGCTGTATTTTCGAGCAGAAGAGTTACCCCTCCTCCTGTAATTGTTAGCGCTTGGTTAATTCCATCTGTCAATCGGGCGACTCCTTTTTTTATGCCTTCTCCAAGATGACTACCCAGATGGGTTACCAAATATGGAATATTAAGTAACTTGCATCTTTCCAGTTCAGAAGAAAGAGTATTTACTGAATTCTTGTAGACTCCATCTCTGGGAGAAGCCAAATTTGGAAGATATGGCATATGTGCAAAAACAGGTCTAATATCACGGTTCATCATTTTGTCGGTGAAAGCTTTAGCTACATCTAAAGTAATTTCTGATGAATGCCATTGTCGGGGACTTCTAGTAAAAATCTGGAATGTGTTGCATCCCAATTCTTCCGCTCTATCTACTGCTAAAGCGATGGAACCATGAATTGAAATATGAAAACCGATCCTCATTCAGATCAACCTAAAAACACCATCAGAACAGTAAGTAAAAATCTTTTTATTACAAATTCATAAAACCCGGATGCTGAAATAGAACTTTTTTTGAAATAATCTGTATCCCAAAAATACTAACTAGGAAACTACACAAACTTATTTGTCACTTTTTAATACTGCAAATAATCTTTTTCTATAAATTACGATAAACAAGGTGGTTACAAAAAATATTGGGAAGACCAACCATGAAGGAAACTCTGGAATAGTATTATCAATTCCTCCAACATTTCCATAAAATGGTTCCCCCAGGTTTCCAATGTTTGAATAACCTCTGCTTTCCCAGAATCCCTTATAGTCAGGGTTGTTTGACAGTTCGATTGCAGTTATCCATTTTATCCATTTGTATCCCCATTTGCTTTCCGCTACTAGCTGAAATGGATAACCTCTTTCTGGGGGAAGAGTTACATTATTCATTTTGTAAGCAATAATAATGTCATTATCTATTATGTAATCAAGTGGTAAAGATGTGGAATAACCATCGTAAGCGTAAAATATAACTGTATTAGCTTCAGGAGATACTTCAGTTCCTTCGATCAAGTCTTTAATTAATAAACCCTCCCAAAGTATGGTCACGCTCCAACCTTCAACACAATTTAATGTGACAACTTTTTTGTAACTTTGATGATTATTTATCACGTTCTCAAAGGTGTAATTCAGTTTATTATTTACAAGACCCGTTATACTTAATCTGTAGGCTTCAACATCGACATATTGCGGTCCTTTAATCGAATTTTCTCTAAAACCGTAAATTGACGAAAGGTTTTTTCCTTCATACTCTGATATTTCCACTTCATCAAGATCGGTTGATACGTATTGTGAACCATATGCTGTCGACTTAGGAGCATTAATAGAAATAGATAAAACCAAACCAAAAAGCAATAAACATGCGCCTAGATTTTGTTTCTTAAACATCAATCAACCATTAATATGACATACGTCATGCTTTATAACTCTATCATAAAATAAAATCAACGAGCAAAAAATCCTTATGATCAGATCAAAAGTATAGAGTTTTTCTTTTTATGCAATTTTGGGATGCTTGCTGGTCAAGATCCTAAAAGTGTGGTTCTTAATAGATTAGTAACTTACAAAATACTGGTTAATTGTGTTTTCTCTCATTTCTCCAAAAAATTACGATTAGGTTCTTCTTAACCTATTAATTGCCTTAATAAAGATGTGATATTTTTAATAATATCCAAAAATCAAAAGCTTTTTTATTATCGTTTATATTGTAAACTCGCAACCAATACTAAATAAGGGTGAATCTGATGAGTGAAACTTTAGAAACTAAAGTAAAAAAAGCTCTTGAAGAAGTAAGACCTCAATTGCAAGCTGACGGTGGAGACATCGAATACGTCGGATTTGACAACGGCATAGTGAAAGTGAAACTTAAAGGCTCATGCAGCGGATGCCCAATGTCTGCTATGACTCTACAATGGGGTGTGGAAAACTTCCTTAAAAAGCAGATACCTGAAGTGAAAAAAGTAGAGGCTGTTAAGTAGCGAAAACATTCTATCTACGGTTTTCACTAAATTTCTTATTTTGATAACTTTTTTTATCTTGGGAATCTTTAATAGAACCTGATTTTTCTTTAAACAATCCGCAAGAAACTAATCTATCTTCACATGACAGTATTTTTGGATATTGAAGCATGAAAATCAAAATCAACAACACAGTCTTAGAGTTAATTCAGGATGATATAACAGAGCAAACCACAGACGCTATAGTAAATGCTGCAAACTCAATATTACAGATGGGTGGGGGAGTTGCTGGAGCTATCAGAAGACGGGGTGGACCAACAATTCAGGAAGAATGTAACAAGATAGGCAGCACGAAAGTAGGTGGAGCCATAATAACAACTGGAGGAAACTTACCCGCAAAATATGTTATTCATGCGGTCGGTCCAGTGCATGGAGAAGTTCATGAAGATGAGAAATTGAAAGATGCAACATTAAACTCGCTAAAATTGGCTGATCAAAACCATTTACGAAGTATCGCTTTTCCTGCTATAAGTACTGGAATTTTTGGTTTTCCTAAAGACCGTTGTGCAACAATAATGCTTTCAACTACCGTAGCATATCTAAATGGACCTACAGGAATAGAGACAGTGGTATTCTGTCTATATGACAACGAAACCCTTCAGATCTTTGAAGATGTTCTAAAATCTTTGGTTCAGAGATTTTAAACTACTACTGTTTTTTGTGAGTAGCCGTTTTCTAATGAAAAATGTAGAGTATGTCCTTTCATGTTTAATTCTCACTCATAAACTTCCACTCCATTAAACGGAAAAAAAGGGATTAAAAATGAAAAGAAGAACATTAAAGGTTTAAAAGCGAAGAAAAAACTTAAATACCGCTTAAAATAGAAAAGAGACTGCGAAGGGGTTTATAATGAAGCATCCTGAATTATCTGTAGCTCCAATGCACAGAATATGCAAGAAAGCGGGAGCGAGCCGAGTTAGCGAGGCAGCTGCAAAAGCTCTAGCAAAAGAACTTGATGGCATAGGTGTAAAAATAGCCAAAGAAGCCATCGACTATGCCATGCATGCAGGAAGAAAAACCGTTAAAGCAGAAGACATAGAGATAGCTTCTAGAAAAGTTTTGGAAAAATAAACATTCATTTCCCTCTTCTTTTCTAAAAAGGCATAACAAAAGCCTTCTGTTATTTTAGTGAAAAACTTTATATTCTCTTATGAAATTGCAGTAGCTAGACCTTTATTAAAAAAATAGGAAGGATTTGTATGGCATATTTAACCTCACAGGGTGGACAACCTGTTCTAATACTTAAAGAAGGTACATCACGAAAACGTGGAAAAGAAGCCCAAACAAACAACATCATGGCTGCCAAAGTTATAGCCGAAGTCTTAAGGACAACATTGGGGCCTCGAGGCATGGATAAGATGCTCATTGATGGATTGGGCGATATAACCATAACAAACGATGGTGCATCAATCCTTGACGAGATAGATGTTCAACATCCAGCAGCAAAAATGATGGTGGAAGTAGCTAAGACCCAAGATGATATGGTAGGCGACGGAACAACTACTGCCGTAATCTTGGCTGGAGAATTATTGCGAAAAGCTGAGGAGTTGTTGGCTCAAAATATTCACCCAACAGTTATTGTTAGAGGCTACCAAAAAGCTGTTGACAAAGCTATGGAAGCTTTAACCAAACTAGGTATAACTGTTGAAATTGATGACCGTGAAACCCTAAAGAAAGTTTCCTTAACTTCAATGGGAAGTAAGGCTGTGGGTGATGCTCGTGACCATCTGTCTGATATCACTATTGATGCAGTTAAGCTAATAGCCGAAAAACGTGGCAACAAAACGATAGCAGACATTGATAACATCCAGAGAGTTAAGAAAGAGGGAAAGAGCCTTTATGATACTGAACTAATCAAAGGGATAATCATCGATAAAGAGATAGTTCATGCAGGAATGCCAAAACGCGTTGAAAACGCAAAAATTGCTCTACTAGATTCTCCTCTTGAGGTTGAAAAAACAGAGTTTTCAGCCGAAATCAGGATCCGAGATCCAACTCAAATGCAGGCATTTTTAGATAAAGAAACCCGCATGCTTAAAGATATGGTTGCAAAAGTCAAAGCATCCGGTGCAGTAGTTCTATTTTGTCAGAAAGGCATCGATGACATGGCTCAGCATTTCTTGGCAAAGGAAGGAATCATTGCTGCAAGAAGAGTTAAACAATCTGACATGGAGAAATTAGCACGAGCAACTGGAGGTAAAGTAATCACAAAATTGGACGATTTAAATGCCTCTGATTTAGGCGAAGCAGGACTTGTAGAGGAACGTAAGGTTGGGGATGACAAGATGATCTTTGTTGAGAAATGCAAAGAACCCAGATCTGTTGCAATTCTCATCCGAGCTGGTCTAGAACGAATGGTGGATGAAGCTGACAGAGCAATGAATGATGCTCTATCCGTGGTCGCTGATGTCGTACAAGATAATTCGATTGTCGCTGGAGGCGGCGCAACAGAAGCCGAAATTGCAAAAATTCTACGTTCATTCGCTACAACTGTAGGTGGCAGGGAACAACTCGCCATAGAGGCATTCGCTGATGGATTAGAGATCGTGCCAAAGACCTTAGCTGAAAATGCAGGTCTAGAGTCCATCGACATCCTTGTTGGATTGAGGGCAGCTCACGAAAAGAAGAATGGCCATCTGATGGGAGTAGACGTTTTCAAAGGTAAAATCGTAAACAGCTATGAGAATGGAGTCGTTGAACCATTAAAAGTAAAGGAACAAGCAATGAAATCTGCCACAGAAGTTGCCTCAATGATCTTGAGGATCGATGATGTGATTGCCTCAACAAAACCCAAAGAGGGTGCTCCTCCAGGCGGAATGCCTGAAGACTACTAAGATAAGTAGAAATCCTTTTTTTCTTTTTTCCATTTGTATAATGGAAATTAGGCTTTTTTGAGTTTGTAGAAAAATTAATTTGCTTTTTATGATTAGATTTATTTCAATTAAAGAAAGACAAAATTTGGTCGTATATTAACCAGTTATTATTTCAATGTTATGCAGTAAGAATATATTTGTTAATGGGTAGAATGTGAGCTTAAAAATGATGAATTTCTCTTCTAATTTTTATACTTTAGGTATTGACCTTGGAGGTACTAAAATTAATGTAGGATTAGTGGATGTTAATGGTCACATTTTATCCAAACATTACTCGCTAATTGAACCATTTATGCAGCCAAGTATGGTACTCTCTGAGATCTTAAATGGCATTGATGTCTGCCTCAGTGTTACAGGACAGGAGGCTGATTCTGTTGGAATCGGGATTGCTGCTCAAGTGGATCTGGAGGGAGTAGTTCAAAGTTCTCCTAATTTGGGCTGGAGAAATTTTCCTTTAAAGAAGAAACTGGAGGAAAATCTTAACCTTCCAGTGTTTGTTACTAATGATGTTCGGGCCGCTACCTGGGGAGAACGGTATTTCGGTGCAGGAAGAGGAATTGACGATTTGGTGGTTCTTTTTGTTGGAACCGGTGTAGGTGGGGGAGTTATAAGTGGCGGAAACTTGCTGGTTGGCTGCACAAATACTGGAGCTGAACTGGGGCATATCACTCTTGTTTATGATGGAAGAAAATGTCGTTGCCCTAATAGGGGATGCTTGGAGGCCTATGTAGGTGGTTGGGCAATAGCTGAACGTGCTCAAGAGGAAATTCGAACTTCGCCAGAAAAAGGAAAGGTTATCTTGTCTTTGTCTGGTTGTGTTGAAAAGGTAACAGCAGCTAATGTTAGCCAAGCTTACCATAAAGGCGACTTGTTAGCTCAAAAATTAGTAGAGGAAACAGGGCGATACTTAGCTGCTGGAGTGGTCAGCATCATAAATGCTTTTAATCCTTGCCGCTTGATTCTTGGAGGTGGAGTTGTAGAAGGAATTCCTGAGTTGATCAAGATGGTGAAAGATAATGTTCAAACCCACGCATTGGATGTTTCAGTTAAAAAATGTGACATCTTGAAATCGGCTTTGGGTTCTAATGCAGCTGTAATAGGTTCTGCAGTTTTGGCTCGAAATCTTGTTAAGAAATCCCCCAGTTGACTTGTGAGCTATCTTTGGATTATGTTTAAATCTATCTTTCTGGTTCGGGCGAAAGGTTAATTTCCCGCAATGCAAACGTGTGTCAAGAGGAGTATTTAGATGTCTGTTTTAGCATATGTTCTGGTAACGCTGAATCCGGGTACCGAGAAAGATATACTAAAAAAAGTAGCCTATTTTGATGAAGTTAGTAGAGTAAGCATGATGTACGGCGAATACGATGCTATAATCCAAATAAGCACTGAAAATCTGGATCAGTTAAACATGTTCCTAACAGACAAACTAAGAGTTCTACCCGACATTTTTCAAACTGCCACCTTAATAGTGGCTAAAACTCATTCAAGAAAATAAATACAAATTGTGTTACTTTTTTTTCATTGTCTGAGCTACAATAATGCATGTAATAGGTAGACCTTATTAGAGCAAATTTAAAACCACAATCTTTAAGAACCGCTCTAAATGACCATGTAAAACGGAAGTAGATTAAATGTCAGGTGAAGAACCATCTGAAAGTGGAAGCGAAGAGCTGGTAAAAGTAGAAACGTTGACCCCAAACTCGAGAGGCGTTAACACAATAGTGAAAGTAGTTTCTAAGGGTGAAGTCAGAAGCGTCACTGGACGCGATTATTCGGTACGCCGAGTTGCTGATGCTCTAGTTGGAGACGAGACTGGATGCATATACATGACCCTTTGGGATGACAAAATAGACTCAATAGCCGAAGAAGCAACACTGAGCATCACTAACGGTTACATTAACCTCTTTAGAGGAAATATGAGACTAAACATAGGAAAATATGGTAGCTACGAAGTAGCAGAAGATTCACCAATTGCAGAAGTCAACACAGAGAATAACCTTTCCGACAAGCGATACGAGCAAGAGAGACGTTTTAACAGGTATGGCGGTAGAGGCGGCGGCAGAAGCGGTGGCTATGGCGGTAGAGGCGGCGGTGGATACGGCGGCGGCAGAAGCGGCGGTTACGGCGGCGGCGATGGCGGCGGCAGAAGCGGCGGTTACGGCGGCGGCGATGGC
This sequence comes from Candidatus Bathyarchaeota archaeon, assembly GCA_963806645.1. GTDB lineage: Archaea > Thermoproteota > Bathyarchaeia > Bathyarchaeales > Bathyarchaeaceae > Bathyarchaeum. The sequence goes on along the minus strand of CAWDYQ010000002.1, from coordinate 128,363 downwards.
GGCGGCAGAAGCGGCGGTTACCAGCGAAGAAGGTACTAAAACTTCTTCTATTTTTCTTTTTTTAAGTTACACCCTTTTTTCATTTTTTTATTCAGTTATTTTATGCGCTGTTTTTCCATGTTAGACGCTGTTAGACGCATAACAGATTATGTCAGTCTCCAATTTTGCTGATTTAACCTTTTTTTTGCAATAATCCTAGGATTTTTCAAAAAATATCTGAACAATATTGTATCAAATAATTTCATGTTTTTTTGAAAAGCTGATAAACTTGTCCACAGCAGAACGCAAGAGTTCTAAAGATGTCAATAACAGGGTATATTATCACGCGTGCAAATTTTTTGTTTCGAATTGCTCTGTAACCATATACTGATGCAACAATAAGTAATGGGAAACCAGTGAATCCAAATAGCAACCAAAAGAAAATGCTGACACTTGAACTAAAATTTAGAAACAATAACGAACCAACTATCAACAACCAACTTATAAAACCAATCAACCCCATAAATGCCCATCTGGAAACAGAATCATTTAACCTGTTTCTTCTTAAAACTAATCCGCTCCCTCTGCCGTACTGGAAATTCTGTTTCAAAAAATCCCCAAGAGTTGACCGATGCTTGTGCCAAACCAAAACCTTGGGATCCAGAACCATCTTGTAACCAGCTTTGCATACTCTATCAGCAAACTCAACTTCGTCGAAACCATATTGAATGTTTTCATCAAAATATCCAATTTCTTCGGCTACTTTTTTTCTATAAGCCATGTTACATCCTGCTGGATGGCGAAAGAATGGTTTAACTTTATCAAGTTCTTCGCGTTTCGTAAAAAATGGCATCAATCTTACAATGCTGTTGTCGGCATATTGTGAAACAAAATCACTGTTCAGCGCTTTTGCGGATCCACCTACACAGCTAACTTGAGGATTTTTGAAATTTTCAACAATTTTTGTAACCCAGTTGGACGGCACTATACAATCGGAGTCAGTAAATGCCACGATTTCGCCGTTTCCTTTTTTTATTCCTGTATTTCTTGCAACGTTTAGCCCTTTCCTTTTTTCAACAACCAATTTTACAGGATATTTTTTGACTATATCTTGAGTCATGTCTGTGGAGTTTCCGTCAACGATGATCACCTCCACTTTATCGTTATTGTAGTCCAGCTTTTGGAGAGACTCCAATAACGGCTCTATTGTCTGTTCTCCATTTCTGACAGGAACTACTACAGTAACAGATGGAGGTGAGGAATAGTTATCCATTAAAATCGCTTCTTTAACATCTTCGTAAAAGATACCTGTTACAATTTATTGTTTGTGCCAAAAAAGGCTTTAAGTTAGCCTAACCTTAAATCAAATCTTACTTCCGTTTGGTGGTAATTGTGTCTGAAATGAATGCGCGTCCACCCTCCGTTTCAGTTATAATCGTGAATTTTAACGGGAGAAACTTTTTGAAACAATGTTTGGTCACTCTTCTAAAAACTGATTATTCCAATTATGAAATTGTTGTTGTCGATAACGCTTCAACAGACGGAAGTGTAAAAGAACTTGAAAAGATTTTTGGTTCGAATCCTCACATTAAACTTGTTAAAAACCTAGAGAATGTAGGACATTCTGAGGGATGCAATATCGGTGTAAAACTCACAAAAAGTCGTTACCTGGTTTTTTTGGATAGTGATATAGAATTTGAGGCTGATAATTGGCTTAAGGAACTTGTTAAAGTCATGGAGAACAATAGCAAAATTGGTTTAGCACAGGCTAAAATTGTGTTATCAGAAGATAAACGTCGACTAGACTGTGTTTGCGTGGCTATTGACGCTTTGGGAACGTGGGCTGCATACTATGGATCAAAAGAAGAAAAACTTAAAAATAATTTTGAGATAATGGCGGCGTCTTCAGGTTGCAGCATTATCAGAAGGAAGGTTTTCAACAAATCTGGAGGTTTTGACAATTCTTATTTTATATACGATGATGACACCGATCTTTCCCTTCGAATAAGAATGATGGGCTATCAGGTGCTCTTTGTTCCCTCTGCAGTGGTAATTCATCGTAGCGGAGTTTTAAGGGGGGTAAGCGGAATAGGACCCTATTATTCTGCCAAAAATAGGATACGTACAGCGATTAAAAATTATGAACTTAGAAACGTCTGGTGGAAATTTTCGGTCTTAATATTTTTCACTTTTGTTGTCGCTGCTGGTTTTTTTGCTGTAAAAAAACATGACGAAGCAAAGGCAACCTTGAAAGGCATGGTTAATTTGTTTACAGATTTGCCTGAGCTCTGGAAAAAGAGGTTGCTGTTTCAATCCAAGCGGTGCGTAAAAGATTCTGACCTAGTTAAAGCAGGCTTTTTAAAAAACGATGTTCGATATACTTTGCAGGATTTCAGGATTAAACTGGAACACATGTGACAAAACACAACTAATTCGATTTGTATAACGTACCCAAAGAGAAATTCCTTTGCAATCGCAGTAAAGGGTATGTAGATTTCATAACTTTTTAGTAATGGTCTTAAATGTCAAGGAGTGTTTATTTGTCGGTGTACGATAGTTGAATGAAAATTTGTTGGTGCAGAATTCGACAAGCATAAGTGGTGCAGCTTGTTCGAGCTCGTTTGTAAATTCAAGTGCAATTATTTTTTGATCCATTCTTTTTGTAGGTAGCGTTAGAATCATTCTCTGATATTCGATGGTGATTAATTACGAGTGCGTCACTACTGCCTGATATGTCCTCTGCCCAGTATGAAGAATTTTGTTGTTGTTAGTTGCTGGATGCTCATTGGTCCTCTTGCATGTAGTTTCTGGGTGCTTATTCCAATTTCTGCTCCTAAACCAAACTGATTTCCATCTGTAAAACGTGTGGACGCATTCCAATAAACAGCTGCAGCATCTACCTCACGAATAAATTTAAGGGCTTTATTGAAGTCGCCTGTTAAGATAGATTCAGAATGTTTAGTTCCATACTTATTGATATGTGCAATAGCCTCGTCCAAGCTTTCCACAATTTTTATGGCCATAATCAGGTCTAAATATTCTGTTCCCCAATCTTCCTCAACTGCAGGCTTCAGGTTGGGCAGCAAATTCATTGTCTTTTTACCTGCTCTAACCTCGACTCCCTTCAGGTTAAGTGCAGAAACTACTGTTGGCAAAAATTGTCTCGCAATATTCTTATGAACTAACAGCTTCTCTGCTGCGTTGCAAGTTCCCGGTCTCTGACACTTAGCGTTTATCACTATGTCTACGGCATTCTTGAGATCGGCATCTTCTTCTACAAATATGTGGCAGTTTCCAGTTCCTGTTTCTATTACAGGAACCATTGATTTTTCCACTACAGTTTTTATCAGGTTTGCACCCCCTCGTGGAATTAGAACGTCAATGTATTCTCTCATTTTCATGAGCTGCTCTGCAAAACTTCGTTCAGTAACTGGAATAACCTGAATTGCATCTTCGTTTAATCCACTCTCGACTAATGCGCTTCGTAATGCTTTTCCGATAGCTATGTTCGAATTTATGGCATCTGAGCCTCCCCTCAAAATTATGGCGTTTCCAGATTTTATGCATAACCCAGACGCTTCTGATGTCACATCAGGTCTAGATTCGTAGATTATCCCAATTACACCCAAAGGTACACGAAGTTGTCCTATGATCAAACCGTTTGGCCTAGTCCAAGTCTTCACTATTTCGCCTACTGGGTCTTGTAATTCAGCAATTTCACGTAAGGTAGATGCCATGCTGGTTACTCGACCTTTATCCAGAATCAACCGATCTATCAGAGCCTCTTTTGTGCCTTTAACTTTGGCAGTTTCTACATCTTTTTGGTTAGCCTTCAGAATTTCTGTGCAGTTCTTTTCAAGAGAATCTGCCATTCTAAATAATGCATTATGCTTTTGTTCAGCAGAAAGTTGCCCCAATTGGATTGAGGCAGATTTAGCTTTTTTACATATTTCTAATATCATTTTTTCACTTCGTAATGCAGATGTTTTTTCGGGCAATAACCTCTTTACGTCTAATATAGCCAAGGACTTTTTTAATCTGATTTGTTTTTAAGCCTTTAATGATGTTTATCTCCCCACTGTTATAGTTTGGATTACCCTTCGCAAACTCAACATTATCCTGATCCACCAAGCTAACCACGTCTCCCTCATTGAAGGTTCCAGTAAGCTTAATTACACCTACAGGAAGAAGACTAGCCCCCTCAATTATTGCCCTTTTTGCTCCATCATTCACGAAAATTTGCCCTTTCACTGACGCGCCATAAGCAATCCAACGTTTTATTTGTGGAAGACGTTCTTGCGGTTTGAAGATAGTTCCAACTTGTTTTCCTGCAAGTATGTCCATTATAACATTTTCCCGTTTGCTATTAGCTATTACAAGAGGTACTCCACTGGTTGCTGCGATTTCCGCAGCTTTCAATTTGGTTTTCATTCCACCTGTTCCCAGTCGGCTTTTTCCTTCTATTTCACATTTGATTTCAGGTGTAATTTTTTCAACTTTTGTGATCAGCTGGGCTCCACGTTTTTTAGGGTTCATCGTATATAATCCATCTACATTTGACAGAATAATTATCAATGTAGCTTCTAAGGCGTTGGCTACTAGAACCGACAGCAAATCATTATCACTAAAGTTTATTTTGTAGCCTTTAGTAACCGGAATCAGTTCATCTGTGGATGTTACATCATTCTCGTTAATTATTGGAACAACACCCAACTGTAATGTCATCTCTAGAACATCACAAACATGCAGATAGGCGGCTCTGTTTGAAAGGTCTTCAGCAGTTAGCAATATTTGTGCAACTTTCAAACCATGTTTCTTGAAGAGTAGCCGATATGTTGACATGATTATGCTTTGTCCAGTTGCCGCTGCTACTTGTTGGAAGACGATGTCGTTGGGTTTGGGGGGTATTCCAAGTTCGGTTATACCAGCAGCTACGGCTCCAGAAGTTACGAAAACTATTTTGTTGCCAAGTTTTATAGCCTCAGCTATCTGATCAACTAATCTGCTCATCAGTTCTATATCGAGGCTTCCATTCTTGGTTAGGCTTCCGGTTCCTACCTTAACCACAATCAGTTTTGAGGACATGCCTGTTCCTATTTCTTTAAAGATGTAATTCTCCTATAAGAGTTATCAAAGATTATTCATGGTTTTTCAGTTTAGTGAAAAACTCTTATTTTCAACATTAAAGATTATTTGGACTCACAAACATGTTTATTTTGTTATTCTCTGTATTTCTGGTGTGTTATTTAACGTTCATATAATCTGTCCTCAAGACACGTAGAATTTACATTGGACCTGAAGTTGATGTTTAACAAAGATTGTAGAAAATACGAAAAGGTTTTTAGTGCCGTCTCATTACAAAAGAGACAAAACGTAGTTTATGTATGAGGTGAATGATTTGTCTGTATTTGCCGCGCCTGGAGCTTATGATCGTGCTATTACTGTATTTTCTCCAGATGGTCGACTTTTCCAGGTTGAATATGCCCTGGAAACAGTAAACCGTGGTGCAACAATAATAGGAATTGCCTGCTCTGGTGGAGTTGTTTTAGGAGCAGAAGAAAAAATTGAAACTAAACTTCAAGATACCCAATTTGCATGGAAACTTTATGATGTAGATGATCATCTTGGTGCTGCTGTTGTTGGTTTGGGGTCTGATGCTCGTATACTTATCGACCAAGCTAGAATATATGCTCAGAGTAACAGGTTAATGTATGATGAGCCTATCGACGTTGAAATGATGACAAAACGCGTCGGGGACGTAAAACAGCTTTACACTCAACACGCAGGAGTCCGACCCTTTGGAGTCTCAATAATTTTCGGTGGAGTTGACAAAACTGGACCCAGAGTATTCACAACCGATCCCAGTGGCTCATATAGAGGCTACAAGGCAGTCGCTGTGGGAATTGGACGTGAGACGGTTGAAGGCGTTCTGAATGAAGAGTATCGTGAGGACCTTAGTTTAGACGAAGCCATCAAACTTACAGTAAAATGTTTAACCCGAGCCCTAGAAGCTAGAGGGGAGCCAAAAAGAATCAAGATAAGTGTTATTCCACTAGATACCCAAAAGCTCCAAGCGTTAAGTGACGAGAAAATTGAGACTATCCAAAGAGGGCTTGAGGGCAGTGGAACTAAATGAGCGAACGTTATACAATTGCACGCATCACTCATGATGGCGAGCACTTCGAAATCCTTACCAAACCTGAGCCTGCTCTATCCTTTCGGTTAGGAAAAATTACTTCTGTTTCTCAAGTGTTAGCAGCTGAAACAATTTTCACTGATGCTGGAAAAGGTACGAAAGCATCAGAAGAAAAACTCCAAGAGAAGTTCGGAACAACAGATCCTATCAAAATAGCTGAAATAATACTCAAGAAAGGTACTTTACAATTAACTACGGATCAGAGGAGACAACTTATTGAAGAGAAACGGAAGCAGATAGTTTCCTTTATAGCACGTGAATGTGTTGATCCTAAAACGAGCCTTCCACATCCTCCTTTACGCATCGAGCAAGCAATGAAAGAAATTCGTTTCTCCATTGATCCTCATAAAGGTGTGGAAGAGCAGGCAAAAGAAATTATTAAACTGCTACGTCCGATTATTCCCTTGAAAATGGAAAAAATTTCAGTTGCAGTCCACATACCCGCCGAACACGCAAGTAAAGTTTACGGAACTGTTAAAGGCTTCGGCACTATACAAAATGAACAATGGCGGGCTGATGGATCTTGGTCTGCTATAGTAGAGATGTCCGCTGGCCTTTATGGGCCATTCTTGGATAAGTTGGGGAATATGACCCGAGGAAATCTTGAAGTAAAAATGAACTAATCAAAAAATTATTGAGGTGTTAAAAATACCACTTTTTTATGAGAAAAAACAGCTTGTTACTCCGGGAGACCTTCTCGCCGATGGTGATTATGTATCTGGAGATAGCACATATATAGAAAATGGAAAAATCTATGCCAACCGACTAGGACTTGTTGATTACGACGGTAAAAGGGTTCATGTAGTTGCCCTAAAAGCATTCTATGTTCCTGTTCCTGGAGACACAGTTATCGGAAAAGTTGTTGAAACTTCACCGGGAGGTTGGGCTATAGACATAAAAGCTCCACATCTTGCTAGGCTCCGTGCATCTGATGTTGTTGAACGTTCATTTAAACCAGAAACAACAGATTTGCCTTCAATTTTTGATGTTGGGGACCTAATAATCGCAAATGTTGTTGCTTATGACCGGACTCGTGACCCTCTGTTAACTGTTCGCGAACCTGGTTTAGGGAAGATTGTGCGTGGTCAACTCGTTGAGGTTACTCCTACAAAGATTCCGAGAATCATAGGGAGACAGGGCTCAATGGTAGGTATGATAAAGAGGGAGACAGGCTGTCAAATGACTATCGGTCAAAATGGTTTGGTTCTTATTAGTGGCAGATCTGCTGAAGATGAAAGACTCGCAATTATGGCTCTTCGGAAAATTGAAAAAGAATCCCATACGAGTGGTTTGACCGATCGCGTAACTGAGATGATTAAGAATGAAAGAAAATCACTTGAAGACAAATAAACCTAAAACTAAAAATGAGAGAGGAAAAATGACAACTAAAAAATCTGAAAAATTAATTGACAAAAAGGGCATCCGCTTAGATGGACGAAAAGTGGATGAATTACGACCCGTTAAAATGCAGGTTGGGGTTCTCCCAAACGCAGATGGATCTGCATATCTTGAGCAAGGAAGAAACAAGATTCTAGTAGGTGTTTATGGACCTAAGGAGGCACATCCACGGCACATAGCACAACAGGATCGAGCTGTTATTCAATGCCGTTATCACATGGCACCCTTCTCAGTTGACGAAAGGAAATCACCTGCCCCTTCAAGAAGAGATGTTGAACTCTCAAAAGTAATCCGAGAAGCTTTAGAGCCAGCAGTTTTTCTTGAATACTATCCTCGAACATCAATTCAAGTATACATTGAAATACTACAAGCGGATGGAGGAACAAGATGTGCGGGTATCACCGCAGCAGCTATTGCGTTAGCAGATGCTGGAATCCCAATGCGGGATCTGGTTGTGGCTTGCGCTGCAGGTAAAGCTGATGGAAAAATTGCGCTTGACCTTATGGATACCGAAGATAAAGTTGGTGAGGCTGATGTACCAGTCGCTTATATGCCCAACCTGAACGCGATAACTTTGCTGCAGATGGACGGCAATCTATCCGTTGATGAATTTACCACTGCATTGGACATGGCTCTTGAAGGTTGTAAGAAACTGTATGTCCTTCAGAAAGAAGCGTTAAAATCAAAATATGAATCTATTGAGGAGGCTAAACAAGAATGAATTCACCTATTGTTATAAATGTTAAGAAAAAACGAATCACTGAGCTTTTGGCGAATGGAAAGCGAGTGGACGGACGAGCTCCAACAGAGTATCGAAAATTCGAGATTGAATCTGGAGTAATTGAACGCGCGGAAGGATCTGCTCGGGTCCATTTAGGTAAAACCGATGTTATAGTTGGTGTGAAAGTTGATACTGGAAAACCTTTTTCGGACATGCCTGACAAAGGAGTTCTAACAGTTAATGCGGAGCTTGTACCTCTTGCGTCTCCAGCTTTTGAGCCCGGACCACCAGGAGAAGAGGCAGTGGAACTAGCTAGGGTTGTGGATAGAGGAATCAGGGAATCAAAAGCTATAGATTTGGAGAAGCTTTGTGTCGAATCTGGTAAGCTGGTCTTTGTGGTTTTCATTGACGTTTATGTTCTTAATCATGATGGAAACCTTATTGATGCTTCTGCTATTGCAGCCTTAGCTGCTCTGATTAACACTAAGATGTTCAAATATACTGTTGAAGAAGGAGAAATTGTGAAAAAGCCAGGTTACACTCCACTTCCGGTGGTTAACTATCCTGTAGCTGTTACTTTTGCCAAGATAGGTAATAAACTAATATTGGACACTGCAATTGATGAAGAAGAGGTTATGGATGCTAGATTAACGATGACTATGGACAAGGACGGACACATTTGTGCTATACAGAAAGGTGGCGGTTCCGGATTCTTTACAAAAGAAGAGATTTTAGAGGCCGTCAAGATTGCATCTGAAAAGACTTCAGAATTAAGAAAAATCGTGGTTAAAAGCTGATGGGAAGAAAAACAAAGAAAGTTGGACTAGCCAGAGGGTTTGGTACTCGCTACGGAGCAACACTTAGAAAACGTTACGTGAAAGTGGTCACAGAAGCCAGAAAGGTACACCCCTGTCCTCATTGTGCTACTGTGGCTGTTCAAAGAGAGAGTGTTGGTGTCTGGAGATGTAGAAAATGTCAGCTTACTTTCGCTGGCGGTGCTTATACACCAGTCACGAAACTCGGTGTTGTTGCGAAACGCCAAGTGAAGAGTCTGTCCTCTTCAGAAACTTAAGTAACACTATAAAGATGCAAGCCTTTCCGGCTGCCTTTTTTCGGTGAGGTTTGCATGTTTTGATACTGTTGACTACCTCTCGGAGACCAACAGACCTAATTAGATCGCTTTGTCGCGATTTCTCTAATTTGATTCCTAATGTAGTACGAATTAACCGGGGGAAGATGAGTCTTAATGATGTAGCTGAACGGGCAATCGAGTTTAAAGCCAAAAAGGTTGTTTTGGTTGAAAGGTGGGATAGTGGTTTTGGAAAAATCAGTTTCTTTACTGTAGACTCTAATGGATTAACATCTTTCCCTCCACTAATGTTCTTGTCAAGAGTGCTTCTAAGAAGAGAATTCAAGAAACAAGAAAGAAGTTGCTCATCAGTAATTACTATGGCACCTGAGAATTCACCCAAACTGGAAAGGTTAGTTGGGTGTCTTTCACAATTCTTTAATTTGCCTAACTTATCTATAGATGAAGCAGCTAAGAGCCATCGCGTTTCGCTACACTTTTCTCAAGTTTCTTTAGGGCATATTCAGATCACATTTATGCTTCTTCGGCAAATGGTTGAAATAGGACCCAGAGTCACATTTTCAAAGCTGGTTTGGGAAGTTCCGCAATGAATGCTCAAGCTGTTGTTCGTCTAGAATTTTTGTCCGAGAAGCAGTTGAAAGTTGTTTTAGAGGCGCTGAAACCTGAAACCGAAACTTCGTCTACTAACCGTTCAAAAGTTCATATGAAAACCGAAAATCAAAGTCTAGTCTTAGAGTTCAATGCCAGAGACACTTCAGCGTTGAGGGCCTCTATGAACTCCTATTTGCGGTTGATTGGAGTGGCAATGAATCTCCAAAAGCTGATAAAATGAATGTAAATGCCAATTCTATGATTTTATTGGAATGAAAAATGTGGAACAATAGTAATGTTGAGTAAATGTTTTTGGGTAAAAAGGCTTAATATGTGCCAAGTTATTTAAGCTCAAGAATTCAGAGACGAATGTTTGAGGCGTATAAAATGAGCGAAGATATTTCGAGACTTCCACCAGAGATTCAGCAACGGTTGCTTAAGCTTCAACAGTTGCAACAAACCCTACAGGGAGTAATGGCTCAGAAACAACAGCTTGAAATGCAACTCAGTGAAGTTGAAGAGGCATTAAGTGAATTAGAGAAAATGAATGAAACCGCGGTTATCTATAAATCAATCGGCGCACTTCTTGTTAAATCCCAGAAAACTACTGTAACAGAAGAGTTGAAGGAACGTAAAGAGCTCTTAACTATGAGAGTTGACGTTCTAGCCAAACAGGACGATCGCCTTCGAACCCAAGCAAAGGACCTACAGGAGAAACTGCAGCAGGACTTGCGTCCGGTATCAGGTTCTACTTAGGATGAAATCTGCTTGGCAAAGAATGGAATCCCTGAGCTTACTCTTGAACAAGTTGAAGATTTATTAGAGCGTGCGGAAAAGGCTGCCCGAGACTATGTATTGTCTCAAGTTCCTGCAACCAGAATAACAGACCTTGAAGTCGTAGTAGATGCTGAAGGGATAAAACCCTTAACAGTGAATGTTGATGTTGCAGTTGTTCTATCGCCCCTCATGAAAGATTTTGATGTTGAAGCCCTAACAAAAGAGGCTACAAAACGAGCCTTTATTTGTATTGAAGAAAATCTGAGGGAACTTGAGTGCAAATTCAAAAAATAGTTTCCCTAATCGATAAACTGGATGCCAAATTAGCTGTTCTGTTATGTCATAATAACGCTGATCCAGATGCAATAGGAGCAGCTTACGCCTTATCAGGGTTATTGAACCGGCTAAAACCAAACCTGGTAACTGAAATTGCAGTAGCTTCTGGACCCAGTAAACTTTCAAAAAACATCATTACCATTTTACCAATAGAACTTGTGGATAAACCTCATATCGACCAAGCTGACATGCTTTTTTTAGTTGACACAAATACTATTCAGCAATTGGATGTACTGTATACGAAAATCATGCCTGATCAGCCCTTGGTTGTGGTTGATCATCATTCTAGTCACCCCGAAACTAGCCGCTTAGCAACTCTTTCTGTTGCTGATGAGACAGCGTCCTCCACGTGCGAGATTGTTTATCGGCTGTTCGAAGAAGCTAAAGTTAAGCCTTCTCCAGATGAGGCTAAAGCCCTTTTTCTTGGAATAGCATTCGATACTCGACATTTTGTAATAGCCAATTCGAGCACCTTTAAAGTTCTGACTTCACTTATCGATGCCGGAGTAGATGTTCAGGAGATTCTCCCTATTCTTTCGTTACCTATGGAGTTCTCAGAACGTGTAGCACGATTGAAGGCTAGTACCCGAATTAAGTTGTTGACATTAAATAATTGGTTGATAGCCCTTTCACATGTAAGTGCATATCAAGCTTCAGCTGCTAGAGCACTTATATCGATGGGAGCCCATGTTGCAGTCGTTGCTGGACAGAAAGATGAAAAACTACAGGTCAGCTTTCGAGCTACTCGACAATTCTACCTAGAGACAGGAATTCATTTGGGTAATGATTTTGCGAAACCTTTAGGCGATTTTATTGGTGGTATTGGTGGGGGCCACGCAGTTTCGGCTGGTGCAAATGGTACTGGAGACATAAAGATGTGTCTGAGATTTTGTTCGAAACTAATTAGTAACAAGCTAAAATCACCTAATTTTGAGTAGCTACTCTTAAATGGAATGAATAAATTGCACTAAGCTGGCGGATAAAACATTGTCTGTAATCAAGACCAAAGACTTAACTTACACTTATCCGGGAGCAACAAATTCGTCCATTCAAAAGGTATCGATATCTATAAACAAAGGAGACTTTGTCATCTTAACTGGTCCTAGTGGCTGCGGGAAAACAACTCTTTGTCGATGCTTTAATGGTCTAATACCTCACTTTTACAATGGGACACTTGAAGGAGAAATCGTCGTCGCTGGTCTTAATGTAGTTGATCATAAAATTCATGAATTTGCCCGGCATGTTGGTCTTGTTTTCCAGAATCCAGAAAATCAGCTATTCGCTTTGTCTGTTGAAAAGGACGTTGCTTTTGGTCTGGAAAATGTTGCCATGCCCAGAGATGAAATGAGAAAACGTGTTAATTGGGCACTCAAAATAACTGGTATATCTGACCTGGCTGAAAGGGCTCCGGATGAGCTTTCAGGTGGACAGCAGCAGAGGGTCGCAATAGCCTCAGTTTTAGCCATGCAACCAGACATAATGATACTGGATGAACCCACCTCATTTCTTGACCCATTAGGTGCCCAAACAATATTTGAAGTAATCAACGAGTTAAACAAAAAATTGGGAATTACAATAATTCTGGTTGAGCATCGGCTTGATCTGGCAGCAAAATATGCTAATCGTGTAATCGTTATGGCCGATGGAAAGGTTGTCTTGAGTGGCAGTCCTAAAGAAATATTCACTTCTGAAGAAGCTCGCCTTATTGGTGTTGGTATACCTAAGGCAACTAAACTGTATCAACATCTCATCCAGCGTGGAATAAAGCTAAGGGATGTTCCGGTTACGCCAGAGCAGGCAGCGAAATTCTTACGTGAGGTTCTCACGCATGATTGAAGTCAAAAACCTCCATTTCACTTACTCCACTGGACTTGAAGCCCTTAAAGGAATTAATCTCACGATTGATGATGGAGAATTCTTGGCTGTAATGGGACAGAATGGAGCAGGAAAAACTACTCTGGTTAAACATTTCAATGGGCTTCTTAAGCCAACGACAGGTGAGGTTCTAGTTGACGGAGTTAGCACCCGTGAAGTAAGTGTGGCAAAATTGGCACGAAACGTAGGTTTCGTGTTTCAGAATCCTGATCATCAACTTTTTAGTGAAACAGTGGAAGATGAGATTGCATTTGCCCTTAAAAACTTTGGTTTTGAAGAAAAGGTTATTAAAAAACAAGTTGACTGGGCTCTGAACCTTTTAGATATCCTTCAGTACAGGAAGACGTCCCCTTTCATGCTCAGCGGAGGAGAAAGAAAGCGAGTTGCGTTGGCTTCGATTCTAGCTTGGGACCCAAAAGTGATCATTCTTGACGAGCCAACTATAGGTCAAGATCATCAGCAAAAAGAGAAGTTGCAACAATTTATTCTGCAACTAAACTCCCAAAAAAAGACTGTGGTTGTTGTCACTCATGATGTAGAATTTGTGGCAGAATGTAATCCACGTGTATTAGTGATGAATCAAGGAAAAATATTATCTGAAGGACTAGCGGAAAAAATATTAACAAACAAGGAGTTAATCGCGCAAGCTTCGATAGTTCCTCCTCAAATAACCCAGATTTTTTTGGAACTGGTCGATCTGGGACTGCCAACAGATGTTATAGACGTTCATGAAGCCACCAAGATTCTATTAAATCTGCTGAGGAAAAGTTCATGAGTGTCTTTGAAGGCTTCAAGTTTAGAAAGGTTACCTCGATTATTCACAAATTAGATCCAAGAATCAAATTTTTCTTCGTTACAGTTCTGTTCGTTATGGCAATCATGTTCACTACTCTACCTGCCCTCATAGTCCTGTTCTTTATTCCTTTACCATTTGTTTTCATGGCCAAAGTTAACCGACAATGGCTACGTTCCCTAAGAGGAGCAGCATTCTTAGCTGTCTTCATTTTCGCAACCAACTTCATTATTGGATACTTCTATCCGACCCAATCCACAGAAATAGTTGGCCCTGTTGATACACTCGTTGAATACGTGATTCTTCTGGAACGATCAACAGCCATGACTTTACGTTTTGTTGTCCTAATTGCATCCTTTTCTGTCTTCTTTCTGACAACTTCACCTGATCATCTGGGTTTGGCCTTGCAGCAGAGTCACATCCCATACGAATTCTGTTTTGCCTTCACCACAGCCGTTCGATTTGTCCCTGTGTTAGCTGACGAAGCGCAAACAATCATGGATGCCCAGAAAGCCAGAGGATTAGAGTTGGAGCGAGGTAATTTCCTTAAAAGGGTAAGAAACTACATCCCAATCTTGATTCCGCTTATTGTCAATGCTATCAGAAGAAGTCTAGAATTGGCAGAGGCCATGGAGTCACGAGCTTGGGGCGCAAGCGAAAAACGCACAAATCTGTATGTCCTCAAATTAAAAAGAGCAGATTATATTCTTGCTACAATCTCTGTATTGATGCTGATCATAGCAATATACCTTAGGCTATATATTCCGATTCCTTCTCTAACCACATTACTTTCCCTTTGAGAATCGGGTTTTAATCGTTTGAGTAAAAGTGAAACTTTGTCCTCTTTAGGGTCCATGTTAGAAATCTACTGTATGTCTTTCTTGGTATAATGATTGTCGAGTTGATAGTTGTCTTGAGAAAACTGAAAATGATGAGTTATTTTCACGTACCACTGATGAACTGAACCTTTTTCTAAATTATTTCCTTTTGGAACTTGGTTAATGTTCTAAAAGTGTGTCTTATTCATCTGTAATTAGATGTTAATTAAAAATCTGTTTCTGATTAAATGTAGTTATGGTTACTTCGATTTTTTTCGTCTTTGCTGTCGCTTCTTCTTAACTCGCTTCTGCTTTTTCTTGCTGGTCTTTTTAGTCATGCCGTGATGTCTTGCCATGGTGATCGGTTTCCTTCCATTTTAGTCTAAAGTGTGATTCTTAAAGTTTTATGTTTACCATCCACTGTAGCTATTATTAAAGCTTATTTTCTTATATTTCATGGCTGAATACTTTTGCTTCCTGTTTTTTACAACCAAGGGGTAGTTGTAATAGCTATGCTGTTTTGGTTTTACTTTCATCCGCCTTTCTGGTGCCTTATGGCAGATCCAAATTCAAGCGTCTAGTTGTCCATGCTCTTCAAGCTAGGACGTTAAATCCGTTCAGAGTCGCTCCATTTCATCACAGCGAGAGCTCAGAATGGTGTCCCTCATCACGTACTACAAGGTCTAAAATGAAAGCTTAAAACCTTGCCCTTTCATCCTTGATAGTAAACAATGCCGCAAAACGGATAATTTTTTTACATTAATTATTGCTTAATTTAAACTCATCATGGATTGCCCTGATGGTTTTTTCTCCATCGGTTTCTTTGACTACAAATGATACGTTAAGTTCAGAGGAGCCTTGAGCTATCATGCGCACATTTATTCCCTGTTGTGCAACGGCAGTAAATATTCTTGAAGCCACTCCTGGGATTCCTTTCATACCTGCTCCTATAACCGCGACTACAGATACGTCATCTTCTGATGTGACTTCACGTATGAAGTCTCTTCCCAGCAAAGCTATCTCTAGAGTACTAACTGCTCGTTCCAAAAAGTTTCGTTGGATAACTAATGATATGTTTGCTTCTGATACGCTTTGGGAAATCATAAGGATGTTGATATTTTCTTTTCCAAGCACTTCAAAAACTTTTGCGGCTGTTCCTGGTGCGCCGACCATTCCTGCTCCGCTGACTGTGATAACCGCAACGTTCTTGACTATGGTTACTGCTTTCACTCCATCTTTCTGCTTTGATTTTTTCATTTTTCACTATCAGGGTTCCCTGATTGTGTGGTCTGAACACATTTCTGATTCTAACGGGTATTCCTTCTTTTCGTGCTGGTTCCAAAGCTCTAGGATGCATGGCTTTGGCTCCGAATATTGTTAATTCTGTAGCTTCTTGGAATGACATTTCTGGAATTGTTTTTGCCTCGGGAACAATCTTGGGGTCAGTTGTCATCAATCCATCTACGTCAGTCCATATCCATACTTCATCAACTTCCAATGCAGCTCCTAGAATACTTGCTGAATAGTCTGAGCCTCCACGTCCTAATGTTGTCGTTTCTCCGTCTTGCGTTTGGGCTATAAAACCAGTTACTACTGGGACAGTTCCATTTTTTAGTAGAGGTTCAATGTTCTTTTTAACCTGAAATTTGGTGAAGTTCATTAGGAGACCTGCTTCCCCAAAGTTGTTGTCGGTAACTATTCCCGCTTCTCCTCCAGTTAGGTGTTCCGATTTGAGTCCAATGTCTTTAAGGGCTCCGCTGACGATCGGTGCAGATAATTTTTCCCCAAAAGCGATTACTGTGTCTCTAGATTTTGGAGTTAATTCGCCGACGTAAAGAATTCCTGTAAGAACCTGTTCAAGCTCATCAATTCTCTCTATTAAAATCTGTTCAGTTTCTTTCTCTATTTGGCTGTTTTTTATTGCGTTTTTGGTTGCAGTTAAATGTCTTTCAAGAAGCTTCAACTTCAAACCGGGAATAGATTCTCTGTTTCCTTTTTTAGCTTCTTCTGCGGCTTGGATAAGCTGGTTTGTGACGCCTTCTAGGGCTGAAACTACAGCGGTTACCATGCAGTTGCCACTGGTGTTGTCCGCTATTAGTTTGGCTACGTGGCAAATCTTTTTGCCATTCGCTACAGAGGTACCTCCAAACTTCATTACTATTTTATTCAAGTTAATTTCCTCCATTCAGGTCATAATCTTGGTTGCTATTGTCTTCTTTATGTCCAACAGATCCCGTAATACTGCGCTTGCGGTTTCCATTCCACCTGCACCTCGTCCAATGATGGTTTGTGCACCGGCAGATTCTGATAGGAAGGTTACGGCATTGAGTGCTCCATCCACTGCAAGGGGATCATGTTTTGAAATTTCAGTAGGTTCCACTTTTAGGGTTTCTTCAATTGAGCCTATGAGTTTTATTGTACAGCCTTTCTTTGATGCAGCTTCAATGTTTTTGGCCGATACGTTGCAAATGCCCTTGATTTCTACATCTTTAATGGTTACTTTCTTGTCCATTATCCAGTTTGCCATTATTACCAGTTTAGCAGCGGCATCATAACCTTCAACGTCCATGGTGGGATCCGCTTCGGCATAGCCAAGTTTTTGTGCTCCTTTAAGAGCTTCATCGAATGTAATCTTCTTCTCATCCATCTCTGAAAGAATATAGTTTGTGGTTCCATTCAATATTCCTTTAATTGAAAGTATTTTGTCGCCTTGGAGACAATTTTTTGCAAATTCAAGAACAGGGGTTCCTGCACCTACTGTTCCGCTGAATCGCAAGTACACATTGTTGTAGTCTGCTAACTCTGTTAACGCAGGAAGTGCTAGGGCTAGTGGTCCCTTGTTTGTGGTGACTACATGTTTTCCGGTTCTGAATGCTGTTTTAATATAGGATAATCCGGGTTCGGCAGTTTCGATGTTGGTGGGTGTTACTTCGACAATGGCCTCTGCTTCCACAGATTCTATTACTTCAATTGTTGATATGTCTGGATTTCCGTATTGACTGCTTGCTGCCACTGTTCCTTTTTCTTTTTTTAGGATTAGCATCTGTTCAAGGTCTAATCCTTTGGGGTTTATTGCTGCTCCTTTTTTGTCTATTATGGCTACAATTCTGGGACGAAAGCCGAATTTTTTGGCAAGTTCCCGCTTCCTCTGTGTGACAATTTGAGCGAAGCTTTGCCCGACTACTCCCCATCCTACCAAGATTATCCTCATTATTGTCCACTCTATGTTCTGTTTCACATTTATGTTGAATCTTTTCTATTACGATTACGATTTATATAATAATACCGTGATTCAAAAAAATTCACTTATTGTGCATGCTTTTTCATACAAATTAAACGTTGTTTTTATTTTTGAGCTTTCTTCTTTTTAACTGGGAATTGTTTTTCCAAGAAAGTTCAGCATAAAGTCTTCACCTTCTAGCATCCCAAAGTAACCCATCTTGGCAGAGAGTTCATCAAAAATTTTTATTTCATCAGCTTTAACAATTGGAGAATAAATTGCGAAGGGTACAGGTTCTCTAGTGTGTGTACCGATCGCAATGGGTGTGGGATGATCAGGTAAAATAGCAATAACGCATTCTTTTTCTAGTCCATCCAATATATGTCCGAGCAGTCGTTTATCCAAATCTTCTATTGTTTTTATTTTCAGTTTGAAATTTTGGGAGTGTCCTGCTTCGTCTGGAGCTTCAACGTGAACAAAAACCATGTCATTGTCTTTGAGAGCTTTCAATGCATAGTCTGCTTTGCCTTCATAGTTCGTGTCATACAAGCCAGTCGCTCCGGGAACCTCTACAACCATCATCCCTGCGTTAATTCCAATGCCTTTAACCAAATCAACTGCAGAAATAACCGCAGACGTTATCCCATATTTTTCGTTTAAGGTTGGCATCACAGGTTTTCTACCTCCACCCCAAGGCCAAATCATATTTCCCGGTCTTTTCCCCATCTTTTTTCTAGCAATGTTAACTGGATGGTTTTCCAGAACTTTTTTGGATCCAATAATTATTCGGTTCAATAATTCAACTGAACTCTTGGTTTCTTCGGTAATTGCTGATGGTAATATCTTGGATATTTCAACTCCTCTTGCATCGTGAGGAGGAATAAATTCAACAATTGTTTTATGTAAATAATCTCTTAGGACCAAGAAATGTCTGTACCCTAAACCTGAAAAAAATTCAACTTGCCCCGGTTGTTCAAAATTCTCTTTAATCGCTTCTATTAGTTTGATGGATTCGTTATTTGTGATATGATCCGCAGAATAGTCAACCAATACTCCGTTTTTTTCGGTGATGATATTACATCTATACACAACATCATTTTCACTTAACTTTATGTTTCTTGCAGCGGCTTCAAATGGCCCTCTTCCACTATAGTATCTTAACGGATCGTAACCTAGAACTGAAAGAATTGCTGTACCTGAACCTGGAGTCAACCCTTCTGGAATTGTCTTGAGTAGTCCACTACGTCCTTTTGCTGCAATCATATCCATGTTAGGTTTGTTTGCCGCTTGAAGAGGAGTTTTATCATTTAATTCTGAAAGCGGATAGTCCGCCATTCCATCTCCGACAATAAGCAAATACTTCATTGGTTAATACACACTCCTTTTCATACAGCTTCTTGTCCTGTTCGGTTAGGTTATACCTGTTTTGTAGTATCTTACCATATCCCTTTTTCGAAGTTAGACTTTGAAACAACCGTCTTCTAGAATTATGACTTTTTCCCCGTTTTCTTTGGTTATCTTTACTGTAGGTGAAGAAAAAAGCATATCCATATGATTTCTTGACGGATTTTTTCCTCCAGGCATGTCCATGTTGGCCCCAAAAGCCAAATGAACCGTCCCCAAAATTTTCTCTGCTTCAAGAAACTCGTCCACAAACCTTGCAGATGGATTGATTCCAAATGCGAACTCTCCGATAACATTTGCCCAACTGTCAGTGTTGAACGTTTCTTTGATTCTAAGCAACTGTTCCTTGTCTTGAGAAAACACGTTTTCCACTCTTCCTTCTTTAGTTGCAATTTCCACGGGTTTTCTAACTTTTCCGATTCCACCAATAGCCATGTCACAAACAAGTTTTCCACTCAACGAATCTTCAATAGGAGCAACAATAACCTCACCTGTTGGTAGATTCATCCATTTCATAGTCTTCCAGTCTAGTTTCGTGTCGGTGAAAAATAATCTGTTCTTTGTACTAAGTGTCAAATTTGTTCCAGCAGGATTCTGAATCTCAACTTTTTCTGTTCCTTCCAAAGTCTTGATAAGATTCTCTGCATGAGTTTGCATTCTTTTATGCTCTTCTGGGGTAAGGGCTAAAGCACCTTCAGTCAGCATGTCCAATGTTACTCCTGGGCAGTGTCCCAGACGTGATTTGTGGTCGCCTGCTTGTTTTTTTATGAGTTTTATTCTGAAAGGGGTCTCTTCGCGGTTTCCCCGTAGCAAGTTAATGTAAATATCTGCTTTCTGCTTGAGAATCTTCTGTAGTGGCTTAGGAATTTCTTTACGTAATTCTTTAGGTTCTTGAAGAGTCATAAATCTGGTTTTTAATTCTAATTCCAAAGCACCATTTGCGAAGGCTTCTCCCACCTCAATTTTTTCTTTATCACAGATTATCAATATTGTTTCGCCGCGGCTAGCTTCAAGAACGTTTTTCAGTGCATATTTTGTGGCCTCAGAAGCCTTCAATTTCGTTCACCTTCAGGTCATATAGCTCGTAAATGTTTAAATTTTTTCTTCAACCTTTTATCTTATAGCTACCCTACGCTTCTAAATATTGAAACTAGCAGATCCTTCCCTGAATTCAACTGTCATTCTTTAATTAGCAATCAATGATTCATTGTATTCAGTATGTATTTTCTCTTTTTTCGGACTGCTAATAAAAAACAGGTTTAGACGATGTTGATCTCTATTGTTCCTGTTACTTTGTGTGAACCGGTAAAATTTCCTGTTTTTACCTATATTATAATAATTGGATCTAATATCCAGCTTTCTGCAGTATCTTCTTCACCGAGTTATATGCTAAAGAGGATTTCGGTAGATCAAGCAAGGATTTACCATAGAGAACAAAGTTTTCCACTTCTTTGTCATAACTGATTTTTCCCAAATATTTTAGGTTAATTCTTTTTTCTACTTCTGTTTCTAGGGCTTCTGGTACTCTATTGCCTCCGATAACATAGAAATTATTAAACTCTATTTGCACTTCGTTGGCGATTTTGTATGCCCTTTCTACGTGATGAAACGATTTCTGTGATGGGTCTATAATATCAAATATATCGTCGACCTTAGATGCTATTCGTCTGTTTAAGTGTTCTAGTCCTCCTGGAGAATCTATGAGAACATATTTGTAGGATTTTGTTAATCCTTCAAGGGCGTTTTTAAGAGCGTTGTTTGGAAGACAGTAGCATCCCTCAATGAATTTTGTTCCAATCGCCATGAAGTCGAATTTGTCTCCTTCGTATAGCCCAACTTCCCAGATTTTGCTTTCAATTCTCTTTGATGGTGGAACCCCGACTGTGGTACCTCCACTCTCTAGAAAGGTTTCAACAAGTAGCTCGGAAATAGTTTTTCTTCCTTCTTCTTTAAGGTCAATTCCTAGCATCTCTGAAAGGTTCTGATCTGGGTCTGCGTCAATAAGAAGTATGGGGGTTTCACCTTTTTCGATAAAGTATTTGGTCATGAGTGAAACAAAGGTTGTTTTGCCGCTGCCTCCTCTACCCATAGTAACAAGTCTCTTCATTTCGTTGTCACTTCCATTTCTTATGAAAATAAAGTTGCTTCACGGAATTTATACTTATTCAATTGATACTTTCTGTTCAACTTTGTAGTCTGTTAAGACCTTTATGCTTCCATGAAAATCTGCGTCAAGTTCCGGGTCGCCAGTGTCAACTTTTAATGTTTTCAAGTTTTTCATCTTATTTTCTGATGCAATTACAATTATGTTATCTATGCCCACTTTTCTGATTACTTTTGGACTTATTTGCTGGTTTCCTCTCCCGAAAATGAAGCCCTGACCACCAATCGGTGTAACGATTATCTTGGCTTTTTTACCTTTAATTGCCTCGAGAATCTGGTTCTCGTTAACATCTTTGCCTACTATTTTCTTGTTGGAAATGAGATCAACTCCAAGAAGAGTTTTCTTCTCATCCAAGAGGTCTCCTATGGTGCGAGTGGTTGTTCCTGCAGAAACAATGTACACGTAATCTTCTATCATATTTTCTATAACATAGAGCGCAATCGCTGCTTGGTTTCGTAATTCGCTCTCAGTTACGGGAGATGCCATCTTAGCTCCCTGAATTAAACTGGGTTCATAAGGACTAAGAAGGTAACCGTGGAGTCTCGCGGATACTCTGCCCTCTCGGAATGCTTCTTCATCTATGTCCATAACCTCTGCCTCCCACAACGGTAGTTGTTTTCTCAGGAAACGTGATACAATCCTCGCAGCAGCTTTGGGATCGATGGCAAAAACTGCGCTATGCATTTTAACTCCGGTTGGAACTCCCAAAACAGGAAGTTGTCTGTCGACCGCATTCAATACGTCTCGGGCTGTGCCGTCTCCTCCACAGAAAATAAGAAGATCAACTCCATCAATCACGATTTCTTTTGCGACAGCTACAGTGTCTTTTTGGCTGGTTTCTTTTTTTTGTTCGCCAAAAACTGTATATGAATAACCTTGATTTCGAGTTTCCTCTTCTCCCATCTGTCCTGCTCCAACTTTAAAATGTATGTCTACTTTAATCGTTTTCAATTCGGAGAGAAATGTATCTGCTCTTGAAGCCGCCACGGGTTTTGCTCCAAGAGTAAGTGCTTTTTCTAGGATTTCTTTTCCATCAGTGCCCTTTAGTCCCACTGCTCCTCCCATACCCGCGATAGGATTAACTATAAGTCCCACAGTTGCTTTTGAGTCGCCTTTGAGAACTTTTGATGTCAAGAGATCTCATTTCCAATTCTATTTTCTGTTGGCAACTCAAGTTTTTTTAAAGATATTTTTTCAGAGCACTTTCTAGAGGATCTCGACCCACAGCACCAACTATCTTCTCTACTCGACTGCCATTCTTGAAGATTAGGAAGTGGGGTATGCTCATTATTCCGTATCGGCCTGCAATCTGAGGGTTATTATCCACGTTAACTTTTCCGAATCGAGCTCTTCCAGAATATGCTTGCGCAAGTTCCTCCATTACGGGACCCATCATTTTACAAGGCATGCACCAATCAGCCCAGAAGTCAACCAGAACGGGCATATCAGTATTTAAGAAGTTGTCAAAAGATGAAGAATCCAATTTTACTACGCCTGGCTTAGCCTCATTCAACATTTTCTTTATTTTTTCTTGTTTTATTTTCTCAAGTTCATTGTCATCCATTGAGTCAGTCACCTCCAAAAACCTAATTTTTATCTTTAGATTCTCAGTTATCGGGCTTCATTAAAACATTATGGTTTATGTTATTAACCACACAAAGTATTCTTTGGTTTAGTACAATTTGATATTTCGGGAATTGAATTAAAAAAGGAATGATTATATATTTTCGAAAACATGGGTACTATCGGGTATTATGTGCCAGATAAAACTTTGAAGTTGTTTTCCGTAATATTAACTATCACAACCAATGTTTTCTGTTATTTAGTTGCTTAGTCAATGAAGGAGAAAAAATAGGTGGCTGAAAAAAGGCAGAAACGAATTGTTTTAGACATTGCCGGAATGACTTGTACCACTTGTGCTCAGACAATAGAGAGACATTTACCTAAAGTGAATGGAGTAATTCTTGCGTCAATTAATTTTGCAGCTGAAAAAGCAATAATAGATTATGATCCAGATGTGGTTGATCAGAAAACAATCGAAGATTCAATTGCCAAGGTTGGCTATAGAGTAATTCATCAAAACGTTACTTTGAAAGTAACTGGAATGACTTGTGCGACTTGTGCACAAACTATCGAAAAAGTCCTAAACAGGAAAGAGGGCGTATATAATACCACTGTAAACCTTGCATTGGAAACGGCAAATGTGGAATATAATCCAGGGCAGATCAGCCTAGAGGCAATCAAAAAAGTCATACGCGATGTGGGATACGACGTTCTTGAACCAGAAGAAGGTCAGGAAGATTCAGAACAAAAAGAAAGAGAGAATGAAATTCATTCGTTAAAAATCAAGTTGGCTTTCTCAGCTATAACCGCTGTAATTGTAGAGTTTTTCAGTAACTGGACAATGCTTTCCTTAAGTTTTCCTCCGATTGACGCTTATATTCCCATAATCATATTCTTGTTTGCCACTCCAGTCCAATTTCTTGTTGGTCGCAACTTCTATATTGGTGCATACAAGGCGCTTAGAAACAGAAACCCGAACATGGATGTGCTTGTGGCAATGAGCACCTCAGCAGCATATTTCTATAGTGTCTACGTTACTTTCTTTGGCTCGGGCAACCTGTATTACTCAACAGCAGTAATGCTCATGGCTTTTCTCGTCTTAGGCAAACTTTTAGAATCTATAGCTAAAGGCAGAACGTCCGCAGCTATACGGAAACTGTTGGGACTTCAAGCTAAAATAGCTCGAGTAATACGGGACGGAAAAGAAATGGAAGTGCCTGTAGAAGATGTCCAGGTCGGGGAAGTTATCATAGTCAAACCCGGTGAGAAAATAGCCGTTGATGGCACCGTAATCGATGGCTACTCCGGAGTTGATGAAAAAGTGATAACAGGCGAAAGTATTCCTGTTGAAAAGAAGAAGGGAGACATGGTTGTGGGGGCAACTATAAACAAGACTGGGATGCTGAAATTCAAGGCGACAAAGGTTGGAGCCGACACCGTTTTAGCCCAGATTATAAAGATGGTTGAGAACGCGCTGGGATCCAAAGCACCGATACAGCGAATTGTTGATGTAGTAAGCAGCTACTTTGTTCCAGCAGTAATCATAACTGCCACAGCCGCATTTGTTTTCTGGTATCTTCTGGGAATGAGTTTCACCTTTTCGCTCACGGTATTCATTACGGTCTTGATTATTGCCTGTCCCTGTGCCATGGGTTTAGCCACTCCCACTGCCATCATGGTTGGTGTAGGAAAGGGGGCAGAGAATGGAGTGTTAATTAAAAGTGGGGAAGCGCTGGAAACTGCTCACAAGCTTGAGGCGATAGTGTTTGATAAAACTGGAACCCTTACTAAGGGAGAGCCTGAGGTAACTGATATCATCCCCGCATCATCGACTGCTAAAAAAGACAAGAAAATTGGGGAAGATGAGCTGTTGCGTCTTGCGGCTATTGCAGAAAAGAATTCTGAGCATCCTCTTGGAGATGCTATCGTAAAGATGGCGATAGAGCGGCACCTAGAGGTTGTTGACCCAGAATTCTTTAGTGCATTGCCTGGCTATGGTGTGGAAGTGAAGTATAATGGCATGATGCTTCTTTTGGGTAATCGGAAGTTGATGGAAAAAAATGGCATAAACATAGAGCAACTTGAAGAGAAAATGAGCTACTTAGAGGAAGATGGAAAAACCGCCATGCTCGTTGCATTCGATGGGAAAGCTGTTGGTTTGATTGCTGTGGCTGACACCTTGATGGAATATTCCGTGGAGGCAGTGAAGACTCTACAAAAGATGGGCTTAGAGGTGATAATGCTTACAGGAGACAATGCGCGTACAGCGAAAGCAATTGCAAGGCAAGTCGGTGTAGACCGTGTATTGGCAGAGGTGCTTCCGGGAGACAAGGCGAATGAAATTAAACGGTTGCAGGATGAAGGAAAGATAGTTGCTATGGTCGGTGATGGAATTAATGATGCTCCTGCTTTGGCGCAGTCGAATATTGGAATAGCTGTTGGAAGTGGAACCGATGTGGCTATGGAGACAGGCGATATCGTGCTTGTAAAAAATGATCTAAGAGATGTGGTTGTTAGTATTCAACTTAGCAGAGCCACTATGAGCAAGATTAAACAGGGACTATTTTGGGCATTCGCTTACAACATAGTCCTGATTCCTGTTGCTGCTGGAATCCTTTATCCAATTATGATGCAACCTGTTTTTGGTGCTGCGGCGATGGCCTTTAGTTCTGTGTCGGTGGTTACGAATGCCTCGCTTTTGAGGAGATTTAAACCAAAACTGGAGGCCCAGAACTAGCATGGAGGTGAAACTGAATGGCAATTGATCCTGTTTGTAAGATGACTGTGGATGAGAAGACTGCGAAGTTTAAGACGGTTTACAATGGACAAACCTATTACTTCTGCGCTCCCGGATGCAAATTCGTCTTTGAAGAAGACCCTGAAAAATACCTCAAAAAATAGGGAAGTAGTCTGCATTCCGCTGAAACAGTAATGACTGTTCTCTCTTCTTATCGGATATCGATAAAGTTATTAGTTTTTATACGATGAGGTTTAGGCTGCTGGGGTGGCTGAATGGTTCAGGCGGCAGCCTGCAGAGCTGCTCTATATGGGTTCAATTCCCATCCCCAGCTCCACAACCGAATCCCTGTACTCAACTGATATTGTCAATTTCTTGTGACAATTAAAAAAATAGATATAAAACATATACAATAAAATCTCCATCAAAACCCATTTTTTTCTCCAAATGCATTTTCAATAGAACTTGTAACCATTCTGGGTGTTTTTTTAGTTAAGTTTATTTCCTTCATTTTCTATTTGAGGGGACGAGTAGTATCCCAATCTAAAACTAGCATATCTCCCCCTGATGGCTTAGTTTTATTATGGGTTGGGGTACTACTCATTTCTATTCAGGAAAAAACCCATTTTAGCTGAGCATTTATTGGATGAAAAATTATTATATGTCTACTTTGCAAATTTCTTCTGTCTATGATTCTTCCACTTTTGGAGAAATGGAAATTTGGTTGAACACACTGATTTTGTTTATTTGGCTCAAAGTATTGTGGACAAATCATTAACAAAAGAGGGTCTACTTCACAAGGTTAAGCAAGATTTTAGTCTAATTCCTTTTCTGATTAGTGGTGTTAATTCCTCAAAAGCCTCTGTTAGATACGGTTGCGCGAAAGTGTTGATGGATTTAAGCGAAGAATGTCCCGAACAATTGTATCCTCACATGCAATCATTCATCGAGTTGCTTGATAGCAAATACCGAATCCTAACATGGAACGCGTTTAGCATTATCGCAAATCTGACTAGCGTTGACAAAGACAAGAAGTTTGATGCAATATTCGAAAAATATTACAGTTTCTTAGACAACGACTACATGGTTACAGTAGCAAATGTGGTTGGCAATTCAGGTAAAATTGCTCAGGCAAAACCCTACCTGATATCGAAGATTACAAGTGAACTGCTAAAAGTCCAATATCTTTCCACCGGTCCTCATCTGACTGAGGAATGTAAACGAGTCATAGCTCAAAGTACAATCATAACTTTGGATTCGTTTTTTGACAGAATTGACCAGAAGGAAAGGGTGCTATCCTTCGTTAGATCCTATATTGATAGTCCACGAAAAAAACTGAAAATAACTGCGCAAACTTTTCTTGAAAAATGGGCGGATCAAACCCGATTCGTAGATCCACGTCTTGAATTAATTTGCTAGATCATTTTTCAAAGTTTTTAATAGTAATGGTGTTACTATAACTCAAAGTGAGTAAATTGGTTAAGAACCAAAAAGCTGTGATCCAACTTTCCTTGATGGCGGTAATGTCTGCACTGGTAACTGTTGGAACATTAATTGTTCAAATTCCTAACGGTATGGGTGGATATTTTAATGTTGGAGATGTAATGATATTTATCACTGCGCTAACTTTTAATCCACTTATAGGCAGCGTTGCAGGGGGACTAGGTTCCGCAATTGCAGACATTATAGGATATCCCTTATTTGCTCTTCCAACGTTAGTTATCAAAGGTTTTGAAGGTTTAATTGCAAGTCTAATCGCAAACAAAAAGAGTGTTTTTCGTGACATTCTTGCAGTTGTTGCGGCTGGGGCTGAGATGGTTACTGGATATTATTTAGTTGAATTATACTTGTATGGAGTAGGTGGAGCATTAGGAGAAATTCCTGCGAACATTGCTCAAATAGCTATAGGTGGGTTAATAGGAATTCCAGTTGCCCTAGTTTTGCGTAGGAGATTGCCAGAAATCCTTAAAGTTTGAGCAGGTGCGTAAACATTTTTACAAACATACGCATTTTTTAATCTCGATATTATAGACTCGTTAAGGCGGAATGGCAAAATCATGGTTGGCACTTTGTCGAAAGTTTCAAAGAAGCTGGAAAAGGTTCTGATTGTTTTTAAGCGTGACGATTCAGAGGTCAGAAATATTTTGGCTACGGAGGGTTTCAAGGTTGTTGAAGAAAATCCAGATTTTATTGTTTGTTACGGCGGAGATGGTACGGTTCTATTTAGTGAAAGAAAGTTTCCTGAGGTTCCGAAATTAATTATTAAAACTTCACGTGCTTGCAGAATATACGATTATGCTCTTGGTGACCTGAGGGAGCTCTTGTCAAGGATAAAGTTGGGTAACTATCAGATTCATTCTGAAATGAAGTTAGAAACAGAAGCTAAAGGCGAATGTCTTGTTGGGTTGAATGAGATTCAGGTTCATCTTAAGCTGCCGATTTATGCAGTTAGATTCTCTCTGGTTGTTGATGAAAAAAAGTATTATGATTTGATTGGGGACGGAGTGATTGTTGCTACGCCCTTTGGGTCCACAGGATATCATAAGGCTACAGGAGGAGAAAGATTCGAGAAAGGAATTGGTGTTTCTTTCAATAATCTGCATAATAAGACTGTGAAAAGTTTCGTAGTTTCTGAAGATTCGGTAGTGAAGTTAACTGTTACTAGGGGGCCTGCTTGGTTGTTGACGGACAACAACGAAAATTTTGTTGAATTAGATGATGGAGACTCGGTGACGATCAGGAAATCTATGAACGTAGCAAATTTCATTTATTTTCCCTGACTAATAGATTCTGTTTTGGTAGTGGGTTTATTGTTAAAAATTGGGCATAGGGGAGCAAGGGCTTACGAGCCAGAAAACACCTTACGCAGTTTCCAGAAAGCTATTGAGCTTGGAGTAAACGCCGTGGAACTTGATGTAAGAAGAACAAAGGACAACCAGCTTGTTGTTATCCATAATGCTAATGTAAACAAAACTACTAATGGCAACGGATCTGTCAATGAGCTTACTTTAGAAGAGATTAAACGCTTTGTTACTGAAAATGGCGAAAAGGTACCTACCCTAGAAGAGGCATTGCAGTTTTTAGGTAAACGGGTGACTATTCTGGTGGAACTTAAAGAAATCGGAATCGAAGAACAGGTTCTAAATTTGGTATATAAAAAAGGGTTGACAGAGAATATAATAATTATTTCTTTTCATGAGGACGCTCTCAGAAAAGTCAGAGAGTTAGATTCAGATATAATTACTGGCTTAATTTATGTTAGACACAAGAACCCTGTGCAGACAGCATTAAACTTGAATGCCCAGTATCTGCTTCCGTTGTACCGTTTTACTCACTCAGCTAACGTCAAGAAGGCTCATGAGAATGGTTTGAAAGT
Organism: Candidatus Bathyarchaeota archaeon; assembly: GCA_963806645.1. GTDB lineage: Archaea > Thermoproteota > Bathyarchaeia > Bathyarchaeales > Bathyarchaeaceae > Bathyarchaeum. The sequence continues at coordinate 99,325 of CAWDYQ010000002.1, read as the reverse complement.
GATTGTCTGGACCATCAACACTGCTGAAGAGGTTGCTGAATACAAGAAAAAGGGTGTTGACGGAATAGCAAGCGACAAACCAGAAATCCTGCATTGATTGTTGATATTATGGATTATGTATTTTTCATTAAAAGCATTTAAGATTGTCAGGATTGTACGATAATTTGGACATTAGGTTTTGGGAACGTGGATGTTTTTGTCAGAAGTTGAGGAAGTACAAAAACTAGTTTTTCAAATCGCTGCTTTGAATAACCGACTAAAAGAATTGGGAGTAGTTAAAAGCGAGGGTAAAATAGTTGACAATTATGTTGAATGGTTTTGTTCATACAAGTTTGGTTTAGATTTATGTGATAAAGATAAATTTGGATATGATGCTGTTTCAAAATATGGGGAAAAAGTTCAAATAAAGAGCAAAAAAGGTTCAGACATTGATTTTAAAGTAAGTTTTGATGGAATTCGTTTAAATGAATTTGATTATCTCTTTGTTGTATTCATTAATGAGGTAACTTGGATGATTGATTCGATCTATAAAGTTTCTAACAAGGTTGTTAAACAATTTCTTAGTGCAGATCAAGAAAAAAGATTTGAATGGCGAAGAGAATCTCGATCACTAAGCCTACAATTATATCCTGACGAAGACAACATGATTTTTCTTTGATTTATAATTCGTTATATTCAACATTTTTTCAATTTTTCATTATTTTAAGTCTAAAACATTTAGCAGAAAATATAATGGTAACGGCTTGATTCAGAGACAAAAGTAACATTTTATGTTACTCGGGAAAAAAATTAGTTTTTCCCATTGTTTTTTACATAAGATAAGTCACAATTGACGTTACTATTGTCACGCAATTTCTCATCATGTATTAAAAAATATTATCCCAAACTTTCCCCTAGGTATATTTAGAGCCTAAATTGGTAGTAAAATTTTCAAGGTTTCAAAAAAAGGGGCCTTGAGCTAATCAATTTAGGCGCGGCCGCATTTCAATGCATTCAGAGGAAAAACAGGGAAGTGTCTACAGTCGGTGACGACGTAGAGGGTTTTACATTTTTCCCTATCCCCACTTCCCTGAAATCCCCTGATTGTAATAATTTTCAGATATGACTCGATCTCATTCTAAAATTTTGAATTCCATTACTTAGATTATTATCCAGAATGATTGTAAAAAATCTTTGAAAAAGCAAACTTGAAAGTGTGAAATATTTTTTCATCTTTTCGGTTACTTTTTCCTAGTTAAATCTTAACTTATTAGAATTCTAAAGAGCCAACCTAAAGTAAAAAGTAAACCTAATGAACTCAAAGTTGTTAATAAACGAAATCCAAAAGATTTTAGAAAACTTTTAGGATCCCTCTCCATTAATTTTCACCCCAAGACAAAAAAGATTTATAATTATAATTGGAATCATAAAACAATAAATGTGTTATGAATTCAGGATTAAATTTTATAAAATAGTTGTTCCTGTAAAAATGTGTGGCTTCTGTCAAATCCGTTTCTAATATCCACAGTTTTTCAAAATTCAGATGATATTGATTGCCTTAGAATCACAATAAACGAGGTTTGCGTATGGTGGACGGAGATAGGTATAATTTGTCATTTAAATCTGTCACTTCAGGAATCTTTTCAGAGGATTTTTTTCTCCGAGATTACTGTTTTTTTCAAAAGGATTTTATATAACAATGTTATAAAAATACTTGGTATCCCAATCTGAAAACTTAGTTTATCTCCCCCTGATGGCTCAGTTTTATTACAGGTTGGGATACTGCTTTCTAAAAATTAAAAAAATCAAATCACATTTTATTGTTTGATTGGTGGGAGGGTTATATCCATAATCTCATCTATCCCCAAATATCCTTCAGTTCCGGGTCCAGTATATTTTGATTTAGGGTGTATCAATGTAACAAATGCATCGAATCCATTTGTGTCTATCTTGAATTGATAACCCGAAGGTAGTGTTGCCACATAGGAACTTTTTTTAGATTTCCATAACCTTGAATTATTATACACGCAGGTAGAATAACATATGATCCGATTAGGGGTATTGGCACACTCCATGCGGCAAACATAGTGTTACCATGAATACGTATTTCGATTGCATCTTTATTTACAAGTCGAATGTTATCTTGTGCTGGAAAAATTGTCTTTTCAAATGTTTCAATAAAATAACTCTAAATTAGCCCTATTTTGGAAAAGAAGCTTGGTGGACGGGACGGGATTTGAACCCGTGGCTTCAGCGATGCCAACGCTGCGATCGTTCCAGGCTGATCTACCCGCCCATTGACATTTTAAACCAGACAAGAACGCTATTAAGCATTATGGGCGAAAAAGAATCCACTTATTTCTACATATTAACATTTATGTTTAAGCTCATAAATAACTGAAACTTAAATAAGAGAAAAACATCCTAAAATGGCTGTAGGGCCGGTCGTCTAGTCTGGTTAGGACATCTGCTTGACGTGCAGAAGGTCGCCGGTTCAAATCCGGTCCGGCCCACCACCGAAATTTCTCTGCCTTCTTACTCCCCTTTTTCAAACAGCAAATAATGATTAACAGCCATCATCGCCCCAATTCCAGCACAAGAATAAGTATGGAGACGCCAGCCATTCTTTTGCCACTCCTCAATCACTTCACCAATATTCTTATGATCCCCAACTTGTACACATTTCCATTCCTTCAAAAAAATCACCTCAAAATCTAATACTATAAAAGAAATTTATTTGTTTTTTTGAGATATTCTGGTTTGTTTTTTCATACATTTCCTTCAACCATTGTTATGGAAAGTGTGGGTTCACGATCTTGATTCAAATCTTTAAATATCACAAAAACACAATTTTTTTAGGGGATATTTTTGGTATTAGATGAAATTTTGAGTGTAGCACAAAGGTTGTGGGTATTAAAAGACAATTTTAGCCAAGTCAACAAAGAACGAAAAGAAGAATTAGCGAAGTATTTTGAAGACATCAGCAACTGTTTAGGGGAAACCGCTACTGAACTTAGAGCAGGCAATTTACCACATGGCAACTGCGGAAAAATGCTGGAACATGCAAAAATATTCGCTAAAAAGCTTGAGGGAATCATCGAACCTGAAATGGCAGGAGAGTTTAGCCGAAAACTTGTTGGAGCTTATGGAACAGAACACGCCTTAGATGGTTATGAACCCTTTATGGCAAACAGTCTACTTAGTGAAGTTCAAAAACCGATTCACTTGTATAATCCATTTAATTTAATGGAGCAAGCCTCTGGAGATTTTCTGGCGTTATCAGACTTTATTCGTCCTGATAGAATTTGATGTGTCGAAAAAATGCACCTACAACCCCCCCTATTTTCTAAGGCAAAATTTTAATCAAACTTATTGCAAATAGCCTTAAGGGGATTTTGGTACGAATCTTCAGATAATTATTGGAGATTTCACTCTTTCTTCAAGACGGTTTGCTGTTGTTACATTCCTAACTTCTGGTACTCTTGCCATGGTTTTTTCTGCTTCAAGTATATCTTGTTGACATACTTTCAACTCTTACAATTGATACCTTCTGGATAGATATTAGCAAGGCCTTTTTTTTGGTGTTGGAGTATTCTCAGCGATAGTTGGCAGTTTATTAATAAAAAAAGTAAATCGTAGAAAATTTTTGATAACCTGGGTAATATTGGGAATAATATCCACAATCACATTAATCTTTTTTCAAGGAACGCTATATTGTGTAATTTCCAGCATTTTCTTGGGTTTATCCTTGGGTTTGGGTTTACCAAGCAGTATGGCTTTCCTTTCTGACTGTACAACTACTGAAGAACGAGGTAGGGTTGCAGGATTAACAATTCTTGAAGCTTTTGTTATTGCTTTTCTTTCCTTAGCTATTGTAGAAATCTTGGACTTAGGAACAATAAGTATTGTTATTTTAGTCACGATTATCCGATCAATTAGTTTCTTGGCTTTGATTGTCGATAAAAATGAAAAGATTAGTGAAAAAGAAAAGCCTGGGTTAGTTAAAAGTGATTATAGAGAATTTGTGTTCTATCTTATTCCTTGGATAATGTTTGTAGTTGCCGCTAGTATGGCAAGCAACGTCATTACAGCTTATACCACAAACAATTCGATTCCAAATACTCAATCCTATGAATCTGCGATCCTCATCGGAAACGTATTTCGTATGCATTAATCGCAATTTTTGGGCTCGTTTCGGGAATTGTAATTGACCGAGTTGGACGGAAGCAATCCATAATAATTGGATTAATAGCGTTGGGCATCGGTTTTGGTTTGTTAGGTTTTGTATTTTCACAAACTACTATAGTGTTATACTTTATGGCTTCAGGAATAGCATGGGGTTCATTTCTTACTGTCTTTTTGGTTATTCCAGGTGATTTATCGATTTTTAGCTCAAGAGAAATGTTTTATGCATTGGGGACTATTGGCCCCTTGATAATTTTGTTTAGTTTTTCAATGATTGATACGGCTTGGTTGACAGATTTAATTAGGAATATTTCTGCAAGTTCTGTTTCTCAAATCCTAAGTATTATTCTATTTATTTCTATTGTTCCGGTAATAAGGGCTAAAGAAACCTTAAGTGAAAGTAAAAAACGTAAAAGAAAAATGAAAAAGCATATTGACAGCGTAGGAAAGTTACTTCAAGACTATAAAAAGTAAGAATAGATCGACTAGTTAAGAAAGTAAAGACTGGAGATGAGCTTTTGTTTGGATTCCAGATGAAAGCCATCCTGAAAAAATGTTAAAAAACAATGAGACAAAGATTTTACCTCGTGACTATGTAAAACTTAAGTTAGCCTCTTCGTAGATTTTTCGTAACCTCTCGGGATTAAAGTCTGTGTAATACCTCGCCAAACTAGATTTTGGGATTCTACCCCAGAAAGCATCAACATATCATAGATACGGATTGCAGAGTCATAACTCATATTTTTTCCAATACTACTATTCTTTAGTAGATACTGGTGGTTTTCAGTTTGAATCATAGAAAAACTCTTTTCATTTCTTTTTCTTTAGTGTTCGTCTTCATTTTACTTTTCCAATCAAGTTATGCTCAAGTAAGGACAGCCGGTGTTTCAGAAGGTGATTGGTTCAAATACAATCTTTCTCTGGACTTTGATTCACTATTAAACATGACATCTGAAGATTTTCCTTTTGCTGATTTTCTGATTGGTGAACAATCACTTTGACAATTCAAAACGTGTCTGGAACAAACGTTACTGGACTGTTTACTATTGAATATGAAAATGGTACAGAATACTCCCAAGTTGGTTCAGTGGATTTAACAACCGGAGAAGGAGATTTAAGAAGTTGGTTGATTGCAGCAGATTTGAATGCTGGGGACTCACTTTATACATCTGAACCGGATGAGATGATAAATGAAACTTCAATTCAGACATATTTTTGGGGAGCTCGAGAAACCAATCATTTGATATATTCATATAATTTTACTTCAGAAGAAGACTACTCCTATCTTAGTGTAGATATGTTTTGGGATAAGGAAACAGGAGTTGTCACCAAACTTTCTTTCGAGGCAGATGCTTTTGTGAACGGAACTGCAATAGATGCTTCTGCAGAATGGTTAATCACGGATTCCAGCATTATAGAAGACGTCCCTGAATTCACGCCTTTCACATTATTTCTTACGATTGTTGCAGTAACTGTTTTAATTTCGATTCTAAAATACAAAAAACAAAAACGAAATACTTCAACTTAGTCTAACCGTAAATTCTGCAAACCTTTAACGGTCACATATTTTCTGTAACTTCAAATCATTTCTTTTTACCACTTATGTTTGATCAATATTTTCTCTTCACATTATTTTTCTATACCAAAAGTCACTCTATTTCAAGAAAAATTGAATAAAACCTATGTGAGTCTTTTATGTCAGAACAAATCGTGGCTAACGAATTAAAAGGTAACACATTACGTGTCTATTGGTATCTCTTGAACTCTTCATCGCAATTTATTGGTCCACGACAAATTCAACGAGAACTTGGCTTTTCAAGCCCCTCGTTAGCTGCGTATCACTTGGATAAACTATTGGATTTGGGATTAGTTAAAAAAAACGTAGGAGAATATCAACTTAAAGAGATCGTTGATGTTGGTGTGTTAAAACAGTTTATGAAATGGAAAGGAGTCATCATTCCCAGACATATTACATATGCGACTATGATTTCAACTCTTTTTATCTTCTTCCTAACTCAATTAAGAACCATTAATTTTTATAGTATTTTTGCGTTGATTTTCGGATCACTTAGCACTACCATATTCTGGTATGAAACTATTAGAGTTTGGCAAAGTAGGCCCAAAAAAAAGGAATAGACTGTTCAACTGTTTGAACAGAGTGTTCAAAAACGTTGTCTTATATCCTGCGACATGCATTATTTTGTTTCAGTGATTTAAAATGGAGAATGGAACACAAAAACTTGGACTAAGAATAGCTGCTGGTTTCTTGGTTGGCAATCCTAATAATTGTTGCAGTTGTTGCTTCAGGAGTCACTTTACCAGGTTTGGAAAGTAATCCAAGCTTTCGAAGTGAAACTGGTAGACTAACTGTTCTCTTGAAGGACGCCCCTGTTGATGTCGATGAACTTTGGATAAATATTACTGCGCTTGAAGTGCATAAAACTGGTGATGGAGATGGAGAATGGATTCCAATTGATATCTCAGATGCAATTGAGCTAACAAACCTCCTGGGGAAGAATCGAGATTACCTGGAATTTGATCTTCTGCTGTATCAAGATAAAGAAGTGTTGGTTCTAGCTGAAGCTGACGTTTATGAGGGATCCTATAACAAGATTCGCATGAAAGTTAGAGATGCTCAGGCTTACTATTGGGTTGACGAGGACGGTGAACCACTAGTTCTAGATCCAGATACTGGATACCCTGCAAAACCCAGAAGATATTAAAATTGATACACTTAAAGTACCGTCAAACCGTATTGATGTCATTACTAGCTTTGAAATTGGACCTGAAACTGAAGTGACTGTTACTATTGACATGCAACCAGACTGGGTGGCAATCAGTAATAGTGGCAATTTAAGACCTGTAATGAAAGCTACAGTATCTCAAGTAATTCCAGAAGAAACTCAAATTGAAACCATAGAAACCCAGGGAGAACAAACAACATGAATGGAAATCAAATAATTGGAGGAAACTAAATGGGAACTTTTACAACAAATTGGGCTCTATACGACACCATGCACTCTAAAAAGAAACAAACAAAGATTGATGAACCAGAAATTCACTCTAAAGAAATCCAAAAGAAAATCCAATTAATCAAAAAAGCATTTCGTTGACAAAAAAGTGATTCGCATCTACTTCTGCAACACTTTTTCTCTCTTTTTCTTTATTATCTAAAACCAAAAACATCGAATAGCATCTCAATTTTGCTTTTTCATATATTTCTTTCATTTTGAGTTATGAAAAGTCTTAATTCTAAATGAACCACTAATAGATATTGTGAAGATTATATGCCGAAATATTTAGTTCAAGTTAAATATAAAACCAAAGCTTGGACTGCTCTGGTTAGAGATCCTCAAGACCGTCTAGAAATTGCAGGTCCAGTGGTTAAGAACCTTGGAGGAAGTATAGATTGTGCTTATTTATCATTCGGTGAGTATGATTCAATGGCAGTCCTAGCAATGCCCGATGACATATCAGCTGCATCGCTTTCTATGGCTCTATTAGCAAGTGGTGTCTTTGAATCGATTAAAACCACACCATTGATGACATGGGAAGATGGTGTGGAAGCTATGAAAAAAGCAAAAAATGCAGCCTATCATCCTCCCAACGAAGGTTCAGTCTACCTTGATAGATCAAGCTAACTATAACCCAATATGTAAAATCTTTAGACGAATAGACCTGTAAGATTTGTGTCAAACAGTTGGATTTTAAATGCCAATTAAAGAAATCAAAAATAATTGATAGAATTATTATCCCAGCAACATACAAAGAAGTCTATAATGCGTTTATCGATCCAAAGAAACATTCCGAATTCACAGGAAGCAAAGCTACAGGAAAACCAAATGTCGGAAGTAACTTTTCAGCTTGGGACGGATATATAACGGGTAAGTATCTTGAACTAGAAGAAGGAAAAAAAATAATACAGAATTGGATTACAACAGATTGGCCTCAAGACTTTCCTCCCTCAAGATTAGAATTAACATTTAAAGATCTGGGAAATAAAACAGAAATCAAAATGGTACATTCGGATGTTCCAGTTACCCAAGAAGCTGATTTAAGGCAAGGCTGGATTGACTTCTATTGGAACCCATTAAAAGATTATTTTAAAAAAACAAAAAAATCGTGAAAGCATAAAAAACGATAAAACCATCAATTTACTAATGTTGTAGGTCAAATTCGGATTAGTCTATTTTTATTTTATGGGAAACCATTTTACTGTGAAACTCAGAAATCTATTGTTGTGGTTTGTATATGTCTGGAGTCGAAGTATCGAGAAAACTTAAAGAGAACCAAATGAATATGTGCGGCTCATGCATGAACAGCGTAGTGCAAACCTTTGACCATCTCAAAGAGCAGATTATGCTGCTTAACAATGAGAAGATTAAGCTCTTGATAGAACTAAAAAAGAGTAAGGAAGATCAGAAAGAGCAGAAACGGGTCATGTCAAAAACCATCCTAGCACTGGAAGAAAAGTTGGCATTACTAAATAAAGACACTTGACTTTGGAAAAAATATTAGGAAAATTGTGGAATTAGCTGATTTATTGCGAATTTTTTTAATATTTTTGTAATAATTAACCAGATCAAATATAGTTAACATATCAAACGTCGTATCCATTAAACGACATTAGTCAATTCCAAGACATAACTAATGCCAATATATTCCATTTTACGTAACAAGTGATAATATTCAGGGAAACCAGAAAATCACATGGTCATAATGGCATCAATTAATTGTCCTCAAAAAGAGTGTAACCGAACATTTAAAAAACTCGTTATTGTGACAAACTTTTCATTTGTACCTGAAGAAACCTACTCTGCTTGCCCCTACTGTCTAACAAGAATCAACATTGGGTCAAAAAAATATGGCCCAACCTGCATTGCTCCAGAAAAACCGGCCAACATTGGATCCGGAGATTCTAACGAAGCCAGCATTGTACCACAAACCATCCATGTTTACTCATTAACCGAAAAAAGTGAACAGACATTAAATTCCTTAGCATTCAATTCGCAAGCACCTCAAAAAATTGCTACTCGAAAACATAAAGAAACTCGAACAAGAAAAAGCAGATTTAATTACAGAATTGGAAGAACTCAGAAAAGCAGCAACAGAGAAGATCAATTGCTTAGAGAATGAAGTAGCTGCTTTAAGAGAAGAAGCAAAAATACTGAAAAAATTGGCATCTTCTTAACATTTTTGGTGTATCTGGCTTATCCACGACGCTCTGGACAACAATAGTTCTTCAAAACTTAACCCCAAACTAATATCGATAACCACTTAAAGTCAAAAAAAATTAATACCGTTTCATATCCATTTTGATGGAATATTTTTTATACTCAACAGACAACAATAGTCTTTTAGACTGTTACAGCCCGCATTATTGTGGGAATGTCTATAACGAAAAATATTGAATGGTGAAAAAAATGGTTTATTGCACTAAATGTGGCACCAAAAACGAGGAAGAAGCGACTGTCTGCTCTAACTGCCAGCAACCCTTAGGAAGCTATCGCGCTATGAGACGTGAAAGACGACGAGCAGAAGATGAATGCTTTGGTCTTCCTCATGGTGGAATAATTGTAGCCCTAATTCTTCGGATTAATAATTATACTATGGGGGTTATCATCTCTTCTCGACATTAACTTTGGAAATTACATCTGGCCTTTCATAATAATAATCTTCGGAACCCTAATCGTTGTTGGAGCACTTTACAAATATACTCGCAGAAGTTAACCCTTCCCTTCTCTATTTTTTAGTTAATTAAATCACAATCAACTATTCCACAGTCAAAACAAATTCTTTCATGATCCCACTGAGAAAACGATATCCTCATAAGAGCCAGAAAAGAATCAGACTAACAACAAAAAGATCAATTAGTAAACTATGTGTGATTTCATCAATTCCAATCAAGATGAAAAAAGTACCTAAAACAAAAACGATATTCAAAGATAGACGGATTAGACTCCTGAACTTTTGTTGTAAAAAACCAAAACCAACCCCCAATACACCCACAAACACCAAAAGAAAACTATTCTCTGATAAATTCCAGCTAAAGAAAAAGTAAAGGAATGAACCGGCTAGAGTTAAGAGTCCACCAATGAGTAGACCTACACATGCAGCACAGAATATCCTCCCTTTTATTTGGAAAGTATGGGTAGTGAATTTTCCGCAGCTGGAATGATGACCCTGCATAGAAGAAGATTTGTTGTGAGAAAAAAATTGGTTCAAATTAGATCCTTGGATTTTCTTTTTGGGTTTGAAGATTTTTGTGCAAAGGTTTGGTGAAAAAACTGCTAGACATCCTAAGAAACTGATGGTGCTGAAGATTGCACCTATTAGAGTTTTTCTCCAAGGAATATTTTCTGTTGTTGTGGGTGGAAAAAATGCGAGCATTACTGTTAGAAACAATCCAAGCAATGCTATGAATGTTAGATATGTTATGTCTAAGCTGCGGACTTTTTTGGGTAGCACGGCTCATCATCTTTCAGAACAAATTTTTGACCTGCTTTACGATACCTTGGGTCGCCATGTACCTGTAAAGTTTTCTTTTCAAGGATTTCCTCGAGAAGATTCCACCAACTCTTCTACTCCATGAACCAAAAAAGCTTCTGTAGCATTTATAGAGTTCCTCTTGCACTTCTCGTATAGAAAGGGTTTCAGTTGGCATGACTGCGTGAACCATGTCATAATTTGCCCAGTTCCAATCCTGGATCCAACCGTTCTGTTTTGCCTCTTCGAAGACAGCTGTTCCAGGAAACGGAGTAAGTATCGCAAATATTGCCAAGTCAGGGTCTAAATCGTTCACAAACTCTCTAAGTTCCGATATGGATTCAGCTGTGTCTTTTCGCTGCCCAATAATAAACATACCCTGAGAAAAAATATCGTTCTCTTTTAGAAGTTTCACTGCTTTTTTCGCATCTTCTGGAGTCGTCTTCTTATGGAAAGATTGTAATATATTTGAGCTGTGGCTTTCTACTCCTAAAAGAACCCAGCGAAGCCCAGATTTTCGCAATTTTGGTAAAACTTCTGGATTATTCACAACGTCATCGCATCTAACCTGCATAAACCACATAATGTCATCTGAGATGCCCCGTTGTATCAACTCATCAGCCAAGTCGTTTGCACGTCTGCCTAGGCCATAATTGTCGTCAGTTAGCCACAGGAATTTGCTTCCAAACTTTTCGTAACAATACTCGAACTCATCTGCGATCCGTTTCGGAGTTTTTATTCTCCATTTGCTTTCCCAATGGTGCCATTGTGTGCAAAAGATGCATTTGTGAGGGCAACCTCTAGAGCCTTCAATTAGTGCATATCTTGTGTTGGAACCAGCCATACCCGTGAAATGATACTTCTGAACCAAATTCTCAACAAAATTGTATCCAGGAAAAGGTAACTCATCAAGGTTTTCGATCAGAGGTCGTGAAGGATTATGAATAATTGTTTTATTGTTTCTAAACGAGATTCCTTCTATTGGTGAAAAAGATCTTTTGTTTCCAGAAGCTTCAACTAATTCTACAAGCGTTTCTTCCCCTTCTCCTCGGACAATCACGTCGATTTCAGGGTACATTTCCATGCTTTCTTGTGCCAACACCGTAAAGTGTTGTCCACCAGCAACTGTTAGAATATCTGGTTTCACTTTTTTGGCAATTTCTAATGTTCTTAAAGCAACATATGTGTTGCATGTAGCAAGTGCACTTGAGGCAACTATGTCTGGATTAAAAGATTCGATCCGCTTTTCTAGTTGTTGCCAGTCTAACCCTTCTGCGTTACAGTCTACCACTTGGATTTCTGCGTTTGGATTTCTGATTTTTAGATAAGCTGCGAGTTGAAGAATACCATAGGGAGGCGGAAGGTATTCTCCCATAACGAACCAGTAATCCTTCGGAGGTTCCACAAAAAGTACTTTCAAGTGTAACACCTTAAGTGTTAGTGGTTTGCTGCATAAGCGTTGATTACTTTTTCGTATGGATCTGTTTATCCAAAATACAGAATTTTAGATGATCCAACCAAAGAATAATCTGTAAAGTTTATGCTCTAGAATTGTTCGTCTTGTAGCTCTTCCAAAGACACGGAAATAGTTGTTACCCATGGCTTCAATCATATCGCCTATGTCGTATCGGGGAAATAGGCAAGATGATATTATGAGTCTTCCCCATTCACCCCGTTCTAGTTCATGAAGCATTTTAGTTTCTTTTCCTGTTTTAACCTCAAGATAGTACGTGTCATAGTTTGGAGAAACATACGGCAAATCGTCAAGCTGTTGGGCAAATGCTCCCTCAGTGGCGCTGTACATTTCAACTATTGGAACCTCGCCGAAATATTTCCTAAGAATGGGTCCATATTTGAACTGGATCTTTCTAACACTAGTACATACTAACACCTCAAATTTCCAAAGATCTTTAGGTTGTTTTTTGTGTTTACGCATAATATATTTGGCAAAAGATAGGATAACCGGTGTTACACCAATAGTAGCTACAACTGGTTGATCAATTGCCCGTTGGTAGACAAGTTCAAATCTCTTTTCCCAATCTGTTCTGGTGATTCCAGAGCCCAATTCATCTATTTCTTCCTGTCTGGGTAGAAGGCTAACCTGATTTAGTATAGGATTGAGTTTCGCATAGGTTCCTGAGCTGTATCCATATGTGATTTTTTTTCCATCAGAATCTAGACTCGTTACTGCTGAAGGAAAATTGAGGTTCAATATCTTTCCTGAAAGTACATCTATGTTATTCTTTCTGAGTGCATAGTTTGTTATGGCTCGTGCTCCACACCAGAAAATATGTTCAATATGAGTTTTTGTTACTGGAAGAACTTTAGAGTTACCTGTCGAGCCTCTAGTCATCACCCAGCATAAAGGATTCTCAGGTAGGATTGTAACGTAGTTGCCTGCTTTTACTTCTTCAAGATATGGACGTAAACCTGAGTAGTTGATTGTTGGAAATTTTGCACGAAACATTTGCCCAGCTTTGATTTCGTTGGCTGAATGCTTTTTTCCGTAATCTGTTTTAGCGTATCCTTCAAGCAATTTTTTTAGAATTTGCTGTTGAGCCTCAGCAGGGTTCTTTAGGGATTCATGCCACGGCTTAACAATCTGCTTAAGAATGTCTACTCCATTCATGGCTAGCTCATCGACCAGCATGGGCTGTTTATGAAACTTATTCTATGATGGTTGTTGGATGTACATCTATGGTTTTGGGTTTCTTCCTTTAGCCATGATTGAGCCCACTAAAACTCCCAGTATGACAATTGCACCAATTATGATTAAAACGAATGGGAGGATTGAACTAAAAGAAAAAACACCGATTATTGAAAGATAAAACATAACGCCAACTAGTATCATAATTAAACCGCCGACTAGAGGACCTAGAATACCGTATTGTTGCTTCTCATATTTCTCTTGTTGCTCTCCTTTCTCCATCTTTTCCTGTTTTTCATTCTTCTCCTGTTTCTCCTGCTTCTCTGCTTTCTCGCCCCTATAACGTTCAGGAGCCATTAGCGGTTTAGATTCTTCAACTTTTAAAGTGGCGCCACATTGTGGACAAAACGTCATTTCTTCTTTTACTTCTGAACCACATTTTTGGCAATATGGCATAAAATTCACCTTTAATATTCTATTATCTGACTGTTAAGTATTTAAAATATGCACTTCAACTATTCACTGGGAAATATTATAAGCTCTTACCCTGAGAATGTACTTGAAGTGTACAATTTGAACGAAAACAAGAAACCTATGCCGATAGGAGGAGAAGGAATATTCACCGCCATTTCAGTAGGATTCTTTTTTGTTCTTGTAGGTTTCCTCCTTGTTACCACTCCAAACTTATTTGGTAACATTATTGATTTCCTTAAAAGTTTTGAACTAGCAGATGTTCCGAACAGCGACATCATTTTTCCTGCACCTGCATCTCCAAGCAGTCACACAGTGTTCTATCAAGCTATAGTGCAATTCAGTTTTGCTTTAGTGTTGTTCCAAATTGTAATGTTGGTGCTACGATTTATTACCCAATCCCCTTGGGGAAAAAGAGCAGAAACCATGGGAAACCTGGTTTTTTGGCTGGGTGCAGGTATTCTTGTCGAAAATTTTCTCTTACAAACAACACAATGGTTCGTATTCTGGTCCCTGCTGATAATAATCATAGGTGTTTCTATGATCGCAAGAGCCATTGTCTTGGCAGCTAAACAACTTTAGCTACTTGTAAAAAGTCAGCTATTCTTCAACCGTATAACAAAAGGTTAGTTATATTTATGGATAAATCTAGACTGTAATCTGTTTATTATGTTCTAATTATATTAGAGAATTAAAAAAAGGAAAAGGGGGGAGATGGATTTGTTTGAATTGTTTTATGTCATTTTAGTGAGATCGTCGTTGAGCCAAGGATAAAGAGCCTTTAGTTTCTTCATTGCTTCATTGACTTTCTCTTGGGGGTATTCGTATGGAAGCATCTTTCCGCTGTTGTAGTCGTCGTAACCTTTCATGTCAAAGTGACCGTGACCACACAACAGAAACAGTATTGTTTTCTCTTCGCCTGTTTCTTTACACTTGAGAGCTTCATCAATTGCAGCCTTTATAGCATGTGACGGCTCAGGAGCCGGAATTATTCCCTCAGTTTGCGTGAACAGCTTCGCAGCATCAAATATTTCAATCTGGTTGTATGCTCTCGATTTTATGACGCCTTCCTCTTTTAGAAGACTGACAGTCGGAGCCATTCCGTGGTAACGTAATCCTCCAGCGTGAATTGGTGGAGGTATGAATGTATGACCTACTGTGTGCATTTTAACCAAAGGTATGATTTTCGCTGTATCTCCGTGATCGTAGGTGTAGTATCCTTTTGTGACTTTAGGAACTGCCGAAGACTCAACCGCTATAAACTCTGCCTCTTTCTGGGCTTTGCCTGTAACTTTATCGTGGTAGTATGGCCAGTAGAGTCCTGAGAAACTGCTTCCGCCTCCAATACAGCCAATAATTTGGTCAGGATACTCGTCCACCATTGCTAATTGTTTCTGGGTTTCAAGTCCAATTACCGTCTGATGAAGCAACACATGGTTAACAACGCTTCCAATAGTATATTTCACGTTATCTGTTGTAAGTGCTTCTTCAACTGCTTCGCTGATAGCTATTCCAAGACTACCTGTACTGTCTGGATCAGCTTCTCGAATAGCTCTTCCGCTTTTAGTTCTATTTGTTGGGCTTGGAAAAACCTCGGCACCCCAAGTTTCCATCATAATCTTTCTATAAGGCTTCTGATAATAGCTTGCACTTACCATGTAAACAGTAGCGTCAATTCCAAACAACTGGGCGCTATAAGATAAAGCGGAACCCCATTGTCCTGCCCCTGTTTCTGTTGTTACTCGTTCCAACCCCTCTTTCGCTGCATAATACGCTTGTGCAACAGCAGTGTTTGTTTTATGGCTTCCAGCAGGGCTAACTCCTTCATACTTATAGTAGATTTTAGCGGGAGTCTTCAATGCCTTTTCTAGACCCGTTGCTCTAAAAAGTGGGCTGGGTCTCCAAATTCGATATACTTCTCGAACTGGTTCTGGGATATCTATCCAGCGTTCCGTACTATACTCTTGTTTGAGACACTCAAGCGGAAACAGAGGTGGCGGTAGCTGAACCGGTTCCTTTGTTTGTGGGTGAATCATGGGTGGTAGTGGCTTGGGAAGGTCGGGTAAAATGTTGTACCACTGTTTTGGAATTTCTTCTTCGTCTAACAATATTTTTTTAGATACCATGTATAATCACTTTCTTTATTCGGATTTGAGAATTAACTTTTTTTACCCTGAAGCATTTATATAAGCTTTGCCGTACAAAAAACAACCGAGTGTAGAATATATGTGGAGTCAAATCAAACAATATTTTAAAGATTTGCCCGCACAACAACGTGTTGCCCAACTCCTCTTTGAGCGGGGATTCCAAATCAACAAAGAGGGTAAAGTCGTTAGTGGCGAAATAGAGATACCGCACACCCAAATCGGAAAAGAAGTGGGTGTTGAACGGCGAGCAGTTGATAGCACAGTCCAAACAATATTGTCAAGACCTGAACTGAAGAACATCTACACAGAATCTTAGACAGGTGTGTTCGCTTCAAGAGGTTGCTCGAGAGTTCAACCTAAGTGTTATCGTTTTTGTCCCTGAAAACGCTCATCAGAAAGGCATAATAGCGGACGTTACAAAAAAAGTGTCGGAATATGGATTAAGTATAAGACAAGCTTTAGCAGAAGACCCAAGCACAAGTATACATCCACATTTAACCCTGATTCTAGAGGGAGACATTCCCTCGGAACTCATCGGTGAAATACGAAAACTGCCTGGAACCAGAAGTATTACAGTGTACTAACCAATTTTTTACCCAAATAAATTTTGATAGCAGAGTACATGATCCATGCTACAACAAGTTTTGAAATAGTTTCTGGAACTGCAATACCAATGTTGAATAAGTTTAATGAGTAAACCAACCATGAGAACATGACCACTAGGAATGTTGCAAAAGCAAAAGCTGATTTTTTTTCTACAGTATATACGATTGAAGTTAAACTCAGCATTACAAAATGGGGCACCGCAACCGCGAAATGAATTGATCCATAAGTTTCGTTAAATGCAGCGATTAACTGAACCAAAAAACTTGAAACCAACAAACAGAAGCTGCTGTATTTAGCATGTTTTTTGAAAGCTGTAACTGAGTATATCATGAGAAGAAAACCGGAAAGCAGCAACCCAAGATTGAATATTGCTGCAGCGTCACTGGTTATTGCATTTCCAAGATCACTTAGGGCGTTGGTTTCCCAACTAAACCACGGTGAAATAATAAGAGAAACTGCAATTGACAGGTAAACCAGTAAGGATCCTAATATTCCGAATAACGCATAGTCCCTCTCCTCCACGTCTAAATCACTCCGATAAAAATTAACTTTATATGAATTAATTACAGAATTCCCTTTAAGCGTAACTTCGAAACTGGACGTCCTCTGCGGTGGCTTCTGCAACTATCTTCTGTTCCAATTCTTTTAGATTGCATTGACATCTAGAAACGTCAGCTATAATAATCCATTCAGCCGATTTTCCTCTCCGAAGAGTGCGCGATTCGCTCGATAATAAATCAACCCCCTGATCAGCTAGAATATTTGCCGCTTTTGCTAGAGCACCCGGGACATCTGAAAATGTGATGCTTAATTCAACCAGTTTTGCATCGGGATCAGCGAATGGTGCGATTCGCAGTTCTTTTTTGTCCAGATCGGCTATCAACATTACGTACATTCCTTCTGATAGCCTTATGGCTTCACGAATGGATGAGGGCATTGTTATTCTTCCGCGTGAATCCACTCTAACTATTTCGGTCATCCGCATGTTTTATGGTCTCCAATATTTCTTCTGGAAACCTTTATATAAGATGTGTGGAATATGGGTTTCAACCCACAAATTACCCACAGAGGACGAAAAGATGCACAAGGAGGAATAACATTCACACGTCTACACACCCCAAAAGGAACGCAAGATGTTCTACCTAATGAAGTCACACAATATCGCTACATAGAAAACCAACTAAAAGAAAATTTTGAATTATGGAATTACAATGAAGTTCGTTCACCAACCATCGAATTTGTAGAAACTCTATCTACAGGGGTTGGATCAGAACTTGTCGACACAATGTTCAAGTTCCAAGATTTTGACGGAAAACTTTTGGCACTAAGAGCAGAAATGACCGCACCTGTCGCTAGAATTGTAACAACCAGAATGCAATCTGCACCAGAACCGATTCGCCTATTCTATATCAACAACGTTTTCAGGTATAACCAATCATATCTAAAAAGAGAAAGAGAATTCTGTCAAGCAGGAGTTGAGCTTGTAGGTTGCAACACGCCAGAAGCTGACGGAGAAATATTGTCTCTTTTCATATCATCCCTCAAACAAATAGGCTTGAATGAAGTAAGAGTCGATTTAGGTCACGCTAGTCTACTTAAAGACCTGCTGAGTGTGGCTGGATTAGATGAACAACAAAAAGTTGCGATCCAGGGTTTACTAGCATGTAGAGACTCTGTAGGGTTAAATAACTTCATGGAACAGAACAGTTTCCCATCAAACCTGAGAGATATCTTTCTTGAGCTTTCAAGATGCAGAAGATTAACTGAATTATCTTCTGTTTCACTTAAAGGTTCAAAATATGACAAAGCCAAAAATCAGCTAGAAAACCTTATAGAACTTCAGAAAACCCTGATGGACTATGAAATAGAAGACTTCGTTTTCTTCGATTTTTCCTTAACTAAGAAGATCGAATACTACACCGGAATGGTGTTCGAGGCCTCAGTTCCAAACTTAGGTCTTCCAATCGGTAGCGGCGGTAGATATGATAACTTCATCGAAAAATTTGGAAAACTTAAGTTACCCGCAACCGGATTCGCATTGGAAATCGGGAAACTCCTTCAAGCCCTCACAGCGCAGGGCTTCGAAATACCCAACACTAAAAAAACAAGAGTTGTTGTGTCATCCAATTTCAGAAAAAGTGCAATGAAGGTTGTTAAGACTCTTCGTGATGCAGGAGTTGCCACTTCGCTGGAAGTTACAGGAAGAACCATCGAAAAAACAATAGAATATGCGAAGATCACTGCTGCAGATTACGTTATTTCAGTTGATATGTCTCCAAAAGATCTTCTAACAATTTATTACATAAAAACGGGAGAATCAAAAAAATTAACCCTCAAAAATTTCTTGAGAAACATCATGGAGCGATCCTAAAATGAAAAAGATTCGTATCGCAATACCAAACAAGGGGCGAATCAAGCAACCTTCACTGGATGCGTTAACCCGCGCAGAAATAACAGTTCTAGAAGAAGAAAGAACATATGTTTCCAAAACCTCTGACCCCAGATACGAGGCAATATTTGCTAGAGCCAATGATATACCCGTTTATGTTCACTATGGTGCTGTAGACTTAGGAATTACAGGACACGACCTAATTCTAGAAAGAGAAGCCGACGTTCTTGAGTTACTTGATCTAGGATTCGGAAAGGCAACTCTCATCGTTGCAGTGCCCGAAAAATCACCAATCACCACAGTAGCTGATGTCCCCACTTTGACTAGGGTAGCAACCGAATTTCCAAACATCACCAAGAAATACTTCGAAAGACTTGGAAAACAGGTAGAAGTTCTTGAGGTAAGCGGAACAGCTGAACTTGCGCCTAAACTGGGTTTGGCTCAAATGATCGTGGACATCACTTCAAGCGGGGAAACATTACGCAAAAACAAGCTCAGAATAATCGGAGCTATCCTTAGCTCAACCAGCAGACTAGCTTGTAACAAAATCGCGTATAGAACCTTCGAGACAGAAATCACCGAACTGCAATCTAAACTGCAGGAAAGGGAATAAAAAATGAGAATAATTTCCTCCAAAGACTTTAGGAAAGAGGAGCTTAAGACGCTACTGAACCGAGGAAAAACTGATCTAACTGATATAATTTCCGCGGTTAGAATGATAATAGATGATGTCAAAAAAGAGGGCGACAAAGCCCTTCTGAATTACACGGAGAAGTTCGACAAGATTCGCCTTAGCACTTCAAAACTTAGGGTATCTGAGAACGAAATCAAAGAAGCATACTCTAAGCTGGAAAAAAGTCAAGTCACCGCATTACAGAAAGCAGCAGATAACATCGCAACCTTTCATAAAAAACAGCTTAAAACCAAGTGGGCCATGCAGCTTACTGAAGGAGTAACATTAGGTCAGGTAACTCGACCTTTAGCATCTGTTGGCATTTACGCCCCGGGCGGAAAAGCGTCCTATCCATCCTCGGTACTCATGTGTGCAGTTCCAGCAAAGGTTGCAGGGGTCGAGAATGTAATTGTTTGTTCACCACCGGGTAAAAAAGGAGACGTTGATCCTTCCCTTCTTGTTGCCGCTGAAATTGCTGGAGTGAGTGAATTCTATAGAGTTGGTGGAGCACAGGCTATAGCTGCAATGGCATATGGAACAGGTACAATAAAGAAAGTGGATAAGATTGTTGGACCCGGAAATATATACGTTACAGCTGCAAAACTCGAAGTAAACAGAGACGTATCCATAGATATTCCAGCTGGACCAAGCGAAGTCCTAGTGATAGCAGACGATACAGCCAATCCCTCCTTCATCGCAGCTGATCTTCTTGCTCAAGCCGAACACGACCCACAAGCATGGGCGATTCTCCTAACCACATCTGAAACATTAGCATCAGCAGTAAAAGACCAAGTTTACACTCAGATGAAGTATCTCTCCAGAATAGACATCATCAAGTCTTCTCTGCAAACAGGGCTTATAGTAATAGTCCCAAACATCGAAGAAGCCATAGAATTATCAAACATGATAGCTCCTGAGCACCTGCAAATCCAAACGAAATCACCAGATTACGTATTCGGCAAGATTCGAAACGCTGGAGCAGTATTCTTGGGCAGCTACTCGCCAGTATCGTTTGGTGATTACTCTTCAGGATTGAATCATGTCCTTCCCACAGCGGGCTACGCAAAAACTTATTCCGGTCTCTCAAGTCTAGATTTCGTTAAGACAATGAATTTTCTTCAGTGCAACAAAGAAGGCTACAGGAACCTGAAAGAGACAACAGTTGCCATCGCAGAGATGGAGGGCTTCGATGCACACGCAAGAGCTGTATCAATAAGGGAGAATCAAGAAAAATGAAAATCAAAAAACTGGTTCAGAAGGAAGTCCTAAACCTTTCATCATACGAAGTCAAAACAATCATTGAACAGAAACCTGACGAAAAAATCGTGAAGATGAACCTGAACGAAAACTTTGCCACACCAAGCAAACTAGTCAAAAAGCTCTTGCTTGATGCATGCAGAAACATTGACGTTCGAGAGTATCCTCCACCACGTGGAAGTTTAGCAATAAAATCAATCTCAGACTTTGTTGGCTTCAGCGAATCTGAAATTTCTGTGGCGAATGGTGCAGATGAAATCATGGATCTACTGATGAAAGTGTTTATTCGAAGAGGCTCGAAGATCATCGTTGCTGAACCATCATTTCCAATGTACACCTTTTTTGCGGAGCTATATGGTGGCAAAAAAGTTGCGGTTATGTTAAAAAGAAATTTCAGTTTAGATGTTGATGCAATATTGAAGCGGGCAAACAAAGAAACGAAGCTTCTATTCGTTTGTTCTCCAAACAATCCCACGGGCAATCAGTTTCAGGAATCGAACATCAAAAGGCTCTTAGATGAATTCAAGGGCATCGTTGTTGTGGATGAAGCCTACGTGGACTTCGCTTCCAGTTCGATCATAAACCGGGTTAAAGATTATGATAATCTTGCTGTTTTGCGAAGCTTTTCGAAGGCGTTCGGTTTGGCTGGCCTTCGACTTGGTTATCTTGTTTCAAGTAAACATGTAGTCAAGTATGTGCAGAAGGTAGTGGGACCTTTTAACGTGAATTCCGTGACGCAACAAACAATAGTTTTGGCATTACAGAACTGGAACTACTTCAAGGAACAGATAGACCTTGTCGTCAAGGAACGGGAATGGCTAATGAATAATATGAAGCAAATCAGTGGCGTAGAACCGTATCCTTCAGATGCAAACTTTATCCTCTTTAAAGTAACTAAAGACAAACTCGGCTCAACAACCTTAACTGAACGAATGGAAAATAAAAACGTCCTTGTGAAAGATAGGGGACACCTGCCTCTTCTAAAAAATTGCATAAGGGTTACAGTTGGAACCAGAAACATGAACAAAGCCTTCATTTCAGCCCTAAAAAAGTCGTTAGAGGAATAGTGAGTATGTCTTATCGGTTGCTAAACAAAGAAAAGCAGATCTATTTACAGGAAGACTCTGAAGAGCCTCTTCGTAGGATAAGCAAGATAATCTTTGATTTCGATGGCGTGCTTGCTCAAACCAGCCAATCATATCGTCAGACCATAAGAAACGTGGTTGATTACTATTTTATAAAACTACTAATTCTTGACGGTGAAAACGGAAAACTTGTTACTATGCAGGACATCCAGAAATTCAAGGACACGGGACTTTATAATAACGATTGGAAATTGTCATATACACTGATTGTATATTATCTAAATCTCATACTACGGAAACTTGAACAAAAAAACCTCCTCCAAGACTTCACCAAACAGTTCAATAAAATCATATTTTCAGATGTCCAAAGTTTCATTCAAAACTTGAAAAAGGTAGGTATCTTTCTCGGGCACCATGGAATCAACTTGGCTGATCTTGCCGACTTAAAAGACGATAAAATTGTTGGTTTAGACCTGTTTTTGGCTCAAGCCAGCCTAGATAAGCCAAAACCGATAGAAACATCTCTTGTGGGCGTTGACCCCGAGCTTGTAACAGACAAAGAGATGCTGGTTAAACGACTCGTACCCTACAACCTTGAGAAACCTGACCTGCTTAAACGACTGTTCGAGGAATTCTATCTAGGCAAAGAATTATTCAAAAAAGTCTATAACACAATACCATTCTTCAATTTTGATGCAAGCCTCATAGAAATAGAGGAGTTTATCCCAACTAAAGAAACCTTGAACATGTTACGCAAACACTTTGGCACGTTTGGAATCTACTCCGGAAGACCCAGACCACAGGGAATGTACATCCTAGAAAAATTCGGGTTTACAGAATACTTTGACGAAAAGGAATCTGTATTTCTTGGAGACCTCCTTAAATCTGAGACTGAAATGGAAAAACTTGGAAAACCAGACCCCACTCTCTTCATTGAGTTAATAAAAAAAACAGTAGAAACGGGAACAAGCGTAATATATGTGGGGGACGGGATCGCAGACGCCATACTTGTCGAAAAAGCAAAAACAAAAGGAATTGAGAACCTATTTTTTTTGGGAGTCATGTCCTCATCAGATGATTCAAATACGCTTTTTACTGAATACAGTAAACATGGAGCTGACGTCATAGTAACTGATGTGAATGATATTCCATACCTGTTTACAAGTCTGAAAGGAAGTCTTTGAATTGAGAAACATAGAATGTACACGAAAAACAAAAGAAGTAGAAATAACCTTGGAGCTAAATGTTGACGGAAAAGGAAACTCAGATGTCCAAACGGGCATCATGTTTCTGGACCACATTCTAGTCACTTTGGCTAAACATGGTCTTTTTGATATGAAAATCAAAGCAAAAGGAGACCTGAAGCACCACATAAGCGAGGACGTAGCCCTAGTCCTAGGTGAGGCACTAAAAAAAACAACAAACAAGGGTAAAGGAATCAAACGGTTCGGATCAGCATGTGTTCCAATGGACGAAGCTTTAGCAAGAGTCACAGTAGACCTAGGCGGAAGACCTTACTCAATTCGAAACCTTAGAATCATGCAAGCACAGATTGAAGACCTGAAAACAGAGGACATAGAACACTTCTTTGACTCTCTAGCCCAAGCCTCGAAAGCCAACATCCACATGAGTGTACTGTATGGCAGCAATGAGCACCACAAAATTGAGGCTGCAGTAAAGGCGTTGGCGCTGGCACTGAGGGAAGCATTATCAGTTGAACCAAGAATCGGAGATCAGATTCCAAGCGCAAAGGGGGTTCTGTAGCAATACCTCAAGTAGCTATTGTGAACTATGGCGTGGGAAACCTGAGAAGCATCAGTAAAGGACTCGAAAAATCTGGAGCCCAAGTCCAAATCACACACAACCACAATGATTTGCGCAATGCTGATGCTATAGTTCTCCCAGGCGTCGGTGCATTTGCACCAGCAGTCAAAAACATGGAACCAATAACCGATGTCTTAGCTGAAGCAATGAACAACGGAAAGCCTATTCTTGGGATCTGTTTGGGGCTTCAGCTTCTTTTCACACGAAGCAACGAAGGCGGATCGATCAAAGGATTAAATTTCATCGCAGGACAGGTGGTTAAGTTACCTGACACTATGAAAACACCTCAGATGGGCTGGAACACAATTGACTTCGCCAAGTCTCACGCGCTACTAGACGGAGTTAAGGACCACTCTTACGTCTACTTTGTCCACTCGTACTATCCCCAACCCAAAGACCCAGATGTTATCGTTACAACAACAGATTATGGAATAAGATTTCCTTCAATGGTAACGAAGAAGAATCTGTTTGCAACTCAGTTTCACCCAGAGAAAAGCAGCAAAACAGGATTAATGCTGTTAAATAACTTTGTTAAGATTGTGAAGAGGTAATAGAGATGCTGGTTATTCCTGCTGTTGACATTTTGGGAGGAAAATGTGTTCGGCTTTTTCGTGGAGATCCAAATCGAAACAAAATCTATTATGACGACCCTTTAGATGCAGCTCAATTGCTTGAGAAGCAAGGAGCAGAACTAATCCATATAATTGACTTAGATGCAGCATTAGGCTCTGGACAGAACATCGAAGAAATCACAAGAATCTTAGATAACATAAGTGTGAAGGTGCAGATTGGTGGAGGAATCCGAAGCATCCAAAAAGCTGACCAGTTGCTGAAAATTGGTGCATACCGGATAATCTTTGGGACTGCAGCAGTAAAGAACCCTAGAGTGGTTAAGGAGGCTGTTCGTTGTTTTGGGTCTGAGACCATTGCCATTGCTATAGACGAGAGAGATGGTAAAGTGGCAGTTCATGGTTGGAAGAATACGTCTGATTTAGATTATTTGGAGCTTGCCCAGTCTTTTGAAAGCATGGATGTTGGTGCCTTGATCTTTACTCCAATCAGCGTTGATGGAACCTTGAAAGGACCGCAGATAGAAAAAACTTTGAACCTGGTTGAAGCGGTGGAGGTTCCAGTTATTGCATCGGGTGGAGTAGCCAAGCTTGAGGATTTGGTGGCGTTGACCAAGACTGGTGTGGAAGGAGTAGTTATTGGTACTGCCATTTATGAACGAAAGTTTACGATTAAAGAAGCATTGGAGACTGTAAAGAATGTTAACTAAACGTATAGTACCTTGTTTGGATGTAAAAGACGGACAAGTAGTTAAAGGAGTACAGTTCGTCAACCTGAAAATAGAAGGTGACCCTGCAGAGCTTGCTGCAGATTATGCAGAGCAGGGCGCCGATGAGGTAGTTTTTCTGGACATAACTGCATCTCATGAAAAAAGAGACACTACATTGGAAGTTGTGAAGCGAACAGCGGACATGATATCTATTCCCTTTACCGTGGGTGGCGGTATCAGAAATATCACTGATATACAGAATGCACTTTCTAGCGGAGCAGACAAAGTTTCTGTTAATACTGCAGCAGTGAATAAGCCTAAACTTATAGAAGAATCTGCCGCGATTTTTGGTAGCCAATGTATTGTTGTTGCTATAGATGCCAAAAGGGTTTACGTGAACGGAGATTTACCTGACAAGATTGTGTTGGACACTTCTAGGGGAAAGTGCTGGTGGGAGGTATACCTTGAGGGTGGAAGAATGTCTACAGGAATTGATGCGTTGGTTTGGGCTAGAACGGTTAAAGAGTTGGGTGCAGGGGAACTTTTGCCAACAAGTATGGACTGCGATGGAACACAGGACGGTTATGACCTAGAATTGACGCAAGCGATGAGTAGGGCAACAAAATTACCGATTATTGCTAGTGGAGGTGCTGGAAATCTTGAGCACATCTACGATGTATTAACAGCTGGAGAAGCGGACGCTGCTTTGGCTGCTTCTATCTTTCATCGTTCTCAGTTTTCTGTGGGAGAAGTTAAGAGTTACCTTTCCAAGAAAGGGGTGCCAATGCGTCTAGTCTAAGGGAGAATGAAATATTGTTGAGGTTGAACAAAAAAGAGATTGATAATTTCGTGGTAAAAGTGAATTTTACCAAAGAGGCTGGTCTTGTTCCCGTTATTGTTCAGGACACGTCTAACAATCGTATTCTGATGCAGGCTTACATGAATGAGGAGGCTTTGCGTTTGACTTTGTCAAGTGGTAGGATGCATTTCTGGAGTAGAACTAAAGGCAGAATCTGGATGAAAGGCGAAGAATCTAAAAATTACTCTTTGGTGCAGAATGTGATTTTGGATTGTGACGATGACGCGATACTGTTTAAGGTTCAGCAGGTAGGAGTGGTATGTCACACTGGAGAAGAAACCTGCTTCTTCAAGTCCCTAAAAGCCAATGACGAAAAATTGGTTGATGCTAGGATGCTTGAAAGACTTTTTGAAATCATAAAAGAGCGAATTCGTAATCCAAGTGAAGCATCTTATGTCTCTCGTTTAACCTCTAAAGGTGAAGATGCTGTTCTCCAGAAAATAGGTGAAGAAGCAACAGAGCTTATTCTGGCAATAAAATCAGATAACTCCAAAGAAGCTACTTTAGAAGCCGCAGATTTGATTTTCCACATTTTAGTGTCGTTTGCCCAAAAAGGTTACGACCTTAACAATATATTCGAAGAGCTGGACCAACGACATAAAAAGAAAACAGGAAATTTTCAGCAATAAATTACAAAACTCTTTTGGTTCAAGTAACATTTGTTGTTGGTTGAGTGAAATATGAGTTGGGAAAAAACGTTAGACACTTATGGCGCACTTATTGACGAGAACCTAAAAACGATTCTGGATAATGCAACCAAAGAAGCTTCTTCATATCATCCTTTTATCGGTAATGTTTATGATGACCTTCGAGAGTTTGTTCTCCGAAAAGGTAAACGATTGGCTTCATGCAGTACGCTTCTCACATACAAGGGCTATACGGGGAAGATTGACGAGAAAATCTTGTGTGTCTGCATCGGTATCGAATTGTATCGACACGCCATACTCGTTCACGATGATATGGTTGACTTGGATAACCAAAGAAGAGGCGGAAGCACATTGCACAAGAAGTTTGTGAACAAATACAGCCCATACGACAATAGATTCGGAGACGGAGTTGCGATCTTCGCAGGAAACATCGCGTATGCACTGGCTTTCCGCAGTATAATAGACTCGGGTTTCCCACAGGAGACTATCAACAAGGTATTACGTTTAACCTCTGAGGGCTACAAAGACGTTAACGAGAGCCAAATCCTTGACCTGCTGTTTGAGCAGAAGGACGTATCTGTGAACGAGTGGAAGGTTATGGCAAGCAAACGAGCAGCTACACTCTTCAAAGTCACTCTTCTTACAGGCGCGATCTTAGGTGGTGCCTCAGAAGTTGATTTGCAACTGCTAAACAAAGCAGCAGAGAACATGGGCTACTCCTTTGATATACAAGACGACATCATAGACAGTTTCGCCAAGAAAGAAGAATATGGAAGATCAACATGCCTAGATATCTCAAAAAACAAGAAAGCCCTTCATATAATCTACGCCCTAAAATCAGAAAATCCCAAAAAAGCTGAAGCCTTAAAATGTCTTCTCGGTAAACAATTTCTAAGCTATGGAGAAAAAGACCTAGCTAGACAACTGCTTAGGGAAAGTGGAGGACTAGATGCCGCAAAACAAGCCTCAAAAAAACACGCACAACAGGCAAGAGAACTCATAACTCAAACATGTTTAGCTGAGGACGTTAAAGAATTCTTTAACAGCTTGATCCAATACATCGAACAAAGCCTAGATTGGTACAAGTAGAAAAATGACTCCTTAAAGCTTTATATTTATGGTTTACGTTCAAGGGTTTAATCTGGTGTCGTGGATGAGCGGTGACCGCGAAATTCAAGGCTAATTCTAACTTATCGTTGGCCCAAAAATATAACCCACTAGAGCTTGAAAATGAAGTTCGTGCATTTTGGGAAAAAAATAAAACACTTAAAACAATTTCAGAATATCGAGAAAAAAATAACAAAAAAAACTTAGGGTATGTTGAAGGACCCCCAACATTAAATGGAATCCCTCATGTTGGTCATGCCCGAGGTAGAGTCATAAAAGATTTCCACTTTCGCCTCAAAACTATGCAAAACTACGCGGTTTCATTCTGGGCAGGTTGGGACACACAAGGCTTGCCTGTAGAACTTGAAGTAGAAAAAACTTTAGGCGCAAAAAACAAAAAAGAACTCATTGAAAGGGTAGGCGAAGAACGATTTGTTGAAGAATGCAAGAAAAGCATCATGAAGTATCACCGCCTTTGGGTTGAGGCTGATACACTGCTTGGCATGTTCATAGACCATGACAAAGCATATTTCACCCATCAAGATCGCTACATCGAACGTGAATGGCAGTACCTTAAGCGAGCATGGGAACAGAACATGTTAGGAGAGGGACATTATGTTGTTGCTTATTGTCCTCATTGTCAAACGTCCCTTAGCAACGCCGAAGTGGGCCTCGGATATAAAGAAGTAGAAGATCCATCCATGTACTTTAAGTTTAAAATATGTGGAAAAGAAAGCGATTATTTCGTAGTTTGGACCACCATGCCCTTCACTCTAATTACAGATTTGATCATAGGTGTTAATCCAAAAGAAGACTATTCTCGAGTAAAAGTTGGATCTGAGACATGGATTCTAGCGAAAGCCCGCGTCGAACCAATAATGCAAGAACTTGAAATAGACAACTTCAAAATTGACGAGACTTTTAAAGGAAAAGACCTTGTTGGCACAAAATATGATTACCCATTTAAGGACATTATTCCCAAACAGGCAGAACTGGACCAGTACCCATTAATCCATAGTGTTGTTGCTGAAGACTTTGTGGATGTAACCACTGCTACAGGTATAGTTCACCTTGCCCCAGCAAACGGGGAAGACGATTACGCAGCAGCACAAAAACGCGATTTACCAATGTTTGCGCCCTTCGATGAACAGGCATTATTCTCAGAAGACGCAGGTAAATTCTCAGGTTATTTTGTCAGAAAAACAGATAGCATGGTTGTGGAGGAACTAAAGAATAGGGGGTTATTACTAAAAATCGGTACAGTCAAGCATGAGTACCCAACCTGCTGGCGATCTCACCATAAACTTGTGTGGCTGGCACGCAGAGAATATTTTATCTGGACAAACAAAATAAACGACAAAGTAATGGAAGCTGCACAAAAAGTAAAATACTTCTACGAAAGTCCAAAAAATAGATTTTTTTCCTTCCTAAAAGAAGGAAAACCCTGGTGCATCTCCAGAGATCGCGTCTGGGGTTCACCCTTGCCCATATGGGTGTGTGAGAAATGTGGCGAAAAAACGTTGGTGGCAAGTAAAAAAGAACTTCGTGAAAAAGCTTTAGAACTTCCAAACCACGATTTTGAGCTCCACAAACCTTGGATTGATCGTATAGTCTTGAAATGCGACAAATGCGGTGGCAGAATGATCAGAGAGTCCTTTGTTTTGGATGTCTGGCATAACAGCGGAGCTTCACCTTACGCGCGTTTCACAGACCAGGAATTCAAAGATTTGGTTCCAACCCACTTTCTAACTGAAGCAGTAGATCAGACTAGAGGTTGGGCAAACTCGCTTCTTCTCGAACACATTATATATACGGGTAAACCTGAAGCACCATACGAAGAGTTCCTGTTTCAAGGCTTTGTTTTGGACGCAAAAGGTAGAAAAATGAGCAAGAGCCTTGGAAACGTCTTAGAAATAAATAAACTATTGCATGAACGCTCAGCAGACATTACACGTTTCTATTTTATGTGGAAATGCTCGCCAATTGATTCCATGAACTTCGATCCTAACGAACTGAAGGGACGACCATACCAAGTTTTGAGCACTCTATATTATCTTCACAACTTTTTCATGCAAAATGCCAAATATGACAACTTTGATCCAAAAAAACATACACTTCAATCGGCTATCAAAGAGGATGCATTGAACCCACCAGACATGTGGTTACTATCAAAACTCCAAGGATTAGTACGAGAGTTTACGGAAATGGCAGAGGAATGCGAATTCAATTTCGCCTTATCTAAACTGGAAGATTTCATAGTTAACATTTTGAGCCGCGAATATGTACCAATGATTAGAAAAGATCTGTGGAGTGACGACCCCGAAACATTGAACCGTAGACTAGCTGTTTACTCAACTCTATGGTACTCGTTAAAAACGTTGGTTCTCCTCATTAACCCTGCTACACCATATCTGAGTGAAGCATTATTTCAAACTGTCTATAAAATAATGGATGATTCCCTCCCAGAAACAGTAAATCTGGAAAACTGGCCTACGCCCGACAAAAACCTAGAAAACCTTTCCTTGGAAAAAGAATTCGAGACATTACTACAGACTCTTCCTATTCTATATTCTGCTCGACAGGACGCCCAACTTAAACGACGCTGGCCACTGGCAAAAGCAGTAGTTATAGCGTCTAAAAAGGTTCACAAAGCAATCCAGAAACTGGAACCGTTGTTTCTTGAACTTGCAAACATAAAAATGGTTGAATATTTAGATGAACTTCCTGAGATCGACAATAACAAGTGGGCAGTGGCTTCTGAAGGTGAAATATATGTTTTGCTTGACAAGATTCGTGACAACACTTTAGAAGGAGAAGGTTTAATGCGTGACTTAGCTCGCCGAGTTCAAGCGCTAAGGAAAGAGTTGGGATTCTCACCTACAGACATAGTTAAAGCAGTTCACATTGCAGAGCTCGACCCAAATGACATACTGCTGCTTGAACCATACCTTGCAAAGATGGAGGAGCTTGTTCGTGCCAAAAAAGTTCATGTTCTTGAGAAGCGGGTTGATTTAGACACGGATTGGCACGAAAACAAACTAGACAAAAAGAAAGTTTACGTTGCAGTACACTAGAAGCTAACGCTATAGTTGAAGAAATCTTCTGAACTTCAATATTCTGGAACCTTCTTTTCATTGTTACAAAAAATATTCGCCCGAAAACTTAACCATATTAGTTTTTAGTGTCAACTTCTTCATTAAAAACTTGAAAGGAATATTAACTAAACTGGGAGATATACAAGTGCTGGATAAAATCAAGTTTGGCGTGTTTCTTCCCTTCTATGCTTTTCGAAACGAAAAACAAACACAATTATTTAATCGACTCCAAGATGTCGTCTTAGAATGTGAACTGCTAGGATATTCTTCAGTTTGGCTAGACGATCATATTATGATAAACAAAATACCGATTCTAGAATGCTGGACAACCCTCTCAGCGCTCTCACAAGTAACTAAAACGATAAGGCTTGGAACGATGGTCACCTGCAACAACTTCAGGAATCCGGCTTTACTCGCCAAAATGGCGGCAACAGTCGATAATATAACAAATGGAAGGCTTGAGCTAGGAATAGGAGCAGGTATCCAGAATAACGAACATAATGCCTATGGTTTTCCTTTCCATTCATCAAAAGTTAGAATAGAACGTTTGGATGAAGCAGTTGAAATCCTAAGAAAGTTATGGACCGAGAAAAAAACAAACTACAACGGAAAATATTACGTTGTAAATGATGCTGTCTGTGAACCTAAGCCAATTCAGAAGCCCAATCCCCCCATCATTATAGGTGGAGGCGGAGAAAAATTGATGTTGAGATTAACTGCAAAATATGCAGATAGGTACGATTGGGGCTATCTCAAATCATCGGAATTATATTTGCATAAGCTTAAGATTTTAGAAAACAATTGCAAAGTTGTGGGTAGACCTTTTGATCACATCGAGAAGTCCTGCTGGCCTGTAGGACAGATATTCATTGGAAAAGACAAAAAAGACCTAGAAGAAAAGGTTCCTCAGTGGGTCCCGAAAGGTATTAAGGTGAAAGATTTTATGAGAACAAACTTTGTTGGTACTCCAGAAAATTACCTCAAACAAATTCGTTTTTACATAAATCTTGGAGTGACACATTTTATGCTTTTTTTCGCTGATACACCTAACCTGGAAGGATTGAAGATTTTCGCTGAAAAAGTTGTGAAAAGCATATAGATGCCCTATTGTCTGATGCTCTGCAAACTACGATGCTCTGATTAAAATGGTATTCCCATCGGAACCACTGAAAGGATGAAAACTGCAACTAGTCCTATGGCACCAAGTTTTCTGCTTTTTGTTAGTGTAGAAACATCATCCAGAGGACCGGGATGTTTAGCAGCAGAAAAAAAGAGAGCTAGTATTGCCATTGGCCACCATATAATAGCTAACAAGATTATGCCTCCGTATGAAACGATTTGGTGCATCCTATTGCTCATTAAGCTTCTAGCTACATGGCCCCCATCAAACATGCCAGAAGGTACCAGATTAAGCATTGTGATGACCATGCCAACCCAACCTGCAAAGGCAACAGGATGCTGCGTTATCACTCCGCTAGTGCTTGGTGGGAAAATTTGGAAAATCCATCTGTAAATCAAAGGGTACAGCTCAGTTATG
This sequence comes from Candidatus Bathyarchaeota archaeon, assembly GCA_963806645.1. Lineage (GTDB taxonomy): Archaea > Thermoproteota > Bathyarchaeia > Bathyarchaeales > Bathyarchaeaceae > Bathyarchaeum. The sequence continues at coordinate 67,052 of CAWDYQ010000002.1, read as the reverse complement.
GGGATGACTTCCATGCTTGGGTCAGGTGGAACTACAACTGAAATTTGAGCTCCGATGATTGTAACTATCACAGCTATTATGAAACCTGTTATTGGTCCTGTGAAACCGATGTCAAACAGGGCATCTTTATTTGGTGGAAGAGCTTTCTGTCGAATTAATGCTCCGAAAGTGCCAATCGGTGGAAGACCGGGAATAAAATAGGGGTACGTGGCATCAACATCATGTTTGTCTGCCAATAGTTTATGCCCCATTTCATGAGAACCAAGTATAGCCATGATCGCGGTAGTAAACAAGAGACCGTCAATAACATTACCTGAGTAAAGATATCCTGAAGCAAAAACTGTTCCAAGTGTTGCAAAAAACAACGCGATGTTTACCGTGTTTTTGTTCGGCTTTATTTCTGGTTTTGGCAAGACTTGGAGAACAACTTTTTTTCCTTCTTGTCTTAGAACTGGAAGAGACTCCAGAGCCTTTAGACTTTGCATAAGTCGGAGAAAAGCTTCTTTTGAGTTCTCTTTATATTTTATGTGGAATGTTGGGATATTATGGTCAACATAACTTTCTTCTATTTCAAATTCAGTTTCAACCAATTCCTGAATTTTTTCAAAAGAAGGCACCTTGATAGACTCGTTAATGTAATCGTCTGCAGAGGCACCACACATTTTTACCTTGTATTGCACTCTTCTGGAACTATTAGAATGTTATGCAGCTCTTTTTTCTTGTTTCGTGAACATGTTTTGGCTATAAATACACTACTTATAGCTTATGACGACATTATGGTAATAGTTATTAGATGATAACCGGTAACCCTGTTTCACTTAGCAAATGAGTTTAACGGGCGTATAGATTTAACAATCGATATCTTTGTGGATGTGATAAAAATAACCGAAAATATTTCTGGAGTAGAATATGTTGAGCGCATCAACGATAATCTTTTGAAATTAAAAGAGAAAAGTTTGTCTGCTTTGTACGAAGATCTGAAAGCTGCTGATTGTATTGTTTGCGGTGGTTCAGGACGATCCCTTCACTCCTTGAACATAGCAATGAGTCAAATAGCCATGATGAAGGAGCCAAAAGTAGTTATCACGCGAGAAGATGTCGGTTTTCCAGGAAGAGGTATGCTAGATGCCGCATCAAAACTTGAAAAAAGACACAAAAAAATTGTTCTTCTTATCAATTCTGGAAGCGGAGAATCCGATGATCCTATGCATCTTGCTGAAGAGCTGGAAAAATATTTGTTAGAAACTGGTAGCAACAAATTTACGATGGGACTTATAACCTCTAACGCCAACTCTTCACTTTCAAAGATTGTAAAGAAGTACGGCCATGTAGTTACAGTAGAGGGCAGAGAAAAAAAACAGTTACCCTCATCAGAACCATATAGCGAAACAGGAATAATGGGCGACCTCTTTGAACTGGGTAGCCTTTTTTTGTTACAAATGATTACTGAAGCTATATCTGAAAAGAGTTCTGTAGATAGGGTACTTGATCTAATAACTGAAGAAGCACCCTTTTTGAGGACCATTACCGAGAATGCAATTCATTCTGAAGCTACAGAGGCCGCCCTAAATATTCTGGAAAGACGTAGTGACGTGTTTTTAGGTGGAAGAGGAACAGCTGAAGAAGTTGCAAAAATGACAGCTGTTCGGTTGTTTCACATAAAAAAGTTTTTGGGAGATAACGTTTACATCGCACGAGGAGTCAACACTCCTCATCCAAGAGCTGGGGATCTAGAGATTCTAATATCCTACTCAGGAAGGACAAAGCCTGTTGTAGGTTGGTGTAACAGGTTTAGGGGCTTAGGGGGAACTGTATATTCGATTATTGGACATGAAGGAACAGGTTTAGACATTAATTCTGACATGAAGATTTTGCTTGAGGAAGCGGTTGAGCATGGAAAACCGCGAAGATTCTACATGAGGGCTGCTTATGTATTGAGTTGTCTTCCTATACTCCTGACAGCAAAGCTCAACGTTAAAGGTCTCAGTTTGCCTGAATATATCTTGAATTGGTATCACAGTATAATTGAATAAATTGAACATTCAACATTAACGTGTTTAACTTTCTGATTATTGAGAGCCCTCACATTTTTCTAGCACACTTCCCTTGTGTGCAGACTGAACAACTTGGGAGTAACGTACTAGGTAACCCTTCGTAACATTTGGTTTCTTAGCCGTCCAAGCTTTCGCCCTCTTCGCTAATTCTTCCTCGCTTAGTTTCACGTTTAGTTTTCTTTTTGGGACGTCTATTTCTATTATATCGTCGTCTTTAAGTAACCCTATAGGTCCACCGACAGCAGCCTCAGGAGACACATGACCAATACATGGTCCTCTAGTGGCTCCAGAAAATCTTCCATCTGTGATAAGAGCAACGGATTCGCTAAGTCCCATTCCTGCTATAGTGGCTGTTGGAGAAAGCATCTCTCTCATTCCTGGTCCGCCTTTCGGACCTTCATAACGGATAACTACTACATCTCCGATGCAGATTTTTTTGTCTAATATCGCCTGCATTGCAGCCTCTTCAGAATCAAATGTTTTTGCAGGACCACTATGAACCATCATGTTTGTTGATATGCCCGCAGCTTTAACCACTCCTCCATCAGGTGCCAAGTTTCCTTTCAAGACTGCTATTCCTCCTTCCCGATGAACTGGATTATCTAGTGAACGAATCACTTCAGGGTTATTAACCACCACAGATTCGATGTTTTCTTTAATGTTTTTTCCAGTAACAGTGACAGAGTTCAGATGAAGTGAATCTTCCAGAACTTTCATTACTGCAGGGATTCCTCCAGCTTCACCTAAGTCCTTCATATCGTATGGTCCACTTGGAATCATGCTACAAATATGGGGAACACGTTTACTTAACTTGTCAAAGAGTGATAACTGCAAGTTTACTCCTGCCTCGTTAGCGATTGCTGTAACATGTAACACCGTGTTAGTGGAACCTCCAAGGGCCATATCAACCATAATGGCATTTTCAAAAGCATTCAACGATAGAATATCCAGAGGCTTCAAATCTTCTTTTACCAATCCAACAACTCTTTCTCCTGTTGCCTTTGCGATTCGTAACCTTTCAGCACTTACAGCAAGTGGAGTAGCACATCCAGTCAAAGACATTCCTAAAGCTTCAGTTACACATGCCATAGTGTTAGCGGTAAACAATCCATTGCATGATCCACAACTGGGACACGCTACATCTTCAAGACACTTCAGTTCTTCTTCATCCATTTTACCTGCAGCAACTTTACCTATCGCTTCAAACATCGAGTCAGTTCCAACTTTTTTCCCTTTGTAAACCCCTGAAAGCATTGGACCACCTGTTACCATTATTGCGGGGATGTTGAGTCTAGCAGCGGCCATCAACATTCCTGGGGTTATCTTATCGCAAGTGCTAATGAGAACTATCCCGTCAAATCTGTGAGCTTGAACCATAACTTCAACCGAGTCGGCGATCAATTCCCGAGAAGGTAAAGAGTACCGCATACCATTGTGACCCATGGCTATTCCGTCACAGATGCCTATAGTGTTGAATTCGAAGGGAACACCTCCTGCGCTAATTATCCCCTCTTTTACTGCGGTGGCAACTTGATTTAGATGCATATGACCCGGAACAATATTTGTGAAGCTGTTCACTACACCAATAAATGGTTTATACATGTCATTGTCGGTGATTCCCAGTGCCTTTAGCAAGGCCCGATGAGGAGCCCTTTGAACACCAATTTTTATTGCATCGCTTCTCAACTTCTAAACCCTCTGTGTCTCAATAGAGAATAGTAGATTCTGTTAAGTCTTTTGACCCTAACAAAAAACTGATTTGACGCATTATGTCTTAAAATATTTATGAACTACTTTCTCAAAGAAAAGAACAAAATTTTACTTTCGAATGCGAAAAATATTAAACTATTGTGAATCAAAAATATTCTAAAATTTATATCAATAAAAAGTTTGGTTGGTTATATTAAGTGCGTGCGTTGATTTTATCTGATTTTCATGGATACCGTGAGGCATTCCTGAAAGCAGCAACTACAGTAAAGAGGGTTGAGGCTGAAATTATTGTGGTCTGTGGTGATATAACAAACTTTGGAAATGTAAATCAGGCAGAATCTTTGTTTATGCCACTTATTAGCTTGAATTTGCCGTTACTTTATGTGCCCGGTAATTGTGATCTATCCTCATTTTTTAAAGATTCAATCGAGAATGCAATAAATGTTCATGCTTCATGTGTAAAAATCAAAGATTACACATTTATCGGAGTTGGAGGCGCACCGTCTAGTTACTTAAAAACACCTCTAGAGTTTCCAGATAATTGGTTAATGAATTCATTGAATGAGGGTTTTAGGCTTTGTCCTTCAATTGAGAAGTTGATAATTTTATCCCATACTCCCCCATTTAACACACAAATAGACATGGCTTATATGAATAAACATATTGGAAGTCGAAGCGTAAGACTTTTCGTAGAAGAAAAGAAACCGCTTGCAGTTTTTTGTGGTCACGTTCATGAAGCACCAGGAATCGATTATATCAGAGAAACCTTGATTGTGAATCCGGGACCCGCCAAAAAAGGTAATTATGCCTTAGCAGAAATAAACGATACTATCGAAGTTAAGTTTGGTACATTTTAAGGAAAACTTATGGAATGTTTTATTTTGTTTTCTGAAAAAATCAGGAAAATCGCGTTTGATATGTCGAGTGGAGCTATCCAAATAGCGCTCAATGCTCTAGATCTGCTTAGATCCTTTTCTAAGACAAATAAGAGTGAGACCTGCAAAGACTTTGTTGAAGATTTCAGCGAATTAGGTAGAGAGCTTTTTTTGATAAGACCTAACATGGCTTCAGTACAAAATTTGGTGGCCCAAATCGTTTACGAAGTTAATCATTTGGAAGAAGATGATTTGGTCGAGGTTCAAAAGTTTGCTGCTTCTCGGATACAAGAATTATCTAATCAATCCGTTACTGCTATTAGAAAATCGGCAGAGTGGGCAGCCACCTTAATTGATGATTCGGATTATATAGCAACTTGTAGTCACAGTTTTACAATTTGTAGGACTTTTGAATTGGCGAAACAGCAGGGAAAAAACTTCAAAGTTATGGTTGCAGAGTCAAGAACTGCTGATGGGAAGTTTTGTTATGGTCGTGTTTTGGCAAGTTTTCTTGAATCACTACAGATTCCAGTCGAAGTTTTCTTGGACAAAAAGATTTACATGTACGTTCCAAAAACCAACTGTGTTCTGGTAGGAGCCGACAGTGTATTAGTTGATGGATCTGTTATAAACGGAAGTCCAACTTATGGTGTTGCAGTTGAGGCTGAGGATTCGGGTTTACCCTTCTATTCTGTTTGCGAAACTTCAAAAGTGAACACTTTAAGTTATCTTGGCAAAAACGTAGAGGCGAAGAAAGGTTTTGACCTTGTTCCTGCGAATCTAATAACTGGAGTGGTATCGGAAAAAGGAATCTTGCCCATTAATACACTTATCGAGATAATGGAAGAAAAATCAAGGTTTTATACAGTCTTTAACATTTAATGATATTGAATTGGGTTCATCGATGTTTTTCTGAGTTAATTTATTTGCAGGAATTTAATCTGTAATTGTAATATTCGGATACATCCTTTTTCATTCTTAACTGTTATATTTTTTAACATAATTTATTGTTATACTCAACTTTTCATGTGAATTGTAGATATAGAAAAATTTTTATATTAAACCTTAAGTTGTTGAGGTGAAACGAGGAATGAATTGTGAGTGATAATTGGGTTCTCGAGGGACATAAAATGGGGGATCGCTTTATCAACTAGCTTCCCCAAAAAAATTAGAGTTTTTGACACCACCCTTAGAGACGGCGAACAAACCCCTGGAGTTTCGTTAACTCCCGAAAAAAAACTTAGAATTGCTGAAAGCCTAGATCGGCTCGGGGTGGATGCCATGGAGGCTGGTTTCGCCGCCGCTTCTGAGGGCGAACTGGAAGCGATAAAACTCATTGCTAATGCAGGGCTTAGAGCAGAAGTCTATAGCATGGCTAGGGGTGTAAAAAAAGACATAGATGCTGTAATAAAAACTGGCGCAGTGGGAGTACATCTTGTAATTCCCTCGTCAGATTTACATCTAAAATTTAAACTGAAAAAGACCCGCGAAGAAGTCCTGGAAATTACGGCAGACACAACCCAATATGCCAAAGATCATGGGCTTACTGTTGAGCTTTCGGCTGAGGATGCCACAAGAAGTGATTTAGAATTTCTCACCCGAATGTTCAAAGCAGGTGTAGCAGCTGGTGCAGCCAGATTGTGTCCCTGTGACACTGTTGGAGTTCTTATCCCCGAGCGAACAAGTGAGCTGTATTTTGAGCTAAAAAAAAGAATACCAAATGTTCCTTTGAGTGTCCATTGCCATGATGACTTCGGTTTAGCCTTAGCAAACTCGATAATTGCATTAAAATCTGGTGCGGATCAAGCTCACGTCACAATGAATGGGTTAGGTGAGCGAGCTGGCAACGCTTCTTTAGAGGAATTAGCTGTCGTCCTCAAAGCACAATATCAAGTCAATCTTGACATAAAAACTGAGTTGATTTACGAGACTTCACGTCTTGTTTCTCGGATAACCGATTTTCCGTTACAGCCTAACAAGGCCATCGTAGGTGAAAACGCTTTTGTTCACGAATCAGGAATGCACACACACGGAATACTGGCTAATCCCTCAACATACGAGCCTTTTATGCCTGAAATGATCGGGCGCACAAGAAGAATAGCATCGGGGAAACACTCTGGCTCAACAGGAATCAGAGCTTCTCTAAACGAAATGGGCATTGAACCTAATGCTGAACAGTTGAAAGAAATTTTTCTACGAGTTAAAAGTATAGGAGATAAAGGTAAACGGGTCGCTGATGCTGACTTGCAAGCGATTGCCGAAGTAGTTATGGGTTTACCTACAATTCGTCCAATAAAACTTGAGGAAATAACTGTTGTTACAGGAAGTAGAGTTACATCAACGGCTTCAGTACCATTAAACGTAAACGGTAAAATTCTCACCGAAGCTGCAATAGGAGTTGGTCCAGTAGACGCTGCCATTAATGCAATAAAAAAAGCAGTTGGAATAGTTGAACCAATACAATTAGAGAATTATTCTGTTAAAGCTATCACTGGAGGCACCAATGCTGTAACTGAGGTTGCTGTTAGCCTCAGCAAAGGGGATAGAAAGTCTACGGCTGCTGGAGTCAATGAGGACATAGTTATAGCAAGCGTTGAAGCAATGCTAAGTGGCATGAATGTTTTGATGAGAAATTATAACAATCATAACTTAAGGGAGAAAATTTGATAATGAAAAAAATAATGACTGGAGCACAAGCTCTGATAGAATCTTTGGAACAAGAAAAAGTAGAGGTGATTTTTGGAATATCAGGAGGAGCCCTTCTTCCAATCCACGGGGTATTATGTGACTCCAATATTCGACACATCCTTGCTCGTCACGAACAAGGTGCAGCCCATGCAGCAGAAGGTTATGCCAGAGCAAGCGGGAGGGCGGGAGTTTGTATGGCAACTTCAGGTCCCGGAGCCACAAACATTGTCACGGGATTAGCAAACGCGTACTTGGATTCTTCACCATTAATAGCTCTCACTGGTCAAGTTAATACAAAGTCTGCTAATACCTCTTATATGATTGGTAGGGATGCTTTTCAGGAAGCTGACATAATTGGAATAACCACACCTATTACGAAATACAATTGTCAAGTGAAGAGTGCCGCAGAGATTCCAAAGGCAGTCAAAACTACCTTCCATATTGCCACAACAGGCAGGCCCGGACCAGCCTTGATTGACTTTCCAAAGGACACTCAGACCGAAAAAGCAGAAATGGACTTTTCAGACAATTTGCAGATTCGTGGCTACAAACCCAACACTGAGCCACATCCAGTTCAAGTAAAAAAAGCTGTTAAACTACTCCTCGGAGCAGAGCGTCCAATGATTCTAGCGGGAGGGGGAGTAATAATCTCGAATGCTTCACCTGAACTATTGCAGCTCGCAGAACTTTTAATGATGCCTGTTGCCACAACTTTTATGGGAAAAAGCTGTTTTCCTGAAAACCATCCTCTTTCTATGGGAAACATTGGCATGCACGGAACCATGTTGGCAAACATCATGATTTTAGAGGCTGATGTTTTGTTGGCGGTTGGAACAAGATTCCAGGACAGAAGCACAGGAAATTTGGACAGTTTCTGTCCAGATGCGAAAATAATTCACATAGATATAGATGCTGCGGAGATAGGAAAGAATGTTGAAGTTGATGTGCCGATTGTTGCTGATGCAAAACCAACCTTAAGTTTGATTCGACAGCAGCTAGTTCACAAAATTAAGAAGCTAGATGACACTCCGTGGATAAAGAAAGTAAAAGAAGCCAAGGAAAAGTTTCTAAGTGAGATGGATCTTGGAAAATGCGAATTATCTTCTCCCAAATTGCTTAGGGAGCTTCGAAGACTACTTCCAGAGAATGCTATCGTCACAACAGAGGTTGGTCAAAATCAAATGTGGGCTGCTCTTCATTTTCAGGCAATTAAACCTAGAACGTTCATCAGTTCTGGAGGACTAGGAACTATGGGTTTCGGATTCCCTGCGGCCATTGGAGCCAAAGTGGCATGCCCAACCTGTCCAGTTGTTGATATAGCTGGTGATGGAAGTTTCAGAATGACTGAGCAGGAACTTGGGACTTCAGTTACTGAAGATATCCCTGTGATTGTGGTTATATTAAACAATTCTATGTTGGGAATGGTGGCTCAGTGGCAGCGGCTTTTCTACGGTGGAAGATATGCTGGGGTGAAGCTTGGAAATGTTCCCGATTTTGCCAAACTAGCTCAAGCTTATGGTGCTGAGGGTGTTCGAATCGGATCAATGAAAGAGTTCTCTGAGGCAATAAAAAAAGCATTAAATACAGAAGTTACCACGGTCATTGATGTTCCTATTTGTCCTGAGGATGATGTGTGGCCTATGGTTCCGCCAAGTAAGGGTCTAAAAGATACAATTACGGGGGCATAAGTCATGTCAAAAGAACACAGTCACATAATTTCTACAATAGTTGAACACAAGCCAGGAGTTCTTTACACTGTTTCGAATCTTTTTAGACGCAGAGGTTTTAACATAGACAACATCTCAGTTGGACCTGCAGAGGAAGTGGGGTTAGCTAGGATGACTATAATGGTCAGGGGAGATGACAGAACCATTGAGCAGGTGATTAAGCAACTGAACAAGTTGATTGACGTCATCAAAGTAACGCGTTTACATCCAGAACATAGTGTAACAAGAGAATTGGCCTTAATCAAAGTGAATGCCATTAATACTAAAGCCAGATCTGATATTATCAATTACGCTGATATTTTCAGGGCTCGGGTAGTCGACGTTTCTCCTGATTCGTTGATGATGGAATTAACAGGAACGTCTGATAAGATTGATGCCTTTATCAATTTAATGAAGCCCTTTGGGGTAAAAGAGGTGGCTAGAACTGGAAAAACTGCCCTCTCGAGAGGCACCAAATCAGTTATAATCGATGACTAATTTAGTTTAACTAATTTAACAACTCCGATTCTCAAATTAATAGGATTTATTATTAACTCCAATGTAAATACTAGAACTGATAGAGGAATCTTTATGGTTGACTTAAATTTTGGCGGAATAACAGAGAGCGTAATAACAAGAGATGAATTTCCAGTAGATAAAGCGAGAAATATTCTAAAGAAGGAAACAATTGCTACCCTCGGATATGGTATTCAAGGGCGGGCTCAATCCTTAAACATGAGAGATAATGGTCTTAGCGTTATCATTGGACAAGATAAAAAATTCACAAAGAACTGGGAACAAGCGATAGCAGATGGATGGATTCCTGGCAAGACCCTTTTCCCCCTTAAAGAAGCTGCAGAAAAAGGAACAATCAAACTATATCTGCTAACTGATGCTGCACAAAAAGCATTGTGGCCGATAATAAAAACCACTTTTAAAGAGGGTGATGCACTGTATTTTTCGCATGGATTCTCGATAGTTTATAGAAGCCTCACCGGAGTTGTTCCCCCACAAAATATTGATGTTATTTTAGTTGCGCCCAAAGGATCAGGGACTTCGGTTAGACGTAATTTTCTTGCAGGTAGCGGAATAAATAGCAGTTTTGCAGTTCACCAAAATTTCACAGGTAACGCCGAAAACAGAGTCAAAGCGATCGGAATCGCTATTGGTTCAGGTTACCTATTTCCAACCACATTTGAAAAGGAAGTATACAGTGACCTAACTGGCGAACGAGGGGTTCTGATGGGTGCACTTGCAGGAATAATGGAAGCACAATACAATTGTCTAAGAGAAAACGGTCACAGTCCAAGTGAAGCCTTCAATGAAACTGTAGAAGAATTAACTCAAAGTTTAATCAGATTAGTTGATCAGAATGGTATGGATTGGATGTACAATAACTGCAGTGAGACTGCAAGAATAGGAGCTCTTAGATGGAAAGAAAGATTCAGAGATGCTGCAAAACCTCTATTTGATTCTCTTTATGAGCTGGTGGCTTCAGGTGAAGAAGTGAAGATTGTTCTTGAAAAAAGTGCAGAATCCGATTATGCTAATAAATTAGCCAAAGAATTAGAAACCATGGGAAATTCTGAGATGTGGAGAGCTGGCAAAACAGTACGATCTTTAAGACCTAAAGAACAATCTTAAGAAAACTAAAATTGTTAAGACGATTTAAAGAAGGCTAGTTTGTTAATCAAACTGCTGAAATATCAAAAAACAATCCCATTTTTTCTATTTTTTTTAATTTGTCTCATGTATTTTTGGCCTGATTTGTGTGGTAATATTCTGATAACCGTAATATGGTAATCTGTAGAGGATTCTATTTATAGAAAAATTACTCATTCATTCTAATGGACTGTGATTAAATGAGAAGTTCCTTTGATATAATCGCCGAAATTCTGAAAATATCCAAGAATGGTGCGAAAAAGACACGTATTATGTATGCTTGTGGGCTCAGCTACAATTTTGTTCAAAAATATTTAGAACTATTGCTTGAAACTGGACTTCTCGAAATAGGTACTTCATACCATACAACCGATAAAGGTCTTGGATTTCTTCGCAATTATCAAAAAATAGAGTTACTGCTTAACACAACCTGTTGATAACAACAATCATATACTTCTTTTATAAGAAAAGTTTTAGTTACTCTTTCGAGAAATTGGATCTATGAAAAATAGAATTTTTACTGATGATGAGCGCCAAATCTTGGAGTCTAACCTAATTAATGCTAAAGTTGACAAAGCTGCTCTCGATAAACTCCTTAAAACAATAATGACAGACAAAGGTTTGTTTGATGACATTTTCCTTTATCTTCAGGTAAAAAAATCTTTGACTTCCTAAAAACTCTATTATCCATTAATTATTATTAAAAGACTAACCTGCTCCTTAGATTTAATGAGTTTAGAAAAGTCTTTTTAGTTTTAGCCATCTTTTTGTAGAATCAACCAAATTTTTACAATCGTTTTGGGTGAAGTCGTATTCGTCTGTATCTTGTGTGTATTGTTTGAGGGCAGCTGAGTATTTTTTAAGCAGTTTCATGTTATATTCAAGAATTTCCAAGTCATGAATAGCTTCAGGCTTCTTTTTTTCATTATCTATGGTTTCTATGATTTCTATTGCAAAAGTCTTCATTGTAGTGGGATCCAGTTTCTCCAATTTGTTATATTTTTCTGGTAGATTTCAGCCACTCTTTTTTTAAATTCCAACGAAAGTAAACCCATTTTAAACACCTCTAGTTCAACATAAACTTAGATTTGAGGTTTCTTAAATCATATATCCTTAATATCTTGGAGTATTGCTGGTTTTGTTTGTTGTTTCCTTAAAAGCGGAAGGTTAATTTTCTTCTTTTTGTGTTATGTCGCATACTCTTCGGTATAGGAAATATTGGTTCCTAATTCCTAAGTTTAAATAAAGATGCTGGAACGCAGATGCTAATTAGAGAGGTTATCTTAGAAAATTTCATGTCCTATGAATACGCTCGAATTCCCTTCACAGAGGGCGTCAATGTAGTCTGCGGTCCAAACGGCTCAGGTAAATCCTCTATTCTCCTAGGTATCTCAGTAGCACTAGGTCAATCGTCAACTGAACGATCTAAAAGACTAAGTGATCTAATTCGATATGGAAAAGATGAAGCCAGAGTCACCTTGGTTTTGGATAATTCGTCACGAGATGGGCGAAGACCAGTGAACAAACTAAAAAAGGATCAAATCTTTTTAACAAGAAATTTGAGGCGGGATGGAAAATACTGGTTCGAACTGGAAAACACCGCCGCAAATAAGATAGAGGTTAATCGTCTTCTTTCCAAGTTTGAAGTTGATCCAGAAAACATGCTCATAATCATGCATCAAAACATGGTTAACCAATTCAGTGTACTTTCCTCTCAAGATAAGTTGAGGATGGTCGAGGCCGCAGTAGGATTTGAATCTTACCGAAAAAATGTTACTACTGCTCAAAAGAAATTGAGCCGCATTTTAAGTCAAGGAGATTCAGTTGGGAAGCTTCTTGAATCAGCCCAACAGACCCTTAACTATTGGCGAGAACAGTATGATCGTTATCAACAAAAAAAACAGCTTATAATAAAACGACGATTTCTTGAACGTGAACTATCGTGGGCTGAAGTGTTAAAAAGGGAAAGAATCGTTACCAAACTGGAAGAACAGAAGCACGAGCTACAGAGAAAAATTAAAAAAATTGAAGATAAGATCCAAACCATTACTCTAGACATAACTGAGTTAGATAGCAAACTTGAAGAATCTAGGACATTATGGAGAAACCTTTTCGAAAACAGGATCATATTTGAACGTGAACAGGCAAAACTGGATTTAGTAGCCTCAACCGCAAATCAAACCCTGAAGGACACGGAAACTTTCACAGAAAATCACCAGAAAGGTATGGAAAAAGTCTTAGACAACATTAGAACTCTTGAAAAAGTCGTCCACGAAAAAACAAATCCCGTAGACCTCAGACCACAAATTAGTGAAATAAAAGCAAGCTACGATGCCTTGGAAGATGTTTGGACCCAACGGTTCAATATGAGAGGCGCAATCTTGAACAAGTCTGTAGCAAGCTCCAATGAACAACTCAAAATACTGCGTGACAAAATTTCGGATATTAAAAGCAAGGTAGATTCTCTTGATCATGAAATTAAAAGAATCACCGATGATCTGGTTGACAATAAGATCAACCTAGCTCTGCTGATTTTTCAAAAGGGCCAGTTCAATAAAACCATGAAGCACTTAGACAAGGAGCTTCAGCATTCTCTGGTTGATCTTACAGGATATATAAATAGAGCGGAGAAGGTGGGACAAAGACTTGTACCTCTTCAAAGTACAATGGATATTCTAGAGGAGCTTCGTTTAACTGACGGGCACCTAACTGCGTTAGCAGATGTGTCTGAGAACATAGAGCACATGTATGAATCCTATTCAAAGTTATATTTAGAACTTAAAGAAAAGGCTCGTTTGGTTTCAGAAAACCGTGAAAAGGCGTTGGAGGAAGTAAAATCAAGGATGGATGCTTGGAGAAGTGTTATTCACAAACTCCTTGATCAAGTTAATATCAAATACAGAAAGATTCTTTCCGAAGCACAGGCAGTAGGGGAAGTTAAGTTGATAAATGAGCAGGATACTGAAGATGCAGGGCTCGAAATCTTTGTGGGTTTCAAGGGAGGAAATCCTGTTCCTCTGAACGCTTTCACTCAGAGTGGAGGAGAAAGGAGCGCCGCCACAGTGACTTTTCTTCTAGCCTTACAACAGTATGTTCATTCTCCATTCAGAGCTGTTGACGAATATGACGTTCACATGGATCCAAAGAACAGGGAAATTATTGCCAATCTTCTCGTTTCCTCAGTAACAGGGTTAGACTCCCAATACTTGGCTATCACACCCAGTCAACTTACATTTAACGGAAAAAATATTCACCTAATAACTGTTCAGAACGTTGAAGGAGCATCGCTAATAAAAGAGGTAACCTAATTGTCCAACAAAGAAAAATTAAGTAGCGATCGCATTCAACGAGTCATTGAACTCTGTAAATCCGTTGATGAACGAGGAGTAGATCCGTTTTCCTTGAACATCGACGACATAATAGCTACACTTCAACAATATTTTCCTGAGTGGGAATCGCCTGAAGAGATGGCACTTGATGCAGAAGCGGTGCAATGCTTGGCGTCTGTAATACAGAATCAGGGAAATTGGGTGCAATACAGATCTACATCACTATACACTGATCCCTTCCTGCTTGAAGAGAAAATTCATAAACTCAAAAAAGAAGACCTTATTGAAGTTTTTACAAAAGTTTGGACCCCAGTTATCGAAATGGAGCAGCTTTCTATTCCATATTTAACTGAAGCAATGAAATACTGGGACTCTTTGGTTCCAATAGATGAGCGATGGCAAAATGATGGACCCGTGGAAACACAGATTGGGGCCATAACGCGAGAGGAGCTTGTGAGACAGAAAATTTTAGTCGAGAAAACTTTCATGGAAGAACTTGTTGCATCATGGGATCAACTGAAGCAGAAGGTTGGTGAAAACAGGAAGATATTATATTGGGATTTTATTGGCTGTGACACTTACAATGAAACATTGGACAGAGCCTACATGGCCAGTTTCTTGGTGACATACGGTTATGCGACATTAGAGCTGCATCCCCTAGATGAAGAGGTTTTCATAATGCCTTTTACAGAACCGCGGTTAGAGATTTCTGATAGACATTTGGTTTCTGTTCCAATCTCTATAAGTTTTGATGAATGGATTAGATGGAAAGAAGGAAAATTAAATGACAAAAAAAGCTTATTATGACCGCAAAATCAAAAGGGCAACTCGATTGCTATTCTATAAACGTCACATGAAGCCTGGCGTTAAGGGTTGGGAACTGAAAAACGCGTTGGGGTCTGATTACCCTAAAATTCTGAAGGTTTTGGAAAGTCATCTGGAAAAGCTGGATTTGCAGATTAAAACAGTTTTTGAAGTCGAAAATCCATCTGGACAACCAACTTTAGAAGATTTGAATAAGGCTCGATTCTATGTTACGGTTAGGGGAGGTTTACCTGAAAAAGATGCAAAAATGATGGGGTGGAGGATAGACGATCTTGCTGGTTTAGCTACAGCCATCTCATATATTATCTCCAAGAAGGGTAAGGCGAATCGAGATGAGGTAGAAGACCTGCTTCGTAGTAAGCTACCTGGTTGGAGAGTCGAAATTAACATTAGCCGTTACATCAGAACTGGATACTTGGGTGAGGACGAGCACAATCAACTTTACTTGGACTGGAGAACCCGTGCAGAAGTCGATCAAAAAGCACTTGTTGAACTACTATTGCTGAAATAGCTTATTTCATAAAAATTGGCTATTGGGTTTGAAGATATTGACTATTTATGGATCTCTGCGGGATTGTATCTATCCTCTACGGTGCATGCGCCATGACCAGAAAAGCTGCATAACAAATCCTATAACCAAAAGAAGAGATGCTCTGTCCCTCGCTCCCATAGTCAACAAAAGCATGGCGCCTATGAAACAGATCGTTATAGGAGAATATTTTTTAAAGAAATCCTGAGCTTTATCCCAGTCCATGACATTGACCTCTTCTTCTCTGTATCATTCATAAGGCGGATATTTTAGTTATTCCTGTTTTTGGCTCTTTCCCTGTTTATGTTTTGAGTTAACACTGTGTTAGTGAGGCATCTGAAACCTATATAAGCATGACATACGTCATATTTTATGTGGGGTAAACGTGCTCAACAAAAAACTACTTGCTATCGCCTCAATATTCATCGTATTATTACTCACATCTTCTGTTGCCATTATGATTTGGTGGACTACACGTGAACCCATTGACCTCGGATACTCAGAAATTAGGGAATACGAAGGAAAAGACCTCTCATCAATCAATAATTTCAGAGAAAACTCGATTAAGGGTCCCCAACAAATCGACAACGAAACATACAGACTAACCATTACCGGTCTAGTAAACAACGAATTACAATTCACATACCAAGATGTTATAAACAGTTATCAGATTTACAAGAAAGTTGTCACACTAAATTGTGTCGAAGGTTGGAGAGTAACCATACTTTGGGAAGGCATCAAGCTCAAGGACATGCTGGCAGACGCAGAAGTTTCGTCAGCAGCAAACACCGTGATATTACGTGCCTATGATGGCTACTCAACGTCTCTACCCCTAGACTATATACTAGACAACAATATACTGATGGCTTATAAAATGAATAATGTTACCCTCCCCACGGAAAGAGGTTACCCCTTCCAGCTTGTGGCTGAAAGTAAGTGGGGATATAAATGGATAAAATGGATAACTGCAATCGAACTGTCAGACAACCCTGACTACAAAGGATTCTGGGAAAGCAGAGGTTATCCTAACGATGCAGATTTATAAGAAAAACAAGACTTTTTTCATTTTAACTTAATAGCTATTTAGCATCTTTGATACTTTTTTCGAAACTTCAAAATTTTTTTTACTCAACTCATGGCTCAATTAAGAAAAAACATTTATTCAGACTAATGAAGATAATAGCTAAAATTCTTGTGTAGGCTACATAAAATGAGTGGACATGTAAAATACATCAGCACCTTTCATAATTCCCTCACGGTCACATATAGACTATCTACGTTAAGGTGAAATCACCTTGAAACCGTTGGAACTGGCACATAAGCTATTTGGCCTTTTGTTAATATTACTCATTTTCACAATCTCCTTCTCTTCAATTTATTCTCCAGTTTTTGCTCAAGAAACACATGAGGATGAACCCGAATATTTCATGGGAATTTTAATCCTCGAAAGCCAACAGCAGGCAATCTTGGAAAGCATAAAAAAAGTTAAAGACCTCCAACTCGGCAACATGGTTATCCTCCATCCCATGGATCAAGCATGGAACCTAACGTTAATTGAGGATGCAATCAGAGAAGCAAACAATCTGGGACTTTACACAATCTTCGAAACCTACAACGCTTCAGACCATAACGTCAGAATATCACCTGAACAGTTTGAGGTTTGGAAAGACCAATATCCGCGTCTTCTAGGCATTCTGGTTCAGGAAATCACTGGAAAACAGATAGATAACAACACGTGGGCAAACAACTCAACCGGAACAATCGAAACCCGGCTTCAAGCAGAACAGGCAGTAATAGAAAACATTACATCCACAATGAAGTTAGCAGAATTCAAAGAAAACGGCGCTCGTATAATGCTTCAAGAAAACGTTGTCAGCTACGCCTCAGCTAACACTTCATACTGCGACGTTTTCATAAGCAAAGTCTTCAACGCTCCAAACGTAGAGTTAATGATAGGCTTAGCTCGAGGCATGGTAAACACATACAACATATCAGATTGGGGACTGTGGGTGGATACATGGAAGGAATGGACTAAACCTCCAGCAGATTTCACTCCCAACGATATAGAAAGGGTGCTCTACGAAGCATGGTTTTACGGAGCAAAATACTTCTTCTTTGAGCAAGGCACATTCTTTGGAACCCTTGACCGTGACTGGCCAATCAATAGTAAGCACATCATTCTGGACCCGGATGGCAAACTAACCGAGTTCGGAAAAGCAATTCAAAAATTCTACACCTTCCTACAAAATGAAAAAAGTGTAGGCTACACTCAACCAGACTATCGTTCATCTATTGCGGTTATGATTGGACAAAGTGGATGGGGAAGCCGAGGATCAGATTGGGGGCTATGGAATCAGTCGGCAACGCAGGGAGACTTTGATTACCAACTATTGAACATCTTCTATCCTGGAATCGGCGACAACTGGCAGATAGGTAGTGCACAAGTAGCCAAACAAATTACGGGGTTACCCTTCGGAATGGTGGACGTCATCTCCGTCTATGCTTCCCCCTTTGTGATGAAGCAGTATGACGTAATAATCGGCTTGGGCTGGAGCGTGATGAGTGACACCCTATTCAGAAACATTGAAGCTTACGTTCAAGATGGCGGAGTTTTTCTTTCTCCGTTGACGTTCACTCACTCTAACGAAACTGTGGATGACCTTACAGACCCGTACGCGTGGACAAAAAATTACGGTTCACTGTTCGGAATTCATGTAACTACTTACTCTGAAAGCGGGTTGGATGTAAAGGCTGATGTTCATCTGCATGAAATCATTTTTACAGAAGACACGTTCTGGTCCAAATGGAGCGGAAGAACCTACAACTACTTTGAGCAGGGGGAGTTTGCTTCTTGGTTCTGGAAATTCAAGTACTTCATCTGGCCCAGCGAGGATGCTCGAGTAATAGCTTGGGTTAACCGTGTTGGGGGTAAGTCTAACGCATTCATAATCGAAAACAGGAAAGGCGCAGGCTACACCTACATTGTAAATACCCGCAACCCAAACTCGTTTCCGGACGGTGTCCTAACCGATGTTCTAACAGAGTTCATACATTATCTATGCGCATACTACGTAAAACCAATTTTATACACGCCATACCCCCGAGTTGAGTATTGGTTGAATCAGGGACAGCTTGACAGAGCCATCTACCTTAGCCACGACAACTCCACAGCCAATCAAACATTTTCTTATTACCTTCGACCACTGAAGGTTGGCTTAGACTATAACAAAAATTATGTTGTTTTCGATTACTTCAACAACCAACTTTACGGTATCACCGAAAGCCCAGTTTATTCTCTGAATTTAACCCTGCAAACTAATGAATGCAAACTACTTGTTTTTCTGGAAGATACTGGCCAGCCACAAGTAATACACTCGGACACCATCTTAACCTCAACTCCACTTTTTGTTGACCATCACCTTACAGTGGGGCTTACAGCTGCCGGAGAAGCAGAAAATACAACCAGAATTTTCTGCTCAGACTATGAACAACCAAACTACATTCTTGGGGTGCCCTTTGAAGTGACACAAGTATACGACATATCAAACAAAGTTTTAACCATAGTTTCAAACTCGAACATAACTGTTGGTTGGGATAACACAACCGAATATTCTGTGTTGTCCTCAAGCGCCACATTAACGGAATTCTCATGGAACACTTCACGTGGGCTTCTAGACATCTCCACAAAAGCAGCCACTGGACAAACAGGTTTCATACGTGTTCAGATTGGCGAACTGAAGCCTTATTACTTTAAAGTCAATGGTGAAGAGGTTTCAACATGGAGTTACAACGCTTCGACGGGGGTTATATCTGCCAATTACTCGTTCAGAACAGAAACTGCTGAACTGTCTTTCGGCTTTAAGCAAATCGAGATAGATCGTACAATTGTTAGTGATGATCGTGCTGATGTTGGCAGTGTCCAAACCGTTGGCGTTCATGTGGCTTGGATGCGTAACGGGTCTGATTTACCTGGGGTAAATGTTATCGTTAACGATACCGAATATGTGACAAACGAAACAGGTTGGATTAGTTTCGACGTTAGCCATAATATCGTTGATAGAGTTGTTTGGAACGTTACAGAAATTAGATACGGTAATTTGACTGATTTCGCGAAATCTGTTGATGATCCTCAAATAATTTGGGACAGGATAAGCGTCACTGATTCCATCAAAATCAACAAAATTGTTCAGTCAGATTCATTTCAGACAGTATGGCTGACAGCTGAGTATGAATATGATTCTATTCTTTTTGACGAGTCAAATGGAACAATTTTCCTTAATGGAAAACCGATGACCTGGTCTAACCAAAACTCTAGATGGGAACAGGATGTAACATCAGACGTGATCGGTCCGCAAATGTATGCGGCTACTTCGGTTAGCGATGGATTTTTTGGTCTCACAAAGGTTCGTAATCAAGATAGATCCATTGAAATAACATGGGACAAAATCGGGATACCGCAAATAAAATTTGAGACTATGAATTTGGAATTGTCTGACATAAAGGTCTTCCCCGTTTATGTTTACACAGAGAATCCGGTTTTCAATGCAACCGTTTTGGTTAATGGAAACGTATGCAATGAAATTGAGTCCGGAACATATGCTTGTGAAATACGCGATTGGAGCCCGCTTCAGAGCATATTTGTTGAAGTTGAATATCCAGACTTTGAACGAGCCGAAAAAAATGTGCTAAATGTCCATGTTTCTAACATGCTCTTGTATGTGGCAATTGTGTTAGCTGGTGCCATATCTGTAACTGTTATTGTGTCAAAAAGGAAACAGAAGCCACAAAAACTTGAAAAGGCAACCTCAGACATTGAATAAGTCCTTATCTGTTTGCAGTCACACTTATTTTCAGCCTAAACAGTGAGATATCTGTAAATTCCAAATACACGAAAGGAGATGCAAAAAATTAAGCAGAAGCGCGAACAAAAGCTTGCTGTGGCTATACCCGTTTCCATTATTTCTGACATCCCCCATATTCGAGAGAAGACCCTAAAAATTGGTCTTGTGGGTAGAGCAGCAGCCATCTTTCGTGTAAACGAGATTATCATATTTTCGGATAATCCAGGTGCTGACCAGAAAAGGGATAGGGACATGATTGTTACGCTTCTTTCGTATATGGAGACACCACAGTACTTGCGTAAACGTTTATTCCAAATTAAACCTGAATTGCGATATGCAGGTATTCTTTCACCCTTGAGAACACCACATCATCCCCTTGCCAAACGAACAAAAGATCTGAAGGTTGGAGACTATCGTGAAGGCGCAATAGTATCCATAACTGATTCGGGATCCATTATTGATATTGGTGTCGAACGTCCTGCCTTACTTCCTGGCAAGAAGATACCCGTAAACACAAGAGTTACGATTAAGATTACGAAAATTGGTAAACACCCTACAGTATCTTTAGCCAATAGAGATGAAATAGAGGCTTACTGGGGGTACACAGTAACGTCTTCAAAAGCTTCTTTTGGAAAAATAGTAAAATCCGGAGCATACGATTTTGTGGTTGCTACATCTAGAATGGCTCCATCATTAATGAGTGTGGTTGATGAGTTAGCGGAACGATGGAAAAAGTCCAAAAGGATTCTTTTAGCTTTTGGTGCACCATCTCGTGGGCTTCAGGAAATTGTAGCACAAGAAAAACTTGGCTTAGAAGCTGTCGCAGATTTTGTAGTTAACACTATTCCGGGTCAGGGAACTCAAACTGTTAGAACCGAAGAGGCGTTGTATGCCTCTCTTGCTTTACTGAATTCGATTATTCAATGAATAAACGTTCAATCTCGAATGTCGAATGGATTTTTATTATTGAATTAGATTGCGCTCTTTTTCTTGCTTTCATTTTTAGATCTGAATGAAAACTTTTCACGAAAAACTTTTTAGGTGACTCATATCCAGAAACGATATGCTTTATAGTTTAAGCGGTTTCCTCAAGTTCATTTCCTTCGAAAGAGGAATCATGCTTATTATGATAACAATGGGTGCAACGTTTCTGATAGCCGAGAAAAGTGGTCTGCTAATAGCTTTTTATCTCGGCTTTATCGCGTTTTGTGGATGGAGCGGAGTTGACGCAATAAATAATGTTTATGACGTTGACTTGGATGTGAAATCCGACCTGTCACGATCGGAATATACTAAGAATCTTGGAAGACTAGGAACATACATATCCCTTTTTTTTCTTGCGTTATCTATTAGTTTAGGTGCAATTACTGGGATACCGTTAGTTGCTGTTTTTGTTTTAGTTGGAATTATTGCAGGTGTCTTGTATTCTATCCCGCCGTTCCGACTCAGGCAAACAGTTTACAAACCTGTGGTGAATTTTTCTGTTGGTGCTGTTCCTGTTCTGATAGTTGCTGCATTCTTCAACGTTTTTTCTGTCAATATCTTAGTTTTACTGCTTCTTCTTGGTGTCTCCACTGCAGTTAACAGTCTGTGGGAAGATTTGGCGGACTACACTTCAGACTTTGATGCCCGTGCACGTACGATTCTTGTTGTTTTAGGGTTAAAGCGAGGGTTTTATCTCACTATTGTTATGGGCTACTTACTCATTCCACTTATGCTTCTAGTTGGTGTCCTATTCCATTTGAATCTGATTTATTTTGTTGTTCTTGGTGCACTTACAGTTTATATATCTCTGCGGTTAGTTCAAAACCGCTGCGAACTCTTTGGAGGCTCCAAGATCGATGTCAAATCTATGCTTCGGTTGGGAGAGATTTTCGCAAAAGATTTTGTAATTGTTGCCTTGGTGCATACAACAAACCTGATGTTGAGCGGTTATTTAACATATCAACAAGTTTTCTTATCTTGAAAACCATTTTATAATCATTCTTCACTTCAGAAAAGACAGTCTCTATCATAGATATTATTTTTCACATTATTGGATATTGTCAAATCTAAAGAAAACAGGAGAATAGTTGAACCTGCTAGCTCTCAGCCCCTCTTGGGGTAATCTGTTTTTATGCTTTGATTTTCTCTTTCTTGATCGCATTTCTGAACGTTTTGTTACAGTTGTTGCATTTGTATAATGCTATTGTTAATTGAAGCCTTTCACCAGACTTGTTGGGTCTTCCAGCCATCTGCCAAGTTTTAACTGGTGTTGATAGATTTTTGCATTCAGGGCACTCAGCTACTTCCGGATTACCTAAAGCGTTTAAAAGTTCCAGTCTAAGTGTTTCTCCTGTACTGTTCATTTTCGCTATTCTATCAGCCAGTTGGGTTTCTTTGAAAACTTCCCGGATCCATCGGGCAAAGTCGTCTCTGTTTTGGTGAAATTCTAAAGAAGAAACTGGAACTTTCTTTAGCTTCTTTTTAAGGTCGTCCAGATTAAAGGCAGCCTCAAACAGCGGTTTGTTGAAAGCCTCGTAAAAATAGAATCCCCATTCGGGTGTAACGTTTTCTTCCGTTTTTAACTCATTATTCAATTTAGGTATGTCCCCACATTTAACTCTATATTCTTCAAGAAGATTCTTAACTGTTTCTTCCCATGCTGGGGTGCTCTTTCTCCGGTAGTATACAGTTTCACGTTTGCGCGGATCATCCGAAAAGTTTGTTTCAATATAACAGCTAAATGTTTCTCTGAGGTTGGAACTCCCGCCAACATAAATCATCTTTCGGTTTTTATCGTAAAGTGCGTAAACACCTGTCTCTTTTGGCACACCTTTTGCTCTTTCTCCCCATAGATACAGTTTACCTTGGATTGGCATATTATCTCCCAAGAAAAATAATATGGAGAGGCACATTTATGAAGCCTTTGGAATTTTTTATTAGAAAGCCGACCTGCAACCGCAATCAAACCTATTTGTTCAAGGTTTTTTGAGCTTATTCTTAATATCTGGTTTCTATATTACAACCTTCAGTGCATGCATAGGAGCTGTTTCGATTGAGCTTTGATTTCCCCACAGAAACAATAACAGAAGGTCAAGTTACCGTAGTTGTGCCCAAACTTGCTGATTTCAAGGAAAATCCGTCGGATTATGCACCATCCAAAGCCCCAGTATTCTATAATCCCACCATGGAAATGAATAGAGACCTAGCAATTCTAGCCCTGCAATCATATCAGAAAATGTTGGGAACTGAAATCTCGGTTTGCGAACCTATGACTGGATGTGGACTTCGCGGTGCAAGATTTGCTGTGGAAGTTACCGGGGTTCTGCAAGTTTCATTAAATGATCTTAAACCATTATCGGCTAAGCTTGCCAGCCTCAATTCAAAAATCAATGGAGTCACAGATAGAGTTTTAGTTTTCAATGAAGATGCAAACCTTTTTTTGAGTAGAAACGCTGCGCCTAGAAAAAGATTTGATTACGTGGATATAGACCCATTTGGAACCCCTGTACCTTACATTGATTCTGCAGTACGGGCTTTACGTAACCACGGTTTGCTTGCCTTAACCGCTACTGATATGGCTCCTTTGTGTGGTGTTCATCCCCGAGCATGTATTCGAAAATATGGTGGACAACCCTTACGCACAGAATATTGTCACGAACTTGCTGTTCGACTACTTGTTGGATGCTTAACAATGATGGCAGCGAAACATAACATAGGCATCGACATTTTGTTTAGCAACAGCATTGACCATTATGTTCGAGCCTACGCGACTGTCCGTTATGGCGCCAAAGTAGCAGATAATGCAGTAAAACAGATGGGCTATATTCTTCATTGTTTTTCATGTTTTCACAGGGAAACAGTTTCAGGAATAGCTTCTTTCTTAAAACCTGTTTGCCCAAACTGTGGAGCAAAATTGAATGCCGCAGGTCCATTGTGGCTCGGTAGTATAACGGAAAAAAACTTCTGCTCAATGATGCTAAAAGAGGTTGAAGGAAGAGGATTGAAAAATGAAAAACGACTTTTTAAGCTGTTGCAACTGGTTCAGAATGAGGCTGAGGGGCAGGTTACCTATTATGCGGTGGACAAAATTTGCGACAAGCTGAACTTGCCTGTTCCACCCCAAAAAAGTGTGCTTAACAAACTAAAGGAAGAGGGATTTCAGGCTGTTTTAACGCATTTCAATAGCCGAGGTGTCAGAACCGACGCTCCAGCCAGCAAGATAACTGAGACTATCAAAGCTTTAGCGCCCAAGAAGCAATAATTGGTTATACTCCAAGTTTTTTGTAGATTTTGGGTCTCTCTTTTTCAACTTTGGTTTGGATGTCTTTGTAGAGGTTGTTTCCGTGGGTATCTATTGCTATAGTTAATGGTCCAAAGTCATTGACTTCTAGTACCCACATGGCTTCAGGTATTCCCAAATCCATCCATTCTACGCTTTTCACATGTTTTATGGCTTTAGCTGCTAGAACTGCGGCTCCTCCAGTGAATGCTCCGTAAACAGCTCCATACTTTTTCATGGCATTAGTGGTTTTACTATCCATGCCTCCCTTACCAACTATAATGCGAACCTTGAAGTTCTTGATGAATTCACCCTCGAACGAGTTCATTCGGGAGCTTGTGGTTGGACCTGCAGCCATAATGTGCCATTCATCTTTATCTTTTTTTGCGACTGGACCACAATGGAAAATCACTAGTCCTTCAAGGTTGATGGGCATCTTCTTTCCTTCAGCATGATGTTTTAGTGCTCTTCTGTGGGCTGCATCTCTAGCTGTGATTATAGTTCCTGTGATGTAGACTGTGTCGTTCACTCCAAGTTTTCTCGCATCTTCCTCTGAAACCGGAGTCTTAAGTTTGTAAACTGCCACTTTGTTAAACCACCTTGTGAGACAGGTAGTCCACTTTTCCGTCAGAGTAGATACATACCGAAGCGCGTCTGGCAGCCCAGCACTGAACTACAACTGCCACAGGATACGATGCAGGGTGCCTATGAGCAAAATCAACCTTTAAATCTAACACCGTTGTTTTGCCACCTAAACCCATGGGTCCAATTCCAGTAGAGTTTATGGCTTCACGCAACTCCTCTTCAAGTTTTGCCAACTCAGGATCAATGTTAGGTTCACCTAAAGGTTTTAGTAGCGTTGCCTTGGCTAGCTTTAGTGCTATGTCAGCTCCTCCGCCAACTGCAACACCCAAAACTATGGGCGGACAAGGTTTTGCACCACCTTTAATCACAGTGTCAACGACAAATTTTTTAAGTCCTTTAATTCCTCGGCTTGGGCTAAGCATTCCAAGTGCTGAAACATTTTCTGATCCTCCCCCTTTCGGTAAAACTGTGATTTCAATGGCATCTCCGGGCACAACTTCCCAATTGATGTAAGGAATGTTTCTTCCAGTGTTGTCTCCCGTGTTTTTTTGGGTGAACGGATTAACCGCGTTTGGACGAAGAGGTACTTCTCTTGTTGCTCTTGCAGTTCCTTTTCGTAGAGCATCCTCAATTTTGTCAAGCCCCTTTACCTGAGCACCAGCTTTCACATAGAAGATAACTACCCCAGTGTCTTGGCAAATGGGAGACTGTGTTTTCTCAGCTAACTCCACATTATCTAAAATAGCTTTAAGCTGAGCCCTTCCGACTGTACTGTCCTCTTCATGGTGCGCCTTTCGGAGAGCATCCTTTACATCTTGAGGAAGCTCTGTGACTGCGAGTTGAAGGAGTCTAACTGCGATGTCTTCTACAACTTTCCCAGATACCAAAGCGTGTTTTCTCCGTGAAAACCAGATTTGAACGAATTGCCTTATACTTTTTGCTCCAGATCCGATTTATTTTCAATGAATACTCATCGAACGTTTTATTTGCGATATAGTCTAACTTAAATAACCAGATAATATTCCGTGTAAATCGGGATTTGAGTCGCCAAAATGAATGAGGAGGCAACCCTAGACAAAAAGAGATACGAGACCTTGGAAGACCTTGAGATAGGTTCTGCTATTTCCCAGAAGTTGCGTGAACTAGGGTTTCATACTGTTGAAAATCTTGCAATGGCTACAGCTAAAGAACTGGAACAAGCGGGTATAAGCAAAAAGAAGGCTCGAGAGTTTATTCACAAGGCTCGTACATGTATGCCTCTCCCGTTTATCAGAGGAGATGAACTGGTAAAGATGCGGGAGTCAGTTTTACGTTTGAGAACAGGAAGCAATATGTTAGATAAGCTATTGGGCGGAGGTATCGAATCCCAATCAATAACCGAATTTTACGGAGAATTTGGTAGTGGAAAAAGCCAGATTTGCCACCAATTATGTGTAAATGCTCAGTTACCTCCTGAGCAGGGTGGTTTAGGGGGTTCCGCCCTATACATTGATACGGAGAATACTTTTAGAACTGAACGTATTTTTCAGATGGCAAACAATCTGAGATTAGATCCTGACGAGGTAGTTAAGAAAATTATTTTTGCTGAAGCATTTACGTCAGAGCATCAAATGTTTTTATTAGAAAATGCAGATAAAGTGATTAAAGAAAATGGTGTACGTTTGATCATTGTGGACTCCTTAACGTCTCATTTTCGAAGTGAATATTTAGGCAGGGAGATGTTGCAGGAAAGGCAACAGAAACTTAACAAGCACCTACACAGACTAATCCGGTTGGCTCGAGCATTCAATGCAGTAGCTGTTGTAACCAATCAGGTTATGTCTAAACCGGATGTCTTTTTCGGAGACACCGTGCATCCTGTAGGTGGTCACATCGTTGCTCACACTAGTCACACTCGGGTTTTTTTAAGGAAATCTGCTCGTGGACCTGTTAGGATTGCACGTCTTGTTTCAAGTCCACATTTGCCAGAGGGGGAAGGAATATTCATGGTTTCTGAAAGAGGAATAGAGGATGTTAACGAAGATGGAGGTAGAGTTGATTAGATGCCAATCTCTAAGATTTTTGTAGTTAGATTTTTTCAGCTTATTAAGGGAAGACGATTTGCTGAAGCAGAACGTGTACTTGAACGGATAAGACTAAAAACAAATGAAACCGAATGGAACAGTGGATATCTACATGCTCTTGATGGTATACTTAATGCTCAAAAATCAAGTGATTCTTATTCTTTTATAAAAAACGTGGACTTTGAGAATGATAAAAATCTGAAAAAATTTAGAAAAGAGTTTTTGAAGGAATATAAAAATAAGATTAATGCAGATTTCGACCGTGGATATTTCGCAGCTTGGGCAGATTATATGCTCACATCATCAAGAGACCTAACAACTACGGAAAAAGCTGAGCAACAAACAGTAGAAGCTGAAGAAAAAAGCTAAAGTGCTTATCATTTTAAGGGTATTCTAAACACTGATTTTTGATTTTTTTGGAATTTCTGGACCCTTACTGATTATTCTCTTCGTTCAACCACTACTCTACATTTTGTTGCTAAAGCAGCTATTGCCCCCAACGCTGCAAGCCAAGGAACAAGAACAGCGCCGATAACTCCGATCGTTGCAGGAATCTCAAGTAACACATCACCCTTTTCGTTCTTCACAATTATTCTTGTTATATTTCCTTCGTGAAGTAACTCTTTTACTCGTTCAATTAGATTATCAGATGAAACAGAATACTCCTCACTAGTAATCCTCACAACAGAGGCACCACAAGAGGAACAAAACCGTGTAGCATCATCCAGTTTCGCGCCACATTTAGCACAGTAGGACATGAAGTATAACCCTCTAATATTTTACATATATTTGAATCTTAAACTCTTTTATCATTTATGATTCCAGAGAAGTTAAGCAATAACATTGACTCAATATTTTTAAAGTCAAGCTTGTACCGAAATTTACCGAAGTATATTTTTATTGGCATCCTGTAGGATAAATGAGAAAATTGACCAGAATCTACGTTTGTCGAAAATGCAGAAAAAAACATTCCATTGAACAGTTTAACCAGAGTAGATTCTGTCTCGATTGTGGAACTTACCTTACGGCGAAAATAGTCTCTGCAACTAGCCCATCTAGGAAATACATTACTACACTAAAAACAGCACCAGACAATGAAATATCTGACAACCAGTTGCTCCCAAGAGGCTACGAAGTCCGGAAAGGACAAGTAGAGTTTATCGAAGAAGCAAAAAAAGCCCTAGAAACCAACAAAGTTTTCATTGGCAGCGCCCCCTGTGGCATAGGGAAATCTCTAGCATCACTTCTCAGCGTTTTACCCCAACTCGAAAACAACAAGCTACTAGTTAGCTTTAGAACTAGAAGCCAATTACACATCTTCCTAAAAGAACTTAGAGGACTCAAAAAACCCCCTAACACCGTTTCATTCTTCAGCAAACAGGACATGTGCCCTTTAGCCAAAAAAAGAGCTGGATCATATTTTGACTTTCTTGAGGAATGCAGAAGACTCAAAGAAAATTGTGAATCTGGAAACAAGCCTTTTTGCAGTTTCTATTGGAACATGAACAAGAGAAAGAGACAAGCCGAAGAACTAGCTCTTGATTGTATCCGAAAAATCATGGATCCTCAAGAGGCCGCACGACTAATGGCTAGGCAGGGATTCTGTGCATACGAGATGCTGAAAAGAAATCTCAGCAGGGCGCAACTTTTCTTAGGAACATACAACTATACTTTTAACCCCCCCGTTAGAAAAGCACTTCTACAGAGTTGGGGTGTAGATTTATCAAAAGTTTATTTAATAGTAGATGAAGCTCATAATATTCCAAACTTTGCTCGTGACCTTTTATCCGATCAGATTACCCAAAAAACTGTTGAAAGTGCTATCAAAGAAACCGAAAATTTTGATCACAAGACAGTGGGAGATGTCCAAGATTACCTCAATGTGATAGATGATGACGTTTTTCGATATGCCCAGAAAGGTTTAGGAAATGCTACCCTAAAACTTCTAAACCAACAGGATCTATCTGATAAATTCCGCGATTGGACTGGAACATCAAGCGAAGAAGCTGCAGAAACTCTCCATGAATTCGGGGAACACGTAAAAGAGGTACGTCAAGAGTTAGGTCATGACCGGATTTTTAGTTACACACATAGGGTGGGTGACTTTGTTGATAACTTCTTCCAGAAGGTCGGAGAAAAATATGTTCACCTGCTCCAGAAGGATTGGGGCGATAGAACATATTTGTCTGTAAAAAGTTTAGATGGTAGGGAAATAACTGATCCTGTTCTTCGGCAGGCTAGGGGTAGCATTGTTATGAGTGGTTTTCTTTCTCCGCCTAAAGTCTATAGAGATTTGATTCTTCGTAGTAATGAAGATGTCCGACTCAGAGAATTCGATTCTCCTTTCCCGCCTGAAAATCGGCTTATTTTAGCTGCCTGTGATGTCTCATCTAGATTTGAAAGGAGGACAGATCAAATGCTCAAGAAATGGGCAGAATATATTGAAGTCATATCAATGACAAATAATGGGAAACATTGGAGTCTTCTTTACCAGTTATAACTTGATGAATACAATTCTTTCACACATCGACATCGATAGAGGAATGATTGTAGAAGAACGCAAAACAAGAAGAACCGAATTAATGGAGAAACTGACCAAATCAGACAATAACGCATTGTTTGGAGTTATGGGCGGGAAATTCAGCGAAGGAATGGATTATCCCGATAACATTCTCAAGTGTGTTGTAACCGTTGGACTGCCTTATGCAACATGGAATGTATACCAGCAAGCGTTGATAAAATATTTTGATTATCAATTTCCAGGAAATGGAAGAGCTTACGCTTATCTGACACCGGCAATTTTTCGTTTGGTTCAAGCTTGTGGACGTGTTCATCGGTCAGCTAAAGACAAAGGATGTATAGTAATGTTGGATGAACGAATTACTCAGCCAAATATCAAATATTTACTCCCAAGTTACTATCAAAAGGAAATGAAGATAGTAAAGAATCCAATTGATTGTGAAGACATTATGGCAAAATTCTGGGAAAAACATCAGAAAAATTAATTGAAATCGAACTATCAGAAGCAAATCCTGAAATCGTGAACATGAGTTACATAATAAGATTTGAAAACCCAAATTTGGTGAATAATGTTAAAGATGAAAGTCAGAAACTTGTTAAGTGACTGGTTGTTTCAGGGTAGAAGTTAAAAGGCATTTAAGGTACTATTGATTAATACCTTTTATAATTTGAAAGCCTATTGGAGAGTTAAGTGTGCCCACGATTAGTAGAAAGACTTTCGCTGCTCGCGAAGATCTGATCAAACGTGCAAGTGAGGTTGCTAAAAAAAAGGGCTTTAGTTTCTATGCTTTCATGAACGAAATTTTGCTGTTGACTCTCGAAGCTGAGGAGATGGGTGTAAGCCTCCGAAGCCTCATTGAAGAACGTGGGTTGCTTAAAGCTGCTAAAGAAGCTAGTTTTGTTCTTGGTTTGGAAAGCTTGTGGTACGAGATGGCAGATATTGCATGTGAGAAGTCCAAACGTAGGACGTTGAATGCTTGGGTTGAAGCTGGAGCTTGGTTGGCGAAGCGGTACGCTTCAAGTGGAGTTAAAGATCAATTTACGGCTTTTAAATCCGACTTGGAGGCTTTCACTTGGAATGTTTCTGAGTTAGATGTTGAGGAGATTAAAGATGAGGTTTCGATTCGAATTATTAATCCGAAATTTTCTGAATCTTACACCTTTTTGTTTGCAGCGTTTCTTGAAAGTGCTTTGGCAACTTTTGGCTATACGAGATTTAACAAGGATGTTACACGGGGAACTATTAGATTGAGAGCTTATAGGAGTAAGAGTTGATGTCTGAGGGACGAAGTAAAGGTAAACGGCTGATTCCTATCCCTGAACGTCTTCTGGCGGGTTTAATGGATGCTTCTAGTAAGGAAGGTAAAACTCTTAATGGTTATATCGAAGAGGCTTTGTGTCAGGCTGTGAAGGTTTTTGAGTCTGGTCAGAACCTTAAGGGTATGGTTCGTTATTTCGAAATTCTTCAGTCACAGAAGGCTTCTGGTGCGATCTTTACACCGTTAACTGTTTTTGATTTTATGACAAGTAATGTTTATGCCTCAGATAAAGAAGCGCTTCAGAAAGCTTGGTTTGAAAGCGGAAAATGGTATGGGAAATATATTTCTGAGAAATTTGAAGATCCAGTTCAAGCTTTGGCTGACCTTCTTCAGGCTGCAAGATGGGACCTAAATGAGGTGAATGTAAATAAAACAGGGGGGACCTTCAAGCTTAGGTGCACATCAACTGCATTGACTAAAGAGGGAACCGAGTTGCTAATGCAGTTTGTTGAAGGGGCTCTAGACGGATTGAGCTGCAAAATTAAAAAAAGTGAGTTCATTAAAGGTTTGATTCTTGTAGAATTTACGTTGTGCACATAGACATATTTCTATTAAACATTTGTGCACATAATCGTTTTTTCTTATTATCGTGTGGACATAAAGTATATATTATATATCGTATGACTGAAGATACGTTAAATATAGAGGAAATAAAAATGCATAACAAAACAGTATCTAAAATTTTAGTAGCTATAATAATGACCTCGATGCTTATCGCAGTACTACCAACACTTCCGGTCGGTGCAGTCACGTTGTCATCAATTACCCCAGATAGTGGGAACGTTGGAGACACCGTTGCATTAACTGGAGCAATTGACACACAAGGTGGAGCTTATACAATCTGGTTTGATCTTAACGGTAACAACACTCCTGATGCAGGAGAAGCTATCGTAACTGATAATGCTCCTGCAAACTCCTACACTGTTGAAGACACTTTTGTAGTCCCAGCATGTTTAGGAAGTGACGCTGGTATGGCCCATCGCGTTTGGTTACAAGATAATCAAACAACTTCTGTTCAGTATTTAGCATTTGATGTCATAACTTCTAGAACACTAGAAGTTGTGCCTGCTTATGCAGCAGAAGGTGATGCAGTTAATGTTACCGTCACTGTTACCGGAGGAACACTAGCTAATACACTAAACAGTTTCGATGTCGAAGTAACAGGTCCAGACGATACAGTATACACTGGTGAAGTCAGCTTCATAACTGACGGAGCTGGATCTGGAAGCAATACTACCGTACTCTTTGCAGATGACTTTTCAACTGGTGCAAACACTCTTCTTACCGGAACTTATGATGTAGTTGCTGACAGGACTCTTCCAGGAGTTATTACCAATTGGGATACCGCTAGTTTCGTAATCGGTATAGTTAACGCTACTAGCTATGCACGTTTTGAAACTGTTGGAGTTCAAACCGACGGTTGGGCGAATAACCAAAACGTGACAATCACCATAACTGATCCATCTGACGAAGTTGTTGCAGAATGGGTTGACGTTAACACCACTACTGGTACAAGCGTCACGGGTGATTGGGTAATTCCATGGAATGCAACTCTAGGAACCTACACAATAACAGCTGTAAATGCCACAGGCGACAACAAAGATGTTGATTCCACTCAAACATTTACTGTAGGATCAGCTAACTTGGCTGTCGCATGGGTTGACGATCCAATGGCCTCATACCAACGAACACTAACTGTTGAAGGTAACTTCACAATCACGTATCCTGATGCTACGATGCTAGATGACACACGTCTCAGTTCAATAGATGTAAGTGTCTACGCTAATAGTACACTTGTAGACACAATATCGTTAACTGCAGATGATTACGATGAAGATACAGACAATTGGATGGTTTCATGGAAAATTCCACGAAATGCTACACTTGGAGACGGCTACTACTTCTCATTGGATGTAGGAGCAATTGCTGACACTAATGATAACACAGGACCAACAGTTGATGAGGAATCAGGTGAATTCACAGTAGAACAAGCAGACTTAGCAGTAATGGTTACGCAACAACCAGCAGCAAACTACACACGAACAGGTGATGCAATGGCAATGATCAACATTACTTATCCGGACGAAACCTTCTATACAGATGCAGACCTTGGCGAGATTCTTGTCAGAGTCTATCTTGTAGGTGAACCCAATGTTAACGTTGCTAATGTAACACTTATGGCAGAAGACTTCAACGCAACAACAGATGAATGGACAATTATTTGGAACAGTCCATACAACGCAACCTTAGGCAATTACTTCTTTGAAATCAACGATATGGAAGTCTATGATGCAGCTAATCCAAACATGGGACCAGTTGTACGATGTCGCCACTGATTCTTTTGAATTATTGGAAGTTGAAATCATAGTTGACGCAATAATGACTGGTGCTACAACATATGCTCCTGGAGAATACCTTTCTGTCTTTTTCGATGCAACATACGCTGACGGAACACCTGTAACTACTGGAGACGTCACAGATTTGGTTAACCGCACCTGATACTTATTCAATGACTTCATACAGCCCTGAACATACAGTAAATGGAAGATATGCAATAACAATATGGCTATCTGATGCACAAGCACAAGTTGGCGCTTGGACAATTACGCTTCAAGCAATGAATATGACTGATGATGCAGGCAACATGGGTCCAGCAGAAGAAGTAACAACAAACTTCACTGTCACACCCGCAGAAGTAACCTTAGAAAGCTTAATGGCTGCAATAGAAGCTCTTAGCGACAAAGTCGATGGTATAGAAGCAGATACAAATGGCTTAGGCTCATCTGTTGGCTCCTTACAATCGACTGTTGGTGCATTACAATCGTCCATTGTTTCAATTGCTGAACTAGTTGCTGATTTGCAGGCACAAGTGGATTCACTAAGTGCTACTGCAGCAACAGACGCTGATGTAGCAGCTGTAAACACAGCTGTTAGCATGCTGAACAGCGCCATTGCTGGCATTGAAACAAAAGTGAATGCACTAACCACCGCAGTAAACAACGCCGCAACCGACGCAGATGTAGCAGCAGTACAAGCAGCAGTTGATTCATTGACAGCAGACGTTGCAGCACTTGAGACAAAGATGAACACACTAAGTAGTACAACGCGCATCTTCCGCTGATCTAACCGCCGCAACAGACGACCTTTCAGGTCAAATCGGAGGTCTCAACACACTGGTGATTGTAGCCGTTGTGTTAGCTCTGATTGCCGCAATCGCTGCAATACTCGCAGTATACATCATCCAAAGAAAAATAGCAGGTTAAGATACCCAACCTAAAATGGGTATTAACCCCTCTTTCTTTTTTTATCTTATTACATTAAGCGTAAGCTTTTTTCTACTGAAGTTTTTATTTCGAGTTAAATATTTATCTTGTAACAATGAGATTGTGTAAAGAGTTGTGGACTTTTTGCAGTTACTAAATCATTTTAAAATTAAACGAGTTGAAACTCGGACAGATGATACTTGGTACGATATGAGTTTGCGTAAGATGAGAAACGGAGAAGTAAGTTTTTACCTTGTTAAAGACTTCCTCACTGGAGAATGGCTTTTCAAACTTTGTAAGGATAAAGAACTAGAAAAAATCACTGTAAAATCATTGAAATGTCCAAGTGGTATTCGATTTTCGCAATTGGAAGGAAAAAGTATGGTGTTTCAGAAAAGTAAAATCGAAGGTATGCTTTATGACGTTATTTCTTTGTCAGAACTGACTGAAAATAATGAGCTAAAAAGAAATGTGGTTTCCAGCATCGAAGAAGTTCCAGACATAATCAAAGAAAATTTTATGATTAAATCTTATGAAGAAGCTACAGGAAAAAAAGCACCTGGCAAACACTTAGTTACGCTAAGTAAACCAGAAAACGAAAAAGATCTCGTGACCCTTTTTGTTCTTGAACGTGCATGGGGACTTTCAGAATCAACCCCTCAAGAGAAATTATATCAGAAAGAGCAGGCTGAGCAGAGGAAAAAAGCATCAAAGAAGGAGACTGATACGGGACAGGATTTGACATGTTCTGTATGTGGGAAAACACACCGTTTAATCCATGTCGAAACTGAGAAAAATATTAGGCATAAGCTTCGAAAGCTGCGTTAACAGAAATGGTTTTAGTTATTTATTTAACGAATCGTCTATTTTTTTGCATATTTGTTCGACTACTTTTACGTTTTCGTATCCGTTTTCGGGAGTGACAAGGGGGCTTCCCTTATCTGAAAGACTTTCAACAAAAGCTTTAATGATTCGTGCATGTGAAACGCTATAATATCTAGGTCCTTTTCTTTTGGTTATAATGTTCTTCAAATATGCGCCCCATATTTTGAATTGTTGGGATACGTTTCCGAAATGCAGTATTCCACGTCCCGGCTTTGAAACAAATAGTGTGCTTACAGGGTATATGTCGGCGTGGATTATGCCGCCTGTGCCGTAGATGCTTGCTTGAACGACCGTTAAATCGTGTCCTGGTGCATTAAAGCTTATGTGGATTGTTCCGAATCTGTTTTTTTCAGCATCTAGAATCACTCGTAATTCGTCTTTAGGCATCCATGAGTGAGGACCAAGCTTGTCAGTTAATACGGATTTAATTTGCAGTTTTCCTAGAAAAGCTTGAAGAAGATAAACAGGATGTGGCAGATTTTCTCCGAATCTTCCTCCAGGTAATTTATGGCACCAATGGTTTTTGTCTGCTGCCATTATTTCGTCAGGGCTATGTAAAGTTGTTACGTCCATACCTATGACTTGTCCTATTTCTCCTGCCTTTACTTTCTTCATTGCTTGAAATATTGAGTGTTCAAAGAGTTGACTATGGATTATTGTCATTTTACCTTTTGACTTTTGAAGAACATCTAGCAGTTTTTTTGCCTCCTCTGTGTTTATGGTGAATGGTTTTTCAACAACTATGTTGCATCCTGATTCCAAAGCCTCTATCGCTACATTAGTGTGAAACTTGGGTGGAACACATATTGAAACAGCGTAGAGGTTTTCTTTTTTAAGCATTTCAGAGAAGTCAGTATAATGAGCTGGAATGCCCCACTCTTTTGTAAATTGGAGTGCTGCTTTTTCATTCAAGTCGCAAGCAGCAGCCACGGGCATTCCTAGGTCTCTCCAGGCGTTGACGTGGATTCCAGAAATGTATCCGCAGCCTACTATTCCA
Source organism: Candidatus Bathyarchaeota archaeon (assembly GCA_963806645.1). GTDB lineage: Archaea > Thermoproteota > Bathyarchaeia > Bathyarchaeales > Bathyarchaeaceae > Bathyarchaeum. Next base: position 30,937 of record CAWDYQ010000002.1, on the reverse strand, counting down.
ACATTCATGGCCGGTGGTCTCCGATAGTTCCATCCCTAACTGTAATCTAATACAAAAGATTATCTTAACAAAACTGTCTATAGACCTCAATTGATCAAAGAGGAACGGCTTTTAACCTGTTAATTATTAGCGCTTTATGTGTGAAGATCTATGCGGAAGATACCACGTACTATGTCTACTCAACATCCTGACAATGCTTGTGCTCCTTTGTGGCAAAATAACAAAGTGATTGAGGGAGATGCTGAAGTTTTTGAAGCATATTTTTCCTTCAGTGAACTTGGTTGCCAAGAGGTTATGTGGGACTCCGAGGGAAAGGACACAGACATTCGTGTTATAAGAAAATCTTTGACTGCCCATGGAGATTATTTCAAAGAAAATGTTATTGGAAAAGACGTTTTTCTTACCTACCGTATTCCTAATCCGAGAGTTGAAGTTGCAGAAAGGAAAATTGTGGTTGAAACTCTCCAGAATATTGCTGTCAGTTCGGATGTGGCTTCTGCTTTCTATAAGACCGAAATCGCTCCTATTTTTGAGGTTATTCTTCCTTTTACAACTGATAGTGAAGAGCTTGTCCACCTGTTTAATTACTATAAGCGGGCAATTGTAGGGGTTGAAGAATTTGTTTTGGATGGTTCATTTAGGGTAAAGGATTGGGTTGGTTCAGTAAAGCCAAGCTACATCGAATTGATTCCTTTGATAGAGGACATGAACAGCTTATTGAAGATAGATTCTATAGTTGAACCTTACATAAATTCTGTTAAACCTAGTTATATTCGGGTCTTTATCGCTCGGTCAGATCCTGCTCTTAATTACGGTCTTGTCAGTGCGACTCTTCTTTCAAAGATTGCTCTTTCTAAGCTTAGGTCATTAGAGAAACGTAAAGAAATACCGATTTATCCCATAATTGGTGTAGGTTCCATGCCCTTTAGAGGTCACTTGTCACCTAACAACTTGGATTGTTTTCTCAATGAGTACAAGGGAGTTTACACTGCAACAATACAATCAGGTCTAAAGTATGATTTCCCTATTGAAGATGTGAAACATCTTGTTGGGGTTCTCAACGAAAAGCTTCCTTATGGTGAGGCAACACTCATGGAGGCTGATGAAGAGAAACTTTTGCTTAAAATCATTGAAAAATTCAAGTTGAATTATCAGATGGTAGTGGAGGATTTAGCTCCATTAGTTAGTAGTGTTGTATCGTATATTCCTAAGAGACGCGCACGAAAATTGCATATTGGACTCTTCGGATATAGTCGTAATCTAGGTGGAATTGCTCTTCCTAGGGCGATAACTTTTGCTGCGGCGCTTTATTCTCTTGGGATACCTCCAGAGTTTATTGGTTTAAAAGCATTAGGTGATTTAACTGAAAAAGAGCAGAATACCCTTAAGAATTATTATGTTAACCTGAAATCTGATCTAAATGCGGTTGCAGGGTATTTGTCTTGGCAAAACCTCAATATGCTTATGAATATGTATGGTGAGGTCGCAAAAAGAGCAGGAATGAAAGAAGATAACTTGCGATCTGCACTTACAAGACTTGTTTTGGATATTAAAGTTGCTAAGGAAGATCTCGGCATCAAATTTGGGCCTCGAACTCTTACTCAGAGAAAATATGAAAACACAGTGAGCAATTTTCTCATCTCTTACATTGAAAGGAATGACGAAGAAGCCAAAAACTATCTTGAAGAAGCTGCTAAGCTAAGAAGAAGTCTTGGATAAACTTTTAATAAAAATATTAAGTAGCCGTCTAGGATCAGATGTTTCTAACTTTTACATAAGTGTTTAAACAAATTTTTAATTATGGCGCCGAGGGAGGGATTTGAACCCTCGCGACCCAATGGATCACAGGCTTACCGTAGTCAGAGATTCCAGGCTTTAGCTTCCTTTGTTGGAATCTGCTCCCTACCAGATTTCCCGCAAGATGCTCTAGGACACCTCGGCACAACCTGTAGAATAGCAATTAACCTGTTTTTAGTCTTTTCGAAACAAAGTAGTTTCAAGCATTGCTGTGCCACATCTTAGGGTAGATACCGCGGGGCATCATAACCCGTTCAGTTCTTGCTACGAATCCATGATCCATGTTAAGTATCTTTTCGCTGGAAACAAAGGCTTTTGATAATGTTATCGCTTCTCCTTTCTGGGTCAGGACCGCTACTTGGTCGCCGATTTTTATTCCTGAATCTAGTGAAACTACTCCTGGTGCTGTTAAGTGTGCTCCGTGACATAGGGCGTCTACCGCTGAGTCTCGTATATGGATTTTTGGCATCAGTTCTAAGGCTTTTTCCATGGGATAAATGAATTTTCTTAGCAGGTTTTCATCTTTAGTTTCCTGCCATTGACTATACAAATAAGTAATATCATGTAGAGTGACTAAACTTTCGTCTTCAATAAATGGTCCAACTCTTGTTCTTCTTAGCTCTTGCATGTGGGCTCCGCAACCTAGGGCCTCACCGATGTCGTAGCACAGTTTTCTGATGTATGTTCCAGCTTCGCATCCAACTTTGAAGAGGACATTTTTTCCATCCATCTCATAGTAATCATTATAGTAGATTGTTCTTGTTCTAAGTCTTCGTTTAACCGAAGAACGAACTGGGGGCCGTTGGTATAATGGTCCCTGAAATTCATCTAAAACTTCTTTTACGCGATCTTCTGAAACTTGAGAATGTAGTTTCATTACACAAACGTATTCTTTACCTGCTAGCAGAAGAGCCTGAATTATTTTTGTAGCATCCTCTATTGCATTGGGTAGAACGCCGGTAACTTTGGGATTTCCCCGGCCAGATTAGGCCTCAAGGGTCCCGCCATGACCAGCTTTTTCGAAACTGAGGATTCGTTTAACCCATGCTGTAACCTCATGGCTTGATGGTCCAGCAGGTTTGTCCACGTTTATTATTCCAAATCGTATGTGATCTTTAATTGGACGTTCGTCTGGTTTGCAGCCAAAACGCATGTTGGTTTCTTCCTCAGCTTTGACTACCATGCTTCGATTTATTTTCCATGGTTCATTGATTCTTCTCATATCGGTTCTCCAAAAAGGAAAAAAGGGTTAGGAGAATTTAGGAAAGGGCAGGTTTGGCTATCTCGTTCATTTCTTCGAGTTTACCCGCAGCTTTTAGTGCTTCGGTGACTTCCTCGTCGGTTGCTCCTCGGTTTATATCAATTTTTTCTTGAGTAATTTGTAAGTGATTTATGTTAGCGCGTCTCCTTTTTATGCTAGTGGTTGCTTTAGGACCAGTGATTAGAACGAAGTTTTTGTCAACAAGATCTACTATTACACATTTTTTTCCTGCTTCTCGTCCTAAGATTTTAATGCATATTCTTCCTATTTCCATTGCAGGCAACGTTTACCCTCGTCACTTTGACTAGGTGTACACATCTTTATACTTTACTCATATTTTTTATCTCAAGAAAATTGCATCTTTGTAACTGGTAATAATGTTTGTAGAAAAATGTTTAACTAATGAAATCTTATTCTTAATCTCAACGACTTTCTTTGATCTGTTCTTTTCTTATTTTATCATTTTTTGTTGGGGGTTAATTGGAAAAGAAAAATATTTGTGCCAAATATAATCCTAGGATGTTTTATATATTAAAACAACTGAAAAATACTTGGGATCTTCATGTTGACAAAAAATTCTACACTACTAAAGTTTTCAAACATCATTGCGTTTATTTTAACAATTCTGGTTAATTCATTGGCAGGGAGCTCTACTCTGATCGGAGGAAAAGTTACGGCTGAGATTTCTGATGCAAATTTCACCCTTATCACTCCTGCCGGTTACGTGTTCTCTATATGGGGAGTTATCTATATTTTGTTGGGACTTTTTGTAGTTTTTCAAGCGTTACCTAGCCAGAAAGATAAAGATTATCAAAATAGAATTGGCTGGCTTTTTGTACTTAGTAGTATACTTAATATTGTTTGGCTATTTCTTTGGCAATTTGAATATCTTATTTTTTCAGTTCCTGTTATGTTCATGTTGCTGGCATCGTTAATTGCAATTTATCTGCGCCTCGATATCGGAAAATCAAAAGTTGACTTACGTGAAAGAATAGCAATTCATCTTCCTTTCAGTACATATTTAGGTTGGATTACTATTGCCTCAATCGCAAACGTTGCTACTACTTTGGTTTCACTCAACTGGGATGGTTTTGGAATAAATTCAGAAACTTGGGCCTCATTAATCATTATTGTTGCTCTTTTGCTTTCTTTGATAGTAGTAACAACAAGAAAAGATGTTGCATATAGTTTAGTAATTATTTGGGCTTTTGTCGGTATTTCTGCAGCCCAAACTGCATACCAAAACATTGTCACTTTGACTCAAGTAAGTGCAATAATCGTATTAGTCGTTTTAATTGGGACCATCATCATACAAAAAATACGAAAATAATTATATCTACTATCTTGTTCAGCAATTATTCGTAACCAAGAAAAGCTATGGTACTGGTCTATTATTTTCGTATGCCTCATTTTTTGCAGTAATTTTATTTACCTGAGATAGTTAAGACATAGCTAATTTCATCTAAATGTTAGTTGAATGTTAAATATGCAGATTAATAAAAAACGTAAAGGGCTTTCTCCAATATTTGTAATAGTGTTAACAGTTTTTATAGACATAACTGGCTACGGTATTATTATTCCTATTCTTCCAGAATTTACAAAAGAATTTCAGGCAAGTCCTATTGCACTTGGAATTTTGATTGCTTCTTTTTCTATTATGCAATTTTTCTTTTCACCACTATTAGGAAAAGCATCAGATAGGAAAGGAAGAAAACCAATATTGCTTATTTCTCTTCTAATCTCTTTAATTGGTTTCACAATATTTTCTTTTGCTAATTCATATTTAATGCTGTTATTATCTCGAGTAATAGCAGGTATTGCCACAGAAAGAGCTGTAGCACAAGCTTACATTGCAGATATAACAGACAATCAATCAAGACTAAAAGAGATGGGAAAAATTGGTGCAGCTTTGGGTGCAGGTTTTATTATCGGTCCAGCTATGGGTGGGGTCCTGGGGGACATGTATGGTTTTGCTATGGCCGGATACGCAGCTATGGGTCTTACTTTGTTAAATATATTATTTGTAATTTCTTTCCTTCCAGAACCTCAAAGAACAAAAGAAAAAACTATAGAAAGCACAAGTCCAAATTTAGGATATTTGAGCGGGTTACGTGCTGCTATAAAAAAGCCTCTCTTTGGATCCACGCTTCTAATTCTTTTTATAGTTACTTTGGCGTTTAGTACAATACCTGTTATTGTGCCATTATTGAGTATAGAATACTTCAATTTTGGTCCTTTTGAATTATCTTTAGTTTTCGTTTATATTGGGTTAATTCAAATTTTAATGCAAGGTTTCTTGATAAATCGACTTTCCAAAAGATTAGGAGAACAAAAGCTAATCATCCTAGGTCCAATGATGATGGCCCTGGGAATTTTTGCAATGCCAATTTTTCAAAACGTAATACTTTTCTATTTAACAAATGCTTTACTTGCAGCAGGTTTTGGAATAATTAACACGTCTATTCCAGCTTTTTTGTCAAAAAGAATTTCTATTGACCAACAAGGTAGCATATTAGGAATAGCCGGTTCTGTTACAAGCGTTGGAAATATTCCAGGTCCGTTAATAATTGGTTTTGTATACGCTTTTGCCGGTTCGTCTGTTCCCTTTTTTATTAGTGCAGTATTGTTAGCAATAGCTTCTTTAGTTGGTTGTAGAGTTTTCAGGGAATGCAAGTTACTCAATTAGATTTTGTTTATTTCTTTGAGAAAGATTCTGGTATTTTATAGGAGATTTTTTGGTAACCAAAATTGAATTATAGCTTTGGTTCATTAACATTACTTTATGGTAAAAGAAGCAAAGTATCGTCCAATAAAAAAATTGGATAAAGTGGAAATCAGACTCTACAATAAATTGGTTATAGCTCGAGTTGATGGTTATGGTGATGGAGGCTTTAATTCTCTATTTCAACTATATTTCAGGTAATAACACCACAAAAACCAATTTAGAAATGACTTCTCCAGTAATTTCACAAAACATTGAAATGACAGCACCTGTGTTATCAGAAAACGATTCGATAGCATTTGTTTTGCCAGAGGAATATACACTAGAAAATGCCCCAACACCTAATGATGAGCGTATTAAAATTCTGGAAATTCCAGAAAGATACGTGGCAGCATTAGGATTTTCTGGTCGTTGGACAACTTCAAATTTCACAAAAAAATCAAAGCAACTATTAGACGAACTTCAAACCTCCAACATAAAAGCAATCGGAAATGTTTTTTCAATGCGTTACAGTGGACCTTTCACACCATGGTTTATGCGTAGAAACGAAGTAGCAACAGAAATAGATTTTATATAAAACAAGAAAATTAACTGTAATTATTTCCAGTAATCTTTCCCATCACAGTAACTCGTAGTTAAATCAATATCAACCAGTTCTTTTGGATAGGGCTCAAAAAATGATTGACTTTACAAATATTCATCTTTGAACCTTAAAAGCCATGATTGGAAAATTGCTTTGAGCACACTTAAAGGGATAACTCCTGCTTTATAATCCTCTAATGATTTTAAGAAAAATTCTTTTTCTTCTCCAGACAGTTTCTTCGAAAAATAGCCCATGCTATTCATTAAAACGTTAATTTGAGAACCGCATCTGGGAGCAGTTTTTAAGGCTTGGAAAAAATGTGTTTCGTATTCTTTAATCAGGCTGGTTGGGTTGTATTGGTCTCTTTTTGCCACTATTTTTCCTAGTATTCTCATTTCTTTTTCATTATATGCCTTAAGCAAAAGCTTATTTTCTGAATGGAACTTTAGAATTTCTTTACTTGATTTTGACTTTTTTACTTCTCTGAATTTGGCTAAGGTGTAGAGTTTTGTTAAAAAATTGCTCTTTATGTTTGGATTCTTAAGTCTGCCTTCTTCTTCCAGTGCTAAATGAGAAAATTTTTCTAAAATAGCCATTCCGAAAAATCCTGGACCTTTACCCCTTAGGGCATCACCTGGATTTGGACCAGAATATATTTTCGCGTCTTTAATTGCACTTGTCGGTGATCTACCTTTTAGTATGAAACCCATCCACTTCTGGTAACGATTCCAAAAATGAACTTACAAATGCCTTCATCTTTTCAGTGAAATCTAACCCGGTTTTAGGTTGAATTAGTCTCATTTTTTCTTCTTTCTTAACTATGACGTAAGACTTCTCTGGGTGTTCCTAAACCTATTTCGACTTCAGGACAAACAGGTATTATATGGAAATGTGGAATTAGTTGTTTAACCGCATCATTAACAACAATCCCGCCGTTATATCGACATGGTTCAACTTCAATGCATTTGCTAAGAACAACTGTGGGTGTAACAAATTCTCTCATGACAAAATCAACACAACTTAATCTGTTTTGATATAAAAAAGTAATCAGTGAAATTTTCTGAATAAGCCTGCTAGATATGAAGTCGATGTTTACATTGTAATCACTTGTAAGACAGTGTAAACGTAAGTTTCAAATTATATATCCAATTAAGAATTACTGGATGGAATGTTTGGGGGAGGTGAATTTAAAATGAAATGTGGACTTTGTGGAAAAGAAGTAGCTAAACAACCCATGATTACTGCCGAAGGTAAATGCTCAGTGTGTGGAGCAAAACTCAAACCAGCATAACGTTGATTTTAAAAACCATAATTTTTGGAGTGGATTTTTTGTTCACTCTTTTTATCCTTTTTTATATTATATGTCAATCATTGATACTTTAAATTTAAAATAATAGCAGGTTATACACCTACAAAACCAACATCTATCATGGAAAAGTTGTCTGATTTGATAAACCCAAGTAGAATAAAAATGCTAAATGCAGAAAAAATTAGAGATGGCGACTTTGTGCTTTATTGGATGCAGGCAACTCAAAGAACAGAATATAATCATGCCTTAGAATATTCGATCTTGAAGGCAAACAAGTTGAATATTCCTCTTCTTGTTTATTTTGGAATTACAAATTCTTATCCTGAAGCAAATAAACGGCACTATTATTTTATGTTAGAAGGACTCAATGAAGTTCAAAGCTCACTTGAAGAAAAAGGAATAAAGATTGTTATTAGGAGAATTTCACCGGAACTTGGAGCTGTTGAATTAGCTAAATCTGCTTCGATGGTTGTTGTAGATCAGGGATATACGAAAATCGAGAAAAAGTGGACCAGCTATGTTAAGGAAAACATAAAATGTCCTCTTATTCAGGTTGAGAGTAACATAATTGTTCCTGTGATGGTGGCTTCACCTAAAGAAGAATATTCTGCAGCAACGTTTAGGCCAAAAATAAGAAAAGTTATAGACGCCTTTCTTGTTCCCTTAGAACATAACGTTTTGAAAAAAGACTCGTTGCGATTAAGTTTTTCTTCATTCGATATTAGAAATGTGAAAAGAGCAGTTTCCCAACTTGAAATTGACATAGGTGTTAAAACGGCTAAGTATTTTGTTGGGGGTATTTCTGAAGCGAAAAAGCATCTCCAGAATTTTATTGAAAAAAATTTGGATAACTATCTTGAAGATAAGAATGACCCAACAAAACAATGTGTTTCAAACATTAGTCCATACCTACACTTTGGACAAATATCACCAATATATGTTGCACAGAAAATAATCGAATCAAACAGTCCAGGTTCAGAATCGTATCTTGAAGAACTAATAATTAGACGAGAACTAGCCATAAACTTTGTTTTCTACAATAAACATTATGATTCTTTTGAAGGCCTTAATGAATGGCAAAAGAAGACGTTGAACGAGCATAGAATGGACGATAGAGAATATGTTTACGGCATAAAAGAATTGGAGGCTGCTGAAACCCATGATCCGTTTTGGAATGCCGCACAAAAAGAAATGGTTATTGTGGGTAAAATGCATGGTTATATGAGAATGTATTGGGGGAAAAAAATTATTGAATGGACAAAGTCCCCAGTGAAGGCTTACAAGATAGCGCTTTATCTTAACAACAAGTACGAGTTGGATGGAAGAGATCCAAATGGTTTTGCTGGGGTTGCATGGTGTTTTGGAAAGCATGATCGACCTTGGAACGAAAGAGCAATTTTTGGGAAAATCCGATACATGAATGCAAAAGGATTAAGGCGAAAATTCGATATTGACAGTTATGTGAAAATGGTTGCAAACCTTTCCTAATTTTTCAGTTTCATTTTTTTAGTTCTAATAATTTCTTTTTTACTTCTTCAACATGACCTTTAACGCGGACCTTAACCCATTCTTTTTCAATTTGCCCTTTAGTGTTTATCAGAAAGGTGCTTCTTTCTACACCCATGTACTCTTTACCATACATTTTTTTCATTTTCCAAACATTGTATTGATTTAAAACTTTGTGTTCGGGGTCACTTAGAAGTATTAAGTCTAAATTGTGTTTGTGAGCAAAATTTTTATGGCTTTTTACCGAATCTGGACTTACACCAATAACCACAGCACCTAAATCCTTGAAAATTTTTATGTTATCAGTAAAACTCAAGGCTTCAAGAGTACAAGATTTGCTATTATCTTTTGGGTAAAAATAGAGAACAACCCATTTTTCTCTAAAATCTTCCAAACAAACTTTTTCATCATTTTGATCTAACAAACAAAAGGGTGGAGCATTTTTCTTTTCCATGTGCGTTACCTCCAGGAGTATTACCATTTTTCATAGTGCACTAATTCGTCAATACTTTTTCTTTTTGTCACCAAACCTTTTTTCTCATCGGGATATCCTAAAGGAGTCATTGCCACAACTCTAGCATCCTGTTCTATTCCTAAAATTTCTTTAATTTCCTCTTCTTTAAAGGCAGCTATCCAACATGTTCCTAAATCTTCTGCACAAGCCTGCAAAGATAAGTTAGTCATTGCAACCGCTGCGTCAACTTTCCAATATTCTTCTCCATCATCCCTAGCCCAGGCTTTTTTTGGAAAAGCACAAATAACAATAATTGTTGGGGCGTCCCATTTTTGATTGCAGGCAGAACTGATTTTTTCTATATGTCTCAGAGTCTGATAATACCACAATTGCGTATGGTTGTCGATTCATTGCAGAAGGTGCAAGACGAGCAGCTTCCAAAACTTTTAGTAGTTTTTCTTTTTCTACAACCTTTTGTTTGTATTTTCGTATACTTCTTCTTTTCTTTATTACATCAAAAACATCCAACAAAAACACCACATAAAAATAGTATATTTAGCTAAAAAAACTATCGCATATGCTATTGTTTGGAGATTATAAGCTATTTTTGGTGATTAACATACTTGATTGCAAAACATAAATTGCTTGTAACCAGTTCTTTGGCTGTCATAAAATTCAAGTATTCAAAACTAATATTATTGATTAAACAGTCTAATGTGGGTGGAACTTTTGCCTATTTTCAAATTACCGAAGATGACTAAGCAAGAAATTTGGAAACTAATTCGAAGACAGAGGTTATGCCGTATAGCCTTTAAAGGAAAAGACTATCCTTACCTTGCTCCTTTTCAATATGCTGTTTTGGATGGAACTCTATATTTTCACTTTACTGATTACGGCACAAAGATGAAACTTATCGAGAATGACAAACGTGTCTGCGTCGAAATCGAAGAATACAGAGAAGACCTAAGTGAATACCGTTTTGTTGTCCTAAGAGGTACTTTAAAAGTCGTAACCGATCCACAGGAAAGAGCCAAAGCGATACGGAAACTTGCAGAAGATGGAGAACAGAAACTTTCAACTAACTTCCTTCCTGCGCATGGTTTTAAAAAGTCGGATGAATGGTCTTCGCTTATTCCAACGAACGCTTCTCTAGTTGCCGTAAAACTTGAGGATATAAAACAGGAAATCGGATTAAAATCTCCCTAATTTAAAATAATTTTACTAATAATCATTAAATTAAATGCTAACCTTTTATTATTTTTTGAAAGTGCAATCCAACTTCGACTTTTATTTACTAAAATTTTAGTTTTTTATTTTTTCTTCTGAAATGTTTTTTTAAAAAAAGTTGGTTGGCTTCAGTTTCCTGAAGCTTTTGTTTTTAGAATGGTGCAAATATTCCAATGAATACTAGCCATGATAGGATTGTTTTTGCGATGAAACTAAGAATTATGTAGATTCTTTCTCCGTAAAGATAGTCTTTCCAGCGGCCAACGCCTTTGTATTGAAGTATCATGTTAATTGCAAAAATGTTGAAGACTATGAAGTATATGAATAGAATCATGTAAACGAAGGTTGGTACATCTGCGTTTATTGATAATAACGATCCAATGAAGTATGCGTATAGCACGACCCACGGTGTGAATCCAGAAATTGTTCCGAGGATAAAGGCTGACCAGCTTGTTTTTTCGGTTTTTTGGTTTATCAGTTCCATCAAATATCCGAACATTATCATCATTGCGTTTAGTACAAAGATCATTGCTAACGACCAGAAATCCCATACGCCCAAAAAGAGGGCTATCAACGCTATCATTATTGAGCTAGAGAATGCGTACTCGTACCATCTGTAGGGGTTCATTCCTTTTTTCAGGTTTTCGTTATATTTATTATTCTTTATGAATGCAATAATAAAGTGAGCTGCAGAAGAAAGTAGTGGAAAAGATGCTACAATTATTCCCAAGTATCCTATGGTGAACAGTACCTGGGGATCTGGAGTTACTTCTAGTTGAAATGGTGGACCTTGGATTATTGTAAATTTTGTGTAGAATGTGTAAATGCTGCGTTCCCACTCTAGTTGAGTTCCCAATCCTAGCATTAGTAGTCCTTGGATTAGATGCAAAACACCTGCTGCTGCATTGAACCGTTTAAGATATGAAAAAGAAATCGGCGATTTAGCTATAATTTCTTGTCTTTCTTTAGAATTCATAAAACATATTATCTGTTTTTTGTTTATTTATCATTTGCGGACCACTTTTGCGATATGTTTTTTGTTTGAATTTTTTGTATTGAGGATTTCTAAAACTAGAGATTGAATGGTTAATGTGGTTGGTTTATGATTCCATATCCGCCGGATATTGGATCTTGAAATGGCGGCAGATTAGGTGGATAGAACGTGAAAACAATAAATATTATCGCCAAAATTGCTAATGATGAATAAAGAAATCCATTTTGAATATTCTGGTAGTTGCTTGTATGTTAGTATCTTGTAACTTAGGACCTGACCAATTATAACTGCTATGAAAAAGCTGAGAATATCTATCAAGAAAATACTTTCTCCTGTAATGCTAGTATACGAATAAAAGATTGCAGGAATAACAAGGATTATCGTAAAAGCACTAACCATCTTTCCTAGAAAGAAATTGTTAGTTTGTTTTAGTATAAACCTGTATTCGATTATTGTTATTAGTAAGATGGGCCAGAAACCCAACTTTAGGTGTTCCCAAACGCTTTCGTTTACTGCTGAAAATGTACCGACAATTGGATTGAAGCCAGACAATTCGAAAGTAAAATGTAGTAGTCCTCCAAGAATGGAAACAAAAAGCATTCCAAACAGTTCATAGCGCAAAATTAGGTTTTTTTGGTTTGTTGTCATAAAAACCACTAACATACATACTATTAGAAGTGAATTTAAAGTTTCATAATTAATTTTCCTAAAAAATTTTTCACATGACTTACTGTTTGCTTTCGGTTTCACTTTTTGTTTACTAAAAAGAATTGAGTTGTCATAAGCTCAGCATTGGTATATTGAGATTAAGAATACTGTATTTACGAATTGGGATTTTGGGGAGGCAAAAAATTAACCCCAAACAATCTGATCTAATTATGGCATTAATTGGTTTTAAAAATACTTTTAGGCTCTTTGGGGGTTTTTCTTAGTTTTTCTCCGCGTGTTGCCCATGCGTTTTTCATATCAAAGGTTATAGGGCTCAATAGGTCTTCTTGTTCTCTGAGTCCTGTGTTTCGAAAAACACGTTTTACAGTAAACTGGTTTGCCTTTTGTTGGTTCAAATGGTACAGTAGTATTTTTCTGACATTCAGTGCATTTAACTTCAAACATTCTTTTTTGGGACATGTATACTCACCTCATTTTACTTGAATAGAAAAGATTTCAGTTAGTCCGCAGGACAAACCCATGTAATAAAAGAAAACTCTTCAACTATACTATTATTTCGACTCATATAAAGGAGTCCATAGACGCGCGAGTTAACGATTTTATGTGTTTTATGTTCTAAAAAAATGTTCCTAAGAACTTAATATTCGAGATTTTATTGGAAAGTAAACATGTTAAAATAGGGCGGTTTTTACGCCTATAACGGTCTTATAGGACAAGTATAAATACTCTTTAATTGTTTTTATCAATGTAATACAATTAGGAAAGAACAAATATGAAAAAAAGTCAATTAAAATCAAAAATTTCTGTAATATCATTAATTCTATTGTTAACTCTATCTACCGCATTAATTACTTTAACATCTGTCACTGCACATGATCCTGCATGGCAACTTCCAACACACGCATTCATCAACGTTTCACCCAACCCGTCCGGAGTTAACCAACCAGCCCTCATTGTGGTATGGTTGGAAAGAGTAATTAACTCAGCAAGTATCACTAACGATATCCGATTTGAGGGTTACGTACTAACTATAACAAAACCTGACGGAAACACAGTAACAGTCAACTGGCCAATCGTTGTAGACACAACATCATCAGCATATACAGTATATGTTCCTGATCAAGTAGGAACATACACTTTAGAGTTCAATTTCCCAGGACAAGTATATGATTTTGGAGGAGCATACCAAAACGACTATTATCTTCCTAGCAGCGCAACAACTACACTAACTGTCCAAGAAGAACAAGTAACAGGAATACCCGAAGCTGCACTTCCAACAGAATATTGGACCCGTCCAGTAGATGGAGCAAACCACCTATGGGGTGACATCTCATCAAATTGGCTAAACGGAGGAGATGTTGATGATCGCTGGCAAGACGGAGGCAATTCACCGACTACCTCACACATACTATGGTCAAAACCAATCGAGTTCGGAGGTATGGTAGGAGGAGATAGTCACACAACTTTCTACTCTGGCTATTCTTATGAGACACGATTTGGTAATCCAATGATCGTAAGCGGAATACTCTATTACCGACAACCTTTGAACCATGCTGGAAGCGGTGGAGGATTCGTTGCTGTTGATTTGCGAACAGGCGAAGAACTCTGGCGAAGATACGACATCACCCCAAGTTTTGCACAACTCTATAATTTCGAGTCACCAAACCAACATGGAGTCGTAGGAGGTACCCTATGGGCAACTGCCGGAAGCACATGGATAGGTATTGACGCATTCACCGGACTCAACGTTTTCAACTTAACTGGTGTTCCTGGAGGAACAGAAGTATACACCGAAAAAGGTGAGATAGTACGTTATGTGCTTAACTATGGAGACCGTAGACTTCTTCTCTGGAATAACACCGCAGCAGCAGGAGTTGCAGGAACTGGATTCAACGAAATCAGCTGGAGACCAATGGAAAAAGAAATTGACGCAAGTCAAGCATATTCCTGGAACGTCTCAATCCCTGATTTGCCTGGAAACTCAAACCCAGCCATAGTTGGTATAATCCCCGGAGACTTAATACTTGGACGCAGCAGTGGCATAACACTCACTTCACAAGCAAGAGATAACAATCCTGACCCATGGACAATGTGGGCCATAAGCGACAAACCAGAAACAAGAGGCCAATTACTTTGGATCCGAGACTATCCAGCACCAGCAAACAACATTACCCGAATGTTAGCAATGCAACCACTAGACCCAGTCAACCGTGTATGGACAATGACAGACTTCCAGACAGGCCAACGAACCGGTTATAGTATTGACACCGGAGACCTATTGTGGGGTCCAGTTGGAGAACAACGGGCATTTCAATACTACAGCAACAGACAAGGCTTCCCAGCATACGGAAACCTATACATTGCCGGTTATGGAGGAGAAATTTTCTGTTATTCAATGGCAAACGGTAGTCTACTTTGGAAATTCAGTGACACAAACCTAGGAGCAGAAGTACCTTGGGGTCTTACTCCAATCCAATTGTCTGCAGTTTCTAACGGAGTCGTTTATGCATTTTCTGGTGAGCATTCACCAAATACACCTCTATACAAAGGATACAGAGTATATGCTGTTGACGCATTTACCGGAGAAGAACTTTGGAATCTACTTGGATGGTCTGCTTCAGGATTAGGAACATCAATTGCACCTATCGCTATCGCAGACGGAAACTTAGTTTATTTGAACGCATATGATGGTTCAGTATACTGTATCGGTAAAGGACCAAGCGCATTAACTGTTTCAGCTCCAATGACCGCAGTTCCAAAAGGATCCAGTGTAATGGTAACAGGAACAGTAACTGATCAGTCTCCAGGTTCTGAGTTTAAGGGTACTCCAGCAATTTCTGATGAATACATGAGTGCATGGATGGAATACAAGTTTATGCAAAAAGATCGACCAGCAGATGCAGTTGGTGTTGACGTAAGAATCCAAGTAGTTGATCCTTCAGGCGCATATGCATGGATTGGCACAGCAACTAGTGACGCATACGGCAACTTTGGTTATTCATTTATCCCACAAATGCAAGGCACTTACACAATAATTGCAACTTTCGATGGGTCAGAAGCATATTATGGTTCAACTTCAACAACTTATCTTGTAGTTGATCCTGCACCAGCACAAGTGACAAT
The DNA here is from genome assembly GCA_963806645.1 of Candidatus Bathyarchaeota archaeon. Lineage (GTDB taxonomy): Archaea > Thermoproteota > Bathyarchaeia > Bathyarchaeales > Bathyarchaeaceae > Bathyarchaeum. The sequence goes on along the minus strand of CAWDYQ010000002.1, from coordinate 15,292 downwards.
TCCACCATATCCAGGATATCAAGGTCCTTCAGCACAAGATGTTGCACAGAATGTAGTGAACAGTCTTCCTGACAATCCAACTCCTGAACAAATCAGTCAAGCAGTTATAAGCCAACTTCCAGAATACCCTGAACCTACAGTAGTACCAGAATATTCTACAATCGACATTATCCTTACTGTACTCGTTGTCGTAGCCATTATGATCGGTATCATCAGTTTCTTAGTGCTCAATAAAAAGAAATAAACCTAAACAATTTCCCTCCCTCTTTTTTTGGGAGTAAAACTCATAGAAAGAAAACGGGGACTGAAAAGGCTCATGCATGGAAAAATGAAAATAATCGAGCATGTAGATATGTTTGATTTTTCATTTTTTTCATCCTAATAGTTTATCCTGCAGGAGCCTCAGCAAACCCCTCTTCTTTCGGATTTAATTAATGTTATTTTTGGATTCCCATCTTCTTCTTTTCTTTGCCCATATGATATGTCATGACTAGTGCGTCCAACATTTTTGGAAACAAATATGACTCCATAATAAATTGAATGAATACAAATGACTACATTTGATTCTTTTGTAATCGTTCATCTTAAATCTAATATAGTGAATAATATAGACTGCGAAACTTTATAAAAAATTAAGGTGAAAAAAATGGAAAACACAAAAACCAAAACAAAAATTTCAACAATAACATTAATTCTATTGTTAACAATGTCTTCAATCATCGTATTATTGCCAGTGATTTTTGCTCAAACACCTGTTTACAGTAAAGCAACCCATTGTTACGTTGGGGCAACTCCAAACCCTATAGGAGTTAACCAACAAGTATTGATTCACGTAGGAATGTATGATGAACTAGAAAGAGCCGACAAAAGCTGGATTGGACTAACAGCAACAATCAGAAGACCAGATGGAGAAACAGAAACTCTCGGTCCATTTAACACCGACTCCACAGGAGGAACAGGTACAATATATGTACCCACCATGGTTGGAGAATACATATTGCAGACACATTTTCCGGCTCAATGGTTCAACTGGACAAGATACCCCGCTTATACAGCTGATGTTTATTATGAAGCTAGCGTAAGTGAAGAATTTACCCTAGTTGTACAACAAACTCCGATTGAATATTATTCTGGACATCAGTTGCCAACCGAATATTGGAGCCGACCCGTAGATGCACAACTCAGAGAATGGGCACCAATAGCTGGAAACTTCTTAGAATCTGTCCGCTATGAAGGACCATACACACCTTACAACGAAGCCCCAGACACGGGACACATCCTCTGGGCAGAACCACTAGAATTTGGGGGACTCGTTGGAGGAGAACTAGGCGATCATAGTTATGACCACGGAGATGCCTATGAAGGAAAATTTGCAGGTTCAGTAGTAATTAATGGTGTACTATTTTATAACGATCACGAAGCTCGTGGAGGTACGAATATTGAACACAATGTTGTTGCTGTAGACATTCGTACTGGTGAAAAACTTTGGACTAGAAATTGGGACAATAAAACATTAGATTTTGGTCAGCTATTCTATTGGGACTCATATAACCTTCATGGAGCATACCCCTTCTTATGGGAAACCACTGGAAGAACATGGCGTGCATTTGATGATACTGGACGTTGGGTATATACAATGGAGAACGTTCCTTCAGGAACGAGAGTTCGAGGACCAAAAGGTGAGATATTTATCTACACAATTGACCTTGCAGATGGTTGGATATCCCTATGGAACTCATCAAGAGTTGTTTCTAGCGAAGGAAGCTGGAACCCTCATGGACGAGTCTATGAAGACGCTAATGAACTTGGTTTTGAATGGAACGTTTCAATACCGACAAACTTACCAGGAAGTGTAAATGCAGTTCTGGAAGATCGAATAATCGGAACTAGTACTAGCAGTAGGACTTATCAACTCGTAACAACTGGTCGCACAGATATTCCAATTTCTTTATGGGGAATAAGTCTTAAAGAAGGTCAACAAGGAACAATGCTGTTTAATACTGAATGGCAACCACCAGCAGGTAACTATTCTATACAATGGGGAGTTGCGAGCGCAGAAGACGGTGTTTTTACATTGTGGAATAAAGAAGCGAGACAACATATTGGTTTTAGTGCTGAAACAGGAGCATATCGTTGGACAACTGAAAGCCAACATTATTTGGACGCATTTGGTGCTCGTATAAATATCCGACTAGGAAGACTCTATTGTACTGGATTCGCTGGAATTGTTTATGCATACAATCTTGCTAACGGCAATGTCGTTTGGGAGTATAATGTAAACGACCCCTATACTGAGATATTGTGGGGCGAGAACTGGCCAATGCTTTTTGCATTCTATACAGCTGACAGAAAAATTGTTCTCTTCCATATGGAACATTCTCCAATTGATCCACTGCCACGAGGTGCACCAACAATATGCCTTGATGCAGACACTGGAGACTTAGAGTGGGAATTGAACATGCGAGGGAACCGTTGGGGAGGACACAATGTAATAGGCGACGGAATAATAGGATTCTTCAATACTTATGACAACCGCATATATGGAATAGGCAAAGGACCCAGTGCAACTTCAGTAATGGCTTCTCCTAAAGTTACAAACCTTGGAAGTAGTGTTCTTCTAGAAGGAAGGGTAACTGATGTTTCGGCGGGCACGAAAAAAGATGAAATCGTTGCAAGATTCCCTGATGGTGTTCCAGCAGTATCTGATGCTTCTATGAGTGAATGGATGAGCTATGTTTACATGCAGTTTGAACGTCCCACGAATGTCGAAGGTATTCAAGTAAAAATAGAGATAGTTGATCCAAACAACGAATATGCTTGGATTGGAACCGCAACAACTGATGCTTTTGGTAATTATGCTTATTCTTTCATACCTCAAATCAAAGGAAAATACATGATTATGGCGTCATTCGACGGTTCAGGAGGATACTGGGGTTCAATAGCAGTTACATATATAACAGTTGATCCAGCACCGGCACCTTATCCAACAATTCCAGGATACCAAGGTCCATCGGCCCAAGACGTTGCACAGAATGTAGTAAACAGTCTTCCCGTTAATCCAACACCCGACCAAATTAGTCAAGCAGTAATAGCCCAGATGCCAGAATTTCCAGAAATGCCTGCTGTAACCATACCAGAATACACTACGATCGACATTGTCATAATTGTTGCAGTTGTTGCAGTAGCAGTTCTTGTAGTATATACTCTGATTACAGTTAAGAAACAAAAATAATCTAACCAATTTCCCTCCCTCTTTTTTTGGGAGTAAAACTAATCGAAAGAAATGGGGCTGAAAAGGTCTCTGGCATGAGAAATGAGAATTAACCAAAGCGATAGTAGATGCTTAGGTTTTTCATTTTTTCATTCCTAAATATACCCCAGCCAGAACCTCAGCAAACCCCTATTTTCTTTCAAAACAAAATTATCGCTAATCGTTGAAAGAAACCCGTAGTTTTTTCTGGAAAGAATTATTCCCTGCTTGAATTTAATTATTAAGTTTCTAACTCTAGAAGACAACATTTTTTTAATTATTAAATAAGAATTATGGAAAGAGTTTTAACGTATCCACAACCACTTTGGATTTAAGGGTACACAAGTCTTGTCAAGGAAGATAACTTCTGTCTTGTTAGGAGTTTTCATCTTTATCGTATTCATTCAAATATTCTTTTGTTTTACATCTTCGGTATATGCAGAAACTGAAATAGCATTTACACCAGATAATAAGTTTGAAATTCCATCAAACAATAGCTCCATAAGTTTTTCTACTAACGGCACATATGAGATGGCTAGTCTAGAAAACGGGACATGGAATTTTTATAATTTAATTTTTTTTAATTCACAAGAACAAGAAGAACTTAACCTTAAAGTATCTGCAATAAACTGTGATATTACAATAAATTTTTTTAGAATATACAATCGAACATTTGACGGGGAAAATGCAAAAAGAGCAACACTTCGATATACCATTTTAGGTACTGGAACCCAATTTTTCAACTTAGGACTTGATCCAAAAGCTGGTGCACTGGATGCTAGATTAAATGGCGAGTGGGTTGGAAAAAATCACGGCTGGACTCATTCTTCTGATGGTACATTTTCCATAACGGGGGCATCTGAAAACGTTACTCTTCTGTATTATGGGTATCCCGACTCCAATGGCGTTAATCAAGATCTTTTTGGTAACCATTCTGTAGTGTTCGCCTCGACATTTTCTGTTGGTATTGTCATTTTTTTGGCTGTATTTATTACAAGGAGAAAAGAGTTGAAGTAATTTTGGAATCTGGATCTAGCTAACAAATTAAGATATAACGTTTTGTGGTGAATTGTAGAATGGTTTGGGAAAATTCCAGCGAACTGGTTTTTGGAATATACCTAATAATTGTTGCTGTTGGAATTTTTTCTATTTTAAGACTTACTAAAGATAAAACTAAAAAAGTTAGTAATTTGAGGTTTTTTATTCAAGTTGTTGCTGTTGTAGCAATTTTTATGGGGTTGCTTATTGGTCCTTTTGGAGTAGAACGGTATCTTCCTTTGGGTATATCCCCACGAGACCGTTTGGTTGGATCTGAACTTTTTGGTAACCAGTTTCCCGATGGTCTTTCTGTTCCGGTTTTGGCATGTTATTATCCTAATGGACGAACAGTCACTTGTCCTATTTGGCAAATTCAGGCATACGTTTTTCCTTTTTGGGATGCTGGAATAGGTTATGACGTTTTTTATTCTACTTCGGGTCTAGAAAAATTGGTTATAGTTTTTGGTTTAGTTATTGGTATGTCAGTTATTTTGGGGAGGCTCTTTTGTGGTTGGCTTTGTCCCTTCGGACTATATATGGATGTAATCTCAAAAATCCGAAAAACCTTAAGGATACGTCACTCAAATCTTTCAAAAAGAACAAATCAAGCCTTGGGTCAGTTTAGGTTTGTTTTGATTGCTGCTTTTTTGGTTCTAAGTTTTATTTTTGGTTCTTATGCTATTTTTGGAACAGAACTGATTTCAGGAACTATTCCTGGCGGACCTTTTGGAACTGAAGCAGGTATTGTAGGTTTTCTTAACGAACCTTATTGTCTTATTTGTCCAATGAGGCCGCTTTCTATTTTAATTCAATCTGGTTTAGGGTTGTTGAATTTTTCTTATATTTCTCAAATAACATATGGTCCATTCTTTATTGCAGGCCATTATCTTACTTCCATAAATGTCACGATTTTGGTTTTAATTACCGTTTTATCTATTAGTTATCGTCGTTTTTGGTGCAGAATTTGTGCCTTAGGTGGACTTATTGATCTTTTTAGTACCCATAGGCCATTTAAGTACATTGCTTTAACTCGACTGGAAAAAAATGAGATTCGATGCACAAAGTGTGGTATATGTAAACGAGTTTGTCCAACTCAAGTTACTGAGGTTTATGAAAAGAGAGGGGGTGATGTTACAGTTTCAGGTTGCATGCTTTGTTTTAGATGTGCTGAAATGTGTCCAGAAAAAGATGCTATATGTGTGAAATTTGCTGGAAAAACTGTTTTCAAATCAAGAAATTGGTTAAATCAAATAAAACTTAATGACTCTAACTGATTTAATTGCTGCTGGTTTCGAATAGTACTGGTCGTGTGGCGTTGCTTGCTGCTGAAGCATAGTTTTTGCAGATGTTTATTAACTGTTCAAACACTTCTTTGTCTTGTTGCTGTAAGGCTTTTGTAAATCCGCTCCATCGATGTTTTTCATACTCTAAGGCCACTCAATAGGATGGAACAGTTTTACCCAAAACAATCATCTCAAACCCGAAAATGAAAAACTCTTTATCTTTTACACATACTTGTTGTTCAATAATGATTTAATTTCAGAAAATCTCTTTTGACTAGCCAACCTCTGGATCTAATTTAACCGCCTAATTATGAGCCTCTTACTTTCTACTTGATTCAACATTGCCATCTCTGAGGCTAAATTTGCATATTAGAACTGAAAATAAGGCTAATGTCCAAACGACTTAGGGTATCGGAATCTTTAATGTTCTGCAGCGCACGCTGCTCTTTTTCGTAAGATAATTTAAACTCATAACCTTTCGATAATGATTTTTGTCATATTATCTCCTTGGAATATTCAAAAAAATGAATGAATACAAATGAATACATTTGATATGTTTTGTAATCGTTCATTTCAAATATTAAATTATAAATATAATAGTCCAGAAAAAAATAAAATCTAATGAGGAAAACAAAATGGAAAAACAAAGATTCAAAACAAAAATCATTACTATACTATCAATTCTAGTGTTAACCACAACTGCGTTGTTTGCGATTTTACCTACCGTTACAGCGCAACAATATGATGAATCTAGAATAACTTATGCGTATATTGGTGCCACACCAAATCCCGTTGGTGTTAACCAACAAGTTTTGCTACACGTAGGAATCATGGATTATCTATATATTGCATCAGATGGATGGGAAGGTCTAACAGTCACAGTTACAAAACCTGATGGACAAACTGAAACCTTAGGACCTTTTAGAACTGACTCAACCGGCGGAACTGGAACTATATACACACCAACCATGCAGGGAACATACAAATTACAGACACACTATCCTCAACACATTTACACATGGCCCGATACTGGACGAGCCCCAATCTCTGGAGGAGGCACATTACTGTATCAAGCTAGTGACAGTCCAGTTCTCGACCTTGTAGTGCAAGCTGAACCAGTACCATATTATCCTGATACTCCTCTTCCAAATGAATACTGGAGTCGTCCGATAAATGCCCAACTTAGAGAATGGAAAACTATTGCAGGAAGCTGGTTGGATGGTGCCTATAGAGGTGGAGTAACTGCTCCTTTCAATGACGGTCCAGAGACTGCTCATATACTGTGGACAGAAGAACTAACTATGGGAGGTCTCGTAGGAGGAGACCTCGGTGACCAAGGCATGGTATGTGGAGACGCATATGAAGGCAAATATCTTGGATCAGTTATTATCAACGGAATATTCTATTTCAATAGATTTGAGCAAAGAGGAGGCAATGATGTCGAACAACAAGTTGTCGCAATAAATCTACATACTGGAGAAGAACTATGGTCCAGGACTTTTCTAAATAATGAACAGATAGACTTTGGTCAACAAATGTATTGGGACACAATGAACATGCACGGAGTTTACACCTACTTATGGGCAACTTCTGGTAGAACATGGATGGCATTTGATGCTCAAACAGGACGATGGGTATATAACATGACAAATGTTCCTAGCGGCTCAAACATACGTGGACCAAACGGCGAGATCCTAAGATACAGTGTTGACTTAGATGACGGCTTATTGACCCGATGGAACTCAACTGCAGTATACTATAACACTCTAATGGAAGAAACCGACAATTATGAATACTATTCAGGTCGTTGGAGACCACAAGGAAGATCGTTTGATGGTTCATACGGAATAGATCTTGAAAAAACTATACCTCTAGGCCTACCTGGAAGTGCCCGAGCCTATTATGTAGATGATAGAATACTCGGAGTCGACATAAGCAAAACAGAAGTTAGTTCATGGGCTTTAAGTTTAGAACCAGGAAAAGAAGGACAGCTACTGTTCCAAAACAGTTGGCCAGCTCCTGCTGAATGGGCAACAAGCAACCTAGATATAACATTCGCAACAGGTTCCCCAGAGGATGGAGTTTTCGCTTTGTGGGCCAAAGAAATCAGAAAATATTATGCATTTAACATAGATACTGGTGCATTCCTATGGGAAACCGATTCAGAACACTACATGAATTGTTATGTTGGCACTAACCGCATGATAGCTTACGGAAAACTGTACTCAGTAGGTTATGCTGGAATCGTATATGCATATGATGTTAACACCGGTAAAATTGCATGGACTTACCATGCAGATGACGAGTTCAATGAAATCTTGTGGTGCAATGGATGGCCACTTCGAATACAATTTATTGCCGACGGTAAAATCTACGTTGGAATGGAAGAACACTCTTCTGTTGATCCTAAACCACGTGGTGCTCCATACTTCTGCCTTGACATAAATAACGGAGAGGAAATCTGGCGAATAAACGGTGGATTCCGACAAAACCATTGGGGTGGAAACTCAATCATAGGCGATGGAATAATTGCTGCTATGGATGCATATGATCAACGAATATATGCTATAGGTAAAGGACCCTCTGTAACAACAATTGAAGCACCCCTAATTTCAGTACCAAAAGGAAATGGCGTCATTTTGGGCGGTAGTGTAACTGATGTATCTCCAGGTACAAATGATTATGCATTAACAGCAAGATTTCCCAATGGTGTTCCTGTGGTTGCCGACAAGGACATGAGTGAATGGATGAAATACGTGTATATGCAATTTTCAGCTCCTGATGACGTATCTGGCGTTACCGTACACTTGGAAGCAATTGATCCTGCTGGTGAATATCTCTACATTGGAGCAGCAACAACCGATATTTATGGCAACTATGGATTCCAGTTTAATCCAAACAAAGAAGGCAAATACATGATTATGGCATCGTTCAAGGAAAGCGGAGCATATTATGGCTCTACAGACACCACCTATCTTGCAGTCGGTCCAGTTATAACACCTTCAGGTCCAATAACACCAGAAACTCCAGAAGCACCTCTAATCAGTACAGAAGCAGCAATTATCGGCGCAGTTTCTATCGCAGCTGTCCTAGGTCTAGCAAGTTTTGCAGTAATAAGAAAACGAAAATAACCTAAACAATTTCCCTCCCTCTTTTTTTGGGAGTAAAACTAACCGAAAGAAAACGGGGACTGAAAAGACTCGTGCAAGAAAAAATGAAAATAATCGAGCATGTAGATATGTTTGATTTTTCATTTTTTTCATCCTAATAGTTTATCCTGCAGGAGCCTCAGCAAACCCCTCTTCTTTCGGATTTAATTAATGTTATTTTTGGATTCCCATCTTCTTCTTTTCTTTGCCCATATGATATGTCACGACTAGTGTGTCCAACATTTTTGGAAACAAATATGACTCCATAATAAATTGAATGAATACAAATGAATACATTTGATTCTTTTGTAATCGTTCATTTAAAATATTAAATTTGCAATATACTCCTTTAGTAAAATAAACTTATGAGGAGAAAAATATGGAAAATAAAAAACCTAAAACAAAAATCACTACAATTCTAGCAATTCTCGTTTTAACTACTTCAGCTTTACTTGTTGCTTTGCCAACAGCGACCGCTCAAGACATCGAATATTATAAAACAACACATTGCTACATCGGTGCTGTACCAAACCCTGTAGGTACAGGCCAAGAAGTGCTGCTTCACGTCGCAATCAGGGACTTTCTAGAGGAAGTCACTCACGGCTGGGAAGGCCTAACTGTAACTGTCACAAGACCTGACGGACAAACCGAAACACTTGGTCCATTCAGAACTGATGCAACAGGCGGAACAGGAACAATATACACACCCACAATGGTAGGCACTTACACTCTACAGACACACTTCCCGGCACAAACATACGATTGGGACGGTGGAATTAGTCGAGTACCATTCACAGGAGTAGTAATGTATGAAGCCAGCGACAGTGAAGTACTCGAACTTGTAGTACAGCAGGATCGAGTACCGGAATATCAAGGACATAATCTTCCAACCGAATACTGGACTCGCCCAATAGATGCCCAACTTAGAGAATGGTCAACAATAGCAGGAAACTGGGTACAAGAACCTCCAGGTCTATTTGCACCAAATAATGACAATGCACCAGAAACTGCTCATATACTATGGACAAAACCGCTAGCATCAGGTGGTTTAGCAGGAGGAGATACTGGTCCACATGCCATGGAAGATGGAGATGCCTACGAAGGCAAATTTGAATACTCTGTAATCATGAACGGTATACTCTATTATAATCGGTTCGCCGCCGTAGAAAGAGGCGGTTTACCTCAACAGGGAATTTCTGCTGTAGATCTACATACTGGTCAAGAACTTTGGTTCAAAAACAACACTCGGGTGTCTTTTGGTCAGCTATTTTATTGGGATTCATTCAATTATCACGGCGTTTTTCCTTACCTATGGGAACTAGACACACAAACGAGGAGCCAATCTGCAGGTGGAACATATAACGTCTACGACGCTTTCACTGGAGAATGGGTATACTCCATGACAGATGTACCTTCAGTACGAACATACGCGGTCCTAATGGCGAAATACTTAGATACATTGTTAATACCCGCCGAGGTTGGATGGCTCTGTGGAACTCAACAATATGTGTGAATCCACAAAACTATGGAGATACAATTAACCAACCAACATGGGATGGCAGTTGGGCTAGAAACATGGCACGAGACGGATATGATCGAATATATCCTGGTGAACGTGGAATCCAATGGAACGTATCGATACCAACGGGATTATCTGGAAGCGTTAATGCAATCCTTTCTGACAGAATAATAGGAACCAATGCTCCAGGCGCCCTTAATATAGGCATAGAAACTGATCCAATCGAAATGTGGGCCATTAGCCTGAAACCAGGACAAGAAGGAACATTACTGTGGCAAAAATCATGGCAACCACCCACAGGGGACCTTACATTCGGCTTTGGAGACGCAAGTGTTGAAGATGGCATTTTTGTGCTTACAGCAACAGAAACCAGAGAAGCTTTTGGATTCAACATAAATACAGGTGCCCAAATCTGGGGTCCATCTGAGCGACTAAACTATATTGGCATATATCGACTTGATGTCCGAATCGCTTATGGCAAAGTAATCTTCACTGCAGCAATGGGCGGAGAAGTCAAGGCTCTTAATACCAATACTGGCTTAACAATGTGGACTTATCACCCCTTCGACGAAACCCGAGAAATGTTGTGGGCCAACAATTGGTATAGTCGTCCACTAATTATTACTGATGGAAAACTCTATCTCGGTCCGACTGAACACTCTCCAATTGATCCCAAACCTCGAGGCGCACCATTCATTTGTGTTGACTTAGAAACAGGAATACCCATATGGCGAGCAGATCCCTTATTCCGTCAAACCGACTGGGGAGGACGTGCAATAATCGCAGATAGCATAATTGCCACCATGGACACATACGATCAACGTATCTACGCTATAGGAAAAGGTCCAAGCGCCTTACCGTCAGTGTCCGAAGAGGCTCAACCAAGAACTACACCTGTTATGATTAAAGGCATGGTTACTGATATTTCTCCGGGCACGACAGATGCAGGTCTGAAAATGCGTTTCCCAAGTGGAGTTCCAGCAGTAGCAGACGAATACATGAGTGAATGGATGTTGTATGTATACAAACAGTTTGAACGTCCGATTGATGCGATAGGAGTTCCAGTTAAAATCCAAATAGTTGATCCAGCAGGCGTCTATGCTTGGATTGGCACAGCTACAAGCGATGCTTATGGCCACTATGCGTATTCCTTTATACCTCAAATAGAAGGAATATACACCATAATCGCTACTTTCGATGGTTCTGACTCATATTTTGGTGCACAAGAAATTGCACATCTGTTAGTTGGTCCAGCTGCAGCACCTTCAGGTTCAATAACGCCAGAAACTCCAGCAACTCCTTTGATCACCACCGAAGTAGCAATAATCGCAGCTGTCTCTGTCGTAGCCGTTTTAGGACTGATTGGTTTCGCTATATTAAGAAAACGAAAATAATCTAAACAATTTTCCCTCCCTCTTTTTTTGGGAGTAAAACTAAAACTGAAAGAAAATGGGGCTGAAAAGGTCTCTGGCATGAGAAATGAAAATTAACCAAAAGCGATAGTAGATGCTTAGGTTTTTCATTTTTTCATTCCTAAATATACCCCTGCCAGAGCCTCAGCAAACCCCGTCTTCTTTCATTTAAGCATTTAAACGAAAAATTGGAAAAACAGTTTGTCTATTTTTTAAATTATGAATTTGACTGTACCCTTGTCATCTAAGCCAATTATCATTATGTCTTGTTTAAGGGTCTAGAAAGTCTGTTAATGTAATGCTGTCTGTGGGGAACTTTGCTTTATCTGGTTTGAATTTTGGATGTTTCTGTAAAACAAAATGTGGTCGTTTATAGATTTTTTTGTTGTTGCTACTATGTTTGCTCTTGAATTTAGGACTTGTTTGAAATATTTGCTGTTCTTCGACCAATAGTATGGCCGATTTGTTGTAAACAGGATTACTTGGTGGTTTTTTGTAAAATCTGCTAGGTATTTGGTTAATTGAAGAAAGATTTCTTTTGCTTCGCTTTGGGGGACATCTTGGTCTTGAAATAATTGGGCAGGATTGGCTAAGACTACAAGTTTTGTTTCAAATTTTTTGATTGCATTTTCTAGTTTCTCAAAAATTAGGTCAACCAACTGATAAGCCGTAAATGCTCTGGAGATGTAGATTCTTTCTAAAACCTGTTTTGGATCTAATTCATAGTTTTGAGCGACAGAAGAAATATCGTATAACCTAAAACTGTTGCCTCCGTCAATAAACAGCACATTTGATTCTAAGCCTCCAAGCTGAAAAGGAAGCTGAGCATGAACACACAACAAATTAACAATTGACTGCATAGCCGAAGAGCCGTTGAGTACTGCAAAATCATTTAAAGAAAAATACGGCAAAACGTTCTCTAATTGTTTGATGTTCAAAGATAATCGAAGAGGCCAAGAGAGAGTAGTGTCTAAAGCTCCAATCTGAACACTCAAAATAGGTCAGACCCTTTTGTTAAACGTAATGGTTATTTAGTAATGACTCGATTTCAGCATACTTTTTCTGTTTTGCAAGATTCTGAATGTGAGTTAACCGTTTAATAATGAGCCTTTTGTTTTCTGTCTCCTCCAAATTCGCCATCTCAAGAATAGCTTCGTATAATTTAATCTGAAAATAAGGCTGGCGCCAAAACGACTTAAGAAATAGGGGAGAGATCACTAAAACTATATTATTGTTTGAAGGGCTTTTTCACCCAATAAATGTTATATTTGAACAGAAACAAATTAGGATTAGCTGAAAAAAGGAAAAGATCAAAATGAAAAAATATCTAAAAACTTCAAAATTAACCACAATAACCTTAATTCTTTTGTTAACAGTCTCAGCAATTATTATATCAATACCTACCATTAATGCCCAAGCACCAATAAAGGCAACCTATGCCTATATGGGAGCTACACCAAATCCAGTTGGAGTTAACCAAGAAGTATTACTGCACGTAGGAATTTTTGACGCTTTACCAAGTACCGAAATGGGATATGAAAACCTGACCATTACTGTAACAAGCCCAACCGGTTCAGTCGAAACTTTAGGTCCATTTAGAACCGACTCTACAGGAGGAACTGGAACATTATTAATTCCTTCTATGGTAGGCACATACACATTACAATCACACTTCCCTGAACAAATATACCCACCAGGAGGAAGAACAATACCCGCTGGAACAATAATGCATGAAAGCGACAGCGAAATAGTAGAACTTGTAGTTCAAGATGAACCCGTACCAGAGTATCCTCCACACTCGCTACCCAACGAATATTGGACTCGACCAATAGATGCCCAAATTTGGCAATGGTCAACAATATCAGGAAGTTGGCTATTAAAAGAGGATTACAACCTATACAGACCTTATAACGATGGACCAGAAACTGCTCACATATTATGGGCAAAACAAATGACAACAGGAGGACTAGCCGGAGGAGATATGGGTGTACAAGGAATGGAATGTGGAGACGCTTATGAAGCCAAATTCAATGATCCAGTCATAATTAATGGAAGGCTTTTCTATCGAGATGGTTCAACAAGTGACCAATGGCAAAGAGTAGTGTGCGTAGATATACATACTGGAGAAGAAATATGGAGAAAGACCTTGTTAGACAACAGAACAGTAGCCTTTGCCCAACACCTTTACTATGACACATACAATTACCATGGGGTTTTCGATTACCTATGGGTCACAGTAGGTCGGACATGGCATGCTTTTGATCCATTCAATGGAGATTTAGTGTACACTATGGAAAATGTTCCCAGCGGATCACCAGTTTTTGGACCAAATGGCGAAATTCTGATATATACAGTGAATACTGGGGCAGGTTGGATGGCATTATGGAACTCCTCAAATGTTCCTGGACTTTGGGGAGGCACTGTTGGATATACCGCTCATCGTTGGAGACCTCAAGGAAAAACTGTTGATGCATCTGGTCCTTGTCCAGTAACACCAACAACTCCTGATGGAATTGCAGGATACATGTGGAATGTATCAATACCAGCTGGATTAGTTGGAGGAGTCAACAGGATTCTGAAAGACCGAATCTTGGGAACCGACATTGCCATGTTTGGCTGGTACAAGACATACACCTATTTCAATATGGGCTATTAGTACTGAACATGGAGAAGAAGGAAATGTTATATTCAATACAACTTGGCAACCGCCAGTTGGTAACCTTACTATTGGTTTTGCAACAGCAAGTTTAGATGACAATGTTTTCGTTCTATCTTCAAAAGAGACAAGACAATTCTGGGGTTTCAACCTAAATACTGGATCACAGATATGGGGACCAACTGATTCTCAACACTACATGGATGCCTACCAAATAACATATGGAACTAATTATCCTCCACCCGTATGGGGATATGGAGTAACAACAATAGCATATGGTAAACTTTTCTGCTCATCATGGGGTGGAATAGTATACGCATATGATGTAGCTACTGGCGATCCTGAATGGACATATCATGTAACAGATCCATACAATGAAGTGACTATTGATACAGGTTGGGCTCTGAGAACTCTGTTCATAACTGATGGAAAAATCTATCTCGGTCATGAAGAGCACTCCCCAGTTGATCCAAAGCCTCGTGGAGCACCTTTTGTTTTGTTAACGTCACAAATGGAGAAGAAGTATGGCGAATAAATGGCGCCTTCCGCCAAACTGAATGGGGAGGCCGAGCAATCATCGGTGATAGCATAATAACTACACAGGATACTTATGACCAAAGAGTATATGGCATCGGCAAAGGACCAAGCGCAATAACACTTTCTACTCCCGATAACGCGGCAGTTGGAAGCACAATAAATCTGAAAAGTACGGTAACGGATGTTTCTCCTGGAACTGAGGATGCAGCATTGAAAATGCGTTTCCCGAACGGTGTTCCAGCAATTTCTGATGAAGGCATGAGCAACTGGATGTTGTATATTTACAAAGCAATACTCAAGACCTACAGATGCAGTTGGAGTGAACGTTAAAATCCAAATAGTTGATCCCAACGGTCAATATGCTTGGATTGGTACAGCAACTAGTGACGCCTATGGCAACTATGGTTATTCATTTATTCCGCAGATGAAAGGAACTTACACTATAATC
>CAWDYQ010000001.1:0-516115 GCA_963806645.1 Candidatus Bathyarchaeota archaeon | reverse complement strand
CACCACTTTTCCAATTAGAGCTTTCTACAATCTTATTTACTTCCACACTTTTACTTCCACTTACTTCCATTCCTTCAACCCTATGATAACAATAGATCCGTTTGCCATCTTCAAAACCTACATAGTGCTGTAAATTTTAAAGCTACCCCCTCTCTTCTGTAAATGACCCTCAACATGACATTCTGGGCATTCTACTTTCATTCAATCAACTCCTATATTGGAGGATTTGCTGGTTCTAAACGAGAAATTGCATTGTTGAGGTTTTGTAAACTTGAAAAGAAAACTAGAAATGCCATTGCTTCATCCTGAACAGTCATATTGCTTTTGTCCTTGAACTGATTTTTGAATGTTGCAAATGTATTTTTGACTGTTTTGTATGTAGAATCAAATGCTAGAATCATTTCTTCAACTGTCCTGACTAACTGAACCATATCCAGAACCTTCATTGTAATTTCTCAAGATCATAGCAGCTCTTGGTGTCAAATATACCGATATTGGTTTTCTCTTTTCTGATTCAGACATTTTATACACATTATTTATAATGTGTTAATGATGTATAAATACCTTACTATCCTAAAAATCTAAAATTTTTACAAGAGACCATAAGTCCACTTAATTCTATTTTCTGTAGTGTAATAAGGATCTCGATCTAACTTATCCAATAAGATCTTTTACTGTTTTAAAAATGTCTTGAGCATAGATATTAGTCCCATTATATGAGTATTTAATCCTCTCAACTCGGAAGCTCTTGATCTTCACTTCTCGCATTTAACAGATCTTTCTTTCACCGTAGAAATCTTAATACTTTAACTACCAATCAACCATCCATATTCACATTCAATTTCCTTAAGACAAGTGGGACATTTTATCTGAATATCCCACTGGTACTGTAGAATACATGTTAAATGCAATTTTACAATCTTCATAAGGACAAAATGCTTTTATTTTTTTATCCCATCCCAAAGGAAACTTATATCCTTCATTATACCGTCCAAGAATATATCTCAAGAATCCAATTCCCCCTTTTCTTTCACCCACTGCATTTATTCCCAAAGCATAATTGTTCAAATAAAGTACAGGAAAATTCATCTCAACATCATAATCACACAAAACCCAAACATCTATTCCTTTCGAACAAGCTAGCCCAACTTCATATGCAATCCAATTTTGTGTGTGTTTCCAGCTTTTTCTTTTTTCATTGTTTTGTTCTTCCATTTTCTGAGCTTTCATTAACTCTTTTCCAATCAAAAGAAACATTGCACTCGACTTATCAATTTTAGATTTAATTGTTTTCCAAGCTGGAGGTTTGATATCTTCAAACTCAGATCTAAATACTTTAATTCCAACTCTAGCAGCTGCAACATCAAATCTATTACAAAAATCATAATCTAATTTTGTATGGGACATGAAAACAATAGATTTCATACATTTTCCCCGATTAAATGTTCCATCTGTGTTTAAAATATTTATGTTGGTTTGAACTGACATAATTTCTGTCTTTATAACCTACTTTTTTACTGTCCTACAGGTACATCTCCTTTCAAAGATCTGTATTTACGAGCACACTTTAGACAAATTTTACCATTAATTCTGTTATCTAACCCTTCTTACCCGCTATGCCCTATTCAAAACCTATCTTTTACTGTCCTACCATCACACATTAGTGTCCTACCCATAACATGCAGATTTTTTCAACCTACTATTCCCTCTCTATTTTTTAATGATCTTCGATCATGATCATATTTTAGACAAACTTTACGAAATCTTCCTGTTGCAATTATTTATTCTTCATACCAAATAATGTTGAAGTCTTCTGCACTATTATAGCCAAATTCCAAATTTATCCAAGATTCTGGAACTTGAAAATGCAATCTCCCCTCGAAACTTTCTCCATTAGAAATTGTTGAATTGTTCCAGTTTTCACTAGTGTAAGTTCTAGGTTCAAAACTACACTTTACTTCTTCTGTTATCCGATTTACAAGAACATAAAAGTTTGAGGGATCAGGTACTAAAACTATTATATCCATTATTTGTGATTGTAAATTGAGCAACAACAAAGACATTCTCTGGATCTGGTTCAACTGTCCCATCTGATCCAATTAGAGAACCGCCCCACATCCAACTATATTCAATCGTTACGTTTTCACTTAATTCTGGTTTTCCCCCTCCCACTGGATCTGAATTAGACCCGCCAGTTGAATTCAAACTTTGAGAAATCTCATCCAGTTTAAACATAACAAATATAACGGTTCCAAAAAAAACCAAAGCAACAATAGTAAGGCAGATAATTATTCGTGTTGAGGTTTTCATTTTCTTTTCTCCATTTATTATTCTGTTTGTTTTTGTTCTCACTGATTATCTATATAATATTGTTGTGAGTTGTTTTGCAAATTTTCGATATAATTTCTGTCTTTGAGACCTATTTTTTTAGTGTCCTACCAGTAACATTAGAGAATTTTTCAACCTATTACGCCATTATTCTTTTTAGAGATCTTCAATCACAAGCTCATTTTAACCGTATATCGACCAGCTCTTTTTAGTTTCCCATTACAGATCTTCCAAACCATATCCTCAAACCATGCCATAAAAACCAGAGATGCTTCATAGTCACCTTCCCTAGAATCGATCCTCCCAACCTCCAAAACATGAATTCCTTGTGATTCTAACCAACGATCTTCCTTGCTACCCCATTTTTTTTCATTTACGATTAATGCTCTGTAATGTATCTTTATGCCTAGTTTTTCTTCTAACTCATAGAATCGGTCCACCACTTCACTCCGTAGCCAACGTATATTAACGCATGGAGTTTTGATTAATCTTTTACATTCAAATCCAAAACCCAAGTATCCCCAAATAAAATCGACTGATTGTTTTTCTCCGAATATAATCTGCTCTTCAAGACCGTATCTTAGAATGATGCTAAAGATAAGATTAGTCAATACAGCTCCAATTTTTTTCTTAGCTTCTGATTTTGGCCTTTCCTCAAACGGTATTTTATTTTTCACTCTTTTCTACCTCCTTTTATCGAATATTAATATTAAAAATTATTTAAAATTTAGAAATGGAACCTAATCAAATAGCAGATTTTAGTAAGATGATTCTGAATTGATTTTTTTTGTTGTAAAGATCAATTGTATGTAAAGAGAAGGTATACTAATGATGGTAAGTTACTGAGACTAGTTTGGTATAATGATAAATGAGTAAAATAAGTCTATATTTAATAATATAAAATAATATTAGAGCTTTTAAGAAATAAAGCTTGATTTGAGCTTATATTAGAACTGTCATATTTGCTTTATCATATATTTCCTTTAAAGTCTCAATTGAGTAATCAGTATATCTTTGAGCTAGGACAGATCTAGGTAACCTTCCACAATAAGCATCTACATATCGATCTGGAACATTTAATTTTGCTAACTGAGAGCAAAACCATTCTCTTAGAATCTGTGGTGTGATCTTAATTTGTGTTTTAACGTATGCTCTTTTAAACCATCTTCGAATAGAAACCTCTGAGACACTAATTTCATAATTCAATTTCTTGAGAAGTTCATCTGTTTCTAGATTAAAGAAGCTAATGTAACTGTTCTTCGTAGAATATTGTTCATGGTTCTTTGGAATTATTGCTCTGATTTTAGGTTTGATTTCTGCATTTAGTATTTCTGATTTTCTTAGACCTGAAGATGCATAGAGTAAGAATAATGCTTTTGCTTTGTTATGAGGTAGAGCATTATGGAACTGCTTGAGATCCTTTTTGGATGGTAAGTTGTGTGATTATTTTTGGTTGTATTTTTGGGAACTTCAGTGTTTTAATCCATTCTTCTTTGTTAAGAAAGTCTCTGCAGAATCTTTTGATTGCACATAGTAGCCATCTGTAAGTTCTTGGATTGGTTCTATTCTCTTTTGTCTAGCAAAAATAATCTGATCTTATCAGCATCTATTACATTACCAATTTCTTTAATGTACCTATTCAATGCACAAAGGTGAACTTTGACTGTTCTCTCAGAAAGCTGAAATCTACTCTACAGAATAATGCAAAACTATCTAATGCTTTCTTGGTAATTGTAAAAGAAGAGTTTAAGCGTTCTTTGTATCCTCTCGGCTGATAACCGAAAGGTCGAGAGTTCAAATCTCTCCAGGCCCACTTTTACATTCACCTACCCCAATGTAGATTTTTTTGGGTTTGGGGGTTAAAATATAACCCTCAACTTTAAGAAAGGGGGAATTTTCGGGATAGTTTTGTGTTCCGAGTGATATCTCCATTTGTTGAATTTCTTAAATATCAAAAGGAAATAATTTGATTGATAATAAAGGGGCTTGATGATTTTGGGTAGGGTAGAAAAGTCGATTGTAATCAAGGCTCCACCTGAGAAAGTTTGGGAAATGTTGGCTTTTGAAAGGCTTCCCGAATGGGACGAAGGATTTGGAGAATAGGGTGGAATACACTTCCGAGGTGCACACTTCCAAAGACAAGTATCGAGTGGGTGCAACTGCTCAGGGGATACCTAAGAAACAAGAGAACAATTATTGTCGCTTTGAAATCATAGAGAGTCTGGAAAACAAGAAAATCAAGTATTATGCATGGGAAAAGCCCAAGTACCTTGGAATACTTAGCATGTTCATAACTTATTCCTTGGAACCCGCAGGAACAGACACCAAACTCACTTATGAACTCGAATCTGAAAAATATGGTATTTTTGGGGTTTTCGGCAAGTTTCTCGAAAAATTGTACCTTCGCAGAATGGTAAAAAAGCAAATAAAAAAAGCGTTAGAGAACTTAAAGAGTATTCTTGAGAAATAAATGCCTACACAAAACCGTCAATCATAGATTTGAAAAGAAAAAGGAGGTGAATAAATGGCAGAATTGTCTGATGAAGAGTATGAAGCTGAAAAGAAAAACATAACAAGATATCATAATCTTCTTGAAATACCACTCATTATCTTCTTTTTTGTCGGTGTTATTACAGCAGCATTTAACATAACAGTTAATGGATTCACTCCAATTGTGTGGTTTTTGTTAAGTTTCTGGTGTGTCCTAGTAATAATCTGCATGGAAACAACAATGATACGAGCTGCCTTGGAACGCAAGAAATAGGTTTAGCAAATTTCGAAGGTTAGGAAAAAATGAATCTATGGTTTTTCGTATGCATATTTGGTGCTATTATCATATTACCAGTTCATTTCTTGTCGGTAGAACACCTAAAACTTCAAAAGATCAGCTTCACATCTACTTAAGACTAGTAGTGTAAATTTGGTTGGGGGAGTCGCGGAAGATTGTTTCAGTTGATACCAATCCCCTTTTTTTTGTTTAACAAAATTGAGAGGTTATGTGACAACATAAAATGTGATGAGAATTCTCGCAGGAGAGAAACGAAAACAAGCAAATAGACTGTCCAACCAACGAGTAGAATTCGTGGCGGAAAAAGCAGTAGAAAAGGTAAAAACACAATTAATCTTATGCATATACAAAGGACGCATGAGCAAGGTGAATTTTGTGCCTAGAAGGTTATACGATCGTGCAGAAGATTGGATGGTCACCTGTTCTGTATGTCACGGCTCAGGCGCGACAGGTGAGGGGGATTTGAGAAAACGATGCCCAAACTGTGATGGAGCCGGAAAAGTAAGTTCTAACCCGCAAACTCGGAAATTAATAAGAGACTCTACTTGATATGACATTATAATTAAAAGAAGCATGCCAAAAAACGTTAATAGTAAGCATTAGTGTGTGCGTGCCGGTTTGGGGTTAAATTTTAACCTTAAATTAAAAAAAGGAGGAAGTTTGCAGGATTTAATTGTGGGTCGGGAGACCTCTCCACATTTGTTAAGGGTTCAAATCTCTCCAGTCTACCACTTTCTTGTACACATTCTAATTACCTTTGAAGTGTTGGCGGTGGTATGTTGTCATTAGCGTTATTGAAACGAACTGTCTTGGCTTTTTGGTCAGAGAACATTTTTTTACCCAATCTCGTGTAAGGGTAGCAGATGACAATCTCTAATCTTTGAACCAAGATAGGTGCTGCAAAGACTTAAGTTCATACACAGCAAAAGACTATTTTGCTGGAGAATGTCTGTTGGACTTGAAATCAATCAAGACCGAAAAGGATGTTACTGAGGCTCTCAAGCACAAGACGCAGTTTGAAAGAGACGTTCTGGTTATCACTTTTAGAATTCCTGAGGGAAAGATAAGTACATACAAGAGAATCGCGGAGAGGATAGGTAGACCGAAAGCCTACCGTGCGGTCGCAAATGCACTCCACAAGAATCCGCTTTGGCCTGTTGTTCCTTGTCACCGTGTCGTATGTTCTGACGGGTCTTTTGGAGGACCTAAGAAAAACGCAGATGCAAGGAGAAACACGGTAGCAAAAGAAGGAGTTCCTATCAAGAACGGCAAAGTGAATCTAACTAATGAAATTCTTTGCTAAAACAGCACCTTCTTCTTGGCATGCACAACCGTATTTTGGTTCATCAATTTATTTTTCTATAATCTTTTTCACCCAATCTTTATTTTGATCTTTAAAATCGTTTTCGACTGCGCAGAAAAGGAAGTTAAAAAAAGGGGTATGTTGCGGGATTTTTTTGTAGGTCGGGAGATATCTGCAATCCAGTTGTATTTTTAGTTTAATCGTTCTGTTCCATTTTTTTACTTATTTCATTTAGTTTTTCGGTAGCTTGGTTGATGACTTCTTTTGCTTGTGTTGCAACTTCTTCTGTGTATTTTTCACGTAAATTGTTCATGAGATTCCAACTTGCTTTCATGAAACCTTTTCCAGCTTGGAGTAGTTCATTTGTGTTTTCAGGATGGGAATTGGATTGGTTAAACATAAAGAAAGGGGGCCTAAAACCACCAAATCTTTTTTGAATATCCTTTCTTCTGCGGACATGTTCTTCTAGAAACGCTTTTCCTTCATCAGTTAAGGTGTATCGTTTCATGCCTGGTTCTTGGTCTGATGCAATTTTGGTGTATCCTTTATCTTGAAGCCATGCTAAGAGGGGATAAATGGAACCTGGACTAGGTTTCCATTGTCCTTCTGTTTCTTTTTCGAGTTCACTCATTATTTCTGATCCGGATAGGGATTTTTCGCCAAGTAATCTTAACACTGAATATTTCAAATATCCTTTTGGCACAGATGCCATGTGTCTCATCCAATGACCAAAATGGTGTTTATGTGTATTCATATTTCTCACCTCTTTTTAATCGATATTGATATCACAGTTGATACCTACATCGATATCGACATCGATAAATATGAATTTATCTAACTTTTTTCATAAAAAAGAGGGAATTACGCGAATATTATCCAGGAGACAGCTCTTTTTGACCCGAGATCAATCATAATGGAAATTTACTCCTAGACGTAGTAATCACCTCTGATTTTTTCTCAGTCATTACTACTACTTCCAACTCGTTAGACGTAAGATAAAACGTAGAAGTTGTTGTTGACCGTCAGTTAGAATTGGGTTGTTCAACAACTTCTAATAAATAACTCATTATGCACTAAAAATATTAAAAAAGTGGAGCTGCAAGAAAATTTTGTCATCTATAAATACGGTTTCAAATTCTGAACTTATCCTGTGGTTAATATCTGAAAATATTCATATACTAATGATTATTTTTTTCAAAGTCATTTCTCATTTTCATTTGTCTTCTCTTGCGATTATAACTAACTGCAAATTTGTGCGTAGCATCTCTAATCTGACGTAACAGAAGCATCATTCTACTATGTGTGTCAAAATTTCTTGGAACGTTTTCGTTGGGTAAATAAATCTCTTCATGTTCTTTCGCTAAACCAATTAGAGGAAGTGTTAATCCAAGACCTTTCAAAGCCAAATTAGCTGCACCTACTTGTCCGGAACCCCCGTCAACAATAACCAAATCAGGCAACAGAGATTTTTCTTCAAGCAAACGTTTGTATCGTCTAGTAACTACTTCCTTGATAGCAGCCAAATCGTTTTGCCCTTCGGTATTTTTCATCTTAAACCTTCTATAGTTATTTTTGTCTGGCTTACCGTTAGTGTATCTTACCATGCCTGCAACCACATGTTCTTGACCCAAGTTAGATACATCAAAACATTCTATGATATTTGGAAGACCAGGAAGATCAAAAGCAGACTGCAAATCAGCTAGCATATTATCTTCAGTTAACGACGCTTCAATATTTTTCTCAGCTAATTCAACCAATTCACGTTTTTCACCACGCCGAGGAATCGAGAATTTAACCTTACCACCTCTTTTTGTTGAAAGAAAATTTTCCAATGCAATTTTTTCTGCTTTATTACTCCAGCATCGACTATTAAGCAAAATTTCATATGGTATTTGATTTTCACTATAGAAGGTCTTTAGAAACTCCTGCTCAATTTGAGGCTGAACCTCAACTGAGTATTCTTTCTTACCTAGAAGAACTCCCTTTTGAATGCTCATTTGAACTATCAGCAGTTTTTCTCCAAATCGTCTGAAAACCATCACATCTTGATCAAAACTACGCTCATTATCAACAATCTGCTTTTGTGTAAGAAGTCTAATTGAAGCAATCTGTTTTTGAAGTTCAATAGCATACTCATAATTCTGCTTTTTTGAAGCATCTTCCATTTGCCTAGTTAGTCTCTCAAGTGTCTGCTCATAATCTCCATTAAGAAAAACACGAGCCTCTTGAACCTGTTTTAGATACTGTTCCTCACTGACGTTTCCTATGCAAGGCGCAGTACACAGATCAATATGAAAATTCAAACATGCCCGTTTAGGAAATTTTTTACAAGAACGAAGTTTGAAAACCTTCCCAACCAATTTTCGAAGATCTCGACGAGTAAAACCATCAGTGTATGGTCCAAAAGACTCCAATCTACTCGAAACTTTACGACTTGTTAATAACCTTGGAAATTTTTCTATTGTAAACGCAAGATAAGCAAACGTTTTAGCATCCTTAAGATCAACATTATATTTTGGCGCATGCTGTTTTACAAGCCGATTCTCTAATAGAAGTGCCTCAGTTTCATTATTTACAACTATCCAATCGATGCTACATATCCTAGAGACAAGCTGTTTTGTTTTAACTGGTTGATTAGAGTCACAAAAGTAGCTTCGAACTCGCGATCGCAAATTAACGGCTTTGCCGATATACAAGATTTTATTGTTACTGTCTCGAAAAAGATAAACTCCGGGAACTGCAGGAATTTCACTGCTTTTAAAATCTGACAAACTAGATAGTTGAATCATGCGAACAGATTCCCGTCTGCGTTGACTCATCAAATCTACTATTATCAAGCATTTTTTTCATAAACTTACCCGTGTAAGAATTAAGACTATCAGAAACCCTTTCAGGAGTTCCGGTTGTAAGTAATTCTCCACCAGAATCTCCCCCTTCAGGACCCAAATCAATAAGATAGTCGCAATTCTTAACAACATCTAAGTTATGCTCAATAACAAAAACTGTGTTTCCTTTTTCCACAAGACGATTAAGCACCTTGATTAAACGTTTCACATCATCAAAATGGAGTCCGGTAGTCGGCTCATCAAGCATGTATACAACATGACCTGACTTATATTTGCTAAGCTCCCGTGTAATCTTAATCCGTTGACTCTCTCCTCCAGAAAGTGTTGTTGAACTCTGACCCAGCTTAATGTATCCCAGTCCCACGTCAATTAGAGTGTTAAGTTTACGAGAAATTCGAGGGATATTCGCAAAAAATTTAGCAGCCTCCTCCACCGTCATGTCAAGAACTTCAGCAATATTTCTGCCCTTGTAGAGCACGCTGAGCGTTTCCAGATTGTAACGTTTTCCCTTACATTGATCACATTGCACATAAACGTCAGGAAGAAAATTCATCTCAATACGTAACATACCGTCACCGCGACAGGTTTCACACCTTCCACCCTTAACGTTAAAAGAAAAACGCCCAGGTTTGTAACCACGCGTTCTTGATTCTTTAGTAGAGGCAAATAGTTGTCGAATTTCATCAAAAACTTTAGTGTAAGTTGCGGGATTGCTTCTTGGCGTTCTACCTATCGGATCTTGGTCAATTACAATAACATTCTTAACAAAAGAAGGGACATCGATTGATTCATGTTTTCCAATATTATCAACCCGTTCACCAAAACTTTTCTTCAAAAAAGGCATAACCGTCAGATTCATGAGAGTACTTTTACCCGAACCAGAAACACCAGTTACCCCACATAATACACCCAATGGCAGATTCACAGACAACTTCTTCAGATTGTTTTCGTAAGCCCCCATAACCTCAATGTAACCAATTGGCTTTCTTCTTTTATCAGGCACCTCAATCCTCAATTTTCCAGAAAGATATTTTCCAGTAAGACTATTATCGCTCCCAATTACGTTTAACGGCGATCCTGAAGCAACAACTCTACCACCATGAACTCCTGCACCTGGACCCATATCAACAAGATAATCTGCACATCGAATAGTCTCCTCATCATGTTCGATAACAATCACAGTATTCCCAATATCACGTAATCTATGAAGTGTCTTAATCAACCGAATATTGTCCCGTTGATGTAAACCGATGCTGGGCTCGTCTAAAATATATAGAACACCCATTAGGTTACTGCCGATCTGAGTAGCTAAACGGATTCTTTGAGCCTCTCCACCCGAAAGCGTTCGTGCCGCTCTGGAAAGCGCAAGATATCCTAATCCAACATTTTTCAGAAAACCCAACCGCTCATTTATTCCCTTAAGTACAGCCTTAGCAATAATCAATTCTTTATCATTCAATTGCAGCGGGAGGCTATCAAAGAAATCAACTGCCTGCTCAATCGAAAGCTCAGAAACGTCAATAATACTCTTTTCAAGCACTTTAACTGAAAGCACAACAGGTTGTAATCGTTTTCCCTCACACACATTACATTGCGAAGATTTCATAAATTTCTCAATAACACCTTTTCTCCACTCGCTTTCCGTTTGATGGTAAAGCCTCATCGTTTGCGGAATAACACCTTCCCAACCATTCTGCATCCGCATTGTTGCGCCATTTGACCAGTTACCATTAATTGGTTTATTATCCCCATACAATAGAACATTCAGTTGCTTCTCAGAAAACTCATTAATTGGCTTAAAAACGTCAAACCCATGCTTCCTGCCAACCGTTGCAAGCTGTTGAGCACGCCAGCTTAACTCCATCTTTCCATAAACTGCAAGTGCCCCGTTCATTATTGATTTGGTTTTGTCAGGAATCACCAAATCTTCTGAAACTTCTAAAACTTCACCTAATCCATGACAGTTAGGACAAGCCCCATATGGCGAATTAAATGAGAACATTCGAGGTTCAAGACGCTCAAAAACAATTTCCGGATGGTTTGGACATGCACCAAACGTGCTATATACTGTTTCGCCCTCAAACCGTTCTAATTCACGTTTCTTGTCCCAATTGGAATCTTCCATGTCGATTACAATCATTGTTCCATTTCCAATATGCAGCGCCTGCTCTACTGCTTCAGTGATTCTAGAACGTTCTTCATCATCAATTTCTATTGAATCTACAACAGCTTCTATCCAATGCTTCTCGTAACGTACAAGCTTCACTTCATCTTTAATTGTGTCCGAATCGAAGATTTTCTGATCTACCCTGATCTTTGTGAACCCCTCTTTTTTTAGATCATCAAAAACTTGTTCATGAGTTCCCTTTTTTCCCCGTATAACGGGGGCAAGAAAAACCAAAGTTTTGTTGTTCTCAGACATTATTAGATTAGTGATATTTTCAGCGCTCTGTGGACGAATTAGACTTCCACACTTTGGACAATGATGCGTACCTATTCGTGCATAAAGTAACCGAAGATAATCATAAATTTCTGTAACGGTACCCACAGTTGAACGCGGATTCTTGCTAGTGCTTTTCTGTTCGATAGAAATTGCTGGAGAAAGTCCATCTATCCAGTCAACATCTGGTTTATCCATTAAACCCAAAAATTGACGAGCATATGCCGATAAGCTTTCTACATATCTTCTTTGGCCCTCTGCATATATTGTGTCAAATGCTAGAGTAGATTTTCCAGAACCAGAAAGCCCTGTAATCACAATCAATTTGTTTCTAGGTAATTCTACGTCAATGTTCTTCAGATTGTGCTCACGTGCACCTTTTACCAGAATAGAATCTCGCATAACTGCTACAGAATTCCTATAATTTAGATAGGCAAGCCTGAATGGATCTATTTCAACTTTTTGTATCTCAGTAACCTTTATTGTATCCAATCTTATGAGATACCCTGGTTCAATTCCTCTATCATATCTCTATACTCGATTGCACTTTCAAAGTCAAGCCTTAGCGCAGCAGCCTTCATTTTTGCATCAAGTTCAATAATCCTTTTCTTAATATCCGATTTAGCCAAATGTTTAGTTCCTTTGATTCTTCCCTTCTTTGAAGAAACACCCTTCATTATAGTCTTAGGAGTAATGTTATGTTTGTTATTGTACTGCATCTGAACTATTCGACGATAATTTGTAATTTGCATTGCTCCCAAAATCGATTTTGTTTTAACATCAGCATACAAAACCACACGCCCATTCACATTTCTTGCAGCCCGTCCAATAGTTTGAATCAAACTTCGTTCATCCCGCAAAAAGCCCTCTTTGTCTGCATCAAGAATGAATATGGTAGAAACCTCAGGAAGATCCAAACCTTCACGTAATAAATTAATTCCAACAAGAATGTCATACTCGCCTATTCGAAGCTGTCTGATAAGCTCAATTCTGTCTAGGCTATCTATCTCCGAGTGTAAGTATCTTACGCGAAAACCCTCTTTAACCAAAAAATCTGTCAAATCTTCAGCTAACCGCTTGGTAAGAGTAGTAACTAAGACTCTATCTCCACGTTCAATCGTCTTTTTTGCTTCACTCATTAAATGCTGCATCTGATTCTCGATCGGATGAAGCTCAATAATTGGATCAAGAAGTCCAGTTGGACGAGTAATCAACTCAACATGGCTACCGCTCGTTTGAAGCTCGTAATCTGCTGGTGTTGCTGAAACAAAAAGTGTAGTTCCCATTTTTGCCTCAAACTCTTCAAAGGTTAAAGGGCGATTATCAAATGCGCTTGGAAGACGAAATCCATAATCAATAAGATTCTTTTTTCTTTCATAATTACCGTTATACATTGCCCGGGATTGAGGAATTGTTTGATGGCTCTCATCAATTATCATTAAGTAATCTTTTGGAAAGTAGTCAATCAAAACAAACGGTGGTTGTCCAGATTCGCGCCCATCAAAATATTTGCTATAATTTTCGATTCCTTTACAGTAACCTAATTCTCTAATCATTTCCAGGTCATAGTTAGTTCGTTGCTTAAGCCGTTGTGCCTCAAGTGCAGGAAGCTCGGGTAACCGTTTTTCCAAGTCGATTTTTATTTGATCAAGAGCGTTCTTTAGTTTATCTCCGGGCACCACATATTGTTTTGCAGGATAAAGAGTAATCTGGTCAATTGAAACAATAAAATCCCCTGTAAGAAAATCAATTTCTTTAATTTTCTTAATTCTGTTGTTTTCTAACTCAATCCGCAAAATGTTTTTATCATATGCTGGAATGACATCCACAACATCTCCTCTTACCCGAAATCTACCTGCATCAGGGGCCATGTCATTTCTTTCATATTGCATGTCTACCAATGCGCTGATGAGTTTCTGTCGTTTAATCTCCTTTCCAACCATCAACTCAATGGCCATACTTTGAAAAAATTCAGGATTTCCCAAATTGTAAATGCAACTTATACTCGCAACTACTATAGTGTCGTTTCTGCTAAGTAAACTGGAAACTGCGTGCATACGCATTTTTTCTATCTGTTCGTTTACACTCGAATCTTTTTCTATATACATGTCAGTTGCAGGAAGGTAAGATTCAGGTTGATAATAATCGTAAAATGAAATGAAAAATTCTACACGATTGTTTGGAAAAAACTCTTTTAATTCTGCATAAAGTTGTGCAGCTAAAGTTTTGTTATGGGCAATAATGAGTGTTGGTTTCTGTAGCTTTTCAATCAAATTCGCCATAACAAAAGTCTTCCCACTGCCAGTTATCCCGAGAAGTGTCTGTTTCTGTTTTTTTGTAAAACCTTCCATTAGCTTATTTATTGCCTCTTCCTGTCCTGGCGAAGTAGAATATGGTGAAACCAATTGGAACTTCATTACTTTCTTTAAAAAACAAAGATAATCATGTACTAAAAAGTTTAGATTTACAAAAGTTAGGTTTAACGGACTGTAACTACCCTGTCAAAAGATTGGCTAATCGTGTCTATTGCACTTTTAAATTGTTTTGTAGGAAGTAGATAAAAGACTTGAAGTGTGTTTATTGCTAGATATGCAACCTAATCAACAAAGAAGCCAAATCAAACCGGGTATTCAAGTAAGGATTATCTTGAAGCAGCACCAGCTAAGCGGTAAATTAACCGAGGGGATTGTAAAGGATATTCTAACCAAAAGCTCAACACATCCACATGGAATCAAGGTACGACTTACTGACGGCAAAGTTGGTAGAGTGCAATTTGTCTTAAAATAAGACTGTAAACATCAGGTTCCTAAGATTCAAGTTTTGGGTTCAGACTTCTCTAGACATAACTATTCTTCTTGTAGGCTGATAATCTTCCGAAATAACCCAATTTTGCTATGCCATAATTCTGAATTTTGGTGTTTGTGTTCTACAATTGTCTACAGTTTGGCTATAGAGTTGATTTATTGATTTTTAATCTATTTTTTGTATCCATTACGTTCTTTTTTGAAATTTTTTTGTTAACTTTAGTGCTTTTTAGGTTGTTGTTTAATTTTTGGGTAACGTAGTAATATGCTTTGATATGCCTTCTGGTCACATTTACATTTAAATAGATTTGAAGCGTTATTAGAAATGTAATGTGTCTGAAAACAGACATATTGTATAAACGTAGATCATAACTACAACTGGAAGATAAAAAAATGAACGGACAAACAATAAGAAAAGCCGAAATAAAACTCGTTAGAGGCCTTTTAGATCTAGTTGTCTTGGGGTTGCTAAAAGAAAATTCCTTGCATGGATACGGAATAATCACAAACATTAGACAAAAATTCGGAGTTTACTTTGGTCCAAGTACAGTATACCCTTTACTCAATGAGCTTGAAAACAAGGGAACCATCAAAAGCACATGGGACTTAAGCCATGACCGACCCAGAAAAGTCTATTCTCTAACATCAGAAGGAACAAGCCTGCTAACCGGAGTAGAAGAATCATTATACCAAATATGCGGCAAACTCAATGAATTTGGCATGAACCGTCTACGCTTCAGCAACAAAATTGAAAACCAAACCAACATCAACAAAATAAGTTCTATCTAAATTCAAACCTGATCATAGATCCTGTTTCGTTTATTTAGTAAGTATGCTATTAGGGATTCCCCAAAAAAAGCCTAGTTATCAGAATTTTACCCTAATAGAAATAAAACTACAGTCATCGCGAGCATACCTAGAAAGAGGCTTGCGATGGCAAGGTGGTCCTCTCTGTGACCCAGTGAGATTGGCAGGAGCTCGTCAAAACTTATGAATACCATTATTCCTGCAACAAAAGCCAAGGCAATACTAATTACGAAAGGTGTTATGAATGGAAAAAGAACAAAAAAACCTATGATTGCTCCAATAGGCTCCGAGAGTCCTGAGAGAAGTGACCATAGGAATGCCTTTTTCCTGTTCTTTGTTGCATAATAAATTGGAATCGACACTGAGATTCCTTCGGGAATATTGTGCAGAGCAATGGCGACCAGCAAGACAAGACCCAGATGAGGATCCTTAATGGTCCCAAATAATGTGAGTATACCTTCAGGAAAATTATGAATAACTATTCCAGCTGATACAAGGATACCCGTTTTCATGAGCCTTCTATTTTTCTTCTCCTGGTCTGTAACCTTTTCTTCTTTGTATTCATGCGGTATTAAAAATTCTATTGCTGCGATTGTTGCAATTCCTAAGAAGAAGGCGAGATTTGCAGTAAAGAACCCTATTTCAATTACTGATGTAAACAATAATTCCATAAATGAGATTTGTATTAGGACACCCGCGGAAAATCCCATTAACAAAGAAAGATAACTGTGCTTGAAGTCTTTTATGAAAAATGCTACTAGGCTACCAAGACCTGTAGATAATCCTGCAGCTAGGGAAAAAAGAAAAGCAACCAGTATTGGATCTAACATCAAACCACACTGAAATTAGGAGAAAACAGTTAACCCATCACAGTTTTCTTCAATGTTTTAACAAAGGTTTCCTCATCTTCTATAATTCTTTTCTTGACTGCTTTCCATGTTGCTGAACAGTTTTTGTATTCGATTCCTACTATTTGGTGGATTGCTTTGTCAATTGTCTCTTTGTTTTCTTTTGTGATGGTTATTCCTGCTTTTTTGAAGACTGTTTTTAGGTGTCTGAAATAACATGTCATGGTTTTTGGTTGTTTGAAAATGTTTATAAACATGTGCGTCAGTTGCTATACGGCAATAGGTTGCCGTATGCCTATTTGTTGAAAGAAAAAGGTAATACACAATGAAACGTATCTCAATCAAAGAAGATGCCTGTATAGGCTGCGGACTCTGCCAAGTTTACTGCACAGTAGAACACTCCAAATCTAAAGACGTAATAAAAGCATATCTAAAAGAATATCCAAAACCTGTCAGCCGAGTAAGAATCGAAACAAACAAACCAAACTCTATTTCAATCAGATGCCAAAATTGCAAAGACACACCATGCGTAAACGCTTGCTTAGCCGGAGCAATGAAATTAGACAAAGAAACTAGACAAGTAACACATGACACCGAGAAATGCATAGGCTGCTGGACCTGCATCATGGTTTGTCCATACGGTGCTGTAAAACCGGATTCTTCAGGAAAAATCATCGCAAAATGTGACCTTTGCCCTGACCGTGAAATCCCTGCGTGTGTAGCAAATTGCCCCAACGAAGCATTGGTCTGCGAAGAGGTGGAACAATAATGTCAAAATATGTGATTATTGGCGGCTCAGCTGGAGGAATAGGAGCAATTGAAGCAATCAGGGAAGTGGACCCTGTGGGAACGTTAACAGTAATTTCGGAAGAAAAAATTCCCCAATATTCTCGTCCAATGATTTCCGAGTACGTCAGCAGAGAAGCCACATTGGATATGATGAAGTATCGTGACGACCAATTCTGGAAAAACAACAACGTTAACGTACTTAACGGAAGAACGGCAACAAAAATTAATTTCACAAAAAAATTAGTCGAGCTTGATAGCGGCGATAAAATCAATTATGAAAAGCTTCTAATTGCCACCGGTGGAAAACCCTTTATTCCACGAATGGAAGGTGAAAAAAAAGACGGAGTCTTCACATTTACAGAACTTTCCAGCGCAGAAGGACTAGAAGCCAAGGTGGCTCAGTCTAAGAGAGCAGTGGTTATTGGAGGGGGTCTAATCGGAGTCAGTGCATCTGAGGCGCTTGTAAAACGTGGAATAAAAGTAACCCTAGTCGAATTAAAGGCCAATATACTTAATCTCATATTAGACAAGACCGCTTCTGATATAGTAGAAACTGTACTCACAAAATCCGGAGTCACAATTATAACCGGTCAAACCGTTCAACGTATTCAAGGTAAACAAAACGATCCATCTGCAGTGGGTGGAGTGGTTATGGCCGATGGGACAGAAATCCCCTGTGACTTGGTAGTTGTAGCAATCGGAGTTATTCCCAGAACAGAACTTGTAAAAGATACAAACTTAAAGCTAAACAAGGGAATAATTGTGGACAAATTCATGCACACCAACATACCTGATGTGTATGCTTGTGGTGACGTTGCAGAAGCTCACGACTTTCTAATTAACAAAAACCGTCTACTACCCCTTTGGCCCCTTGCATACAATGGAGGTCGTGTCGCAGGCTACAATATGGCAGGGGATAAGACTGTAGAATATGAAGGAGGAACTGTGATGAGTTCGCTGAAATATTTTGAGTTACCAATTATCGCAGTTGGTAACATAAACCCACAGGACACGAGCGGTTATGAACTTTTGGTTGAGCTTAAACCCGAAAAACCCAATTACAAGAAGATCCTGCTTAAGGATAACAAGATTTCGGGATTTATATTCTTAGGAGAGATTGAAAAAGCTGGGATACTCTTCCGACTTTTAAAAAACCATGTAGATGTTAGTGAAATAAAGGACGTTCTTCTCTCTGCAGATTTTGGTATCGTTAGCTTACCCGAGCATCTAAGACAAGAAATGTTTGTGGTGAACTAAGATGAAACATCTAACAAAAGTTAACAACCCTTACAGTGACGAGAAGGTCGTTGATGCATGTTCCATATTTGGAATGATGAACCTGAAGGGACAACGGTTCTCAGCAAAAGATCCAATTCGTGCAATGGCAAACATGCATGATCGAGGTAACGGACTGGGAGGAGGATTTGCAGCATATGGCATCTACCCAGAATACAAAGATGATTACGCATTACATATAATGTTCCTTGACAAAGATGCAAAAACGAAAACATCACGTATGATCAACGAATGTTTCAACATTCTCAACGAAGAGGAGATGCCAACACAAGAAGCTGATGTTTCTGATCCACCCCTCATGTGGCGTTACTTCGTTCAACCCAAAAACTCAAAACTAGCGAATCAGACCACTGACGATTATGTGATGGAAAAGGTTACACAAATCAACACAAAAACAGGAAAAGCCTTCGTTTTTTCAAGCGGAAAAAACATGGGCGTCTTCAAAGGAGTCGGCTTTCCCGAAGATGTGGCTGAATACTTCCGTCTGGAAGAGTATGAAGGCTACTTATGGACCGGCCATGGAAGGTTCCCAACTAACACTCAAGGATGGTGGGGTGGAGCACACCCCTTTAGCATGCTAGACTGGACTGTTGTTCACAACGGCGAAATATCCTCCTATGGAATTAACAAACGTTACCTCGAGATGTTCGGATACAAATGCACTATGCAAACTGACACAGAAGTAATGGCATACGCCTTTGATCTTCTTATGAGACGCCAACATTTACCCATAAAGATTGTCTCTCAAATACTCGCCCCACCTCTATGGTCAGAAATCTCAACAATGAATCCAGAAAACGAATTGGCTATTAGAGCTCTGCGTCAAACATATGGGAGTCTATTGATGAACGGACCCTTTACAATTATTGTTGCTCATGAAGGCGAGATGATCGGATTAACAGACAGGATTAAACTTCGTCCACTCACAGCAGCAGAAAAAGGTGATTTTCTATTTCTATCTTCAGAGGAGGCGGCGATACGTCTAGTTTCACCTATGCTCGACAGGGTTTGGAGTCCAAGAGGTGGAGTGCCTGTGATAGGAAGACTTGAAACTCTGAATGCCATGGAGGCAAAAGCTTAGGAGACCAAAAGTTATGAAAAGTTACGTTTCCCCAGATTATATCGTAGAACGGGACCAAGACCGTTGTATACGCTGTAAAGTATGCACGAATCAGTGCAGCTACGAGACACATTGCTATGATGAAGAAGATGACTGCATGTATAGCAAAAATGAGAACTGCGTAAACTGCCAGCGATGTGCCACTTTCTGTCCAACTCAAGCAATAACCATACGAGAAAACCCTAACCATTACAGATCAAACGCAAACTGGAACCAAGAGATCCTAACTGGAATAAAAAAGCAGGCTGAAACTGGAGGAGTTGTCCTCACCGCAATGGGATGTGACAAACCCAACCTCACATACTGGGATAGACTTCTCTTAAACGCAAGTCAAGTCACAAACCCATCTATTGACCCTCTAAGAGAACCAATGGAGCTTAGAACATACATCGGATCAAAACCAGACAAACTTGAGCTTGATTTTAGCAGCGGTGATGCAGTGCTTAAAACCAAGTTGGCTCCTCAACTAATGCTTGAAACACCAATAATGTTCTCTGCAATGTCCTACGGCTCAATAAGCCTTAACGTCCATAAATCATTAGCAAGAGCAGCAAGCGAATATGGAACATACTATAACACAGGTGAAGGAGGACTTGAAAAGAGCCTATACAAGTACGGAGAACATGTCATAGTTCAAGTGGCATCTGGCCGTTTCGGAGTCCACCCAGACTACCTCGACGCAGGAGCAGCTATCGAAATTAAGATTGGACAAGGAGCAAAACCCGGAATCGGTGGCCACCTTCCAGGAGAAAAAGTTAGCGCAGAAATCTCCGAAACAAGAATGATTCCAATGGGAACAGACGCACTTTCTCCTGCACCCCAACATGACATATATTCCATCGAAGATCTCAGACAACTAATCTACGCATTGAAAGAAGCTACAGACTACACAAAACCTGTTTTCGTTAAAATCGCAGCAGTTCACAATGCAGCTGCAATAGCCAGCGGAATAGTCAGAGCAGGTGCTGACGCTGTAGTGTTAGATGGTATACGTGGAGGAACAGGAGCAGCACCTAGAATAACACGAGATAACGTAGGAATCCCTATTGAAATGGCTCTAGCATCAGTTGATCAAAGGTTACGTGATGAAGGTATACGTAACAAAGCATCCGTTATTGCAGCAGGGGGAATAAAGAGCAGTGCTGACGTTCTAAAAGCTATAGCTTTAGGGGCAGATGCATGTTACATTGCAACCGCAGCTCTCGTTTCTTTAGGTTGCACTGTGTGCCAGAAATGCTACACGGGTAAGTGTCCTTGGGGTATTGCAACCACTGATCTTTGGCTTACCAAGAGAATTAACCCTGACATTGGCGCCAAGAGGCTAGTAGGTCTCCTACGAGGATGGAGCCTAGAAATCATGGAGATGATGGGAGGAATGGGTATTAATGCCATCGAAAGTGTACGCGGAAACCGTTTGCTACTTAGAGGCGTAAGCTTGACTAACACGGAATTGAAAATCTTAGGAGTTAGAATGGTAGGTGAATAAAAAAATGACACTGAAAGAAGTGGAAAACAACAACCCAGATAATTTAATTGTTAACGGGAATCTAGCAAAGATTGATGCAACAGGATTATACTACAGGGATCTTAACACCCTACTGAGGAGTCTGGACGGAAACGGTATCGAACGAATAGAAATACGTAATGTTTACGGCCAACGTTACATTGGCACAGACCTTGATGACCACCTCAATATCGCCATCTACGGAACTCCAGGTAATGACCTCGGAGCTTTCATGAGAGGACCAAAAATTACTGTCCACGGAAATGTTCAGGATGCATGTGGAAACACAATGGATCATGGAAAAATAGTCGTTTATGGACGCGCCGGTGATCTAGTTGGACATTCAATGCGTGGCGGAAAAATCTTCATCCGAGACGATGCTGGATACCGCGTTGGAATCCACATGAAAGAGTACCTGGGCAAAAGACCAACAATAGTAATTGGCGGAACCGCCCAAGATTTTCTAGGCGAATATATGGCTGGAGGAATTTTAGCAGTGTTGGGGCTAAACATGAAAGATGAACTTCATGATGCTCGTTTCGTGGGAACTGGGATGCACGGTGGAACAATGTACATCAGAGGAAATGTTCGTCACTTAGGAGAAGAGGTGGCTATTGTTGAATTTACAGAAGAAGACCATCAGGTGCTTGGAAGTCTAGTTAAAGAATTCTGTACCTACTACGACTTAGACGCTGAAAAAATATTGGATAGCAAATTTAACAAACTTATTCCGGTTTCTTCTCGTCCATATGGAAACCTATACGCCTACTAAGCATTAATTTATACAATCAATTCATCTTTTTATGTAAGCCATCTTGGTTTCCCTTCGATGTATTCTGTTAGAAACTTCGCGAATTCAGGATATGTGAAATAAAACTTCAAAACTTCGTTATTCACAAGGACTTGAATAGAATCTGTAACAGCTTTAGAAACAATTTCAGCTAAACCGATCCGGTTTTTATTGTTTAGCATTTTTTCTTTAAGCAGATTCACTACATCCGCGTACTTCCTTTTCACATCGACTACCCAACATCCATTTTCTAATCGCGGTCCCGAAACGGTAGAATCAGATCCTATATGTTTGAGCAAAAATTTTTCGCATTCCAACCTTTTTTGCAACGGCGGACCAACATGACGTTTCATGGTTGGAATGAAACGGTTTTCCACCTCAAAGACGAAGACATGCACTTTAGTTTCGTCACTCCATACGCTGTGATTTAAAATTGTAAACTCATGTTGCCCAATCAGCTTCACCAGTGCCCTATGTGACTTGTATAGCTGCCCCCAAAGAATATCGGGTACTGATGCAGCTGCTTCAAAGCAGATGAATACAAATGTGGAGCCTCGAATGTTGATTCTTTTAACTAGTTCTGTTTCGGTTAGAGCTTCTGTTTCTGGAGGATAAAAAAACTTCAAGTTCGGATTTTTTATGAATGCTCTGGAAGCAGCAATAAACTCGTCTAATCTTTCTTTTCGAACAGCAGCTGCAACGTTTCTTTCTTTATCTACTGGATCAACAACACAAAGCGGCTCTTCAAAAATTTTTTTAACATCATCTTTTCTTTCGTAATTCCCCTCAATGTCAATAATTGGTTTTTCTTCCCAGTTTACAACAGTCCGTAATACTTCAACAAAGGAGCCGTAATTTAGAACCAAAAGTTCGCAGAGATATCCGCTGAAACCTCCAATCTTGATTTCTGCTCCATAAACACCAACTCCCTTCATGAACCGCTTTAGCAACCTGACTTCTTTTCCCTTTTGCTCATCTATATGAGGTTTTATGTAGTTAGTATGGAAGGGTGTCCTATCAGTGGCGCTAATCCACTCGCCAGATTTTACCCTGTAACAGGGAACAATATTTACGTAAACATTATCAACTACACTCTCAAGATAGGGATGCTCTGCAAACCGTTCAATCTGCTTGTATCCTTCCATCGCTTGTTTTGCAACATCCAATATTACTGTTCCAAAAGCTTCGCGTGGAATAATTGTTGGAACCTGTAGGAAGACGTCAATTTCTGGGCAGTCTCTAAGCCATGTGTTTTTGGCTACAGAACCCTCTATTCCAATCTTTGCATCTATTCCCCTATCGTTTGCGACCTTTCCAAGATTTTCTGTTAACTTTTGGGCTAATTTCTGAACTTTTTTTTGTTCAACTTCGCTGGGGTTGACCCGCTTCAGAACCTCAGTGCATACCTCTTCAATGGTAAAACTCACAACCAATCACCATGTCACATATTATTTTCCGCAAATCTCTTTCAAGTTCGTGTAAATCGGTCCTCTAGGTGTCAAATCGCTCTTTTTCAATCTGAGACACTCAGCATTG
Source organism: Candidatus Bathyarchaeota archaeon (assembly GCA_963806645.1). GTDB lineage: Archaea > Thermoproteota > Bathyarchaeia > Bathyarchaeales > Bathyarchaeaceae > Bathyarchaeum. The sequence continues at coordinate 492,916 of CAWDYQ010000001.1, read as the reverse complement.
ACTATTCCAAACTCATAGTCTTCAAGTTCCCTTATCAACTCTGCCAATCTGACTTTGTTTCTTCCTGTTCTCACACGTGCTATCGTCAAGTGTGGACTGAAACCTTTGTTATCAGGTTTGAATCCTAATCCTCTTAAACGAGGCTCCAACTGCCTAAAAACATCTTCTAATTCGTTGGAACCTTTCATGATTCCAGCCCAAATAACGCGAGGATAGTTTGGCTTGGGAAACGCTCCCACTCCTCTGATTTCTATCTTGAAGGGAGAGAAGTGAAGCTGTTTCATTTCTTCATAGATAGCATCAACCATTGGTGCTTGTATATCTCCCAAAAACCTAATTGTCAGGTGAATATTCTGGGGTTTAACCAGTTTTAGGTCGGCGTTAGTGTTAGTAAGCATTCCCTGAATTTCTGACATTCGCCTAACTATTCTGTTGTCTTCGATATCAAAGGCAAAGAAACTTCGAATGGTTCCTGACATAAAAAGTCATCTTGTAAAATGTTCAAACTATCAAATATAATCTTTCATATGAACCATTTTAATAATATAATCTATTACCTGACAATGCCTTTTCTATCGGAAGTTTTTTTTTCCCGCTGATTAACTAGATAAAAACTTACTTAACATTGCTTTTGCTAACAAACTATTTTATAACTTTTAATTGAATGATATTCCATGAAGAATTATTCAAGAAAAAGAGGGAATCACAATACAAGATAAAGTCATTGTGGCAACTGCCGGTATGCCCGGATCAGGCAAGGGTGCCTTCCAACGAATATTTCAAAGAATGGGATATCCAGTTGTTATAATGGGAGACGAAGTTAGAGAAGAAGCCAAACGAATAAACCAGACTCCAACGCCAGAAAACTTAGGCAAAATCATGATTCAACTTAGAGAATCCGAGGGACCAGCCGCCATAGCCAAACGATGCATCCCAAAACTGAAGAAAAAAACCGAAAAAACAGTGGGAATCGATGGTATCCGAAGTCTTTCCGAAGTAAAGGAATTCAAGAAACATTTCCCCAAATTCGTTACTATTGCAATCCATGCTTCCCCACAAACGCGATATGAACGTTTATCCCGAAGAAAACGAAGCGATGATCCCCAAAACTGGGAAACCTTTTCTCAAAGGGACCAAAGGGAACTCAGCGTCGGAATGGGAGATGTGATCGCAACTGCAGACTATATGATCGTAAATGAAGGCTCCCTAATTCAGCTGAAAAGAAAAATCCATCAGATACTAAAAGAGGAGCTATCTGAATGAATGACATAGTTGTATACATTGAAGTGACAGTTAATCCCACAGAAGATTCAGAAAAAGTCAAAAAAGCAACCGAAAACATTTTTGGAACCTTAGATTTTAAAGCTAAACCTGGAACAGGGGGACACATATACATATCCCAAAACAAAGGGTATGAAACGCTAATCAGATTCCATGATCTTATCAGCAGAGAACAGATTATTGCTGCTGCACGAAAAATATTCCGCAGCGGAATGACGGAAAAATCAGTGAATTTTTTCCTAAATAAGCAGGTCGCTTATGCAGGGCACATATCCTTTTCCCAACAAACTGCGGAATCTCCTTTGGGGCCAATAACCGTTCAAATCAATTGCGACAACCCACGAAAACTCATAGACTGGCTTGCACCAAGACCACCATCAAAAACCCGAAAAAAAGTTTCACGCAATAAATAGCGTGATTTAAATGGCAAAACCAAAAATCGGCTTATCGACACTATACTGCCTCAGCGAACCGTTTATTTCTCTTATTGAAAACCTGCAACATCTTGACATTAGACATATTGAACTTCCAGATGAAGGTCTTCACTCGTTAAATACAAGACGAGTAAAAAAACTGAAAGAAATCAGCGAAACCTGTAACCTAGACTTTGTGATGCACGCACCTTGGGCAGGAATAAACATAGCAACTCCAAGTCCAAGCTTGCGTCGAGCAGTCTTGAAACGCCTAGAAAAATCGATTGTTTATGCGGGCAAGTTAGGTTGCTCCCTTTGGCTTTTTCATCCTGGTTCTAGAACAGGTCTTAGTCACATCTATCCTGAAAAAGACTGGCAACTAAACCTAGAATCTGTTCACACTTTACTCAGTATTTCCCGAAGAGAAGACGTCAAAATTGCTATCGAGAACACACCTGAGCCTTTTCCTTCATTGATGAAAAACGTAGACGAATTTACCAGATTCTACGACGATTTGGAGGACGACATAGGAATGGTTCTAGATGTGGCTCACGCCAACTTGAACAATCAAATCCAAGACTTCCTAATACAATTTACCAACAAAATCGTCCACATGCACCTAAGCGACAATGATGGAGTTAGCGACTTGCACCTGGGACTAGGTTATGGAACCGTTGATTGGAACCACTTTGCCAAACTAGTTAAAACAACAAATTACAGCAACCTGCTTGTTATTGAATCAACAAACCACATTAAAGAGAGTATCCAATTTCTCAGAAAACTTTTCGTCTAATCTTCATAAAGAGGAAGCTCTAACCGCAAAAAATCTTCTGCCAAATCAGTATTAACGAACGTCTTCTTTGCCTGCTGAAGAAGCACATCCGCATTCTTGTATCTGGCGCTGATGTGAGTCAAAACAAGCCGCTTTACACCGGCAACTTTAGCAATATTTGCTGCCATGCTAGGAGTTGAGTGCCCATCCTCAATTGCTCTTTCCTCCATTTCATCTTCGAAGGTGGCTTCATGAATCAAAAGGTCAGCAAATTCTGCTAATTTCCCTATCTTTTCTGATGGTCCTGTATCTCCAGTATAAACAATTTTCCTTCCAGGTCGAGAAGCACCCAAAATAGTTTCAGGTTCTACTATTCTTCCGTCCGGAAGCTTAACTGGTTTTCCTGACTGAAGTTTAGACCACAATGGCCCTTCAGGAACTCCTAATTTTTTAGCTTTTTCTATGTTGAATCTTCCAGCTCGCGGATTCTCTTTCAAAGCGTAGGCTAGGCTGGGATTTATGTGCTCGGATTGTACAGCGGTTACTATGTATTCTTTTTCTTCACAGACGCTACCCTCCTCTATTTCATTGACTTGAACAGGAAAGTTGAGCGTAAACTGAACAGTCTGGTTTACCGAATTAACAAAATCTTTGATTCCTATTGGTCCATAAATCTCAAGTTTATTTATTCTACCCAACAGCGACATTGTCTGAAGTAACCCAGGTAAACCCAACACATGGTCGCCGTGGAGATGTGTGATAAAGACTTTTGTTTTTCGGTGAAAACCTACTCTTGCTTGTATCATCTGCCTTTGTGTTCCTTCACCGCAATCAAACAGGAGCAACTCATTTTTTCTTTTAATTGCAATCGCTGACAGTCCTCTTTCGGGGGTTGGTATGCTCCCACCTGTTCCTAGAAATATTATTTGCATGTCTGTCAGCTTCCTGTTCTCTCTTGACGATATGTTATGTTTGATATATTTGATTACGCATTCAATTCATTCTCTTTCGAAGACAACAATTTCCCTTGTTAAACTTCTGTGAACGTATACAAAATGTGATTCTAAATGTTTGAAACCCGCTGCTTCTGCGGTTTCACTAACTTGTATTGTTTCAGGAGAAGCCATGCAAATTTTTCCTCCTCTTGGTATTGTATCAGCTACTGCGGAAAGAAAATCTTCGACAATTAATCTCGTGTTTGTTCCCAATGTGCTTGCTGATCTCCCATACGGTGGATCCGTGGCTATGCAGTCCACTTTGGTTATTGGACTATACCTAGCGTCAGCTATAGCTAATCCTTCAAAGTTTGTCCCATAATGCTTCAAATTTTTCAGTCCACCTCGAAGCATATGCGGTTTTGCATCAAAACCAACAACGCGACATCCAATCAGTCCAGCCTCAACAAGCATTCCCCCTGTTCCACAGAAAGGATCCAACAGCAGATCACCCCTTTTAGGCTGAGATAAGTTAACCATTGTTCTAGACATTTTTGCAGGCATTGCGGTAGGATGAAAAAATGGTCTCCTTCGAGGCCCTCTTTGAATAAAGGGTTTAGGAATTATCACTGCTGTTTCCAGTCCAAAGATGAATCTGTTGTCGGTTATGACCCCGAAAAATGTTTTTTGTGGATTCGATAAATCAACTCGTGATGTCTTAACTGTTTCCAGTATCTGTCCTCCAAGTTCACCTTCAAGCTCAACCCGATCAATTTCAGGAGTTACCCCTTCAACTCTTCTTATTCTTACAGCAAAACTCTCTTCACCAATAAATCCCTCCATAGACTCGATTCTAATGTTACCTAAAATTTCGGGTAGTTTGGCTTCGCAATTAAATATCTCTTTACAACAAACACGAGTTAGGGCAGATCTTTGCTTGATTGCCTCTACACATTTTGCATCGGATTCAAGAAGCAGAACCTGGGTTAGTTTCTCAGAGATTTTATAATCAAAGCCTTCTGCTTTCAGTATAGCCTCCACTTCTGAGATGGGAAGGGTTTGATGTTCACCTGAAATAAAAAAGAAAAGTTTTGCCACGTAAATGGCACCTATCTAATTAATGCCTTTGCAATCAACGGAGCAAGCGAAACGGTTCTCACAGAGCTAGCCAAACTATCTGTCCCAACTATCTCCTCGGCACCACTTTCTAAAATCTTGATTTTTGCCTCACCTATAAGCAGCGGATGAGCACAGGCAGCATAGACTCTTCTTGCGCCTTGGTTCTTTAACATCTTAATTGCTTTGGCAATTGTTCCACCAGTGCTGATTATGTCATCAAAAACTACTACGTCTTTTCCCTTTACATTAAGGCTTTTTTCTTCCACCTTAATCTCGCCTGTATATCGGTCACGTTCTTTATGTAACCAACCGCATCCTCCACCAAGAACACTGTTTGCTTCTTTAGCCAACTCTATCGCTCCTTTATCTGGAGACAACGAAAAGGCCCCATTAAGTCCAGAACTCTTGAAATACTCAGCGAGCAAAGTTATGGCAGAAAGATTCAACGTAGGAATTTGGAATTTCTTTAATATGTTTTCTGAGTGGATATTTACAGTTATGAATCTTTCAACTCCACAAGCCTCAATGAGTTTAACCAAAGTATCGGCACTAACTGCCTCACAGTTCAAAAACCGTTTATCTTGCCTCGCAAAAGCCAAATATGGAACCACAGCAGTTACTTTTTTTGCTCCCAAATCTTTAGCAGCGTCTAACATAAGCAGAAGTTGAATTACGTTAGTGTCTTGTGGGGGTCCAGTGGTTTGGACAACAATAACTTCTTTATCAGCTACATCGCCATTAAAACGAAGAGCATACTCTCCGTCAGGAAAGGCCTTGATATTTACATCAACAGATGGACAATTCAGGTATTCGGCAATTTTCTTGCCTAAACCCGGAGATGCTGGACCTGAAACAACTATCATAGTTTTCCTTTCTTCCTATATTCTTCAACCAGATCTTTTGCCCTATCCACCCGTACCTTATGTTCCAAAACCATTCGCTCAACAACTATGTCAATCAAAGGTCCTGAAGCTCCAGCAGTAATCGCCACGTTCCGTGCATGAAGAGACATGTGACCCCTCTGAATTCCCTCATGAGCCAAAGCACGCAATGCACCAAGATTCTGAGCTAAACCAACTGCTGCCATAACCTCTCCAAGCTCGTTAGCCGTTTTTACACCCAAAATCTTAACTGCTATCCTAGCAGTTGGATGAACTTTCGTAGCTCCACCAATAAGCCCCACTGCCATCGGCAACTCGATTGAACCAACTAGGTTTCCATCGATATTCTTTTCCCAATACGAAAGAGTGCCATACTGCCCATTTTTTACTGCATAAGCATGTGCTCCAGCTTCTATGGCGCGGTGGTCATTACCTGTTGCTATGACGACGCCGATTATGCCGTTTAGTATACCTTTATTATGTGTTGCCGCTCGGTAAGGGTCTGCAGCAGCAAAATTGTAAGCCTCAACTATACCATCGACAACTTCTTCGCCACCCACAGACTCTTTAGGTATAACCACCATTGCCCTTGCCAGACGCTTCACAGCGAGGTTTGAGATTATTCTAAGGTAGACTCTACCTCCTGTTATTCGTTCAATCATTGGGGCAACTGCTTCAGCCATCGTGTTAACTGCGTTTGCGCCCATAGCATCACGGCAGTCAACATGAAGCTCTGTTATAACCATAGGACCTGATTTTGTATCTATAACCTTGACTTGCAGATCTTTGGCTCCTCCTCCAACAGAAACCAACATTGGATCCTGATCGTTTGCTTTCCTTAGAATCTCCTTTTTGGCTGCTAGAATCTTCATTTTTGCCGCGAATGGATCTTTGATCTCTACTGCTTGTATCTGTCCAATCATTACAGGGTCAGTGCTGCTTGTGAAGAATCCTCCCGTTTCCGTTGCCATTTTAGCTGCATATGTGGCTGCGGCAATAACTGATGGTTCCTCGATTGCCATGGGTATCATGTAATCCTTTCCGTTTATGTGAAAGTTCATGGCTATTCCTAGGGGTAGTGGAAATGTTCCAATTACATTCTCTATCATTCTATCTGCAAGTTCCATCTCTAGGGCACCGGTTTCTTGGAGAATTTCAACTTCTTTATCTGTTAAATCTGCAAAATCTTTAACATACTGTATTCGTTCTTTAGGAGTAAGCTTGTAAAAACCTGAAATTTGAGAAGTTTTTTTCATTGTGATGCCTCTTTGACACGAGTTTAGTTTAAGCGGAATTGCATATGAATTTATCTGAGCAACCAAAATTGGTTCTGTTTTAAATTCTTTGGATGTATGAATGTGTTGGAGACAGTTTTTTGTGAATTCATCCAATTTTTTGGTTTTCTTTCGGACCTTAACCTTAAGAACTCCTATAAATGATGTTTTACATATTTTTTAATTGACTAAACCTATGTCGTCATTCTGGAGGCCTTACATAAAAGCAGTTCTTATAGACAAGAAGACACGAACCAGTTTGAAACGATATTTTGATGTTATGGAAAATAACAAACTAGCCAAATTTCTGATCTCAAAAGAATTGTCTGCCCCCTTCAGCAAAAGTGATTTGCTAACTAAAAGATGGGCAATCCATGATAAGATTACTGAAAAGTTCTGTATTATAGAAAAAGAGTTAGATACACGCCAAATTGGGTTAGAAGAGTTGGCTACTTCAGAAAAATCGTTTCTTGACCTTAAAATCGAGATAGCACTGAAGATACTAGAAAACTGCCATTTTTGTTCTCGCAGATGCTATTCTAATAGACTCAAAGGAGAAGTAGGTTATTGTCGTTGTGGAACCAAAACCTCAGTCTCAACTATATTTCCACATACCGGCGAAGAACCTGAATTGGTTCCCTCAGGAACTATATTCACTTTAGGCTGCACCCTAAGATGTATTCACTGCCAAAACTGGAGCATATCCCAATGGTTCGAACCAGGTGAAATTTACTCAGCTAAGCAATTGGCAATTGCAGTGGAGAATCTTCGTAAAAACGGATGCAGAAACGTCAATCTTGTGGGTGGAGACCCCACATCCTGGCTCAGCCAATGGCTTGAAGTCTTTAGAAACGTTAAGGAGAATGTGCCCATTGTTTGGAACTCTAACTCGTACTACAGTGAAGAGACTGCCAAATTACTTGCCGGATTCGCAGACGTGTATCTTCTTGACTTCAAGTATGGACCACAAGATTGCGCAAAAAAGATTTCAGACGCACCAGATTATTGGATAGCCTGCACCAGAAACCATTTGTATGCTAAGAAATATGGAGAACTAATCATCCGAGTGTTAGTTCTTCCTGGTCATCTTGAGTGTTGCACAAAACCTATCTTGAATTGGATATCCGAAAACCTTGGGGAATCTGTTCGTGTAAATTTAATGTTCCAGTATCGTCCAGAATGGAGAGCTTATGAACGAGCTGAGCTTCGAAGATGCCTAACTAAAGCGGAGCGAAAAAGTGCTGTAGAAATAGCTAAAACGGCAGGGTTAACCAATTTCATAACTTGAATAGTCAAGAATTAAAGAGGTTTCCTAAACACATAATAGACTCGTAAAAATTTTCAACAACATTCATTAAAAAAAAGATTATTTAAGTGGCTATCCCAAATTGTTAAAAGATCTTATTATAAAGACTAACACAAGTCAGATGCTTACACGTTTTTGAGTTCATTTTTTAGCATCTACCTTTATATAGTGAAGTGAAAACAAAAGAGAAAAGGCGAAGAACATGCGATATTGTCCTGAATGCGGCGGCGAACTACAATACGTATCTCAAACAAAACGTTATATCTGCAAGAGCTGCGGTCTTTCTCTTACTCCTCAAGAACTCTATGAATTGCGCGAAAAGCTGAGACCGCGATTCGAAACTGAGGAGGATCAACGTCAACAGCAGAGAAATGATTACCTGAAGTGGTGGCTAGGCAAGAAAAAATAGAGCCCAAAACAACGTAACGTTTTGATAATAAAGTAGATAACCGGCTTTTTTTCTGAAATTCCATTTACAAACAAAGCAGTTATTATACATTTCAAGCTTAATGATAACTAACTTGGGAGTCACCAATGAATCAGACTGTGGAAATAATCTGTGTCGGAAACGAACTTCTAATAGGCAAAACACTAAACACAAACGCTCAATGGCTTGCCAAACGAATCACTAATCTGGGTCTAACAACGCGTCGAATAACTGTTGTGAGTGACAATATCAAGGAAATATCAGACGTCATAAAAGAAGTGATCCAACGTGGTCCTCGTTTTCTCTTAACCACTGGAGGGTTAGGTCCAACATTTGACGACATGACTTTAGCTGGCATAGCTACGGCTTTGGGGCGCAATATAGAAATCAACGAAGAGGCTTTGAATATGGTTAAAGAAAAGTATCTTACCTATGCCCATGAGAGAAGGATAGAGTCTGTTGAGTTGACTCCTCATCGCCTAAAGATGGCAAAGTTTCCAATTGGCACCAAACCTCTACCAAATCCTGTTGGAACCGCTCCTGCAGCATTAATCGAACATGAAAAATTGATCATAATTGCACTTCCAGGAGTTCCTTCTGAAATGAAGAGAATATTTGACGATTCAGTTACTCCCATTCTGAAGCAGACCTCAAGGGATGTAACCTTTTTTGAAACAAGCATAGAATCCCGAGAAGTCATGGAATCAACAATTGCTCCAATGATTGACAATATCATGCAGAAGAATCCCCAAGTTTATATAAAGTCACACCCAAAAGGATCCGAAAAAGTTCCCTATATCGAATTTCATATATCCACAACAGCCAAAACCGCGAATACAGCCCGACGAAATGTCAACAAAGCTCTAATTCAGCTTACTGAACTTATTCAAGAAAACGGGGGAAAAATCAAATTCATAAAAAATAAAGCATAAACCAGCAAAAAACGAACAATAGATATATCCTTTAACAGAAATAGTGGATCAATATATTTAGTCAATTAGGGTGTTTGTATGATCATACTTTTTGTTGTTGGCACAGCCGGATCTGGAAAATCTCTTTTTACAGCCTCCTTTACTGAGTGGCTAAAAGTTGGGAAACAAAAGACTGTTACTGTGAACCTAGATCCCGGTGTCTTAAATTTACCATATGCGCCCGATATTGACATCCGCAACCAAATAAACATCAACCAAATCATGGACGATTACAATCTAGGACCTAATGGAGCCTTGGTCCTAGCAGCAGATTTAATCGCCGAGGAGTCACAAAGAATTGGAGTAGAAATCGAAGAACTCCAGTCAGATGTCGTAGTTGTGGACACTCCTGGACAGATGGAACTTTTTGCATTCAGGGCAAGCGGACCATATATAGCAAATGAGTTAACGAAGGAACAAAAAGCAATAATATACTTATTTGATTCAGTTTTTTCATTTAATCCCCTAAACTACGTATCTAACATGTTCCTTTCTGCTGCAGTTTACAACCGCTTCTTCTTTCCACAATTACATGTGCTTTCAAAATGTGATCTGCTTCCTCCTGAAGAGGTCGATCGAATTGTAGAATGGTCCACCGACCCTGAAGCCCTTGAGGCTGTTATTGACGAAAAGCTAGATGGAACAAGAAGACTTCTAAGTAAAGACATGATGCAAGCTATTTATCGTCTAGGATTGGATTTCCAGCTGATACCTGTTTCTGGGAAAACGAACCAAGGAATTATTAATTTAAGCTCTGCACTAGAACGCATCCTCACCGGAGGAGAAAAATTTACTATGTAACATACTCTTCACGATTTTTTCCAAGCTATAATTTATTTTATCCTCGTAAAAGAAGCAAAAAAATGTTAAATATAAAAGCACGTATTATTTTTTTGATGTGGAGAATTAATAAAAAGTTTAACCTTTTTATGTCTACTTAAGTCATATCTGACCTACTCTTTTATGCATAATATTTATATTTACCTGCATTGTGAATCTTTAGCTATGATGAAGAAAAGAATGCTCAAGCTTCTGTTTGAGCTAATGAAGAACGCAAAGAGAAGCGACAGAGAAATTGCAAAAATCATAGGAGTTTCACAACCAACAATAACGCGAATGAGACAACGACTAGAAAAGACAGCCATAGTTGATTACACAGTTATACCTGATTGGACAGAGCTTGGGTTCGAAATTATGGCCCTTACCTTAATCAAAGCAAAAGGATCTTCAACAATTAATGAAAAAGCAAAGAAATGGGCCATGAATAATCCTAACATTGTTTTCGCTGCAGGCGGAGAAGGCATTGGAATGGACTACTCCATAATTTCTTTTCACAACAATTACTCTGAATTCTCAACCTTTATAGACACCCTAAAATCTGAATGGGCAGAAAATCTGCAAGACACACAAAGCTTTCTCATGACCACAAGCGAAAAACGAACAATAAAACCGCTATCCCTAAAATACTTGGAAAAAACTTGGGAAAACACTAAATAACCAACCAAAAAACAAAGCTGTCAACTCTTAAAACCTTCTTTTTTCCAGAATTTTTTTATTTTCCCTAATCTGTTTTCAGTTTAAAATCGGAGGACAGAAAGCCTTAATTTAATCCCATATCCCAAAAAGCTAGGAGGGCCCGTAGCTCAGCAAGGCAGAGCATCGGACTTTTAAACTGTAAAGTAGAGAAATCCGAGGGTCAGGGGTTCAATTCCCCTCGGGCCCGCCACTATGAACCTTTATCATTTCTTGGCTATCTGATTTTATTCCTGAAAGTGTCAATAGCGGTCGTAACGATTTAGTTCCATGTTTCCACCGGTAATAGAACACGTAAGAAAACATTGCCACAAACCTCGATGGCCATTGAGCTAAATCTGCAGCAAAAAGTTCAATATTGTGTCTCCAGCATTTGGCTAAAAGTTCCCATTGGATTGGTGTTAAATGTTTCAGATCCATATGTCGTGCCTCTCTAAGCACACAATCTTCTTCTGATGTGAAAAGTAAAGGCACATAACATAATTTTTTATTCTTCAATTCATCTACAAGTTCAATTGTTGCTTTTGTATCCTTTTCAGTCTCTCCAGGCAAACCAACAATTAATGTTGCCAGAGGCCAAATATTGTTATTATTCATTATTTCAATTGCTTTAATCACTATATTATGCCATTCTTCGGGTTTATACGGAAGCATCTTGCCTGACATAAACTTCTTCATAAGCGGAATGCTTCCTGTTTCGATGCCTACCTCAACAGAGCTATGACGAGTCCCCTTTGTTACCCAAAAAGATTTCTCCAGAAGAATTGGTCCAATCTCTTCAACTATTTTGGGATCAAAAACAATTGGTGCCAACGCCACATGAGCAGGCTGAATAAAATCTACTCCTGGGATAGAGGCAACTGATTTAATTAACTCGACAATTGCTTCACGATTTGGCAAAAACTTATCATTACATCGATACAAAAAGATGTCTTCACTCGCCAAGATAATCATTCTTGTCCCGTTCTTTGCATTCAGTCTAATCTCCTTCAGAATATGTTCTAAGGGGAACGAGTAACGTCCCCTCATCATGGGTGAACAGAACTTGCACCCGCGTCCACAACCACGTGTAATCTCTACTGTACCAAAGATTGATGGATTCACAATCGGACAAATTTCCTCTAGATTAGGTGACTTAGTTTCGACAACCCGCGGGAGTTCTTCACCTTTAACAGCTTTCCGAAAAACCTCTAAAGCTGTCTTGTCCCCTTCACCTATAATCACACAATCAATTTCATACTCCTTTTGCATTTTTGCCCTCAGAATCTGCCAAGCACCTGCTCCGCCCAGAACTATCTTAGCACCCCATTTTCTCATAATTGGATTTCTAATTAAATCTCGGAATTCAGCAGCAGCTACGGGTTCTCCTCCAAAGCCTAAAAGAGAAGTGTACGTTCTACTGACAAATCCTATTCCAGCAGGTTCCATCGATGATATTCCAATAACTTTTGTTTTCGGTCCAACAAAACTTTTCAAATCATAAGGATGCACTACAACAACATTTTGTTTCCCAAACTCTCTAACAAGCCCCGCTTCGATTTTTCTCAATCCATACGGTGCAAATTTTGCGGATTTATCTCCATTTAAGGGAACTCTAGGATACAAATATTTTCTAAGCAGAAACCTTGGGATGATAGCTGTTGGAAATCCTCCAGCAAATGCGATGAAAGGATTGAGTTTGAAGTCACTCATGTCTGTGGCTGAGCCCGTAAGAACTATTGGAACTCCTTGAGTCGGAGGTGCAACTCCATTCCTATGACCCATAATAGCGGCATTTATCCTAAAACCTTTAAGAGTTTTGCTGTCTTCGTTGATTAAAGCAGAAGTAATTTTAAAAGAGGAGTTAGGGAGATTAATTTTTTATGAAAACCGAAAGTTGGCTACAATGTATTATCCCTAGTTGTGGAAAAAAGTTCAAGATCACTGAACAGAGAACCAATTGCGTCTGTGGCGAACTACTAGACGTAAAATACAACGGAGATTTTCCGTCAAGTCTACAAGAAAAGTTTTCTGAACGCTTAAACCATAAACAGAACATATTCAATGAAAGCGGAGTTTGGCGATATCGTGAATTGCTAAATTTTGTTGGAATGGACACAGAAAATTATTCTGATTATAGCAAAAAACTTGTTTCACTAGATGGAGCCGAAGGACGAACAAAACCGTTCCATTTGACCCGAGTTGCAGACTATGTTGGAATAAAAACTGAAAATTTTTGGTTGCAATTTGAAGGAGATAACCCAACAGGTTCTTTCAAGGACAACGGAATGGCTTCCGCTTTTACGCATGCTCGGCTGGTTGGAGCCAAAAAAGTTGTTTGTGCATCTACTGGAAACACTTCAAGCTCTGCCGCAGCGTTTGCTGCAAACGAGTTGGATATGGAAGCTGTGATCCTTGTTGGAGAAGGAAAAATTGCCAAAGGTAAGCTTGCGCAGTCGCTTGCATATGGCTCTAAAGTGTTGCAGGTGAAAGGAGATTTCGATGTTGCCATGGATATGGTAAAATCTCTTTCAAGTAAAAGCAGCATCTACGTAGTTAATTCCCTGAACTCTTTTCGTCTTGAAGGCCAAAAGACTATGATGCTTCGAGTTCTTGATTATCTTCGTTGGAAAGTTCCTGACTGGATTGTATTTCCAGGAGGAAATTTAGGTAACACTTCTGCTTTTGGGAAAGCCTTCATGGAACTTTACGAATATGGTTGGATAAAAAAGAAACCAAGGATGGCAGTTGTTGTTGCAGAAGGTGCCCCTACATTGTCTGATTTGTACAATGACCGAAAAGTTAGATGGAACAGCGGAAACATTGACAACAGTATAATTAACAATTACTACGATGAAGTAGATCAAAAAGGCATAAAGGCGAAAACAAGAGCAAGCGCAATAGAGATTCTTAAACCCGTGAACTTGAAGAAAGCTTTGAGAACCCTAGAGTTCACTGACGGTGTTGTAACTACCGTTTCTGATGAATCCATAATGGACGCCATGGCAATGGTAAGCAAAAATGGATTTGGTTGTGAACCCGCCTCAGCTGCAACAGTAGCTGGAACTAAAAAGCTAGTACAACAGGGAATAATCGACAAATATGATTCTGTAGTGGGAATTGCAACAGGTCATATTCTAAAGGACGTCAGCGCAATAGTGGATTACCATTTCAACTCAAACAATAGATTCGCTAACACACCAATTACAGTCGAACCGAACATAAAAGAAATACTAAAACTTATAGACAATTAATCACCTGGGAATTTATGTTAAATCAACATGGTAAACTGATAACTTTAGTGTGGTGTTTGTAACACATTACAATTCCTTCTTCAGTTTCGTCTTTCTTAAAATGAAAAATTTAAGTACAAGTCCCCTTCTTTTTAGGGAGTTAGGTGCCCTGGTAGTATAGTCAGGCCTAGTATAGGCGGCTGTCGCCCGCCCGACCCGGGTTCAAATCCCGGCCAGGGCGCCACATCTTTACGTTAACAAAATTTACGTTAAGTTATTAGTTTAGAGATTACTACACAGATAAGCAAACAAGTCCTCTTAATTGGAATTTGTGGAGAAGGGGAATATGCCAGAGAGATGTGAGGAAAAAAAACATGAAACCACCTCACGTAGAAATATATTTGCCTTAGGTTTTGTCAGTTTTTTCACTGACCTGTCGAGTGAGATGGTCTTCAGTATTTTGCCTGCATTTCTTCTTGGTTTGCCTGGCTCTAGCAGAGCAGTGCTAGGGTTGATTGAAGGAACAGCTGAAGCCTTGAGTTATAGCTTGCGTGCGGTTTCAGGGATTTTTTCTGACAAGTTCAAAAAAAGAAAACTATTTGTTTTAATTGGGTACTCCTTGTCGAATGCGGTTAAACCTCTTTTTGCTTTAGCTAGTGCCCCTATTCATGTTATGTTGATTAGGGTAAGTGATCGAGTGGGTAAGGGAGTTCGCACATCTCCTCGCGATGTTCTTCTTTGTGAGTCTGTTTCAGAGAAGCGCCGTGGTGCCGCTTTTGGATTACATAGGACTCTTGATCAAGCCGGAGCTGTTGTGGGACCAGTGGTTGCTTCAACGGTTATGATATTGTTGGGCTTCACAATCAGAGACGTCTTCTGGATATCGTTGATTCCCGGCACTATCGCATTGCTTATTATTATATTTCTAGTTAAGGAACGGGCAGGCAAAACTGTTCGTGAGTTTCGTTTACTTGAAGGTATTACGTCTGTATTGAATGGAGACTTTTCTTGGCTTCTTGCTGTTGTTGGCATTTTTAGTTTGGGAGCATTCAATTTTTCTTTTGTTCTACTAAACGCGGGAGAGGCTGGGATTGAGGAATCGTTTATTCCTCTTGTTTATGCGTTAGTTAATGTCTCACATGCTGCTGTAGCTATTCCTGCTGGTATTCTATCTGATCGGTTTGGCAAGGAGAAGGTAATGATTCTGGGTTATGGAGTTTTTCTTTCATCTGCCGTTTTGATTTTGCTTCCTATAAGTAGCGTTGTTGCTATTTTAGTTGCACTGGTTTATGGTGTTTATCTAGGAATTGTTGAGACTGTTCAGAGGGCTTTAATTCCCGATTATGTAGGACAAAACTTGAGAGGAACAGCCTATGGACTTTATTATCTTCTTGTTGGTTCCGCATTCTTTGTTTCTAATTCTGTGGTAGGAAGTTTATGGGAGATCTTCGGATCTTCAGTTGCCTCGACGTATAGTATAATCTTGTCAATTGCAGCTATTTTTGCTATGTTGGTATTTATTACCAAAAAAATTAATAAAAAAGTGATTACTGATGGAAAGTGAGAAAATTAAAGAACACGTGAAAAAACATTATGGTGATATAGCTAAAAGAAAATGTTCTAGTTGTTCAGCATCTTGCAGCTCCTCATCTAGTTGTGGGATTCCTCCACAATATGTTGCTTGGAAAGTCGGCTATTCTCCTGGTGATATAGAAAATCTCCCAGAAGATTCTCTTTTGGGTTTGGGTTGCGGGAATCCTGTTGCGTTAGCAAGCCTGAAAAAAGGTGAAATAGTCCTAGACTTAGGTTCTGGAGCAGGTATCGATGCCTTCTTAGCCTCCAAGAGGGTGGGACCGTCAGGAAAGGTTATTGGCATTGACATGACAAAAGAAATGTTGGAGAGAGCTAAGGCTATCGCATCAGAGCATGGTTATAAGAACGTTGAGTTTAGACTCGGAGAAGTTGAAAACATACCCGTTGAAGATGGAACAGTTGATGTTATCATCAGCAATTGTGTTATTAACTTGGCTCCAGACAAGCTGAAAGTCTTCAAAGAAGCATACAGAGTTCTGAAACCGAATGGGAGATTGATGGTATCCGACCTTGTTTTGGAAACAGACTTGCCTGAGGAATTTAGGAACAGCTATGATGCTTGGGCTGAATGCATCGCTGGTGCGCTGGTAAAGAATGATTATTTGAACAAAATAGTGAGTGCCGGATTCAAGGACGTTAAGGTTGCTTCTCAAAAACCTTACACAATAAACCCCAATCCAGTGTTAAAAGGAAAAATAGTTAGCATTCAAATTAAAGCCCAAAAAAGTCTCTAAGTTAAAAGCATTTATCTGCTAACCTTTCCGAAAAATCAATTATAGCACTTGGTGAAAATCTCGGTTTTAAAACGCTTTTTTCGGATTTACGAAGTGTAATTGGAAAACTGTTTTTAGAAAACTATTCAATATAGACGATACAATCTCTAGTAGGAAGGAAATCAGTTATGGCAATCGAAGATGTATGGGGACCGGAAAACAAAACTTTGGTTGTCTTTGATGTTGAAGGCGTTCTAATACCTAAAAACAGGTATCTCCTTTTTGAGATTTCAAGAAAAGTTGGCATTCTTGATTTCATAGGGATCATCGTCTTGGGGATCCTATACGAGACTGGTCTGTTATCCCTTGAATCTGCGCTGAAAAGAATTTTTAAGATGCTCAAAGGACTAGAAGAAGAAGAGGCTTTTAGGCTCTACAAGCAGATACCCCTAATGTTAGGCACTGAAGAAGTTTTCGATACATTGAACAAGAAGGGGTACTTGACTGCACTTATAAGTTCAGGTCTTCCTACTTCAGCAGTAGAGGATCTAGCAAAGAGACTGAAGGCAAACTTTGCTTATGGTATAGACTTAGAGATCATTAATGGACGTTTAACCGGTAAAATAGGGGGAGACGTTCTCAAGTCTGGAGGTAAAGCCGTTGTTTTGAAGAGAATCCTTGAAAAAGAGAAACTAACCACCCAAGACTGTATTATGGTTGCTGATGACCGAAACAACCTTTCTATGTTTCCTCTATGCAAGTTGAGGATAGGATATAATCCTGATTTTGTTTTAAGTGCAAAATCTGATTTTGTGACAAGAGGCGGGTTAACTGAAGTCCTTCTACCCATAACGGGAGAATCCATAACAGGCGTTAATAATTCAATTTCAAGAAAGCGAGGACTCAGAGAGGTAATTCACATAAGCAGCTTTTTCACATCTTTTGTTTGCATATACTTGACAGGAAATATTCTGGCGTCTTCTTTGATACTTGTTGTAGCCTTGTTCTATGTACTATCCGAAGTTTCCAGAGTAAGCGGAACAAGTCTGCCAATACTTTCATCAATAACCATGCATGCAGCAAACAAAACCGAATTCTACGAATTTGCAACAGCTCCCTTCTATTTTGCTCTGGGAATAGCAATTTCTCTTCTTATATTCCCCGAGCCTATACGTTATGTCGCCATAACCGCCCTAACCTTAGGTGATGGATTTGCACATGTCTTCGGAATGAAGTTCGGAAGAACACGTCTCCCCTTCAACAAAGGAAAGAATCTTGAGGGGACCATCTTTGGTTTCTTTTTTGCCTTTTTGGGTTCATTGATCTTTGTTGACCCAATCCGAGCTTTGATTGCCGCCGCCTTTGGAATGATATTGGAAGCACTTCCACTGCCTATTAACGATAACATAACCATGCCCTTAGGTGTTGGAATATTACTGATCGCGATCACCTAAGGCGAACGGGTATTTACGATAGAATTAAAAGATTAAGTTTCATCATATATTATCGACGCAACAATTGTTAACATGCAACAAAAAGCATTCAAGGAAGTTTTCTCTGCTTGGCAGATTCAGGTAAAATTGAGTATAGACCAATCTCTGTTAGGGAAGCACTAACCGAAATGAAAGACGTTTCAGAGATAATGATTGACCTAGCGTATTCGTCAGCTCTTTTCAACAGTCATGAACTTGCAGAAGAGGTCATGGAACTGGAAAAGCGTGTGGACTACCTAGACTACATAATAAACATGAACACTATGCTTGCAACAAGAGACGCAGAAGATGCTAAGCACCTAACAGCAGTAACGACAGTAGCTGCTGCCACCAACAAAATTTCTGATGCAGCAGCAGACATAGCAGCAATCGTTCTGAACGACATTGGAATTCATCCCATCGTCAGGAAGGCGTTCGAACAAGTTGAAGAACGGTTGGCTCGAGCAATAGTTAGACGAGATTCAATTCTTGTCAACAAGAAACTTGGAGACCTGGAATTGGCTGCCAAGATAGGAGTTGACGTGATAGCTATTCGTCGTAACCGAGAATGGACAATAGACCCTGAAGATGAGGAGAAGATTAAAGATGGCGATGTTTTAATCGTCAGAGGAGCACCTCATGGTGTTGACGAAATGAAGGATCTAGCATCGGGTAAACTGAAAAAGATGGACGAATAAGGAAAGAACTGAATTGGCTATAACTGAGAAGCATTTCAAAGAAATTGTCGACAAACTAGTGATTTTGAAAGACACCTCTGAACTAATGATAGACCTAGCATACTCCTCATTGTTTCTCAATAGTAGATCATTAGCTGAAGAAGTTGAAGCTCTAGAAAACCATATGGATGACCTACACACAGAATTTGAGCGCCTAGTTTTGTCTAGCGGCTTCACAATAAAAGAATCCAAGGACTTCCTTGGACTAATAAGACTGGGTGTAGTAACAGAGAAAATTGCAGATGCAGCAATGGAAATCGCCGACGTAGTACTCCGAGGACTGGAACCACACCCCATCCTGAAACTTGTAATTGAGGAAGCAGAAGAAACAGTAACCAAAGTCCAAGTTTCAAAAGATTCTCCGTTGGTGGGAAAAAAGATTAAGGAAGCTCAAATCCAAGAAGAGACCGGTATGTGGGTTTTGGTTATCAGAAGAGACAATTGGTGGTTACGACCCCGCCCAAGCACGGTGATTAAAGCTGGAGACATTTTGATAGCTGCGGGGTATGCTGAGGGAGAAGCTGACTTCGAGACTCTTGTTTCTTGTACTAACAAACTAACTGAAGAAGATGAGTAAAAACATATTTGCTTTTCAGATGATAAGTATCAGTGTTATAAGAACAGCAGCGGTTGTAACTGTGTCTGCTAAAGAGCTTTCGATCGGTATTACAAAATTGTCTGGATTCCAGCCTCGTCGAAAAGTGTAAATTGCAACAGTGTATGCAATGAAAATCATAACTAAAACGGCAATGACGTTTATAGTCAAGAGCTGGCTAGTGAATGTTAATATGGTTCCTAAAGTTTCTGTACCGTTAATAAACGAAGACAACATGACATAAACTATAAACAAAATTATTGACGCTAACCATGCTCCGCCTATCTCGTTTATGTGCTTTTTTATGGATAAAAATGAGGGTTTGAATAAACCTAAAGCAAGTTTTGTGGTGGCTGTTGAACCTATTATAGAACCAACTCCACCAATAGTACCAATTATTGCGGGGTAGACAGCAATTATACTCTTCCCTTTGGTTATTCCACTTATTTTATCTAGCAAAGAGCCTGTAATGTTTACAATTATTGTCACAAATATTAGAGTTAACAGAAATTCTCTTATTGTTCCGACAAAATTTTTTTCACCAATGTTTTTTGCTACAATATAAACTACAAAAGAAATGAAAAATATGTCCAGTATCCAAATAATGTATCGACCGAAAATACCAGATGTAAAGAATAAACCCAAACTGAGAACGTAACAACTAGTATTGATAATATCAGATACAGGAGAAGTTATTGGATACACTATTATGTCTGGATCCAATCCTCGCCTAAACGAAAGAACCGAAAAAAGCATCGTTAAAGGCGAAACAAAAACCACAGATAAGGCCATTGTTGCAATAATTACAGCCAGTAACGGAACAAAATCTATTATAGAGGCATTCCAAAGGATCACACCGAATATCCAAGTTCCAGCTCCAACGCTGATTCCACTTACAAGAGCCAACGTAATAACCACACGGAGAAGGGTTTGGAAGTCCTTCGTGTTTTTAGTAAAAGTTGCCTTGATAGTTCCTAAATGCAATCCAGTTCCTAGGTGCCCACTAAAGAGACCACCTACAGCTCCTCTGACGCTTAGAATGCCCGGAAATAGAAATAATGCCCATGGAGCTTCGTCGATGGAGAGTACACCCAGATATAAAATAAGCAGGGTTCCGGTTAACAGCCCAATTATATTAAATGATAATGATAACAGAGACTGACTCAGGCTGGCTTTCAGCATCTTTCCGGAAAAAGCTCCAGCTATGTTGATCCTCGTCATCGCAGTCACTTCCATCCATCCAGCTTTGCCTCCTGTTTTCAGTAAACATTTTATTTGCATACCTATAGAGCATACCGCCAAGTGTGTAGAGTTCTTGATCCATTTCTGGATCATCAGTACTCCGGAACACATACACTTCTTTCTGTCGCTCCTACTATAACATAAATTCAATAATAGACCTTAAAGGCTTTTTTGTATAACTTTTCCTTTTGATCCCAAAGTTTGTGTGATAAAAAACAAAAAACACTTTCAGAAATCTTGGCTAAACAGTTTGTATCAAGCCCTGTTCAAATACTACTCTAAATAATATTGAAAAACCTTAGAAAAAAGTGATAGTTGGTTACCGAGAACCTTTTGACTCATGTTTTTTTGAGTTTTAGGCTTTTCATCAGATCACGTTTTCTGTTTCTTACAGTAACCTCTGTTACGTTTGCAGCTTTGGCCAGTCGAGCTTGCGTCGTTTTCTCCTTTAGCATTCTTGCAGAAAGGTAAAGTGCTGCAGCTGCTAATCCCGATGGGTCTTTTCCGGTGGTAGCGTAATTCTTCTTTGCTGCTCTTATCAGTTGAATAGCTAATCCCTCAACATCACTGGACATCTTTGCTTTATCTGCCACTTTCGTAACATAATCAGCCGGATCATCTATGGGCATTCGCATGTCTAAATTTCTCACTATTACACCATATGATCTAGCTATCTCTTTTGAAGTCCGCTGACTTGCTTCAGATATTTCTTTTAAAGTCCTAGGAAGCTTCGTGAACCTAACAGAAGCATAAAGTGCTCCAGCTACCATTCCTCCTATGCTGCGTCCCCGAACCAGGCCTTCGTTCAAAGCTTTTCTGTAAACAATTGCAGCCATGTCATGCACAGAAGAAGGCATATGAAGTATGTCAGAAAGGCGTTGAAGTTCGCTCATAGCCAACATCAGGTTTCTACTTTGTGAGGCGTGAACTTTTGATCTAGTTTGCCATCTTCTTAAACGCCACATTTGTTGTTTGACTTTGGGTGAAAGAGGGCGACCGAATGCATCTTTTTCGACGCGAATGACTGTGGATAAGCCTTTATCGTAATGTGAATAGTTTGTTGGGGTTCCTGCTCTTGCCTTTGAGTCCCTCTCTTGTGTAGTGAATGCTCTCCATTCTGCTTCATGACTAGGCAAGTTCTCTTCTATCACTAACCCACAATGTCCACAGACATATTCTCCCATCTCTGGATCAAGAATTAGACCTGTGCTCCCACATTCAGGGCATCCGATTTTAACCAACTGATTTGTCAAGTGATTTCCCCCGTTCTTTGATTATGTATAATGTAGTAAAAGCAATATTTAAATATGACGTATGTCATATTTCGCAAACTTTGGCTGCGACACAAAAAAATCCCTAAAAATAACATAAAATGTGTTTTTTCTGTAAAAAAAACTGTCTAAAAATAGATAAGCAAAAATGAATAATAATGAATTATATCTTCAAATTTTAATCTCCAAAACGTCCACTCAGGAGGTCGGTTTTGGCTTTATTTTATGAAAAAAAGCGTAGAATAATTAAATTAGCATATAAGTTAATATCAGGAAATAATAGATTGATTGAATGTTTGAAAAGGGGTATCTGCTAATGTCACATGAGAACGAAAGTGCCCGAAAAGAAATCGAAATACTAAGAATTTTGAGTGAGTTTGCAAACCCCGTGGGTTCGACATTACTTAAACGTGAATTAAGAAAAAGAGGTTTTCTTCTAAGCGAAAGAACTGTAAGATATCATCTTCAGCTTCTGGAGGCAAAGGGTTTCTTATTGGGTCACAACCGAAGAGGTAGAACAATAACTCAACGAGGTCTTGAAGAATTGAGCAGATCACTTGCCACCCAAAGGCTCGGTTTCACTACAACCCGTTTCATGTCTTTAGCATATTCAGCGACTTACGACCCCGTTAAAGATTCAGGAACAGTAGTGGCGAATGTTTCATTACTAGACAAAAGCCTTCAAGAAAAAACATTGATCACTATGAAGGAGCTTCAGAACATGAATCTTCTATCTGCTCCATACATCAAAATATTGAACGAAAAAGAGGAATACTGTGATATATCTGTACCAAAGGGAAAATTTGCCCTATTCACAGTCTGCAACTTAACATTGGACAGCATTCTTATTCATTCTGGAGTGCCGCTTTTCTTCAAGTATGGCGGTCTTGTCCAAGTGGTAAACCGCAAGCCAATCCGTTTCGTTGAGATAATTTCCTATGAGGGAACAACTATACCGCCCTTGGAGGTGTTTGTTTATAGGAAGATGACTTCTATCTCAAGAATACTAAAAACTGGTTCAGGCATGTTACTAGCAACATTAAGGGAGATTCCTTCTGAAGCAAGAGAGAGAACGGTGAAAATTCTGGATGAACAGCAGAAAAAGGGTTGGGGCGGAGTCATTGTTTTGGGAGAACCTAACGAACCCGTGCTTGGGATACCCGTAGGAATGGATAGGTTTGGTATATGTATGGTTGGCGGTATCGTTCCTGGAGCAGCAATGGTGGAAGAGGGAGACCAGATTGTAACTTTTGCTCCTCACTGCTTCATTCCAATTGAAGAGATGACTCAAATCTAAAATAATCAAGATTTTGAATGTCCAAAGAAGCCTTTAAAAGATGCTCACCTGCATTAAAGGGCATGATGAGGAAGTGTCCATGACATATGATGCAATTTTGGTGCTGGACTTCGGTGGACAATATTGCAATCTTATAGCGAGAAGAGTTAGAGAACACAAAGTATATTCCGAAATAGTACCCTGTGACATAACTCCCGAAGAAATCAAAGAAATAAACAAAAACATGAATGTTAAGGGTTTAATACTGTCTGGGGGACCGTGGAGTGTTTATGAGAAAGATGCTCCAATTTTTGATCAAAATATCTTGAAGATGGGTATTCCCATACTTGGGTTGTGTTATGGGCATCAATTGATAGCTTACTTCTTGAATGGAAAAGTGAATCAGGGTAAAACCAAGGAGTACGGAGTAGCGCACGTCACTATCGATAAACCCGTAGGTGTTCTTAAAGAGTTAAATAGAAAAGAGAAAGTGTGGATGAGTCATGGGGACACTGTTTATGAGTTACCTAAAGATTTTGAGATGTTAGCATTCACTGAAAGTTGTCCAATCGCTGCTTATCGTCATAAAATAAAGCAGATATTCGGTCTTCAATGGCACCCTGAGGTGATTCACACCGAAAACGGTATGAAAATGCTTTCTAACTTCATCTTTGAGGTTTGCAATTGTGAGGCAAACTGGAAACCTGAATCAGTTATTGATAAGGGGATTCAGGAAATAAGGGAGATTGTTGGTGACGCAACTGCAATAATCGGTTTAAGCGGCGGAATAGATTCTAGCGTAGCTTCTTTTATGGCAGCTAGAGCTCTTGGAGAGCGGCTTTTGGCGATTTATGTTGATCATGGTTTCATGCGTTTTAAGGAAACAGAATTCGTTGAAAGTACATTCAAGATGCTTGGTGTTAATGTTGTTGCGATTCATGCTCAGGAACGTTTTCTAAAGCGACTTGAAGGTGTTATTGATCCTGAGGAGAAACGAAAAATTATCGGAGAGGAATTTATCAGGGTTTTTGAGGAAGCAGCCCGGAAGGTTAGCGCAGATTATCTTATACAGGGAACCATTTACCCCGATAGGATTGAGTCTGGTTTCAGGAAGCATTCGGACACGATAAAAACTCATCATAATGTGGGAGGTTTACCAAAGGATATAGAATTCAAGGCAATAATTGAGCCGCTTAGGGATCTTTACAAAGACGAGGTTAGAGCGGTAGCAAAGATTATGGGGTTGCCAAACGAACTGGTTCGGAGGCAACCTTTTCCGGGTCCAGGTTTGGCAGTTAGAATAATCGGTGAATTAACAAAAGAAAAGGCTGAATTGGCAAGGAAAGCGGACAAGATTGTTACTGATGAGATCGAAAAAACAGGTCTCGAAGATTGTCTTTGGCAGTATTTTGCTGTGTTAACAGATACGAAAAGTACTGGAGTAAAGGGCGATTCTAGGGCATATGGTTATACTGTTGCTGTTAGGATTGTGGAAAGTAAGGAAGCTATGACTGCTGGTTTCGCAAGGGTTCCATATGATGTTCTTGAGAGGATTTCCACAAGGATAACTAATGAATTGCCTCAAGTAACAAGAGTTGTATATGATATAACTCACAAACCGCCAGCAACAATAGAATGGGAATAAAATGTTATCCTATAGTTTTATGATTATCTGTTTCGGTGAAATTTATTAAGTCAAACATGCTAAAAAATAAGAAAGAGACGTTTTTAGATGGAGCTTAAGATCATTAAAGTTGATGTACCCAAGGATTGCAACATAATTTTGGGTACGGCTCATTTCATCAAAACTATTGAAGATCTTTACGAGGCTTTAATCAACGCCGTTCCCAACATCCAATTTGGAATAGGATTCTGCGAAGCTTCTGGGCCATGTCTTGTTAGAGAAGAGGGAAACGATGAGCAGTTGAAGAGCCTCGCTTCAACTCAAGCATTAAAGCTGAGCTGTGGTCATAGCTTTATTATCTTTCTCAAAAACGCTTTCCCTATAAATGTCCTAGACAAGATCAAGAAGGTACCTGAAGTCTGCACAATATATGCTGCAACAGCTAACCCTCTAGAAATCATAGTTGTTGAAACTGAGCAAGGCCGAGGAATTCTGGGAGTCGTCGACGGCTTTAATGCTAAGGGAATTGAAACTGACAAAGATGCTGAAGAACGAAAAAAGTTCCTTAGAAACATCGGCTACAAACTATAAAAATGAAGTTTCTAATACATAAAATGGTTCAATACCCTATATTCTATTAACCTGAAACCTAAAATCGTTTCTGTTCAACAAACATTTATGCTAAAGTGATAAAATGCTCATTGGGGGTTCTATTGACAAATACCGATGAAAGAGTTGGTCATCTAAAACTAAGACCAAATTTCTTTCATCTAGTCATCGATTCAGTTTTAATGGTTTTAATACTAGTTTTGCAGGTTCAATTATTTTCCCAACTTAAGATACCGGCTCTGGTCGCAATCGGGTTCTTCAATACTTTTTTTGTTTTTCTCCTGTTCCCTTTAGAAGGTCCGCTTCTCCACAAAGCTATTTTACTAATCATGGGAAACCTTGTAGGAATTTTATGGTATATTATTCAGCTATCTTTTGAGGGTGTTTTTATCTTTCTGAGTTTAGATAACTTTAGACTAATAATTCTACTTGTTAAGCCTCTCATCGATTTTATGTGGATGGTCGTTTTTTGGTCATTTAGTCTCTCTGTGCTTGCATCCTACAAAAGAAAAACAGAACGGGTGATAAAACGTTGATTCTTTTTCTAAATCTGACCTTGATGGTTCTAATTTCGCTCATCATTACCTACATTACAAGACATTACATCTTCACACTTGTCGTATTATTTCATAAAAATGAATCTATTCTTTCGCGTTCTAATAAAACTGTATTTGAACCCATGGTTTCTATATTGATTCCTGTTCACAACGAAGAATATGTAATCGAAAGAACTCTTCGAAGAATGGCAGAATTGACATATCCAAAAAACAAGCTTGAAGTAATCGTGATAGAAGGCAAAATGGTTTGCTGAAAAATATGACTTCATTAAAATTATTCAAAGAAACCAAATCGATGGCGGAAGAGGAAAACCAGAAGCTCTAAACTTCGGATTAAAACATGTCTCCGGAGATATAATTTATTGTTTTGATGCCGATTATTGTTCTCAGCGAAACATAATCGAGAAATTAACTATCTACTTTATAGATCCTAAAATAGGAGCCGTACAAGGAAGAGTAACCGTCCTAAATGAACCAAACAGTCTAGTTACAAGACTTGTCGCCTTGGAAAGAATAGGAGGTTACAGGGTTGACCAATTCGCACGAAACGAACTGGAACTCATTCCACAATTTGGGGGCACTGTAGGCGGGTTCAGAAGAACCATAATAGAATCATTGGGCGGTTGGAACCCGGATATACTCGCAGAAGATACAGATCTTACTTTCCAGATTTATTTGGCAGGTTTTAAGATTAAATACGTTAATGAAGCTGAATGCTACGAAGAGGCAGTTGATACTTGGCACTCTTATTGGCTCCAAAGATCTCGATGGGCAAAAGGCCACATGCAATGTGCTTTTAAGCATTTTATGCCTTTTATTAGAAGTAAGAATATACTTTTACGAGAAAAGATTGACGGAGTCCTGCTACTTAACATCTATTTTGTTCCAATATTGGTTGCTTTAGCCTGGATTCTCGGTGTCCTTTTGTTTCTGCTTGAGCCACAGACCAGGATGAATACTCTTTGGATCGTGGTACCCGTTTTTTTCTATAGCTCTATGGGAAATTTTGCACCCTTTTTTGAGGTTGGAATAGGTGCATATTTAGATGGAAGAACCAGAATCTGTTGGCTTATTCCTCTATTACTTTTAACATTCATTTTAAATGTTGTAATCTGCACAAAAGCATTCATTGACCTATGTTTCTCTAAGCTTACAGGAAAAAAGCGACACAAGTGGTCTAAAACTATCCATAACGGTAAAGGATCTCACCATCTAATTTAAATCAAATACGATATCGTTTTTGGGTAATGAAACTAAAAAGTGCAAACAAATATGGGAAATTGGTAATATTTATATGGAATGATAAACCACGAAAATATAGGCTTGTAAGATTATAGTTAAAATTGAGGTGTTTTGGTATGTCTCAAGTTTCTCTTCGAGTAGCTGAGGCCCAATCTCGTGACGTGGGTCGTGGAATAGCCAGAATTGACCCTAAGGTTAGTTCTGAAATTGGTCTTTCCGCTGGAGATGTTGTTGAAATCCATGGAAAGAAGAAAACTGTGGCAATTTATTGGCCCGGTTATCAGGAAGATGTTGGTAAAGGCATCATTCGTATAGATGGTTACACCAGAAATAATGCTGGAGCAGGTATAGACGAAAAGGTTAGCGTGAAAAAAGTTGAGGCAAAAGAGGCCAAAAAGGTCACCATTGCACCTACTGAACCACTGCGAATAACTGGAGGGGAAGAATATCTAAAGCAGATTCTAGAGAATCGTGTCATATCCAGAGGTGACCTGATACCTTTAGGAATTATGGGTCGAAGAATAAACTTGATGGTAACCGGTGTTCAACCCCCAGCAGCGGCAGTTATGGTAGTTCAATCTACAGAAATCATTCTCAGTGATAAACCCGCTAAAGCTATGGCGATGGAAGTCCCCCGCATATCTTACGAGGATATTGGAGGATTAACCGATGAAATCAGAAAGGTTCGTGAGATGATTGAGTTGCCTCTCCGGTATCCTGAGTTGTTTGAACGGTTGGGTGTAGAGGCACCCAAAGGTGTGCTTCTTCATGGACCACCTGGAACAGGGAAAACTTTGTTGGCAAAAGCAGTGGCTAGTGAGACAAATGCGAATTTTGCTAGTATAAGCGGACCGGAGATAATGAGTAAGTTTTATGGTGAAAGTGAGGGTCGTCTCCGAGAGATTTTTGAGCAGGCCCAGGAGAATGCACCGAGCATTATTTTCATTGATGAGTTAGATTCGATTGCTCCGAAAAGGGAGGAAGTAACTGGCGAAGTAGAAAAAAGGGTTGTTTCGCAGATGTTAGCGTTAATGGATGGTTTGCAGTCCCGAGGTAAGGTTGTCGTTATTGGAGCAACAAATAGACCTAACGCTTTAGACCCTGCATTACGTAGACCTGGACGATTTGATAGGGAAATCGAGATTGGTGTGCCCAATAAGGACGGTCGCCTTCAGGTTTTACAGATTCACAGTAGAGGTATGCCGTTAGCTGAGGATGTGGATTTGAAGCATTTAGCTAACGTTACTCACGGTTTTGTTGGCGCTGATCTGGAGGCTCTAACCAAAGAAGCTGCTCTTCATGCTCTTAGGAGAATATTACCTGAAATCGATTTCGAAGCCGACAGCGTACCAGTAGAGATATTGAACAAGATAATAGTTGACATGAACGATTTCCAAGAGTCACTAAAGGAGATTGAGCCATCAGCCATGCGGGAGGTTCTGGTTGAGGTTCCAAACATTAAATGGACAGACATCGGCGGATTAGCAGAAGTCAAAGAAGAGCTGCAGGAGGCTATAGAGTGGCCTTTGAAGTATCCTGAAATCTTTGCATATATGAACACCTCTCCACCAAAGGGGGTTCTGTTGTATGGTCCACCTGGAACAGGGAAAACATTGCTCGCTAAAGCGGTTGCTAATGAGAGCGAGGCGAACTTTATCAGCATTAAAGGACCTGAAGTGCTCAGTAAGTGGGTTGGAGAATCCGAAAAAGCAATACGAGAAGTATTCAGGAAAGCAAGACAGGCATCTCCGACTATAATCTTCTTTGATGAATTGGATTCAATTACCCCTGTCCGAGGCTCAGGATATGGTGGCTCGCAAGTTACTGAACGAGTGATCAGCCAGATATTAACAGAACTTGATGGATTGGAAGAGTTGAAGGATGTTGTGGTGATAGGAGCCACAAACCGCATTGACATTGTTGATCCTGCTTTACTGCGTCCCGGAAGGTTTGATAGGCTGTTAAGTGTACCTGTTCCTGATCTAGAAGCGCGCAAGGACATTCTAAAGATTCACTTGGAAAAGAAACCATTAGCTGACGATGTTAAGCTAAACATATTAGCAGAGAAGACTGAAGGATACTCTGGAGCTGACTTGGCTGCTTTAGCTAACACAACTTCGATGCTGGTTATCAAAGATCACATTACCAAAAGTAAAACTCTAGAGAAGGCAAAAGAAACAATCAAAGACCTAAGAATTACAATGAAAGACTTCGAAAAAACACTAGAAAAAATAAAGCCCTCCTCACAAAAAAAACAACAACAATACCTTCAATAATGATGCATTGATTTACGCGGGAGACTTCTCCCACAATAAACTCCCTTTTTTGATAAATTGTTTGCATAACCATAACGCTTTCTGTGAATATAGATAAGAGTTGTAGTAATCGAAGTTATTGAAAGGTGAAATTGATTGAAGAGATGGGATTGTGTACAGGTTACCCACCACGCTAATGTTGGAAAAACAATCGAGGAATTCCAAAGCAGAGGCTGGAGACTACAAACCTACAGTGCGGCTCAACTACGAGGGTCAGAGATAAACCATTACTTGCTGTTCGAAAAAGATGAATAAAGAACATCCTTAACACTTGACAACGACTCTCTACCCTTTGAGTTCGTTTTCCATACACTATTATAGCTAAGCTGTAAATCAATTGGTGGTTGAGTGTGAGCTTTGAGGGTTATTGCTGATCTTCATATTCACAGCAGGTTTAGCAGGGCTACAAGCCAGAGCATGAATATAAGCGAGATATCCCGTTTTGCCAAAATTAAGGGACTGAAACTTGTGGGAACAGGTGATTTCACACACCCAAAATGGTACAAGGAATTGAGTCAAGAATTGAAAGAAGATTCGGACACTAATCTTTATGGCTCAGTGAAGTATCCTCAATCGCCTATTCGTTACATGTTAACCGCCGAAGTTTGCACAATATACAGTGTTGACGAAAAATCCAGGAAGATACATCATGTCATATTTACACCCAGCCTTGAAACGGCTATACAAATCAATGACCGGCTGAAGCGTTATGGTAACCTAGAGATAGACGGTAGACCAATATTGAAGATGACTTCTCCGCAACTCGTGGAGGAGGTTATGGGAGTTTCGGACGAGAATGAGGTGGTTCCTGCTCATGTTTGGACTCCATGGTTTAGCCTGTTTGGTGCCTTCAGTGGTTTTGACACAATAGAAGACTGCTATGAGGACATGACTAAGCACATTCACGCACTGGAAACTGGTTTATCCTCAGACCCGCCAATGAACTGGAGAATAAGCGCCCTCGACAAGTTCACCCTTATCTCTAACAGCGACTGCCATAGCTACTGGCCCTGGAGAATCGGAAGAGAAGCAAACGTCTTTGAACTGCAACAGCTAACCTACATGGAAGTGATTGATACCCTACGCAAAAAAGACAATAAACGCTTCAAATACACAATAGAAACCAACCCCTCCTACGGCAAATATCACTGGACAGGCCATAGAAACTGCAATGTTTCGCTTCCCCCCCAAGAAGCAAAAAAATATGGAAACCATTGCCCAGTTTGTGGCAGAAAACTCACCAGAGGTGTAGAGCAACGAATAGAAGAACTAGCCGATAGACCAGGAGACTACACCCCTGAAAACCCAATAGGCTACAAACGGTTGCTACCCCTTTCCGAGATTATCACTGCTGTTTTAGGTGTAAGTTATCCCGGAGCCAAAAAGGTGTGGACCATCTACAACGAATTAGTAACCAAGTTTGAGGATGAATACACTGTGCTCATGGATGCCTCTGAAGAAGATATGAACATGATTGTTGATTCAAAGATTGCAGAGGCGATTGTACGTGTTAGGGAGGAAAAGGCACATGTTATACCCGGATATGATGGCGTGTATGGACAGCTTGTAATCTTCGACGAAAAACAGGAAAACTCTACTGTACTGATGCCAAAACAGAAGAGCATGGCAGATTTCATTTAATCGCATACAGTTTTAAGATGGAATCCAAATCTTTATCGATATACAGCTATGGTGCGGATGCGTTTTGAAGGAAACTCTGATGAAAACTGTTGATTATGGCAGAAGCCTGGGAGCCGAATATGTTGAAGTTCGGGCACAACAGCTCTTCAAAACTCTCTTGACGATTAAGGACGGAACCGTTGAAGGTGCAAAAGATGGAACTGAAACAGGGGTAGGAGTCAGAGCACTATTTGATGGTGCTTGGGGTTTCGTGTCGGTAGGAAAAATGGATCCTAAACTGCTAATTGAGGCTGTAGGCGATGCTGTTCGTTTAGCGAAGGCAGTTAGTCTAAAGGTGAAGTTGCCTGTGGAACTTGCGGAAGTGGAAACGGTGGTAGATAAGATACTATCCAAGCCGAAGAAGGATCCGCGGGATATTTCTCTGGAACAAAAGATCGATAACGCCTTGGCTATTGACAAGACAGTTTTCGATTACGACAGTCGAATAAAGAGCTGCACAATTAGTTACTTGGATTTGACAGGAACAAATTACTTCGTTAATAGCGATGGAACATGCATAGAACAAGACAAACTTTACATCTGGTCCAGGATTCTGGCTTCAGCTCGAGAAGGCAACATCTTCGCCTCCGCAAGAGAGGAGATAGGCTCAACGTCAGGTTACGAAGTCTTCGATACAGAAACGCCAGAAAAGGTTGGCAAGATAATTGCTAAACGCACAATTGAACAATTGAAAGCTAAAACACCAAAAGGAGGAGTTTTTCCGGCGGTTATAGGTCCCAATGTTGTGGGCGTCTTCATCCATGAGGCCATGGGACACTTGGCAGAGGCAGACCTCACTTTGTCTGGTTCTGCGCTCTACGATAAGCTTGGGAAACAGATTGCATCAGAGGCTGTCACAGTTTATGATGACGGCACAGTTAGGGGCGCTTTCGGTTCATTCATGTATGATGATGAAGGGGTTCGGACACAAAAAACAACTTTAATCGAAAAAGGAAAGTTGAAGGGATTAATGCACAGCCGTGAAACAGCCAAGAAAATGGGTATGGAACCAACAGGTAATGCCCGTGCTGAGGATTTTCGTTTTGAGCCGATAATCAGGATGAGGAACACGTACCTTGCTGTCGGAGACAAAACTTTCGAGGAGCTGATCGAGGGCATTGATTTCGGTTATTATCTTAAAAGTTTCCGCGGTGGTCAGGCGAACTTGGATGGGACCTTTCAGGTTGGAATACAGGAAGCCTACGAGATCATTAACGGTCAACTGGGGGATGCTGTTCGAAGTGCTTCGATTAGCGGCAATACACTTGAAACCTTACATATGGTAGAAGCGGTTGGAAGAGACTTTGAGTTGTGGCCTGGAAGATGCGGGAAAGGTCAAACAGCGTTCATCTGTGATGGTGGACCACATATTAAGGTAGGAGAGGTGAATATTGGCGGTGGAGCATAAAAACGCAGAATTAAGCGATCTTGGTATGCGGGCTGTTGAGTTTGCCATAAAAAGCGGAGCCCAAGAGGCTGAGGCATATCTAGGCGTGAGTAGTAGCACTTCAATAGATGTTGAGAGAGGGCAAATCGTTAGAAGCGCTAAAAGTGTAGATCAGGGGTTAGGAGTTAGAGTTGTTTACCGAAAAGCTATCGGCTTCTCTTATACAAACATATTAACAATTAAAAACATTGAAGAGGCTGGCGCAAGAGCTTTAAGAGCTGCAAAAGCAAGCAAACCAGACAAGGATTGGCTGAAGTTACCAAGCCAAGGAATGTTTGGTGAGCCAAAAGACACTTTTGATAAACGGATACTGGACCTGACCTCTGACATGTTGGTTGAGATGACAGCGGAAATGTTAGAAGCTGTTACAGACTATGATAAGCGTGTTTTGGCGGTTGCTGGGGGAGTTGCAAAATCGTTCTTTAGATCGGTTATTGTCAACTCTAATGGTGTTGAAGCATCTGAGACTGGAACTGCAGTTGGCTGCTCAATGGAGACGCTTGCTAGGGATGGATCGGAAGTAACTCCAGCATGTTATGAATTAAACACAGAAAGAGTCTACAATATTGACCCTTTAGGAGTTGGTGCTGAGGCTGCTCGGCAGGCTATTTCTTCTTTGGGGAGTAAGAAGATTGGATCTGGAACGTTTCCGGTGATTTTTACTCAAGCTGCGTTTCGCTCGTTACTATATTACACTGTAATTAACTCTGTTAAGGCAGATTACGTCCAGAGAGAGCGATCTGCATTTAAGGACAAGATTGGAGAACAGGTTGCTTCTGAACATGTTACAGTCTATGATGATGGGCTTCTTGATGGCGGTCTTTTAACTGGAAAGTTTGATGACGAAGGTGTTCCTTCCCAGAAAACTTTGATTATCGAGAAAGGTGTCCTAAAGAATTTTCTGTATGACAATTATACTGCAAATAAGGTTGGAGTTGAGAGCACCGGAAATGCTTCAAGGTCAGGAGTTGCTTCTTACGCTTCTACACCCGTTCTTGAGGTAAGCAACTTCGTGTTTAAGAAAGGAAATAAAACACCAGAAGAGCTTATAGCCGAAATTGAGAATGGGCTCATAGTGTACGGTGTTCAGGGTGCCCACAGCAGCAATCCCGAGAGCGGTGAATTTTCTGTGGTAGCTACTCCAGTTTGGAAGATCGAAGGCGGAGAAGTGGCTTATGCTGTGCGGGATGTTATGTTAACTGGAATCTTCTATGATGTGTTATGGAATGTGTCAGCGTTAGGTAACAATGTCAGAAAATTAGGGCAGCTGGTTGCACCATGGATAAACGTAGAAAACGTCAAAATCGTTGGAAGAAAATAATGCAACTGCCCAACAAACAAGAAGGTTAGTGGCGCGGGGTGCGGGATTTGAACCCGCGTGGCCACATGGACCACAGACTTAGCAGGCCTGCTCCCTACCAGGCTAGGAGAACCCCGCTTAGGATATTGTGTGCAGAAAGTAACCTAAAAAAAGTATCTGTTAAAAGTGAAACCAAGTTTTTATAAAACCGTGTTAAACATACTGTTGGATTGTGGGCCGGTTGTCTAGTCCGGTTAGGATGCAGCCCTTACGCGGCTGAGGTCGCAGGTTCGAATCCTGCTCGGCCCACCAAAAATCATATTTAAAGACTAATAACTGCGTATTGTTGAAAACTAGCTTTTTCCTGGAAACCTGTCATTAGGTTACCGAAAAAGTCAGCTATGCTTTAGGGTTGACTTTTATCAGTTCCGGAATTTGTCCAGCTTTTCCCACAACATCACGATATAAAATGAAGACGCCATTAACACCATCTATGCTCAAAGCTTTGTCTATTCCCTGCCTAATTACTCCATGAACATCATCACCCATAATCAAATTCGCAACAGCCGTAGCAGCTGCATCAGCCAATGCAGCATCAACAGCAAAAATCGTTACCGCCTCTGCATCTCCAAAACTGAATGCATGACTGAACCTACCAGAACTGGTGGCTACCCCTGCTGGAAATGTTTTTAATCTGAATCCCATCTCCCGTGAAAGAGACTCGTTACCTGCAACGAATGCGATGTCGATGGGTTGATTTGAAATAGCGGAAACTTCTCCTCCATTCTCCACAACCGCAACTTTGCATCCAATGTTGACCATGTTCTGTACTGCTAGGTCAGCTAAGACTCCTGCAACAGCAGCCATTGGTCCCACATTCGCTTTCAGGGAAGCTTTAGTCATCAGTTGAACTATTTCAGGCCCATCATGGACATCGATTGGTTCCAGAGAATAAAGAAAATTCGGGTGTTTTTTAATGTAGTTTTCGAGCAGTTTACGGTTATGTTTTATTGAAGATTTTGCTGTTTCGATGCATTCTTCTATATCTGAGATTATTGTACAACTTGATTCTTTGAGGCTAAAAGCCTGTTTGAAGAGATTATTTTTCGTCATTTTCTATAGTTTCGATTTTGCTCGACAAGCTTTATAGCCCGGGCAGGACAAGCATCGACACATAAGCCGCAAGGACTGCCAATGCAGGTCTTCTCGTCGAAAACCACAGAATAATCCTCTTCATAGGTTATTGCATCCACTGGACAAAGAGCGTAGCATGCACCGCAGTCATAACATTTATCGCAGTCTACTTCGATAAGCTTCGGAAACTTTACAATAACACCCTTTGCTTTGAAGGCTTTAACGATCTTCTCAACATGAACAGCAGGTACCTCCACCAGTATGTCACCACCAAGAGAATTGACTGTAGCAGTAACTATCCTCATTGGTATTCCAAGTTCAAGAATAACCTTCGAAGTAATCGGCTCCTCAACGTTTTCCTCAGAAAACCTTAACAGAATACGGTCCATCCCTATTCACCTACCCCTCAACTTTGAAATATCCTCAGAAGTTATAAGCCCCACAACCTTCTTTTCATGATCCAACACAGGCAACGCGGATATATGATGCTGCGCCATCTTACGTGAAGCTTCCTCCAATGTCTCCTCCGGTCTTGTAGTAAACACTCTCTTAGTTATAACATCAGCCAATCTGCTTTTTCCCTCAGCAATAGCCCGGGTAAGGTCCCAAGAAGTCACTATACCTTTGATTTCTCCAAGTTTATCAGTTACAATCACATGATTAACTGACTTACTAATTATCCGTTGAGCCACAGCCTTTATCTCCTCGTCAACCCTGCAAGTAACAGCCTCATGAAAAACACTGCTTACAAAGGCTATCTCTTTGCTCTGCCTCATCACATTACAAACCGAATCTGTAGGGAGGCTTTCAGCAGGTGCAGATAAAAAGAATGTTCCGTTTTCTATCCAAGACTTTAGTTTTTCTGAAATCTTTTTTGCCTTCTTCAAGCTCGAAAGAGAACTAACCTTAATTTTTCTGTCATTAATCGTCACTTCACCAGACTTCAACGTAGCATAACTAACTTTGCCAAGTTTAGGTCGACTCCGACGGGGAACACCATAATCAACAATATCCGTTAAGATCTCATCATCTCGCAACGCAGTCTTCTTAGCCAATCCAATATTCAACAAAGGAATAGGAATACCCATACCCACATACAGGCTTGTACCATATTTCGTGAAAGCACCCCCACCAATAAACTCTGGACTCATCTGTTTACAGTCTCCCCTCACCATCAAGGTGCCAAACCTGTTACTTGGGTCATGCTGAGTGCCTTCGCCTATAACGTAGCCTTGTCCACCACCCAAGAATATGCGCGTCCCAATCCCTATAGTTTCATAGTCAGGGTCATTCATTAACGGATTCAAACATCCTGCTCCTGAATATGTAGCATTCCGGAACTTGGGCAAAAGCTTACCCATATAAGTGTAAATGATCTCGTCGCGGCTGTTCGTGGCACAAACGTAACGCTGATAACAGTTACGGAAATTCAGCAAAAAAAACTGATTCAAATCATCCTTTGTGATGGTAGTGTCCAGTTTAGTTCGTGGGTAACAATCTGTACCATATGCGGTTGCTCTAACCTCAACCTCTTTGCCGGCAATCAAATCTTCGATAACGTGGCCGCCACCATACTCGTAAGGCTGAGTGTCAGACATCATAGTGGCGCCTATGTACAGATCAACCGCTGCTCCGGGATGACTGACCTCAACATCGTTTAGCCATGCCCTCTGAATCTTAATGGGGGGATCAGAGTGACCAAGATTTATTATTGCACCCGAGGAACACATGGCTCCGAAGGTACCGGTTGTAACAACATCAACTTGCTTGTAAGCGACTTCCACACCACTGCTTTCCACAAGCTTCTTCATCTCTTCAGCGGTTACAACTTGAACGTCGCCAGACTTGATTTTCTGGTTAATCTCAGAAATTGTCCGTCCGTTACTTTTTTTCGAAGAGTCCATCTTCTGTTTGCTCCATTACGCCCTGAGACTATATGAACTATAGCAAACATCATTAAGGTTTTAATATTTTACTGAAACTTTTATTCCAAAAAGAATATAAATTTGCCAAACAAAATTCATAGCATGTTACCTTCCCTCAACGATGTTGTTAAAAAAAGAAGAATCATGGGATTGACACAACAAAAACTTGCAAGAATAGCCGGAGTGAGCCAGTCCCTAGTTGCGAAACTGGAATCACAAAAAATCGATCCATCCTACACCAAAGTAAAAGCAATATTCGATGCCCTAGAAAAACTTCAAACAGAGACAGAGGTCCGCGCAGAAGAGGTGCTTCAAAGTAATGTTATCGGAATACAAAAAAACGATCCTGTTTCAAGAGCTGTTCAGACGATGGCAGAATATGGCTATTCTCAACTTCCGGTCTTTGATGGTGAACATTCGGTTGGAAGCATATCAGAAAAGACAATTATTGGAAAGGTATCTGCAGGCAAAGATCTATCCCAGGTGTCCAAACGTGCGGTGGGTGATGTTATGGAGGAGGCGTTTCCGCAAGTTGGAGAAGATGCTCCGTTACCTTTGATCTCGAGCCTTTTACAGGTTTATTCAGCGGTATTAATTTCGAATAAAGGAAAAGTTATTGGAATAGTTACAAAAGCAGATTTATTGAAGATGCTCTTATAATGCTACTTAAAAATGAGGATTTTCTATGAACGTTGCAGTTGAAGTAAAGAATCTGGTGAAAGATTTTGGTTCAGTCAGAGCTCTTGACGGCTTAGACTTCAAGATTGAAAAGGGTGAAATTTTCGGACTCATCGGACTTAACGGCGCAGGAAAAACAACAGCTCTCAGAATCACATCTACACTATTACTACCCACTTCAGGCAGTGTAACGGTTTTCGGATATGACGTGGTTAATGAGGCTTCAGAGGTACGCAACCTAATCAGCTATCTTCCTGAAGAAGCTGGAGCCTACAAAAACCTGTCAGGGTTTGAGTATCTAAAGTTTATGGCAAACTTCAGAACTAAAGATAAAACAACAGTAGAAGATTTAGTAAACATAGCAACCGAAATCTCTGGGTTAGGAGAACGTCTCAAAGACAAAGTTAAAGGTTACAGCAAAGGTATGAAACGCAGGCTCCTCGTTGCCAGGGCGCTTATGACGAAACCTAAACTAGCTATACTGGATGAACCTAATAGTGGTTTAGATGTTCTTCACTCAGTTCATGTACGAACCCTCATAAAACGTTACGCAAAAGAGCATAACGTAACTGTGCTTCTTTCAAGCCACAACATGTTGGAAGTGGAGTACCTCTGTGACAGGGTTGCAATAGTAAACAAAGGCAAAGTGGTTATCGAAGGCAGCCCTGATGAGCTTAAAACAAAACACAAAGCAGTTAACCTTGAAGAAGTTTTCGGGGAGGTAGTTGGCTTTGCTTAAAGGTTTACTAAATATCGTAATTAAGGAAGTTAAGGAACTAGTTCGAGATCCAAAAATTTTGTTGGGCATGATAATTGTTCCCTTAATAATGTTCCCTTTGATGGGTTTTGCTATCCAAACATCAATGGAAACTGCAGAACAAAGCATAGAACAAACATCAATTGCATTAATAGACCTGGATCAAGGGCCTGTTGCTGAAAGCCTTGAAAACTATTTGGCGTTATTTAATTTCACAATAACACACTTTGACGGCGTATCATTAGATGAAGCTTTGACTAAGGTGCAAGAATCAAACTTCACAAACCTAGTTATCGTCCCTTCGGGATTTAGTCAAGACATAATTGAAGATCAAACAGCAACCCTAACAGTTTATACGCCATTTAAAGGAGGAGGTGGAATAGCCACATCCACGCGATCCTCAGCAATAAACAGCATCCTCGACAGCTTCGAAAGTGCAATCGTTAATCAGAGAATCAACGAAGGATTCCCAGAGGCAAATTCAACAAAAATTCTAAATCCTATAATTTTGTCTGAAAAATCGATAGTTAAAGGTAAAAGCGCCGATGTCAGCCCCGATATCCTGTTTGGTTTGATGATGTCTCAATCCACAATTATGCCCGTGGGAATGATAACATTGCTCATCTTTGCCATGCAGCTTGCAGCCACGGCAGTTGCATCAGAAAAAGAAGAAAAGACTCTTGAAACCCTGCTGACAATGCCAATTAACCGAACAATTATTTTGGCTGGAAAACTAACTGGCTCTATAATCGTAGCTGTTGTTGGAGCCTTAGCATATCTTATTGGCTTTAGCTATTACATGACTTCATATACAAGTTTGATACCCACGGGCGGTGTAGATCTTGCAGCGTTAGGATTGGCGCCCACAATTGGATCTTATGCAATTCTTGGAGTTTCGCTGTTTATGGCTTTGCTCTCAGCCTTAGCTTTGGCGATTTCATTATCTGTCTTCGCAGAGGATGTGAGAGGTGCCCAAGCTCTAGTGGGTCCTCTTTCTATACTGTTCATTTTTCCAATGATCTTCACAATGTTCACAGACATCACAACATTGCCCTTCCCACTGTCAATTATACTGCTTGCAATACCATTCACTCATTCTATGCTGGCAGCCAATGTGACTTTCACTGGAAACTATGTTGGGGCAATTGGCGGAATCGTATACATGGCAATCTTCACAGTTATAGTTCTCTATATAGCTTCTAGGTTATTTGGTACAGAAAAAATCTTGACAGCAAAACTTAAGTTCAGAAAGTTTGGTCTACAAAAAAAGGAATGAATGTTAGTTTACCAGAATTTTCTTGGCAGGCTGTCCATGTACTCATTCAGGGAACGGATATCAAACTTGTTTGCTTCTCGTTGTTCTAATATTTTGGTTAAGGCTAAAGCTAACTGAAGATTCGTTACTACAGGTATATTAAATTCGATGGCTAACCTACGAATTGTGTACTCGTCTTTTAGAACCTCCGAGAATGTGACCAGATGATTGGGCATTGGTATGTTAATGACCAAATCAATTGCACCTTCCTGCAGATAATCGACAATGTTAGGTTTCTGCCCTTCTTCTCTGACCTTATGCAACACTGAAATGTTGTTTACTCCCTCATCCCACAGCGCCTCTGCAGTATGTTGCGTTGCATAAATTTTGAAGCCCATCTTCCGAAACGCCCGTCCAAGAGGTACAACCTGTTTTTTCAGCTCTTTTCCGCCAACCGTAATCAGTACTGACCCACCCTGAGGTGGCATCTTGAACTCGGCAGACTGCATCGCCTTCGAAAGGGCGTCAATAAAGTTTTCGCCTAGGCATGCTACTTCTCCCGTGCTCAGCATCTCAACTCCCAACACAGGATCGGCTCCACTTAAACGCATAAAACTGAACTGGGGGACCTTCACTCCAACGTGACTTATTTCCGGCAAGTCAACGAATCCTGCATCCGTGAATTTTTTGCCCAGCATCGCTAGTGTGGCAAGTTCTATCATATTGACTCCGCGGGTCTTACTGACGTAAGGCATACTCCTTGAAGCTCTGAGGTTACATTCGATAACATATGTAGTGCCATTCTTTACGAGGTACTGTATATTGTATGGTCCCCTGATTTCTAGGGCTTCAACGATCTTGTGAGTGTAATCCTGAACAGTCCGCAGCACGTCACTATCCAGAGTCAACGATGGTATTCCCATTGTTGCATCGCCGCTGTGAACACCCGCATTCTCAACATGCTCAATTATGGCTCCTATAATGTTGTCTTCACCGTCATAGACACCGTCAACCTCAACCTCTTTTGCGTTCTCAATAAACTTCGAGATTACGGCAGGATGCTCCCGAGAAACCTTAGCAGTCAACTTCAAGTAATCTTCCAGTTCAGCTTCAGTGTATGCAACCCGCATTGCAGACCCTGATAGCACATAGCTAGGACGAATCAGAACAGGATAACCAACCATTGATGCAAATTTTTTGAGGTCACTAGTTCTTGTTAGGTCCCTCCATTCTGGCTGAGGAATCTCAAGCTTGTCTAGTAGAGCACTGAATTTTGTTCGGTCCTCCGCTTTGTCGATGCTTTCTCCAGAGGTGCCAAGTAGGTTAACTCCTGCTTTGGACAATTTTAAGGCTAGGTTATTTGGGATCTGTCCACCCACGCTAGCTATGACCCCGAGCGGCTGTTCCTTGTCGTAAATGTCTAATATTCTTTCCAGGGTCAATTCTTCGAAGTAGAGCTTGTCGCTCATGTCATAGTCTGTTGAGACCGTTTCAGGATTATAGTTGACCATGATGGCTTCTTCGATACCGTTCTTTTTAAGAGCCCAGATAGTGTTGACTCCGCACCAGTCAAACTCTACGCTGGAACCAATCCTGAAGACGCCAGCGCCAAGAACAATAATCTTCTTGCAGTTCGAAGAGAACGTTATATCATCCTCGTTTCCGCCGTACGTCAAATACAGATAATTGGTTTTGGCTGGCCACTCAGCAGCAAGAGTGTCAATCTGCTTTATAG
Organism: Candidatus Bathyarchaeota archaeon; assembly: GCA_963806645.1. GTDB lineage: Archaea > Thermoproteota > Bathyarchaeia > Bathyarchaeales > Bathyarchaeaceae > Bathyarchaeum. The sequence goes on along the minus strand of CAWDYQ010000001.1, from coordinate 451,635 downwards.
CAGGAATAATGTTCGCTCCTTTACGTAACTCCCTTATATTAAACTCGTCTGTACCGCGGCATATTGCAATCTGTTTGTCAGAAAATCCGATACGTTTTGCTTCCTTGATTGTGTCTAGGAACTCGATGTCCGACTGTTTTCTTGTAGACAGTTTATCTTGCATGTCAACAACATTTTTTATTTTATTTAAGAAGAATGGATCAACACCACTTAGTTCATAAATATCTTCGATGGAGACACCCTGCTTTAGTGCCTTAACTATTATGAAGAGCCTTTGGTCCGTGGGGTTAGCCAAAACATCCCTTATCGTATCAAGCGGTTCCAGTTCGTTTTCCTCGGTATTGCAGACAAGCCCTAGCTTACCAATATCAAGCATACGGACAGCCTTCTGCAGCGCTTCCTCAAAGCAACGTCCTATTCCCATAACCTCACCCACAGACTTCATCTGCGGACCGATATGTCTGTCCACTTTCCTGAACTTCTGGAGGTCCCAGCGCGGATACTTGACTACAAGGTAGTCGAGGGCAGGTTCAAAGCAGGCTGTTGTTACTCCAGTCACCTTGTTCAGCAACTCAGGTAGCATATAGCCAATACACAGTTTAGCTGCGATATACGCGATGGGATAACCTGTTGCTTTGCTTGCCAAAGCTGAACTTCGTGACAGCCGTGCATTCACTTCTATGGCGCGGATTTCCTCTGACTTATTGTCCAGTGCCCACTGGATATTGCATTCGCCAATTACACCTAGGCTTCGTATGGCATTTATGGATACTGAGCGAAGAATATGATATTCTCGGTTTGAAAGGGTCTGAGAGGGCGCAACTACTATCGAGTCTCCTGTATGGATGCCCATTGGGTCAAAGTTTTCCATGTTACAGACTATTATACAGTTGTCATCGTAATCTCGCATAACTTCATACTCGACTTCTTTCCAGTGCCCTAGATACTCTTCGATGAGCACTTGCGAGATCATACTCTGGCCCAAAGCGCGACTGACAATCTTCTTCAATTCCAATTCGTTGTGAGCTACACCTGAGCCTTTACCACCTAACGCGTAAGCCAAACGGATGATAACCGGATAACCGATTTCCTTGCCCACATTGATGGCGTCTTCTAGAGTCATAGCGGATTTGCTATTCGGAATCGGAACTGCAGCTTTCATCATGGATTGTCTGAAAAGTTCCCTGTCTTCAGTGTCCTCGATGGTCTTGATTGGAGTCCCCAAAACCTTAACGCCATATTTTTCGAGAATGCCCTTGTTGGCAAGTTGGACACCACAGTTTAGGGCTGTCTGTCCCCCAAAACTTAACATAATAGCGTCTGGGCGTTCTTTTGCGATGACTTCTTCTACGAACTCGGCAGTTACAGGTAGTAAGTAAACCTTTCCTGCCAGTCTTGGATCGGTTTGGATTGTGGCGATGTTTGGGTTAATTAGGACAGTTTCGATTCCTTCTTCACGAAGAGCCTTTAGACATTGGCTTCCTGAGTAATCGAATTCTGCGGCTTCACCGATTTTGATGGCGCCGCTACCCAATACTAATACTTTTTTGATCCACTCAAACTTGGGCACCTTACTTCGCCTCCGCTAGTTTCTTGAATCGATCAAAAAGGAACTCTGTGTCGTATGGTCCAGGTGATGCTTCGGGGTGCCATTGGAGGGCAAAGGCGGGTTTGGTTTTATGTTTTACGCCTTCAACGGTTTTATCGTTGGCATTCATGAACCACACTTCCAACCCAGTGCCTTTCAGGGAGTTCCTTTCCACTGTGTAGCCGTGATTCTGAGTCGTAATGTAACATCTTCCAGTTTTAGATCAAGTGCAGGTTGATTTTGAGACCTGTGACCATACTTGAGTTTGTATGTATCACCCCCAACTGCTAAGGCTAATATTTGGGTTCCAAGGCAAACCCCCATCATTGGTATGTTTTTATCCATCAATTCTCTGACAGTTTCAACAGTTTTGACACAAATCTTGGGATCTCCCGGACCATTACTTATCATCACACCATCAGGTTTGAATTCCATAATCTGATCTGCTGAAAAATCGTAGGGTACTCTCATCACTTTGAAGCCTCTCTGTAGAAGGTTACGGAGAATACCGTATTTTACTCCACAGTCGATTAGAACTGCGGTCTTGTTTCCTCCAGCCTTGTAGAGTATTGGTTGTTTTACTGTTACCTGTTTTGCGAGATCTGTAGAGTTTGGATCCTGAATCGTCTTGACTTCCTTCAGAAGCTTGGGCAAGTCAAGTTCTTCATCTACTTCGCAAACTTTTAAGATTCCAAGCAGAACACCTTTGACTCGAAGCTTCTTCGTGAGTTTTCGAGTGTCAATTCCGTAAATTCCTGGCACGCCCTCATCTTTTAGCCACTGATCAAGTGTCCGAGTGGATGCCCAATGGAAAGGATTCTTACACAACTCATGAACAATGAAACCAGTTACTTTGATGTCGTCGGATTCAAAGTATTTGAGGACTCCATTCTCTTTGTCATATGGTGGAACCCCATAATTCCCAACCAAAGGGTAGGTAAACGTTAAGATTTGTCCCTTGTATGAAGGATCGGTTAATGATTCGGGATATCCTACCATAGAGGTGGAAAAGACGATTTCGCCAGAAACCTTCTTTGGGGCGCCGAAGCCGTAACCAACAAATGTGGATCCATCTTCTAAAACGAGAACGGCTTTACCGGTTTCTTTAGTTTTTGTGTTCACGGTTAATACCTACACTGTTACTTTTTTTTAAAGCTTGTAACGCTGAATCACAGACTTAAGCTGCAAATCAGCTTCCTCTAGCCTACATTTTTGTTCCCTGAGGCTTGTTTTTGACAAGCTTGTAAACCGTTTTCGGTTAATTAACATCCGTTTTACTTCTCTTGGAGCTGGACCACCTGTGGCTCCGTGGCTCTCAACGAATTTTTTAGGGTCAATGGATTCTTTGATATCCGCCAGTTTAACAGCTATAGTGATTCCCGCAGAATCTTTAGCGGTCTTATTTAACGATTCAGGTGTCAAGTCGGAAAGCGCTAGCTTTTTGTCAAGCAAAGTTTTAACGACTGTACCTATAATCCTGTGTGAAGTCCTGAAAGGCACATTATACTTCTTTACGAGTAGATTGGCTAGTTCCGTTGTAGTTGAGTAGTTCAGAATATGCTTGCTGAATATGTCCTTGTTTACTTTCAGGTTTTTACATAACTCAGAAAGTATACTTAATGATGATTCCGCTATTTCAAGGGATTCCCACAGTTTTGGAGTAAGCTCCTGTAGGTCCAGATTATATCCTGAGGGCAAAGCTTTCATTGTTGTTGCTGAGGCCACAAGGTTGCCTAGTATTTGGCTCATCCTTGCTCGGACTATCTCTAGGACGTCCGGATTCTTTTTCTGTGGCATTATGCTGCTGGTGAATGCGAAGCTGTCGGGCAGATCAATTATCCCAAAGTCGGGGGAGCTCCAGATAATCAGGTCTTCAGCCATTCTGCTGATGTCTATTGCTAATACTGTGAGGTTCGCTAAAGTTTCTAATACAAAGTCGCGGCTTCCTACCGCGTCTATGGAGTTCTCTAGGACTTTGTTAAAACCTAGAAATTCAGCGGTGCGATTGCGGTTTATTGGGAAGCTTGTGGTGGCAATAGCTCCTGCTCCCATAGGGCACATGTTAACGCGGGAGAAAGTTTCCTCCAATCGTTTCAGGTCTCTCTCTAATGCATCCACATATGAGATTAGGATGTGGGCAAAGGTTACAGGTTGGGCTGGATGCAAGTGTGTGTAAGATGGAACTAAAGTTTCTGTATGTTTCGTGGCCAGTTCGATTAACGAGTCCTGCAACTTAACTATGACATTAAGTAATTGCAGGATGTCTGTCCGCAGAGCCATCCTGATTGCCGTCGTTACTTGGTCGTTTCGACTTTTCGCGATATGCAGGTTTCCTCCAGCATCTATACCAACTTTTTTATTGACTTCCTCTTCAACTGCCAAGTGAACATCTTCAAGCTTCGGGTTTAGTTTCATTTTAGGGTCCAGTTCAGCTAGGGCAGATAAAAGCTTTCCACCGTTTTGGGAATCTATTATTTTTTGTTCAATAAGCATAGTTACGTGGGCTTGGTTGATTTTTATGACAGCTTCCAGTAGCTTTCGGTCGCTTTTTATAGACGCAGTAAACTTCAACACATCTTTTCGGACAGAACCGATCCTTCCTCCACGCAATAGCTTTGACAACTTTCTTCACCTAAACATGATCTAAAGTAAAAGAACAGCCGAAACTGGCCGTTCCATTAACATTTCTTTTCTTTTTTTACCTTCTCTTTTAGTATGTTCGCTACTTTTGTGGGTAGTCCCCACAGTTCTATGAACCCTTCAGCATGGGCTTGATTAAATGAGGTTTCCACTTCATAAGTTGCCAGGTTTTTATCATACAATGACATTGGTGAGGAGCGTCCCACAACCCAACATCGTCCTTTATATAACTTCATTTTAACTTCACCGCAGACTCGTTCCTGACTCTTGTCGATGAATGCTTCCAGTGCCTCCCTTAGGGGGTCTATCCACAAACCGGTGTAAACCAGCCATGTCCACTTCTCATCTATCTGCTTCTTAAATTCGAGTTCATGTCTCGTAAGAATCATCTTTTCCAGGTCTTTATGGGCTTCAATCAGCACTTCGGCAGCTGGTGACTCATAAATTTCTCTTGATTTGATTCCAACTAGTCTGTCTTCTATGTGATCAACACGTCCAATTCCATGTTTTCCCGCAATCGAGTTCAGTTTTTCTATCAATTCTACTGGTTTCATTTTTTTTCCGTTCAACCCAATTGGAACTCCAGCTTCAAACTGTATTGTAACATATTCTGGTTTATCTGGTGCCTTTTCAGCAGAGACTGTTAGCTCATATATTTCCTCTAGCGGTTCTTGCTCAGCATTCTCTAGAGGTCCACATTCAATAGAGCGCCCCCACAAGTTCTGGTCTATGCTATATGGATCAGACAGATGAGGTATGGAGATACCTTTTTCTTTGGCATACTTGATTTCTGCTTCTCTGCAGAGTCCCCACTCACGAACTGGAGCCATAACTTTGAGATCTGGGGCCAATGCCTTGACAGTGACATCAAAGCGCACCTGGTCGTTTCCTTTTCCTGTGCAGCCGTGAGCTACAGCTACTGCCTTCTCTTTTTGGGCGATTTCGACGAGTTTCTTAGCGATCAGGGGACGGCCTAGAGCTGTTGCAATTGGATATTTTCCTTCGTATAACGCGTTTGCTTTTATGGCTGGAAAGACGTATTTGAGGACGAATTCTTCTGTTCCGTCCACAGAATAATGTTTTTTGGCACCTAAGCTGACAGCCTTGTCTGCGACCTTTTTTAGGTCGGTTTGTTGTCCCAACTCCATTGTGAATGTGACGATGTCTACATCGTATTCTTCCTGTAGCCATTTTATAAGAACAGACGTGTCTAGTCCGCCTGAGTAAGCTAAGATTATCGTGTCTTTCATTTTGTTTCCCAGTTCGTGGTTGATAATTCGGGAAACACTTATATAGATTTTGGTCAATATCCTAATAAAACGGGCAAATGTGACCAAAAATGGTCAATTCAATCTCAAAAACGGTTCAAAACCTCATTGACGAGGATCTCTCACTACAGGATGCGATGCAAAGAGATTACGCAAACTATAGCGCAATAGCAAGAATGCTCATGTCAAAAATCAAAGAAACGGCTGGCAACGAAGTTAATATTGAAAGCGTAATAACCGCGGTTAAACGAGCTAAAGTAAATTACACCGTTTTACAGGGAAAAATAACAAAAGTAGTTGCAGGCAGCGGTTTAAACATAAGAACAGACATGGCAAAAGTATCAGTTGAAAAAACCAAAGAAAACCTAGAAAAGGTAAGAAAGATGTTGGCTACCTTTTCAGCCGACTTTCTTCAGGTCCTTGAGGGAAACTCTGTAATCACTTTGATTTCTGATCTTAATTCTTTCAATAACATAAGTTCCATCTTCGCTAAAAAGGATGTTATAGATCAGAAGAAGAACCTAGCAACGATTATCATAAGAAGCCCGGATGAAATAACATCCACACCTGGATGTGTACAAGCTTTCTATAATGCAGTTTCAAGACGACACATCAACATAGAGGAAACCATGAGTTGTTATACAGAAACGATAATCGTGCTAGCCATGGAAGATGTAAGCAAAGCATTTGCGGCACTCACAGACATTATATCAGAGGCTAGAAAGAAATTCAATTAAAATTTAAATTCGTATTTTGCGACTAATAATTATTTGATGGTGAAAAGACTTTTTTTCCTGAATGCTCCCAAGAAAACAAATTTTGTCTTTATTGGCATCGTCAATATATTGAAAGCCATAGTTTAATAAGTTAAAACATATCTGATTCTCGTAAATTGCATAATTCCGTTTAGAAGTGATGAATATTGTATGATGCAATAATTTTAGGTTCTGGCCCAGCTGGTTTAACCGCGTCAATCTACACGAGTAGAGCTGGATTGAAGACTCTTGTTGTTGCCGGAGTCATGTGGGGTGGACAACTCATGCTTACACGAGAAGTAGAAAACTTTCCCGGATTTGAAAATGGTATTCTTGGTCCCGAACTTATGACTGCCATGAGAAAACAGGCCGAACGGTGTGGAGCAGAACTGATCTTTGAACATGCCAACACAGTGGACTTCAACTCTAAACCCTTTAAGATAATTGCTGGAAACAAGATTTACAATACCAAGACTGTTATCATAGCCACTGGAGCCTCAGCCAAATGGTTGGGTTTAAAGAGCGAAGTAAGATTAAGAGGCAGGGGTGTTTCGGTTTGTGCTACATGTGACGGTCCTTTTTTCAAAGATAAAAAAGTTGTAGTTGTGGGAGGAGGCGACACAGCAATGGAGGAGGCTTTGTTTCTGTCCAAAATTGTGAGTGACGTTAAAGTTATACACAGAAGAGATAAGCTGCGGGCTTGTAATTACCTACAAGAAAAGGCTTTTGCAAACCCGAAGATATCTTTTGTTTGGAACTCCACAATCACTGAAATTCTAGGCAAAGACAGAGTAGAGGGTGTGAAGCTAAGTAACCTAGTTTCCGAAAAAGAAACTGTCCACAAATGTGACGCTGTTTTCCTAGCAATTGGTTATACACCCAACACAGGAATCTTCAAGAATCAAATAGAGTTGGATCAAACAGGCTATATAATAGTAAACGAGGGTTCACGAACTAACATAGATGGTGTTTTTGTTGCTGGCGATGTAGCAGATTATCGGTACCGTCAAGCAATTGCGGCAGCAGGGTCTGGATGCAAAGCTGCACTTGATGCAGAAAAATATCTGCTAGAAACTTGAGAAATGATTCATTTCATTAAACCTGATGGGTTCTCTTGAAAGAAGTGAATACTAAGGGTTAAGTTTAACAAAGCTTTTACACAGGATGAACCAATAAACTGGATGAATACTTCTCTCCAAGTAATTGGCATCGAAGAATGGTAGAAGCAGCATGAGCGTACAATCTTACTCTAAAAAATTGGGAATAGTCGGTAAACCTAACACTGGAAAATCTACCTTTTTTTCGGCTGCAACCTTGATCCCGGTGGATATCGGGAACTATCCCTTTACTACCATTAAGCCAAATCGAGGTATTGGATATCTGCGCACCCCCTGTGTCCACCCCGAGTTTAATATCGAAGATGATCCAAAAAATTCTCTGTGTCTTGATGGAATCAGGCTAGTTCCTGTTGAATTGATTGATGTAGCAGGACTTGTTCCCGGAGCTTGGGAAGGACGAGGCCTGGGAAATCAGTTTTTAGACGAAATCAGAAGAGCAGATGCACTTATTCATGTGGTTGACGTTTCAGGGTCAACGGATTGTGAAGGAAAAATTTGTAAGCGCGGGACACATGACCCCCTTGAGGATATTAAGTTTCTTGAAACCGAAATAACCTTGTGGATGAACCAGATACTAAAAAAAGATTGGTCCAAACTAGCTAGGATAGCCGATTCTGGTAGAGAAGACATGGTTTCTCTTCTTGAGTCTCGCTTGAGCGGATTGGCTATTAAAAGATATCACATAATTGAAAGCCTAAGAAAAACTGACCTTAATTTGGATAAGCCGACTCTATGGAAAGATGAAGATGTCTTACAGTTTTTAGATATACTGCGAAGCATATCCAAACCAACACTGATTGCAGCAAACAAGATCGATCTTCCAACTGCAGAAAATAATGTTCAACGTCTAATAGACAGTGGATATAATGTTGTTCCTTGCAGTGCAGAAGCAGAATTGGCGCTAAGAAGAGCCGGAGAAAAAGGTTTAATCGATTACACACCCGGAGACTGCAAGTTAACCATAAAACATACTGAAAAACTCACCACTGCCCAGAACAGAGCATTAGATGTTATTCAGGAACAGATTCTTTACAAATTTGGCTCAACGGGTATACAGGAAGCTATTAACACTGCTTTCCTTGAGCTCCTCCAGATGGTTGCTGTGTATCCTGTAGAAGACAGTGAACACCTTAGTGACCACAAGGGACGAGTACTTCCAGATGTTTATCTTGTACCTTATGGAACTACTGCACGTCAACTTGCGTACATTATACATACAGAACTTGGAGACAGCTTCATCCATGCAATCGACATTCGCGGAAAAAATAGAATCGGAGAAGATTATGTGCTAAAAAACAGAGATGTAATTTCGATAATCAGCGCAAAGAAAAGAGGATAAAAAATTTACTTACCGAAACGGCGCTTTCGTCTTTGATATGTTCTAACTGCACGTAAAAGATCTATTCGTCTAAAGTCTGGCCAGTTTATATCCACAAAACAAAGCTCGCTGTAGGCAGACTGCCATGAGAGAAATCCGCTAAGTCTTTCTTCTCCAGAGGTTCGGATAATGAGGTCGGCATCTTGTCTAGGCATATGAGCGGTATACAGATATTTTTCAAAAAGTTTTTCGTTTATCTGAGATGGTTTCAGTTCACCCTTTTTGACCTTTTTAGCAATCTTTTTTGTTGCATCAACGATTTCCGCTCTTCCACCATAGGCCAGAGCAATATTTAAGAATCGTTCATTATACATTTTTGTTGTCTCTTCTACTTGTTGGATCACTTCTTGAATCGATGATGGTAATAGGTCTATACGGCCTATTGCTTTAACTCGAATTCTGTTTTCGTGAATCCGTTCATTCTTAAGGATCGAACACAATTTTTCTTCAATCAAATTCATAATTTCCTCAATCTCTTTCGGAGGGCGATTGAAGTTTTCAGTTGAAAAAGCATATAATGTAATTATTTTAACATCAAGTTCTAGACACCAATCCATCAGGTCATCGAGATTATCAGCACCATGGCGATGACCTATCCACGGAATTAGAGCTTTATGGGCTGCCCATCTCCTGTTTCCATCAAGGATTATTGCGACATGTTCCGGTTTCGTTCCCTCATTAACTTGGAACCATAACCACTTTTCGTATAATTTATAGATTCCTAATAGTGAGAGAAATCCTTCAAGCATATTTTTTACCACGGAAAGTTAGATAGTTCTGCAATTGTAATCTGTCCACTTGTTAAGTTTTTTTGTCCTCAATATCAAATGCTGGCGGTATATAAAACGGATTTTCTATAATAACCTTTTCAATTTTTTAAAATACTAGGAGTTTCCATAGATTTAAAAAACAAATTGAGAGCTTTAGACAATTCATTTGGCACTAATTGTATCGTTAGCTTTCCTCAAGATCCTCCAAAGAGTCTTCTGCTCCTTTGGAGAAGTTACTATATCGTCTACGTAACAATAGCACGGTGAAAAATGTAGACACTACAACGGGTATGCCTCCTACAATTGCAATAGCCAATGTGCTATAAGGGTAACTTGTTTCGATAAGAATCCTTGAAGCTTCAACAAAAATAACAGAAGTCCAAGCAACCGCAACTACGATGACAATTGTTCGCCACAAACGGAAGTCTCGCTCAAAAAACCATCTAACTGCTCTTCCTGAAAGTATAACGCATATACCTATTCCAATAAGGTACGATGATGCGAAAAGAAATCTTCCGCCGAGACTTGGAATCTCTGCAAATGGGTCAGGACCAACTGCGTTTGCAACAGCTGTTACTCCAAGATATCCTCCAATGAGAATCACCAAGATTCCTGCAATCGCAGAAAAACCTGCAATCTGTACAGTGAATGGAGGAGGAGAATATTCTTTTGCCCATTTGACAAAGTTATGTGCTGCTTTATCTAGCCTGAATCCTCGCATTACAAGAAATGCTCCCACGATAACGACGAGAGCTGGTATAGCATAATCCAATCCTCGTGGGATAAATGCTAGGACACCTAAAACGATGAAAAGGATTCCTGGCAGACCTAAAATCATTCTAGAGTAGCGAGGATGCTCAATAAGAATTTTCATGTAACGAGTAAATAGGGCTGCTGTTTCTTCGATATTTTTGCTGTGCTGTATTACTATTCTTCGTACAGAAGTAACAGGAACCCTCGATTCAATTAGGGGTAAAACCATCTCATCTGTGTAACCGTCTGTAACAAGGATAACATCAGTTGCTTGAAAAACGCTAAGAACCTCGGTGAGTTCGGCTACCAGTTGTCTATCAGCTTCTACTCCTTCTAAATCGGAGCCTGCAATTGTTGCAACTTCATGTTCTTCCTGTCCCTTGACGTTCTTTTTCAGGTTATCATAAATTCTGACCGCTTCAAACATGGCATTTGCATCAGCTTCCTCGGGATCTCGGAGGGCTAGACTAGCTGCGGAGTTAACGTTTTCTTTTCTTCCTATCACAGGTGTGTTTATGCCTGCCTTCATGCCGAGATCGTCATCCCTGTCAACGCAGAGAACAAGAATACGTTCTACTTTGGCTGCTGTCGGCATTTAGGCTCTCCTTATATTACCCTTTTATTGGGAGGCACACATTAATCTTGTTCTTATTTTGTTCTATTCAATATTATGGTGAGAATTTTTTCTAAATGTTCGAAATTAGAGCATGCCTTTTTCAGCTAGCACCTGAAATTCTTCCCAAACAAGTTTCTCACCGCGTTTTAACTTCATTACTGCTCTCTCCTCAAGCTCTCTCTTTAGTTCACTTTGGCGGTCAGCTAGTTTTTTATCTGCGGTTTGCTTTAGTTCATTTTCGATTGTTTTGATTTGTTCTATTAATTCGACACATTTTTGGTGATGCAGTTGTGCTTGCTGTCTTGTTTCTATATGTTTTTGGTGTGCATTATCTGCTTCAACTTGGAGTTCATGGGTTTTATCTAGTACTGCAAACATTTGGGTATGAAATTTTTGGCTCTGTTCTGCCAGTTCAGCTAGTTTTTCGTGAATTGTTTTAGCTTCCGTTCCAAATACTCTTTCTTCGGTTCTCCTTACGAAGAGTTTATCTTTTGTTTTTTTTATCTGCTTCTGAACCACGAGTTGGTTTTCAAGTTGCCTTACCCGATTAACCAGTTCCTGTTCTTCCTTTAATGGTAGTGAATTGGTTTGAATCTTCCAGTCTATATCGGCAATTTCCTTCTCTACTTGCCGTAGATTTCCCTCAGGTTGTTTCTCATTTAATTCGCTGATTTTATCATGTAATTTCGAAATTTTGTCGCGTTTTTCTATAACTTGGCTCTTTAAGTTATCGCGTATATTTTTCAGCTCTTGGACCTGCTTGTTTAAGTTGTCTCTTTTTTCTTTTATGACGGAGGCATCTTTTCTCAGGTTTCTTATATTTTCATGGAGAGCATTTCGTTTATCAGCCCACTTTTTTGCTTCCACATTCAGCCTGTTTCGTTCTTCCTTAAGCAGAATTAGTTCTTGATTTAGGTCTCCGATTTGGTTTTTTGGGGAGTCAGATATTTTCTTCACTTCCTATAATGAGCTCGGCTTATTGTTGATCTTCTAATTGATTTTATTTCTCGTGTTAGTTTGAAAAATGATATACTTCCTGAAATAAGAGGTTTATTCCAGTATAATTCTTGCATCGACCGTTTTTGCTCCCTTCGAGTAAACCATTACCGGATTTAGATCAAGTTCTTTAATTTCTAGATGATCCATAACCAACTGTGAAGTATTTAACAAGATTTTTATTATCTCTTTGAGGTCACGAGGTGATTGTCCCCTGAAACCTTGAAGTATGGGGTATGCCTTTATTTCTGTAATCATTTCTTTGGCGTCCTCTTCGGTGATAGGGGCAATCCTGAATGAAACGTCTTTCATTACTTCTACGAAGGTTCCGCCGAGACCAAACATTATGGTTGGTCCAAACTGGGGATCTTTTATTGCCCCGACTATTACTTCAGTTGCGGGAGGAGCCATCTCCTGAACGAGGATGCCGTCGATTTTTGCGTCGGGTTTATGAGTCTTCACGTTTTCCATAATTTGGTTATATGCGATCTTTGCGTCCTCTTGACTGTTGATGCCAAGGATTACTCCACCTACATCAAATTTGTGAATTACATCGGGCGAAAGAATTTTGAAGACTGTAGGGTAACCAATTTCTTCAGAATACTTTGCTGCTTCTTCGGCTGATTTAGCTATCTTCAATTGTGTGACTGGTATATCATATTCTTTACAAACATTTTTTGCTTCATGTTCAAGGAGGAAGCTTCGTCCATCTGCTCTAACTCTTTCGAAGATTTTGGTAACTTTTCCCGACAATGTTAACAACCTTTTTTCTTGGCTGCAGACATGTAGGTAAGTTTTTCCCCTTTCTAACTCTTTCGTAAATCTTACCCATAAATTCTATAATATTTTTCAGAGTTTTTCTGGATATATTCAAAAAAATTGTTTTTCAAGAATAGCGAATAATTTGGAGCGTTTTGGAGTAGATGTGTTAGGATTAGGAAAGCAATAAATTAAGTGCAACTAAAAGAGGTATTTATATTTACATCAACGGTGGTTTACAACGAAACACAAGAACACTCTGTTACTTTTAGCAATATTCAGTTTTGCGTTTCTGTTTAGAGTGGCAGTCCTCCTTCATAACGAATATCCCCCAAGTTCAGACATTGGACTTCACGGCAGTATCATAAATCTGATTCTAGATGAGGAAACACTGCCAACATGGAATCCTTATCATATGGGGGGACAAATTCTTCCAACACCCCCAGGATTCCACTTTTTTGTATCTATCTTAATTCTCTTTTCAGGACTTCCGTTACTTTTTGCACAGCTTCTCACAGCCGCATTTTACAGTTCGGTTATAGTTATTCCTGCTTATCTTGTCTCAAAAAGGATATGGGGAAATACTAACGCAGGACTTTTGGCAGCATTTTTTGCAGCGATTTCAGCTTTGAGCTTGGAGATGATAAGCTGGGGTGGTTATACCAACGTGGTATCTCTCGCATTGATTGTAACTATCATGTATCTGTTTGTGAGGGATATGGATAAACCAAGCATCTTCAATCTGTTGATGGGTACGTTGTTGTTTGGAGGTCTTATCCTAACTCATACGTTCAGCTTGTTTGTTCTGTTTCCGGTGCTGATTTTATACTTTATCTTTTTGTTGATAGGAAAAGTTTGGAAGCTCAAGGATCTGGATTTTCTGAAGAAGCTTCGGTTCTTTATTGTTTCAGGAGGTTTAGGAATTTCGGCTATATCGCCATGGTTGCTTAGGGTTTTCGGTTTTTACATTGGCGCCTCATCTGAGGGGTCATTCTTGGGGGGAGTGCCAGATAATCGAAACCTGATTCTCGCTAACCGGACTGTCGACAGCATGATTTTAGCTCTATTTGTTGCCCTTATACCAACATTTTTCTTGTTTAAAGTTTACAGGAAACAATATTGGGATAGCAAGAGTTTGCTCATTGTTGCATGGTTTCTTGTTCCCCTTGTTATGACTCAAGCTTACATTTTCGGCGTGTTCGTTGACTACTCACGTTTTATGTACTTTATTGACTTTCCAGGAATTATCATAATATCTGCAGGTCTACTATACCTTTTTAGTTATACTTCAAAAAGACTCAGTAAAGTTACAAGATTATACGGGAGCAGAGCAAAAAATATTATTCCAGTAATCGTTTTCACTGCAATCCTCTTCGTCTTTATCCTTATTTCTCCATGGTCCATCATTCCAAATGCAGCTCAACAACGGGCAGACTTTTATTCAACAATACAGCAGCCTGAATATACAACCATAGAATGGCTTCGGAACAAGACCCCTGAATCTGCTGTTCTCGTCGCCGATCATCTTTATGGCTGGTGGCTCTCAGGAATTAGCAAACGGGCAACCCTTAGTGCAGCAGGTTTGGAGTTCTTATTATATGCTCACGAGATGGAGGTTGCCAGTAATAGCGGCCTTCTTCTGGATACTGACTATTACTTTGATAACGGTTTGATTCAGGTTAGAGATGATGGACCATATATTTCGCGTCATAACCCTCTTTTTAGTATAGAAACTTTGAGTGGAGAAGTTGTTCCAGTTTTTTATTTTCAAGATAACGAAACTCTAATTAATTATGAAAGTTACGATTATAGAAAAATAACTACTGCAATCACTGAAACTCAAAATGCAAGTTTCTTGAAATTAGTTACTGAAACTGGAAATTTAACTTTATCAGAAATGGAAATTATTGAAACATCAATAGCAAAGGATGAAATATCAAACTTAACAGTTTTACGAGAAAACAATTTGTTTACAGTCAACAAAACCTTGCAGGTTAATCAAGGAAAAGGATCCGTTGACTTATCGTATGAAATAACTGCAAAAAATAATACAAACTTATCAACACTTAACTTTAGAATTTACGCCCCAAGCCATGCAAACTTGACGTATACAAATACCACAACAACATCAATAATAAGACCCTTAAATTCAGACAAAAAAGTAGTTGGACAGATATATACTACAAGCGTACCTGATTCTACTGTATCACCGAAAAATTATACAAATTGCGCAGAAGTTGAATATGTAATGTCAAATCCTACCTTTAAAGGAATTACCATCAGATTTCATATTGAAGTTTTTGACACTGCAGAATGGAATGATGAGGACTTTGAAGCCTTTCAAAAATTTGCATATTCTCCGACAGAAGAGGCGACTGATGATCCAATGTATATTTGGGATTATGTAGAAATGATAGAAAACTTTAATGTCACTCATATTGTATGCAGAGACGAGAGTGTATTCACAAAATTTTCGCAAGATCCACTATTTCAATTTATTCTTAACAGCGGAAAAGTCGGAATCTTCCAAGTAAAAAATGATAGACTCTCAACAATCCTTAAGATTGCTGATTCTTTGAATTAACACTAGCAATAGTTTCGACTAGTTCCTGCAACTCGTTTATGTTTACATGTTTTATTAGATCCAGCAACTTTCACCTCGGTTAACATGTTCATTTTGGTTAAAGCTGAATTTAGTTCCATGGATTAGAACAAGGTGTTCGAATCCTTGAACATATGCATTAAATGATCTTTTGTTGAAAGCTTATTGCTTCTTTGATAACTTGAGAAGGATTTTGGAAACCAACCTTTTTCGTTTTAGGTTTATTTGTAATGTTCCAGTTTCCATACAGTCTAAACAAATGTTAAACTCCGAGGTCATATTGTCATGAAAAACAAATTTGCACGGATAAACCGCTTTAACTTCATCACCGCAACAATCGCAAAACAGATGCTTCATGACTTCAACCTTAAGAAGTAAGAGACCTAGAATGCTTAAAAGGGAAGTTTCTTGTCAAATCATATTAAAGAAACTGTAGTATTAATGGATCTGATCTATAATATACTGATAAGTTGATAATGGAAAAGCTTTTTATTAAAATCTCTTTAGCAAAATTTTTGATAACCCAAAGCTTTGATTTGTTGAAACAATTTTTTCACACCATCCTCAAATTCCCGCATTGAAGAACTACAAAATATTGCAAACCTTTAAGCCAACTTTACTGGATGTTTTTATATGTTAATCCATTAGTCATATATTCATTACTTCCGCTGCTTTGGAGGATAATTAGTGCAAAAGGTAAAACTATCTACTATTGAACTGGTTTTCGTCCTAATTACCGCCTCGATCCTCTTTATTATTACATTTCAGCAGCTGTCCACAGCAGGAATTCTCCCCGGAAACGACCCCGCCGTGCATCTAGCAAAAGCAAGAATCATAGTAATGGACGAAAAAGTCAGCTATAGCGAAATTGCATGGTATCCACCCCTTTTTCATGTTATCATCGCCATGATTCAAATATTTTCAGGAACCCTTGACGTTATCGCATCAGCATTTATCCTAAAACTGTTAATTGCTACATTAAATATTCTGCTGCTATTATCCACGTATTTGTTGGCCAGAAGAATTTTTGGTATGGGTGTTGCAGTCGTTTCAGCAGTATTCACAATTCTGTCTGTTCCGTTTTTTGAAATGATCTTTTGGGGAGGTTATGCAAACTTCATGGGTTTAGCATACATTTCCTTTGTTTTTTACATAATGAATAAAGACCTGGGAGTTATCGTTAAAAACCTCCTATTGTTTTTGGGAGCATTCACTCTCGTGCTATCCCATCAACTTACAGCCTTTGTTTTTGTTTTGATGTTTGTTCCAGTTTTCTTATTCAGCGCCATAGGATCAAAAAGACGGTTATTAGCTTTTTTTGCTGTGATCATGGGTGGCGGTTTGGCTCTATTGGTGTGGTACGCCAGAATTCTAATTGAATATTCGGACATCATCATTGAATATTTATTCTTTACTATGGCAGAAAATGTTTACCATATTCCCGCTGTTAGTCTTAATGGCTTAATTAAAATCTTTGGACCAACCTTGTTCCTAGGTTTAGTGGGCATTCCTCTGGCATTGATCATGTTGAAGAATAAAAAATCTTTGAAGGACTCAATACTGATATTTTTCTGGATAGCTGTCCCTTTTCTTTTAGCAGAGTCATACCTTCTTGGAATTCACTTGCCATATCACCGTTTCATCTATTTTTTTGCTACACCCATAACAATTCTTTCTGCCGTATCAATATTCTATATCCTAGCAAAGTCAGTTACATTGCTAAAAACAAAGTTGTTACCCAAAATCTCCAAAAAAATTGTAATGCAAAATTTCATTCAGGGCATTGTTATGGGTTTAATATTTTCCTTGCTGTTTTTCCAAGCTTTCATGTTTGTTCAAAGGGTAGAACCATATCCGCAGTTTTATGAAAGAGCTTCGATTTCTAGTTATAATTCTGGATTATGGTTAAAGGAGCATTCAATTTCAGATGGAACTGTTGTTGTTTCTAGAAGTCCTGGATCTTGGTACTACCTTTTTTCTGATCACCAAACGGTACAGGAAACTGATCCTGTTAGCTCAAGAACAGCTTTAGCTGAATCAATATTGTATAGTTTTTATGAGATGGAAAATTCTCGCGTAAGCATAAGAGAGTTTGATACAGTAAGCCCAAGTGCTGGTTTAGGAATGTATGTTTCACGTTTCAACATTTGGACAAAAGCGTTCAGTATCCCAAATAATCAAACTGTATTTACCTACGTTGACCCCTTCGGAGAATGGGTGAATATTTCCCTTTCGGAAGCTGTTGAATCCATTTATTGGATTGAAAATTCGGCTAATGAATCTAAATTGGTTTCTGAATACACTCACGAACTATTCACTGTTGAGCGGGTTGTTACTCTTTCAAGCAATAGCTCCACAGTAAACATCGAATGGAATGTTGAGGTGAACAAGTACTTAGCACTGGTCAAATTGGATATTATCAACTTGTTAGAGACATCCCTTGACTTCAAAGAAGCCCTTGTTCCTGGACTTCTTCATGGCAAAACCCATGGGATAATCCACTATTGAGACACTCCAATAATAAATGGGCAAATGTGAATGGTCTTCCAGAAATATTGGACGAAAACCTTACAGCAGTACTTGATCAAACAAATGGAATAATGGCTGTGTTTGAGTTCGATGAATATCCTCCTACCAATTTTACTTTAGGTGCATTAAATAACCGCGTTTTAGACGCCTTAAGACTTCACTATGAACTTGATGATTTAGCTGAAGGGGAAAGCATCAATTTCTCTTATTCAGCATTAACCTATTCCTTCGAGTCTGATGAGACTATTGAGAATAAGAGAAAAACAGTGGAAGAAGTTAAGGAGCTTTTAGAGACGGAGACCAGATTTGCTTGTTCAGACAAGAGACTTTCTCACATATATTAAAGAAAACAACATCAAGTTCGTCGCGGTTGACACAAAGCAGGTATTATCAAACATCGAGGCAACTCCAGCACTAGACCAAATCTACGATAACGGCAGATCAATAGTTTACATAACATAGATAACAAATTAATTTTGACGCAAAACTTTAGGAACATATGCGCATGCAGGATCAGAAGCTAAGAGATCTCCAGTGTATATTTCTGCTCTGGTTCTGCAGCCACCACAGATTTCACGATACTCGCATACTCCACATTTTCCCTTTAGGTTGTTGCGGTCTCTAAGTTTAAGAGCCAATTCGGAAGTTTGCAGTTCTTCCCAGATTTGATTCAGCGATTTGTCTTTCGTATTTCCCAGTCTGATACGGTCATTGAAACTGCATGGAATAACATCTCCGTTTTCGATTACGCTCATGTATTTGCCTGCAATAGAGCATTTGCCCAAAAAGAAATTGTTAAACCATTCATCAAAATTTGGTAATCCCCGTTGTTTGGCAATTCTGGCAAAAAATGGGCAGTACACGTTTATTTCAGGTTTTCCTTTATATTTTAACATTAAATCATAGATGTCATTCCAAATCTTCTCGTACTGTTGTGGTGAAGGAGCTCTAGCAAGATGCTCTTTTGTTTTATTAAATGGAACGAATCCGTGAATTACTACCCATCTGGCCCCATATTTTTCAGCTAGCTTAATTACGTGCTCCATGTCTTCAGATTTGATGTTATTTTGTTTTGAGTCAACGTTAGAAAGAGTTGCCACAAGGCAATCAAGCAAACCAGCTTTGGAAGTTTTTTCTATTGCTGCAAGCGCTTTTTTGTATGCACCCTTACCTCTTATTGCATCATTGATTTCTTCTGGTCCATCAACGCTTATAGAGACTCGAACTCCATGTCTAACTAGATTATCGAAAATTTTTTCGTCAAGAAAATAACCGCTGGTTATGAGGCTTACCTTCATGCCAGTTTTTTTTGCATAATCAATTATTTCAGACAGGTCTTTTCTTAGAAGTGGTTCTCCGCCACTAATTCCAAAATAGGTTGCTCCAAAATCATGTATCTTGTCTACTATTTGTTTTGTTTCTTTGGTTCCAAGAGCATCGGGAGCTTTTGGGTTTGATGCAAAACCGCAATGAATGCAGCTATTTGGGCAGGCTTGTGTGCATCTCCAAGGTAAAATGAATAGGGGTGCAGTGCTTCTCAAAACGTTCACCATTTGTGGTAGTCAAAGATTTAACAAGTAATAAAAATGTATTTTTTTAGTTTTTTTATTATGTTATTTGTTGTTTTTAGTTTCCAGGTCGTTAATAACTTCCAGAAGTTCAGGAATACTATTTACTGTTGTGGCGCCTTTGTTTTTTAGTTTCTCAATGTATTTTGTGGCTTTTCCTTTGGTAAAGTCCCTTTCTTTATTTTGTCCATTATCCAAGAAAATTGTGGGTTTCCCTTCTTCCAAAGCTTTCTCTGCAGCGTCTAAATTTCGTAGATTTCCTTCACCAAATTGGGTGGGTGTTATAACTAGGACATCAGCTTTACGCATTAACCTAAGGTTTGCTGTATGTGCTTCCTCTGTTATTGGAGAGAATGGAGCTTCTGTGGCTGTGAATATAGCAAGCGTTTGAGCAGTCTCCTGGTCTGTATCTAAAAGGTTTAGGACTCCGGCAGTAACTCGGTAGCCATCATCAAGAAGGGCTTTCATCACGAGGCTACCTGTTCCACCTCCGCATATTAGGTGAATGCTGAGGCTTTTTTGTTTTTGAATAATAGGTCTTGAGATGGGAATAACATGAAGTTGATCAGTAATTGGATGTTTTTTCACGATAGTGTCAACACTAAAAACTTTTTTGACATTTTCACTCGTTAAGTGTGTCATCAGATTTGCCCAAAGCAACAATTTTGCCATCCTTCAAAAGGATAATTGAATCACAGTAACGGGCAGCCAAGTTGAAGTCGTGAAAAACCGCTACAATCAGCATCTTTTTTGTTTCACATAAATGCTTAATCAGATCCATTATTTCCAGTTGGTTGCTGATATCCAAGTGGGTTGTCGGTTCGTCAAGTAAAAGAATTTGGGGCTCTTGAGTTAGAGCACGGGCTATTATTACACGTTGTCTTTCTCCACCACTGAGTTCTGTTACAGGTCTGTCGGCGAACTCCCAAGTACGTGTCACTTGCATAGATTTTTTGGCGATTTCTAAATCATTTTTACTCTCCATTTTGAATCGAGTCATATGAGGATTGCGACCCATAAGAACGACTTCCAAAGCAGTAAAATCAAATGAAACAGGTGTTTCCTGAGGAACCACAGCTAACTGTTTGGCGACATCTACAGTTTTCATTTGATAAATATCAGATTCGTCTATAAGTATAGCTCCCTTTTTTGGTTTAAGAACCCGGCTTATGCTCTTGAGCAGCGTTGTTTTTCCTGAACCGTTAGGGCCAAGAATACCTAAGAATTGTCCGCTTTCGATATCAAAACTGACATTCTTAAGAACATCAACAGAGCCATAAGAACAATCAACGCCCTCAATTGATAAAATAACCATTATTTTATTGTCACCTTCATAAAACGTATCCTTTCTTTCTTCTGCGTAATAGATAAATGAAAAACGGTCCCCCTGTAAGTGCTGTAATTACTCCTACAGGAGCTTCACCTGAACCCATAGCCACACGGGCTATTGCGTCACATATCATCAAAAAAGAGGCACCTACAACAGCAGCTGTAGGCAAGAGAACTCGTGGTCAGGACCAATTACAACTCTGGTTAAGTGGGGAATTATCAAACCAACAAAACCGATTAAACCGCTAATAGATACAGCTGCAGCAGTCAAAAGAGCTCCGCAAATAAGTAGTATCCTTTTCACCTTTTCCGTTTCGACACCCAAATGCTGAGCTTGATCTTCTCCTAAAGCAAGAATGTTCAAGTCACGTGAATACAAATAAGAAATTGCAATTCCTATAACTATGAGTGGAAGAATAGACCAGACTTTAGTCCAGTTTTCCGTGGGTGCAAGGCTTCCAATAAGCCAGAAAGTTAATCCGTGAAGAAGTCTGTCGCTGGCGATTACTTGCAGAAAAGTGACAATGGCACTTTGAAAATATGTTACCGCTATACCCGTTAGAAGTAGCATGGTAACTGGAACTCTGGAACCAGATCTCGATATTGTATAAACGAGAAGTACAGTAATCAGAGAACCAACAAAAGCAAATATTTGAAGACGTGTTTACACCTAGAAGTGCAACTCCTAATCCCAGAACAATAACAAGTGCTGAGCCTAGTGATGCTCCTGACATCGCACCTATAACGTAGGGGTCAGCCATTGGATTTCTAAAGATCCCCTGATATATTACACCTGCAGTTGCCAAAGCTGCACCAACTAAAGCACCACAAATTACACGAGGAAGTCTGATTTGCATAATTATCACCTCATAGGGGTTTGACTGATATCTGAGAGGTCCACAATATTTCCCAAAACAGGGACTTGTTTTGTCAATATCTTCAAAATATCATTGAATGAAATAGTAGCGAATCCAAGATTTAGTGATAAAACAAGAATAACTACAAACACAACGGTCGCTATTACAAAATATAGCTTCCAGTGAGATACACGTCGTAAATGTGCTGTTTCAGTATCGGATTTCATTGATATTTCACAAATTATTGTTTAGATACTAAAAAAAGAAAGGGGGGTTATTTTAGAGTTGCCCAAATATTTCAGGATGAACCATCTTTGCTATAACTTCTAGTGCATCAACAAGTCTTGGACCCGATCTGGATATTATGTCTGCATTGATCTCGTATAATGCATCATTTTTGACTGCAGTTATGATGTTCCATCCAGGGCGATCCTTTACAGCTTCTATAGTTTCGTAGAAGTTCGCTCGACCCATATACATGTCAGGGAAAAACATTACATCAGGATTCTTTTCGATAATTGCCTCGGAGCTCACAACTGGCCAACTTGTAGTTGCATCATTGAAAATGTTTTCTCCACCTGCCAAAATCATCAGTTCTTCAATGAAGGTTCCTGGACCTACACTCATGATGGGTTCGTTCCAAACTTCATGATATACTTTCGGTGTACTAGCTGCAGCGCTGCTTGGTTGGCTACGGTATCGATTCTGGTTCTGATTTCGCTAACAAGAACTCCCGCTTCAATAGCCTTACCTGTGGCTCTTCCCACAACGAGAATGTCCTGAAGAACAGCATCAATTGTTCTGGCTTCTAACACCAAGACATTATATCCAAGACTCCTTAGATTCTCAGCAGCCTCTAGACTTCCAGAACTTGCAAGAACAAGATCTGGTTCCAACGCAACAATCGGTTCCACTGAAGGACCGTAATAGTTTCCTATACTTGTCATGTTACCTGCTTCGATCCATGCTGCAAAATTGTAAGGATAGTTACAGAAGTCTGTTACTCCCACAACATTGTCACCTGCCCCAACAGCGAACAACATTTCTGTGTTGCTGGGAGCCAAAGACACGATTCTTTCTGGTGGTGAAGTCAAAGTAACTACATTACCCAAGTAATCGACCAGTGTAACTGTTTGGTATTCACTGATTTCTTGTTGTTGTTCTTCGATAGTGCTTTGATATTCATCAATCTGTTCTTGTATATCATCAAGTTGTCCTTCAATAGTATCGATAGTGGTTAATTGTCCTTCTAGGTCACTGATTGATCCCTGCAAATCGTTGATTTGATCTTGAAAAGTAACGAATCCGTAGCCTGCAATAACTAATGAGACAACAGCTAAAATAGCCACAATGTATGTGATAGTTTTATCCATTTTTTCTACACCCTTTAGGATGGATAATCCATCCTAACATATATATTAAAGTTTCGACAAAACAAGAAAAGCAACACTACCATATTGAAGACACGAAATTAACCTAAAAAACGATAAAAACTACACAATTTTCACATTAAGATAAGCCATATCTTTGGCAACTTTCTTTTGAATAGACTGAACTTTAAACGGTTTCGCATAGAGCGGGCACTCAATTACTAATGTATGAAACTCCCCGTTTTCACCCAGAGGGTCAACACTTCCAATTTTCGACAGAAACTGTGTCGCCGTTTCTTTGCAGATAACATATCCTAGCCACTCCTCCCCTAAATATTTCGGATTTACGCCAGTAATCAAAGCTTTGAAACCTAAATCGAAGATTTCATGAAATAATTCAGTTGTATCCTTGCCATAAATTGGCTCAAGCAGCTCCAAACCAGTTTTGTTGCAAACATCCTTTAGACCAATAATATGTGCCTCAACATTAATATCGCCTGCAATCAAAGCATCAACTTTAAGGTTTTTGAGTGTCTCAGAGAATGCACCTTCTCTCTTGAAGTCGACGATTGTGTGATGTTTACCCATGGATTTGGCTAATATTTTCAGTGCTTCAATGTTTTCAGCATGAGGAGATGGCCAAGGAAGAGTCGGTAGCAAAGTAACTAGATGTTCAACTGTTACACCCTGCTTTTCGGCAAGAATCACTGCATAGAGAGAATCTTTGCCTCCTGAAAAAAGAGCTGCTGCCTTCATAACATCAATCACCTAAACACTCTTTCAATCAACAATGAATTATCATTTAAACTGTGGGGTTAATCACTTCGGCAAGCACTTCTAGCGCCTTAATTAGCCTAGGTCCAGGTCTGGAGATGAGATCTCTTTGAACCTCGTAAAGGTTGCTGTTTCTGACTGCTGTTATATTTTTCCATCCACGCCGTTTCTTCACAGCCTCGAAGTCTCCCCAAAATCTGGGAACATCTGGAATTACTGGAAACACCATTATGTCAGGATCTTGTTGAATAATATCTTCTGATTGGATTATGGGCCATTCGGATACTGCGTCTCCGAAAACGTTTGTTCCACCTGCTAATGTGATTATGTTTCCAATCCATGTTTTTGAGTTCACGCTGATGTATGGGTTGTTCCAGACCTCAAAGTAAACTTTTGGTCTATGAGAGCTATTTTTCGAGTGTGCAACTATTTTATCTATTTTTTGTCTCAAGTTTTCCACAACGTCCCTGGCTTTGGTAGTGTTTCCTGTTGCTTTTCCAACAAGTGTAATGGTGTCAAGAACATCTTCGATGCTGTGCGATGATAGAGTCAAAACGTTTAATCCTTGACTTTTGAGTCTATTAGCAACTTTTGTTGTCAATTCACATCTGCGGCTGCAGTCCGTTTTGCACTTGTTTGTTTTTACTGTACATTGAGCTGTAGAAACCAAAACAAGATCGGGTTTCAACTTTCTAATAGATCTCACCGATGGGTTCCAGTAACCGCCAACCCTCACTATTTTGTTTGTCTTAATGCGTGAATCTATTTCAGGTGGATAGTTACAATAGTCTGTTACTCCAACAACCTTAGGTCCTGAGCCAACAGCAAACAGTATCTCTGTGTTACTGGGAGAAAGTGATACTATTCGTTCTGGATAAACTGGATTATTTTCATTTGTCATCTGATACTGATCCTTGTGGTTCTAGCCAGTCAAAAATGAGTCATAGGGACTTTAGAATCTTTAGTTCACTACAACTACTTTTACTCGTTTGGAATTGTAATCTATTTTACAGTAACGGACTTGGCTAAGTTTCTGGGTTTATCAGGGTCGCATCCTCGTTCTAGTGCTATGTAGTAAGCAAGGAGCTGCAATGGAATAACAAAAGGTATAGGAGATAAAACCTCTGGTAAACTAGTAGTTATCTCTATGTAATCGTCAGCCAACTTCTTTATTTCCTCATCGCCTTTCTCAATTACGGCAATTATAGAGGCACCTCGAGCCTTCATTTCCATAATGTTACCAATTATGCTTTTATGTGTAGAATCTTTTGGACACACGAAAATCACAGGAAATCCTTTTTCAATTAAGCTGATTGGACCATGTTTGCTTTCTCCTGCAGGATAAGCCAATGAAGGAATGTATGAAATCTCCATTAGTTTCAGTTTACCCTCAAGTGCAACAGCTGAACTCATTCCTTTTCCCAAAAAGAAAAAGCAATGCCTATCACTGTACTTTTTTGCTAATTGCTTCACTTTTTCTTCTTTACTTGAAATAATCTTCTCGACAATGTCAGGTATTCGTTCTAGATTCTCTTCTAACTCTTCAATTTCTATATGTGAAACTTTTCCCCTCTTTTTGGCAAGTCTTATTGCGAGTTGAGAAAGTACTGAAAGTTGAGATGTGAATGTTTTTGTTGCAGCAACACCAATTTCTGGCCCAGATTGTTGAATAATATAAACCCGTGCAATCCGAGTTAATGTTGAACCGACAACGTTTGTTAGTCCCAGAATTGTTGCAGCACGTAATCTAGCACTTTCAACTGCGTCTAAGGTGTCTGCTGTTTCTCCAGATTGGCTGACGACTAAAAGTAGGCTGTCGATGTTGACTGATTTTCCATGTTGTTCAACAAATTCTGAGGCAATGACAGGGTGGGTTGCCAAAAAGGACAATTTAGAGAATAGGTACGACGCTGCTAAGCAGGCGTGATATGATGTTCCGCATGCCACTAAGAACACTTCCCCAGCTCGATCGAGAAAGGTGGTCATCAACTCCAGGTATTTGTCCTGTAATCTAAGAGTGTTTTTTAAGCGTAAAGGCTGTTCATGAATTTCCTTTAGCATGAAGTGGGAATAGCCCTGCTTTTCTGCCATCTCGGGAGCCCAATCAATAATTTCAGGTTTTCTTGTAACAAGGCTGAAATCAGTGATTTTTCGGATTTCGTATCCCTTATCGCTTAAAATTACAACTTCTCCATCTTCAATTAGAACAGACTTGTTTGTTTTCGAAAGAAAAGCTGGAATGTCTGATGCAACATACAATGCATCTTCTGATACTCCTAGAACAAGAGGGCTTTCTTTTCTGGCACAAACAATCTTATCAGGTTCTTTAACTGAAATTACCGCGATTGCATAAGACCCTTCTAGTTGCTTCACAGTTTCGCGAACTGCTTCAACCAAAGACAATCTTGTTTTCAATTTTTCTTCGATAAGGTGTGCAATGACTTCGGTATCAGTTTTTGATCTGAATTTATGTCCAAGCTCTTCAAGTTCGGTTTTGATTTCAGCATAATTTTCAATTATTCCGTTATGAACGATTGCAATTTGGTTGTCACAATCTGTGTGCGGGTGAGCATTCTCTTTGTAAGGTGCACCGTGTGTTGCCCATCGAGTATGCCCGATTCCCAATCGTCCCGGAAGAGCATCGAGATTGTGTCTTGCGTGTACTTCTTCAATTTTTCCACTATCCTTTTTTATTGAAAGCTGTTTCCCTTGAATTGTTGCTATTCCCACTGAATCGTAGCCTCGATATTCAAGCTTCGTTAATCCGTTGTGAATTATTGAAGCAGCTTCACCATTTTGTAAGATACATCCAAATATTCCACACATAGTTAATTCCCCACATTTTTTTAGCGTCTACATATTTTTATGGACAGTAATCCAATTTTGGAGGCTTTATTTAAACCGAGAAACTGGTTATAAAGATTTTTAGGAAAAATATTTTAGACTTAAAAAGAAATTTTTAGTCGATTTTAATAACCATTGAATATGATGAGAATAAACCGCTAAAAATTTTGTTTTAACAGTTTTTTTGAATCCAATACTACGTTATTCTTCGTATTGTTTTACCGCAAAAAATATGAATCTAAAACCTTAACAAGAGAAAGGCGAACAGTTTGGGTCTTAGTGAATTCCTTTATCCTGGAGAAACAGTGTTGTTTCAGAGTGGAAAGATTGATAGTCTTAATGATAGTTTTTTCTTTTACATAACTGATCAGCGGATATTGATGTATAGACGACGAGGAGTTTTTTTTAAAAAGGACAGAGTTATTGCAGAAAGAATCGAGGACATTCGCACAATGCATTATTGCGAAAAAGGGATAATGCGAAAGAGAGGTGTTTTACGTATCGAAACTTTTGGCAAAAAGATGGATCCAATAGTAGGAAAAGTTAGGGATGTGAAGGCGATCTGGCAAGAGATGCAGAAATATATTAGAAAAGACACTACAACATACTGAATCGTATTTTTGGTCTATTTCTACCTAGTGAATTTTATTCTTTAGTCTCCTTTTCTAACTCCAATAAATATACCGAAGCAAAGGCTTACAATGAATGGTAAGTGCGTCAAGAGTGGGGTAATCAAATTTAATGCTGGATTAACAGTTTCAACGAATCTTGATGACATGTCAAAAAGTCCGTTATAATCTACATCAACTACGTTTGTGTAAGCCAAAAAGATCAAAGCAAAGACAACAACCGCGATAATTAAGGCAATTTTGGCGATTTTTCTAAGAGTGAATCCTATTAAAAATCCCCCGATACCACCTATAGCCACCTGAAAAAGGATGGCAGTAAATGGCTCAGAAACTATCGAGCCTGTCATACACTATTTTTCTACAAGATAAGAAACTAATAAAACTAACCTTTCATAGATTGCAAGTCGCTTCCAACCATTAAAAGAACTTTTATAATGGAAATATACAATACCTGAAAATATGGAAACAAAGCGGTTAATCAGCGGGGAAAAGAACCAATTTAAGACTAAGGAAATAATAATTTTCAAAAACCCAGCGAAACTTAAAGCTGTATTGGGCAATCTCAGTTGGGAGATTCTCAAACTTCTGAGTGAGAAAGAAATGTATCCAATGGAGATTGCACGGAAACTAAAAATGCACGAACAGAAGATCTATTATCACATAAGAAAATTGGTTAAAGCTGGCGCGATAAACGTTGTTAAAGAAGAAGAGAAGAAGGGGGCTGTCGCAAAATACTACAAAGCTACATTTCCAGCTATGGGAATAGAGTTGCCGTTTGGTAACAAAAACATCAGCAACTTCCAGGGTTCCAAAATCGATGAAAAGATGAAGAAGTTCCTAAATCCTCTCATCAAAAATGAAGTTTTTAACGGAAAAATTGTGGTGGGAAGCCCTGACCCACATGGCCCATTCAAGGCTAAAGCCAGAGACGGACATTACGCTGCATATCTAGCTTTTTTTCTAGGTCAAATCGTTGCTTTACCAGAGGATTTTCCGATAAAATTGGATGTTGATGTAAAAGTTGAGAAGGAAGAAAGCAGAAACTTAATTTTGGTAGGTGGACCGGGAACTAATCTGATTACCCAAGAGCTTAACGAATTTTTACCTATCCGTTTCAACATGATGCCTTCGAATCACGGATTTCTTTTAGGTGGGCTTGTTTCTGAGAAAACACGGAAAGTCTACCCGGCCGATAATATGGGGTTAATAGCGAAGATTCCTAATCCGTGGAACAATAAAAATTGTGTGATTATTCTGGCAGGCAACAAGGCAATTGGTACTAAAGCTTGTGTGCTGGCAATCACAAAATTCTATGAGAAGACCTTAAAAAATTTTGATGATACTAGGAAATTTGCAGTTGTAATTCAGGGATTTGATCTTGACGGTGATGGAAAGGTTGACAGCATAGAAGTTCTTGAATAATTTTTATGCAAAACGCATACCGTAAATATCGTTCAATGGCTAAAGGAATATCTATTTGATACGCTATTTTCGTTGCATGGATTCGATAACTGTTGAATTTTTTGCATGTGGACACGAAAAAGTGCAATCAACTCACAAAACAACCTTCGAAATTACAAAGGAGGCAAACCTCACGATGCAAGGAGATTGTGTAATAGCTGTGGAATCAACGAAAGGAGCAGTTGATTTGCCTTATGAATTCAAGGAAGCCGCAAGAAAACCTGGAGCACAAATAACAATAATGATTGAAGCCGGTGAAGTGAAAGAGATTGTAAAAGCAAAAGGAAGTCCAGAGTTACAATTTACACATCCCACGGATTTGGTTGTAAGAAAAAGCAATTATTTTTGTGGTCGAACTCTAGCAATTGGAGCAGACAAGGCAGCTATTAACTTCTCAAGAAAGCTTGTTGAAAAAATGAAAGATCCAAATCAGAAAGTAAAAATTACATTAATTGTTGAATCTTACTGAATTTGAGCGTCAACAACCACTTGCCAAGTGTAAGGGGCAACCTCTCGCACTGTCTTCGCCAATTGGATCTTTTTTATTTGTCGGTGGTTTTTGTTCACTTCTTCGGTTAATCTAACTTTTGCTGTTTCCAGCTGATCTGAAGCATTCACAAAACTGTAATAATGTATAATGCCGCCTTTTGTTTTTAGGGCTTCGCATGCTATGTCCACATATTCTATAGCGGTTTCAGGTAAATTCATGATTACCCGATCTGCTTTTCCAGAAAGCTTTTCTTTTACTATTTTGCGGGCGTCTCCAAGAAAAGGAATAACCTGTTTTTCTACACGATTTGTTGCAATGTTTCTTTTTAAGAATGTTATAGCGTTTGGGTTCACATCAATAGCGTAGACTTGCACATTTTTAATTTTTTTTGCGATTGGAATAGCGAATGGGCCTACTCCAGCGAACAAGTCTACAACCGTTTCGCCCGTTTTTACGCTTGATGCTATTCGATTGTGTTCTGTAGAGAGTCTTGGGGAGAAATATGTTTTAGCAACGTCAACATGAAACACACAACCATATTCAGAGTAGACTGTAATTGTGTTTTTGACTCCAGCTATAACTTCGAAGGATCTTAGTCGGTAGATTCCTTCAATTGCTCCAGACTTGGCTAGAACTGTGTGGATCCGTTTGTTTGCCTTAAGTAAGGCTTCACCTATCGTTTTTTTATGTTCCACAAGCTCTGGTGGAATCTCAACTATTGCAATATTACCTATAAAGTCTATAGCACGTGGGACGCTGGCTAATAGACTAGGGTGCAGTTTGTCAGCGAGAAGATCAAGATGTGTCAAAAGATGTTTTTCTATTTCAGGAAAGTTATGAATTAATATTTCGAAATCTTGCAAAGTGTTCTCAATTTTTCTGTAGGCGACAGATGAGGGTTTATTGGTTAATGGTATACAAATATGGTTATTGACTTGTTGAACTTTTAATTGTTTGTTAAATAAATCAAGTTCCCTGACTAGACGAATGCCGCCTTCACCCAAACTTTTTGGAACCTTAAGACATGGTGCATCTAGCATTTTTGCCCCTAAATACTATGTAAAAGAACACTTAAATCCGTAGAGTACCAACAGAAAGCAAGATCGTATTTTTGCAATATACCAAATAAAAAATTTAGAGTTATTAGTTCCATTTCATGTGTTATTTTCTCGAGTTTTACTTTGCCTATTTTTCTTTAAGGCGATACGGCAAACATATAATCTCCTAATAAATTTCCATATTTCCTCCATTCCCAATCTTCAGTAATTTGAAAATAACCCAAAACGAAATCCCAACAAAAGTCTTTGACATGGTAGACCCTTGATTTTGTGAAATATGGCGGGCCCGAGGGGAATTGAACCCCTGACCTACGGGTTAAGAGCCTCAGCCCAGTCCCAATGGACCGGTCCGCCGCTCTGCCTTGCTGAGCTACGGGCCCACATACAGGTACCCTCCTAATGTGAAAACAGTTACCCTAATTAATTTTGTTTATAAGTTTATTCACAATTATAACTTTCCAAATTTATCGACGACGGCAGTCTCGATACTAGCTCAAGAATATTCAAAAAAATAGATAGACGAACAAAGCAGAAGACTAAATGAACGAAGAAAAACGCTATTAGCGATTCAAGATATAGAGTTAAAGGTTTAATTAAAGAATCCAAGAAAATAAAAAAAATAGTATATTCTTATGTTACCACAATTCAATGGTTTGAAATAATTCTCCTTTTTCCCATGCTTGAGTTATATTGGTATATTTGTAGTCGCCATTTTCCGTTTTTGGAATGCTAAAAGTTATTTTAAAGTACGTTTCTTCATGTTTAAATTTAAAAACTGAACCTGAATCTTGCCACCGTATTAATAAGTCATTATGCGTCAAGGATTTTGCCGAAAAATTTCCTGTTATAGTTTCCCAACTCATGGTCTCTTTGTCAACTGTAAGGGCACCCCAGTAAATGCAATAGTACATCTTTATTGTTTCAGACCTTTGGATTGTCTCATCGTGAGACGAATCGGAATAGCTGGACCAATAATTTTTGCCATGGAAAATTGGATCATTTCCTAAACTCCAATCATTATCGCCTACTGTAATTTTAATTTCGTTTGAAGTAGCAGGCGGAGCTAAAACCATGGTAATGAAGACGAATACCATTGCTACAATGGCTATTGTTGAAATTGTATATAGCAGAGTTCGAGAGTTCATAATATCATTAACTCCAATTCTAAAGACTATTTCAAAGAATTACTATATACCTTTTGCGCGTGCACTAAATGAACTTTAAG
Source organism: Candidatus Bathyarchaeota archaeon (assembly GCA_963806645.1). Classification (GTDB taxonomy): domain Archaea; phylum Thermoproteota; class Bathyarchaeia; order Bathyarchaeales; family Bathyarchaeaceae; genus Bathyarchaeum. The sequence continues at coordinate 420,258 of CAWDYQ010000001.1, read as the reverse complement.
AAATATTAAAAAAAGCAAAGAGAGAAAATAACACTGCTTGTTGATTAAAGTTTAACTGGTTATTGGGTTATCATATTGTGGGGATGGAGAAAAAAATCTTGATTCCAGAAAGTCTTTGGATAAATAGCGTGTTAGCAATTGGATCTTTTGCGTTTGCTTTTTTTGTGATTTTTTTCTTTGGATACCTTCAAGCTAAGAAAAAGAAAATAAAGTTGAAGCCCAGGAGAATTTTTGTCCTCATTGATAAATATTTGATAGTGTTTGGATTGATTTTCATTATACTTGGAGTGGCATTTGTAATTCCTATTTTGAATGGTTCTGAAAGTATGTTTTTGTTCGATCTAAAAAGAATTAAACATGAAACTCAGCCACCACCATCACTAATTCCTACACTAAATCCCAATGGCTATTTTTGGAGTTCTGACGTTCCACCATATATTCTTACATTGAATCGTGCGTATTTCAACATTAGATATTTCGGATTTTTGTCGTTAGGCTTTCTTTTGCTATTAATGGGAGCATTAATCATATTCCCAAAAGTTTTTCATGGACAAAAAAAACATTCAGAATTAAAAAAAATGGAATGGAATACCAAAAGAAGTATGGCGGTAGCCTCAGTCATGGTTCTTTTTCTATTATTATTTGGATACTTAATGTATCGCAACATTCTCGAATATGAATGGACATATAACGGGTGGAGTTTTGGTGGATTTGATTTTTTTTCCAGTTCGTTTGATGGAATCTTTTTTGTAAGTCTACTAATAGTCGGTATAGTTGTTCTTTCATTAGTTATTTTCAAAATCGGATTTTTGGACAATTCCCCGAACGAGTCACAAGCTATTATTGGGGAAAATGAACCAAACATCAAAGAAACACAGAATTCATCCAACGGCTATATTGAATTTCTAAAAAGTGGGTTCAGTTTAATCAATAATTACATGTTACCTGTTGGGATTATTTTAACAATCCTAGGAGGCTGTTGTATGGCATTACCTAGTCGTTTCTTAATAGATTCTAATCCAACACCGATAAGATTAGGAACCGAAGACGTATTTATTGACTATTATTACGGTCTCATTCGCGGTCAACTCTTACTAATAGGTATTCCATTTCTAATGTTTGGGCTCATTTTGATTATTCGTTACATATTTGAAACTATGACGAAGGAACAAAAACTAAAAGCCAAGAAAATTTTGGTATTCCTCAACAAATATTCGCCGGTATTTGGTGTAGTTTTCGTAATTATTGGAGCAGTATTTTTGATTACAACTTTAATCAAATATGGTGTAAACATTATTTGGGTCGATTGGTACATTAAAAACTATTTCTGGCATCTTCGCCTTCCACTTTTACTAACTGGTTTTCTACTCCTAGTAATTGGTTTAATTTTGATTATTCGTTATATTCGGCATAAGCTTAGAAATTAAGAAATCTGCACGAATACTGTTATATTTTTTGTTCTCAAACAACGTAAATGTATTTGGAGAAAGAAGGCGTTGAAGGAACTGGTCTTTGTAGGATTAGGATTATACGACGAAAAAGACATCTCACTTAGAGGACTTGAGGAACTAAAAGAAGCTGACGCGGTTTTTGCAGAATTCTATACAAGCCTTATGCCTGGACTCTGCATCAGGAAACTTGAGGAGACTATAAAGAAAGAGGTTATTGTTGTTTCGAGAACTATGTTAGAGGAAGAAGATGGACAACAGCTTTTTGAGGCTGCAAAGAAGGGAAAAGTAGTTTTTTTGGTTCAGGGAGACCCTATGATCGCAACAACTCATGTAGATTTGCGCATCAGCGCAGTAAAAAGAGGAATCAAAACCCGTGTTATACATGGTGCCTCTGTGGTTTCTGCGGTTAGAGGTATTTCGGGGTTACAGAACTATAAGTTTGGAAAATCTGTCACTGTACCTTTTTCTGAAGAGGGCTTTATCTCCGAAACACCCTACAATGTTATCCGAGATAACAAGAAAATGGGATTACATACAATGTGCTACTTAGACATAAAAGCGGAAGAAAAAAAATATTTAACCATCAATGAGGCCTTGCAAATTCTTTTGGATCTCGAGAAACAGAAGAAAGAACACATTGTTACTCCAAAAACACTGGTTGTAGGAGTGGCTAGGGCCGGGTCAAAGCAGCCCGTAATAAAGGCAGGTTACATAGAAGAAGTAAAAAATTATGATTTTGGGAAGCCTCCACACACTCTTATCTTTTCGGGTAAGCTTCATTTTATGGAAGCAGAAGCTCTAATAACCTTGGCGAATGCTCCCCAAGAAGTTAAGGAGCTGGTTGAATGAAGATAGATGATCTGGTTACAAAATATATTCGTGGCGCAGAAAGAGTTGTTAACGAGATAGAGCCTTTACCAGATGAGGTTCACCTTAACGAACAGGAAGTGACTACCGTCTTTGATTGGGCTAAACGTTATCTTGAAGATGCAAAATACTATCAGGAGAAAGGAAAACTGGAAACCAGCCTCACTTCAGTTGCTTATTGTGAAGGACTACTAGATGCCCTAAGACTGTTAGGAGCAGTGGAATTTTCATGGTAACAAAAAAGAAGAAGAAAGTTGTGTTGGCTTCTGGAACATTTGACTTGCTTCATCTAGGACACGTCAGATTTCTAGAGGAAGCAAAGAAGGCGGGAGGCAAAAACGCAGAATTGATTGTTATAGTTGCCCGAGACAACACAGTTAAGGCTAGAAAAGGAAAAAAGCCGATAATGCCTGAAGATCAACGACGAGCACTTGTAGAGTCACTGAAGGTTGTTGATGAAGCTATTCTTGGTTGGGAAGACTTTAGTATAGAAAAAGTAATCGAAAGGATTAAACCGAACATAATAGCTGTGGGTCACGATCAGGCTGGAATCGAACGTGAAGTTATGAAGGCGATAGAAGAAAAGAGAGTATCTATAGAACTCGCGAAGATTGGTAGATTTGGAAAAAGAGAGCTTGATTGTTCTTCAAAAATTGTGAGAAAGATAATAGAATCATTCAATACGTAGCAGTTAAGGCAGAATCAATATCTCAACTTTAACTTTGTTTCCGTCTTTTAGTTTTAGACTTCTTCTAAGAAAATTTGGTGCAACAATCTCCAGCACTGAAGACCCGTAATGGCTTCTTAGAGCATAGATAACTGCTCCCTTTACTTTGTTATTTATCGTTGCTGGATAACATTTTACAGGCCCAAATGTTCTAGACTCGTCCTCAAAACCTTCAAGTTCAATTGCTGGGTATGTTTCAAGTTCAGACAGAGACTTCAAATCGTAATCGGTTGTCAACTTTATGTTTAGAGTACCAGGATAAGGATCAAATCCAAGCTTTTCGATAAACTGCTTTCGATACCCCTCTTTAGTAACGTAGTAAGCTCCCTCCCCTATCCCGCTGAATAAAACACCCTCTAATGTTATTGAAGGAGGATAAACAGACTCAAATATCAGACGTAACTCAGAGTACAATTTCTTAAGTTCAGAAACTCCTTCATTAGTGATCTTTGTAAGACAGCCTTCAGGGGTTATGGTTCTTTTAATCCATCCCATATTCTCCAGCTTAATTAGGTGTCTGGATGCTGTCTGTTGAGAGGACCCGATTTTTTCGGCTAGATGCTCAGTGGAAACTTTAATTATCCGGCTAGATGCACCCAACTCCGCTAGTTTGTACAATGTAAAAAAAAGCTTCCAAGACTTCAGATCAAGATTCAGGGTATCCATGGTAACCGCCTATTCCTGAGAAAAGACAAACTATCTATTTAAGTAACCTGAACTTGGATAATCATTCGTTTTTCGATTGTAGCATTTCAACTTCCTTTACAGCCTTTATTGCAACTTCAATCATCTGGTCATCTGGTTGTCTAGTTGTCAAACGTTGAAGAAGTAAGCCTGGAGCTACCAGCACTTTAACGATTAATGAGCCTCTATATCTGTCGCTGAGTCTTAGAATTTCATAAGATACAGCACTGATTATTGGAATGAGAAGAATTCTGTATGATAATCTAACCAAATAATCGGGACTCGAGATAAGCGAGAAAAATAATATGCTGATTACTGTGACAATTAATAGGAAAGATGTTCCACATCTAGAATGGAACCGAGAAAATTTTCTGGTGTTTTCAACATTCAATTCAACTCCTGCTTCATAGGCGTTGATTGCCGCATGTTCTGCACCGTGATACTGGAATATACGTTTGAAGTCACCTATCATGGAAACGATTGCAAGGTATGCTAAAAGAAAGCTGAGGCGGACTCCACCTTCAACAATATTGAAGAGTATTCCCACTTCAAAGCTAAGTGATGTTAAGAAATATGGTACTACGCTAAACAGGAGTATCGATAAACCTACTGAAAATGCAACTACTATGGCGATCTCTTTGGAGCTAAGGATTTCTTCTTCTTGGTCATCCTCACTAAAAGCTGCATTTGCAGAAAAGTAAATGCCTTTGATTCCTGAGTATAACGTTTCGAACAGGGCAAGTATACCTCTTAGGAAGGGTACTTTTAGGAATTTGTATTTTTCAGAAAGTGAATGTAGTGTCTCGGTCTTTGCTATTATCTCGGCATTGGGCTGTCGTACACATATTACAAGATGGTTTTTAGAGCGAATCATCACTCCCTCCATCACTGCTTGTCCACCAAATGCCAAAGACGGTTCTTTGGTCACCTTGTTTAACCTGTTCATATCTGAAAAGAGATTTTATTGATTCTTATATCCTTTATGACAAATATTTGAAATTAAGAAAACTTTTATGATTGTCCGACTTAACGGCATACTGGGTATAGCTTATGGAAGGAAAATGGGTTAATGACTGTCAACGGATACTAGACGAAATAAAGAAGTCAGCGAAGGTTGCCGATCAAGACCGTTTGGACATGGTGCGTACAATCAGGTTCACAATTCTTGCATTACAGCGAAGTGTTACTGGTTGGATGCAGTGGGCTGATAATCCTGATGTTATGGCTCAATTTTCTTTGGATGAATTAGTGGAGATAAACAAAAATCTTGCCGATCTGGTTTGCGCCTTTGTGGATTACGATGCAAAGATAACTGGAAGCCAAGAAAAGAAGGTAGAGAAGAAGATAAGAAAGGAATCCATAAAACACCCACAAGATGGAAAAGACATATTCTATGTGAAGTAAAAATTGGTTTTAGGATATTAAATTTCGCCAAATTATTCGTACAACTTTTATGTCTTACTCAATATAACAAAACAACAAGATAAAAAAAATCTTGTACGTTTTAGAATAATAAATCACACATAGTAACGTAGATTAACGTTTACACTAAGAAACTAGCAGAATTTTTAAATTTGTTTTTTGTCGGTTAGCGGTTTATGAATGTTTTTGGCTATCTCATCGCCAACCTTGTTGGTTTTTGCCTTTCCTCCAAGATCGCGTGGAAGCACTTTGCCTTCTTCAAGGGTCATATCTACTGCTCTATCGATTCTGTTTGCTGCCTCTTTAGCGGATTTATCATCATGTATTTGTGCTAACCAGTCAAGAAGCATCTTAGCCGACAAAATCGTTGCTATAGGATTTGCTACATTTTTGCCATAATATTTGGGTGCACTTCCATGAATTGGTCTGAACATACCATATCTATCGCCGACTTCTGCGCTTGGTGCTACGCCTAAACCACCCTGAAACGTCGAGGTTAAATCTGATATTATGTCACCGAACATGTTTGTTGTAACGACTACATCGTAGTATTCTGGGCGTCTGATTGCCCATTGTGCCCAAGCGTCTATTAGTGCGTAGTCTTTTTCGATCTCAGGGTAACCTTCAGCAACCTCGTCGAATACTTCTCTAAATAGAGCACAACTTTTGAGAACTGTGCTTTTGTCAACACAGGTTACCCGCTTTTTTCCGTCTAGTGGTGCTCCTCCAGTTTTTGCTTTGCATAGGTCAAAAGCGTATTTTATGATGCGTTCTGAGCCTCTTCGTGTGACTATTTTTACATCTATGGCTACTTCATTCTTTTCTGCGCGTTCAAGAGTGCCTCGGATAGGCGTGTAAAGGTCCTCTGTGCCTTCTCTCACGATAACTAAGTCAATGTCTCCCGTTTTTTTGCCCACCAATGGGCAAGGTATATTTGCTCGGAGTTTAACAGGGCGCACATTAGCATAAAGGTCAAGTTTTTGTCTAAGAATTCTATGAACGTAAACGATGTGCTCTAGTCCTGCTACTCCGGGCATTCCAACAGCACCAAAAAGTATGGCGTCAGATTCTTTACATGCAGGGTAGGCCTCAGCAGGCCATGGCTCTCCTGTTTTCTGATAATATTCGAACCCACACTCAAATTCTGTGAATTTAAAATCAAGCCCTTTTACGACATCTTTAGTGGCTTCTAGTGTTTTTACGGCTTCAGGAATAACTTCTTTGCTTATTCCGTCTCCACGTAAAACAACTATGTTATATTTTTTGGACACACGAACTCATCTCTTGTATTTCGAACTGTGTAACGGTTCTATATAAGCTCAAAGACTCTTTCAAAAAGATACCTGTTCAGTCTGTTTAGGTTGACTATTCAGTTCTTTGCTGTAACAGTTTTTTCGCTAAAGCCCTTGCATGTTCATGATAGATTAAATCTAGGATTTGGTTCCAGTCAAAATTTGGTTTAGAGTTGTAGTGCGTAAACTCTTCTGGAGAAAACATTACTAGCTTGTCTGAGTCATACAGAATTTTGAAAGCCAAAGACGGATTGTCTGGATGATCATGATGGGTGCGTACAATCTCGCAAACTTCTTGAACAAAATTTTCGTCATAACTCAGTTTCTGTAAGATATCAGCAGCTATTTCTGGACCATATTTATACTGTTTTTCGATGCTGCTGCCGCCGATGTCATGCATGATTATAGAACAAAAAACCAGTTCCTCCATTTCTATAGGGATATCAAAATTTTGTTTGGCAATGATCAAAGACTCGTCTGGTGTGGGGTATCCCAAAATCGTTTTTCTTCAGGTATGGTTTTGCCAACTCGAACACTATTTCGTAGTCCATCTTCTACACACATCATATTTTCGGGTAACAAAATATATTCTATACTTTTCCGAAACTGAGTAACCTTGAACGTCTCTAGGACTTCGTCTTGGAAGCCAGCACTTTAATCTATATTGTAGATTTTTAGTCCTCGTGACTTCAATGCACTAGCGATGCTTGAACGACTTAACACCTTGAGTATCATATAACCTATTCCTGCTACGACAATCAAGGTGCTAATTGTGATGCTTGCGATCATGGCACCCCATATTGGAAGCTGTAATCCAAAGACATCTACTCCGAATCCAAAGAAAAACCAAAGATAGCCGCCAACTATGACTCCGATTGGCAAAGAACCTACTATACAAGCTAAGAACGGTCGTTTTCTAAGAATAAAGATGATTGTGGCTGCGATTAGGTTAGCTATTGTTCCCAAGATAACGTCTTGAGGACCCATCCAGAAATATCCATTACCAAAGAAACAGCCAACAGTTACTCCCGCGATTGCGGGCCAACCAAAAAGAGCTGCTAATGGAATCAGACAATCAGCAACACGCAACTGAATAGGACCATACGATATTGGCGCTAAAACAATGACAAGGACTGCGTATAAACTCGAAAATACTATTGCTAAACTTATTTCATTTGTTTTCATTCTGTCTTTTACCTCCCTACTCCGGGATTTTTATTGCGGAACGGGTGAGAGGCACCACCTACCCGCAACTGGAAGAAATTACAAATATTGCTTAAAAAGTTTATTTTTTTGTTGTGGGATGCCAGAATCCTAATTTCATCTAAAATAGAATGAAAGCGCTAAAAAGAAAAGAACATAATTTAGGCTCTAGAAAAATAACTTTTTTAGTCCTAAATAATTCATACTAATCTGAAACTGGAAGCCATTTGCTTCCCTATATTTTCTAAGGTCCAGTGAATCCACATTTTGGACAGCGATAGTTTCTTCCAAACTGTCGGCATTTAGCACAACGCCAGATAAGGATCTCTCCACAGCTGGGGCAATTAGATTTTGTTGCATCTTCACCCGGAGGAATAGTTCGGTTACATGACATACACTTGGGCATAACGATATTTTCTCTCTCGCTCACAGCAACACCTCAAGGAAAGTTGGATAATACAACGCCCTCTTATATATACTATCTTTTAAGACTTCTCTACTATTATAGCATACTAAGACTGTAACTAGAGGAAGAACCTTGGAACAGAAACCTGACATCGTTGTGATTGGAGGAGGACCCTGCGGTTCATATGCAGCATATACCGCAGCCAAACTAGGAGCCAAGGTGACAGTTTGTGAGGAACATGAAACAACTGGAGTACCCAACCATTGTGCGGGTCATTTGAATATATCAAGTCTAAAGCAGATGGGAATCCATGTGCCACAGATTGCTATCGAAAATGAGATTAAAGGAGCCATTTTTCATTCTCCATCATGTAGAAAGTTCATCTTGAAGTGTCGTGACCCAGTAACCTACGTTGTTGATAGAATTCTCTTCGATAGATACATGACTGGGCTTGCAGTAAAAGTTGGAGTCAACTACCGCTTCAAGTCAAGGGTGAAATCGTTAATTTCTGATTCAGAATGTGTCAAAGGAGTAACAATAAACGGAGAACAAAAGAGGGTCGTTGCAAAGGTTGTCGTGGACGCTGAGGGCTGTTCGTCTGCACTTCTAAAGCAAACAGGTCTTAAACGGCTAGAAAGCTCGATGGTTGTGCGAGGAATCCAAGCAGAAGTTGAGGGTGCTGAAGATTTGGATCAGGAACTGGTTGAAGTGTATTTTGGAGGAAGGATTGCTCCCGGATTTTTCGCTTGGATAATCCCCAGAAAAGACGGATCATCCAAGGTTGGCTTAGCCACTAGATTAGGAGATTCTCGGGACTATCTCAAGTGGTTCATGGAAAAACATCCTATAGCTTCCAAAAAACTAAAAAAAAGCAAAATCATACACACATCTCTTCATCCTATACCCCTATCTGGTCCATTACCCAAAACGTATGCAAATGGTTTTCTAGCTGTTGGTGATGCAGCTTCCCAAGTGAAACCAACAACTGGAGGCGGTGTCATCTTCGGGTTAACCTGTGCCAAAGCTGCAGGCGAGGTTGCATATGAAGCAGTTAAAAGGCAGGATTATTCGAATAATTTTCTGTCCCGTTATCAGTCCCGATGGAAACAGTTGGTGGGTTTTGATTTGGCTGTTATGCTTAGGATGAGGAGAATGCTTGACAGACTTTCCGACAATAGGATAGATGGAATTATCGACTGGTGCAACAGATTTGGAATTGATAACGTCCTTGAGCGTTTTGGAGACGTTGATTTTCAGGGCAGATCGCTCATACCCATGGTTAAGCATCCCGGGGCATTAGCGGTGATAGGCTATTTTGTCCTTTCATGGTTGACCTCGTCAACAAGTAAGTGGTCTTAACATGGAAGTATTTTAGAGGGGGAAATAGACAGTTAGATATTGTTGAGGCTACTGGAACATGACTGGAAAAATAGCTTGCGATTCTTCGGCTTTCTCCTACAAGCAGGTTATAGTTGTTAGAACGGATATCAAGATGAGTAAAGGAAAGATGGCTGCTCAGGCAGGACACGCTGCAGTTTCCGCAGCTGAATATGCACGCAGGAATCGTCCTGAATGGTGGACCCCTTGGATAAGTGAGGGACAGTGTAAGATTGCAGTAAAAGTGTCGTCCGAGCAAGAGATTCTGGAAATAGAGAGAAAAGCCAGAAATGCAAACTTACCCGTAGCATTGATTATTGATAGGGGTTTAACTGAGCTTCCACCAGAAACCACCACCTGCCTAGGCATTGGACCATCGCCAGCAAACAAAGTGGATGCAATAACAGGAAATCTGCGACTTCTCTGAAGGTTGATTCTGTGCAAGTTCCCTCGATTGAAAAAGAAATCGGAATCGAAGTTTACGCCACCCAGTCGCCAGGCATAGGTGGCAAAATCCGACATCTGTTAGACGATTTTGTTGTTGAAGAACTGCTGGTTGATGGATCTTTAGCCGAGGTTTCACCACCAGGTGAAGTTTGGGAGCCAACGGGGGAAGGAAGATATCTCATATGTGTGTTAGTTAAGCGACGGTGGGACACATTTTTAGCGGTTAGAGAGGTTGCGGGGAGACTACGGATCAGTCAGAAATGTATCAGGTTTGCTGGAATTAAGGATACGAAGGCCCTAACTGCGCAACATGTAAGTCTCCAGAATGTAACACCCAGAAAAGTTTTTGATGTTCAAATCAAGGACATAACCTTATATCCAAAGCATTTTTCCAGAGAAAGAATGTATTCTCAATTAATTAAAGGAAATCGTTTTCATATCACAGTACGAGATATAGACCAATCCATATCAGTTATTGAAGATCGAACAAAAAGTGTCCAACAAGAAATTGAATCAGTTGGAGGGGTTCCCAACTTTTTTGGTCACCAACGCTTTGGTACAATCAGACCTAACACCCATCTTGTGGGTAAACTTCTAACAAGAGGAGACACGAAAAAGGCGGCACTTGCTTTTCTTGCAGAACCAAGCATTCATGAGCATCCAGAGGCTAGGGAAGCCCGACAAAATCTCCAAGATTCACTAGATTTTGAGGAAGCCCTAGAAATTTTTCCAGGGTTCCTGAGATATGAACGTTTCATGCTCCGTCACCTAACCAAATATCCAACTGATTTTGTTGGTGCATTCAGGGAATTGCCGCGGAGGCTTCGTAAACTCTTTGTTCAAGGCTACCAGTCCTATCTTTTCAACCGGTTTTTAAGCGAAAGAATACGGAGAGGTATACCACTAGATGAGCCTCAAATCGGTGACTATATTCTAAAACTCGATGAACATGGGTTGCCCACCGAAGAGCAGGATAAGGCAACTGCCACGAACATTCAAACAATCCAAGCTGGCGTGGAACAGGGAAAGATGTGTGTCGCTGCGCCGCTGATAGGACCCGAACAATCTCCATCCAATGGATTACAGGGAGAAATAGAGCAAACAATTCTTGAGTCAGAAAACGTAACTCCGGAAGCATTCAAGCTTTCATTCATGCCGGAAGCAACTGCAGAAGGCAGAGTAAGAGCAATGCTTAATCCTGCTTGGAATATGACTCTGGAAGAAATATCCGTAGATACGGAGAATCCGGGTAAACATTTGATGAAGCTAGGTTTCTCTTTGAATCGTGGAAGCTACGCAACTGTTCTTTTGCGAGAATTCATGAAACCTCAAGACCTAATACAGGCAGGATACTAGTTCTGAAGATTTTAAGGTGTTAGTCTGAATTGGTCTCTTGGGAATAATACTACTTCTCTAATGTTTTTTACGCCAGTGAGCACCATGATCAGTCTTGCTAAACCTAGACCCCAGCCAGCGTGTGGTGGCATTCCATAATCGAATGTTTGTAAGTGAGTTTTGAATGATTCGGGACTAAGACCCTGTTCAGATAACCGTTTCATCAGTAGGTCTTTAGAATGGATACGTGTTCCGCCTGAAGAAAGTTCTACCCAATGCCACATCAGGTCGAAGCCCTCACTGAGTTCAGGGTTTCCGTCTTTTGGTTGGATGTAGAACGCTTTGGTTTTGGTTGGCCAATCAGTGATAAAATAGTAATATGGATGAAGCTTTCCAAGAGCCCTATAAGCTGTCGTGGGAATGTCTTCACCCCATGGAATATGAATTTTTTCAGTCTCCAGTTCCTCTAGAATCTTGTTATAAGTTAGACGCTTAAAGGGAACTTCAGGAACCTTAATTGTATGTTCCAAAAGTTCCAGTTCCCGTTCACATTTATGTGCAACATCTTTGGAGATATGATGAATTAGTTCCTCAAGAATCTTCATAACGTCTTCAGCGTTTGCAAAAGCTTTCTCTATGTCCATAGAAATGAATTCGCTTAGGTGGCGGCGAGTGTGAGATTCTTCGGCTCTAAAGAACGGTCCAATCTCAAAGACTTTCTCGAAATCCAGAATAAGCTGCTCCTTATAGAGCTGAGGACTCTGAGCCAAAAAAGCTTCGCGTGTAAAGTATACAACGGGAAACAATGCAGAACCGCCCTCTGTAGCTGACACTATGATTCGGGGGGTGAACACTTCCATGAAGCCTCTTTTTGAAAGGAAACTTCTTGCTGCATCAAGAGCTGTATGTTGAATCCTAAAAATAGCTTGGTTTTCTTCTCGTCGCAGATCCAATACGCGTGCATCAAGGCGTACATCAATTTCTGCCTTTGTTCGTCCAGTTATGTCTAGAGGCAGAGGCTGTTGTGATATGCTAAATATTCGCATTTCGGTGGGAACGATTTCTGCTCCTCTGGGGGCTTTTCCCATCTTCTTGACGATTCCCTTAATGCCAATGGTATATTGTTTTTGTAGTGACTCGGCCTTCTCTACTACATCAGCTGCAACTTTGTGTCTATGGATAGTTATCTGTAATTGTCCAGTTTTGTCCTGCAATATTAAAAAGCGTAAACCACCTAAGTCTCGAATCTCATGAACCCAGCCGAAAACCACAACTTCCTGACCATCAATTTCAGGTCCGATATCAGCTGAATAATGTGTTCTTCGCCAATCTCCCATTTTGTCGATCTTCATTGGAGACCCAACGATTATTCCGCAAATTCTACTCTAAGGGTCATTCCCCGAAGTTTTTGGGCAATTTCCTTTGTGGCTTTTACGTTAGGTATTCTTTTTCGGCGTCCCCGATTTAAAATAACTCTGGTTTCAGTTGTTCCGTCAGGTAACCATATTTTGTTTATTGTCAGAATATTCAAAGGAACAAACAGATCCTCTAAGAACTTTCTTTCAGTTACACCGTATTCCAGAACACGAATAGTCTTTCCTATCTTTTCGCTAAGCTCCCGAACAATCTTTCCACCATGACTTAAAAGACGGGGCACATCACCCTTATCGACTAGGATAGCAAGAATCCTATCAGCTTCTACGGCCTTATGAAAAGTAACTTCTTGAAGAGAAGGGTGTTGTTCCTCTAAAGATAATAGTAAGCGAGCGATAGTGAAGTCTACTTCACTAACTTTTCCAGACTCTAGTTTTCCTTGACATTTTGAACACAATATTCCGCTTTTCAAGCAGAAATTGCAGAGTTCCGTTTTCACTCCGTCTTTTGTCCTCCCTGAAGTTAAGGAGGTGTGGCGGTGGAGCCTTTTAAAGTTGTGTTTTTTATTTATTTCGTTAAAGGTATACCAGCAATAATGTTATTAAAAATCGATAAAACTGCATTAAAGCAAGACTACCCTACAGAGAATTCTTGTTGAAAATAATAGGTTTACGTTTGAATACCCGGTGATAAGGGAAAACATATTTAGGTTAGAGGTGGTTTGAATCGTAACTAACTTTAGCTATCGGTGATGCAGTTTTGCCAATAATGGATCCTTTCAAAAAAGCGCTTGCCCAGAAGCATAGACTTTACATGAAAATCTGTCGAGATTGCGGAGTACGTAACTCCTCTAGTGCCATAAAATGTAGGAAATGCCGAAACAAGAATCTTAGATGGAAGAAACGAGAAGTAATCCGCTAAAAGCCAAAGGACAATTTGGCATCTAAAAATCCTTTTTATCGTGTTCACAGATTCTGAGCTTGATACACATGGCAATATGTTTATCCCGCTTGAGGGTCGCTCCATCTAGTTGTTTTAGGTTCTTGGAGTAGCGAAATTTTCTCTACAATCACAGGACTAGTCGGGACTGTTAATGGCTAACTGAACAGAAGTCATGCCTAAATGAAAACTTTGGACTAAAGAAGAAGCGACTAAACTTAGAGGTCTTGTTGCTAAAAGACAGTCTCTTGGTATCATTGCTGGTGTTCTTGGTACACCAGAGAATAGTGTTCGATGTAAAACTAAGCGACTGGAATTAGAAGAAGATGGAAAGAGTTTATGCTCTTCTTCTATTTTGGAGCTGCCAAAAGAGATTTCCAGTGTTGAGACTGTTTTGAAGATTTCAGTTTCCTCTTTGATGGAGTTACAAAAACCAGACTAGGCAAAAGATGAGGTTACGCATTTGCGGGCTGTTGTTCAATCAGCTGGTATGTACAACTAAGGATAGCAGAATACTTGACTTTTTCCTTCTCAGACAACTTTTTGTCTTCCAACAGACCTGTCAGTCAATTAACGATCCTCTAACAGGTCAAGTCAACTTTTTTTCAGAACAAAAAGGACATTCTACAAGCCTGGTAAATACTTGATTCCCGATGCCGATTCCAACCCATTTGCCATCGCAGCCTACCCACCATATTTTCTGTTCACTACATAATTTGGTGCCCCAAAAATTCCATTAAACAAAAAAAGGGGGAAGATGAAAATGTACAAAAAAGTATGTATTCGCCGTGCGCGCATTCGCTTCCAATGTGGTGCGGCCGCCGGGATTTGAACCCGGGATTACAGGCTTGGAAGGCTTACACCAGATGTCTGTGTCCTACCAGGCTAGACTACAACCGCATGTGTAATTAACCGCAAATTAATGCTGTAAAACTCTTTTATGAACTTTCTCTCTGTTAAATAACCTTTTAAACAAAGTCTCTTAGAAAGAGGTGCGGCCGCCGGGATTCGAACCCGGGTCGTCAGCGTTCCGCCCCTTGAGGGTTGGCAGGCTGATGTCCTACCAAACTAGACTACGACCGCTTAGGAATGTTTCAAATGCACTTACGACATTTATTTCTTTTCGTAGAGATGAAGCTTTCCTTTTCTTCTTTGTTGCTACTGATCAGGCAACAATTATAGGTTGAAATATTAAAAGAAAGAATATTGTCAAAAAGAGAGTTGATACCCATGTCTGAAGTTTGCGTAGTGAGAAATAAACTGGTTTTGGTTATGGGTGGAGGCAGATTTGGCAAAAAAGCTCTTACATATCTAAAAGGTAAAGGCGCTAAAGTTTTGGTGGTCGACAAAAACCCCGACTGCAAGGCAAGCTCAGAAGTTGATATTTTGGCCGTAGATTTGAATGTCTTAGATTCTTTAAGACCTGAGCAAGCAGCTTTTCTTGTAGGCGACGCTGTAGATCTCTTGGTATCTCTTCTTGAAACCAATTTACCTGACCTCGTGGTTACAGCGATTCCAGGTAATGCCGTTGCCAAGATCGTTGAGCTCTGGTTTGCGAAAGCGGGGTATCAAGCTACTGCCATACAACAAGGGTGTTCCTAAAGTTTTAGAGAACATCCCAAAGAGTTTGGTTTCTTTTGTTGATGAGCCTTCCGGAGTCATAGCGGTCAGTTATATGCCTTCCAAAAAGAGTTGTAGAGAAAATTGCATTCCACCTAAAGGGATCTGTGCTTCAACGGGTAGACCAAAACTAACTTCTATGGATAAGCTCTTGAAATTCAGTGTCTTTAATACATACAGATTTTTCTGGAATACTTTGTTCAAAACAGTTGACCGGCGGATTAGGAGCAATAGACGGCAAAGAACTTCAATCCATTCTGAAACAATTTTATGCTTTTCACAAACCTTTCACTTTATCCATAGGAACAGCCTGTGAGTGCCATGGGATTCTCAACCTCGCAAAAGTGTAACTACCTACATTCCGATTGCTATTCATAGGGTCTTTCCACATCTTTTCACGGGTTTCCTAAAATAATCATCTAGTATACGTATTGTTAGGAGGGCAGAATCAGGCATTGACCCCAAAAATTGCAGGCATAGTTGTTCTTGTTATTTTTGTTTTGTTAATGACTTTTGTCCTTCTGAATCCAACAATGGCTCAAATAAATAATGTCCAGAAACAAAAGACTGAAACACTCTTTAGAATTCTCGAAAACAACAACACAAGCATATTATTAATCTTTGGTAAGTTTGAGACACAAAATATTTCGGTGCCACAAACTGCTAAGATACTATACTCTGAGGGACTGGCACACTCTAAAAACGCAGTCAACCTCTTGAATCAAGAGAACTATGATGAAGCAAGTATTGAGATTGTTGCTGCAATGCAGAACTTTGAAGAAACCTTAAAGTTATTAGAGACTGCTTCGCCGATCGAACCAACTATTACAGAAAAAACTGCTGAAGAAGTAATATTTTTAAAAGCTAACATAATCCGAACAATTGAGCAGGTTGAGCGATTAGAGAATCTAACCGCAAAAGCTGCAACTGCAGGATACGAAACATTGAAAATCGAAAATAGCCTTTCAGAAATTAAACTGCATTTAAACAATGCTACAAGAGAACTAAACAGCCGAAACTTAAAGAACGCAATCGAGGAGTTTTACATAGCAAAAACTTTGCTTGATACCTTTAATGAACCTTTTTCTAGATTGACCAATCTTGTTACTAAATTAAACACTGAATTGTATCTCCAAAAAGCTGAGATCAGGGTCTCAGCAGTAAAAGTGAACATCACGCTATCTACAACGTTAACGCCAGAAGTCAAAGAAGAAGCAATCAATGCATTGAACAAATCTGAAGTAAACCTATCAAACGCAAGGGATCTTTTATATGATAACAATGTTGATGAAGCAATTGAAGAGCTTAAAGAAGCAAAAAAATGGGAAGAATCCAGTCGTGCCATAGCATCATTAACTGCTACCCACACTTCAGTTGTGCCGACAAATAACAGCAATTTTCAAACAGATGAAAGTTTGACTAAGCTAGAAATAACGGCATCAAAATAGTGGTGCTCTAGCCCTGAATCTGCAGTACATAAAAGTTTTAGGCATTTTCCACTCACCTTTTAGTAAAAGAAGTGATTGCCAATTGACAATAAAACGGGCATCTGTCTACCTTCTATTAACTTTACTTCTTCCATTGGTAATCGGTTCCCAGCAATCTTTTTCACAAGAAATAAGACCTGAAACCTTGGTTTTGACAGTTTATCCCGATGGCTTTGTATTCTTTGACTATATCCTTCTGGTGGACCCAACTTTTCCCACTTACAACGTAACAGTTTTTGGTCAGGTTCTAGAAGACCTGCTAGTCGTTGACAAGAATGGTTTACCTTTGGAATACTCAGTAAGTAACTCTAACCTTAGCGTTTACAGTCTTGGCTCAACTGAAATTAGAATCACATATTTTACTCAAGACCTTACGTCAAAAGTGGGTAGATACTGGACTCTGATACTTGTTTCTCCAGTAAAAACACGAATAATTCTGCCGGTAGAAGCTGCAATTATAAGCCTTAATAAAGTGCCAGAACTGATAGAGACTGAAGATGACAGAGTTACACTTCTCACAGATCTTGGATTAATCGAAGTAACCTATGTTGTAGGAGTAATTGGAACCAAAGAACACGCTCAAATAGTGTTAGACAATAGCGAACAGATAATAATAAAAATAAAAAACCTAGGCATCATAGTAAATGAAGCTGAAATAAAACTTCAGGAAGCAGAGGATGCCTTCACCATCGGTAACTATGCGAACGCTGAAACTTTAGGAAATGAAGCTGAACAAATCGCAATTCAGACAAATCAGACAGCAGCTAAAGCTCAATCTAAAATAACTGAGGCAGAAAATACAATTTCTGTCGCCCAAAATGAAGAACGAATCTTGGGATTAAATGAAGCCCAAGATCTACTTAGCCAAGCAAAAAACGAATACAATCTTGGTAACTACTCTGAAGTGATGAGTTTAGCGACTCAGGCAATAATCAAGGCTGAAGAAGCCGAGATCTTTTTTGAAGTGTCTGAAACTTTTCCGGTCTACGAAATCATAGTGGCTGTTCTTGTTTCAGGTCTAGTTGTTTTCGGCTGCCTTTTTTTCAGGTCAAAAAAGAAACCTGAAGTCAAAGCTAAAGAGAAAAAGAGACGAATAGATGTCGACCGAATATTTAGAGAACATAAAGATTTGATGCCTGAAGAAAAACAGGCAATCCAGTTTCTGGTAGACAATAATGGTGAATGTTTCGAGGCAGAACTTTATGATTTTGTTAAGCTTCCAAGGACAACTACGTGGAGAATGGTCAAACGATTAAAAGGAATGGCAATTATAACGGTTACCAAGTTCAGAAGACAGAATCTGGTACGACTAAAAAACAAATACGGCATCAAAGAATAATCAAATTTGAAAATAAAAATCTTTTGAAAATGTTTTTTCGTGTCTTTCCAGGGATTTCCTAAAGTTACGTGATTGCCAATGTTCTTGAATGTGGTCGTAAAAAATGAGAAAAAAAATTGTTATCTCAGTAGCTGTGGTGTCCTTATTACTCATTGGAATAATGGCAACTACAGTATTGGCATCAGATCTAACCTTGAAGAATAATCTAAAAGCATCAAACATGGCATTGACAACATCAGAATTAGCACCAACAAAACGTCCTGTTCCTGTAAACGTTTCTCCAAGCTCCATGCCGGTTAAGGACATTCCAACTTCTGTAATTCCTGAAGAAGTTAAGGAAGCACAAGAAATTGACTTAGACAATTTACGAGCTACAGTACCAAAAACATATGAAGAAACTGACGCTCAAGTGTCTTCTCTAAGAACCCGATTCCTATTGTATACGAATGATGGAAAAAATGTTATGTGGGGTACAGTTGGAAACGGTCACTTTGTAGGCACTGATAATCAAGGCAAACGCTGCTGGGGAATATATGGTAAAGGCGTCTTTGCAGGATTCTACGACGGGGAATTCTTCTGGGGTAGATACCGGAGCGGAAACTGGAAAGCTGAAGGGCTATTTGGATTGAACTACTCGGTTGGAAAATATATACTGTTCCCAACAGTAGATATTACACCCGCAATTACAGCAAACAATCCATAAAACCTTCCTAACCCTTCTCTCTTTTTTTTTGAATAGAACTTTTACGAATCAATTTGTGCTAAAAATAATCTTATTGAACGTGAGACATCATTTTTCCGAATTTGATGATTTTGTTTCCGTTTGTTTTTAGAAAATGCGCCAGATCTCTTGAATGAATGTTCATATTTGGGTTTTTTTGCATCTAGAAAATGAATAATTTGCTTTAATTAGTTCGATTTTTTGAAAAATCTTATATGCATCCTCGTCTTAATGGCGAAAGGTTGCCGTATACCGTAATAATGAATTATCAAAAAATTGGAGATGAAATGAAATGAATTTGAGAAAACCAAACGCAGATGAATCAACTGGAACATTCAATAGATCCAAGAACGTTGCCCCCATGTCGGGAATCTGTTCAAGATGCCTCGATGGGTGTAAAGGTGGTTGTGAAATCTGGTTATCCTCATTTAGAGGCCGTGAAGTACTTTATCCTGGACCATTCGGAGGAATAACTGCAGGAGCAGACAAAGACTATCCTGTAGACTATTCTCACCTAAACATACAAGGTTACGCCCGAGGAGCAAAAGGGCTTCCAGAAGGAATTGAAGGAAATCCTGATACTGCCCTTTTCCCTAACGTAGATACTGAAACAGAGTATGGATGGACTAAAAAAGTTAAGTTGAGAGTTCCAATATTCACTGGTGCTCTAGGTTCTACAGAAATCGCTCGGAAGAACTGGGAACACTTTGCTATTGGAGCCGCAATTTCAGGTATCACACTTGTTTGTGGCGAAAACGTTTGTGGAATAGACCCAGGACTTGAGCTAAACAGTAAAGGAAAAATCACTAAATCACCTGAAATGGATCGACGAATAGAAATTTACAAGAAATTTCATGAAGGTTACGGTGAACTCCTAGTCCAAATGAATGTTGAAGACACCCGATTTGGAGTAGCCGAATACGTTTCATCGAAACATAACTTGGACACAATCGAGTTGAAATGGGGACAGGGTGCCAAATGTATTGGTGGAGAAATCAAAGTTACAACCCTAAAAAGAGCTCTTGAACTAAAAAAGAGAGGCTATGTAGTTTCACCAGATCCAACTCTTAAAGAGAATCAAGTATCATTTGAAAAAGGAGCAATCAAAGAATTTGAGCGTCACTCTAGACTGGGTTTCGTAACCAAAGAAGCATTCTTAGAAGAAGTTGATCGCCTTAGAAGCTTAGGATTCAAACGAGTCACCCTAAAAACTGGAGCATATTCTGCTTTAGAGCTTGCTATGGCTTTACGTTATGGTGCAGAAGCAAAATTGGATCTTCTAACAATCGATGGAGCTCCTGGCGGTACCGGTATGAGTCCTTGGCCAATGATGAATGAGTGGGGAATTCCAACATTCTATCTGCAAGCTCTAACATACACTTACTGTGAAAAACTTAAAGGAAAAGGAATGAAAGTCCCAGATATTGCAATGGCTGGCGGTTTCTCTTCAGAAGATGGCGTATTCAAGGCACTTGCTATGGGCAGTCCCTATGTAAAGGCAGTATGTATGGGAAGAGGCTTGATGATACCTGGAATGGTAGGAAAGAACATTGCAACCTGGATAGAGGAAGATGATTTACCAAAATCAGTTTCCAAATATGGCAGTGACGTTAACGAAATCTTTGTGGCCTATGCAGAGCTCGAGGAAAAGTTTGGTTCAGACATCAAGAACATACCTTTGGGTGCTGTCGGTATCTACACTTACTGTCAAAAGTTCAGGGTTGGTTTGCAACAGTTAATGGCTGGAAGCAGAAACTTCAGGCTTTCTACAATTTCCCGTAAAGACTTGATGGCCTTAACTGAAGAGGCATCGAAAATCTCTGGAATACCCTATGTGATGGATGCCTACGGCGAAGAAGCAAACAAAGTTTTAGAAGAATAAAGGGAATTTTTTCCCTTTTTCTATTTTTTCGGTTTTTTCATTTATGAATCTTTTATGCGAAGAATACTACTGCTTGTTTTCTCATGCCTCGTTAAGTAACCCACTTTAATTTATGTAAAGGTCCTGTTATCGACAATCTTAAATGGTTTTTACACAGAATACTTTTATTTCAAGGTGAAGTTTATGGCAATCGGTTCAGAATTCTTTACTGCGTTACTGTTATGGTTTACTCGAGCATTAATTTCCAGTTTAATTTGTTTAATAATTGGAATGATTTCATTAAAAGCTCTAACTCATATTACGACTAAAATTAACGAGTTTAAAACTATTAAAGGAAATCCAATTGCTACAAGTTTGTTTGTAAGTGGTTTTCTTATTTTCGCTGGACTAGTCGTTTACGGATCAATGGTTAATCCTTTTTTCCTAGGCCAATCTGTTCTGATTGGTTCATATTTCAATTTGCAGCGACTTTTTGTGGTTGGATTAAGTTTTTTTGTAAGCTTATTTTTTGGGTGGATATTTTATTTTATATTTGCTAAATTGACTCCTTTTGGAATTGATTTGGATGACATTAACAAATCACCAGTTGCTGTGGGTGCTTTTCTTTTTGGGTATGAAGTGTTCTTGGGTTTACTGATCTATGGAAGCCTTATGATGCCTTTAGGTTAAAAGTGGAAACCAAATGAGACTTACTCGAAAACTAATACAATCTATTTTCATACTAACAATATTCTTATCAATAAATATTGCATACGCAATCCCGAGTGGAGGAGTAATTCCTCCAGAATTCTATTCAAAAAATGGATTTTGGTATGACAGCTGGGATTATAACAGAAACTACTATGCAGGTGAAGATGGATTTCTACCAAATGTTGCGTATGAATCGCTCGGATCTGACAAAGAGCTAGCTTATAAAATTGGAGAATGGTTTGAAGAAAATTACGATAATAAAGTGGAAAGAGCTGAAGCAATCCTAAATTACGTACAAACGTGGACTGATTATGGTTATGATGAGGATAATGTTTTCAGAAATGGTAAATCTCAACCAGAATGGGCATGGAATGCCGACGAAATGGCGCATATGTTTGATGAAACAACATTTTCAGTAGCAATAGGCGACTGTGAGGATATGGCTTTCTTATGTGCCACTATTTATGTTGGATCAAAAATTGAAGTAGCATTAGTTGAACCGCCAGAACATGTTGCATTACTTATTTGGCTCCCAGAATATGATAACGCGAATTATTATTGGGACATTCCAGATGATGGCAGAGAGTATGGATGGATATGGGTTGAAGCAACTGGGGAAACGAACCCATTAGGTTGGACACCTCCGGATTATTCTGATGGAGATTGGAATTCATTCTTACTTGGATTCTCAAAATTTAATGTCGAATATTCTCCAAAAAATCCGAAAGCAGAAGACGATGTAATAATAAAAGCAACAATAGAAAGTGCAATCTCAACCATCAATACTGTATCACTTAAATATCAAATCTTGAGCAATTCTCAAGAAATTCCTATGGTTAAAAAAGGTTCATATTATGAAGCAACAATTCCCAAACAACCAGATGGAACAAAAGTGATAGGTACTGTTTATGCAGTTGATTCGGAAGATTTTTTTTCAGAACAAAAATTCGAATTTGTTGTAGGGCAAGAGCTTCAATTTCCTCCCTTTCTTTTTGAAGCAGGCGTTATTTTTTTGATAATATTCATTTTGATTATTTTTTTGGCACGGGTATAGTAAAAAATTTGACAATTTTTTATTATAATAAAAGATAGCATTGATTTTTTAGTTTTTTCTTATAGTTTTAAGTAATTGGAATGGTAACATAAGGATTTCAGATACATATCGAATTATGTAATAACAGATATATTAAGACTTACGTTATATTGTGTTAAGGCTGTGATAATTTATGCATTTCCGAAAAAACAAAATCGTAATTGAAAAAGAAGATAAAGAAAGCCTGAAAGATGCGAATGATATGGTAATTAATGAACCTATCACGTCAGAATGTTCTCACTCTTTTGGATACTTGGCTATTCGTCCCAAAAATTCTCCAATTCCTCAAGAATGTTTGTGTTGCCTACAAGTGATAGATTGCCTATATACAAATAAAAAATAGAGATCAGATAATGAGCACATAATTCGCTTCTTATAGCAGAATAATAACTTGAAGTTGCCGTAAATAACAAGAGTGTGCATAATTTTTTTTACAATAACTTCTTAAAAGAGATTCAATAGACCATATTATGAACTAGATTGGTGAATCAAGAAAAAAAATATACATGCGAAAATCCTTCGTGTAAACACACTTTTGAAAAACCGAAGTTAGTTCAATATTATGTGTGCCCTTTTTGTTCTACTAAAGTAGAACCTGAAAAAAGTGAAGAGGGATGTTTACATTATTTTGGTTATCTTAGGGAACGTGAAAGTGGTGAGGATATACCAAGTGAATGTATATCCTGTAGAATGAGTGTAGAATGTATGTTAACTACTCAAACCTCAAACGATGCTGTTAAAGAAATCAAGAAATGGTATAAATAATCGAGTCTAAAGCAAATCTTTACGTATTGATAAAAAATAATTTTAAGCTTTATATCACGGTAAATGTGGTGGTGCCGAGGGCCGGACTTGAACCAGCGACAACTCGGTCTTCAGCTTCACCCTCAACAACGTTTGCTGTTAAGTCGAGTGCTCTCCCAAACTGAGCTACCTCGGCGCCATTCATCATGAACCACAACTTGTTTTTTAAGCTTTTTGAAAATCCTTTTCATATGACAATAAATTTTACCATAAAACTATTAACAGTTGCAAACTCAAGGCTAAATACGAGTTGAAAAAGGATGAGTGTTGACTGCCCCTTCTGTAATATTGCTTCAGGTCAATCACCTGCAAGCATAGTCTATGAGGATGAAACTGTATTGGCTTTCATGGATTTGAATCCAGCTAGTATTGGACACGCTTTAGTTGTTCCTCGAAAACATTGGGAAAATATGTATGAGATTCCCGAAAAAACATTAGCTGAAATTGCTCCAATTGTTAAGCGAGTTTGTGTTGCCGTTAAGAAAACTGTTGATGCAGAAGGCATAACGATCCTCCAGTTAAATGGGAAGGCTGCTGGTCAAATTGTGATGCATTTTCATATACATGTGATACCTCGATTCAGTAATGATGCAATTTCTCAAGGTCCTGGTGCAATGACTATGCCACAGGGATTCAATAAACCGGATCGAAGGCATCTAGATGAAATGGCGAAAAGAATACAGAAACAACTTTAATATTGACATTTGTGGTGGGCCCGGCCGGATTTGAACCGGCGATCTCTTCCGCGTGAGGGAAGCGTCTTTTGGCCTCATATTGAGTTAACCAACTGGACCACGGGCCCCCTAGCTAACCTAAACGGTTGAAGGATTCCTTTATATTTTTTGTAATACTGCTTTTTTGATTAAAGCGATCCTTTTTTAGTAATTAGTTTTTTATCAATAAAGTGCTATTAATTTCATCAAGTTATAGTGTTATGAGTGCTTGTTTAGAATATGGTTAATTTTAATAGTTGATTTAAAAACTCGGAAATGATAATTGTTAAAGAGGGAATGATTTGGTTATAGACGGGTTTGTTGATTATAATCGCAGAGAGTTCTGTAATGATGTAAAATGTTCTGTTCAAGTTGAACTGAACAAATTGTCTTTAGGATCGGAGGAATATGAGCAGACCAGAAAAACTTGTAGCACAGCTTGCATTTTTACTACTTGGCAATTTCATCATTGGCTTATAGAAAAAGGCTATTTAATTGTAAGGCCACAAGATGAAGGAGGAAAATAATGATGGATTGGGGAATACAAAATAGATTAAACAGGCTTATCCAAAAAGATGGAAAAGCACTCTTTTTACCCATTGACCATGGATACTTTCAGGGACCGACTAGCAAACTCGAAAAACCTGGAGAAACAATAAAACCAATATTCCAATATGCAGATGCAATAATGATGACTCGAGGTGTACTCAGAAACTGCATAGACCCAGCAATCGAAAAACCAGTGATTCTGAGGGTTTCAGGAGCTAACAGCGTAGTCGGAGACGACCTCTCCAATGAAGGACAAATAACTTCGATTACAGAAATTCTTCGACTTAATGCCAGCGCAGTCTCCATGTCCATTTACGTCGGTGGAAAATACGAACATCAAACACTAATGAATTTTGCACATCTAGTTGATCAATGCGAAGACTATGGTATACCCGTAATGGCAGTAACTGCAGTAGGTAGAGAAATCGAAAAACGTACTGCAAGATACCTTGGTTTATGTTCCAGAATAGCCGCTGAACTTGGCGCACGAGTAGTTAAAACATATTATTGCGAAGAGGATTTCGATAAAGTTGTTGAGGGTTGCCCAGTTCCTGTAGTAATTGCTGGTGGACCAAAAGTTGATACTGCATTAGAAGTTTTCGAATTCGTCTACGATGGATTACAGAAAGGCGCCATAGGTGTAAACCTTGGCAGAAACATCTGGCAGCATAAATACCCAGTGGCTATGATACGTGCAATACGGGGCGTGATACACGAAAATCTTATGCCCAAAGAAGCACAACAACTATTCGACGAAGTAACTGGACAGGCATAGTTGTCTACTACCATTTTTTATGGTGACCCAATGCTTGTCGCAGTTTACCACAACAATAGGGACATAAGAATCAAAACAGTCCCTAAACCAGAGATTGGTCCCGAAGAATTTCTGCTGAAAGTTATGGCAAGCGGAATATGTGGAACCGATGTCGTGGAATGGTACAGGCTTCCGAAAGCTCCCAGAGTCTTAGGACATGAAGCAACAGGAATCATAGATAAAATTGGAGAAAAAGTAACCAAATACAAGGTTGGAGACCGCGTCTTCGTTTCCCATCATGTACCCTGTAATCAGTGTTGCTACTGCCGAAAGGATTCACATACATCCTGTGAAACCCTTCATACAACAAATTACTATCCGGGTGGTTTCTCGCAGTACATAAGGGTGCCAAAAATTAATGTGGAAAATGGAGTTTATCTGTTACCCTCAACCGTGTCTTATGAAGAAGGAACATTCATAGAACCATTAGCATGTGCAGTTAGAGGACAGAGACTATCAGATGTCAACAAATGTGATTCAGTTCTAATAATCGGCAGCGGAATGGCGGGGATACTTCATATTCAGTTAGCAAAGATGAAGGGGGTTCAGAAGATTTTTGCATGTGACATAAATCCTGATCGTCTTGAATTAGCTAAGAAGTTTGGAGTTAACCATGCGATAGACGCTAGGGATGATTTGCCTAATCAACTTAAAAAAATTAATGATGGAAAAGCAGCAGACAAGGTGATAGTGTGTACCGGGGCAGAGAAGGCAGCATTAACAGCGTTAGAATGTATAGAAAGAGGTGGAACTATACTGTTTTTTGCGGTTCCAGATCCTACAATCAAGATTCCTATACCTATTACCCAATTCTGGAGAAACGAAATAACAATAAAAACATCTTATGGTGCAGCACCAATGGATCTTGAGGAAGCCCTTCAGATTCTTGCAAAAAAACAAATTAACGTCTCTGACATGATAACCCACAGATTCGATATACGGGAGGCACCCGAAGGCTTCAGGTTAGTATCAGAGGCAGGAAAATCATTAAAGGTAATCTTAGAACCCAATAGACTTGTATAGTCTGTGCTTTGAAAAAAATTAAATACTCTTCAAGAAATCCTTCATTGGGTGCATAGTAACGTCGCGTTTTATCAAAAAATTATCAAAAAAGTCGGGTCTTCCTCCCGGAACTCCAGTATATGTTGGAAAAAAGAAGGATGAAAAAGTAAAGGTTACTTGCATCACTTATGAAGGTGACCATTTTAACGAAAAACAGGTAAAGACGATTGACGAATGTTTTCCAATTAAAGATAAACCAGCTGCAACATGGATAAATATAGACGGTGTTCATAAACTAGACCACATTGAAAACATTGGAAAACTCCTCAAAATACATCCCCTTGTATTAGAAGACATTATGCACACTGGGCAACGCCCAAAAATGGAAGATTTTGAAGATTACCTCTTTATAGTCCTAAAAATGTTTCAATACGATGAAAAGGAAAATGTAACTAAAACTGAACAGGTCAGCCTAATCCTCAGCTCAAACTATCTTATATCCTTCCAAGAGGATGAGGGAGATGTTTTTGACCTCATCAGAGAAAGAATCAGAACCGATCGTGGGCGGATCAGAAAGATGGGAGTGGACTATCTTGCTTATTCTCTGATAGATGCAATTGTTGACAACTACTTTGTTGTTCTGGAAAAAATTGGAGAAAGTATTGAAGATATAGAAGATGAAATGATTAAGAATCCGACACCAGAAGTCCTACATACAATTCACAGTTTGAAGAGAGAACTAATTTTTCTTCGCAAATCCGTTTGGCCCCTAAGAGAGGTTATCAGCAGACTGGAGCGATGGGAATCACCCCTAATCAACAAATCCATAGATATTTACCTACGAGACGTTTACGATCATACCATTCAGGTTATCGATGCACTAGAGACCTTTCGCGACATGCTTTCTGGAATGCTTGACATCTATCTTACAAGCGTCAGCAATAGAATGAACGAAGTCATGAAAGTTTTAACGATAATCGCAACCATATTTATTCCGTTAACGCTTGTTGCGGGCATCTACGGAATGAACTTCAAGTATATGCCTGAGCTTGATGCACCTTGGGGTTACCCTATGGTCTACGTTATAATGCTCGCCATAAGTGCAGTGATGCTGGTTTATTTCAGAAGAAAAAAATGGTTATAGATTCACTTATGTTTAATGATAGAATAAAAGAAGGAAAAATAAGGTTCAACACTGTTTTTCTCTCCGACAAGATTCCCCATGAAGCCAAAATTGTGGAACTGAAGAAATGGAGCGAAATATTTCAAAAAAGCGGTTTAACTCCAGAGATTCAAGGAAATTACACAGGAAACCTGAGTTTTCGATCAAAAAAAGGATTCGTGATTACTGCATCTGGACTAAAAAATAAGGAAAATTTAACTGATGACTGTTTTGTTTACGTTAAAGCTTACATTGAGAAAAGCAACACGTTTTTTGTTAAAGGAAAAAATAGGCCATCATCAGAGTCGATAATGCATCATCTAATTTATGAAAAGGGTGAAAATATAAACGCTGTTTTTCATGGGCACAACGAGATAATAGTAACTAACGCTACCAAACTGAATTTGCCTACAACCGAGAAAGAGTACGAGTCAGGCACAATTGAGTTAGCGAAGGAGTTGTTGAAAGTTTTAGAAAATAATAAAGTAATTATTTTGAAGAATCATGGTTTTGTTTCTGTTGGCACAACAATGAAAGAAGCTGGCGAAAAGACTTTATTTACATTAACAAAGGCAAAGCAGCAAATATCTTGTATTTAGTTGCTGATACATCATCGTGTAGAAAGCATTTTTAACGGCAAACATAGTTTAGGAGTTTATTATTATGAGGGCGTACTAGATGGTCAAGTATATTTTTGTGACAGGTGGAGTGCTTTCTTCTGTTGGTAAAGGAATCGTTACTTCTTCTATAGGTAAAATGCTTCAGGTCCGAGGCTTTAACGTTACCGTAATTAAGGTTGACCCATACGTGAACGTTGACGCTGGAACCATGAATCCGTACATTCACGGCGAAGTCTTCGTTACTGAGGACGGAGGCGAAACAGACCTTGACCTTGGCGGTTATGAAAGGTTCCTGAGTATTAACCTACCAAAAGATAACAACGTGACAACAGGGCAGATATACCAAACAGTCATCGATAGTGAGCGCCGAGGCGACTTTCTTGGTAGATGCGTCCAGATTATTCCACATGTTACAAACGAAATAAAAAATCGCATACGAATGGTAGCAGAACAATCAAAGGCAGAAGTTGTCTTAACAGAACTTGGGGGAACAGTAGGTGACATCGAGGGACTGCCCTTCCTAGAAGCTATCCGCCAAATGCGTCTAGAAGAAGGTTTTGACAACACATTGTATGTCCATCTTGCTCTTGTACCAATCTTAGATATCACAGGCGAAATGAAGACCAAACCTCTTCAACACAGCGTAAATGAACTGCGACGAATAGGTATCCAACCTGACACTATCGTAGCTAGATGCAAGAAAATGATCGACAATGAAACCCTCAGAAAGGTCGCACTTTTTGGAACCATTCCCAAAGAAGCGGTCTTCTGTTCTTATAATGTTCCATCTATCTATCAGGTTCCCTTAATCTTGGATGAGCAAGGTATGGGCGATTACGTTTGCAGACGGCTAGGCATATCAAGAAAGAATCCTGAATGGAAAGAATGGAAACAGTATGTAGATTGTTTCGAAAACCCCAAACACGAAATTAAGATAGCATTAATCGGCAAATATGCAGGTTTGGTTGACAGCTACGTAAGCATGAACGAAGCATTCAGTCACGCAGGTGCTGCCTGCCAAACCAAAGTAAAAGTAGACTACATTGAAGCAGAACGCCTAGAAAATAACTCAGACGGAGCGAAGCTTCTTGAGGGGCATGATGGAATCTTTATTCCTTACGGTTTTGGTCCCCGAGGCACCGAAGGAAAAATTAACGGTATCAGATTTGCTCGAGAAAATAATGTGCCTTTTCTTGGAGTCTGCTATGGGTTCCAGTTAGCAGTTGTCGAGTTTGCTCGTAACGTTTGCGGATTAAATGAGGCAAACAGCACTGAAATCAATCCAGAAACTCCATATCCTGTGATTGATTTGATGCCAGAACAGAGGAAAGTGAACAACAAAGGAGGGACTATGCGTTTAGGTGCTCACGAGGTTAGAGTGCATAAAAACACCATTGCATACACACTTTATTGTGCTGAAAAGATTATTGAGCGTCACCGCCATCGATGGGAAGTCAATCCTGACTACTGGAACACCTTAAAAAATAAAGGAATGGTTTTTTCAGGTAACAGCCCTGATGCCCGAAGAAAAGAAATCCTAGAACTTCCTGACCGCTTCTTCTTCTTTGCCTCCCAGTTTCATGGCGAATTTAAAAGCAGACCCACTAAACCAGAACCAGAATACTACGGTTTTATCAAAGCATGTATAGATAAGAAACTTGGAAAAAAGAAACCAGAATTCTAAAAATCAAGTACAGCCTTAGAATTTGAAACTTTTTTTGTCTAGATTAAGAAAAAAATTTATCACAAAAATCTTTTCACGTTTTGGCTGGTCTGGCAAGAGCTTTCCAAAGGTGATCGTTGATGGGTCTGACAAGTTCAGTTTTTATTCCTGTTTTTGTGATCAAGTTTCTTCCAGATTTAGGTTTAGTCACTTCACCTATTACCGAGGCTTGAACATCGTTTCTTGACAGATTATCCAGTATCTCGTCTTTTTTTTCTTCTTCCGCGATTATTAGAAGTGATCCGGAACTTATGAGTTGAAAAGGATCAATATCAAAATGTTTACATATTTTACGTGTCTCTTCAGGAACAAAAATCTTTTTTTCGTATACGTTGAAGCCGACCTTTGCTGCATCAGCAAGTTCATGCAATGCTCCTGCTAATCCACCTTCTGTAGGGTCGTGCATAGCTGAGACTCCACCTGTTTTAAAAGCTGTGATGGCGTCTTTTACTACGCTTATTTTTTCGAAGTAACTTTCTGCTTTTTCGAGAAAGCTTTTTTCAAAAACGTCTAGAAGTTCTATGCTTCGGTCTGAAGCAAGTATAGCTGTTCCTTCTATTCCTGTGCCCTTAGTCAATATTATATTATTACCTATTTGTGCTCCACTTGAAGTTACATACTTTCTATCCTCAGCAACTCCTATTGCACATCCGGTTACTATTGGATGATCTATTCCAGGGGTGATTTCGCAGTGTCCCCCAATTATTGCTACGTTGAGTTGGGTTGCTGCTTTATCCATTTGTGTGCAAATTTTTTCTATTCGTTCTGGTGTTGAATTATTGGGTAGTAATATTATAGAGTTAAACCAACGGGGTTGTACTCCACGTGTAGCAACATCGTTTGCGCTAACATGGACCGCCAACCACCCCAACCATTTCTCGGCTCCGGTTATCGGGTCAGACGATACTGCTAAAACTTCATTTCCGGCTTTGACTATGGCTGCATCCTCACCTATAGAAGGACTGAGAGCAACATCGTCTCTTTTTGCACCTAAGTTTCTAAAAACTATCTTCTGTAAAACTTCGGTTGGAACCTTACCTGATAAAAATCCCATTGCACATTCCTGCCAAATCTATACTTCGTAGATGCTAAAAAAGGATTAACATTTACCCACTGATTTATTCTTGTTCTTGGTAGCCCGGGGGAGATTCGAACTCCCGTCGAAGGCTCCAAAGGCCTCCATGATTGCCGCTACACCACCGGGCTAAACAGGTTCGACACGTTAACGCTCTGTGTTAATATTTCCTCTTTAATATTAACATTAACTCTTAATTCATTTTATCTGAAAAAACAAGTAATAAAAAATTAATAATTATCCTGTTATGAAGCAATAGAATGAGCCATACTGTCCATTAAATTATGATTGAGAATTTTTTCTAAAGAAAAGTGGATTTGAATTGGAAAAAAGTCTCTTCAGTTGGATTTACAGGACTGTTAATGACCCGTATTTTCCTGAGTTAAGCTGAAGTATATCTCTGAATGATTTTATATATCCATTCTCGATTTTTACTCTATCGCCAACATTGACTTGCATTACCTGTTCGTTCCATAATGTCAAAGTTATAGTTCCTGTTTCATCCTCTATTGTTGCATCAGCTACTTTGAAGGTTTCGTTAGTGTATCGTGAACGAACTTCGCGGGCGTCTGATTTCTCGATTACATTTCCTTCAACATCAACTTTTCGCATTCCATCTCTTAATTCATTAATTTTCAACTCTTATTTCCTCCGTTTTATCAAATGCCTCAATAATGAACTAGCCTGTAGATAACAGCTTTGTGCTTGTTCTGTTTTTGGCGAAAAAAGGAGGATTAACGTCAAATATAAGCTTTACCGCCAGATTAAATCAGAGCTCTTTTAGATACCAAAGAACAATCTCAGAATAAACCTTATTGCAAATGCAACTGCTGCGATTGTTGCAGCCTTACTCCATGTCGTCTCCTTCATTTGACGTATTACAATAGCACCGAGAGCAGCTAACCATACTTCTCCTATTATTGGGATATAAAGCCATAACTGGTACGCCAAAAGAGGACGCCAAGTTACATCAAGCATGGTATTTAGGGCAATGGGATCGAGGGGAACATTCAACACTGGAAGAGTTGAAAGCGGCACAGCACTTACTAGTGTGTAAACAACTGAAACTATGAAGCTGTATCCTATTATAACGAAGAAAACGTTCCAGCGTCCAACATCTTCTTGGAAAAGTCTTGCTATTATCAGCAGAAGTCCTGCCCACAAAATCCAGTTTGTAGCAAAGGTTAGCATTACTTGAAATGCGATAGGGAGTATTATTGACTCAAATGCTCCTGTTGCGAAAGGAGAAACAAAATTTCTGAAGAATAAGCCATCAATCTTTAGTGATAGGTTTGAAGAGGATATCCAATCTAGTTGGAATTCTATTCCTGTTATGTTTTGCCAGTTTGGAGAATTCTTTGAAGTCCAGCCTTGATCGGAACCAACATTAAGCGTTGCATTTGCCCAGTTTCCATTTGAAAGTAAAAGATCAACAAGGTTGCCATATTCAAAGTAGTTATCTTCGTTGCCGGAAAAAAGTCGAAGAGTTCCTGAAATTGGAACTAATTCCGCATCATTGGTCCATTTGGTGAAGAAGAACAGCTCTTTATATCCTGTTTCTGAACAATTTACGGAGTCTATATCCATAAGTTTGAGCCAGATGCTTGTTTCGCCTGATACTGAAGATAAAACACTGTGGTTACCCTCCAAGTTTCCTAGCATATGCTCAGTAGCGTCTATTGAAAGCATACCGTTAGAGGTCCAGTTGTGTTGGTTTAATAGAGCCTCTGTCCAGTTATCATCTTCTGGGTTTCTATTTTCAAGGAGAAGTTTCGAACTTGCAACATATTGGACGACCAGCATCGACGAAATGACGAGGACCAAGACTAGGATAACTCCTTTAAAATCTGGTTTTTCAATTATTTTCTGAAAAGCTTTAACCGGAGAATATAGAACCTCAAATACTTCTTGAACAACCAATTAGACTGGTCTCCACATTTTTTTAGATTTTTGCATTTATTTTGATTGGCTAAAGTGTCATCTTTCCTTCCTAATAACTGTTAATATAAATCATGCCAACATTGTTACCGCATAGAGAATTTTGTTAACACACATAGGAAAAGATTCATTAAGTGCAACCAAAAAAGGTAGAGAACGAGGAAGACTGGTCAGTCAATGGTATTACCACGTGCAACACTTTTTTGCATCATTGGGAATTTTTTTAAGAATCTTTTTTGTTGTGATTAACATTGCTTAGTCGTTTGAGAGCTCATATTAAACGAATCCAATTGTACATCCAAATTACTGAGATGGGACCAATAGCGAGAAGATACTTTGTAAAAAATGGTTTCGACGGTTCCATGACGATGCTGGGAATAATTGTAGGGGCATGGGTTGTGAACGTTTCGCAACCAGAGATAATTGTAACCGCTGGTTTAGGTGCATGCTTAGCCATGGGAATTTCAGGAGTGTCTGGAGCATACATGACTGAAAGGGCTGAAAGAAAAAGAGATCTTAAAAAACTTGAAACCGCAATGATGACCAAACTTAACGATTCCATAATAACTGATGCCACAGCTTTTGTTTCACTCTATGCCGCCCTAGTTGATGGGGGGTCGCCAATTTTAACTGCCCTTATTTCTTTGTCACCGTTTTTTCTTCTTTTGCACGGTTTAATAGCTGTTCAAATCGCATATATGGCATCTCTTGTAGTTACCTTGGTGACTTTGTTTATGCTTGGAATATATCTGGGAAGAATCGCTAAAGAAAATGCTTTACTCTATGGAATCCAAACCCTAATAGCTGGTGTAGCAACAGTAGCCATAGCTTTAATGCTAGGAGCCTTATAACAGAGTTTAACGTATGGCCTTTGACACCAATTTTTAGCTAAAAATTCGATATTTTAACAGCCTTTACATTCTTGCGGAGCTGTCTTGAGGTGTTCTTACCTCTTCAACAATCCTCTTTCCAGCTGCAACCTCATCAATCGAGTGAATAGTAGCTCCAAATTCCTCCAGCTTCTTCTGGATGTCCTCAAAACTTATCGATACTCCCACAATGATTACTTTTGCATTTTCTACTTGCTGATCTATCTCGTTGATGATTATATTTACTCCCTCAACACCTTCGAGGTGGCTGAGAGCTTCAGAAACTTCAACAACGTTGGGTTTGTGTGGCTTTAAAACATCTAATATAAGTCTACGAATCATTTTTTGAACGACGAGCATATACTAATTGTGCGAATATTTAACCTTTCCTCAGAATGTAAGACATTAATCCTGAAACCGTACAAATCACATTTTCGTTCCATCGCTTTACTTAATCTCTATTTACTGTGAGCATACTCATCAAAAAAGTACGGATTATCAGAAAATAAGAAAAATTTTGTTGATTTTTCCTAGTGCCTACAAGCACCTACTTTGCGCTTCTTATCCATGATGATATTTCTTCGATAGTAGGATATTCATCCTTTGAGATTTTGCTTTGTTCAAGATAGTTTTTCGCAATTTCTGCTACCTTTCTGCAAAGATTAATCAAGTCTTGATCTGCAAGTTCCTTTCTTGTTTTTATTCCAGATTCAATTAGTAATTCAGCATCATTCGAATCTACTCCTGGAATCATCATTAGCTGAGCCATTGCTTGCAGGTTTTCTGCCATCTCCTGTGAAACTCGAGTCTTTTCTCCAATAACTGCTGCTTCGGTTGTAAGGAAATCACCAACAGATGATATTCCTAGCTCTTTCAACTCTTTTCCCAAAGCTGGACCAATTCCCTTTATTTCTTCAGGATTATTGAAACTTTTCAATTTTGCCTGAACTGAAACCAAAAGATTCTCCTCGATTGTTTCAAGTTTACGACTAATCTCCTCGAGCTCCACCTGTTGATTCTTCAGCGCTGAACTAGCTTCTTCGTTTAAACGTTTAATCCCAAGCATCGATGTTTCTTGTTTCTTAAGGTCAACAGAAATCATTTCTCCCGTTTCAGTCGCCAGTTTCTCGACCGTAGAAATCACATCTTTACGAGTTTTTTTTAGATTTTTGTCTTGATTTTCAAATTGAACAAGCGTTGATTTACCTGCTTCTTCAATGTCTGTGCTAATTTTGCCGAAGAATTTACTATTTATTTTTCTACTATATTCCAACTGCTCAGCTGTTTCAGTTATTGAAGCTTCTTGCGTCTTCCTAAGTGCAGCTAAGTTTCCACCAACCTTTAGGAGCAATTTCACAATTTCAGGATCAGGTGCCTGTTTTCGATATGCAATCACGCAAGTAATACCTAGAAAGATGAAGGTCACAGCTATTGATATCCATAAGTAGGATTCGACGCTGAGATCTCCAACTAAATCGCCTATAACGTAAGGTCTTACGATAGCACCTTGCCCCTCGGTTATCAATTGAATAGCCATAGAAACCGAACATAAAATTGCAATGAAAGTTGCAAAGCCAGATAACCATACTGCTATTCCCCGTTTTACACTCATTATTTATGCACCAAATTTTTTTGCTCTATTTTGTTATTGCGAAAGACAAATCTTAGGAATTGTTTGAAGCTTTTTCTTTGAAAGCCTTATGAAAGGAAAATCCGTAATTAAAATTCAGATTTAATGTCATAAACTTGCTTATTATGATAAACAAGTGCTCTTTCAAAGGCAGTAAAGTTATTCTCTAACTTTAGAGTCCCTGCTTAAGCGTTCTGTAAGTATTATAATCCACGTATTGTAGGTTTTCATTTTCAATTTGATGACGAACTGTAAACTTCTGTCGTTGCCTCTTCTCCACTATTTGACTGGTTGTCATAAACGAGTATGCATCGCTTCCTGCTCCAGAGCCGTAACTGACAAGAATTACCCGTTCATCTGGTTTAGCAATATCCAGTACAGCCGCCAAACCAATAGGAGAAGAACCAGAATATGCATTTCCAAACTTTGCTACTTTTAGACTAGGAGAATATTGTTCCTCATTGAATCCAAGTTGGATCGCAACTTTTACTGGAAAACCTAGGTTTGGTTGATGAGGAACAAAATAATCAACATCACTTACTTTGAGATTCAGTTTTTCCATTAGTGCCCTACATGCTTTCATTACATGTTTAAAGTATGCAGGTTTACCAGTGAATCGTCCTCCATGTCGGGGGTAAGGTTCTAAGTCTCTTCTCCAGAAGTCTGGTGTGTCTGAGGTACATGAGTACCAGCCTTCCATTTCTGCTATTACATCATTCATACCGAAGATGAATGCAGATCCGCCAAAACCCACAAAACTATCTAATTCTCCCCCGAGTTCGGTCCTTGGAGCAGCTTGAGAGTTATCTGCACCTATGCACATAGCATAATCTATGTCAGCTTTTGGGTAATACACCAGCGCGGAAGCGTCCTTGAACATGCTGGTTGCTGCTTTGCATGCAAACTCGGTATCTATGGCATCTACTCCCTGTATCCTTTCATCTTTTTCCTCCTTACCCAGCTTTAGAACTTGAGCTACTTTTGAAGCTATAGGGTTGACTGCATATGGATTTGATTCTGAACCAACATAGACTTTTCCGATGGAACATTGATCTACTGCAGAGTGGATCAAAGCCATTTTTCCAGCTTCTACTGATGCGGTGACTGCATCTTCATCGATAAACGGGACCGATCTTTCCATGTTTCCTTCTTTGATGCGAAATTTAGATGTATAGACACCATATCCAACGATACCCGGTGTTTCATACTCTTTCTTAGGTTTAATAATCTCATATTTTTGGTATGGGTAATAGCCATCCGCGAGACTGAATGCAAGAGATATGGTTGGAATAATGTCGCTTTCCCCTACTGCATTCCTTCGTCGGAACCTTGGAACAACTTCTCTTTTTTCAAAACAGGATGCATCCATCTCTCCATTTTTAAACAATATATCAGTCAATCTTCCTGGAACTCTAGTTTCTCCATTATGGAACGAAACAACTCCATAAACATAAGATCCCATCTTGACGAACTTGTTTGTGGGCTGGCTAACTAGCGTGGAGACTTCCATGTTTCCTTTATCATAAAAGAAGTCTATGTCTTGCATCTTTCCGAAACTTTTTCTTCCACATTTGCCGCAATAATCTTTGCCTCTGAAGTACTCTTTTCCACAAAAAATACATTTGCTGGCTCTAAGTCTGTCTCCGACATAGGAGACTCTCCTTTCTATAGGTTCGCTGCTCATCTCAATTTCTCCCTAACATGTGTATATACGCTTTTGTTCCGAAGCCCTCTAACTCTGAGATACAACCCAGTCTAGGTGCATCATTGTTAACTTCTACCTGTCGATTGCCTGCTTCTCCTCTTAACTGTTTTACAACCTCAAAGATTTGAGCGCCTCCAGTAGCTCCCATGGGATTTCCATCAGCTTTAAGTCCCCCGTTCATGTTTACGAAAAGCTGTGTTCCATCTATTTCGTAATAGCCAAAATCTTCTTTGAAACTGTTATAAATGTCAATCCAAGCTTTTCCTTTATTAGCGAATCCAAGGTCTTCTAGAGAGAGCATTTCCAAAAGAGTGGATTGGTCATATAATTCGGCGATTTGGATGTCGCTTACTTCAACTTTAGCCTGTTTGAGTGCTGACTGCATGGCCAAAGTGTTGGCAATAAATCCGGTTCGATTTTCTCGGGATGGAAATGTAATGTAGTCCGTGGCTGAGGCAGAACCTAAGACTTGGACAGGAATATCCGAGCAGTTCTCAGCGACGTTTGGACTTGCCAAAATCAGAGCAGATGCACCGTCAGAGATTGGAGCGAAATCAAGAAGCCCCAAGGATTTGCACGCCTTATTTCGTGCCTTAATTACATCGTTGACGGTTATGGCACTCCTATATTGGGCATAAGGGTTCTCCATTGCGTTCTGATGATTTTTGACGGATATTTGGGCAAGAGCTAAGTTGAGTTTTTCGAGTTGTTCTCCGGAGATTCCATATTGTTTTATATATCCGCTAAGAAGAAGTTCATGATTCGCTTCTGGAGTACATCCCGCATAATAGCTCCAAGGATCTTCTAAGAGCATCAGGTCATCTCTTATCTTGTCCCAGCGGTCAGTCATTTTTTCTACCCCACCAACTAAGACGATATCATATTTTCCTGCTTGAACCGCGTTACAGGCATTAAGAAGAGCTGAACTAAAAGATCTGTTTTTTTCCATAGGAACATGAAGCTCAAGAAGTTCCGATACAAATCCCTCTTCTAATCCAATCTTGTTTGTTATCTGAAGGAAATAATCTGAAAAATAACAGGCATCCAAATCTTTTCTTGTTACGCCTGCAGAATCAAGGGCCTGAAGTCCAGCTTCCTCTATCAACTTTTCAGGGTCCCTTTCATAATGTTCCCCAAACTTTGTCCTACCAACACCTATTATGGCAGGTTTTTTTGTTGTCATAAATTTAACGTCCTCTTAACTGGGATTCTATTTCTGGAATCAACTTCCTTTAAAAAGTTGCCCTTCTTTGAGAATAGCTGAAACATTCTATGTTCCTCAATTTAACACTGAGAGTTTTATAACCGATAGTTTTTTTTCAGAAAACTGGGTGTAATTTCAAGTATTTTTGCAGAGAATCTTCTTATTTTTTACTCTTACCTATTCAAGGCATAAGCTATAGGTGTGAACGTGTTTAATGCTTTAGGGAGTTGTTTATGTCTCAGAAGAAAGATGATGCGACAAATAGACTAAAGATTGCTACGCTTGGTGGGGGCTGTTTCTGGTGTATGGAAGCTGTTTTTGGTCAGGTAAGGGGTGTGGAAAAGGTTGATTCTGGGTATTCTGGAGGTTCTGTTGAGAATCCTACCTATGGACAGGTTTCAACCGGAGCTACAGGGCATGCAGAAGTTGTTCAGCTAGTGTACGATCCTGATGTCATCTCTTTTAGAGATATTTTAAAAATCTTTTTTATTACACATGATCCGACAACTTTGAATAGACAAGGAGCAGATGTGGGCACTCAGTATCGTTCAATAATTTTTTATCATAGCGAGGAACAAAAGGCTATTGCAGAGCAAGTTATAGATGAATTCAATTCAGAAAAAATTTTAGGGTCGCCTATTGTGACAAAGATTGAACCTTTCATGGCTTTCTATGGTGCTGAGGATTATCATAGTGATTATTTCCAAAGACATCCTGAACAACCTTACTGTCAAGTCGTGATCTCTCCGAAGGTCGCAAAACTAAGAAAAAAATTTGGCGATAAACTCAAGAACAGCTAGTTTTTTCTTCTGTGTATTATATTATGCTTATTTTGGTTTGAATTGTTCAGTTATTATCATTGTTGTAGTGAGAAAGGTGTCTGGCAACACTCTGAGTTTTTCTGTTAAGAATTTATCTAGTTGGGTTATGTCTTTGACGTTTATTTTTATTACAATATCGTTTTCTCCGATAACGAGATTTGCTTCTACAACTTCGTTGAATTCGGATATTGCTTTCAGGAAATCTTTTTCAGAACCCGACTTTACTGTGATTAAAATGTAAGCTAACATAGACACTACACCTGCTGACATATCTTTTCAGGATTATTTTGGCAGAACTTAACTTTTTGGGAGACAACCACTTCTATTCTGATACTTTTAATGTAGTATTGGTCGGGAGGGCGGGATTTGAACCTGCGACAATCCGGTGTCTGTACGCTTGATAGGCTAATTGATGCCCACCATACTGGTAGACGTCTACAGCATCTTCGTCAGCCCAGACATATGTTAGGCTGGCTCGGAAGCTCTACCAAGCTGAGCTACCTCCCGACAGACCTATTCAACGTAAAAATCACAATTTATGCGTTTCGTTAAGATCGACTCAGAAACGGTTTCTGTCTAAAGCTTTCATCTGTTCTATGATTAATTTTGCAAACTCTACACATTTTGGAAACTCAGTTTCAATAATTGGGCCTCCAACTCCGTTAACTTTTATTGACAGACCAGGAGTTATCAACTCTAAAATACGGAATTTTTTCTTTTTTGCTTAATGTTTTTCTTGCACTTTTTCATTATCTTTGCAGTTTGATGCGTAGCAATAGTCTCCAGTCATTTTTTTACTGATCCAAACATGCAATTAGTATAGAAAGTAAAGTATTTAAAATATCTAGTTTATAGTATTAAGTAATTATCTAAAATGAAAGCGATCACTTTGACCAACAAAGAGGAACTAACTTGCATCTGCCCCCTCAAAGGCATCATCGACGTAATCAGCAAAAAATGGGCTCTCCTCATCATTAACGCCCTAGGCAACTATGGAAAACTGAGATTTAACAAAATCATGGAAACACTAAACGGAATTAGCCCCAAAACCCTCTCAGATACGCTAAAAGACCTACAAAACGAAGGATTAATCAAACGAGAATCCTT
The DNA here is from genome assembly GCA_963806645.1 of Candidatus Bathyarchaeota archaeon. Classification (GTDB taxonomy): domain Archaea; phylum Thermoproteota; class Bathyarchaeia; order Bathyarchaeales; family Bathyarchaeaceae; genus Bathyarchaeum. The sequence goes on along the minus strand of CAWDYQ010000001.1, from coordinate 380,166 downwards.
CGCCGAAATCCCACCTCGAGTCGAATACTCACTTACAAACGATGGGGCTGAACTCAGAAAATCTATTATACCTCTTTTAGAATGGACTGCAAATAGAAGCGAGTTAAACAAAGAGCTGTGCACTAAATGTCCTCCGCAAGTGCGCACAAACAATCGAGAGCATATTTAGGTGATTAAAAAAATGAACTCTGAACAAATTCACGAAATATTATCCACATATAACCAACAAGAAGTTAAGATCGGAGTGCTAGGGTCCCACTCTGCATTAGAGATGGGTCACGGCGCTAAACAAGAAGGATTTGAAGTAGTAGTTGTCTGCCAGAAGGGAAGAGAAAAAACCTACACAAAACATTATCGAAACCTCTTCGACCATGTTCTCCTTTTAGACAAATTCTCTGACCTAATAAAAGAGGAAAACCAAAGTAAATTAAGAAGATTAAATACCATTTTCGTTCCAAACAGGTCCTTCTCCGTCTACACCGGCTATGACAATATAGAACAAAAATTTAAAGTGCCCCTTCTAGGTAACCGTTTTATGCTCAGAAGTGAAGAAAGAAACGTACCCCGAAACCAGTACGACCTAATTGTACAAGCCGGATTAAATTTACCCAAGATTTTTAAATCATCAGAAGAAATCGACCGTTTAGCGATAGTTAAGGTTCCCGAAAAAACAAGAAGCATCGAACGCGCTTTCTTTTACGCCTCGTCACCAGAAGAATTCAAGAAACGGTCAGAAGAAAGGATAAAGAAGGGTATAATTGACCGCGAAGACCTGAAAGAATCAATCATCGAAGAATATATCGTAGGCGCAAAATTCAACGCAAACTTCTTCTGGTCCCCGATAACAGACGAAATAGACTTGTTAGGTTTCGATAGACGAATACAAACAAACCTGGACGGTGTCTTAGATTTGCCTGCCGATGAACAATTAGAAGCAAAACTTCCAACACAAAATGTTGAAATCGGACACATGGGCGCCACAATGCGTGAATCTCAAATTGAAAAGATATTAGATGCAGGCGAAAAATTTGTTGAAACATGCAAAAAAGAGTATCCACCAGGAATAATCGGATTGTTTGCTCTCCAGGGAGCAATGAACAAAGATTTAGAATTCTACATTTTTGATGTAAGCCCAAGGATACCCGGTTGCCCCTGTGTAGAACCCACATCACCTTACATGAAATACAAATATGGATCGGCAGTTGGTCCGGGAAGAAGAGTGGCAATGGAAATCAAGATGGCAGTTGCAGAAAACAAGCTTGAGTTGATAGTCACGTGATACAGAAAACAGAAATAAACACCATACTGGCTGGTTATGACAAAAAGAAAATATCAGTAGGAACAATCGGTTCTCACTCTGCACTCAATATATTCAAGGGAGCAAAAGAGGAAGGCTTCAAGACAGTTTGTGTCTGCAAAAAAGAAAGCGAAATCGTTTACAAACGGTTCCCTTTGGCAGACCAAATAATCATCGTCAAAGATTATGTTGAGCTGTTAGATAAAACTGTCCAACAGAAAATGAAACAAAAAAACACGATTCTTGTTCCACACGGTTCATTTAACGCCTATGTTGGAACAGACCAAATGATCGACAAATTGGAGGTACCACTGTTCGGTAACAGGGAACTATTACACTGGGAAACAGACAGAGAAAGGCAGAGAGAATGGCTACAAAGAGCGGGTTTGAGGTTACCCAAAACTTTTGATGACCCAGAGGAAATTGATGGACTGGTTATCGCCAAGTTTCCAGGTGCAATGGGTGGAAAAGGCTACTTCCTCGTAGAATCCCAGAAGACATTTCAAAAGAAAGCAGAAGACATGATAAAACGGGGGCATCTAAGCAAACAAGATTTAGAGAACATCCATTTCCAAGAATACATCATTGGAGTAAACGTCTATCCCCTTTACTTCTATTCACCCCTCACGCAAGAGGTTGAATTATTGGGGATGGATAGACGATACGAATCCACAGTCGATAGCATAGGAAAAATACCTTCAAATGAACAATTAGAGATCAATGTAAACCCAACATATACTGTCGTCGGCAATTTTCCCATCGTCGCTAGAGAATCACTTCTACCAGAACTCCTAAGAATGGGCGAAAATGTAGTTAAAATGTCAAAAGAGATTGCCCCTCCAGGTATCATAGGGCCATTCTGCTTAGAAACGGTAATAACGGATGACCTAAAAATATTCACATTCGAGATTTCTGCCAGAATAGTTGCAGGAAGCAATGTTGGAATTGGTACCTCCCCATACGCCTATCTGAAATATGGTGAAGGAATGTACATGGGCAGAAGAATCGCCCGAGAAATAAAAAATGCAATAATCAGCAATAAACTAGAAAAAGTTGTATACTAAAACTTTCCAGTTCATCTCGAGTTTGTTCTTTTTTTAATTTCATGCTCTAGTATGCCACGATAAAGTATGAGGGGTGCAATCTGCTCGTTGGGGACAGTTTTCGAAATCTTCTCTGTTATGCTTTCATCCAAACGTTTCTTGTAATCTTGAAGCTCAGCTAAACTCATAGTTTTAAGTTTGGTTTCAAAATATTTTATTGGGTCACTCACATAATCCACTTCTTTAATTTAATAAAATGTTAATTAATTTACCCCATCAATTTATTGTTGGTCATACTCTTCTACCTTGTTATTCATAACAACCAATTCGATACCCGCCTGGTTAAACATCTCTATTGTATCCCTGTCTGCATGATAGTGTTTCTCACTGACAACACGCTTGATCCCCGAAGTTATTATAATCATTGCGCATCTTCTACACGGTGTCATCTTACAGTAGAGTGTAGCTCCCTCAATAGGTATCCCAAATTTTGCAGCCTGGATAATAGCATTCTGTTCAGCATGCAAAGTTCGTACACAATGTTGCGAAACAGTTCCGTTTTCATTCAAAACTCTTCGCATATCATGTCCCGATTCATCACAGTGTGGTAACCCTGCAGGTGAGCCAACATAACCTGTAGTCATGATCCGTTTATCTTTTACGATCACACAACCTGCTTTTCCTCGGTCGCAAGTAGCACGTTTTGATACGGCCTCACATAAATCTAGAAAATATCTATCCCAATCTGGTCGCGACATAACTATCAATTCCTTACTCAAACTTTCGAATATACACCTAAACTAAGCAAGAATAAAACTGTTTTTTTTGGCTATGTATTAAACCATCAGCGATATTCTATTTTTCGAGTCTTTTATAGAATTTTATGATGCAATATATCGGGAAAATTTAGTTGATGTGATCAATTCTATATCCTAAATACCAAACACCAATAGAGTGGAACGACCAACAAAATAATAGAAAAAAATTAAAACGAGAAAGAGAAACGCGCGCTTTTTCATCCATGACTTTTTCCTCTTCAATACTGTTAAATATAATCCTTGATTCAAACGATACAATAAATGGGCCGATAGTTCAGTTCAGGTATGAATGCTGCCTTCGCATGCCTGTGCAGAAAAAGGCAGAAGCCGCGGGTTCAAATCCCGCTCGGTCCACCATCATTTTGAGCTTTTTAAAACCAATTAAGGATTGAGATTCTGTGTTATCTAAAATCGCCATCGATCAGGCAATCTGGAGTAGATTATGTATGCTGGAATGATGTTAAGTAACGTTTGGGTGACGTTGAAAATTGCCAGTGGAAACAGAATACCAATTACATCTGCTTCAGATGCCTAGTAAACGCATAGAAAGTTGGAAGCAAGTAATAGTTAGCTACTACTCATTACGAGAACCCTAGATGCGACTGCAGCAACAGATTTAGTTATTATGTTTTTGCGAATTGCAGCAAACGCCAAAACGGTTGCTAATTCGGCGACGAGTTTGAATGAGCCCCCGGAACATTCCCTCGAAGAAAAATGATTGAACAGCCAATAAAAGACGTGTACACTGCCACAAGGGGACCAGCAAAAGTAAAGACTTACCATCATGGGCATCCCTGTCAGGTCCCATGAGACCGTCACCTGGCAGAAGGGGGAAAGGTATGTCGAAAGGTGGTCCTTTTATCACTTCAGATGCTGCGGCTAGAGCTCCTAGTATGCTGGCTAATGCAAGTTTTCGAGTGTCCAATCTTTGCAATTGTGCCTTAACCTATATGGAATAACACGGTGTAAATTAAATAATGTTTATGTTTATTGTAAAATATATTGGTCTTTTTTGCTAAATAATATTGGTGTATTTAGAGTATATTCTTGAACGATTTGAACACATTTTTCTACAATATTCACGTTTTTCAGGTATATCACCCGTGAACGTCCCACCTCGTAAACGCCTATTACCCCACTCTTCTCTAGCACTCCAATATGTCTGTAAATCGTGGCATAATCTTTCTTCAGCGCCTGAGCTACGGCCTTTATGTGTAGGGGTCTCTCAGTTTCGCTTACCAACTCAACAATCTTTAATCTAGTTGGACTACCTAATGCACTAAAGACTGCAGAAACTTTGCAAAGTTGTTGTTCGTTAAGCACACTTAAACCTATATTTATTGTATATGCATCTAAGTTATGACATTTTCGCTAAACATCCCGGTACGAGTTCCGAAAACTGTCAACAATCATGAATCTTTTATTTGGAGTTAGAGTCCTTTTCTGGTTGAACGAACGATTCTCTTAGGTAGTCTTCCAAAGTCTCGCCAGGAATCACTTCAATACTGTAATCTTTCGGGTCAATCGAATGCTTATAATTCTTTGCTGGAACAATAACCTTTTTGAAACCCCACATCTCGGCAGCTTTAATCTTCTCATGCAATCCACCCACTGCAGTAACCGGAATCACATCATCCACGCTGACATTAATTTCACCAGTTACAGCAACATCTTGTCTGATTGGCTTTCCCTCTATTAAAGAACAGAGAAGAATTGTCATTGTAACTCCCGCGCTTGGTCCATCAACACTGTAGGCTTGAGCAAAATCTATGTGCGTGAAAAACTCTTGTGCAATGTCAACACCGTATTTCTGCAAGATAACACTTCTTACCTTGGCTACGCTGTCGTTGATGAACTGCTCTTGTCCCTCCTTTGCTATTCCCGTGACTTTATAATACCCTTGTAGCTTATTGTCGCATCTGTTGTCCCTTTTTTCTAAGAAACCTTTGACTGTTAGGATGTTACCAGTCATCTCTCCGCTATAGGGGTCTTTTACTACAGCGATTCCATAAATTTGTCCTAACTTTGTACCTTGTGGTCTGATCTCTAGAAGTTTTCCTCTCTCGCTCATCTGATGCTCAAGAATCTGTTTCTGGATTGTTTTACAGTGCTTCTCGATGGCTTCTTTAACATGCCTCTTTTCAACAAATTCCAAACCTTCATTCATTGCCAACGTAGCAGCTGTTTTTACCAACGAAATCATGGGACGGAATTTGGTAGATAACGCATCCTTTTTATTGCTTCTCCTACGACCCTCATCAATAATTTCTTCACATGCCGCTCTACTATATGGTATAAGCCTAAAACGCGAGACCTCTTGAGCTATAAACTGGACATATTTCCGGCGATTTTGAACACTGTTTTCCATATCATTATTCATTCTTACTACTTTGCCATAACCGTAGATTCTATCCATAAGCGCTGGATGAACCTGTCCAATACTGTCAAAGTTTCCAGCACCAACCAAAAAGCACATGCAAGGAACTGGTTCTGTAGCCACAGCCATCGCAGCAGTTCCCCCCGCTCCGCTCAAACGACTTCGCATTGTTATCGGCAATTGTCCATCTTCTAAGACGGTCAGCAGGGTAATTGCCTCATCTGGCGACATATTTTTAATTTCGTCGATGTAAAGGATGCCCATATGTGCACGGTGCACATCTCCTGCGCTTACTCTCTGATGTTCTGGAGTTCCAAGTCCTCCTGTTTGCAATGGGTCCCATGCAATGCTTCCAAATAGTTGTGCGGTACCATGACCTGTTGCATCGAGGAATGGGGCAACCTTTTTGGTATTGTCCACTATGAATTTTGGGACTTTTGTTGCTTTTGCTCCGCCTATTCCTTTGGCGCTTCCAAGAACCCCAAAACGTCCAAGAACTGTTACAAGGATTAGGAACATAAGCATCATTCCTGCTGGAAGAAAGGTTATACTACCTATAGAAACGAAATTATCTATCATAAATTTACCAAAATCGCCATTATTAGCAGATTGCAATGGCTCTCCAAAGACATTCAAGGCGTTTGTGTCCCATGCGACTTTCTCTTGCCATAAGTAATAGAATCCTGCAAACATGAAAATGGACGCTACAACTATCATCAGATAGATGATGGCCTTAACTCCTAGTCGCTGAAGAAACATTTGCTTTGCTTCTTTCAATTTCTGTTTCAGTAAAATCTTTTTTCCTTCACCAGCTGGATGGCAGGAGATTTTTGGTTCACTGGGTATTATATCATTTTGCCAGCAGACTACATCTTGAAGCTGAATATCCTCTTTCTTGTAAAGATCTGTTAAATGAACCGAGAGGGCTCTTCCAATCAGTGATTTGCCTGTTCCAGGATCTCCCAACAAAAGCAGGTAAGGTCCAGGAGGAGCAGTTTTGGTGATTTGAGGTTTCTCCTTGTTTGGGTCTTTCCATGCCTCATACCACTTCTCTTCTTTTAGATTTTTGAGTTTATGGACCCACTCTTGTAGACAGAGATAACATTCTTTTAGTGCTCGTTCTTGTCCTATGACCCATTCAAGAAGGTTACCTGACACGGGATAATCTTTAGTAGATTCAAAGTTTTTCCAGTCCCATTTCTTGTCTTGAATAACCTCTTCGTCGTCCCCAAAATCCATATTTTACCCTTCCCAATTCATCCGAAATTTTTCTTAATTAGGTCTGCACTTGCTCATCTAAGCCTGTGGATTCCCGAAACAGAAAGAGGTCTTTCTTAAGATAAAGCCATATTTCGGAACTTTTAACATTACAGAAACGGAATAAATGCACCACTTTTTATGTTTTTGAAGATCAGAATAAATGTATTTGTTGAATTACCAATTCCATTTAGTAGTCTTTTCTTATATTCCACCATTTAAGTCAAACTTGATCAAGAAGATTTTATTAGTGAGTAGCTTTGGAAATGATAGTCAATTGTTATGAAGGTTTCATAAGATGAAGGACAGCATAGCAGTGATAGGGACTGGGGTAATAGGTGCATCTATAGTCAAAAGTCTTTTGAAAAGTGGATATGACGGTAAGATCATAGCAGCCGAGATCCAACTTGAAAAAATCAGTGAACTGGAACAGTTGGGAGCAGTGATAACACGTGACAATAAAAAAGCTGCCTCAGAATCTGACATTATTTTTGTGTGTGTTAAGCCGAACATTCTGAAGAAGGTCCTGATAGAGATCAGTAAAGAGATTGAAGGGAAGCTGCTTATTTCTACGGCAGCTGCGGTTACTATTGGCTTCTGCAAAAGGGTGGTACCTAAAGCCAGATTTATCCGTATTATGCCGAACGTTGCTATTATGGTACAGGAGTCGTTTACTGCCTACTGCTCTGATGAGGATGTAACTCGGGAAGATAAGGAGAAAATAAACGCAATTCTTGATGTAATGGGAATTTACATGGAGGTTGAAGAACATTACATGGATGCCGTGACTGCTGTAAGCGGAAGTGGTCCGGGATATCTGTCTATTATAATCGAAGCTCTAACGTACGCTGGTTTGAAGGTTGGTTTACCTCGAGACTTGGCTTCTTATAGTGCGGCTCAAGCTTTTCTTGGAACTGCGAAACTTGTTCTAGAGACTGGACAAACTGCTGCTCAGATTCGGGATAATGTCACGACTCCTGGAGGAACTACGATTGACGCAATCTATGAGGTTGAACGTAGCCAGATTAGGCAAGCTTTGATGAGGGCTGTTGAAGCGGCAACAAAGAAGAGCCAGAAGATCAGGAAACAATGGGAATGAGCAGCTATATGATTAAGACTTAAATCTTGATTTTCCATTATTCTATTCTTATGCTAAAACAGAAAATTATTGTTCTAATGGGATCACCTAGAGATCTACAATTTGCAGCTAAAATTAAGGAATTCATGAAAAAAGAAAAATTTCCAGTGAATTGTATTTACAATGTTGCATCTGCCCATAGAACACCAGAAAAACTGCTCAATGATTTGAAGGAATATGAAGCTAGTGGTGAAAGCTTAGTTTACATCACTGTTGCGGGTTTGTCTGATGCTCTTTCGGGAGTTGTTGCTGGTTTTACTAGTTTTCCTGTAATTGCTTGTCCCCCAGATTCAGAAAAGCATGGAGCTGCCAAGATTTTTTCTTCCACCGCTATGCCGAATGGTATACCTGTTGCTTATATTGCCAATCCTGAAAACGCTGCTTTGATGGCAACTAGAATTTTTGCCTTAGTTAACCCCGAACTTAAAACCCGGTTAGTTAAGTTTAAACAAAAGATGGCGAAATCTGTCTACGAAGGTGCAGAAGAAGTGAAAAAGATTACTCAGAAAAAAGATGTTAATCGGTTGACTGTGTAAAAAAACATGCTTTTTTCAATCTTCTACTATGTGTTCTTTTCGCTTAGGTAACAATTACTGAAAAATATTTCCTTATATTTCTATTTAGCATACTGCCCGCAATTTCGGCAAATAATGATAATAGTTAAATCTTACTGATTCTATTTTACAGCTTCTAACAAGTTTAAGGGCTATCTTAAGATGACTGAAATTCGGCAGATTTCAAACCCTTACATTATTTCGCATGTTTTAAGATCATCCTATCAACCCACTTTTTATATTTCAAAATATCTACACCGCACTCTAAATTGCTTTGGAGACATCGGAGTGAAATTCCAAAAAAAAGAAATTCCTATTCAATGCACAATATTAAAACTGAATAAACGTAAAGAAGGGTGTTCTGATGGCAAGTGAAATTGAAAAGGGAACAAAATATGTTCCTGATATGTCAAAGCAAGAGATAGAAGAACTAAGAAGCTCAATCAAAGACTCATCACTAAACGTGATTAAAGATAACATAGCGCGAATGAAGAAAACATGGAAGAACCGGCCAAAAGCTATGGATTATTTTGATGAAATTTCAAACTTTTTTGGACGTAGAGAAAAAGAGATTCGTGAACAAAAAGAGGCTGGAAAAAAGGTAATCGGTTACACTTGCATGTTCGCACCTGTAGAAATGATATTGGCTGCAGACGCTATTCCAGTTCGTGTAGGTTCAGGATGGTATGATGCAGCGAAACTGGGAGATAGAATAATGCCTGTTGAGGTTTGTCCGGTTATAAGATCTACGATTGGAGCAAAGATGATAAAACTCTCTCCATATCTTGAACTTAGCGATGCAATAATAAACCCTCTAACTTGTGACGGCAAAACAAAGCTGAGCGAGATCTTGTCAGACTATAAAACCATGTGGCGCATGACTCCTCCCCGTGTTAAGGACGATCCTCACGCCTTGACCCTTTGGAAAGAAGAGATAATGATAATAAAAGGGAAAATTGAGGAACTGACTGGAAATAAGATTACCCGAAAGAAACTCAAGGATTCGATAGAGACTATGCAGAGGGCAACAAAGGCGTTTCGTCGGCTACAAGAATTGAGAAAAGGTCCTCCAGTGATTATGGGTAGGGACGCCATGCTTGTGAATCAAACCAGCATGTGGGACGATATAAAACGCTGGACTGAGAAGGTTGAAGAGCTTTGTGATGAGCTTGAAAAACGTATTGAACAAAAAGAGTACGCTTGCTATCCTGACACCCCTAGGGTGATGATTACAGGAACTCCGATGTTATGGCCCGATAGCTGGAAGGTTCCCAACCTAATTGAAGAATCCAACCCACAGGGAATAGTGGCTATCGATGAGCTATGCACAAGTGATAGAATTCTCTACGACCCAGTAGGAGTGGACGAATGGACGATGAATGATATGTTAGATGCTATAAGTGAAAGATATCTGATGGCATGCACATGCCCCAGTTTCACTTCAGAGCATGGTAACGAGGATCGGGTCAACTGGATTATGGATCGAATCAAAGAATACAAAATTGATGGAGTGATCTATTACGTGGTTCGGGGTTGCATCCTATACGCTATGGAATACTCCCGTATCAAGCGTGTCCTAGATCGCATGGAAATACCAGTTTATTACCTCGACACCGAATACACGCGAGAAGATGTGGGACAGATGAAGACCCGAGTTGAAGCTTTTCTAGAGATGCTGGAAGCAAGAATCGACATTTGAGGAAAAACAATGATATCCGCAGGAATAGATATGGGCACTCAACGGGTGAAAGTAGCCATTCTAAAGGACAAAGAGATAATAGCGCGAAACCAAAACTTTTCGGGATTTGAACCCAACATAGTGGCTGAGCAAACATTCGAAGAAGCATTGAAGTCTGCTAAAATATCCCGTGAGGACGTAAAACATGTTACTGCCACCGGTGCTGGCGTGGCTATGGCTAACTTTGCAGACAGCACTATAAGTGTGATGGGTGCTGATGCTCGAGCAGGAGCACACTTTTTTTCGTCAGCCAGAACAGTGATTGATGTAGGGGCTGAAGATGCTCGAGCAGTAAAATGTGATGAAAAGGGAAGAATGTTAGATTTTATTGTAAATGCTAGATGTGCAGCTGGAGCTGGTACTTTTATTGAAGCTATGGCTCGGGCTTTGGAAGTGAAGATGGAGGATATGGGGGCCCTGTCCTTGAAAGCAGAGCGAGCAAGTCCTATAAACGCTAGTTGTGTCATATTCGCAGAGTCTGATGTAGTTTCCCTGATTCACAGAGAAGAACCGAAAACAGAAATCGCGCGAGCTATTTTTGATGCTATGGCTGAACGTGTCTCATCTATGGCACGTCGGTTGGGGATAACGCCAGATATTGTACTTTTGGGTGGAGTGGCCAATGATGTGGGGTTCGTTGCCTCTCTTAAGAGGATACTGGGAATCGAATTACTAATACCTGAAGAACCGATGTACGCTGGTGCAGTGGGAGCAGCCTTAATTGCCGCCAAAAGAGCTGAGCGGAGACAATAAGACGATGGAAAACAACAATGGAAAAACGGAATATTGGCGATGGTTAGAATATCAGCGAATTATGCCCGGCAGAGACTGGAAAGACGCTGAAATAGTAACCGCTGGTGTGGACGTTGGTTCAGTTGGCTCAAAGGCCGTGATTATGACCGATGGGGAGATCTATTCGTGGAGCGTAATGCGAACAGGTTCCAACAGCTCTGACAGTGCCAAAAAAGCGCTTGGGTGGGCAATGGAAAATACTGGATTAACATTAAAGGACTTCAAATATATTGTAGGTACTGGTTACGGAAGAGTTAACGTTCCTATGGCCAACAGAGCCATCACAGAAATTGCATGTCACGCTAAAGGCGCGAATTACATTTGGGGACCAACAGTGAAAACTGTTCTGGATGTTGGTGGACAAGACGTCAAAGCTATCCGCTGTGACGAGAACGGCAAAGTTGTTTCTTTTTTGATGAATGACAAATGTGCAGCAGGTACGGGACGCGGAATGGAAATCATCGCTGACCTCCTACAGATACCCATCGAAGATGTTGGCAAGTTTTCCTTAAATGTTCTCGAGGAACCCGAGCCAGTTAGCAGCACTTGTGTAGTGTTCGCAAAAACAGAGGCTGTTGGATTGCTACGTAAGGGTTGGTCCAAAGAAAAAGTCTTAGCTGCATACATCCGAGCCATGGCTATAAGAATGACCGAACTTATAGAGAAGGTTGGCTGCGAAAAGGACTTCGTAATCACAGGTGGGCAATCCAAAAACATTGGACTGGTTCACCGTGTAGAAAACATACTTAACGTTAAGCGTCTTCCAATTCCAAATTTAGACGAAACTGGGCGTGATCCTGCGTCTGCAGGTGCCATAGGCGCAGCCTTGTTCGCTAAGGCATTATACGAAAAATCTCTCAAACGCTAAGATGGTGACACAGATTATAACATATTACGGATACACTGATGGATCAGGAGAATATTACATAGTTATTGATGCAGAAAAATGTAACAGTTGTGGTGACTGCCTGCAAGTATGTCCTCAGAATGCATTGAAGATGGAAGCCATGTTTATTGACCTTGAAGATAAAATGGTGGCTGCAGTCACGGAAGATCATCGTAAAAAAATCCGTTATACCTGTTCTTCGTGCAAACCAGATTGTGGTAGCATACCCTGTGTTCAAGCCTGCAAACAAAAAGCAATAAACAGTATATGGAAACCAAAATAAGGTAAATTAGTTCTAATGCTCGCCATAATTCCGGAAAAAGTTTAGTTTCTAGGCGGTCTTTTTTGGGCATATCGGTAGCGTCGTGGTCGCCCCTCTCTTGTAAGTAGTCCCTCCTTCATTAGGTCGACTAGAGCGTGTGCTACTGCTGTGCGATCATAATGAAACCCTCTGCGAGCCATTTCGCTATGGACTTCTCCTAATCCGTGAGGATTTGCGAACCATCCTTCGGACCAGAGCTGATGTATGAGGCTTTTACATGTCTCTGCTCTTGGTGGGGGGAGAGGGCGTTCGGGTATGATCATTGGTTCCTTTGAGTATGCTGTTACTGTTGCGAGAATCCGTTTTACTGCCTCTTCCAGTTGGTCCTGTTGGCATTCTATTTCGAATTCTAGATTGCCTACCTTCATTTTTAGTCGGATCGGTGGATCTGTGTTTTCTGTCATGAAGTTCCCTTATTGTATATTGTATTGTGCATCATGCACATGCACAACATTTAAATATTGCACCAACTAAACCACTTCCATATTGGTGAATCTTATTGATTGAACAATTGAACTATGCAACAACACAAACATATAACTTTCCATCATCCATGGAACACATTCAACTCCCACCATCATTCCTAGAATTAAGCCTAAATTCCATGAAAAACATAGAAAGCAGTTACCTACAACCCAACCAAACCAATCCAAGTCCAACTTCAGCAGAATATATTGTAGACGCAGAATTAATCAAGAAGATTCAACAACCATCAACCATAAAGACAATCCAGTTGGAGCAAACTCAAGACAAGAGGCCAATCGTCGCCATTGATGTTTCCAGTATACGAATAGGAGAAACAGAAACAGGTGAACTTTGCGCCGTAAGAGGAGCTGTAGTCTGGAAAGATAAAAACAGATATAACTATCAGAGGATAGGCCCTTTCCCGTTCCATATAACAGAGCAGAACCAAAAGGAAATACACAAGCTCTTTAGAAACAACTACTTCGAATTCTCGGAAATCCAAAATATAGTTAACATACAAACTAGAATGGGCAATCTCCTTGAACGATGGCTCCAGTTGGGTATTTCTAGTTCAACATACGAAACAATCATCTTATGGGACGGTTCCATGATGGCGGGAATGCTTGATTGCCCTGTTGAGGAGATGTCCCGGCTCCTAGAGATTGCAAGAAACCGCCTTAATATGGTTCTCGCGTTCTCCAAGAACACTAACTTGCGGTTTTCTGGTCATAAACTAACAGATTATGCAAAAACGGCGTTACCCCCCTGTCTTCTAGAAATGAATGGTCTGCCTTCTTTCTCGGGTCCAGTTATCTTTCTGGGAGATGTTTACATCGCGAAACTAACTCGTGGAGTATGCTCATTCAGGTTAGATATCGACAAGAAGGTTCCGCAAGAACAAGGCATAGATGCCGTTCAGAGTCTTCTAGGAAGTGACCTTCTTGTACAAAGTTACCCTGAGACTTTGCGGTTAGCACATATATACTCGACATTCACCGCCACCGAAGTGATTGGAATACAACGTTTTATCGCCCAACAATATGGACTCAAGATTGTTGTTAGACCGAATGTGCGACGAATGCTATTTGGTCCATTTGGAAAAGGAGCGGAGGGGTAAAAGATGCGACTCTATAAGAAAGAGGGAAACAGCATCCAGATTCTGAGCTCTCCAAGTGATGATGTGAGTAAGGGGGATTATCTTCTCATTGAGGATTCAATGGTCAACAGGAAATTGATCACACAGGTAATTGATGTGCAGTTCGCAAGTGTACCAGGACTTCTTGAAGAGCTGCTCCGCGATTCAATAACTGAGGACCAGGTTTATGGCGAAAACTTTGATCCGTTGGGTGTCTCTTCGCATATTAATCATATTCAGGACGCACGTATGCTTATCTGCAAGATTAGAGGTACAATATTGAACGATGGTTTGCATGTGAATTCTTCATGGCTTCCTTGTCGCTCAAAGTCTGGAATTACAAAAATTCCTATCAATTCGTTGTTGGCACATTGTAGTGATAAAGAAGAGTTGCCCATCAATATCGGCGAAACAAATGACGGATCATCCTTAAGCATAACAGCGCACGATCTTGACGGAAGGCTAAACATAATAACTGGAAAAAAGGGAACTGGAAAATCTCATCTATCGAAACTACTTGTTTTGGGTCTTGTTGACTACAATGCTACGGTGATTGTTCTTGATCTAAACGGCGAATATACAGGATTAGGTGTTTCTGCTAATGGCGGAGATAATAAGTATACTGAAAAAGTGCATGTGCTTACTCCCGGAGCCAACTTCAAGGTATCTTTGTCTCAGATGGGTTTGAGCGTTATCTTGAAGATTATGATTCATGCTCTTGGTCTTCCAGGAACGTCAACTAGAGAGTTTAAGAACATATGGAAAACATTGTGTCAAGAAAGAAAAATCTCCCTTCAATCCCTTGGTGAAGCAATCAAACAATGCAGCTGCAATATGCATGTGCGTGATGCACTGTTCTCCCGTTACTACAGCCTCGTAAATTCAGGCTTCTTCACAGATAATGAAGACTCGGCGACAAGTTTTAAGACTCTTTTCGAAAAAAGTCGAGAGAATGGAGGTGTCTTGGTGGTTAATCTCAAGGATGTTTCTTCTGTTGATCGCCAGATCGTATTGGAATATACTCTTGGTGCTCTTGTGAAGCTCTTGGGTCAATGGAAGATCAAGTCTGTTTTTCTTTTTGCCGAGGAAGCTCACCTCTATCTAAGGGAAACATACTGGGAGGATATTATTACACGGATGAGACATTTTGGGTTATTTACAAATTTCGTGACTAATCAACCTGACACAATAAAGGAGAACATATACCGACAAGCTGATAGTGTATTCATCTTTAACTTTACTAATGAACGTGATCTAGAAACCGTCTCAAAAGCTGCGAGAGTGGATTCTGAAACCGTGAAATCTATTGCTCAGGAACTTCCACCACATCACTGTTTACTTATTGGAAAAGCGGTTAACGATTTTCCTGTGATGGTGAAAGTGAGGGCATTGGACATCAAAACTATGGGGCAAACAAGACTGTTCTTCACAAATAATTGAATCTGCTTATTTGGTCAGGATATACATACAGTTAATAAGCAGACTCGATATTTGAGTGACTTGAAAGAATAAGAGTTCCATAAGGACAATAGTTCTTTTTTGAGTAAAGTGGAGGTGTAAGCTAACTTGTCTTATAGAGAAAATCGCGAGATGCACAAAGCAACATGTGCCGAGTGCAATAACGAATGCGAAGTTCCATTCAAGCCTAGCGGAACTAGGCCAGTATATTGCCGAGAATGTTTTGCTAAACGAAGAAGATACTAACAATAAAGGTTAATATCCAATATTCGTTTAGATTCATTCTTCTTTTTTTATTTTTTTGTTTACTTTTATTCGTAATTTGCAGATCATAACTTTGAGTTCAAGATTTAGTATTTGTTTTCTATTATCTTGATCACTACAGACAGGAAAACCCAAAAGTTACCTTAGCATGTAATACTTTTGAGGGAACATTTTGAAGGGCGACCGCAAAAAAATGTTGAGAACTAGGGTTGCCCAAGAAGCCGCACTGCTTCTTTACACGTCCCAGGAAAATGAATACAAACAAGCTAAGCAAAGAGGCGCAGATACTTTGGGTGTAAGAGTTTTTCCCAGCAATTTCGAGGTTGCGGAGGAACTTGATAAAATTGCTGAAGAAAGGGAAGGCTTAGGAAGAAAGGAACTGCTTTTTCGAATGCGCCTTGAAGCAAAAGTAATCATGGAAACGTTGAAGAATTTTAATCCGCATCTTGTTGGAAGCGTTTGGAGGGGAACTGCTCGTCAAAACAGTGACATCGACATTGAAACGTTTGCTCAGGATTATCTTTTAGTTGTTGGCCAGCTTCAGAAACATAACTATTCCATTAAGAGTTCAGAGTGGTGTTCAATAACTAAAAAAGGGAAAAAAGAATCTTCATTTCACATTAATGTAATTCTTCAATCTGGGGATTTTGTCGAAGTTGTGGTTCGAAATTTAGAGTGTCTGGGACAACAAGAACGATGTGAAACATATGGGGATGTCAAGAGGGGGCTGAATCTTAAACAGCTTGCTGACACACTTGAGGCTAATCCTCTCCAAAGTTTTGTACCAATTTAAAACCTGTTAGGAAAAAAGCAGTTCATGATTTAAATATGTGTTCCCGTAAAAAGAAATTGAGAGAACTTGGTTAATCATCAGTGGTGATATATCATCTATAAGGAGAATGCTCAAAGGATGGACTTGGAGAAGGAAAAGTTTCGAAAATTGTTTCCGAGCTTAGCTGAAGAAATGCAGAATAAAATTTGTGAAACAAACATAACTTCTGTGCGATCTAATGTTACTGCTGCAGAGAAGGCAGTTTCAACGAAATTTTCTGGTTACACTCCAGATGTGATCGATTTCCTTCGAAGATGTGAAAAAGCAGAGCATGCAGAAGAGATAATCTGCTACTTGGAGAAGAGAAATGAAATAACCTTTGTATATGCCGAAAAACTCAGAAAACAACTTCGGACCAAAGGCCTAAGAAGCTTCGGATCAAAAAAAGAGGATGACTATTACCTAAGGCAGGATGGATTCTAAATCTGAAACCAAACATATTCCTTTTTTTTATTATCACATTGTCAGAAAAAAGATGTTGATTTGAAAACTTTTGTTTGTTTAATCCCAATAACTATACTAGTAAAAAATTTTGTTGATGAATGTGAAGCGTGCCCTAATTTCGGTTTATGACAAGACAGGCATAGTCTCCTTTGCTAGTGAGCTCGTCAAACTGGGATTTGAGATAATCTCAACAGGGGGAACTTTTGAAACTTTAAAAGAGGGAGGAATCAAATCGGTTAAAATGGTTTCAGATGTTACTGGATTTCCTGAAATATTAGATGGTAGAGTCAAAACTGAACATCCAAAAGTAATTGGTGCCATACTTGCCTTAAGAGACAAAAAAGAGCATATGCAGGAACTTGAAATGTTGGGAATAGAGCCCATTGATTTGGTTGTATGTAATCTCTATCCTTTTAAAGGGTCGACAAGTAAAGGCATTAAATTGGATACTGTCCTAGAGAAAATTGACGTCGGTGGACCAAATATGATTCGGGCTGCAGCAAAAAATTTTGGGAATGTAACAATAATCATTAACTCTAGTAGATATGATCAAGTACTCAGAGAATACAAAGAAAACGGTAAAGTTAGTGCTGAAACAAGAAAAAAATTGGCTGCAGAAGCCTTTAAAGAAACTGCACGATACGATTCGATGATCTATAGATTCCTTAAATAGATAATGTATAACTCAAATCTTTCTTGATCTTCTATTTGTAATATGTTTTATATTTAGCTCTAGAGGACTAACTCTTGTTGTGGGGTCATATTTGATGATCAAATTCACTTGTTATGGCGGAGTCAATGACATTGGAGGAAACAAAATACTAGTCAAATTTGAGGAAGGATCAATCTTTTTCGATTTTGGTCTGTCATATAGTCACGAAAGTTTGTTTTTTGAAGAATTTCTGCAACCCCGGTCAGGATGTAAAATTCATGATTTGCTTAAACTGGGGTTGCTGCCTCATTTAGATGGAGTCTACAGACAAGATGCCATTTTCCCTAGAGATTTCGAAAGTTATTCTGCTAAAGCAAAAAAGTTATGGAATTTAGATATACTAAGTTTTGAGGAAGCAAAGAAAACTGGTTCTTGGCATCCTGATTCACTTTTTATTTCCCATGCGCATCTGGATCATTGTGGGTATGCTCCTTATCTTGGTGATATCCCATTTTTTTGTTCTGATATGACCCGAACCTTGATGGATGCTGTGGCTGAAATTGGAAATTTGCAGGGGTTGGATAAGCAGTTGACTGTTATGAAGGATCGTGAAATGGGAAAGCTAAAAACAGGGTTTTTTCCAGGTGAACTAAAAGTAGACTACTCAAAGGAGCAGAAAAGTAGGGAATTTTGTGATCTGAAACATGGTAAATCGCAAACTGTTGTGGATGGATTGACTCTTACTGGATTCAATGTCGATCATTCGATACCTGGTTCTATGGCTTGTCTTGCCGAAACTGGAGATTATCATGTGTTGTACACCGGGGACGTTAGATTTCATGGACGTTCTGGCTATAATTTGGGTGATGAACTGAGTGGTCTTCGACCTGACATCATGTTCTGTGAAGGTACACGAATTGATCAATTGGAACCGGATGACGAAAAGAAGGTCGAGGCAGATCTTGCCGATATATTTTCAGGTTGTCAGGGATTAGCTATGGTAGGGTTTACGTGGAAGGACATTGATCGATATGAGACTGTGCGCGATGCGGCGCTAGAGAGCGGTAGAATTCCGGTTTTTGATCCACGTTTGGCTTATTTATTGGCTAGGATTGGGCGAAGCGTGTATGATGAGGGTGCCACAGTTTTTCTTGAGAGGTGTGGGTGTATGCTGTATTCGCCGGGTGATTACACTAATTCAAAGCATAAGGTGGGAGATATTCCACTCTCGGAATGGAGCAACAAAAGAGACAACTTGGTTGTAGATACAAAGCATCTAGAGAAGGGAGTATCTGCCCTTGAGCTAAATGAGAACCCTTCCAGTTATGTTTTGCATCTTGACTATTTCAGGTTCAAAAACATATTAGATTTTGAGTTACCTGAAGATTCTGTGTTTGTTAGGGCTCAATGTGAGCCATTTAATCCTAAGATGGAGCTTTCTAAAGACCGGATGATACGGTGGTTAAAACACTTTAAACTTAATATCAAAAATGATTACAAGCCCTACCATATTCACGCTAGTGGTCACGCTTCTGGTCCTGAAATACAGGATATGATAGAAAAAATAAAGCCAAAGCTATTAGTTCCAATTCACACTGAGCATCCTGAGTTGTTCAGAAATTCTGTGGGTCAAGTGCATGAACCGAAAAAGGGCATAGAAAAGAATTTACAATAACTTTTTTAGACCCAAAAAACCTCTTTATTTGGGAGATGTAAAAATTTTGAGCACAGAAAAAGAATATTCGTTAACAGAACTTAACAAACCCACAGACTGGAATAATCTTCCTGGAATGGCCAAGAAGCATGTACCCGTTATTGAGGCACCGACTACTGTTAAAGCGAATATGCCTTTCGCCGTGAAGGTAAAGATTGGTGGAATCGACGGGATTGAACATCCAAACACTTTGAGTCACTGGATAAATTGGGTTTCACTCTACGCTGAAGACAGGTTAATCGCTAGAATAGAGTTTGGCGCTGAACTGACAGATGGCTATGTTGTAACAATTAACGTTACCCTTAACCAATCCGCCACACTAAAGGCACAGGAATTCTGCAACCTACATGGAGTCTGGGAAGGAAAAACAAAGAAAATCACGGTTGAGTAAACATTCAGAGTTTGGTCGCCAGTTTTTTGGCGTCCATCATTATTTTTTTCAACTCTTCTTTTGTTGGTTTTCCTCTAATATCCCCCATTCTGCCTTTTGTGCTATGTTCTATTGAACCATGGAACTCCCCGAGAATATACCATTCATCCAATATATTGAAGCCGAGATGCTTAAAAAAACTGACCAATATATTTGGTCACCGGAGTCGCCTCGTTAAGTCCAGTGTGGGGTCCAGAATAGGTACAGAATATTAACACGTTTTTTCGGGCAATCTTTGGTGCGGATGTCTTGATTTTCTTTTTCTCTTTGTATTCATCAAATTTTTTGATCAGAAATGTTGTAACCTGTGTGGGTGGGTGCCACTGAATAGATGGGGAACCAACACAAACGAGATCGTAATCGAAATAGTCTATGTCTGATGCTTCAGTTGTTTTCAGTAAAGAAACTTTTACTCCTGCATCCTCTAGGCCGTCTTTTATCGAAATAGCCACCTTCTCAGTGTTCCCGCTGGTAGACCCGTAGAGTATTAAAGCATGTTTCAAAATGCTTCGCACTTCGTTATGTTAAGATAGAGACGAAAGAAAAAGAACTATTTATTTTACTTTTTTTCTTCAAGAATCAGCATTGTTATAGTTGACCTAACGTCATCTAAACTACGCACTTTCCATGTGACAAGATCTTTGAGTTTTTCCATGGTTTCTGCCTGGATCTTAGCTACTATATCGTATACGCCGTAAACAGGAAATATTTCCACAACTGAATCAAGTTTCTCCAAAGTTGATACTACGCTTTCCATGTTTTTGGGTTCGGTATTGATCAATACATAAGCCATAGGCATACAACCATCTCCACCCGTAATGCAATTAAACATATCCTAAATAATGTTTCTTTTTAGGCCCAACTTTTCAGTTTACCAAAAAAATAATATTCAAATTAAAAATTTCTTTGATACAACAATAATTAATACAAGAGCAACATAGGACTACTCTTTGAAGTAATCAACCATTCTTTTTTGGATTCCTCCATCCTTCAAACCCATAACAAACTCTATCACTTCGTTAGGTTCTTTAAAACTCAAGTTTATAAGGTTTTGAAAACCCCAATCCGCACATTTGATACGAGAAATTGTGGATGCAACACTTACAGACTTAAAGAAATCTTCAGTAAGGTTATAGGTGGCCAGAAAAGCTCCACACCACACATCCCCTGCTCCGGTAGTGTCTACAATTTTGTCCGACGCCAGATTCAAACCTGGAACCATCTTTAGATCACCCTTTTCGCTGATTATGGCTCCAAATATACCTAAAGTTACAATCAACCTTTTAGCCCTAAGAAGTCTAACAGCAATAGATATTGAATCAGTCTGCGCTAATGCTTTCACTTCTGTGTCACTCAATATAAAGAAATCTGCTTTCGCAGCAATTTCTTTTAAAATTCTCCTGTTTTTTGGGCCTTCGTTGATGTAATCTATCCATGTGTTAACTGAAACCTTAGTCTCTGGAGACTTTTGTTTTATCTTATCTATTATTCTGGAAACCTTTGAAGGACGCATAGGTGAAATGTGGAATAGGCTCTTGTCCCTAAGCCATCTGTCTGAAATCCTCCGAGAGGTTATTTTGGAGCCTACCCCATGTTCGACTTTGAGGTAATGGGCTTCCCAGCGGCGGTCATACTTTATGTGAAACTTTGTTGATGGTGTGTCGTAGATTTTTACGTCTTTGAACGGTAGAATTTTCAAAGAGTCAAGGAATTGGTTATCCTTTCCAGTAGCTGAAATCAATGTAACATTTGGGGAGAGTGTTCTGGCAGCCATCGCTGCGTATAATGCTGCTCCTCCAGGCTGAACATGTATGCCGTTTACGTTCTCAACTTTGTCAACAGATATGTGACCAACAAATACCAGCTTTTTTGTTAACAGCCTCTTTCCCTCTCCAGTCAGCCTGATACCGATTATGTCAACATAGATGTTCCAATTATATTTGAATAGTTTTGTCCTTAGTTTTTAAATCCAAAAATTTCCTCTTTTTGTTACACCCGAAATTACCAATGCAAATTTAGTCTTAAGTAGCAAATTACCTAAGTAAAAACCAAAACAGTCAGGGAATACCATAAAAAGTTAAATTTTAACTCCAAGCACCTCGATTTACCGTTATCAAGTCGAGAGAGCAGCATGGTATTCTTGAATGGATTTGACAGATGATTTTCCTGAGCAATAAGCGGTAATGCCTTTGGCTGCGGCCATAGCGGCTGTCAATGATGTGATATATGGCACTTTATATTTAATAGCCGCTTTACGTAGATAAGAATCGTCATACTTGCTCAATTTACCTGAAGGCGTATTTATCACTAGTTGAATCTCTTTATTTTTAATAGCATCAGTGATATTTGGTCGTCCTTCATGTTCCTTGAGAATAGGTTCAGAAACAATACCATGCCTAGCCAAAAAAGCATGTGTACCCTCAGTCGCTCTTATATTGAAGCCCACTTTAATGAATTGCCTTGCTACATCTGCCAAAGAGCCACGATCAGGTTTAGCGACAGTTATCAGTACAGTTCCCTTAGTCGGCAACGAGTTTACTGCCTCTTGAGCTTTCCAATACGCCAGACCAAAGGATTTAGCGATGCCAAGCACTTCACCTGTAGATTTCATTTCTGGTCCAAGTACGGGGTCAACTTCTGGAAACATATTGAAAGGAAATACAGCTTCTTTGACTCCAATATGCGGAATTAAACGCTTTTGCAGATTTAAATCCTTTATTTTCTTTCCCATCATCAAACGCGTAGCTAAATCTGCCATAGGTATATTGCACACTTTAGATACCAACGGAACGGTTCTGGATGCACGCGGGTTTGCCTCAAGAACATACACTATTTCGTTGCAGATAGCATATTGAATATTCATTACACCGGTTACTTTAAGCTCGTTAGCGATACGCCGCGTATATTCTTCAATAGTATCGATATGCTTCTTCATTATAGTCACCGGCGGAATTACACAAGCTGCATCTCCGGAATGAACACCTGCATATTCGATATGTTCCATAACTGCCGGAATAAAGACATCATTTCCATCAGATAGGGCATCGGCTTCGGTTTCGATAGCGTTCTCTAGGTAGCGATCGATAAGGATATGACGGTCCGGCGTGACTCTAACAGCTGCAGTTACATACAATTTCAACTCATCTTCATCATGGATTATCTCCATGCCACGGCCACCGAGAACATAAGAAGGTCGAACGATAAGCGGGTAACCGATACGTTTCGCTATCACCAATGATTCTTTAAGATTTTTGGCAGTACCCGATTCTGGCATTGGAATACCGTATTTCTGCATCATTTGACTAAACCGACCGCGATCAGAGGCGATATCAATCGAATTCACCGATGTTCCCAGAATTTTAACACCAAATTTCTCCAGTTCAGCGGCAATATTAAGTGGTGTTTGTCCACCGAATTGGACGATAACTCCAATAGGTTTCTCTTTTTGGTAAATACTCAGGACATCCTCAACGGTCAGTGGCTCAAAATATAGTTTATCTGAAGTATCGTAGTCAGTAGATACCGTCTCAGGATTGCAATTTACCATTATAGTTTCGTAACCCATATCGCGCAAAGCAAAGGCAGCGTGGACACAACAGTAATCAAATTCGATACCCTGACCAATACGGTTAGGCCCACCACCTAAAACCATCACCTTCTGCCGCTGGCTAACTACGGTCTTATCCGGCGCATTATACGTAGAATAATAATACCTAGAATTTTCTGTTCCACTTACTGGAACAAAATCCCATGATTCCAATAATCCTAACATAATTCGTTGTTTGCGTATTTCCGCCTCATCTACGGCGAGTAATTTAGCCAAATATTTATCAGCAAAGCCATCTTTCTTAGCCTGAATAAGCAAATCATCTGGTAATTTTCTGCCTTCATAACTAATTATTTTCTTTTCTTCTTCTACCAGCTCTTTCATTTGTTGGATGAACCAGGGTTTAATGAAAGTTTTCCGATAAAGCTCCTGAATATCCGCACCTTTGCGCAGGGCTTCATACATAATAAATTGTCGTTCGCTGGTGGCGTAATTGAGCATTTTCATTAATTCTTCAAGAGATTTTTCATGAAAATCTTTGGCAAATCCCAGGCCAAACCGTCCTATCTCTAGAGACCGGATAGCCTTCTGAAAAGCTTCTTTATAATTTTTACCGATACTCATTACCTCGCCGACAGCCTTCATTTGGGTACCAAGCCGATCCTCTGCATCACGGAATTTCTCAAAAGCCCAACGAGAAAACTTAACCACTACGTAATCACCAGAAGGAGTATATTTTTCAAGCGTAGCGTCTCGCCAGTATGGTAACTCGTCCAGAGTCATACCTGCAGCTAATTTGGCTGAGATTAGAGCAATGGGAAAGCCAGTGGCTTTCGAAGCCAAGGCAGAAGAACGTGAAGTGCGCGGATTAATCTCAATTATCACTATCCTTCCAGTTTTAGGATCGTGTGCGAATTGTAAGTTAGTACCGCCGATAATCCCCATTTTTTCTACTACCTTGTAAGAATACTCCTGGAGGCGTTTTTGTAGTGATTCACTAATCGTAAGCATTGGAGCAGTACAGTAAGAATCGCCTGTGTGAACGCCCATCGCATCTACATTTTCAATAAAACAAACAGTAATAATCTGATTCTTGGCATCTCGGATGATTTCCAGTTCCAGTTCCTCCCAGCCTTCTACAGATTCTTCAATTAACACCTGGCCAACCATACTGACAGCGATACCGCGACTAGCAATTACGCGTAACTCCTCGACATTATATACTAGTCCTCCGCCGGTACCGCCCAGTGTAAAGGCTGGTCGGACAATGACTGGATAACCAAGCTCGGTAGCAACTAATTCGGCATCCTCAACACTATAAGCAATTTTACTCTGAGGAACATCGATACCAAGTTCTATCATCGTTTCTTTAAAGGCCAAACGGTCTTCACCTCGACGGATAGCTTCCAAGTCTACACCGATTACTTTTACATTATATTTGTCTAAGGCTCCACAACGAGACAAACTCGAAGTAAGGTTAAGTCCGGTTTGTCCACCTAAATTGGGCAATATTGCATCTGGTCTTTCTTTCTCGATGATTTTAATCATCGTCTCAAGATTTAGAGGTTCGATATACGTGACATCCGCCATATCGGGGTCAGTCATAATTGTTGCTGGATTTGAGTTAACTAATACAATCTGGTAACCTAAAGATTTCAAGGCCTTACATGCTTGGGTACCAGAATAATCGAACTCACAAGCTTGCCCAATAACAATTGGCCCAGAACCAATAATCATAACTTTTTTAACATCTTTACGTAAGGGCATAATCATTTCACCATTCGATAATATTGATCGCTACCCATTTTCGTTTACATTCCTTACCGCAGATATACAATATCCCTCTAGAAATAACTTTAGCGGAATTGATACTAATCACTACGAATCTGCATTCACACACTGAAAGTTAAGTAAAAAAAATGAACCTTAACCTTACCAAGCAAGTCCCACAAAATCTAACAAAAATGTAAACCACCAGAACGCGCGCGCTGCCAAACTATGCTAAAAAGTGCTATGGTTGATAATTCTAGAAATAATCAAGCATGTTTTTCATGGATTTGGGGGTTAAAATTTATCCCTAAACGGTTCACTCTGACTAGTTGGGTTTTAGTTTTGGTTGCTATTCTTAAATAAAATTAAATTCTAATATTCAAATCAGGAAAGATAACTTTTATCAGCTATGTCACGTTGGATAATTCTAAATCAAAAAGGCGTAATTGACGTTGAGTACTAAACAGGATTCTCTTCTAAGGTTTCGTTTAAAACGTAATCTGCAGAGACTGACAGATAGAGAAGGCAGAGGAACCGAGCTTGTTTCACTATATGTACCACCTGGCCGCCAAGTCAGCGAAGTAATTGCAATGCTCAACAATGAGTACGGAACAGCATCTAACATCAAATCTAACACAACCAGAAAAAACGTTCAGGATGCCATTACAAGAGTCACGCAGCGAATGAAAATGTTCAAGAGGGTACCAGAAAATGGGTTGGTGCTCTTCTGCGGAGCTATACCTCAGAATGGTCCTGGAAGCGAAAAGATTGAATTATATATAATTTCTCCGCCTGAGCCTATTCAGGTATATTTGTATCGTTGTGATGCCCGATTCCACACTGAACATTTGCAGGAGTTCCTAAAGGAAAAAGAAACATATGGAATCATTGTTTTAGATTCCTCACACGCATCCTTTGCAACTGTTAGAGGAAAATCTCTCGACATAATAAAACAGATCACTTCGGGGATTCCTGGAAAGTTCAGGGCAGGAGGACAATCTGCCAAAAGGTTCGTACGACAGAGAGAAGCAAAGATGCAGGAGTACTTCAATCGAGTGGGTGAACATGCCGACGAAATCTTTCTTCCAATCGAAAACTTAAAGAGTTTACTTTTAGGTGGTCCAGGACCCACAAAAGAGGATTTTGAGAAAGGAAACTATCTTCATTACACACTAAAAGAGAAGATTGTGGCCACCATTGACACATCCTACACTGATGAGCAGGGAGTATCAGAGGTTGTAGAAAAATCTCAGGATATTCTTCGGCGCATACGTTATGTTGAAGAAAAGAAGATTATGCAAAAGTTTCTCCGCGAAATTGGACAAGACACGGGCTTAGCCACATACGGTGAAGATGACGTGCGAAAATATCTGAATAATGGAATCGTAGGTACTCTTTTACTTTCTGAGGACCTTGAGTCCGTTAGAGTCACTGTGAAGTGTGGCTCTTGCGACTACACTAAAGAGGAAACGATGAAGATGCATGAGGTTGCAGAGTTTGAACAGAAAACAAACGGTAGCTCATGCCCGAAATGCAGTATTCCAACATTATCTGTTACGGAATCCAAGGAACTTATTGATGAATTAGCCGAGGCTGCTGAATTAGCTGGAACGGAAGTGGAAGTTTTGTCCGGCGAAACAGAAGAAGGACAAATGCTAAAGAAGTCTTTTGGTGGAGTGGCGGCGATTCTTCGATACAAAGCCGCAACCTAATACTCTGCTACCAAACAGACATTAGGATATCCTTCTACTTCTCGTCCTTTGCTCGTAGCAATTTTAACTTCGAGTTTTTCTATTTTACATGTTCCAGCAAGGTCTTCTTTGGCTTGACTTAAAACATCCAATACCTCATTGTCTTCTGAGTATACTGTCAGCTTCTGGATTTGCACATTTAACGGCTTCTGGTTTTCGGCTTTGTCTCTGCGGATTTCTCCCATTACTGCAACGATTAGGTCGCCGTGTTTTTCAGTTTCTTTGTCAATCAACTCTTTATTTACAATAGGCCATTCTGAGATATGGATGCTCTGCTGTTGTTTGTCATCAAAGTACATGATTTGGTATAGTTCTTCTGCGATATGTGGAGAGATTGGGGCAAGAAGCTGTATGATCCTGTAGATTACATTGTAGAGGGTGTATTGAGCTGCCTCTCGCTTTTCTTTTCCGTAAGTTTCGGGCTGATATAACCTGTGTTTCACGGCTTCTAGGTAGTTGTCGCAGAAGCTGTGCCAAGTGAACTGTCGTATTTTGTCAGTTGCAACGTTAAATTGACAGTTTTCCATTGCCTCAGTTACCTGTTCGGTCAGCTTCTCCATCTTGCTGATGAACCATCTGTCTAAGAGTTCCAGTTTTGGTGTTTTCGTGTTTGGATCATAGTCTTCTAGGTGTATTGCTGCAAATTTTGAGGCATTCCACAATTTTCTGAGGAATCTCCATGCGTATTCTACGTCTTCCCATCTAAAGGGTATGTCTGATCCTGTGGCTCCTCCCCCTGTTGCCCACTGTCTAGGTGCGTCTGCACCATATTTATTGAAAACTTCTGGAGTGGATACGAAGTTTCCTAATGATTTGCTCATTTTTCTGCCATCTGTTCCAAGGACCATGCCATTAATGAGGACGCTCTTGTAGGGTTTCTCGTCAAAGAGGGCAAGTCCACGGACCATCAGATAGTATGCCCATGTTCGTATAATGTCGTAGCCTGAGGGATGCACGTCTGCGGGAAACAGTTTGTGCCAGTCCGGTTTATCTGGCCAGCCCGCATGAACAGCGCAAGTAATTGAGGAGTCGAACCATGTGTCCAGAACATCTGTTTCTGGAATAAATTCTATAGAGCCACATTTTGGACATTTACTTATTTTTGGCGGTTCATTTCTTGGGTCTATGGGCACCCAGTCCGATTCGGCTATTATCGTTTCTTGGCACTGTTTACAGTACCAGACGGGGATTGGTGTAGCGAAGATTCTTTGACGGGAGATTACCCAATCCCATTCTAGGCTGTCTGCCCAATCTATCATCCGCTTTTTCATGTAGTCTGGATACCATATTACATCTAGCGTTTTTTGTTTGATTAGTTCTGTGAAGATGCGGGTTTTCATGAACCACTGTTCACGCTCCAATATTTCTATTGGATTTTTACATCTCCAACAGGTTCCAACCTCTTGGCTAAGAGGCTCAGTCTTTTCCAGAAGACCTTTCTCTTCAAGATCTGTAACCACAGCTTTTTTTGCCTGTTTGGTTGTCAGTCTAGCATATTTTCCCGCGTTTTGATTCATGTTTCCCTTATCATCAATCAAAATAATTGCAGGGAGTTTGAGTGTGGAGACAGCTTTCACATCTGCTTTATCTCCGTATGTACAGATCATTAGAACACCTGTTCCAAATTTTGGGTCGACACTTCGTTCAGATATGATTTTGACTTGTCGGTCTGCTATTGGAACATAGATTTTTTTACCTAAGTACTTTTTATAACGGCTGTCCTGGGGATGAACGGCTACCGTTACACACGCGGGCAGCAGTTCTGGTCTTGTTGTTGCTATAGTTAAATGGGTGCCATCTTCTAGCTTGAATTTAATATAATATAGTGTCCCTTGTTTTTGTTCATGTTCTACTTCTGCGTCTGCGATTGCTGTTTCACAGCTTGTGCACCAGCTTATTGGATGAGTACCCTTGTAAATCAAACCTTTTTTGTGTAGCTGAATGAAACTAAGTTGGGTGTTTTTCCAGTATGTTGAATCCATGGTTTTGTATTCTGTTGTCCAGTCTACTGAGCAGCCGAGTCGTATGATGGCTTTTTTCATTATTGTAATGTATTTGTTTATGACTTGTTTACAGAGTCTAACGAATTCTTGCGGGGGAACGTCTGTTTTTTTAATTTTGTGGATTTCTTCTGTTTTGACTTCGGTTGGAAGTCCATGGCAGTCCCATCCTTGGGGAAAAAGGACGTTAAAGCCTCGCATGCGTTTGAAGCGAGCTAGGGTGTCAATGTATGTCCAGTTTAGGACGTTTCCCATGTGAAAGTTGCCTGATGGGTATGGTGGGGGGGTATTTATAGTGAAGGCTGGGCGGCTGTCTTCTCTGTTAAAAACGTAAATGCCCAATTGTTCCCAATTTTGTTGCCACTTCTCCTCGATTAAGAGTAAATTTAATTTTTTAGGGAAAGACCTCATCACTCAGCCTCTATAACGTCTGGTTTATCGTAAAATTAACATTGATCTAATTTAGCTTTTAGGTTAATTACAAAAATCATTGTTTACTGTCTAAAAGCTCTTTGACGTGGTGGATTTCTATAAGGTTGCTTGCATGTTTCTCTTTTGTTCTGAAGGCAGCTGTAAACAAAACCATGTCTTCAATGTCTAGCATCTTCATAGAACACAGAGTTTTAACTACACTTAATATCCTGTCAGTTTCCTTTTGATAATCAATGTATACCGGAATTACACCATAAATCAGTTCCAACTGCCTCTTTGCAATCGGGCTTGACGTAACCGCAATTATTGGCTGCGGCACCTTGAAACGAGCAATCATCTTTGCAGTATAACCTGACCTGGTTAAGGTAACTATCTTGTTAAGTGGCATATTCTGACATATACGTTGGATTGATCTGCTTACAGTATCCGAGATGTTAACAAACCCCCTGTCCTCTACATTACTCACTGCCGCCTTTTCAGCCTCCAAAGCTACACGAGCCATCATAGACACTGACTCCACAGGATACTTCCCAACCGCCGTTTCTCCAGAAAGCATAGTAGCATCAGTTCCATCAAGTATCGCGTTTGCCACGTCGCTGACTTCTGCTCTGGTTGGGAAGGGTTGATTCATCATGGATTCCAGCATTTCTGTGGCGGTTACAACAGTTTTTCCTACCTGATTGCATTTGCGAATAAGTGATTTCTGAACCAACGGAACTTTCTCTGCCTCTATTTCAACGCCTAAATCTCCACGAGCAACCATAATACCCTCTGAAGCTGCTAAAATTTTATCAAAATTTTGGATTCCCCCAAAATTTTCGATCTTAGCAACTACCGCACCATTAAATCCCTCAGCAGCAGATCTCAGAATAGCTACGTCTTCTTCATTTCTTGTGAAGGAGAGTGCTAAATATTCAATTTCATATTCTTTCGCAAACTCTATTATTTTAAGATCTCTTTCTGATAGTGTTGGAACCAAAAGCTGCTTGTTGGGAATATTTACTCCTTTACCATTAGCTAATACTCCACCCTGCTCTACAAGGAGACTTAAAGATCCCTCACTTTTTTTAGTAACTGATGTGCGAATTCTGCCGTTATCTATGAAAACTACATCGCCAATATTCAACTGGTCAATAAAATTGTGGTTAAAACGGATAACTTCTCCGTTGAAGCCAACATTCAAAACATCTCCCCTATTAACTGCAACTTCCTTGTCTGTTTGTAACCTTATTTCTGGTCCCTTTAAATCAACCAACAAAGGAATGTCAGCTACTTTTCGAACATTATTAACAGTCTGCTTGTACCGGTCAAAGTCTCCATAGGCAGTGTTTATCCTTGCACAATTCATTCCAGCCTTAACCATCAGCTCCAACGTTTCAGGTTGTAAACTAGCTGGTCCAATTGTGCACAAAATCTTGGTTTTCTTAGTTAACATCAACTCCACCTTTCAATAGTATGACTTATTTTCAGCGTTTAAGCCTTACAGCAATGGCAAATTTTACAATATACTAAAGAAAAACTGCTCTCAGTTGGAAAGTCAAAGCACTACACAATTATTTACGATGTTTTAGAGTATTTCAACAAATACCTAAACAACAACGAAACTAAACTCGAGACTTAACTCCAAGTTTTTTCTTTGCGATCATTGCCAAAATAAAAACATAACTATAATCATATTATGAAGCTGATCTGGTTTAATGTCTGAAACAAAAAATACATCTTCAAAATTAGGAGTATGTTGTGTGAGCGAACTCTTCAAATAAAAAATTTCATAAAACATTAAATGATGAGTGGTGCGGCGGGCAGGAATCGAACCTGCGAACCCCTATGGGAAAGGATAGCTCATCAAATCGCTGATCTTGAGTCCTCCGCGTTTGACCTGGCTTCGCTACCGCCGCTTCCAATGCAACAAAAGAAACATGACTATTTTAATTTAAGCATTACCTATTGCTTGCACAATCTCACTCGATAAGTGTTCCAACACGAACCCCGTTAACAGCAGCGAGCAAATTTTTAGTTTCATAACCATCCACAACTATTGTCCTTAATCTGCACCTCTGAAGAATCTTGACCGCTTCGGGGTCGATAATCTGATTAATTCCAGCTTTGTGGATATTTGCCTCAAAGATCTTACCTAAGTCATTAAATTTTATCTTATCCAACTTTTCTGCATCAGAATATTTCTTGGGGTCTTTTGTGTATACACCATCCACGTTTGAGCCTTTAATGAGCAAATCAGCATGTATGCGCTCGCCAATTAATGCAGCTACCGAATCAGTTGTCATACCTGGATATAAACCGCCCATAACCACAATCTTTCCATCCAATAGACAAGCCTCAGCAGCATCCAAACTAACAGGGACAGTATTACAGCCAGCCTCACCCAACTGCAGTAAAAATAACTGAGCAAACAAACGCGAAACATGAATCGCAGCCCAATCTCTTTGTGTCTCCTCTAAACCAAGATCAGCTGCCAACCTGATGAAATCCCTTGCCAATGAGCCACCACCTACAACCGCGACAACCTCATGTCCCTTTTTTTTCAGCTCTTTCAATAAATCAACGTATTTGCCGATTAGTTCTGCATTAAGAGGAGAACCCACAACTGAACCCCCAATTCGAACAACAACTCGCATAAACTGAAACCTCTATCCTTTATTTCACAACAGTTTGACAATATAACATTCTCTAAATGTTTTTTGATTCAAAACCTTATAACAGCATAGAGCATTAATCTAACAACAATGCATTTAATTCACACCTCATCATTGGCGAAAAACATGGGTGACATTGAACTGGTTTTCCTAGGGACCGGAGGCGGAAGATTCGCTACGATAACCCAAAAAAGAAGAACTGGTGGAATTCGATTCCTATCCCGTAGCCTTAATCTCCATTTAGACCCTGGTCCAGGCGCCCTAATTTACTCAATAAATGCGGGTTTGAATCCCCAAAAACTTAATGCATTACTAATTTCCCATAGACACCCAGATCACTATACGGACGCTGAGATTTTAGTCGAAGCAATGACTCATGGGATGCTCAAGAAAAGAGGAATAATGGCTGCACCCCCAAACATCTTATCCGGAAACATGGAAACTGGACCTGCAATCTCCACGTACCATCAAAATATGACCAAAGAGGTGATACCTGTGAAACCCGGTGTCAATTTCAAGGTCGGCAATGCCAATATATTGAGCACAGAAACAAGACACTCTGATCCTGAAGCTGTTGGTTTTAGATTCGAAATCCCTGATGTAGGCGCCATCGGATATACAGCGGACACGGAATATTTTGAGGGCATCGAAGAAGGGTTCAAGGGAGTTAGACTACTGATAATCTCTGTGATGAGACCATCAGGGAGCCCTTGGAGGGGACACATGACTCCAAAAGAAGCTGCAAAAATCGTTGACGACGTGAAACCTGAGATGGTGGTAGCCACCCATTTTGGAATGAAAATGCTATTCAGTGGACCAACCCACGAAGTTAAACTGATAGAAAATACAACAGGCGTTCCGGTAATAGCTGCATTTGACGGAATGAAACTGCAAATTGGCGAAAAGATCAAGATTGGAAAAATAAAACGAAACCAACAGGGAATATAGGACTTTTTAAAACGTAACTAAACAGCTTATTGGCCCTCGTTTAGGAGCTTCCACACTGCAATACCTCCTACATATAGATTTTAAGCACTTTGCTAGTCTGTAGCAGATATATTATGTATATGCTAATTACAAGCTCAACCAGCAAATAACCCCCATTATATACCGCAGAGTAAACAGCGGGATTCATTCCTTTGGGTGCAAATTCCGAGAAAAAGATTATGCCTGAAAAGAAGTGAGCGACAAATCTCCCGATTATGCCTAAAGTTACACCAATGTAAGGGCGTTTGTGGAAGAATCCTGCAATTCCTAATGCTCCAAAAGCAATAGGATAATCGAGGAGTACCTGAGCAGGATAAAAAATATACGGTTCAACTATTAATTGGACAATACCATACAGTGTAGCACCAAAAAGTCCCACTTTTGGTCCTCTCCGCAGAGCTAACCATAGAATCGGCACCATCGAGCCTGGAGTTACGGAACCTCCATTTGGTAGACTAAAAATTTTGAAATAACTTAAAACTGTGGCAAGAGACACAAAAACTGCCGTTTCTGCAATTATTTTTGTCGAAAATCTAAGTTTAATTTCTTTCACTTTCCTTTTCCCTACGCCAGCATTATCTGGATCAGGTTCCCAGGGTCGACAACATTGTTAGTTGTCCTCTCAGCCGAGTTAACTCAGCTCCCCATACACCTTACATAAGAGTGTTTGTTCTCAATATTTAAGCCTGACTAACAACTTTTACCATTTTCAATGGCGAGATGATTAGTCTACTGAATGGTTGCCAAATGGGCTCCATGGACTAAAATAAAACACTTACCCTCGTCTATTTTCTATCCATAATTGTTATTAACCATTTTTCGGTATTTTGTTGGTATGACAAACAAAGTTCATTGTGCACATATTCTAGTTAAAACCGAAAAAGAAGTAAACACAATTTTAGAACGATTAAAGAAAGGAGAAAATTTTTCATCAATCGCCAAAGATGTCTCACTTTGTCCCTCTAAAAAACGGGGTGGCGATCTCGGAACGTTTGGTCGTGGACAAATGGTGAAAGAATTTGAAAACACCGCCTTTGCACTAGATAAAGGGCAAATCTCTGGGATAGTAAAAACCCAATTTGGATACCATATAATCAAGCGGCTAGAATAGCACACGACTAATCGCCAAGATTTCTTGTAGAGACTCTCAAAAACGACAATAATAGTTATCAATTACGTTTCAATAGAAGCAGGAAGATGATGCTGATGCTAGATTATAAAGTTAAAAACCTGAATTTGGCTCCTCAGGGAGCATTACTTGTTGAGTGGGCAGCAAAACATATGCCAGTATTGGCACAGATTAAGGCCCGGTTCGAAAAAGAGAAACCCCTAGCAGGTGTAACCATAGGCGCATGCCTTCACGTAACCAAAGAAACAGCTGTTCTCGCAGAGACACTCAAAGTTGGAGGAGCAACAGTTGCCCTTTGTGGATCAAACCCCCTTTCCACCCAAGATGAGGTGGCAGCTTACCTTGCCACTAAAGGAATAAATGTTTATGCTTGGCGCGACCAAAAAACCGACGAGTACTTCTGGTGCATAAACAAGGTTCTAGACCATGAGCCTCGAGTAACCTTAGATGACGGTGCGGACGTTGTGGGTACGCTCCACAAGGAACGAACCGACTTGCTAAAGAACGTAATCGGTGGAACCGAAGAAACTACAACAGGTGTCATCCGCTTAAGGGCAATGGAAAAGGATAACGCTCTCAAATACCCTATAATCGCAGTGAATGACGCATACACCAAATATCTTTTCGACAACCGCTACGGCACAGGACAAAGCACAATAGATGGAATATTACGCGCAACAAGCATTTTACTAGCTGGAAAATATTTCATTGTTGCAGGTTACGGATGGTGCGGACGAGGCTTAGCGATGAGAGCCAAAGGCATGGGCGCCAAAGTAATTGTCACTGAAATTGATCCGACAAAGGCACTAGAAGCAGTGATGGATGGCTTCCAAGTGATGCCCATGAACAAAGCAGCTGAGCTCGGAGATGTGTTCGTAACCCTCACAGGGAATACAAGTGTCATCAGAAATGAACATATGCAAAAGATGAAAGATGGCGCCATAATCGCCAACAGCGGGCACTTTAACGTCGAAATCAGAATACCCGATTTAGAGAAAATGTCCAAATCAAAGAGAACATTGCGGCCTAATCTCGTAGAGTATACTCTTGAAGATGGAAGGAAGCTTCATTTGTTGGCTGAGGGCAGACTTGTGAATCTTGCAGCGGCAGAGGGTCACCCTTCAGAGGTTATGGACATGTCCTTTGCAAATCAAGCACTATCAACTGAATATCTGGTAAAGAACAGCGGATTGGAAACCCGTGTTTATAGGGTACCCAAAGAAATCGATGAACTTGTGGCACGTTTGAAATTGAAGGCAATAAACGTTGAGATTGATGAACTAACTAACGAGCAGAAGAAGTATTTAGCCACTTGGGAAGCTGGAACTATCTAATTTAACAATAAAGCTTATAATAGGGTTTTAGATAGAGTTGGCTACATCGTGGTGAATAATAAAATGGTTAGTAAAGATCAAGCCATCGGATGGATAATCTTTATTGTTTGTGCAGTAGTCATAATCGGATATGTCGTTACACTCTTTGCTTATGATCCATTAATCAAAGATATAATTCCTTTGGGTGACGCAGTCGAAGTTCGATTCTGGCTGATTGCAGTTCCAGTGCTGATCGCTTTTGTCGCAATCTTAGCGATAGGTGCATGGATTGGCTGGACAATGGGGACAACTCCGCCTCCTAGACCAATCGAAGAGATTGAATCCGAGACTGATTAAAAACGAACTCCAATTTTCTTCTTTTTTCTTTATATTTTGGTAGGTTTACAAATGGATAATGTTAAAGGTATAGTACTTTGTGGCGGTAAGGGTACCCGACTTCGACCTTTAACATATTATGTTCAAAAAACCATGGTTCCTATCGGAATTAAACAGAAACCACTTTTAGAATATGTGGTTAGACTATTCAAGTTTCATGGA
This sequence comes from Candidatus Bathyarchaeota archaeon, assembly GCA_963806645.1. Lineage (GTDB taxonomy): Archaea > Thermoproteota > Bathyarchaeia > Bathyarchaeales > Bathyarchaeaceae > Bathyarchaeum. Next base: position 344,409 of record CAWDYQ010000001.1, on the reverse strand, counting down.
ATCAAAGACTTGGTTTTTCTAGTTAATTACAAGTCAGAGCAGATTATCAACTACTTTGAGGATGGTTCCCGATTTGGCCTAAATATCACTTATGTTGAAGATGAACCAAACTCGAAAGGAACCGGTGGTGCAGTGTTGAATGCATATGACAATGGGGCCGTGAATCCTGATGATACTATTTTGGTTTATTATGGAGACATCCTAACCAATATGAATCTTACAGATTTAATACAATACCACAAAAACAAACAGGCTTGGAGTACTATTGCTTTGTCTTTAGGTTTCAAAGTTAGAGTTGGCTTGGCGAACTTGGATGCTAACTGCAAAGTTGTTGGGTTTGAAGAAAAGCCAATATTAGAGAAACCAGTTAGTGTTGGAATTTCTGTATTGAACGGAAAACTACTTGGAATGATGAAACTCATCAAGGGAAAAAAGGCAGAACTGGATTTTATGGGCGAAGTGTTGCCCTATCTTCTAAAAAAAGATAAATCAGTTTACGGTTATCTGTCGAATGCTTTTTGGTATGACGTTCTAAGTACTGAAGCCCTTGAGAAACTGGATGTGAAACTGGTTGAGGATATTTTTAAAGAAATTTTAAGTTAATAACATCTTAAATTTTAGTTATCCTTCTCAAGTTACTTGTTGTTTTATCTTTATATGGTTGACGTCTCCTGTTGTTGTTCATAACTTTTATTAACCGTAATTTATGTTAGTAGTTGGTTGCTGGTGATACATTGGAACCAAGTAGAAAACCTTTGAATGCCTTGACAAAACAGTTAAACAACTATGTGGGAATAGTTCTGAAGAACGGAGTTGAATATAGAGGAACTATGGTTCGCTGTGATAGTCATATGAACCTGTTGCTCGATAAGGCAACCGAACGGGTTAACGAGAAACTTACTGCTAACTATGGAAGTGTCCTATTAAGAGGAAATAATATCTTATACATATGTACCGATTTACCTCGTGAAATATGAATTCTTTTTTGTTAAACATATTCAATTTATAAACTGTTTTTGGGTTTATTTTCTGTAACATAGATTAAGGTATCTTCTAGTCTGTTTTTCATTTCATATTTTCGTTGGAAAAAGGTTAGAATGTTATTTAGATCTCTTTTTAGAAGTTCTTCTGCGTTTGGATGTTTCGTGGAAACATTTTGTGGCCAATCTATTATGAGAATATGTCCATTTGGTTTTAGAATGATATTGAATGGGCTAAGATCTCCATGGATCATGTTGGCGTCTTGGTAAGTCTTTCTTACGTTTTCTAATATTTCGGTTAAGACAGCTTTTGCATCATGCAAAGTTGAGTGACGATAAAGTTCTTGTCCTTCTATCATGCTCATGACTAATACATGACGGGTTTGTTTTATTGGCTCTGGAACTGCGACACCCCTGTTATGTAGCAATTTCAAGGCGGCATACTCTTTTTTCGCTGCGATTCTAGATTGATGTTGCCAATCAGGAGTGTAATTGTATTCAGATGTGTAGTTTCGTTTGATTTTCGTTTTTTTGAAGCTTGTTCGACCTAGTCGATGAAATTTAAGAGCAACTCTTTGTTCGTTAGGTGCAAGAGCGTCGTACACATCTGACTCTTTTCCTACACCTAATGATTTACCAAATGCCTCGATAATATTCGCTTTTACTAGCGTATTAATTGCTAATATATCATAACCTGCAGTTGTTAAGCTGAAACCTATATATTTTCCTCGCCAACCTTGGATTAGTCCCTCTTTTATGAGAATTGGTATTCTATACTCAATTTCTTGAAGCTGCAAATTTGCCTGTTTATTAATAGCATCTTTCGGTACATGCTCATAATTTTTCAGCTGTTTTTCAATAGCTTCGAGTACTTGAAGATCTTCAAGTTCAAGTTCCCGAAAGACTCGAACAGCAATATCAACTGCTGACATAACAAACAACTATAACAACGGAACACTTAAGCAGATTTCCAAACCACATCTAAAGAATACCTAAAAACCTTTTAACTTTAATTCAAACCGAAATCTATAGACTTAATTGTGCCATGGACAAAACTTAGCATTTTATTTAAAAAAATCGACATCACAAGTTGAGCAATACTTTGTAAAATACAAACTAGATCTAATGACTATATAGTCTATATATATTATAAGGTTAATGTATATATGACTCTCTTTATGATTTAAGATTGTGCAAAAATCTAACAACAACCCAAGTTTGGATAGTTAAAAATTTTTTGTTCAACAAATCAGAGGTGAATAAATATGAATTGTTGTAACTGTAAATCCGAGATGAAAATAGACGAAACATGTGGCTATATGACAAAGTACCGATGTGACATCTGCAGACGAGTAGAAACATTATGGACCGTCTCCATTACCGCGTGAGATTTTCCTGTTTTGAACTATATTTTCTACACAAAACTATTTTATGCTTTATACGAATTTAGTTACCTTTTATGTCCGAGAAAATTTTCATTATTCAAGTAGTCTTCATTATTTTTTCTCTATACCATTTGTCTCTCGTTTTAGCTAAACAAAGGCCATTTTACCATTTTATATGCCCCTGGAGCTATATCTAAACCCGATACACGATAATTTACAAAATTTTTTACAAATTCGTAGGATAAAAACTTAATAAAAAACTGAAATCATAACTCAATGATTTTGATCGACTTAATCGATCGCTTAACCATACCTTCTATATCCAGCTTTTTCTCCGCCTTATGGACCTCTTCCAACTTCGCCTTAGTGGATGGTTGATAAGGAACTGCAGTACACGGTGCGGCCTTTTTGCTCGAAACTTCATAAGTTCCAATTTTTCTTGATATTGTTTCTGTTTCATGTTTGTCAAAACCAAGTAGAGGTCTATGAACGGGATACTCTTTAACTGAATCGTTGAGTACCTTCAGGTTGGTCAATGTTTGGCTGGCTTGCTCACCTATTGCTTCTCCAGTTACAATTCCCTCTGCCCACAATTGATGTGCCAACCGCTCAGCGACTCGATACATCATACGTTTACAGAGCAAGCATGAATATTTCCTATTTGTTTCCATTATTTGCTTCAGGTTTTCGCCATGTTGAACTATGTAAACTTTTCTTGGGAACCCAATCGACCAACTAAACAAGACTTCAGCAACACGTAACGCTCGTTCTGTAGTTGTCTCATCAGTAAAGGGACTATTATCAAAGTATACTGGTATAACTGGGCATCCTCGTTTCATTACCAACCACAATCCAATTACTGAATCGATTCCTCCACTAAACAAGCCAATAAGTTTAGGTTGAACCCCAAGAGGCATTCCACCAACAGCCGCAATAGTCTCCGAGTAAACAAAGGCCTGATCGTCTCTAATTTCAACACCCAAAACAACATCCGGGTCACCTAAATTGACTCGTAGATCCAACTTCTTACCAAATTCATCAAGAACTCTTTGGCCAAGCAGCTTTTGGACGTCCGCGCTAGAGTAGTCCTGTTTGCCAACTCGTTTACATCTAACTGCAAAACTATTTCCCTTCTTTAACGTGGTTCCAGCCAACATTAGGCTGCTGTCGATCACATCATCAAATTTGGATGTTGTTTCAATCGCGGGAGAAATTGAAGATATTCCGAAGACTCTTGCCAGTTTATCTGTTGCTGCAATCGCAGAAGTGGTTTTCAGGTAGAATCTACCGTGTCTACGAACAAGCTCACTATATTGGACCTTGTAATGTTTGAGTGTTGCCTTCAAGTTTTTGACTAAACGCTTCTCGTAATATTTTCTGGTCCAAAGCTTTTTTAGCCACAATTCACCGCTGAAGCGAATTATAACCGTGTCGTATACAGTTTTTAGGCTAGTTTCCACTTTGGTCCCTCTACTGTGTCCTCTATAATCAAACCTGACTCCTTCAATCGTGTTCTGATCTCATCAGATAAACTGTAATCTCCTTTCTTGCGCAATTTCTCCCTCAATTCAAAAAGAAGTTGCATCAAATCATCAACGACCTTCCCTTCAACATCTTTAGTCTTTTCTTTTTTGTAGAGCCCCAAAGCTTTGTTCATTTCCGAGAAGATCTGATGAGTCTTTTCCAGTGTCTGGTGGCTCACTTGTTTGTTTTCATCAATGAACTTGTTAATCTCCTTCGACATCTCAAAGATGGAAGCTAGAGCCTTTGGAGTGTTAAAATCTTCATCCATGGAATTTACAAAATCTTTTCTAAGCTTTTCCACTAACTTAATGAACATTTTTTCGTTGTCATTCATTTCTCTTTTCAATGAAACTTTGTCAGCATCTTCTAAGACATCCAAAGTGTTGTAAATCCGTCTCAAATTACTTTGAGCTTCAATTAGCTTCTTGTCAGTGAAATCTATTTCATTCCTGTAATGTGTTGATAAAACAAATAGACGGATAGCCTCAGCTGAATATTTCTCTAATGCATCCCTAACTCTGATAAAGTTACTTAACGATTTCGCCATCTTTTCCCCATTTATCTTGAGAAAACCAGTATGCATCCAATACTTAACAAAAGGCTTCTCCCCAGTGATAGCTTCACTCTGAGCAATCTCATTCTCATGATGTGGAAAAATCAGATCACGAGCACCTCCGTGAATGTCAATATGATTACCTAAATACTTCAAACCCATAATTGCACATTCGATGTGCCAACCTGGGAACCCTGTACCCCAAGGGCTCCACCATTTAAGAACTGTGTCCGGTTCAGATCGTTTCCAAAGTGCAAAGTCTCTGGGATTTTTCTTATCTTCATGAACCTCGAATCTGGATCCCTCAAGTGTGGCTTCAATCTTAATCCTGGAGAGCTTTCCGTAATCCTTAGTTTTGGATACATCAAAAAAAACATTCCCGTTTATTTCATAGGCGTATCCCTTCTGTATTAGTTCTTGAATTGCTTCTATCATTTCTATGAGGTGACCTGTGGCTCTGGGAGAAATGTCTGGACGTTTCACCCCTAACGCATCAAGATCTTTGAAATATTCTCTCATATAAAATTCTACTAACTTCATCGGCTCAACTTTTTTTTCTGCTGCCCGTTTCACAATTTTATCTTCAGACGTGTCAATAGTTAAGTGACCAACATCCGTTATGTTCTGAATATAAAGAACCTTGTAACCTCTAAACTCTAACCAACGAACAATAACATCAAAAGCAATATATGTTCTTGCGTGACCCAGATGAGCCCAGTCATATACTGTAGGTCCGCAAACGTATACACCAACCTTTTTATCTATCAAAGGTTTAAACTCTTCCAATTCGCCGCTTATTGTGTTAAAAATTCGCAAAACCATATCCTTTCACCCGAAAAACTTCACATATCGACTTAATAATCAAACAAAACTTAGGTTATCCCTGATTTAAAGTTATACAAATATTTGAGAGTAGCAAATTACCGTTCTAGTTTTCGGTTAATGATATCCTACAGAGAATTCGGGTTTTCTATCTTAGAAAAATAACCTAAAAATTGGAGCTAAAATCCTAAAAAGGCAATTTTTAGGGAGATTATATGTATATATTTCAGATTCATTAAACCTAAATATGTTGAACAGAGCAACTCTATTTAACGAACATCCGAGATGCGGTGAGATTGCTGGAAGAATCTTTAATTGTTAATTGTCCAAATCCAAAATGTCAAAGACAATTCAAGGAGTCTATTCTTCTAACTATTACCTCTGTCACACCACCAAAACAGTACAATGCCTGCCCTTACTGCTTTGCCAACTTGGAAACAGAACCCCCGATTGGACAAACAGCTACTCCAGAAAAGATCATTGAACAAAAAGCAGATCCAGAACCTATCCTTAACGACGAAGATGAAGTCATTGAAACAGAAGAATATGTGGAAAGTGTTGAAGAACACTCTGAAAGCAAAGTTCTCGAACAGGAAAAAGATTCAGGCCCAAGCTTCTTCAGGAAAGTTAAAGCCTTGATTCCAGGTTCTAATGGAAATAAAAAAATTAAAAAACAAAAAACCGAAGAACCTAAAGATGAACCTGAACTCGTAATTAAAAAAGAGGATACACTAAAAGATGAACTAGAGGTTGAGCTTCCTGTCAAGAAAGAGGAACCGGAACTTCCACTTTCAGCAAGAAAAGAAGAATCAAGTTCTGTTTGTCCTGCAACATTCGGATACTTAGCTAACCGACCAAAAGACGAATCTATCCCGCAGGTGTGCTTTGTATGTCCAAAGATGGTGGACTGTATGCTAAGCCCAAGAGACAGTTGAAGTTGTCCTAATTTTTTAAAGTAAATCAATAATACTGTTAAAAACTTGTGAACTGCAGTTTTTCGTAAAAATTATACAAGAATTGTTTTATAGCTTCAATATAATCAGTTTCATTAAAATGGAGAAACTGAAGGTGTCCGAAACACAGTCCATCCTGTCTAAGGCTAACGTAACCAAGTTGGGGGCTGTTCTTTTAGGCAAACATGTAGCATGTGATGCATACGATGAAGCTAGACCCATAAGGGTTGTTACTCACGCTCATGCAGACCACATGGTTGGGCTGGGAAAGAGCCTTAAGACTTGCGAAGCCACAGTGATGACTCCCGCTACGATGGATCTAATCAGCGCCTTGAAGGGTCCCCGCTTCCTGTCTAGGGGAACAGTGAAAACTCTGGATTATGAAGAAGCTCTTACCTATGGAGATGAAACGCTGACGTTACATTATGCTGATCACATATTGGGAACCGCTCAGGCTCTGGTGGAAGATAAAGAGCAAACGCGGATACTATATACTAGCGATTTTAGATTTTCCAGAACTCCATTAGTTGATGCTGACATTCTAGTTATGGAGGCTACCTACGGTGATCCTGTTCGCGTTAGACCATTTAGTATGATGGTTGAAGGGATGCTTATTTCTTTGGTTGAGCAAGGATTAAAACGTGGTCCAGTCTACGTTTTTGGTTATCACGGTAAGCTTCAGAAGATGATGCGAATATTGTATGAAGCTAAAGTTAAAACGCCTTTTATTGTTCCTGAAAAGATTTTCAGGGTTTCAAAAGTGTGTGAACAGCATGGAATGAAACTTGGGCGCCATCTTCTCCCCTTTGATGGTGAAATATCACAATCAATGCTAAATCAAAATGAACCTTGTATTGTATTCTATCATTCATTTTCTAGGAAAAAGGTTGAAGGTGATGCTTTACGTATTTCGGCGAGTGGGTGGGAGTTCAGGAAGCCGTGCCGAAAAGTTGGCGAAAATGAGTACGTTATTGCTTTAAGTGACCATTCGGATTTCAATGAGCTACTTGAATATGTGGAGAGATGCAATCCAAGAATGGTCATAACTGACAGGTATCGATCCGAAGCTGCCAGAATCTTCGCCAAAGAAATCGAAAAAAGACTAAAAATCCCCGCCAAAGCTGCCCCAATATAACCAAATATGATCCACCAAATATAGATACCCAAATTCTTATTATCCTGTCATCACCTGAAATTGTTTTGGGAAGCATGCTATATGACAGACCCAACGATTAAAGGGGAATCTTTCAAAGAGATAATTGTAATGGAGCAAACCCGTTTTAATACTGTAGATGATCTTGCACGATTCGCAACCATCGCTGTTGGTGGAAAAACAACCGGAGTATACTGGGCAAACGGAGTCGTCTTCATTTATTATCCATTACCTACATCAACAGAAATTACCGCGAAAGCTCTCATAGAAGAAAAAAAGGTTTATTGGGCATTCGTAAGTTATGCACTAATGCCTCAATACAGGTCTATTATCGAAACAAAAGAAAGAATTATGGTGCCTGTCATAGATATGTCGACAAGTAATCTATTCCGGAAAGTTGGTCAATGGCTAAAGGATCAACCCTAAATCTGATGTTATATCAATTGTTTTTTTCGTTTCATGAACAAGTCCACATACTGGTCAAACTGTCCACACTTTTTCAAGTATAATCCATACTTAACAAGGGCAGCCATTCCACGAGCAGCATCTTCTGGAGAGAAATAAGCGGGAATCCCAAGCCTATCAAATCTTGAACGAATGTAGAGAGCCATCTCAGTTTCTCCGATATCACAAGCAACAACTGACTTGTTGTATTTTTCACTCAATTTCCAAACACGGTCAACAAAGTCCTCTTGAAGTGCAGGAAGATGGTGCAAACCCAAAACGATGATGCCATCTATTTTTGGATCTTCAAAAAGAATCCTTATGCCTTCCTCAAACATTTCTGAAGTTACAGAGCCTGTTAAGTCAACAGGATTATAGTTAGTTGCAAAACGCGGAATCTTTCCCTCCTTCTTGAGTGCTTCAAATTTTGCTATGGTTTCATCAGAAAATCTTTCCACCGTCAAACCTTGAGCTATACACTCGTCAACAGCCATTATACCCGGTCCACCTGCATCAGTGATTATTGCCACATTTTTACCAGCAACAGGAGACTGAAAAGCTAGAGCTTTACCCATATCAAAAAATTCTTCCAGGTCACCTGCTCTAAGAACACCGACCTGCTTGAACGCACTGGAATATATTTCGTCAGAACCAGCAATTGATCCTGTGTGCGATGCGGCAGCTCGTGCTCCCGCCTCTGAGCGACCCACTTTCAAAGCAATAATTGGCTTCTTTGGAGTAACTTTTCGAGCAACTTGCATAAACTCTCTTCCATTGTCTATACTTTCAGCATAGAAAAGAATAACTTGGGTTCTTTCGTCGTCCAAGAGGTAGCTAAGCATTTCTGATGCGGTTATGTCTGCTTTGTTGCCGAAGCTTACAAATTTGCTTACACCCATCTGTTTACCCGAAAGATAGTCCAAGGCGGCAGCACCGAAAGCACCACTCTGCGTGACTATGGCTGTGGGACCTTCCATTGGGCGTGGCGTGGCTACTACTTCATCCCCTGTTGTAAGTGTTTTTGTTTCGGGTAGAAACAGCATGTCTACGCCAGTTTTGGAGTCATAAACACCAAGACAATTTGGACCAAGAACTCGGATTCCAGCATTTTTTGCGATCAATGTTACTTCTTTTTCTAGTTCATGGTTTCCAACTTCACTAAATCCTGATGTGATTATTACTACTGCTTTAACTCCCTTAGTTGCGACCTCTTTCATAATATCTGGAACAATTTTAGCAGGAACAACTATTACAACCAAATCAATTTCGTCTTTTATGTCTAAAATTGAGGCGTAACAGGGGAAGCCTTGGATGGATTTTTCATTTGGATTAACCGGGTACAGTTTTGCTTTGAAGAGTCCTCGCTGTTTGTTTATAACGAAGTTTTTGAAGATAACATGCCCTGCCTTCATGGTTCTACGGGATGCACCAATTATTGCCACTCCTTTTGGATCAAAGAATGTATTCATCTGATTTTCATTTGATACCAATTTCTTCTTCTCCTGAACTTGTAACTTTGAAGTTACTTCTTCTTTTGGGTTTTGGATCTTATTATTACTATAGGGTGATGTTTTACCGTTCCAAGCATTTTCCACGTTACATCAGTAAGGTTAACATTGAATTTTTGAACCATATCCCAAACCGTTCTACCTGACCCGCTTCCCCGTGTTCTGTTAGCTATTTTTGCAATTTCGATAGCTTCTTCGGTTGAATATTGAACCCCAACAACTGCTAGAGGTGTAGCTCTTTTCTTCAACTTAAGTGATCTACCACCAATGTAAGCCAAGACTCCGCCAATAGAATGAATTCCTTTGATGGGTTTTGGGTGAGGAGTAAAATGAAACCCCCAAAGAGAGTATGTTTTGTCTGTATCTACGACAACAACAGTTATAGTTTTCCTTAGTTCAGTTTCTATTTGGTTTTTTATTTCTCGAGCTATTTCCCAAGCGTTTTCTAGGGGAAGACTGACATATGAATAAGGAATGTTGCTTCCATCAATGCTTGCTTCTGAACCATGCATCAAAGCTTGTAAAAAACCACCCCGATCTAAGGCTAATTGTTTGTGCCTGCTCCCTTCTTCAATAGGATATGAACGGAGTTGCATTATGGTTTTCTGTCGCAGATGGCATATAGGTCCAAGAATATATGGCCAGACAATTCTCATCCAATGTTTGGCTATAAAATGAGCAAGCATAGTTGGTTTAACTTTTTTTTCATCGATTAGGTTACCGATCGCTGTGGAGACTGCTTTTTCGGAGATGGTTATAATGTCTCCTTCTTGTACTACGTTTTTTATCGCTTGGATTATCTGCTTGATGTAATCATCTCTTGGTTTCCAATATTGCATCTCAATTGCAACAGCTTTGTATCTGCTACTCACATTTCATCACATGTGACGCTGATGTTCTGTTTACTGGTTTTGTCTAAAATAAATTACGTTCTATACATCAAGAAGCTTCTTTATCTTTGTTATTTTTGGTTGTTACCTTCTTGTTAGATTTTTTTGGTTTGACATTTTTATTTAATGCAAAATAGGTAACATTTTGTAGGAAGAATACACCTCTGAATAATGAAGAGAAGCCAAGAGGAGATGCGCCAAGTGTCCAGTAAAGATAATGAGCAAAGCGTGAACATTTTTAATCTCCTCGAAGAAGCTTCTGAAGATCAAGAAAAGGCTCCAAAAAGCAGACGCACTGAGCTTCTAGAATCGATCGGTGTCAAGGAATGCTTCAAAGAAGGTAACTTGAAAATTGATATGCGAACCTGCAGAGGAATAGAGTGCAATTTATGCGTAAAAGCTTGCCCTACCAACGCACTATATTGGAAAGCCGGAGAGATTGGTATAGTAGAAGATTTATGCATTTACTGTACTGCATGTGTAACAAATTGTATGGTGGACGACTGTATACATGTCAATAGAATGCGTCAGGATGGCAAAACCGAAAGCTTCAGTAATCCAAAAGATGTTTTGAATATCCAACAGAATATTTGCTCAAAAAAAAGGCGAGACAAAGTGAAAGCCAGATATCCAACAGTAGATGCCTATTTTAAGCGGCATAATACAAACAAGTAGTTACAGTTGTTCAAGTTTCACGAAAACTTTATGTTTCATGAGTGACCACAAAAAGTTTCTGAGAGGCGTTAACGTTGAGTGACCTGAATTGGAAATCAATTATTGAAGCAGCAGTAAAAGTTGAAGAACAATCTATTGCTCTTTATACAAAGGCTTTAGAGAATGCAAAATATCCCGCATCAAAAGTTTTCCTTAAACAGTTGGTAGATGACGAGAAAGGACACAAAAACAAACTGGAAGCAATAATAAAGGATGAAACTAAAATTTCAGAGTTGGGTTCCCACAGTGGGTCAGTTCAAGACCTTAAGATTGTAGATATGATGGATGACACTCCATTGTCTTCTGAAGCAGATTATGAAGCTATTCTTGTATATGCGGCGAAACGAGAAAAGACCAGTTATGACTATTACAGAACATTGACTCTGGGTCTAAAAGGAACAAAAATTGGTGAAGTATTCTCTAAACTAGCTCAAGAAGAACTTTCACACAAGAACAAACTTGAAAAAGAATATGATGAATGTGTGCTAACAGAAAATTAATCAGACTTTTTGAATCTGAAAACTTTCCGGTTAGCGTCAAATGCTAACCTTCCCTTTTCAATTTTAGTATGATACATTTTTTGCTAAGTTACCAATTATCGATTTCCAAAACCTTATTAATTTTTAGAAAATTATCTTTCAACTCAAAAAGAAAAAGTGTATTTGGATCCGATTAAAAGTCTCTTATTGGTTGATTATTTCAGCTGTGACACCGTCAACGCTGACTGTTTTTTCTTCTTTATTCTTTGTATTTCTAAATGTTATTTTATAGACCGGATTGTAGATTATTGCGTATTCGGTGACCTGAAACAGCTCATCTTCATAGGTGCCTACCTCTGCGGGTCTATTTATCAGCTTAGTTTTTGCTAGAGATAGCACATCCCGGTTAGAGACCTTTATTTTTTCAGCATTCTTTCCGAATTCTTTCAATATTTTTTTGGGATTATCTTCGGAGGGAGCTATTGGAACTTGGTCTGGTGATATTTCATGTCCGTTCTTGTCAAGGATGAAATATGCTTTATCTTCATAGCACGACAATTCTTGTCCTTCGATGCTGACAACCTTTTGAAACTGCTCAGGCTCACTGTCAGGAATAGGAACCATTTGAGGTTTGAAGGATTCCCCTAGAATCTTTACTTCTTTCGCTTTCTCGGTAACCTCGAAAGTATAATTTTTCTTTGTGTAATATTCGATTTTATATTTTGCATCAACAAGAATATAGGGTTCATAATGTTTATCAACTGAAACTACATGAATGTCTTCAGGTTTTGGTTTGGAAAAACGTTTAACGAACAATTCATTTTTCATTTCTTCTGCTGTTTGCTTTAAAGTAGCTGGATCTACTCTAGCTTTGTATACAATAACCTTCCTTTGTACTATATTTTCAGGAACCTGTGGAATCGCTGTCAATTATAACACCTGTTGAAACAAGATAAAAGATTCCTTTCGCTAATTAATCATTTATGAATCTGGACTCTAAATTTAATATATTAACCAAATATCCCCAATTTTTTTACTGCGCCAATAGTAAAAATGAAAGAATTTCTCCTTTAATCCAATCTTTTCAGCCGATTTTCGTACTTAATTTTTGGGCTAAAGTTTCACTGGCCACTAGTCTTGGCTCAAATGGTTTATTGTCTTAATTGTGTATTCTGTTTGTTTCTCTTTTCGATTTTTTTCTCTAACTCTATAATCGAGTTTTCTAAGGTATTTCTTCGTACCTCATTGGTGATATCTCCTCGTGTTATTTCTATTAGACGCCTTGCAACATCACATTTTCGTCTAAGTCCGTTAACTATGACGTATGCGTCATCCAGAGCTGTCAACTCGATGTAGATATGTTCCATCTTTTCTAGACACTTCTCAGACGCCTCCACTTTTCCCTTTCGTATCAAATCGAGTGCTCTTCGCCTAAGCTCTCCAATTACGTCACCTAATGATAGAATGTAGGGGATTACTGGTACGTTGATCTCTTTCGGATCGACAAATCGATCTTCCTGAATTAGCGTAAGCAAAATTTGAGCTTCAGCGTGCTCTTCGAAGGCGGCTCCAACAGATCCGCTGTTCATCATATATGGATGATCTTCAGATGTCTTCTGAAGTTTGGAGAAGAGAGTTTTAGCTTCTGAAAGCATGGTTTTAGCATCTTCAAATCTTTCTTGGTGTGTGACCTGAATTGCCTGTTTAGAGAGTCTGGTTGCCTTTCGCATGTTCCTATGCACCTCTTCTCTAACAATCTCTTTTCCATTCAAATCTAACTGAATCTTTTCTAGAACCTCTTTCAATGACATCAATTTCACAGCCAAAAACATTTCAAAATGAAGCTTAGGCTAACTTAATAGCCTTTTCCAAGCGGCTTAGCAGAACTACCCTACTTTCCGTGGCCTCATCCAAAATGTTATAATTTAATTTTGATGTAATCTGATTTGCGAATTCTTTAATCTCTGTATGAGTTGGCATATTATTGTATTCCATACGCAGCCTCGAAAAGCCCACATGCATGTAGGCCTTTGGTTCAATATACGTGGGATTGGCTTTTCTGATCAGCTCTACAAAACATTCTGGATATTCAAGATTAAGGTTCTTCGCTAAAGTCAATCTGATAACAGTGGGGCAATTGAAGCTGGGAAGCAACTCTAAGGTTTCGTTAAGTTTCTTCCAAGCATTGTTAACGTGGGGACGGCAAATCTTAGAGAAAATTTTCTTATTAAATGCTGAAACTGAAATGTAAAGTTGGGTGGGTTCTTCTTTTAGTTTCGAGAGCGCTTCAGGATCAGTGCCGTTTGAAACTAAGAATGTGGTTAAACCTCGTTTGTGAAAGTTTTTAATTAATCCGTCTAAGTGTGGGTAAATGGTTGGTTCTCCTGTCAGGCTTATGGCCGCATGTTTTGGTGTTAATGCTTCCAAACGTTTCTTTTGGTTAGCGTTAGGGGTTGCCTTGTATCCTGTCAATATTCGTTTTTGCTCTCTTATGCAACCCTCAATTATTGTTTCAGGATCATCCCATTTTGGCATCTGCGTTTCGTCCCAATGCATGTTGTGATCTCCGCTCTGGGCACGCCAACAAAAAACACATCCTAGGGTACACTGAAATACCGAGGGTGTCATTTGAAGGCACTTGTGACTCTTTATCCCATAAAATTTCTGTTTGTAGCAGGTTCTGTCCTGAATTATGCTGTTGTAGAGCCATCTGCATCGTTTTACTGCAGAGTGGTTTCCCACCAGATGGTACTTTTGCTTATGCAACATTCGAATTATTTCGTTGGGAACTGAAGACTTCAACTTTTAACTTCCCACTTTGTTAGGATATAAACATTGAAAGAAGATAGTAACAATTTTAATAAACCCATTGAAAATAACCGAGAAACTTGTTTATCTAGAAAAGCTTGTTCTAGAAGCTATAGAGCAACTTATATTTGACTAGAGTTCAGTTTGAATTACTCATATCATGCGTATGCAAGAGTAAGCTTTCTGTTTTCAACTATTAACCATATCACTTGTTTGTTTCCCATAATTCCGTTTTTTATTGTTAAAAAAGGTGTTTGTGGCGCCAAGATTACCAAATTTAGTCATATATCAAGACGCCATTGTTCGATAACTATCACATAATATTGATGTTCTGATTAAGCGCGTTAGTCTCGGAACTTTTGTAGTTTTTGAAGCATCTCTTTGTCGCCTTCGGCGTCTCCAGCACAAGTGGCTATTATACCATCTACCACTCCGTCAAGTTTTGCAGCTGTTTCTTCAACTTTTTCCATGGTTGTGGTAGCAGGCCATCCGATCATTTCCATTGTCTTTGCGTTTTTTTCTGTAGCTACTAAGAAATATGCGTATATTGGTTTGTTCAGTTTTTTGCATTCCTTGGCGATTGCCTCAAGCATTGGGAATGTTTTATCTTCGAGTCTCATGAAGTAAATAAAATCCCAGTCGCCTCTTACACGTTCAATGTTATCTTCAAGAGACCGTCTGGATGATAACAGACATCCTAATTTTAGGGTCTTGAGTTTTACGTTTGTGCGCAAGAACTCTCGGGCGCCTTCAGACGATTTCAACATTTTTATGGGTTCACCGAATTTTGGGTTATCTCCCATAGTCACTATTAAGCCATCGAGTCCTATAATATCGGATGCTAATGCTAAACCTCCCACTTCAACGGGTCCTTTGTAGTGGAGTATGAAAATTGGCACAACATATTTATCTGGATATTTGGATTTGAGTATGCAGCTTACGACTACACCGCTTGCCGCTGGAAAACCAGCAGCACTGTCAGTTACATTCCATCCATCAACCAGATCTTTGAGTTCTTCAGCAAGTTTCTGAAATTTTCGTGTTGGGACAAATTCATTTAATATTTTCATGATTTCATCTCGGTTGATGGATACAGAGATTGGGTTTAAAAATCTTTTGTAGTGATAACTTTAGAGGTAATTTATGTTTATAAAAAAATAAACAATGTGACTTCTGAGTTTGATCGGATAATAAATACTGAACTATCTTAAAAACCGCTTCTTATAATGTTCAGAGATATTATCAGAAGAGGTAATATACCCAACAACTTCTCAATTCCCTTTATTTCTTCACTTTTCAATATTTGATTAATTTTTATAAATAGATCTGATTTTACTTTTCCCAGCTCATACCTATTTCTCTCATTGTTCAATAGTTCCCAAAGAAGTAAAGATTTAGATGTGAATTTCAAAAACAAAAAATTTATAACTTTCCGAGGGAGAGGCTTAACTTGCTGATATAACGAAGTACTGCAAAGAATTTTTGTTCATAGAAAGGTCGTGGCGTAATTTGGTTGAGACAAAATATTGTTCTCCAAAATGTCGGTTATTTAAATGCGTTAAAAGAGCTGTAATCTACCAAGGGAACCGAATCTGGTGCAGATGGACAGATGAAGACTGTAGTATAGCAAACTGTAGCTATGCCACATGTGTACGAAGACAGTTGCTACCCGGTGGTGTATGCGGAGAATCTGTTAAACGCAAAACTATAGAAAGAAACCTAGACGATGACGAAGAAATGATACCGGCTGTGAAACTTAAAGGTAAAGCATTACGAAAACTGGGAGACAAAGAATTCTACTAATCTTATTTTTGAGCGCGCACTTTTTTCCAAGGGGCTGTTCTTTATCCATTGTTTGTGCGCTTAAGAGTCGGTATGTTGCAGAAATAATTTTAAGGCACAAAAACTGCAGCTGCTATAACCGTTGTCCACTGCCCAGTTTTTTCTCCCTTCGCCGATTGAGTTATGTTGCTTGTTTTAATTATCATCCCGCTGGTTTGGAATATCTGCTTTTTTTCATCCCATGCTTGCTCGGGATCAAAGGGTATCCCCATGGTTGTCGCCAACATCGTTGCAGCCAAGTCTTCGGCATAGTTACCTGCCGCTTCAGCTGTTTGACCAAAAGAATGATGCTCTGAGAGATAACCGTAAGTGTTTGTGCTTGAGGGAACAGCCATACCTATTGACGATGCAATTAGCCTGTGTGGTTCTTGAACTGAGTTTTTTGACATTACTGCAAAAGTAATCTCGCCTGGATGAATCATCTTTAGTCCTCGATCTTTCGAAATAACTTTACATCCTGGTGGCAATATACTCGAAACCGTAACTATATTACATGCTTGTATGCCAGCATTTCTTAGGGCTAATTCAAAAGATTGCAAACAATCTTTATGGCTACCTACACCCTTTGTCATAAACACATATCTCGGAATCATAGCGTTCAAATCCCTCCCAAACATGTTTTATTAATCTTTTGTTTTTCGTTAAGCCTTAGGCAATAGCCATGAAAAGTCTGGGGCTCTTTTCTTTCGTTCATTCTTTTTCACTCTCTCATAAAGTGCATGTGTTATGATGGGCAAGGCGATTGTTGCATCACAATAACAGGTGACATCTCTGCCTTTTGCTGAAACTTTCCCCCAGCTTTTAGCTTCTTCAAGAGTACATCCTGATAATCCACCCCATTGTGGAGAATCAGTCGTTATTTGAATTGCATACTTGTGTGGATAATAATACTCCTGCAAACTTTTTCGACGATTTCCTTCTCTCCCCTTTATTTCCTGATCCATAGTTTTCGGAGAAATAGATATAGCAAGTAGCTGGGTAAAATCTTTGGGTACTCCCCCACCAAGATAAATTACGGCTGTATCTTTAGTTTTTTCACCTATACCAACAAATTGATCAAATTCCTTAACCTGATCTACTATTAGATTGTGTCCTTCATTCTTCGCCATCAATACTGCTTCGCCATACGCGCTGTCCAACATTGCGGGGCTGAAGATAGGAACACCATTTTCTGCTGCGATTGCAGTTATGCTTTCGATTTTCTTTTTACTTAACCATTTTCCGAGCAGGTTTAGTATTTCCATTGAAGAATATGGATAATCTGCCTTTAAGGTTAGGAGAAATTTGGTTAGAAGTTCTTCCATCTCTCTGTAGTCAGTTTCTATTCCGTAAACGTCGTAGTATCTGTTAATGTCTGCCTCTAGAAGCTCTTCGTCGTTAATGTTTTGGGTAGCTTGCCAGTATCCGAACCCCATGGCGTCAACTATATCCTCTGACACATTTGCACCTGTTGAAACTATTACGTCAATAAACCTGTTTTTGATAAGCCAGTTGATTAGTGTCCATTGTCCAGCGGTGCTCATAGAACCGGCCAAACCTAGGACAATTACGAGGTTGTCTTCTTTAACCATTTTTTCCCATAGGTCCACAGCTTCTGCCAATTTTCTACCTTGATAAGCGGTTTTTCCCATTTCGGAAACAAGTTGAGAAATCGATTTTTCTTTAACTGTGAAACCTTCAACTTTTTTGGTCAAAGGAACTTTCATGTAATTCATCTCCTTTTCAAATTTTAACATCACTACTAGCCTTCTATTTAAGTATGCAGTTTATTTGAAACTACGAAAAAATAGCTTCTATATAGAAAATAGCCTAAAATAGAAAGATATTATCCTAAGCACTAAAGGTCTAGGTTTTTTTATCCTGTAGAGACCCGTTTAACTACTGGAGGTCTTAACTTTTTGAGGACCCGATAACCGCAAATCGTACATTTTACTCCACCGCCACGCAACTCAAGTTCTTCTGTTCTAACTTGGGCTCTACATTTCACGCATTGATAAGTGAGTCCATGTGAATTTTCATCAGACATTAAATGATCCTCTAGAATGAGGTAACGATGTCTCACAGGATTTAAATGTTTTCTATTTCTGTAAAACAAGATATGACTCAATTTTGCTACAACTGAGACAAAAGACAAATACGTCTAAGTTTCAGTATAAACCTGAAATGTTAAAGCATAAAATCAAAAACAAAACCGTAGTAGTTGCAATCTTAGGATTAGGGCATGTCGGGTATCCAATGTCATCCTTGTTTGCCAAGAATGGTTTTCAGACAATCGGTTACGACATTAACCGTAAGCGATTAGAAGATATTACAAATGGTAGAGTAATCTCAGAACTTGATTCTCTTTTACCATCTGATGAATTGAAGAGACAAAAAGTGTTATCTGAAATTTCAAAAAATCTGAATCTTTCAAACGAAGAAAATGTTTTGAAGACTGTTGACGTTTTTGTTGTTGATGTTCCCACACCTTTAAAAGAAAATGAGACTCCCAACCTGATTTTTCTCGAAAATACATGTAAAACTATTTCAAAATTCGTTAGAAAGGAGACTTTAGTGATTATAGAGAGCACAATCTATCCGGGAGCAACAGAAGAGATAGTTAAACCTTTACTAGAACAGTCAGGTTTTCGTGCTGGACAAGATTTCTATCTCTCTTTTTCTCCTGAACGAATTGATCCTGGAAATAAAAAATGGAGCCTAGAGGTTATACCAAAAATTGTTGGAGGTTTAAATAAAAAAAGTGTTGATGTAGCTTCTTTGTTGTTTTCTCAAATCGTTGAGAATGTTGTTCCTGTTTCTTCTCTGAAAGTTGCGGAAGCCACAAAAATGTTGGAGAACATCTTCAGAAGCGTTAATATCGCACTTGTTAATGACTTGTCAAAATTCTTTGAGAAACTCGGAATAGATATTTGGGAAACTATTGATGCTGCGTCATCAAAACCGTTCGGGTTTATGCCTCATTATCCCGGACCAGGAGTTGGTGGCCACTGTATCCCAAAAGATCCCTTTTATTTATTGTATAAAGCAAAAAAGATGGGAATAAATGTAGAATTTATTGAAGAAGCCGCCGCAATAAACAGGAATATGCCCTTTTATGTTTTGCATATCGCAGAGGAAACCCTAAAAACCCTTAACAAGACTATGCAAGATTCAAGTTTCGCTGTTCTAGGCGTGACATACAAAAAGGATGTACTTGATTTAAGAAGAACTCCATCAAAAACGGTTATAGAAGAATTAAGCAAATTCTCTAAAAACGTAATGACGTTTGACCCCTTAACTTCAGAATCTTTCGGCGCAAAAAGCGGAAGTCTAGAAGAAACAATTATCGATAAAGACTGTATAATTCTGCTTGTGAATCACTCCTATTTTAGGGAAAACAACATCGAAGAAAAAATAAATAAGCTAGCCCCAAATTGCTGCCTGATTGATTCCCGAAACTTCATTGATGTTACACAACTAAAAAGATCGATACTTTTTCGGTGTTTGGGAAAACCATTAGTTTCTAAATAATTGGCGCTTAAATTTTTCAATGAACAAGAGGTGTTGCGCCATAAAAATAAAGCGCACTAGAATATATTTATCAGCATAATCCTCTAAATGATTGAGAATAAAGAGTATTGTTAGCTGGAGAGGTGTCTATCCTCTCTAAGAGGATGATGACATTCATTAGAGATGTTGATAGTCATGCGTGACAAAAAAACAGATTTTTCTGTTGTAATGCCAATTCATAACGAAGCTGAATTACTCAAGCTTAGTTTGCCCTCAGTGCTAAGGTTAAATCCTACAGAAACAATTCTTCTATTCGACAATTGCACAGACGATTCATACAATGTGGCTGTACGAATAACGAAGAGAATGAACTATTTTGAAAAAACAGTTTTCAAAACAGTCACCGCCCAAGAGGGTTCGGAATTTTCGTTTCGGCCAACATTCTTAAGAAGAATGGGTTATCTAATGGCTAAATGCAACAAGGTGCTAAAGACAGACGCGGATTTGATTTTAGACCCAAAAATCAAGAACTATATCCCATTGCTTGGAAATGATGATGTTAGACTAATAAATTTTGAATATCTAGATTTTCCTATCTCATACCGTCATATGATTAAGCGGTTTTTAGAGAAAATGAAAATACCTTTGCCTCAAAGTGAAAGATGGTTGGGCGGCAATGTTCTTTTTTGCTTAGAAGACTGGAAAAAGGCGTTTTCTGAAAGGCAGAAAGACCAAAACAGGAGAATAGATTTGTCTAAAGTGGCCCGGGGAGAGGACACACTGTTTCATAAATTGCTAATTTCAGGACAGAAGCACAAAAGTATAATCGTCTTAACGAATACTCTTCATTTAAGACCTGTAGAGTCTCCAACTAGGCACTATTTACGTGGGCAAATCTCTTGGAATGTTGCTCAAAGATCATTTCTGTTAGTTTTGGTGCAAGCAATTATTTTCAATCGGCTAAAAATGATAAAAGGATATTTGGATGCAAAAAGAGGAATAGACAGAACGAATTTAATAAAGACATGAAATGGACGTGGAATACAAGATACTTTTAGGTTCAAAGTTGAGTTCCAAAAGTGGAATTATCTGTCCCTTAAAAAGGGATTTGATTAATGGCATGTTTTTTATAGTTAATGTGAAAAATATTGATTCCAGGGATTACAGATGGATGAGAAGTCTTTAATTTTTGGAGTTTCAGATGCTGTTGAAGATTTGATTCTCGCGTTAATTAAACAAAAGATAAAATTGGACTTAGATAATGATTATTATCTGAACATTTCTCCTCCGCCAATAGAAGAGTCAGCAGAATATTTTGGAGAGTCAGTTATTTCAGGAATATTCGTTGATTTAACTGAGAAGCTGATCAAGACAATTCTTGGTTGGCTTCACGCAAAGAAAAAGATGAAAAATCCAAAACTTAAGTTAATAATCGATGGAAATCTTCTCAATATAACTATTCACGACTTGGAGATATTACTGCAAATCCAAAAAGAATGCTCCCAACAGAAAGTGAATGAAAACCCAGAATACAAAAATGAAATGATCCTTAACAATGGCAAATGAAAGCGAAAAAACCCAACGTTTGTATCATAACAAAAAATGTATACACCCAATGCTAATGCTTTGAATTAAAAAAAACATCTTTATTATGCTTTTTTCCGGATTTAATGGTAGCATCAATGTTCTGCGTGCGCCTACAAGTAATTTTTCAACCCCTAAATAGCCAAATATCTAATATTGATTGATTAATAATTATCAGATTATTTGCGATGAAAGACGATGATATATATGAAGTTAGCTGTAGGTTGTGGATAAGGAATTTTGGAGATATAAACTGCAACTTATACATCAAAGACGCTGCGCATAGATTAATGAAAGAGGATTATACTGCTTTCAATCATCTCCTTCTCTATCATAAAGAGACGTCAAGAAATCACGAATACAACCTAAATTTAGTGAATAAAGCTCCAGTTTAAGGCTAAAAGCTTCTTCCAAATATAAGCTAATGCAACCCACAAATTTATTGCTAAACACCCTGGCGCGCAAAGGTTGGTTGTTTTTCATTCATAAAAACTATATAGATAATTTGAGTAAAAATAAGGCATCACTTGTATGTTGTGATTAAAAAAAATTAAAGATGTTTTGGGTTAAATTTAAGTTTCGCGAAGAAAACAACTATATTAACGACTAATCAATACGAAATAAATGAGTATTAACATATTAATATTTTTTATTTATTATACTATACGCATTTTGAAAATATTGATTACATTTATTGAATAATTGTTTTACTGCGCGCCCATACATTATAGAACCCATCAATAACTACAATGACGTGACTTTTTTTCAAATTTGAAATTATAGAGTTATAGCGGATTTTAATCTATATAAACGCCAATAGGGATATGCAAAGAATGCTAACGGATAATTAACTGAAAAAGCGATTTGTATTCCTCTTATTGGACTAAATAAAAACCTTTCAAGTTGTTTATTCTTTTTGTTGTGTTCGGGGTAATCGTTTAATATTGAGGCGTTTTCTATATGTTTTAGGCGGTTAAAAAAATCTACCACGATGTGATTTGATATTATGTTTTTATTTACAATCCACCTAAATCCATTGGACCGCGTTCTGTCTTGTAGTTCACGATCAGAACTGTATGGATGCTTTTCGCTAAAACCACCTATTTTCCGTATTAATTGTATATTATATAAATTATTATCAATACTAGAATATGGATTATCTTTCTTTAAGGAATATATCTCAAATGCTCTAAGGGTGGGATTTAACGATAACCTAACTCCTTGAGTAACAGCCACTCCTTTTTTTAATGTTGACCAAATCTGTGTAAACCAATTTTTGCATAAATAAATATCATGTTCAAAACTTGCAAAGTAAGGTGTTTCAACTAATGAGAGAGCATAGTTTGCTTGTTTTCCAATTCCTTTAAAACACTTTGATAGGCGCAGGTAGTGTGGTCACTAATAACATACCATCCAATGCTTTGGTTTATGGTAATCCCGCTAAAGTCAGAGGCTTCGTTTGCATATGCGGCAGAAAACTTGAGATCCAAGAAAAAAAAGAAAATAATGTTTTGATGAAAATGGATGTTAAAACGAATGCATGGATATTTTTATGGACTGAAAAAATGGAAATTGTTAAAACGAATAAAAAGAATAGATCCATGTGTTAGCAAATATGAACAAGTTCACTGTAATCTTACCCATACATAATGAACAGATGTATTTATCTTACAGTTTACCATCAATTTATCAACTGTTTCCTGATGAAATTATTCTGCTCTTCGATAATTGCACAGATAAAAGCAAAGAAATTGCATACAAAATAACTGAACGTCATAGATTGATTAACAAAACCAAGTTCGTTGATGTTCCAGAGAGTCCAGATTGGAGGTTTCGGACCTCTTTTTTAAGGTTTTACGGAACAAAACTGGCAAAAAATAATTTGGTGTTAGTTAGTAATGCTGATATAATTTTAGACTCGAGAACAATACAATATGTGCATCTAATCGGAAAAAATAATGATATTGGCTTGATTAGTTTTATGTATAAAGATTTTCCGATTAATTGGCGAAATATGCTCCAACGATTATTAGTTACAACTAAAAACAAAGTTTTAGGCAGTGAAAGATGGATCACTGGAATACATGTATTTAACAAAAAAATAGCACTAGAAAGCGAAAACATAGAAAGTTTAAAAAAAGTTGAATCAGCTGAAGACACTCATCTACACCAAGCAATCACAAAGGGGCATCAAAGTCTATGCGTTAAATCGGATTCCATTCATTTGAGACCAAGACAAACAACCAGAGACTTGCTAAAAGGTCGCCTTTACTGGACTGTTGTTCACCGAAGTTTTTTTCATACTTGTCTGGTTGGGATATTTTATTTTCGACTAAAAATAATTAAAGGTTATGTTCAAGCAAGATGGGGAAACGGTAAGTGATTGTTTCACCTCTCTTATTCAACTATACCAACTTTGGAACCCTTTTGGTTATAGCTATTAGTTTCATAGTCATTTGAATCGAGAACTTAAGATTAAATCTGTTAAACTAGTGAACTTCAAGGAATAATTGTGTTCTCAAGATTCTTGGATATAATTATTTTACCCCTCTTTTGCGAGTTTTTTGTGCCATTCTACTGCTGATTCGAAGTTTAGGAGAACTTTCAGGTCTGCATCTAGATTTGTTGGAGCTACGATTAGAATCCATCCTTCACCATACGGGTCTTCGTTTAGCAGTTCGGGTTTAGATTCTAGTTCTTCGTTTACCGTTTCAATCGTACCGCTTATGGGGGCAATGAGATCGGAGACTGCTTTGACGGATTCTAGGGTTCCGAAGGGTTCGTTTTGAGTTATTGTGTCTCCCACGCTGGGAAGTTCCACAAATACGATGTCATGGAGTTGTTTCTGGGCGAAGTCAATCATTCCGATTTTAACTTTTCCGTCTTCTTTTTTGGCCCAGAGATATTCTTTATGATAAAACATGTTTTCAGGCACTTCATAATCTTCTACTTTGACCATATTTTCTACCTCGATCAGTTATGTTACTGTGATAATGATTAGTCTTAAAAAAGTAACGATTCAATGCCATTACGAAACATCAAAAAATAAAATGAAAAGAACTTGGTGCCGGCAATAGAATTTATTATGCTAGTGTGAAAAATTCTTTTGTAAAATTAGAGCTTAATAACGTCTGTAAAAATCTGAGAACAGCAAAGAGGCGAAAAAGATATTTTTAGATTCATTGTTTCTGCCAACAAGATGGCTTCCTTAGCAGGAAAAGCTATAGCGTTTACGCCTGCTCTAACTGCTAGAATGTCAGTTTTTGTTCTCTGATTACCCTTTGGTCTCATACACCCCAATGCAAGCGGAGTATCAGGCATTAATAGCCGAGCAGAACCCAAAATCCGTACAATTTCCTCTGGTTCAGGTGGAATCACATTTTCCATGGGTGTCCCATGAATAGGCATAAAAGCTATTATTATTACAGCTGAAGGTGAATATTTTGCAATCATCTTTAGTGCTTCAAATTCACCTTTTAATTCGCCATAATGTAGTCCAACAAGCACATGAGGAACAAAGGGAATTCCCGTTTCGTGGAACGCCCTTAAAGAACGTGTCATAATCTTTAACACTAACATCCAAGTGGTATATTTCGTTGATTGTTTCGTCGGAACCTATTATGTCGATTAAAGCAGCATCAACTCCAGCATCTTTTAGTCTTTTTGCAGAAGAAAAATCGATTACACCTGTATGTATAACCACAGTGAGACCCAGATTTTTCTTTATTTTGCCGATTGCATCTACAAACTTTTCAAAAGGAACAGAACCGTCTGGTAAGCAACCTCCACTAATAAGGCACCCAACTGCTCCATTGTTTTTCAGCTTTACACAAAGATCAAAAAGCGCTTCCGGAGTTAGGGCTGGAGTCATTGTTTCTAAAACTTTCCTGTTGCAGTGCTTACATTCCAAGGCACAAGAGGAACCGGTTATGGAGATTGAGGGAAAAACCTTTGGAGATGAACAAAAATAGTTTGTTTTATAATGAACGAAACTTGGAGCATAGAACCGAATTTTACCGATTTTATTTGGAAAACGTCCTTCCTTAATTAGCGAAACTAATTCTTTTTTAGGCATCCGCCATATTTTTTCTGCGTCGATTTTTGACATATTAGCTTACCATCGTAATGCGTTTCTAAAAAGCTTAAAAAATATTATTTAGTTCCAAAAAACTAATTCGATGCTTATTTTTTTAGCCTCCTTATTTTTAAAGTTGGGTTGTTTAAAAAAATTCTAATTAGACTTTAGAAACTGCCTTTTTTAGGGGTTCAGGCTTTTTTCTTCCATCATATACATGATGCAATGCAAGAACTGGATGATGCAACAGCATTCTAGGACCAGAATATCTCATAACTTTTGCTACTTTTTCTTTCATGTCAGGTTTGTAGCAGTGAACTAAACATTTACCACAAGTCGACTTATTTTCTTGGAAAGGACACTTTGATAGGCGTAACATTGCATAGTCATGAAGTTCACTACATTCCTGACAAAGTTCACCATCAGTTCCGTGATGTTTAAGGCAATAAAGTTTTACCATGGCATCAATAGTTTTTTTCTCTCTTTTTATTCGAGGACCATCAGCCATTTTTAACACCTAAAAAGTATTTTCATAAACTGAGATAAAGAACACATAAGAACATTATGTTTAAGTTTTCTAAACTCTTATTCACTTCAACCGATTTGGAAGAGATAAATATAGGTGCAAAATCACTAATTGATGTTTTAAAAAGTTGGTGCTATTAAATAACTGATGCATCTATATCCGAAAAAATTCGTGTCTCCATAGGTTCAGCAATGATGCTTGGATTATTGAAAGGAAAAATTGACGTTAATCCAACAACAATATACCTTCTAATGTGCAGAAACCAGAAATGTTTCGCCAACTGCGGCTTCTGTCCTCAAGCCAGAAAGAATGAGGGAAAGAGCAGATATGCTCTCGAGAGTCACATGGCCTACATTCACTACAAATCTAGTGGTTGATCGAATAGTGAGAAGCGTTAAAGAAGGTGCTGTAAAGCGGGTTTGTATCCAATCGTTGAATTATCCAGAGGTTTTTCACGATCTTTTGCTTCTTGTAAAAAAAATCAAAGTCCAAGATACAGGTGCCAATCTCTGTTTCGTGTAAACCTTTAAACACAAAAAAAATGAAGACTCTAGCAGAAGCTGGTGTCAACCGGATAAGCATCGCTTTGGATGCTGCTACTGAGGAAATATTTGACAAGGTTAAGGGAAAACAATATCGACGGACCTTACCACTGGGAAAAACAACGTAAAGCTTTGAAAGAAGCTGTTAACGTCTTTGGAGAAGGCTCAGTAAGCACACATCTTATTGTAGGTCTTGGAGAAACAGAGAAAGACCTTTGTCAAGCCATTCAATGGTGTGTCGATTCTGGAATATACCCGGGACTGTTTGCCTTTACTCCGATTCCAGGAACCGCATTTGAAAAAAATTCCCCACCGTCGCTTAGCAGCTACCGCAGAGTCCAAGTCGTCCAATACTTATTAACCCACAAAAAAACACATTTCGAACACTTGGAATTCGATAACAGTGGACAAGTCAAGAATTTTGGAACATCAAAGAAGCAACTGTTAGAAATCATAGATTCTGGGGCGCCATTTGAAACTTCAGGTTGCCCAGGTTGCAACAGACCGTACTACAATGAGCGACCAGGTGGGCCAATATATAACTATCCACGGAAACTGCAATTAGACGAGATTATAGACTGTAAAAAAGGAGTTGGGGTTTTAAAGCCAAACTTTTTTTGGTTTTCTCATTAACAGGACAATAACTGTGATAATAGCGACCGCGGTTGTAGCAATGAAGACATATGCAAGATTTCTGGTGGAACCGACCTCTTCTTGAAAATCTGATTCCAGTTCAGTGTAGTTTTGCACAATAGATTGATGTGTTGCACTTAATTCTTCATATTCTGCTTGAAGATGCTCTAATGCTACGTTATTAACGTACGTCATCGCGAAACCCGATGAAGGAATCTTTTGAGGTGCACCCATAAAATCCCATTCACAACTTATCACTCCATATGTTAATCCAGGGGAGATGTTATCAGGAATTGATACGTTGTAGGTGGCATCATACAAATCAAGGATTGAATCTTCAAGGTGAGTGATATTGGCTAACGTAACTTCGGTTGTAGCGTTTGTAACTCCATAAATCTTTATGTGAATATATTCAATATAGAGTTGGTTTACAGCTTCTGCTCTTACAGTGACATTAATGTTTTCACCTGGATAGACTTGAACTGGAGCATAAATGTTAATTTTAAGCCCGCCGTACTCAATTTGGCATACATTTTTTTCCTCCAAAGTTTCCGCTTTAACAATCCCCGAAAAAGTAAAAATCAAAATGAATACAAATACAGTAATTGAACCCGATTTTTTGAGCTTCACTGTTGTTTACCTCTAAAAACTATTGATTCATTTTCAGGGGAGAAATATTTAACAATTTTTATTTACTTTGAATATAGCTCCCTATAGTATTATTCGAAAGCCTAAAATTTTATTAAATAAAAGTTTAGGAACAAGTTATCGTATTGAACGAACAAAATTTTGATACATATATACAAAATATACCAAACCAAAAATTGTAAGAAAAATCTCAAATGACAGTATCATTTGATTCTGCTCTGTGGCTCTAAAGAATCCTGTTTGCGATATGTCCCAGAACACTAAAGCTTGCAGGAAGATGGCACTGCTTACGCAACCTAGACCAAAACTGTGAAACAGAAACCGCAAACGCAATGGAGCTCTAAACATTGTTCATCAAACAATCACTTACTCTGAGACCTTTTCATACTTATGAAAAAAAAATAAAGATTAGAAAAAAGGATTTAAACTACCTATTTCTAGGCAGTTGTATAGTTTACCGCCAGCGCCAAACCTTTCTTCCATAGAAGATTTCAGGTAATATCAGTAGTCCTGAGAACGAGATGGGTATAACGATAGCCCAGTCCATTAAGTCTAACGGTGCGGTCCCCAGCAGACCAGTGTAAGGCACTAGAACCGTTAGTATAGCTGAAACAACGACTGCAATGAGCAGAAACTTGTTAGAAGTAAAGCTGAGCCTGAATGCGCTCTTTGTTTCTGATCTGCAGTTCCATACTATCAGTAGTTCTTGCAGAGTAGCTTGGGTGAACGCCATGGTTTGTGCTTCAGCTAAGGGGCGTCCCCACATGAAATAGGCGATAGCAAACAACACGCCAGTGCCTAAGAATTGGGTCACGAAACTTGCTAATATCGACGCGAATCTGCCATGCAGTATGCCTTCTTTTGGATCTCGCGGTTGTCTATCCATAAGGTTTTCCTGTGGTGGATCCATGCTCAGAGCTAATGCAGGTCCACCGTCTGTAACCAGATTTATCCATAAAATCATTGTCGGAGTCAAAGGCAATATCATGTTTTCCCAACCCATTAATGGTCCCAACAATGCAAAGACTCCTATGACTAGAAGTTCGTCGAAGTTGGAACGCAGTAAGAAGAAAGAAAATTTGCGTATGTTGTCATATATGGCTCGTCCACCATCCACCGCTGTGACGATTGTTGCGAAGTTGTCGTCTGCCAGCACCATATCTGCAGCTTCTCGCGTAACGTCAGTACCTGTTATTCCCATGGCAATTCCAATATCGGCTTGTTTTAGTGCAGGTGCGTCATTAACTCCGTCTCCGGTCATGGCGACGATGTGCCCCTTCTTTTTCAGGGCAGCCACTATCCGAAGTTTGTGTTCTGGAGAGACACGAGCGTAAACTGATACATCCTCAACTATTTTATCAAATTCTTTTTCGCCAATTTTGTCCAGTTCAGCCCCTGTTAGAGCCAGATCGCCTTCCATTATGCCTAACTCTTTAGCAATGGCAACTGCTGTGAGTTTGTGATCTCCAGTGATCATAACTGTTTTTATACCGGCTTTTCGGCAAACCTCAATGGCACCCTTAGC
This sequence comes from Candidatus Bathyarchaeota archaeon, assembly GCA_963806645.1. Lineage (GTDB taxonomy): Archaea > Thermoproteota > Bathyarchaeia > Bathyarchaeales > Bathyarchaeaceae > Bathyarchaeum. The sequence goes on along the minus strand of CAWDYQ010000001.1, from coordinate 315,332 downwards.
TTCATCTCTGGGCGGATCAATCATTCCAGCTAAACCTAAGAAAACCAAGTTAGTTTCTAGGTCGTCTTCATCATATTCTCCGTTTTTGTTTTCCGATAACTTTTTGTATGCGATAGCAAGGACACGAAGAGCCTGACTTGCCAGCTCCTCGTTCTTCTTCAAGATTTGCTCCTTCTCTTTGTCTGAAAGCTTTATTGTTTTTCCGTTCTTGAGGATATACTCTGAACGGTCTAAGAGGATTTCTACAGCCCCTTTAATGTAAGAAAAAACTTCTCCTTCCGGTGATTTATTAGCTGTAGTCATGCGCTTTCTTTCTGAGGTAAATGGCACTTCCTGAAGACGGGAATGACAGTTGTGCAATTCTTCCTTTTTTAGTCCCGCTTTGGCGGCTGCGACAATCAAAGCGCCTTCAGTGGTGTCGCCTAACACTTTTGTTCCGTCATAGTTGGCGTTAGAGCATAAGGTGCTTGCTTTTAACAACAAAATAAGAGTCGATTCCGCCTGTGGGTCTATGGGAATACCGTTTACAATGAACTCTCCTTTGGGTTCGTAGCCAGCGCCTGTTACGTCAACCATTTTTTCGTTAACATAGATTTTACGGACAGTCATTTCTCCCTTAGTCAAGGTTCCTGTTTTATCGGAACAGATGATGTCTGTTGCGCCCAACGTTTCTGCAGACGAAAGTCTTCTAACTAATGCTTTACGTTTAGCAAGTTCTCTAACACCTAGTGCAAGAGAAACAGTGACAACGGCAGGCAAACCTTCTGGAACAGCTGAAACAGCAAGAGCAATTGCAACTTCAAACGCTTCTATTATTTGACCCACGGCCTGTTCTAGATTTGCACCTCCAGTTAAAACGAAGATTTCATAAAGTTCAAGAGCAAATATTGCGACACTAACAAAAATTATTATTATTCCGAGTTTTTTGGCGAACTTGGTCAATTTCTGTTTAAGTGGAGTTTCTGTTTGCTCCACAGCTTGAACCATCTCGGCGACTTTACCGAATTCTGTTTTCATTCCAGTGGATGTGATTATAGCTTTTCCTCTGCCATATGTAAGGTGAGTTGCCATGAAAACTGAGTTTTTTCTGTCAGCAACAGGTGTTTTTGGGTCAAGAACAACATCTTTTTTATCAACTGCTGTGGATTCTCCAGTTAAAATTGCCTCGTCGGCTTTCATGTCCACAACTTCTAGGACTCGAGAGTCTGCTGGGATTCGGTCTCCAGCTTCAAGCAGAACAATATCTCCGGGCACAACTTCTCTGGATGGGATAAGTTGCTCTGTTCCGTCCCTAAGAACTCGGGCTTTGGGAGCCGTGAGTTGCTTCATAGCTTCCATTGCCTTTTCGGATCGATATTCTTGAACAAATCCGACAACCGCGTTGAGGCTGATGATTGCACCTATAGTTGCTGCGTCCACGAATTCGCTTGCATCACGAGTGAAAGCAATAACAAGGGATATCCCCATGGCGAAAAGAAGCATGATCACAAATATGTCTTTGAATTGTCCAAGGAAAATCTGCAGTGGAGTTACCCGTTTCTTTTCAACGAGCTCGTTTGGTCCGAATTCTTCAAGTCGATGTTCGGCCTCTTCAGTGCTCAACCCCACTTCTGTTGCTTTCAAGGCTTCTAAAAGTTCCTTTTTTTCCATCGAATGCCATTCAGAGCTCATTTCAACCACCTGTCTTACTGACGTGAATGTTAGAAGGTTAAAGTTGTGGTATTTACTAAAAAGCGTTTCTTACGTTTAGGGAAAAATTTTTTTTGAATTTTCTTGTTTGTGTGTTACGTTAGGTTTGAGTGTATATCGTAAACTATTGTTTGTAAAACGAGGATGTTCAATATTTGTTACGAAAACCTTAAAGCAAACAAATTAGGACCGTAATAAATCTAAAACAAGGATGTGTAAATTACGATGATGATTGATTGGACAATTGCACCGATTACTGCATCAATATCGATACTAGTAGCAATTTACCTATACTTCTATATAGAAAAACAAAGCAGCGGAACAGAAAAGATGAAGGAAATTGCAGACGCTATCCAAGAAGGCGCCAGGGCATTCCTGAAAGTAGAGTTCAAGTATCTCGCTATGTTCGTGGCAGTCATGGCGATCATTTTAATGGTCACACCTATGATCATCGATATTGGGTTTAGTTCCATTACAGGAATAGCATTCGTATTTGGTGCAATATGTTCTGCATTAGCAGGATTCTTGGGAATGACAGTTGCGTTAAAGGCAAACGTCAAATCAGCAAACGCAGCAAAAGAGGGACTCAACAAAGCATTCCCGATAGCTTTCCGCGGAGGAGCAGTTATGGGCCTAGCTGTGGTTGGATTAGCCCTTCTTGGAATAAGCATTGTATATGCACTTACCGGTGACCCACAACTGGTTTTAGGTTTCAGTTTTGGGGCAAGCGCAATGGCACTGTTCGCAAAGATTGGGGGTGGAATCTACACAAAGACTGCTGATGTTGGTGCAGACCTTGTAGGTAAAGTGGAAATGGACATTCCAGAAGATGATCCTAGAAACCCTGGTGTAATAGCGGACAATGTTGGCGATAATGTGGGTGACGTGGCAGGAATGGGTGCAGATCTTTTTGACTCTTATGTAGCAAGCATCATGGCCGTTATGATACTTGGCATTGCACTATCAGACATGGTTCCTTTTTCGTCAATATCATTTATCGATGTGCCACTGGTGTTTGCAGGGCTCGGAATTGTGGCTTCAATTCTAGGTGTTTCAATCGTTCGAGTGGGAAAAAATGGAAATCCTGGAGGTGCCCTGAACCTGGGAACATATTCTACATGCATTATTTTCAGTGTTTTAACGCTCGCAGTAACATATTATTTGGATATTAATCTCGGCGTCTGGGCAGCAGCTGTTATCGGATTGATTGCAGGTGTAGTTATTGGAATCACAACTGACTACTTCACTTCAATTGATAGAAGTCCAGTCATAAAAACAGCCGAGGCTTCACAAACAGGTTCTGCCGTCAATATAATAACTGGCTTTTCTTATGGCTTATTGAGCATTTTTCCACCGCTTCTAGGAATTGCATTAGCATCTTTTGGAGCCTATACTGTGGCAGAAGCATATGGAGTCTCAGGCGTTTATGGAATTGGTATGGCTGCTGTTGGAATGCTGTCTATAGTTGGACTGATTGTAGCTGGAGATGCTTTCGGTCCGATTGCAGATAACGCTGGAGGAATTGCAGAACAGGCAGGTTTAGAAGAGGATGTTCTAGATATCACTGCTAGGCTTGATGCTGCGGGCAATACCTCTAAAGCTATAACTAAAGGATTTGCTATTGGTGCAGCAGGATTAACAGTAATTGCGTTGCTTGCAGCTTTCAAAGATATTGTAATTCAAAATTCACCACCTGGAACAACAATCAGCTTTAATCTGATGGACCCATTGGTTTTGACCGGCGCGCTAATTGGCATTGCTATACCTGCAGTGTTTTCAGCGATGGTAATGCTTAGCGTTGGTAAAAATGCATTTATAATGATCGAGGAAATCAGACGACAGTTTAGGGAGATTCCAGGTCTAAAAGAGGGCAAAGAGGGTGTGAAACCAGATTACGCGTCTTGCGTTGACATTGCCACGAAAGGTGCATTGAAGGAGTTGATTTTGCCAAGCGTTATGTCTATTGCTATTACATTAGCGGTAGGCTTTATTGGTGGAATACAAGCTCTTGGGGGTTATCTTGCAGGTAGCATCTTCTCGGGATTAATCTTTGCATTATTGATGTCTAATGCTGGTGGATTGTGGGATAATGCCAAGAAGTATGTTGAAGCTGGCGCATTTGGTGGAAAAGGTTCAGAGACTCACAAAGCTGCCGTTGTAGGTGACACCGTTGGAGACCCATTTAAGGACACTGCAGGGCCTTCACTGAACACGCTAATAACTGTAATGTCTTTGGTAGCTTCAGTATTTGCTCCAACAATAGTTTTGTATGCGCTGCTGTAGAACCGAAGTCAAATTGATGTTTTACCGAGGAACGTCCACTCCTCGGTCACAAACCTTTCTTTTCTATTTTTTTCAACAAGCTTCAGTTCATACACTGTTAACGTATCCTCAACAAACTCTACATCTAATGCTTTCTCAAAACCCTTGACTAATGAGCTGAAGGCTTCGCTTGCGGAGATTTTTGTGCCCAGTTCTTGTTTTGCTGAGGTAAGCTTTCGTTTTGAAACTTTGAGTACGTCGTTTAGTGTTTTTGCCCATGGAACCTTAAGGTATGTGAACATTTTTGTGTGGTTTAAGTCCAGCAGAAATGTACCATGTTGTAGGAGTATGCCTTTTTTTGATGTTTGAGCGTTTCCTGAAATTTTTTTTCCGCTTATTGCAAGATTTGGGCATCGTTTTGGGTCGGGTGGTCTGTACTCGGCTTGTGTTCCCAGAATCGTTATGGCTTCGTTGAGTCCGCTGCATATTTTCTGGTACGCAGATAACATGTCTAGGTCTGTGCAGCCTAGGTCGCTTAGTTTGGCGATGATGCTGTAAGTGATTTCTCCGTCTTGGTCATGGTATACAGCTCCACCGCCCGAGATTCTTCGTACAATGTCCACGCCATCTTTTCGGCATTTTTCGACGTGTATTTGATCTGTTAGTGTTTGGAATCGTCCTATAGAGACTGCGGAAGGTTTCCACATGTAGAAACGTAATGTGTTGGGTACTCGGTTTTCGATTCTGGCTTTCATGAGTGCTTCGTCGATTGCCATGTTTGTGTAGGCGTCATTGACTTCGGGTTTGATTAGTCTCCAAACAGCCATTCCAGAGCCTCAAAGGGGAAAGAACAGAAATGAAGCATTTAAATTATGATGCTTCGTGAAATTTAAAAAAAATAATGCTCTACGCGTACAACTCCACAAGAACAAGCATGCACCTAAATATCGGGTTATCTATTTTTTATGTAGACAGTGTGGGGGGAAGGTTACTGCCAGATGTTATATGTCAAGGATGTGAACAGGTTTTTATAGATCTTGAAGAGGAAAAATGTCCAAAATGTGGGACCTCTTCTCCCCATGTCTATGACTTCAAAAAAAGTGACGAATTTCTTAAAGAAAAAGCCGCTATGATGAGAGATACAAGAAGAAGTGTTGGTCTTGAGGGTATTGTTGGGGGTTTAGATTCGATAATAATAAACACTGAACCTGACCGACAGAAACTGGCAGTTGAAGAGATTCTACGCTACACTGGTTTTAAGTTTGAAGTCGCGTTTGAAACAGACATAAAAAGGGTATGCATACTTAAAAGAAAAGATTCAGCATCCATTATCGTACAGTCAAGACTCAAAGGCAAAAACTTGTTTACCACATTTTAACAACTTTCCAAAATCTAAGCATCTGCCGAACACCCGACTAGAAACTTTTGTTTTCGAGACACCCAACATCGAAAAATACCTGGCGATACAAAAAAACAGGGAAATCGAGTTCGTTACGTCCGACATAATTGAAAGTGACAATTTTTCGTTTATCCAAACAAAACCATCAGCGCTTACCGGCAACTCTGTAGGACTAATCCAATGGAAAAAATGCAAGGGAAACTATTTTGACGAAAAAAACATAGACCTAAAATGGGAATTCATTAAACCCAAAAAAGAATATCTAGACAATATTGGAAAAATCGATCATGCTGCTACTCGAGTTAAGGCAATGAACAGGGATGCAGCAATTATCGAGTTTATGTCTCTTACAAACTATGATTTCGATTTTGCAATATACGTGAAAGTCTTTAATTCAATAACAAATGTGGCACGTTTAACAAAGACAGATTTTGCGATGGTATTCACTTCAGGAATTGCCCCCGACATAAACGCAAAGACTTCAGGACCCACAGAAAAATACATACACAATTATGGAACACGAGTTCATCATGTTGCATTCAAAACAGAGAAAATCGAAGACTCATTCGTTGAATTAAAAAAAGACGGCATGAAATTTCTAATAGAACTTGTGGGCTCCAAAAAACAGGGACTAAAACAAACCTTCACTGAAGGCTCCCCAAACACACTACTTGTCAACGAATACATACACAGATACGGAGACTTTGACGGCTTCTTCACCAGAAACAATGTAACAATACTGACTGCTGCAACAGAAAACCAGTAAACGTTACTCAATTTGTGGATAGGAGCGTAACTTATAAGAAAACATTACCCCATTGATCAGATGTGGAGTGTTATGCCTAAGAAGCTTACTTACTCTGAGGCTGGCGTGGACAGGGAAACACGGGCGAAATCTAAACAGGCGCTCTCATTACTGAAAGAGACCTACAGTTTGGGCAGGTATGGTAAGGTTGTTCAGTTGCCATACGGAAACATTTTCCATACTGGAGACCGCTACCTAGACCTTGTCATCGAAGGCGTCGGAACCAAAGTATTGCTCGCACAACTGGCAAACAGACATGACACGATAGGAGTAGACGGGGTTGCCATGGCAGTCAACGACGTCATACGGTCAGGCGCCACACCCCTAGCATTAGTCGATAACTTTCACGCCCACGTCTCAGACCCAGACCTAGTCAAAGAATGGCTGAAGGGCATAATCAAAGGCGCAAAAGAATCCGACTGCCCAGTGCCGGGAGGAGAAATAGGAGACGTAGCATCCATCATAAAAGGACTAAAAGAAGGAAAAGGCTTCGACCTGATTGTCGCCAGCGTAGGCGAAGTCGCAGAAGAGGACATAATCTTTGGAACAGACATCAAGCCGGGCGACGCGGTTGTGGGTTTCAGAAGCTCAGGCGTACACAGCAACGGCATCAGTCTAGTAAGAAAAGTATTATTCAAGGAGTGGGGCGGAAAATATGACCCCTTCGACGTTCCCGACGGGTTCGACAGAGAAATCGTCTACGAAGCACTTGAGCCAACCAAAATCTACGTTAAATCTTTCCTGAACACAACAAAACAGGTCAACGTGAAGGGGGACATCCATATTACAGGAGACGCGTACGTCAAATTCGACCGATTTATGAAGTATTCAAAAGGCATAGGCTTTGAATTCAGCAACTTCAAGCCACAACCAATCTTTGACCTAATCCAGAAAACGGCACCTGAAGCTGGAGGAACCATAACTGATGAAGAGATGCTTAAGACATTCAACATGGGATGGGGCTTCGCCGTAATCGTAAACAAAAACGAACAGGACGACACCATCACAGCAATCACAAAAAGTGGCGTAGAAGCGGAACTGATCGGAACCGTAACAGATTCGGGAAGGATTGTTGCCTACTACAAAGGTAAAAAGCTGACGCTACGGTAAAGGGTTTAACTTTTTATTTAAATTTTTAAATAGACAAGATTTAAATTTTGATTTTTTCACTTACAATCAAAATGTATCGCGCAAGAATCGAAGTCAGCCTCAAACCGGGACATTCAGATCCGGAAGGAGAGATGACCGCACAATCATTAAAGGAACTGAAGTTTTCCGTCAAAAAAGTCAACGTGAGCAAAGTCTACACAATAGTTTTTGAAGCCGAAAGCATCCAAAAAGCCGAACAGGCATTAGAAGAGATGTGCCGAAAACTCCTTGCCAACCCAACAAAAGACAACTACAGCTACAAGATAGAGGAAGAAAAATGAGCCACTACGTCAAAAAAGACGTACCCTTCGAACTCACAGAAATAGACATCCAAAACACCGACGATAACCAACTCATCGAAATCAGCAATGAACTAGGAATAGGACTAAATCTAGCCGAAATGAAACTAGTAAAAGACTATTTTTTCCGAAAGAAACGTAATCCAACAGATGTGGAACTGCAGACCATAGGACAAACATGGTCAGAGCACTGCTACCACAAAACCTTCAAAGGCGACATAACAACGCCCGAAGGCACAATCAACAGCCTATTCAAAACATACATCGCCAAAGCAACCAAAGAACTAGATCCAGAATGGTGCATCTCAGTATTCGAAGACAACGCTGGAATCATAGAATTTGACGGAAACTACGCCATAGCAGCAAAAGTTGAAACACATAACCATCCGTCTGCAATCGAACCGTTCGGGGGAGCAGCAACGGGAACAGGCGGAGTAATACGTGACATACTAGCCGTGTGGGCTGACCCAATAGCATGCACAGACGTGCTCTGTTTTGGTCCACTAGACTATGATTATGATAAACTGCCTCCGGGAACAAAACACCCAAAATATGTTTACAGCGGCGTCGTCGCGGGCATCGGCAGCTACGGAAACAACATGGGCATCCCAACAGTCAACGGTTCCATCCACTTTGACGAAAGCTACGTCGGCAACGTAGTAGTTTATTGTGGTTGTGTTGGACTTCTTCCAAAAGACAAGTTCGTTAAGGACACAAGAGCCGGAGACATCGCACTTCTTGTGGGAGGAGAAACAGGAAGAGATGGAATCCACGGCGTAACCTTCGCCTCTGCAGAGTTAACCAAAGAATCCGAGGAAATCTCCAGACCCGCAGTCCAAATCGCAAACCCCATAGAAGAAGAACGCGTAAAACGAGCAATCGTACGGCTAAGAGAAGCGGGTTTAGGTTCAGCAATAACAGACATAGGCGGAGGCGGAATCAGTTGTGGAACAGGAGAAATGGCTGAACGCTCAAACCTAGGAATACACGTTTACCTAGAAAAGATACCCCTAAAATATCAAGGCTTAATGCCATGGGAAATCTACGTCTCAGAATCCCAAGAACGTATGCTCCTTTCAGTTCCAGAAAAGAACCTACAGAAAGCATTAGAAATTTTTGAAAACGAAAACGTAAAGGCAACAGCCATAGGAAGATTCACAACCAATGGCATCCTAAAAGTAACCTACAACAATCAGACCGTCGCGGAGCTAGACATCAACTTCGTTTTTGACCCCCCAAAATTTGTGGGAGCCACAAACTGGCAGCCACCCAAACATAAAGAGCCAACGTTTCCAGAACCAAAAAACCTAACAGAAGAGCTTTTTGGGCTGCTTTCCATGCCGAATATCGCAAGCAAAGAATCGGTCATACGAACATACGACCACGAAGTCAAAGGTAACACTGCACTGAAGCCGCTGCAAAGCAGGTATGGCGGACCAAACGATGCCGCAGTCCTAAAACCTCTCGCAAACTCGTGGAAGGGTGTAGTCATCTCGTCTGGAATGAACATTGGCTACGGCAAAATCGACCCATACTGGATGGCAGCCTCAGCAATCGACGAAGCAATAAGAAACAATGTAGCAGTTGGCGGAAGAAGAATCGCGCTGCTCGACAACTTCACGTGGGGCAACCCCCAGAAGCCAGATAGACTAGGCTCACTGGTTATGGCATGTAAGGCGTGCTACGATTTCGCAAAAGGCTTCGAGGTGCCGTTTATTTCAGGAAAAGACAGCCTCTACAATGAGTCTCCGATGGGACCCGTTACTCCTACTTTGTTAATCACGGCGATCGGAGTGAACCCGGACATACGGAAAACTGTGTCCATGGAGTTGAAACAGCCCGGAAACAGCGTCTACATGGTCGGCAAAACCTACCCTGAGCTGGGAGGTAGCCACTACTACCAAAACAAAGGATATCTAGGAAATTCTGTCCCCAAAGTGAGAATCGAAATGGCAAAAAAGACCATGAACAGGATTACAGATGCCATCGACAAAGGCATCCTAAGGGCATGTCACGACCTGTCCGAGGGAGGATTGGCGGTTGCTTCAGCGGAGATGGCTTTCAGCAGCGGTTATGGAATAGAACTGGACTTACAGAAGGTGCCTAGAACTAAGGAAGTGTCCAGAAGCGATTTTGTGTTGTTCTCGGAGTCGAACAGCAGATTCCTAGTCGAAGTAACAGCGAAACATAAAGAGGCCTTCGAGGCAGTGATGAAGGATGTTGATTGTGCTGAGGTTGGCACAGTCAAAAAGCACAGCATCATGTCTGTTAAGGGTCTTGACGGCAAAATGGCGGTTCACGCAGATTTAGATGAGCTGAGAAAACGATGGAAAAGCACCCTAGGAGCATTAAAAGATGAAGGCTGAGGAGATTCGTGTTCTGGTTATGCGTGTTGGCGGAACAAACTGCGACACCGAAACCAAAAGAGCCTTCGATGAACTAGGCGCAAGCGCAGAGGTGCTTCACTTCAACGAGGTCGTGAAAAGCAACAATCTGCTGGACTACCATGCTCTTGTTTTTCCGGGCGGATTCTCGTACGGCGACTACGTCAGAGCAGGCGCCATCTGGGCAACCGGAACACTAACAAAACTTAGAAGAGACCTGAAACGGTTCGTTGAAGAGGAAAGACCCATCCTTGGAATCTGCAACGGCTTCCAAGTATTAGTTGAGGCGGGACTGTTGCCCGCGTTTAAGGGAATCAGCGAGGTCCCCGAGGCAACGTTGGCTACCAACATTCCGATTGGTTACCGATGCAAATGGGTTTACCTAAAGCATGAAAATTCTGGAAACTGTATCTTTACCAAAAATATTCCGAAAGACAAGGTATTGCATATTCCTGTGGCTCATGGTGAGGGACGGTTCCTGTTTTCAAAAGAGAACGAGACAAAATATCTGGAAAAACTGTACGATAACGATCAACTGGTCTTTAGATACTGCGACAAAGAAGGCGACTACCCAAACGGCGAATTCCCAGTCAATCCTAACGGGGCATTCCACGACATCGCAGGTATATGCAACCCAGCAGGAACAGTTTTCGGCTTAATGCCCCACCCAGAAAGAGCCTTTTATGGCTGGCAACTGCCGGACTGGACAAAAACAGAAACAGTGCCAACGTATGGCGACGGAAAAATGATTTTCCAGTCCATGGTGGACCATCTAAAGAAACGGTTCTAGACGTCTTATAAGTTTGCCAGTCGCGGCAGTCCAGTTCTGGCTCCCATCGTTGAGACGCATCGGGAAGCAACAAAGTTTCCCAACCGACCGCACTCGTACAAATCTTTTCCTTTAAACAGCCCATATATGAAGCCTGCATTGAAGGCGTCTCCTGCTCCCGTCGTATCCACAGCTTCAACCTTGTATGCTTTGATGAGGTGGCTCTCTTTGCCGTCAGTAACGTAGCAACCCTGTCTGCCAAGCTTAACCGCAACTAATTCAGCGCCCAACTCTAGGAACTTTTTAGCTCCTGCTTTGTAGTCATCTCCTGTTAGCTGCTGAATTTCCAGTTCGTTTGGAAACACTGCATAGCTTCTGCTAATTACCGGTTTGTTGGCATTCAAACCCTTTCTTGCGTAGATTGCTCCGGGATCAAAACAGATTTTAACAGCGGAAAGCTGGGTTATGAGCTGTTTTTGTGCGTTCAAAGGTTTCTCAGCAACGAACGAGGATAAATGCAGAAACTCTGTCCCCGAAACGTAGTCTATTTTGATGTCGTTGAAGTCTAGCTGGTCGTTAACTCCAGGGTCAACATACAGTGCCCTGTCCCCCTTAATGTCGATGAATCCCATCACAGCACCGCTTCTGCCATTCTCTGAGACAGCGATTCCGTTGACGTTAACGCCTTCCTGTCTCAACTCGTCTATGAGAAATTTGCCTTCACGGTCAGAGGCGACCTTGCCGATGAAGCCAGTTTTCAGTTCTAGTCTAGCTAAACCCACAACTGTGTTGGCTGCTGAGCCTCCACCCGACATCTTGAAGTCTGTGACAGAGGCTTCTTCCTCTTCTTTTGCGATCAGGTTCACTTTGAATAGCTTGTCAAGGTTGAGTGCGCCGAAACCTACAACATCGAAAGTCATCAGAAGCAACTCCTTCAAGTAGATTTTGTGTTTTCCAAGTTTTCCGCCATAATTCCCCGCAGAAATGTTTACTATGCCTTTCACGTTTGCGGCAGCTTGGATTCCCGCTTTCATTGCTTTCTTAACTGCATCCATCGATGTGCCGTTGATTACAATCTCGGGAATATATTTTACACCAACAGGAACCATAGAATTTTTTCCTAATTTGCTCTTTAGAGTAGCGCAGTATGGATGATTAGTGGTTGGACCAATTAGCGGATACTTTGTTTCAGGCTTTGAACCCGCAGAACAAACATCAAAAGGTGTTATCACGTCACTAACCTTGTGTATGGCATCTAATGCTTTTCGGCCCCCGTCCATAACTGCCTGTTTGGTTTTGCACATATACCAAAAGTTGGCACCCATAACCCCAATTGAGTAGCCCAGTTCCTTTTCGATTAGAAAGTTAGAAACCATCAACGGAACAGCAATCATATTCCGTCCGTAAAGCTGTTTAGTCCACTCAAAACCGTCTCCGCAGTGACCAACCCGTTCCATCATACCAACCTTTCCCTCTGCCTTACTTAGAGCATCAAAGAGTGCAGTGAACGGTTTCACAAGAATATCCTGCCTTATCCTAAATGACAATTCTGCCTCAAACTTTTTCACAGACACTTCCAGAGGCTTGTTTCCGTCTATTCCTCCCCAAAACTGTAGAACGGCGCCCACTCGTCCGTCAGGCGTTTCATTTTTGTTGAGATATTTTTCTACTCCGCCTTCGATTCTGCCTATTACTATAGCGGGTGTGGCTGTTGCATCCTGTGCGGCTTTACGTAAAACTTCAGAGTGGTCTGCTGTAACGATGCCTCTGGCGAGTATCCCGTCGAAAGCTTCTGCATAGGTATCTTCGATTTGAACCTTCATGGAATCCCCATCATATTTTACCCTAACTTTCCTATAGCCTCTCCCCTCACGGATTTCCGGAAAACACTACTCTCTTTTATTAACCGCTCCATGTTAGTCTTAGTCAACTGTTCAACTTGAGGAAAAACATCACCAAACACCTTACACATCCGTTCACACAACACTGGAGAACAAAATTTCTTAAGCCCTGAAGGATTCCACTCTTTAACAAGATTAAGTGTTACTTCTTTACCTAGTCTGCTGAAGACATCCGCGAGAACAGAAGTTACAACCGTGTTGCCTGAAAGAACCGCAACATCTGACTCCCGCAAAGAATAACTGTTCCCGTTAAATGAGACTGCTAATCCGCCATTCTCTCGTACTAGCCGTAATGCCTGCGCGTCTGTTATGCTGTCGCCCACATACATTACCCCCCCAAGGTTGCAGTCCAGTTTCTTAACAATATCTTCTACAGCCCTTGCTTTCTCTGTTCCGCCAACTGGATTAACATCAGTAATCATCCTGCCAGACTCCATCTTGGGGAGTTCATTCCAGAATATCTCATCAAGCCGCTCCACAGTTTCTTGGGAGCTCCCAGAAAACTCGCAGACTGAAGTAACATTTTTGGGTATTTCAATCATCGGCAGCGTTGCTATTTCTTTCCCCAGTTCTTTGAGACTCTTAGTCTCCTCCACATGTATCTCATATTTATCCATGTTCAGGCGCGTACAGTATGTGTTCTCAAACGGGAAACCTGTGAGTGTGCAAAGGGCAGAAATATACTGCTCATAACTGGTGCTGACAATAAAAGAAGGCAACAGTTTCCGCACAAAGGTTAATGTGTCTTCGGCTCCGGGAACCAGAAGAACATTTCTTCCCGAAAAATCTTTTATTTTTTTATCTGTAGCTCCGTAGGCTTTCAAGAAAGGAAGAATCAGTCGAAGTGTGTCCCCAGCCTTGTAGCCCGGCTTTTTAACAACATCCGCCAGAACATCATCATACTTGCTAATCAGAGAGAAAAAGCTGTCTCCGTCCTGCACAAAACTGGCTGTCAACTCGAAGGCGTTGTCATTTTTGGAGATTGGTCCCTCACAGTCTGATACGAAAACTCGTTGACTTGTTTGGGACGCTTCTGCCGGCATCAGAGCCTCCTCAATTCTTCCATATGCTTAATGCTTTTGGCGATATGTGCTTTCACTGCAATGTCTCTTCTGTTCCACAACCCACCGCCTTTAATCGCGACTATACCCTCCAGCGACTTTTCTCTAGCTTCTTGGATATTGTCGCCTATACCCACAACGGCAACGGTGCGGGAGCCAAGCGCAAAGTTTTGTCCGTCGCGAAGCTCCATGGAACCAGGATATACTCTAATCTTTCCCGCGTTCTTTTTGACAAGCTGTTCTGCGGCACTCAAGTCCACGGCTGAGTCAACTTCATCCTTATTTACGTTTAAGGGAAACTTGGTTGCGTAGCCGCCGTAGTCTGGCGGAACCTTATACGTCACAACGGTTGCTTGCTTCCTGAAGTTGACTTTCCTAAGTTTTCCATCTATCATATTGTAGCATACTTCAACGAAGTCGTCCTTCAAGACGGGCAAAAGCGTCATAATCTCTGGGTCTCCAGGTCTGCTGTTGACCTCCAAAATTTTTGGTCCTTTGCTTGTATGAATAAAAGCGGCATAGAATGGGACTCCTCGTAGTTCGGGGTTGCTGCCTTTTCCCTTCAGCTCCGCAAAAATCCTGTTGACAAGCTCAATTTCCCTCTCTCTGTCCTTAAGGGTCATGAAGGGCAGTATATCTGCAGCGTTTTTGTAGGCGCCCATGCCTCCTGTGTTGGGTCCTTTATCGTCATCGAAGGCTCGTTTGTAGTCTCTAGTTTCGGGTAATGCAACCAAACGTTTTCCGTCACAGAATGTTTGAAAGCTCGATTCTTCACCCACAACCTTCTCCTCGATTATGACGGGACCATGCTCATAGTTGGAGATGAAATGCTCAAAAACCTCTTCGGATGTGTTGAAGTGATCTCCCCATACTCCGACGCCTTTTCCAGCAGTTGACTTGTCAGGCTTCACTGCTACCTGGTTGTCTAGTTCTTTTAGCCAATCATACACACTTTTTTTGACTTGTGTTGTGCTACTGTAGTCTTTGGGGTCGAAAACCTTGAATCTAGGATTAACATCAGGTGCAACCTTCTGGAATAATTGACGTTGAGCGATTTTACTGCCCTCAATAGCGTACTTTCTGGTTGGGCAAATCATGGGAATTTTTGTTTTTTTCTCGACAACATCTCTTACGCCCGCAATAATTGGCTTTTCTGGACCAACTATTCCAAAATCTATCTGGTCTCGATATTTTTTGGCGAACGCTGCAATCTCATCCAAGTTAAAGTCAGAAATAACTGTGTGCTTCTCTGAATGTTTGACATTGAATGGGTTCTTCTGTTTGTCTACTACATAGAATTTGGGAGTGAATTCTTCGCTGCGACAAAATGCGTCCATCATTGCGGCTGCCCTTGAGCCGTACGAAACTACAAGGATGCCAACCTTTTCCATCAATCTCACCAAGAAATCTTAGTCTATCGAATCTTCGTATATTCTTCCCTTTTCGGCGTATCCGGCCTCGAATCTTTCTTTCATTTCGTCAGCCAATTTCTGGGCAAGTGGCGTTGGATATTTGCCTGTGATGCAGCCTACACAAAGGTCTTCTTTTTCTAAGCCTGTAGCTCTAACCAAACCATCAACTGATTGGTAATTCACTGCGTCTGCACCCACTATCTCAGCTATTTCATCCGCATCGTGCTGTGAACCTATCAATTCACGATAAGTAGCCATGTCAACTCCATAGAAGCAAGGACCAATAATTCTTGGGAACGTGATAAAAAGGTAAATCTTATTGGCGCCCATTTGCCGGAGCTTATTAACAACAACTTTGGTTGTGTCACCTCTAACTATGCTATCATCCACCACGGCAACATTTTTTCCTGCCAGCTTATGATCGACAATGTTGATTTTTCGGTCTATTGTGCTGTATCGTTCATCTGAAAGCAGAATAAATGCTCGTTCTGCTACGTACCTGTGCCTTCTGGAGGCGCGTTCCCATCTTATACCAGTTAACTCGTGATATCCGAAAGCTGCATCGTTACCTGTTTCGGGCATCGAAATTATCATATCTACTTTACTTGTGGTTTCAGGATATTCCCACGCAAAGTTTCTTCCGAATGCCTCTCGTACTTCGTAGACGTACCTGTTTCCTAGCATCGAGTCTGGTCGAGCAAAGTATGCAAACTCGAAGGCGCATAGTGCCTTTCTTTCTCCAGTGCAGAGTTGTTTTCTTGTGAAGCCATCTTTCTGGGCAATCACTAGCTCTCCGGGGTTGACTTCGAAGCTGAACTCGAAACTGTTTATGTCCAACCCCACAGATTCTGAGGATACTGCACACGTTGTTTTGTCTTTGCTGCAGCCACAGCAGAGGGGTCTTATTCCCTGCGGGTCTCTGAAAGCGAAGAGTTCTCCCTTTTCTGTCATTCCGGCGACAGAGAATGCGCCTTCAATTTCTTTCATGCATCGTTTTACTGATGTGGCTAGGTCACCATCTTTTCCTTGTCTAAGTAATTTTTTAGAGATTAATTCTGCGTCATAGTTGAATCGGAAGTTCGGGATTTCTTCTCTTATCTCCTTTATTATATCAGGGGTATTGACGACGTTGCCGTTGAAGGCGATTGCAATTTGTTTTTCTCCCCGTTTCTCCAGAATTGGTTGAGTGCTCTTTACTAGTGAATCATAGTCTGTTCCGCCAGATGTAGAGTATCTTACGTGTCCCAATCCGACGGGTCCGGGCAGATCTGTTAACCATTTTTGGATTTCTTCTTTCTTTACTTTTGGAACAAGATCCAAACCTTTGTGACTATGGAATGTTCCGTTGTATGTTAGGAAGCCATGGGATTGATGGCCGCGGTGGTTTTGAGCTCGCAGTCCCCAGTATACATATGGGAATACAGCTTTGTCTGAGAAGTCTTTTGCTGCGAAAACCCCGCATGCCTCTTTTAACTGTTCGAGCATATTTTCCTCTATTGAGGTGTCCCATTTATCAATGTTTACTACAATTTTAAAGCAATAATGACAAGTGTTAATTTTGCCGATTTTTTATTTGCGGGAATGGGATGCGTTGTTAAGTAGGGTAATTTTGCATAATGTTGTGGTTGTTGATTTGTTACTCGTATTACAGTAAGGTATATATGAATTATTGGGATTAGCCCTTCGTCAAGGTGTTCTTATGAGGAACATATTGGTTAACAGTTCGAAGCAAACACCACTTGAGAAGCAACCCGTCGAGATTGTTGAACGCAAGGGTGTCGGTCATCCTGACTCTATGTGTGATGCTATAATGGATCAGGTTTCAGTGGAACTAAGCAAAGCGTATCTGAAGGAGTTCGGAGCGATTTTGCATCATAACACTGACAAGTCACTGCTTGTTGCTGGAGATGTTGAGTGTAGGTTTGGGGGCGGAATTGTAAAAGAGCCTATGCTTCTTATTTTTGGTGATAGGGCAACCTTCGAAGCAAACGGAAAGGATATTCCTGTTGAGGAGATTGCGATCCAAACAGCCAAGAAGTGGTTGAAGGAGAATCTTCGTTTCGTTGATCCAGATAAGCATATGACATATCAGTTGGCGATTAGACATGGTTCTCAGGGGCTTACTGACATTTTCAAGAGGGAAACCTGCATGTTCGGAGCTAACGACACTTCGGCTGCTGTTGGCTACGCACCTATGACCCGTACAGAGAATCTGGTTCTAGAGACAGAGCGTTACGTGAATTCTAAGGAGTTTAAGAAGCGGTTCCCTGCAGGTGGAGAAGACGTTAAGGTTATGGGTTTTAAGAACGTTAATGTGCTGAATTTAACTGTGGCTATGGCTTTTGTTGACCGTTTTGTTGATGGCGAGAAAGATTACATGAATAAGAAAGCAGACATTCAAGCTAATATCCAAGATTGGGTGAACAAGAAGGCTGACTTCGATAAAGTTAACGTTTTTGTTAACACATTGGATGTTGAGGGACGCGGTGTAGATGGAGTTTACCTGAGTGTTTTAGGTACAAGTGCCGATGGTGCAGATTCTGGTCAGGTAGGGAGAGGCAACAAAGTCAACGGGGTCATTTCGTTGAATCGTCCTATTGGCACTGAAGCTGCTGCGGGAAAGAACCCGGTTAGCCATGTTGGAAAAATCTACAATGCTTTGACTCACCAGATTGCCCGGAGCATCTGTAAGGAAGTCCCAGAAGTAGCAGAAACTTGTGTTTGGTTGCTTAGCCAGATTGGTCTGCCAATTGATCAACCTGCTATTGCAGCTGCACAGGTAGTTATGAACGATGGGGCAAAACTTGATAAGAAAATTCAAAGTAGAATAACTGAAGTAATTGACGCTGAATTAGCCAACATTGAAGATTTCTGTGAAAAACTAACATACGGAAAAATTTCAGTCTGGTAAAAAACCAGACGTTCCACTTCTTCATTTTTCCTTTTTTGTTACGAGTTTTCAGAAATAGCTTTTTTCTAAACAGTTGGTAGTTGTTATTCATATAATCTATATACTATACTGCAGCCTAGTTGAAACTTAGGAAGGCGACTAGAGCAGTATTGTCGCTTCTGTTGGTTTTGGAGTTTTTGCAACCAAAATTTTTAATGTGGTATCGGATTTGTTGTACCAACAATGCACGATTTTCTTTGGACTGTGAACAATCGTATCCTTAGATATTTCCTTTTTTTCCTCCCCAATTTCTACTACGCCTTTGCCTTCTAAGACGTAAAAGAACACATCCACTGGAGTTATATGTCGTTTTAATGATTCACCAGGTTTTAATGTCAAAACAATTACCTGTGCATTAGGATGCATATAGATGGGTCTGGCATCAACTCCATGTGGATTCTTCGATGTAGGGACCTCGGCAACTTTAGTTATCTCCAAAACATATACCTCATATAATCAATTCGTAAAGCTGCTTTTTAAAATTTCCAATTGTTATGTAGCTAGTTTTTGTGCAAGCTTCATTAGGTTTAGGTCCAACCGTTTTTCTCTATTGCATACTATTTCAAGGTCTATGCTGTCTACTTTCCCATTCTCTAGACAGGCAATCCTGTTTCCCTTTTCATTCTTCAACAGTTGTACAGCTTTTTCTCCAAAAAGGTTGGCTAGCAGTCTGCTTCTCGCTGTTGGGTTGCCTCCTCTCTGAGCATAACCAGTAACACTCAACCGGACCTCAACACCAGATGCCTCCTCAATTTCTTTCATCAACTGATGTGTGTCGCCGATTCCCTCCGCTGCCACAATAATCCCCGACCTTTTGCCCTTGGCAGTATTTATTTCCAAAGTCCTAACGACTGATTCCAGGCTATGGTAAACCTCAGGAACCAATATCACCTCAGCACCCACAGTTAACCCGATTGTAAGAGCAAGAAAACCTCTTTTTCTGCCCATAACCTCTACGATAAAAATCCGTTCATGAGAATTGGCAGTATCCCTTATCTTGTCAATCTCTGATATTGCAGTATTCACTGCAGTGTCAAAACCTATAGTCTCCTCGGTACCAAACACATCATTGTCTATCGTGGCGGGAACACCCACAATCAAAGCATTTGACTCTTTACTCAAAGCTAAACCACCCCGCAAAGAGCCGTCACCTCCAACCACAACAAGTCCGTCAACATCATTCAAGGTAAGATTCTCTGCAGCCTGCCTTACACCCTCTGGTTTTCTAAAGTCTGGGCTTCTAGATGTGCGAAGGATCGTACCTCCCAAATGAAGAATTCCACCAACATTCCGAGGAGTTAAAACCCTAAACCTGTTACAGATTAAGCCATCCCATCCACGTTCAAAACCCAAAACCTCCAACCCCTCTGAATAGGCAACACGAGTTACCGCCCGTATAGCTGCATTCATCCCTGGAGCATCACCGCCACTCGTCACTAAACCAATTCGTCTCATTACATTGTCCCCAAACAATAAACCGTAAACAAACTAAAATAATAAATTAATGCACCCTTAGTTCATACAATTAACTTTAATAGACCCCTCAAAGACAATACTGCAAAGAAACCAGAGGAATAAAAATTGAGTGACGAAGCACAATCACGTTTTTACATGCCCGGAGCCACAACAATCGGCCTGGTTTTCGCTGATGGCGTAATCCTAGCTTCAGAAAAAAGAGTAACATACGGCTCCATGATAATGAGCAAAACTGGAAAAAAAGTCTTCAAAATAGCCGATCAAGTCGGCGCAGCATGTGCAGGTTTAGTATCTGACATGCAAATCTTGACGCGAGAAGTAGAAGCACAAGCAAAACTATTCGCATATGATGCAAAAAGACCTATGACTGTTAACGCAGCCGCCAAAGTCATGTCAAACGTCCTCTTCAATAGACGTATGATCCCATTGATTACCCAAACAATCGTAGGTGGAATGGACGATGATGGACCAGCACTCTATGTTTTAGATGTTCTCGGATCACTTTTGCCTGACACCTACGCAGCCGTTGGCTCAGGTGCCCAAATGGCAACAGGAGTACTGGAACAAGGATACAAAGACAAAATGACCCAGAAAGACGCAAAAAACTTAGTCTTAAAAGCCATAAAATCCGCTATAAGAAGAGACGTAATGAGCGGTGACGGAATAGACTTCCTTATCATAACCAAAGAGGGAATTCAAGAAGAAACATTCGACTTCTAAAACGGTCTTCTGGCTGCACACGCCAAGAAGGCTTCTTCAACAAAAGTTAATACCGTAAACAACTCATTTTCAATAATTCGGGGGAAGCCAACATTACATTTCAGTTGACTAAAAATGAAGGTACATTTCTAGTAAAACTAGCCAGAAAAACCGTAACCGAATATCTGAAAACAGGAAAAATATTGCAAGTTCATGAAGAGATTTCACAAAACCTAATTGAAAAGTCTGGGGTCTTCGTTACATTAAACAGCTTTAATAAAGGAACAAAAAGGTTGAGGGGGTGTATCGGACTACCATATCCTACAACTCCTCTAACACGGGCGGTGATTGAGACCGCAGTAAGCGCTGCAACCCAAGATCCACGTTTTCCACCAGTCACCGCTCAAGAACTAGAAACCATTATCTTTGAAGTTAGCGTTCTAACACCCCCTGAACTTATTATTGTTGAAAAAACACTAGAGTACCCATCAAAAATTAAGATCGGCCAAGATGGGCTCATAATCGAGAACCGATACCACAAAGGACTGCTGCTCCCCCAGGTACCCACTGAACTAAACTGGCAACCAGAAGAATTCCTCTGCCAAACTGCAATGAAAGCAGGACTACAACCCGACGTTTGGCTAATGAAAGATACAAAAATATACAAGTTCCAAGCGATAATTTTTGAAGAAATCATACCAAAAGGCGAAATCGTTCAAAAAAAAATCTAAAGGAAATAAACTCATGCGGGTTATGTTTTGTCCCTCTGGCGTGGGATTGGGTCATGTTGGCCGTTGCATCCCAATAGCCCGAAAGCTTGAATTGGATGGAGCCCAAATTCTGTTTTCCACATACCGAGAGGGATTCAAATATGTTCAGCAAGAGGGCTTCAATGCTGTGGAATCTCCAGACATTGGAGTTGCAGTTAAACCTGACGGGAGCATTGATTTCAGAAAAACCACTGTGAATCCTGGACCATTCATTACGATTCACACTATAATGAAACAAGTTGATGCTGAAATCAATTTTATGCAAGCTTTTAAACCAGATGTTGTGGTTTCGGACTCTCGGGCATCGTCGCTTTTAGCTGCAAAATTTTTAGGAATACCTAGAATCTGTATTCTAAACCAATTTCAGGTGTTTATCCCACGAAGAAAAAGATTCCTCAAGCTTGCTCGAATAGCAGACGCAACCACAATGACTTTTGTTGGAAGAATATGGGCGGACACAATCCAAGCTTTGATCCCAGATTTTCCTCCACCTTACACCATATCAAACAAAAATCTGTTTATCCCAAAGGCTTACCACAAAAAAATGAGATTTATCGGCCCAATTCTTCCTGTAAAACCAGCTGACCTGCCTGATGGAAAGAAGCTTCGAAAAATGCTTGGCTTAGATGAAGACAAACCTGTAATCTTTGCTCCGATAAGTGGACCTGCTAAGGAACGTGCCTACTTCACCGGAATCCTTAGACAGATCTTCAAAGAATTCCCAAACGATTATCAGATAGTTATGTCTCTTGGTTACCCAAACAGTTCGGTGGAAACTATTAACAATGGAAACCTAACTATTCACAGTTGGGATCCCTACCGTTTTGAGCATCTGAAAACCTGTAATGTTGTAGTTTCTCGGGGTGGACACGGAACGATATCACAGTCGATTTGTTACGGCAAACCCCTAATTTTGATTCCTACACCAAGCCATACCGAGCAATATAACAACTCAATGAAGGCGGCTGAATTAGGAGTAGCCAAGCTTATCCGACAAGAAGATCTTAATAAGGAAGTTTTGTTGGCAAATATCAGAAATGTTTTGGAGAATATCAAGTTTCAGCAGAATGCAGATCTGCTTCATAAAGAGATTTTAAATTGTGAAGGCTTAGAACTGGCAACTAAAATAATTGCTAATGCTGCAACTAGAATGGAGTAATTTTTTTCTCAATTTAATTTCTGCAATCCTTATGCCTAAATCTCAGGATCACTTTTTTGTTTGAAGTTCATTCCGAGAACATACAATTCCGCGCTTTTCGTTCGGCTAGCTTTTGGTTTAACCATTTTCACGAAATGAAAATTCTTTTCCACTTCTTTACCGAATTTATTTAGTGTACCTCCTTGGAAGCCTTTAACGAAAAAGTTACCTCCACGTCTGAGTGTTTTAGTAGCTATATGTAACGACTGAGTTGCTAAATCTATTTGCCGTGCGTGGTCAAGTTCCCAGATTCCAGAGACGTTAGGTGAAACGTCTGATATAACAACGTCGGCTGGACGGGGCAAAAACTCTTTGATGATATTAATTATTTGTGGGTCAGTAATATCGCCTATGATTGTGCGTATATTTGGTTCATTAAAATTTGTTATAGGTTTCATGTCAATTGCTAATACGAAACCTGAATATTCTACAAGGTTTCCAGCAACTTGCGCCCATCCCCCTGGTGCAGCTCCCAAATCAACCACAACATAGCCAGGTTTGATGAAATTATATTTCTTTGCTGCTTGAAGAAGTTTATATGATGCTCTTGAACGAAAATTCTCCTTTTTTGCTTTCCGGTAATAATATTCTCTTTTTCGCTCATTAACCCATGCATTGGGCAAAACTAGTTTTCACCAGAAGATTCCATTTCTGGTTGGTCAATGCCTAGAATCCACGCAGTTAGTCTTGGGCATTCATGCGGAGAAATTGGTCCCCAAGCTCCACATCGTGGATCGTTCGGACACATCAGACATGGAGAATTAATTATAGAACTGAGAGATGCGGGTTTTCTTTTTGGATATAGACGGTACGTCCATCTGCCTTCAAAAAGTTCCTTTTCCCGGCGGATTAGACCCTTTGTTTCCAGTTTTAGGGCGATTCTGCTTCCTTCTCTGCTGGTTGCATCCAGTTCTCGCCACAACTCGGATTGCAGCACACCGTCGTTTCCATTGTTAGAAATAACATTTAATGCTTTATATTCTAGTTCGTTACGTCTAGGCATCTAATATCTGTCCTTCAAGTCTTCATAATACATAGAACCGTCAAGGCATAAAAATGTGTAGTTATTTTTTCAATTTGTAGGTATCAACTCAATGAGTCATCTTATTGTTCTCATGACAGAATTACGAAACATTTTAACACACCAAAAAACACATACTTTTTCCATAATCCAAAAAAAGGAATTAACCAAAAATATAAAAATATTATGAGGAGCCACAAATTGCCTCGAAAAAACAATTTATCTGACACTTACTGTCTGGGAATCGAATCTACAGCAGACGATTTTGGCGCAGCAATCGTTTCTTTTAGCGGCAAGGTTCTTTCTAACGCAAATGATGCATACTTACCAAAGGAAGGGGGAATTCATCCTCGAGAGGCAGCCAGGCATCACGCTGAAGTTGCAGAAAAAGTTCTTGCAGAAGCATTCGAAAAAGCTTCAACAAAGCCACGGGAAATTAGTTTGGTCGCGTTTTCTCAGGGTCCAGGGTTAGGTCCATGTCTCCGCACAGGAGCAACTGCAGCACGGGCTTTGGCATCTTACCTGGATATTCCCTTAGTTGGAGTCAATCATTGTGTTGGTCACATCGAAATCGGTAAACTGACAACCGGCGCCACTGATCCTGTTACATTATATGTTTCAGGGGGAAACACTATAGTATCAGCTTTTGAGGCAGGGAAATACAGGATTTTTGGAGAAACACTAGATATTGCGATGGGTAACTGTCTGGACGTTTTCGCTCGAAATGTAGGATTACAACAGAGAAAAGGCGCACCATTTGGTGCAGTAGTTGAGGAGCTAGCAACTAGAGGCAAGAATTTTGTCCCCCTTCCCTACACAGTGAAGGGCATGGACCTTTCTTTTAGTGGTCTTCTTACTGCTGCTATACACGCTTTTCAATCAAAAAAGGGTTCTTTAGAGGATGTTTGTTTCAGTCTGCAGGAAGTTGCTTTTTCCATGCTAACTGAAGTGACTGAGCGGGCTTTAGCTCACACCCAAAAACCTGAGTTGCTGTTGACTGGTGGAGTGGCTGCAAACAAGAAGTTGCAGTCAATGCTTGAGTTGGTAGCAGATGAACATGATGCAAAGTTCTGTGTTGTTCCTCTAAGGCTTGCCGCAGACAATGGAGCCATGATTGCTTGGACAGGAATACTCGCTTATCTGAGTGGGGTGCTAACACCAGTGGATGAAAGTTACGTTAATGTGAAGTGGCGCTTGGAGGACGTTGATGCGCCTTGGGTTGAAGGAAAATAATGGTTTTAATAAAAAAGGGAGCCGAAGCCAGTCTATACTTGGAGTATTGGAATAACCGCAAAGTTATCATGAAGCAGCGTCATCCCAAAAAGTATCGTATCCCAGAATTGGACCTGTTGATTCGTACCCAAAGGACTTTACATGAACCGCACATTATCCATAATGCTAAAGAGGCAGGCGTTCCTACGCCCACAATTTTTATGGTTGATGTTGCAGATGCCAACATAATAATGGAATTTGTAGAAGGAAAACAGATAAAAGAAGTCTTAGACGCCCTTTCTAAAGAAGAAAGATTGAACGTATGTAAACTCATTGGTGAACTGATTGGGCGTCTCCATGGAAACGGGATTATTCACGGCGACCTTACAACATCAAATATGATTCTAACTCCATATGGTAAGGTTGTCTTCGTTGATTTTGGATTAAGCGAAAGGTCAGTTGAGCTGGAGCCAATGGGAGTTGACCTTCATCTTATGAAAAGGACTCTCCAGAGTACTCACTACAAGTATGCGAAAGAGTGCTTTAAAGCAGTAATGGATGGGTATGAGGAAGCTCTGGGAAAGGAAGAGACAAAAAAGGTTACAGTTAAGATCCGGGAAATAGAAAGAAGAGGACGCTACGTTGCGGATAGAGAATAAACAAAACTTTAAAGTCTAAAAAAATGTTGATGTCTTTACGTTACTATTCGTTGAGGTGGTTTGTTGAAGATTCTGCTTGATGAGATGTACGCTGGCTTGAAGGAATATTTTGAGATTTTAGGTTGGGAGGTATTGACAGTTCAGGAAGTGGGGCTACGGGGAGCAAAGGACAGAGCTGTTGCCGAATACGCAGCAAACAATGACCTGCTTCTTGTAACCGAGGATCAGAAACCCGCAGAGCTAATGCACCTAAAGAACGCAAAGTACATGCTTATTTCTAATGCAATGATAGCCAAAATAGCCGACGAGAAAATAAGAGAAAAATATCCCAACCTTAAATGACTTTTTATTCATAAAACATTAAAAGACATTTTTACACAACGTTGCAATCAGTTTTCTTAAGGAACGAGGGCGATGAAACAGAAAAACGGCTTACCTGCAGGTTTTCCTACAAACAAAATAGCCTATTTTGTAACAAGTAATGTTCACAAGTTTCAGGAAGCACACCGAGTACTGGCTGAATACAAGATTGCTACCGCTCTGCTCCGAGTGGAAGCTGTAGAAATTCAGGATGACAGCTTAGAAAACATAGCCAAATATAGTGTAAATGATGCACTGAAGAAATGTGGGTTTCCCCTCTTTGTAGAGGATGCTGGATTATTTGTTGATGCTTTAAATGGTTTTCCTGGGCCATACTCCAAGTACGTTTTCAAAACGGTTGGGCTCAAGGGAGTTCTCAAACTAATGGAAAACATAGAACACAGGAACGCCTACTTCAAATCTGTAATCGCTTTTAGCAACCCTGACGAGCAGCCAGTCTGTTTTATCGGCAAGGTTAGAGGAAAGATTACTTTAAAAGAACGGGGGACTTCAGGTTTTGGTTATGACCCAATATTTGAACCTGAAGAAGGAACCGGCAAAACATTTGCTGAAATGACAATAACTGAAAAAAACAACTTTTCCCATCGCGCTGAATCTGTAAAAAAGTTTGCAGAATGGCTGTCCTCTGTAAACAAACGAATATTTTAAATACTTGCATTCCCTCCGCCTGTAAGGAGCTTCGGAGAAGAGAAAAAATGCCTAAAAAAGAAAAGGGGATCTCACACCAAACAAGACCAGTAACCAAGAGACCACCAGCATGGTGTAGATATACATCTGAAGAAGTTGAAGCCCAGATCTTGAAACTGTCCAAAGAAGGACAACCCCCCAGTAAAATTGGAATAATTCTTCGTGACCAATATGGTATCCCCTTGACGAAACCTATCACAGGAAAATCTGTTACTCAGATTCTTAAAGAAAGAGAAATGTTTTCGTCTCTTCCAGAAGATTTAGAGAATCTTTTACGAAAAGCTGCTCGCCTTCATGTTCACCAGGATAAAAACAAGTCAGATCTACATAACAAAAGGGCACTCCAGATAGTGGAAGCAAAAATCTACAAACTCTCTGGGTACTACAAAAAAAGAGGTGTGCTTCCTTCTGATTGGAAATACTCACCAAAATCAATCGCCCTGTTTTAGTATAGGGGTTAACTTTTGTCTGTAACGTTGAAACAACTTGCCGGCCTCACAAAAGATGCAGATGAGGCGGCTAACCTTATTTTAGACCATATCAAAAAGGACCACGTTATCCATTTATCCTCACATATAGACGCGGATGGTCTAACCGCAGCAGGCATTATGGGAAAGGCGTTGCTTCGAGCAGGGGGAAAGTTCCGGTTACGCCTAGAACGGTGGATGGACGAAAAGGTAGCTGAACGTATAGCCAAAGAAAATGCAGCTTTAACAATATTCACTGACATGGGAAGTGGTTACCTTGACCTGCTGGAAGAAAAACTAACTAAAAACGAAGTAATTATCCTCGATCACCATCAACCCGTAGCAGAAATTCCCCCCGGTTTCGTTCAAGTCAATCCTCATATTCATGGAATAGACGGAACCCGAGACATCAGCGGCTCAGGAGTATCATATTTAACAGCTAGGGCACTGGACAAAAGAAACATCGACCTAGCCTGTATCGCAGTAGTGGGCGCCTTAGGTGATCTGCAAGATAAAAATAAAGAACGGAAGTTGGGTGGAGCCAACAGAATCATAGTTGAAGATGCGGTTAAGTCAGGCTTTCTTAAAGTAGAAACTGATCTATTGTTTTTTGGGAGAGAAACTCGCCCTATTCATGAGGCTCTCGCCCGCACAACAAATCCATTTATTCCCGAAATAAGCAGTGAAGAAGACAAGAGCCTAGCTTTTCTCATAAATTTAGACATCAAACCTAAACTTAACGAAAAGTGGCGGGCTTTAAGGGACCTTTCTGCGGAAGAAAAAAAGAAGCTGCTTTCAGCAATCGCCGACCATCTGGTATCAAAAGGATTAGCTGGAGATATTGCGTTTGATCTTGTTGGGGAAGTCTATACTTTGACTCACGAAGAACCTTGGACTCCTCTTAGGAGTGCACGCGAGTTTTCTGTGCTTCTTAACGCTACTGGACGTATGGATAAGGCTGGTTTGGGTGTGGCTATCTGCATGGGCGACCGGAAAAAGTGTCTCGAAGAAGCTAATGCCGTGATACAGGAATATCGTCGTACAATAACTAAATATCTCCGTTGGGTGACCGAGAAATCTGGACGCTTAGAACAAATGGAAAACATCTATGTTGTTCGTGGCGATGGCTTCATCGATGAGAAGGTTCTGAGTCCAGTCTGCACCATATTGTCTACTACTCTTACTCGTCTGGGAAAACCTATAATCGCCTATGCAACCATCTCTGGTGAGGACCAAGTTAAAGTCTCATCTAGAGGATCAGAACCGTTGATTCAGAAAGGGTTGAACCTGGGGGAAATTATGCAGTTAGCGGCGGAGAATTACTCTGGTAGAGGTGGAGGACATGACATTGCCGCTGGAGCCCAAGTACCTGTAAAAAACGTTGACGCATTTATTAAACTGGTAAATAATTTAGTTAAAAAGCAGTTGGCAGGAGAGCAGATTGGAGGCTGAAATTCGATTACGTTACAAGAACGATCGAGAAGCAGATTCAGTAGTAAAAGCTATTTCTCCAGACAATGTTGAGGTTCCATCTGGATTGTACATCAGAACCTTAAGAAAAGGATCAGTAGTTCAAACAAATATAGATTGCCAAACTAGATTGCAGACGCTCATAGCAACCATTGATGATCTTTTAGCATGTGTTTCCGTGGCAGAAAAATCCTTCAAAATCGCAAATAAGTAACTACCAAAAGACTATGCAACAACTATTTGTTTAATACGGTATAACTAAAATAGACAATTATCTAATCCCTATTATTTGTATTTCTTGAATATGTCGTAGTATTTTTCAGCTGTTTTTCGAGGATTTTCTGAATATATAACTGCCCTACCTAAGCTTACTAAAGGATTCTTGACATAACGTATCTTGTTTGCTTGTCCCCCTTGTGGTCCTATACCTTGAAGTAGAAATATAGTCTTGTCTCCTACAGCTTGTTGGATGTTTTTGATGTATGCGTCCTCAACGAAGCAAGTTAATCCTACTACACAACCGTCAGCCTCTGTTTTTTTAACAATTTTTGCGGTGTACAAATAGTAAGGTTCTCCATTAACCGTTGTATCTATCATCATTTTTTCTGCCTCTGGATTTGACATTAGGGTGAGAACAATTACTCCTAGGTTGTTTTCATGTGCTTTTTCAACTGTTTTTTGTGTGTTACCTGCGAAGGGAGAAAAGGTTAATGCGTCGAAACCCATTTTTTTGATCCAATATAGTGCGGAACCATTTGTAGAACCGATATCGCTGAGTTTATGATCTAGTATTGCTAGCATCCCTTCATCGTGGATCTTTTTTGCAATTTTCTCCAGTAACCCCGTGTGTCCAAGATAGTATTGAGTATTGGGTTTTATTGAGCAACAATAATCACTGACTTGCTCAATTATATCTAAAGAGAAGTTGAGGAGAGTTTCTGCACTGTCTTTAGAGGTATACTTGTCTGGGATTACATCATTTACTCTTTGTTTTGGTAGCGCTGGATCCAGGTTGATGTTTATGAAGCTGCCTTTCTCTCTGGAAATATTCAAGTATTTTTCGTATAACATTTTATACCCCTTTCTTTTTACTCTGAACTAATGGTTCATTCTTCAATTAAATGTGAAGTATATCTTTCCACGTAAAAATGCGCAAATCAACATTTTTGGGAATAACGAAATTCGAAAAACTGGAAAATTGTCCTAATATCTAAACTTTAGCTCTTCCTGGTTCATTTGCGAAATCAGGCTAACATACTCTGAAATAACCTCTTGCCTAACCTTCTTATTTTTTACGTGATCAATTAGTGATCGCAAATGAAAAGCACGTCGTTTCATTTTATCTATACTCAAACTGATCGCCCTATTTACCCATCTTTCAAAACAGCGGAGTGTGATTTTAGCATATAAATTTTATGTAATTATTCAATAAATCGCCTCGTTTTAAGCTCTAATATTCTGTTCGCCGTAACATGTGCACTCTCGAAACATGCCTTTTATTCCCCGCTGTTTCTTTTCTATAGACGAAACATATAGTGCTGAATTAAAGAGGTTTAGTAACTTGGACAACGACCATAAACGCAGGGATAGATTATACATCATAGCAGAAATACTGAAAATAGCCCAAGATGGATGCCTAAAAACTCAAATTATGTACAGAGCAAACCTCAGTTTTGCTCAACTAAACGAATATCTTTCATTCCTTATTAAAATGGATCTTCTAAAACTCCAAAACCAAAACAAAAAAACTATCTACATTACAACTCCCAATGGGGAAAAATATCTAGAGAAATATGGTGACATAGCCATTATTCTTGGGAATAATTAAAGAACTTCCTAAAAACAAATGGCTTATTTCATAAAATTCTTTGTGGTAGAGTATCTCTGAAAGTTTCGTTAAGAGATAATTTTTGCTGTAACACCGTCAATTTTGACCAATCTCTCTTCACCTGTCTTGACATTTCTAAAAGTGATTTCGTATATTGGACTGTAAATGACCGCGTGTTCAGAAATCTGAAACATCTCATCCTCGATTTTAGCTACATCTGAAGGTCTTTTAACAATTCTAGCTTTAACCATATCTATCTCCTTCTGAGGAGAAACTTGGAGCGCCATTGTCTTTTTGCTGAACTCTTTCAATATTTTCTCAGGATGGTCTTCCGATGGAGCAGCTGGTACCTGATTGGGTGGAATTTCTTTTCCTTCGCCATTAAACACCAGATATGCTTTATCCTTGTAAGAAGACCACATTTCTGCCTCCACATTGATCACCTTCCTGGGTTCTCCATCCTCTACAGAGACACTGCTATCTATCGAGGGTTTATAAAACTCCTCAGAAATTTTTACCTCCTCTGTTTCATGATCAACAGCAAGGGTGTAAACTTTTTTCTTAAAATATTTTACATTATACTTCGCATCGATAAGAATGTAAGGTTCATAGTATTTATCAACAGAAACAACCCTAATCTCTTCTGCCTTGTTCTTTGAAAAACCGAACTTGGCAAATAATTTATGTTTCATTTTCTCTGCAGTAAGCTTCACTATCGTGGGATCGACACGAGATTTGTAGACAATAACTTTTCTTTTGCTTATCTTTTCTGGAATTGGAGGAATCTCGCTCAAATGTAACACCTACAAGAAATAAAAATTCACGTTCATTAATTAATCATTTATGAATCTGGAATTTGGATTAGTTATCCTTCTTTTCCCCGAATTACTGGTAATGGATATATCTATTCATTTTTTTAACGACGCGTTTTGATTAATAGGTGTTAAATCCATAATTCGAAAGTGAAAATTCAACCTCTTAATATCTGACAAATCTGTTTTTCCATGCAAACAAAGAACTAGATGTAAATTAGCTTTAGTTATTACGGTTATGAATAATACCCGATCCTTTGAATATTATTTTGTGTTCTTTCGCTAGCTAGAGGATACTTCTAGAACGGTTTTAAATATATATTCAGGATTATTTCACTCTGGGAAATATCACCTTTATCTCAAGCTAATTAGTGAACATTATGAATATAGTAGCTACTAGGAGTACAACTATTCATGCCTTATTATCTTGGAGAAATTAGGCTAAACAAGAGTAATAATTCTGAAAAAAAACAGAAAAAAAGAAAACGGTATGGTACTTTCCTAGTCACTATACTGCTTATTCTTTTGTTGATTTCAGCTCCCTTCGTCCTCTTTTCAATAGTAAATAGTGCTGAACCTTCCTTTGTTTCCATTCTGAATGATGTTGGGTTCAATAATATCGCTCTGACAGACATTGAAACATTTTCATCAGGAACATACAATATCACATTAATTGCTGAATTCGCTGGTTACAGGGATCAAAACGAGTTGAGCTATTATGCGATTGAAACAAACGACTTCCAGACTATTTTCATTGGACCCGAAGGTGGAAACGGCACCTTGGCACCACCTATAACCAAACTCTTTGATTCCGATAGCCAATTTGGATTATCTATGCTTTCGCCAGAATCCCACAGATATTTCACAGAACACTGGAAAAACCCTGATTACCCTGAGCAACATGCTAAGGTTTATAAAAATTTGGATTCTCCAGACATGTTTCTGATAGGGTTCGAGAACAAATTTGGAGGATTTGACAGGGATTATAACGATATGATATTCTCTATTGTTCCTGTTTGTCCTTTGGAAATCATCAGTGTGACAAGATCACAAGAAATCCCCAACTATGATCAGAATGTGAAGGTCACTGCTCAAGTCACAAAAGGAAGCGCTGATAAAGAATTCGTTGTCCTAAGTTATCAAATGGAATTTTCCAACTGGGTTAACCTAACCATGAGTAGGGAGGGCGATTTTTATGTTTCTGATATTCCATTCCAACCTTACAATACATCAGTTAATTACAAGGTCTATGTTTCTGACAAGGTTGGTAACTTTGATGTTTCTGAAATTTACTCTTATAATGTAGGTGACTTTGTTAAACCTGTAATCTCTAATGTTTTACATGTTCCGAACTCTTTTGACCCTAACGAAATTGAGGTCTCAGCAAGTGTAACTGAACCCTCAGCAGCCAGCGGAGTTGAGAATGTCACTCTGTGGTATAAGATTGACAAGTCTTGGATTTCAGTAGTTATGTTGAACCAAACTGGTTTATGGACTGCTACTATCCCCAGGCAAAATAAGGATGTTAATGTCATCTTTTTCATCGAAGCTTTTGATAATGCTGAAAACAAAGCCAATACTGCCACTTTGGAATACAAGAATTTGGTTCCTAATCGTTCACCAATAGTTGTGATAATGTATTCGCCAAACATCGCATATACTGATGTAATCATTAATTTCGATGGCTCTGTTAGTTATGATCCGGATGGCGCAATAGTTGAATATTTCTGGGACTTTGGAGACGGAAACACCGCATCAGTCCCCACTGTGAGTCACTCATATACTGACAATGGAGAATACTCAGTTACGCTAAGAATTGTTGATAATTTGGGTGCAGTGGGCAGCAAAGTTGCAGTCCAAGTGATTAAAAATAGGCCTCCAGTGGCCGCTTTAACTGAATCAGCTGTAATCATCGACAAAAAACAGATTGTAACCTTTGATGCAAGTCCAAGTTATGATCCAGATGGTACAATAGTTGAATATTTCTGGGACTTTGAAGATGGAACCACTGGCACAGGCGTCAGTACAACACACTCTTACTCTGAGAGCGGATTATACACTGCGACTCTAACTATTACTGATAATGATGGTGCAACAGACACAATTTCTACAACTAAGGTAGTTGGAAATAAAGCTCCCATGGCTGTCTTTATTGAATCATCCTCGAACGTGCATATCGATGACACTGTTACCTTTAACGCCTCTAATAGTTATGACCCTGATGGCACTATAGTTAATTATTTCTGGGATTTTGGAGATGGAAACACCGGAACTGGCGAATTGGTTTCACATGCCTACACAGATAATCGAAGCTATTTTGTAACCTTAACTGTAACCGATAACGACGGAGCAACAGACACCGACAACACTCGGATAACTGTTATAAATAGTCTACCCGTAGCGTCATTTACTAGTTCACCTGGAACTGTGAATACTAACGAGTTTTTCTCTTTTGATGCTTCAGGAAGTTATGATCCTGATGGTACGATAGTTAATTATTTGTGGGATTTTGGTGACGGAACAACGGGAACTGGAATCTCGACACAGCATTCTTACTCTCAGGATGGAACATTTGTTGTTACTTTGACGGTTACAGATAACTTCGGCGCAACAGATACAACCAGCGTAACCAAGACAGTTCGGAATCTGGAACCTGTAGCATTCTTCAGTGATTCTGCAGAAAATGTGTTAATTGGTGAGATTATTAGTTTTGATGCTTCAGGAAGTTATGATCCTGATGGTACGATAGTTAATTATTTGTGGGATTTTGGTGACGGAACAACGGGAACTGGAATCTCGACACAGCATTCTTACTCTCAGGATGGAACATTTGTTGTTACTTTGACGGTTACAGATAACTTCGGCGCAACAGATACAACCAGCGTAACCAAGACAGTTCGGAATCTGGAACCTGTAGCATTCTTCAGTGATTCTGCAGAAAATGTGTTAATTGGTGAGATTATTAGTTTTGATGCTTCAGGAAGTTATGATCCTGATGGTACGATAGTTAATTATTTGTGGGATTTTGGTGACGGAACAACAGAAAAAGGTGTGACAGTGGACCATTCCTATAACGAGGCTGGAGTTTACACCGTTACTTTGACTATAACAGATGATGATGGATCTTCTTCCTCAGTTGTTGTTGAAAAGACCGTGACTGAGGAGTCAGTCATGTCTTTGGCCGTCCTTTCTTTGGTTGGTTTGGGTATAGCTGCTCTAACAGCCACTTTGTTATATGGCTTACTAGTACGAAGAAAAAAGAAAAAGAAGGAAACTAACCTGAATGACTACTCTTGAAATCCCTTTACTCTAAAATATTACCTGTTACAAGTCGGTTATTTAAAAAAGTCAATTAATTCAAACTTAACCTATACTCAGAACACCCTCGAAAACGTCTTTTTCATCAACTGCCAGCTCTTTTGATAACCACAGTTTTAACAGTTGAGTGTCCTTGGGTAATTCTCCAGTATATGATACGATTTTACCGTTTACTACCGCATCAGCCTCAAAGATTTTCTCAGTATCTTTAAAGATGTAAGAGACGGTTTCTGCACCTGCTGCAATATTTTTAAAGTCCTCCCACTGCCTACACTTGATAGTTACCGCGGCTCCACGGGTATATGATGGCACATCTCGTGGGGCGTTAAGATGTTTTATTAGATTGGTTATCTCATCTTGGAGATTTGTTATACGATCTTCTATTTTTTCGATTTTAATTGTTATTTCGCCTGTTTCACCCAAGCTTTCTGTTATTGTACCTAGTTGATTTATGAGTCGGTCTAGATCCTTTTCATGTTCTTTCAAGACATTTATGATAAAATCTACTGCTTCCAAAGCGTCGTTGTTGCTCGGTTTACGTTCCATCTCCTTGTCTCCTTAGGCAATTATACCCTAATGGCTTATGTATAAATAAACGTAATGCATTAACAAACTGTATCATAAGGTTGTTAGCTACATACTAATTATTAATTCAAACCACCAAAACTTACATCAACATAGATGCTAAAAAGTGGTGATAAAATAATTATGACTGCTTCAGAAGCTTTCTAACTTAGCAGACTTTTTTCTTTTATTTTCAGTTAAATTTGGTGCTATTGAAACATGACTACTGGGCATTTATAACCCAACGATTTTACTATTTGAAAGTATTGTGGCTAAACTATGCAGCTGGTTGAGAGGTGAGTTTTGATTTTCTAACTCCCACATGACGTAGAGGTGATATTTTCTTTGATTCGTTGTATATGTCGGATGCGATTTTGCCAAGAACAAGTTCTTGAACGAACTGATCAAATGTTAAGCTGGATGCCTTTTCTTTAATTATTTTGCTCATAATAGCGCGAATCACATGTTCTTGGGATGTCTTTATGCGTGAGAGAGTGAACACAGAAGCAGCCAATGTTAATCCATACTTATCTTTGGTGGTGATGTTGAATATTCCATCTACGCGCGTTGTTCGTCTTCTAACTAAGCTCCTCAAATAATCTCGAGAATATTCGTGACCTTTAAAGATAGTCTGGGCAGTTTTGCCTTCCAAATTTTCAATTCTGAAATACAGTTTGAGATACTGATGTGCGAAGTCATTGGTGATATCATAAAGAGTACCGTCAACAATCCTTCCAATAAGCTTTGAAGGATCGTCCGCAGGTATTGCTCCTAAATCAACTCCACCGAAGTATGGCGGCGAAACTACGTTGTACCATTTTTTGTCGCGCCACTTGTCTTTTGTGCGTCCTCTTCTTTTAGACACTAGAGTCCCTCTTGTTGTGGATTGAAAGATTTAGCGGGGAAGTATTAAAATCTTCGGCTTTTAGTTTCATTCTAACCTTTCTTTATCTCCCATTAAATGTCTTAAAACATCAGGAATTAAAACTGTGCCGTCTTTTTGTTGATTCTGTTCAAGGATGGCGATTAATGTTCTGCTAGTTGCAATTGCTGTATTGTTTAAAGTGTGAACAAAACCGACTGGAGACTTTCCTTCCTTTTCTCGATACTTTATGTTCAGTCTTCTAGCTTGATAGTCTGTGCAATTGGAGTTTGATCCTGCTTCCCTATACGTGTCATCTGCCATCCAAACTTCAATATCATATTTTTTAGCAGCTATTATCCCGATATCTCCAGTACAAACATTTACAACTCTATAATGTAGTCCTAAACTGTTGTAAAGGTCTTCAGAGTTTTTTTGCAGCTCTTCATGGAACTTCCACGAGTCTTCTGGGAGGCAAAAGATAAACTGTTCGATTTTGTTGAATTGGTGAACTCTGAACAACCCTTTGGTATATTTTCCATGAGTCCCCACTTCTTTTCTAAAACAGGGGCTAATTCCCACATATTTTATTGGCATATCTTTTTGGAGGATTACTTCGTCCATATTTAGGGCTGCCATAGGATGTTCGCTTGTTGCTATAAGGTACAGGTCATCGTTTTCTATCTTGTATAGTTGGTCTCCAAAGAATTCTAGGTCTGTAACTCCCAGGTATGGTTTTCTGTGCATCATTAGAGGCGGTTCAATAAGAGTGTAGTCTCTATCTCTGAGAAAATCTATTGTGTAAGTCATTATTGCGAAGTCAAGTCTAGCCAAGTCCCCTTTCAGGTAATAGAAGCCGTGACCAGAAACTTTTGCTGCGTGCTCAAAATCTATTAAACCCAATTCTGAAGCAATTTCCACATGACTTTTCGGTTTAAAACCAAACTTGGGAGGTTTACCAATTAGCTTTTCGATAACATTATCGTTTTCGTCTTTTCCGAAAGGGACTGTTTCATGTAGTAAATTGGGTAGCTTCATTAATAGAATATCAGCGTTTTCTCTATATTTTGAAACTTGAGTTTCTAACTTTTTGATTTGTTGTGGAATATGTTTTGCTTTTTCTATCTGTTTGCTGGCGTCTTTTTTTTGCTTTTTCAGATTTGCAACTTCTGTCGTTATCTTTTTACGTTTGTGCCGGAGCTCGTTTGCTTGTCCTAGCAGGTTTCTCCATTTTTTATCATAATTAATAAGATTATTGAGCATCTCAAGTTTTTCCGGATCTCCTCTCTTCTGAAGATTTTTTTGTACGATTTCCGGATTTTCGCGAACAAGTTTAATGTCTAGCATCAACCATGCCCCATAATCTTTCGCTTCAAAGTTTAAAACAACTCAATATTTAACATTATACACCAGAACTCAAGCACTCTTCAATATTTTGCCTTTTTAGGTCTATCTTCTGTGGTTAGTTTGGTTTGGATATGTTTTTATCAAGTAAGAATGTACTTAAATTATGCCTGGACGTGAGGAGCGGGTTCGTTTTGCTGCTTTATTAAACATTGTTTTTACAATCTTAGAGCTTGTTGGTGGTTTTTGGACAAATAGTTTAGCGATCCTTTCTGATGCTTTGCATGATTTCGGCGACAGTATCGCTTTAATTGGTTCGTGGCTTTTTGAACGGGGAGCACGAAGATCTCCTGACACCAGTCGAACATTCGGATACCAAAGACTGTCATTGTTCTCCTCACTGTTCGCTGCTTCTATTCTGATTGGAGGTTCTATCTTTATCATATTTCAGGCCATACCGCGATTATTCAACCCTGAATTGGTAAATGCATTTGGAATGGTGGGCATAGCTATTATCGGCATCATTTTTAATGGTGCAGGATTCTTTCTCCTAAAAAAAGGTGAAAGTTTAAATGAAAAAGTACTTTCGTGGCACCTTCTAGAAGACTTGTTAGGCTGGGCGGCTATCCTTATTGGCGGAATGTTCATTTATTTTTGGAAAATCTACATCCTGGATCCATTGCTGACTATTGGTCTAACTATATTCATCCTTTATAATGTAACTACAAATCTCAGAGAAGCGATTAACATCCTTATGCAAGGAGTGCCAAAGCATATCAATTTAGATTCTGTTAAAAAAGATTTAACCTCAGTCAAGGGTGTGCTTGGAATACACGATATCCACATCTGGTCTCTAGAAGGTGAAACAGACATTTTCACAGCACATGTAATTCTTGATGATGAAGTACTTGAAAAGCAACCTGAAGAAACTAAAAAAACAATCAAAGAAATCCTCCAGAAACATCATATTGAACACTCCACAATCGAAATAGAAAGTAAATACCACTGTTCTGGTATGATATGCGAAGGACGAGACCAAACAACCAGGAAATAACAATTCTTCCTCAATAAAAACTGACGATTCTGTAACTACAAAACAATACCGCCTTAGCGAAGTTTTTCATGCGAAAGATTTGGGAAAAAAAGGAAATAAGAATCAAAGTTTAAAACAGAAGATGGTACAGTTAAAATATATTATTTTTTCTGAATGTTCATATTAGATAATATTTAATAATAGATTTTTTATCTATGACTATATACTTACTATTGGTAAAAAAGCTGGAATCCACAATGGCCAAAATCCATAAAGATATACTTAAATTGCTTTCGGAAAAACCGTTGTCCCTCAGTGAGATTGCAGAATCACTCGAAAAATCAGAAAAAAAAATTTTTAATGCATTAAAGAAGCTGTTCAGTGATGGGGAAATTGACAGTGACTCTAAAACTCGTAAGTACTCGCTTGCAAAAAAGCAAAGTTAGTTTTGTTTGCTCCATTTTTAATTTGAGATATCTGTTGAGAATAAGATTAATATGGAAACCAGTTCCTAATTGGACACCAGAGTTGAGATTTAAATGACCAGAAAAATAATAATTATTGGAGCTCACGCTGCAGGGCTTGATGCGGCTTCAGCAGCAAGAAAAACCGATAGAACCGCAGAAATAACATTAATAACAAAAGAGAAGAAAGCAGCATACTCACGTTGTGGTCTCCCATTTGTTCTGGGTGGGCATATAAAAACCTTTGATGACCTAGTGGTCTTTCCTGAAAGATTCTACAGCATGATGAAACTGAATCTTCTAACAGAGACCACAGTAACTAACATTGATACGAAAGCAAAAACTGTTGACATACATGATAAGAGCGGAAACAAAGAATCTCTTTCATATGACAGTTTAATTATAGCCACTGGCGCTGACCCTTTCATGCCTCCTATAAAGGGACACGAAAAAGAGGGAATCTTTGTTGTTCGAACCATAGACGATGGAAAACAAATCAATAAAGCAATTGAAACAGCTAACTCAGCAGTGATTATAGGTGCAGGACTTATTGGTCTTGAAGTTGCCGTAGCATGTCTTGAACGTGGTTTAAAGACTACTGTAGTTGAGTTTTTACCTTACGTTCTTCCAGTTCTATTGGACAAAGCAATGGCTGATCACGTCCAGAAAGCGCTTGAAGAGAAAGGTATGAACATCATTGTCGGAAAAGGAGCACAAGAGTTTCAGGGAACTGACAAAGTCACCGGAGTTGTTGTTGCAGGAGAAACAATTCCAGCAGACTTGGTAGTTGTAGCTACTGGTGTAAGAGCCAATCTTGATTTGGCTAAAAATGCTGGAGTAGCCCTTGGAAAAGCTGGAGTAATAACAAACATGCGAATGGAAACCAACATTAAGGATGTTTATTCCGCCGGAGACTGCGCCGAGTCAATATATCTCATCACTCGAAGACCTATGATGAGCCAGCTTGGAACCACTGCTGTGAGACAAGCAAAAGTTGCAGGAATAAATGCTGCCGGAGGATACTCTACATTTACTGGTGCTTTAGGCTCATGGATTACGCGATTGTTTGACACTGAAATCGGAGGCACTGGACTTACAGAGTTCATGGCTGGGAGATCTGGTATAGAAACTGTGTCTGCTACTCTGGTTTCAAAAACAAGGGCTGACTACTTCCCCGGGGCATTGCCAGTCAGAGTCAAACTCGTAGCAGAAAAGGAAACAGGTAAACTAATTGGCGGTCAAATAATTGGTGGGGAAGAGGTAACCCAAAGAATAAACGTTTTATCTTTTGCTATACTAAACGAAATGACTATCCAAGAATTTGCGAAAGCTGAGACTTGTTATGCACCTCCAGTATCGGAAACTTGGGAGCCCATGGTATTAGCTGCAGAACTATTACTAAGAAAACTTTGATCACTTCCTTTTTTGTAAACAAACTTCGTTTAATCGTTTAGCCTTTTTTTGGCTATGCGACTTCTTTTTTTATCTATTATCTTTGATTATCAGGGAAATTTTTTTTAAAAAGAAAGCTTTATTTGTCCGTCTCACTTTAATCGAGTTTCTTGTAAACGGTGGTTCCTATGGGAAAGGAAAAACTAAAGATTGCTTTTTATTGGGCGGCTAGTTGTGGAGGCTGTGAAGTAGCTGTTCTGGACGTCAACGAGAAAATCTTAGATGTCGTTGCAGCTGCTGACATTGTTTTCTGGCCTGTAGCAATAGACGTAAAATACAAAGACGTCGAAGCTATGCCAGATAAAAGTATAGATGCTTGCTTCTTCAACGGCGCAATAAGAACAGAAGAAAATGAATATATGGCTAAACTTCTAAGACAGAAATCAAAGATACTTGTGGCTTTTGGTTCATGCGCCAACGATGGATGCGTGGTAAGCCTTGCAAATCTTTGGGACAAAGATGCTGTTTTTGAGCGCGCCTACCTTGAAACTCAATCAACTGAAAATCCGAACTCCACACTTCCTCAAACTCGCAGAAAAGTAGAAGAAGGAGAACTAGAACTTCCTGAAATCTATGATACCGTGAAAACCTTACCACAAACCGTGGATGTTGATTATACCATTTCTGGTTGTCCACCCCCTGTTCCTGCCATTCTGGAAATGTTTACTGCTTTCATAAGTGGTAACCTGCCACCGAAAGGTTCAAGCTTCTTACCAAACAAATCAGTTTGTGATGAATGCGGAAGAGAAAAGAAGCACAAAGAAATCACCGAATTCAAGAGAATCTACGAGATTGAAGATGATGGTGTGACCTGTTTCTTCGATCAAGGCGTAATCTGTATGGGAGCAGCTACTCGTGCAGGTTGTGGTTGTCAATGTCCAAACGTTAACATACCATGCACTGGTTGTGGCGGTCCAGGTCCGCGTGTAATTGATCAAGGGGCAGCAGCTATTAGTGCTATTGCATCACTTGCTGCTAATCCAGATGTTGTGAAGCAGATTGTGGATCCCATAGGAACATTCTACAAGTATTCATTAGCCAATTCAATTCTTAGAAGGAAGGTACAGAAATGAGAGAAATAGTAATTGACCCTATAACTCGACTTGAGGGACATGGAAAAATAACCATATTCCTAAATGATGCAGGAAACGTTGAAAATGCCTATTTCCAAGTTCCGGAACTACGTGGATTTGAAAAATTCTGTGAAGGAAGACGTGCTGAAGACTTACCTATAATAACAACCCGAATTTGTGGTGTATGTCCAGTAGCTCACCATATGGCAGGAGCAAAGGCTCTAGACGCCGCATTCAATGTGGAACCACCAGAAACAGCCAAGAAACTAAGAGAACTGGAGTACTGTGGGTACTACATCTACGACCACATACTACACTTCTACTTCCTGGGCGGTCCAGATTTCGTAGTTGGACCTGATGCCCCAGCCGCCAAACGTAACATTCTTGGAGTTATCGAGAAAGTCGGTTTGGATATCGCAGGTGAAGTAATAAAACACCGTGCTTTTGGACAACGGATCACTGGCATTCTTGGAGGACGACCAACTCATCCTGTAAGCGCTGCTATGCCCGGAGGTATAGCAAAGTCAATAAATGAAGATGAACGCCAAGACATCGAAAACATGCTTAAGAGCTGCCACGAATTCGCCAAGTTCAGCCTGAAAATCTTTGACGATATTGTTCTAAAGAATGCTGACTACGTTAAACTAATCACTAGCGACCCATACAACTTACCAACATACTACATGGGCACAGTTGACAAAAACAACAAGGTGAACTTCTATGACGGTAAAGTCCGCGTTGTTGATCCACAAGGAAAAGAGTTCGTGAAATTTGGTCCCGAAGAATATTTGAACATCATCGAAGAGCATGTTGAACCCTGGACTTACGTTAAAATGCCCTACCTAAAAGAGATTGGCTGGAAAGGTCTTACGGCTGGATCAGAAAGCGGAATCTACCGTGTCGGTCCACTTGGAAGACTCAATGCATCTGATGGTATGGCAACGCCAGTTGCTCAGGCAGAATACGAGCGGATGTACAAGACTCTTGGCGGAAAACCTGTTCATGCCACATTGGCTTTTCACTGGGCAAGACTAATCGAATTGATGTATGCAACTGAGAGAGGTTTAGAACTAGTCAAAGATCCTGAAATAACCAGCAAGAACATTCGAAACAAGCCTGGAAAACCAGGAG
Organism: Candidatus Bathyarchaeota archaeon; assembly: GCA_963806645.1. Classification (GTDB taxonomy): domain Archaea; phylum Thermoproteota; class Bathyarchaeia; order Bathyarchaeales; family Bathyarchaeaceae; genus Bathyarchaeum. The sequence goes on along the minus strand of CAWDYQ010000001.1, from coordinate 273,331 downwards.
AAGGCGTTGGAATAGTTGAAGCCGCAAGAGGTACTCTGATCCACCATTACCAATTAGATGAAAACGCTCTAGCAAAGAAAGTTAACCTAGTGGTGGCAACAACCCACAATGCACCAGGTATCTGCATGTCAATAAAGAATGCCGCACAAGGAATAATCAAAAACGGCGTATTCAATGATGGTTTGCTAAACATGGTTGAGATGGCTTTCAGAGCCTATGACCCATGCTGGGCTTGTGCAACTCACTTCGCAATTGGTGAGATGCCTCTAGAAGTTAACGTCTTTGACAACAACAAGAAACTAGTTAAGACTATTAGAAGATGAGCGAATGAAAAATGGAGCAACCTAAAGTCGGAGTATTCATATCTGACTGCGGAAAACAGCTCTCTGAAATCCTAGACTTCGATGCAATTACAAGCTTCGTAAAAGCTATACCAAACATAACTCTTATTGCGAAAGGCAGTGAGTTTTGGCGCGGTAAAGGATTACAGACAATAGTTGATGCAGTAAAAAGCGGAAAAATTAATCGTGTCGTTGTAGCTGAGAGTCTAACCAAAATAAGCGACGTTAACATCGCTCAGGCTGTTGAAGACGCAGGTCTCAATTCCTATTTAGTTGAAGTAATAGACATTAAAGACCACTGCGCTTGGCCTCATCGAGCAACACCAAAGGAAGCCACTGAAAAAGCTAAAGCAATGCTATTGTCTGCTATAGAACGGGCAAAGCTTCTTGAACCAATCGAGAAACTTGAGTTTCCCGCGCTCAAGTCAGCCCTAGTTATTGGTGGAGGAATCGGCGGTATGCAAACCGCTGTAGACTTAGCGGATTTAGGGTTTGAGGTGAATCTAATTGACAAAGAACCATTTCTTGGAGGCTTGGCTGCTCGCGCTGGTAGATTTTTCCCTACAGACGACTGTGCAATTTGTATTCAACCCCCTTCTTCTGACGTGAAAACTATCACCCATACTTCCCGCAAGTGTGTTTATCGTTCTGGATTCAGCGAGATTCCAAACCTGAACATTTTAACAAATGCCAAAGTTGTGTCAGTTGAGGGAGTTCCTGGAAACTATAAGGTTACACTCGAAAAGAAGCCACGTTATGTTGTGGCGGAAAAATGTGTCGCTTGCGACAAATGTGTGTCTGTTTGTCCTGTGGAAACTCCTGACGAATACAATGCAAACCTGAATAACCGAAAAGCAATATACATTAACGTTCCCGCCGTTCACCCACAGGTTTACGTCATTGACGAGGACGCTTGTAAGTTCCATAATTGTGCCAAATGTGTAGAAGTTTGTCCAACAAACGCAATTGATTTGGATCAGAAAACTGAGCAGGTACTCTTAAATGTTGGCAGCATAGTTGTTGCCACGGGCTTCAAGGAATTCGATTCCACTAAAATAAAGGAATACCATTACGACAATTATCCGGACGTCATCACCAACCTTGAGTTAGCCAGAATGATTGACGGTTTTGGTCCAACAGGTGGCGCCATTATTCGACCTTCAGATGGCAAACCCGCCAAGAAGATCGTTTTTGTTCAATGTGCAGGTTCACGCGACCGACGCTACAACCCCTACTGTTCAAGCATCTGCTGCATGATCTCTCTGAAAAACGCATCCTTGATTAAAGAAGCTAATCCTGACGCTGAAATTTCAATCTGTTACATTGATATGCGAACAACCGGAAGAGAACATGAATACTACTATGAAAGAGCCCGAGATATGGGAATCAAATTCGTTAAGGGACGACCCACCGAAATATATGCAGACGAAGAAAAAGGTAAACTGATCGTTGACGTTGAGGATGCACTTCTGAAACGATTCCTAGACTTGGAAGCTGACCTGGTTGTTCTGGCTACCGCTATGGTGCCTTCTGAAGGAACTGCGGAACTCGCCGAACTTTTGGGTCTCGACTTAGAGGCAGACGGTTTCTTCAAGGAATACAACGCAAAACTTAGACCAACAGAAACTAAGCAGAAGGGAATCTTCCTCTGTGGAGGAGCAACATTCCCGAAAGATGCGCCTACCGCTTCGTTGCATGCTCATTCAGCGGCTATGAAGGCTGTAAAGTTCTTAACCAAAGGTAAAATCGTTAAGGACCTTAGAACAGCTGAAATCAATGAAGAGTATTGTGGTGATTGTGAGTTCTGTCCAGTAACCTGTCCATACGGTGCCATAAGCTTGGAGCCGACAACAGGAGATCACTTTGTTGCTCGCGTTAACGACCTTCTCTGTGAAGGATGTGGTGTCTGTGTTGGAACATGTCCACTAAACGCCATCGAACTTAAGCACTCACGACCAAACCAGATGGCAGCGCAGATGAATGCTCTCCTGTCAGTTAACGGAACATCGAAGCCTCTGGTTCTGGCACTCTGTTGCCAAGAATGTGGACACACTGCTGTCGACTCTTCTGGTATGGCTAAAATGGAGTATCCCGCTAATGTGCGAATCGTTAAGGTTCCGTGTGCTGGAATAGTGCGGGTTAACCAGATTCTTGAAGCTTTCCGAGCTGGTGCCCAAGGTGTTATGCTTGTGGGATGCAAAGCTGACGGTTGCCACTATGAAGTTGGTAGTGACAAGGCTGAAAAGAGGATGGACTCTGCTAAGGTGCTGTTGAAGGAATATGGAATAGAGCCAGAAAGGTTAGAGCTGTTCAAGATGGTTTATATTGAAGGTGCTCAGTTCGCAGAAGCTGCTAAAATGATGACCGATCGTGTAACAAAGTTGGGTCAACTGAAACTAATGAAGGAATCTTGAGAGGCGAATTGTAATGCCACATCATATAGAAAAACCTGCAAAATCATTTTCCGAAGAAGTTACATGTCGTCACGGCGGCGAAACCTTAACCGCTTGTTACCAATGTGGAACCTGCGCCAGCAGCTGTCCAGTAGCACGTCTAGATGCCCGCTTTAATCCACGAGAAATCATTAAGTTGTCTCTCTTAGGCGAGAGAGAAGAGGTAGTGTCAGGAGATGCCATATGGCTGTGCACATCCTGCTTTAACTGCCAAGAAAGGTGCCCCCAAAACGTTGAGATCGCTGATGTATTTTATGCGCTAAGAAACATCGCCATAGAGGCAGGGCATTCTCCGAACATATATTCTGACTTTGCATCAGCGCTGACTGCTGAAGGACGGATAGTTCAGATTTCCAAGTTCGTTGAGAAGAAACGCGAAGAATACGGCTTACCGCCACTCAAACCGGTAGCTCTAGATGCTCTCAACAAGATTCTATCTGCTACAGGTTTTACTAAACCAGAAAAGACGGAGGAGAAAAAATGAAAAGCTACGCTATATTTCTCGGATGCACTATACCTGCACGACAACCAAACTATGAGATTTCGGCAAGAAAAGCTCTAGAAAAATTGGGCGTCACTCTAATAGATATAGATAATTTTACATGTTGTTGTCCTCCACCTATCCAGTCAATTAATCTGGAAAGTAGCCAAGCCATAGCAGCATTCAACATCTGCTTAGCTGAAGAGGCTGGTTTGGATATTGTTGCGTTGTGTAACGGTTGTTTCGAGTCCCTAGCAATGGTTAACGCGGCTCTAAAGAATGACAAAGAAATGAAGGCGCAAATTAACGAAGTCTTAGCAAAAGTCGGTAAAGAATTCAAGGGTACAATCAATGTAAAACATTTCCTTCAGGTTCTGATGGACGATATTGGGATTGAAAAAATCAAAGAAAACGTTGTAAAACCATTAAGTAGCCTGAAAGTTGCACCATTCTATGGGTGCCACTCCCTCAGACCCAGCAAACTACTACAGTTAGACGATCCTGAACGACCACAAATCTTCGAAAATCTGCTTGAGGCATTAGGTGCAGAACCCGTTGAATATAGAAACAAGTTAAAGTGCTGTGGAGGTCTGTTGAAAGGCATCTCCGACGACACCGCTCTAGAACTAGCTAGAGAAAAACTTGTAAACACAACCAAAGCAGGCGCCGACTGCATTAGTACCTTATGTCCATTCTGTTTCGTTGCCCTCGACATTGGGCAGCTTCAAGTGAAAACAAAGTTCAACGAAGTCTATGACATGCCGATACTACATTATTCAGAACTTATCGCTTTAGCGTTGGGTGTAAGCCCAGAAGAGTTGGCTCTTAGAAGTCACAAGGTAAAAGCCGATAAAATCATTGAAAAAATCGCATAACACTCGAGTTTTTATGCGGGTTTTTTTGTTCCCGCTGTTTTCTTTTTCTTGTATTTAAAGCGTCAATAAAGTTAATATTTTGAAACTCGGTACACTTCCCAGCCTAAATTAGGTGATCAAAAATGGTGAATGCAGCAATAAATGGATTTGGAAGAATAGGGAGGCTCCTATACCGAGCAGCCCTTGAAGAAAATGCAGACATAAACTTTGTAGCAGTAAACGACTTAACAGACGCAAAAACCTTAGCGCACATGCTGAAAAACGACACTGTCCACGGCAAATTCCCCTTTGACGTAAAAGCCAAAGGTTCATCTCTCATTGTTGACGGAAAAGAACTCAAAATATTGGCAGAACCAGACCCCGCTAAACTACCATGGAAAGAAATGGACGTTTACGTTGCAATTGAATCAACCGGAAGATTCAGAACAAGAGATGCCGCCAGCAAACACTTAACCGCTGGGGCAAAGAAGGTTCTTGTTTCCGCTCCGATGAGTCCAGCATCAAGCGCTGACCTAACCGTGGTTTATGGCGTAAACGACAATCTGTATGATCCTAAGAAGCATAGTATAATATCCTTGGCCTCATGCACTACTAACTGTTTGGCACCAGTCGCTAAAGTTCTCAATGAGAATTTCGGAATTGAGAAAGGTCTAATGACTACAGTTCACGCAGTTACAAACGACCAGAGACTTCTTGACATGCAACACAGTGACCTCAGACGTGCTAGAGCAGCCGCCTTTAATATGATTCCGACATCAACCGGTGCAGCAACAGCAGTTGGTTTAGCCCTTCCGATGCTTAATGGAAAACTGAACGGTATTTCATTACGTGTTCCAATACCTGACGTCTCCATAGTTGACTTGGTGGCAATTCTGAAAAAGGAGGCTACCGCGGAAGAAATCAATGCAGCTCTCAAGAAGGCAGCTAACGGAAAACTGAAAGGCGTCCTAGCGTACAGTGAAGAGCCTCTTGTCTCGTCAGATATTGTCCACAACAATAACTCAGCTATCATCGACGGACAGTTAACCATGACTATAGGAAACTTGGTCAAAGTCTTCGCATGGTATGACAACGAGTGGGGCTACTCCGTCAAGATGGCACGCATGATCGAAAAGATCTGTAAGATGGCCTAAAACGGAAACCACAAAAAACCTCAAATCCCCTCTTTCTTTTTTTAAATTTAAGGTGAAAATTTATGCCAAAATTCTTGACAATAGATGATTTCGACATGAAAAACAAGACTGTCCTAGTTAGAGTGGACTTTAATTCTCCCGTTGACCCGAACACCAAAAAGGTGCTTGACGATACACGAATCCGCGCCCACGCAGACGCAACAATTAAAGAGCTGGTCAAAAAAGGTGCAAAAACCGTAATCCTTGCTCACCAGGGTAGACCTGGAGACGCAGACTTTATTGGTCTTGATCAGCATGCTGCACTTCTCGGTAAAGCATTAGATATGCCCGTGAAGTATGTGGATGATGTTTTTGGAGCAAAAGCTCAGAGCGCAATCAAGGCGTTGAAGAGCGGCGAAGTTCTGGTTTTAGGAAACGTCAGAGGCGTCTCAAACGAACAAGATAAGGGAACACCTGAAGAACACTCCAAAACCGAGTTCGTGAAGAACTTGGCTCCTCTTGCAGACATCTTCATCAACGATGCCTTCGCTGCGGCTCACAGAGCTCATGTGTCAATGGTTGGTTTTACTGCTGTTTTGCCCAGCGGTGCTGGCAGGATAATGGAGCGGGAACTCAAAGCTTTAGGGAAAGTCTTGGAGGCTCCTGAAAAACCATCTGTGTTTGTGATTGGGGGCGCAAAAGGTGACGACTCACTGGACATCTCAAAGTATGTACTTAAGAACAAGATAGCTGACTACGTTTTAACTGGCGGAGTGATAGGACACATCTTCCTAGTAGCCAAGGGTGTTGACTTGGGCGAAGGAAACATGAAGTTCCTAGAAAAAAAGGAGCTTATGGGTCTAGTGCCCGGCATAAAAGAGCTCATGAAACAATACCCTGAAGCCATCATCACTCCAGTTGACTTAGCCATGGAAGTAAACAAGAAACGAAAAGAGATAACCATTGATGACCTTCCAACAGATAACTCCATATTTGATATAGGAACCAAAACCGCAAACAACTTCGCTGACATAATAATGAACGCCAAAACCATAGTGGTTAGCGGTCCTGTGGGCGTCTTCGAAAATCCAGAATTCAAGAAAGGCTCTCAGATTGTTCTTGAGGCAGTAGCCAATTCTGAAGGCTTCTCTCTGGTAGGTGGAGGACACACAGTTGCTACAGTAGAAAAACTGGGGCTAACCCATAAAATGTCCTATGTGAGCACCGCTGGAGGTGCACTAATAGAGTTCCTTATGGGAAAGCAGCTGCCCGGAGTTGTTGCTCTGGAAAAAGCGGCCGCCCGAACCTAACTCCTCTCTCCTTTTTTTGGAGAAATTTTTTAGCCATTTTTATGTCTTCGCTGATTTTTAGAAAACAAAGATGTATGTCTCACCTATATTCTGTCATTTCTAGAGAAGCATAGTTGGCATAAAGCTATTCCATTCTTATTATGGGATGTTTACCGCTCTTGTATTCCATTCTTCAAGATAGCTAGTATCTGGATGACTTTCTGTAGGAAGATAAGGGAAACCGCTCATATCTTGGAACGGTAACGGTTCCACTGTAAAGTCAAATTCGTAACCCCAATTTCCAACATGATCTTTAAACCAGGAAGCCACAAACAGGAATAAGCTTCTTTCGATACCTTCTTCAAGCTGTGGAAGGTTCTGAGTGGGAAATTTGAGAGAAATTGTATCGCCTTGTATTCCGATAACAAACTCGTCGTCGGCATAGCTAAGTAATTCGGTTACATCACCGTACTTTGTGAAATATCCTGAAGCATTTGTGGTTGTGGCAGCATACTCCAGCGGTTCAAGAGTGGCAATAGGAAGAATCTCACTTACTGTTATGTTTTCTTGTGGGCTTACGTCTATTCCAATGTAATCGAATGTAACATTCCAGAAATTGGTAATTCTGATCTTATACTCACTTACGTCTGAGGGGAAAAGATCCGTCATATTAACAGCAAATGTTCTAGGAACGTAATCTCCAGGAATCGGCATCTGCCTATCCTGTGGAACCCGTTTCCAATTACCCTGTGAATCCATCACTTCCATGTAAGCGGGCGGGTTAATCTGCGTACCATTCGGAACTAGACCCTCGGCTGCTGCTGTCTTAAACTGGTCTATCCAATCGTAATATGGTTGAGCTGGTCCCCAGTCAACCATTCCGTTGATTACTAACTTAATTTCCGGTGCATCAGATAGGTCACCTAAGTCTAGAGTTAACCGGTTTAATGTTATATTGTCCCATGATGGGCTGAGCACTCCGTTGCTGGCTGGAGTGAACTCCCCATCAAGTTGGGCGATTTGAGGTAGCATGTCTTCTCCTTTTTCGTTTGTTGCTGAAATCGGCGTTAGCAAGCTATCTTCCTTTATTGTGTATACTTTGCCGAAGAAACCTCGGTTGACATAGTTTACCATTGTTGAGTAAACGTCTGTGTTGTTGGGATGGTCAACAACAACTAGATAGACTGTGTCTACGTAGAAGATTTCGTTCCATTGTTGAAAGAGGACGACATCATAATACTCCATATCGTCATCATTTTTTGTCTCTAGTTGCGTTTTGTCCAGTTTGACGTGGTCCCATGGGTTGCCTCCACCGAACACTATGTCGCCGTCTTCGGTGATGTAATCTATGTATCCTAACCAGCCAGCGTTTGAGACTTCAGTGATGTAGAAGTAGTCGGTTCCATTCCAAATATACAGTGACGGACAGGATGCATATCCGCTGATTACAATGTAATTTGCTAATATTGAAAGCTGTCTGTCTAATGTGACAGTTCTAGATTCAGTTTCTACACCATCGTTCCAGTGGGAAAATTCTACTACACCATATTGAAGTTGAACGATTCTATCTGTGCTGAGACTGTAATCTCCTACTGGTAGCAGTTTAAAGTATGGAGATTCATATGTTTCTCCGTTGAGTGTAAATATCATTGGTGTGCTTCCACCTCCAGACCTGTTAATAGAGAGTGTGTGAAAGCCGTCTGGAGCGATTTGGAAATATCCAACTAAAGTGTTGTTTTGATTGCCTATGTTAACTAATTCAACCCTGTAGCCTTTTACTTTTCCATCTGTAGGTCCGTCCTCAGCAGTAACAGAGTACTCAATTAATACATCTGTTTCACCTGCAGCTAATGTATACGTTTTTGTTGCTTCAACTATTCCGTCTATTAAAATCCTTACATGAAGTGTACCCTGTTCATTTGCCAGGTTGTCCGCTTTGGCTCTGATATTTACTATCTCTCCACCCCAAACTTCATATGGGCTTACAGCTAACCCGTGCAATTCTGTGTTTGGTGACGCAGGAGCCAAATTTTCGACTATGAACGATCCTATTTGATTGGCTACCTCCACTGTGTGAGTGCCTGGGATTGTTTCAGTGACTTCGAATTCTACAACTTCAGATGCTTGACCCGCCAAAGAAATTTCTCTTGTGTCTTTATTGGCACCATCAATTTCGAGGTTCACCGTGTAGTTACCCCTTTCTTCTCCAATGTTAGTAACAATAACCGAAATTTTCACAACTTCACCGGTTAGGACTGAAGAGGGATTAACCATTAAATCGGTTACTTGGAACTCTGCGGGTTTAACTGTTTGAGCGTCTGAAGTTATTTTATATGAAGTTATCAAAGTTCCCAACATAACTTCATATGTGCCTTCGTTGTTTTCAACAATTTCAAATTGGACAGATGTAGTTTTGTCTGCACCCAACGTTATGCTTTTAGTTTCTCTTTTCTGGTTGTTTACGAACAGTTCTAGTAAAAATTCGCCAGTCTCGTCGCCGATGTTCGCTGCTAAAACTGAAACAGTTATTGGTTCTCCGATTTGTGCCTCTTTTCGGCTTGTTACCAAATTAGTTAAACTTAGTTCAGCTTTTCTTGTTGGTGCTTCTGAAGATACAACAAATGTCTTAGTTCGATCTTCTATTATGACTGTGTGGTTGCCTTCAGTTAGTTCTGTTGCCGTGAATCCTACTGTTGTGGTTTCTCCTCCTGACAGATTAACAGTGGTTGCTGTTATAGGAATATCATCTATTGTCAACGTTACTGTATGGTTACCGCTCTGGTCTCCAATGTTAGTTACGTTAACCGATACTTGCAATGTATCGCCAATTTTTATCCAATCCGAATCAAGAATCAAACTTGACATTTGAAACTCAGCCGGTTTTGAAATCTGTGACTCAACATAGAAGTAACCGGGAATAACTAACGCCAGAAGTACCAAATCAGCAACCAAAAAGGTTTTGAGTTTTTTTGATCGTGTAACCAAGATTATTCAACTCCCAAGAACAGCAACTTATCCTTATTTGTGCAACTATCTTAATTCAATATTCCGCTCTTAAGATTTCACCTAAAATCCATTGATTTCTCAGTCAACTTCTGATTGTTCCAACCAGTTTCTAGACTTGAAAACTGTTTTGTTGCCTAATTTTATTCTCAAACAGTCTTCATAAGGACACATTTCAACGCATCTGGAACATAGCATGCACATTGAAGTCATTATTTTTCCTCCCTTCTGATCATATATTTCAGTTACCTGTACAGGGCAAACTCTTTTGCAAATTCCACATTTGGTGCATTTTGTTTCGTTCTTGTCAAGATGAAGGACCGGAACCCACTTGAAACCCCTAATCTTATTCATAACTGCTATCGATGCTCCAGTTGGACAGAAACGGCACCAAACGCGTCTTATGAAGAATGAACCTATAACTATTAGTGCAAAGAAAATTAGTGCAATGATCGTAGCAAAATTTTCACCAGAATACTTGATTACATCTTGAATATATGGGAAACTAAAATACAATCCGCCAATTTCTAGTGGCCCCTCCCATGGAACAATAATGGGCACGATAGGCCCAAGTAGAATTCCTATATGCTCAAAAGGTCCAGCAAAAAATAACGCCATAATAGTGAGAAGGTCTAACGTTGATGGAGGTTCTATTAAACTCAGAACAACGACAAGACCGAAAAAGAAGAGTAACAGTGCATATCTGAGATTATGTAATAACTTGTTCAATTTATCGGAAAGGATTATATGGCGTATTTTGAAAGCTTTTCGTATTAGAGTAAGTGCATCCATATACAGGCCGAACGGGCAAATCCAACCGCAAAAGAATCGCCCCAAAACAATAGGTATAATTAATATAAATGCTAGAATAAAAAGCGGCCTTACAGGATACGTAAATAAGATAAAAATCGCGACCAAAGATACTGCTTGAATAACATACTTTAGGTAAGATACCTTTGTTGTCCTATTCTTTTTCCATATAAGAATAACCAATATTGCAGCTATAGCCAATGCTGCAAGAGTTGTTAACTTTAAAGTTTCAGCTAAAAGTTCCATAACCATTCTAATTCGCCTTCAAAATGCACTGAAAACAAGCTAAAGGGCTGAATTCTAATTGACGAATTAGTTCAGTAGCAGACTTTTCAAGACTTGGATGCAGATTTTCAGTTATCAAACACATGGTAAGTTCTCGTGTAACTTTTTATTAACTAACTTTGAAAACCCATTTAAATCTTAACAGTTCAAGTGAATATTCAGCTTCTTTAATATTGTTTGTCATTTTGTTAAAAATATATGTAGCTTTTATTCACAGATTAATTTTGTTTTAATCCGTAATTTAAGAGCATCTACCCCGGCTTTTAATCCTCTTTAGTAGGCACATTTGCTTTTTATACGACAATCTTCACAGAAACTCTTTCCTTTGCGATTATAAAAACCGAAATCTTTGACTTTTTCTCACAAAACTCGATCTCCAAAATAGGTCGTGTTATTTTATTAATTACAAATATTCTATTTCAAATCATGATTTGATTATTTCTTGTATTATCTGAAGTAGCTAATTATGTCTCTAAAAGCTATATTTATTAATTGAAAAGCGAGACTATTCGCTGATTCGAAAAACCGCTTTTCTGAGGGGAAACTCAAGAATGCCAAAGCCTTTCGTAATTATTACGGCAACCGGGAAGGACAAACCAGGTTTGATAACTGAAATAACAGAATTGATCACCAATGCAAACGGAAACATCGTTGACATTGAGGCTTTTAGTATGAGGGGGTTATTCGCCATTTTCATGATTGTTGATTGTCGAACTGTGTTGGTATCCATTAGAAGCCTTAGAGACGCGCTTATGACAATGGGAAAAAAGATAGGCTTAGACGTTAGCGTAGAACCTCTTCGATCTGGTCGGCGAAAGAGTGGCAAAAAACTTGTGCTTTTAACAACCCTTGGAAAAGACCAGCCTGGAATAGTGGCAACCATTTCGCGTTTTCTTTCAAAAAACAAAGCAAACATAGAACGCATACGTATGATTGCATATGGAGAATTGAATGCCATGGAAATACTCATTGATATCAACGACATCCCGCTTCTCATAGAAGACTTCAAGATTGCTTTAAGTAATGAATGTAAAAAGGTTGGACAGGATGTAGTCTTCCAAAAAGATACTGTTTTTAGGAGACCAAAAAGACTGATCGTCTTTGATGTTGATGGTACATTAATCGACGCAGAAATGATCGATGAACTGGCAAAAGCAGCCGGAGTGGGAATCAAAGTTAGTGAAATAACTTCAAGAGCCATGAATGGAGAGATAGATTTCAAACAGGCACTAACTGAAAGAGTTCAACTCCTTAAGGGATTAGATGTTAAAATTCTCGATTCTATAGTCGAAAACTTGGATGTAACACCAGGCGCTGAAGAATTAATTATAGCCCTCAAAGCACTAGGTTATAAAATTGCACTAATTTCTGGTGGGTTCATCCAGTTTGTTGAAAAGATTAAACAGAAACTTGGTATCGATTATGTTTATGCTAATAAACTTGTGATCAAAGATGGAAGACTGACTGGTGAGGTTGAGGAACCAATAATTGATGCGGAGCGAAAAGCTGATTTGATGCGGGAGATTGCTGAAAAAGAGAATCTTTTGATGGAACAGGTTGTTGCGGTTGGTGATGGGGCAAACGACCGGTTTATGCTAGAAAATTCTGGTTTAGGCATTGCCCTATACCCGAAGGCTGTTCTTCAGAAAGTTGCTTCTGGGGTAATAACGAAGGACAACCTTGCCGGGATTCTTTATTGTTTAGGTGCGCCGGAAGAAAAACTAAAAAAGTTAGTTCCAGATAAAAAAACTCATTCTTGAGTGAAATATTTTAATAATTAATTAAGTTATTTTCTGAATTCTCTGATTTTTAGGATATCATTATTCACGTCTTGAAACGTTTTATAGACATCTTCCACATGTAATGTTGAATTTTTTATTCTATTCTGGATCAACCCAGCCACTAGAACTGCGGCACCTACTGTTTCGCTTATGGGCGTCGGTTCCGGAAACGTTATCAACGTTAAGGCTAGTTTTATTAACTTAGACTTTTTTTCTCCTCGCCATAATTTTTGGGCATGATTAGCGTCTTTGGACATTTCATGTAAGACTTCAAGAGTTTCGGTATAACTTAACCCCAACTCCTTTAGCACAACGCCCATTCTTTTTAACTCTGCTTTTTCCACAGTGAATCCCATTTATCATATAGATATTAAAATGATTGTAAGTCCGTTCATGCAAAAAAGCTTTAACACCAAAAAAACTCCACAAATGCCATCTTACTAAGATTTTGACAACTAAAAGTATCATCAAACTATTCAAAAACAACTTCATCTGTCCTTATTTTTTAACTAAATCCGACAATGTTTTACCTGAATTTTTCAACAATCATTGAATTTTATTAACTAATTTAGACATTTGCATATTTAATAAAAAGTACAAAAATCTCGTTAAGCCCCCTAAATCTCTTGTCGATTAACATGTGTCCCTTGCTCTATCATTTTTATCTGTTTGTGACTGCTGATGAACCGTTTTTGCGAATTATTTTTTTCTTTTTATTGAAACTTTTATCCGATTAATTAACGCTATCCACATTGTTAATATTCATGAACCAATAAACATAGAACAAATCTTAGGGGATAGATTATTTGGTCGGGAAGCCTATTGGCGAAGAGATTCGAAACAGATTTCCTCGATTAACTATGAGTCTAGTAATGGCTATTATTTTCTATTTGATAAACACATTTGTTCCTGGCACCATGGAGGGAATAAATCTTCCTGGTCTTAACATAAATGCTGGAACACTGATAGAAACCATAGCATTAATCTTCACGGCAATATTTCTGATACGGGCATTGGCGGATGCATTGGTTCTGAGCGATATCCTCACCGACGTATTCGTGAAAAGATTAGGAATAAAAGAAGAGAGATCTCCAAAAAGAGCTGCAAGAGACCTCATTTTTATCATTGTCATTATTCTGGTAACAACCGCCATTTTTCCGCTCATAAACACTTTGGACTTGAATATTAGAAAACCTTTGTCAATGGTTACAACATATGTTGCTCTTGGAATGATTCTGATCTTAATCTATGATATTGGACGTATTCTCTATCGTATCGTCGAACGGAAAGCCGAATCTGTTGCAGATAGTTTCGCTAAAATGACTGATAAAATTAAGAATAGGGAATAAGATGGACGAAGTTCAAATAATATTTATTCTTGTTTACCTGTTAACAATTCTTCTTTCAGCCACCAAAATCGTTCCAATGTCCGTCGGTGCAATGATTGGAGCTTTGCTTACCGCATGGTTTGGTCTTCTTTATGGGGTGTTCGGATATGATCAAGCAATGGGCTTCATTGATATTCGATTAATTTTTCTGCTTTTAGGTGTTATGATTGTTGTGGAAGTTGCTGAGCGTAGTGGGCTTTTTCGTTTTGGAGCCTTGTATGCTGTAAAACTTTCAGGTGGAAATCCTAGTTTACTTTTTATTTCTATCTGTCTCATCTCTGCCGCTGTATCAGTTTTTCTTAGTGACCCAACAGCAATGTTGCTTATCGCTGCGGCTATGGCTACAATAACCAAGCTATTACGCTACGATCCGGTCCCCTACTTTATTTCTGCAATTATAATGATCAATCTAGGCGGAACAAGCACATTAATCGGCTCGGTATCAAACATGATAATTGGTCTTGAGGCAGGGATCAGCTTCAATGCGTTCATCGGGTACCTAGCTATTTGTGAACTTGCACTATGGGGGATAACAATCTTTGTGTTGTATATGCTTTTCAGATCGAGACTTGGCGAGAAAAAAGAGTTGCCAGACTATAATCCATGGGAGAGCGTGGAAAATAAAAAGCTCTTTTACCGCTCAATCTTAATACTCGTCCTTTTAATTGGACTTTTCTTGACACTGGAAAACCTTGGCATAGGAGCTGAAGCTGTGGCTTTAGGATGTGCTGTACTAGCTTTAGCTCTAAGCGGTTCGGATCCCGCTGAGATTTTCAAAAAGCTAGATTGGGAGACAATATTCTTTATTGCAGGCTTCATGTTCGTAGTTGGTGGTTTAGAAAGCTCAGGAATTTTGGCAGACCTCTCACAACAACTTTTTCAAACCGTTGGCCAAAGCCAATTGGGTGCAACATTGACAACTCTGTGGTTTAGTGGTCTTGCCAGCACATCTGTGAGTAACATAGCAATTGCCTTAACTTTTTCCCCTTTAATCGGCGGAGTTGCTGGGCTAGGATCAGCACCTGTGTGGTCCGCTTTGATCCTTGGAACTAATTTAGGAGGGGCTACCACTCCTTTTAGTGGTGCAGTAACTATGATGGGCGTGGGGGTACTCAAACGTGAAGGGATCTCTTTAAGTTTTGGCGAGTTCACAAAGGTAGGTATACTTACATCACTTGTTCAATTGGGTTTCGCGAGCATTTATTTGATCATACGCTTTAATTTATGGGTGTGAAAAATTTGGTTAGAAAATGGATCGAATCTAGAGAGAAAGCACCGGAATCAGAATATGAAGAAGCCAAGAGAAAATTTGAGATGGCTATGGGACAACCCTTTATCACCTTAAAAGTGGAAATGCCTGTTGGATTCGAAGGATTCAATAGCGAATTCCTTAAACTTGAAAATGATTCTCAATTTCATGATGAAGTTCGAGATTTGGTGAAAAAGCGTCTCCTTCTTGATTCGCAACACAAAAAGAGTTTATAGTCTGAGTTAGTTCTTACTTTAACGTCGTTTTTCCATATTTCTAGATTTACTTCCTTTATTGTGGTTTAGTAAACTAACAATATGTCTTCTCATGTTTTATTTATAATAATCTGACCCATTCCTGTTTTATGGGTTTTTTATTCAAAATCTTCTAACATTTCTTTCAGATCTTCCAATTCTTCTCGAAGAGAGGCTACTTCATCTTCTAGAGTGTTGGCTTTCTTTTCTCCCGATCTCTTGAGCTTCTCTATTTCGTCAAGAAGTTCAGTTCTCTCACATCTAAGTTTCTCAATTTTTTCCTTTAAATCGTTCAATGATTGTGCAAGCTCCTTCTCTATTACCTTAATTTCTTCAGATATGCCCTTAAGAGTTACTCTCTCTTTTCTTACAACCCCACGGAACCCTCGATCACATCTGGAGCAGGTGAATAGTCCTAATGTAAGTTTGAACCGTTCACCTCTTTTGTTGGGTTTTCCAACCATTGACCATGTTTTGGTTGGGTTTATTCCTTCGGTTCCGCATCCAGGGCATTCTGACAACTTTAAGCCTCAATGTTAATTGAAGCTATTCATTAATAGTTTTTTTTAACGATATGGCGTTTATTTTAGTTAAACTAAGATTTATCTAAAACTGTTTTCCGGTTTTGACCTGGCATCCAATAGATCGTTTCTTTGGTGAATTCATAACCCTACTTAAAGGGTGTTATATATTCGATTGTTCTGCTGAAGTTATTGAGAATAATTGCCTATTGATTTTGTCGAGGGATGGTTCAGGGCTAAAGTATTCCCAAATTGAAATAATTATTTAGTTTGACATTTTCAAAATAAAATTACTGTTTAAGAACATACATTCATTATTCCATAATTTTTATATGTTACTTTCCAATAATACTGATTTAATTTGAATAAATGTACAGGTGAATGGGCTTGAAAGGTACTAAGAAACATGAAAGCCAACCAGAAATTAAATCAATTTGTAATCCCCTAGACATTCAGGAATCATGGTACATTTTACATACCTGAGGCAAATGATTTGGAACCAAATAACCTAAACCTCTCTAAACTATTGCCAGAAACTCGTGCTCTAGTTAACAAAGTTGTTCAAAAAAATATGGCTGAAGGCATCTTGTTTTCAGCTGGAACCGACACAAGTATAATCGCATATGAAGCAGTAAAATTTAATCCCAATCTGAAAGCTTTCACTGTCTCCTTTAAACAAGGAAAACCGAAAGACACAGAATACGTAAAAAAAATGGTGGATTTTCTTAAACTCGACCACGAATTCCATGTTTTTGACATCAAAGACGCAGTAAATGCTACAAAAGATGTCATAAGTGTGCTAAAGACTTTTGATCCAATGGACGTCAGAAACACAGTTCCAGCATATATTGCATTAACCGTAGCGAAAAAAAGAGGCATCAAAAGCGTTCTCACTGGCGATGCTTTAGACGAGCTTTTTGGATATCCTTGGCAATTCCATCTATCCGAAACAGAATTTGCAACGGCTTTATCTGATATGTGGGACGAAATGACTTTTTCTTCAATACCCATGGGTAAATCTGTTGGGGTAACTGTAAAGCCTCCGTATCTTGATCCGTTGTTCATGGACTATGCCAAGAAGCTTCCAGTTAATATGAAAGTACGATTAGAAAAAGGCATCAAATATGGAAAATGGATTCTCCGAAAAGCATATGCTGAGCTGATTCCAACAGAAGTAATTTGGCGATCAAAGGCTCCACTAGAACAGGGAACTGGAACATGGGTTCTACCGGAATATTTTGACAAAGAAGTCAAAACCGAATATTTCGAAGAGAAAAAGAAACTTTACCTTGAAAAGGATGATGTAATACTGACATCCAAAGAGCAACTGTTATACTATGAGATTTTCCGAGAACGGTTCGGAATACCCTCAGAAGTGTTCAATGATACTGCAGGAAAGCAATGCCCGAATTGTAAAGGTTATGTTAAAACAAAAATTGGGTTCTGCAGAATCTGTGGAACATACCCCATATAGGAGGCAAATCTTCCTTTTTTATGCGAGGTAATAATCCCTACGATTTTTAAATGAAAAAAGAAGCCGTGGTTAAAGGTAAATTACGAACTGAAGCCGTTCAACCAGTTCTTTGTAGCGGTTTCTTATGGTTACTTCTGTTACTTGGGCAATCTCTGCTATCTCTCTTTGGGTTTTTCTTTCTCCAGTTAAAACCGATGCGATATAACTCGCTGCTGCTGCTATTCCAGTGGGTCCTCTTCCTGAAGTTAATTTTAGTTCTTTGGCTGTAGCAAGTATCTTGTGAGCGATTTCCTCAACTTTTCCTTGCATTGTCAGTTGATTTGAAAACTTGGTTATGTATTGACTTGGTTTCAATGGCGGTATGAAATAGTTCAGTTCCTTTATAAGAAAACGATAGCTTCTTCCTACCTCTTTCTTGTTTACAGTAGATGCTTGAGAAATCTCGTCCAATGTTCTGGCTAATCCACATTGTCTGCAAGCCACGTAAATTGCGGCTGCAGTTACACCTTGAATCGATCTTCCCCTGATTAGACGTTCCTTTACCGCTTTACGGTATATGACCGAAGCTGTTTCGAGAATGTTTTTGGGCAAATTGAGATTATTTGCTATCTTGGATATTTCAGAAAGGGCAAAAGCAAGGTTCCTTTCTGTAGCGTCGGAGACTCTGATGCGTCTTTGCCACTTACGTAATCTATAAATCTGAGCTTTCTGACCTGGAGCGAGCCTCTTGCCATATACGTCCCGATCATGCCAGTCAATCATGGTTGAGAGACCTTTATCATGAATTGTAAATGTAACTGGAGCACCGGCCCTGGCGCGTTTTGCACGTTGTTCATCGTCAAACGCTCGCCATTCTGGTCCTTGATCTGTTAGTTTAGCGGCCACTACAATGCCACATCCCATGCATACTATTTCAGCACATTCGTAATCTCGCATTAGTCGACTGCTTCCACATTCTGGGCATCTCCGAATCATCGGAGTTTGGGGGAGTTTTTCTTCTATCATCTTTTTTTCCTCTTTTTTCCTTTATCTTTAGAGGGGACTACGTACAGAATATGGTTAACAAGCTGTTCTGGTTCTTGAATATGGGGTTTTACAGCTACATATGGGGAAGATGTGGGACCGAAGACGTCAAAAACTACTCCAACTGACTTGATTTTTTCATTTGCGACTTGATCCCCAATTCGGGGAATATTTTCTGCTTTAAGAATCATATTTTTAGTGTTACTTACGTGAAGGACGTGACCGATTCTATTCAAAAGCTAATTTCCCCTCACAAAACCTAAGGCTCACACGGTCCGTTTTATTTAAACGTTTCTGAGCGAATTTTTTAGTTTGCCATATTGATTCTTTTTTATTGAATTTTTTTAATAATTAAGAGAATTTTAAGTCAATTTAGTTATTTTATATTACTAAATCACATTTAATATTTATTGAATTTCGCATCTGGTTTAGTTTAAATCAATTGTTTTGGTAAGTACCAAAACTAATAAAACAATCAAAATCGATAGCAATTAAGATCGAAATGCGTAAACAAAATAAGATTCTTCTTTGGTCAGTTTACTTTGACTCAAGCAAAACCCGAAATGAAGGGCGAAGGGTTCCAAAAAAACTTGCTGTGTCTTCACCTAAATTAGAAGAGCTCCAAATGGCTGCAAAGAAGCTGGGTTTGCAATCTGAAGCTATGTTTGATTCTGCTCATCCTAGTTCACCAATGCGAAAAACTGGGCTATTAATAATTCCTAAAACTGAGTCGAAAGGTAAAACTTTGAAGAATATTGCTAAAGCACTTTCTAGCCTACGCTAAAAAAAGGGTTTTTAGTCTCCCTTTTTGGAAACAAGAATAGCGTTTACAATGCCATCTTGTCCAGGTCTTGATGTTACACGAGCAGTTCCCAAAGATGTTGCGATCATTGTTCCCTTTGTGATGACTCCTCGACGGTCGTAATCCACGTTAGCTGGATTCTCTATGACACGCATTATGTCTACTTTTTCAGTTTTTCCCGAAGCATCAGAAATGTTTGCTTGGTTCACTGATAAAAGTCGAACCTTTTCATTACCTCCATGCTTTCGAATGCTTTTGCTCTTTTGTTTTCCCAATGCAGTTTCCGCTGGGAAGAAGCCTTTTTCATATCTTCTTTTCTTTCGGTTGACTGTTTTTCTTCCACCCGAATCTTTGCGTTTATGTTGATCTCCGTGCCAAACAGACAAGCTTACATCATCTCATAGGTCTCGATGAGACTAGCAAAACTTAACATATAAGCTTATCTTTATTGTTTATCATTCTGGGTTCATCTTTACTTCTACTTCGGATTTAGAGAAATCCTTGAACACTGTTTTTAGTTGGCGTTTCATTGTTCTCAAGTCATGACTTAGACCAAAGAAATCAGCGAAAAAAGCTGTTGTTCTTAACATTCTGTTTTTTCCAACTCCTTCCCGCGCGATTAATTCCATTTCTTCCAGTTGTTTAAGATGTCCATAGGAGTGGTGTCCTCTAACGTCAATGACTTGTGTCTGAAGGATTGGTTGCCTAAAAGCAATGTATGATAATGTTTTCAGTGGACCCACGGAAAGAAGTGGTCTAGTGGATAATTTTCTAACCTGACCTGTATACTCAGCTTTAAGTTGCATAACAAATCGGTCTTCTTCAAGTTCGAGGATTTCAAGGGCTGTTTTACGATTCTTATAATCTTCCACTAGCATTTTTGCGAGTTTTTTAACCTTTTTTTTAGAGCGAGTACCAACTATTCCAGCTAAAGTCTTTAGATCAAGAGGTCGTCCAGCCACATAAAGCCCAGCTTCCATTAAAACCAGTTGCTTAGTAACCTTGTCTCTCCTTTGTTCGTCAGATTTCTGTTCGAATTCCTTCAAATAGAGGGTCTCCTGTGACTGTTATGTAAAGTTCTTCTATCTCCTCTTCTTGCCACAAACCTATCTTTCCTCTTTGGGCAAGAAATAGCAGAATTATGAATATTTTTACTGCCTCAATCTTTTTTAATCCAGCAACAAGTTTGGAGAATGCTATGAGTTCTCCTGTGGCCGCAAGTTGACAGAGTTGATCATAAAGGGTCTTCATGCGCTTATCAATTTCGAGTAAATAAAGATCAACTTGAGGAATAATCTCAGGAGTAGGTAAGATAATTGGAGCCTGTGGTGGGGGTCTTATATATTCGCTTTTCAGTACTTCATCGAGTACATTTAACAGGTTATCTATTGTGGTTGAAGACAGCTCGTAACGTAACGGGAGAAAGAGGGGTGGAGGAATAAAATCTGGTGCACTTCTAGGTTCTGGTGGGGGCTCCTCAAGTTTTAACAATAGTCTTGTTTTCCTCAAGTAGATTGTACTGGATGACTCTAAGGCCACGCCAGAGGCTCTAAAGTCTACTTCTCCTCGTTGTTGCATCTCTTCCAGAAATGTTTTTAGTAAATATGCTATATTGACGTCCCAAGGTATTATCTTCTCTAATCTGTGAATCTCAAAGAGTATGCTCAATGGCGGTTGGAAATAGAACGGTTTCTCCATGGTTTGGGGCATTATGCAACCTCCTTTAGTGGTGCTGATACTACATGAGAGTATCCGCTTCGTTCATATATTCCCCAAACTTTCTTTGCTTTGCTAACCATTTCTGGCTTCAAAGTGATTACCACAAACTGGGATTTATTGGATTCTTCAGCGAATAGATCTCCCAATCTTGATACGTGGACCGGGTCAAGATGTGCGTCGATTTCATCAAACACATAAAATGCAGTTGGCATGAATTCCTGAAGAGCAAAAATGAACGCCACCGCAGACACAGATCTTTCTCCACTGCTAGCTCCGCTTACTAGTATAGATGCTTTGTTTCTAAATTGAACCAACATATCCATTCCTCCCGCGAATGGGTCTTCAGGGTTTTCAAGTATCAGTTCACCCTCGCCACCACCTGTAAGCCTTGAGAAATATCTCCTGAAACTACTATCAATTTTTTCGAAAGCCTCCATGAAAACAGCACGCTTTTTCCTTTCAATTTCCTCCATAAAAGCAAGGATAGATTGTTTCTCTTTCTCAAGCTCATTCATACGTATCGAAAGTTCTTTGTATCGTGAAGCTTGCTCAGCATAATGATCTAGAGACAGTTGATTTACGGCGCCTAGGCGGGTCAACTCAAAGCGTAATTGTTTGAGGGCTGTCTCAGCTGTTTCTAACTGCTCCTGAGAAATTGTTAGAGGTTGATCATAATCCAGTTCCTGTAGTCTTTGCATGTACTGTTTTTGCTGCATTTTATATGTTTGGAGATTGAATTGCAGTTCGTTATAGAGCTTATCAGAACGTTCATACACAGAATCTAATTGACGTAACTTCTTATCAATATCGTCAATCTCAACCGTGAATTTTTTTGATTCTTCTTTGGCGTTTAGAACCGTTCTAGACAACTCTTCTTTTGAATTTTCTAATTCTTCAAGTTCAATTTCGAGAAATTCTTTCTCTTTATATGCTTCTTTAATCTCATTTTCAACTGTAATAATCTGGGCATTCAGTTTTCTTAACTGGATTCTAATGTTTTCTGCACTTATTTTAAGAACATTCCCAAACTTTGACTCCAAGGTTGCAAGGTTTGTTTCTGTGGTACC
The DNA here is from genome assembly GCA_963806645.1 of Candidatus Bathyarchaeota archaeon. Classification (GTDB taxonomy): domain Archaea; phylum Thermoproteota; class Bathyarchaeia; order Bathyarchaeales; family Bathyarchaeaceae; genus Bathyarchaeum. The sequence goes on along the minus strand of CAWDYQ010000001.1, from coordinate 251,404 downwards.
CACTATTCTCCGTGACCCAATCAGCTCATTACCCAACTCTTCCCGTTGAATCTCCATCTCCTGAATCCTGGCGGGATCCATTTTTGTCCGTAATTCTGTTAATTCCTCTCGAAGTTTATCGATGTCTTTTTTGAGTAAATCACGTTGTGATTTTAGAATCCCTAATCTTGTCTTTTCCTCTTCTCTGGTTTCATTGATTTTAGAAACTCGTTTCTCGATGCGCATGATGTTTTGTCTTGTATGCTTAACATTTTCACGTACTCTTCCAATTTCACCATCAAGTATTACTATCGTTTCAGTCAATCTGTCAAGTTCAATCTTGGTTCTGTCAATTTCTTCTTTGTAATTTTGTATATCATTCTCTCTTTTCGTTAAATGTTTTTGAAGCGCGTCCACGGCTTCACTAAGACTCTTTACTGCTGATTCACTCGGAATAATTGATGAATAGTCAACTGGGGCTCGATAGTAGCCGCTTTCTAAGCCTCCTTGAGCCTCATAAAGATCTCCATTTACTGTTACTGTTCTGTGGCCTTGTCGAGAAGAAGCAAAAGCAGTTCTATCATCTTTTGTTACGAGTGTATCTCCGAAAACAAAATTTACTGCAGGCTCAAATTTTTTGTTACACTTAACAAATTGGGAAGCAATTCCATCAACCCCCCTAATCATCGGTGATTTAATAGATTTAATTGCATTCATTTCTTCTATCGGGATTATCTTGATTCTCCCCAATTTCATTTTTTTCAAAGTTTCTGCGCACATGAACGCAGCATCATAATTCTGAACAACTATTGCATCAAGCCAGCCTGTTGCAGTTGCTTCTATAGCTCGGTTATAACCTCTTTCAATTTTGATAAGGTTTTTAAGACGACCATGAATCCCCTTTATTGCACCCAAATCTGCTAACTCTTCAATACTTCTTCGTGCGCTTTCTTCAGGTGCAACTTTTTCTGCGAGTTCCCTTTGAGTGACAAACTCCGCAACTGCATCTTGTGCTGACTCGGCAATCTTCTCAGCTTGTGCCATCTCTATTTTAACAGATTCTTTTTGTGTAAGTTTTCTTTCCACTGTATTTTCAAGGTTTTTGGAGCTGTTGGCCTGGTCTCTTTGTACCTTCTTGAGTTCGGCATATGATTTTTTTAGAATGTTCAGGTTTGATTCGAAACTCTCTTTTCGCTTTACGAAGTCTCTAAGTTGTCGAGTAAGGACTTTAAGGTTTGTTCGGTCTTGAATAAACTTGCTGCGAAGATCCATTAGCTCTTGGGTACGTTTTTCTAACTGATCTTCAATTTCTTTGTTTTTTTTACTGTTATCTCCTAAACTGGCTCGAAGTTTTGATGCATCATTTGATACGCTGTCATAATTAGCTTGTTTCTCAGCAATTTCTGCAAGGAGACTTTCCCGTTCTCGTTTTATTCTTCTTGCTTCGTTCCGGTTTTCTTTGATCTCGTTTTTAATAGCTTCTAGTTTTTGCTCGTTGTTCTTAACAACTCTTCTAAGACCATCGAGGCTTGCCGTTCCAACTCCAATGTTAGATGTCAATTCGTTTATCTTCGACCGAACTTCCCCAACTTTATATTGAACTTCAAGAAGACGTGTTCCACGATCTTCTATCATTTCGGAGCCAAGTTTTATCCATTCTGTTTCAACTTCATGCCTCTTATTCCTAAGTTCTTCTCTTAATTGTCTGGAATTCTCCACCTTGCTCTGAACGGTTTCAATTTTTGAAAGTACATCCGCCTTCTTACTTTGTACATCCATTAGTTCCCCAGAAACCTTCAAGGCTTCGAATCGTTTAATCTCTTTTCTGAGAAAAGTGTAACGAAGCAGTTCATTGCGTTCTCTTTCCAGATCGTCTACTCTCTTTTGTACTTCATCAATTCTACCCATAGCGGTCCTAATGGAGATTTCAGCCGCGCGCAATTTGTTTTCTGCTTCGGCCTTTTCAATGTCATACTGTTCTATTCCAACTAAGTTTGATATCATTTTTCTGCGATCCGGAGAAGAGATTTCAGCCATCCTTGTAATAATTCCTTGTAATACAACATTATGCCCTGTTGGACTAATTCCTGCCATAGAAAGAATATTCAAAATATGGGATCTAGATATTCTTCTACCATTAAGCCGGTAAAGACTTTGACCGGCATTGTTAAGTTCACGGGAAATAGTTACTGTGCCCGTGTCTACGGGTAAGTGGTTATCAGAATTGTCAAACTGGATAACAACTTTGGCGGTTTTCGCTTTTTTGATGTTTAAGTCGGGGTAACCGTGATAAATTAATTTGCCGAGGCTTGCAGCACGCATTCTTCTAGCACTAAGTTCACCTAAACCAAACAGGACTGCATCTGCAATATTCGTTTTTCCGCTTCCGTTCGGTCCAGTGATTGCGGTGAAACCTTTGTCAAGTGTGACGGTAGCGGTTTTGGGACCGAAGGATTTGAAGCCTTTAAGCTCGATTTTCTTAAGGTAAGGCATATTTCTTTAATTCGCCCTCGGTTTTTACATATGTAGGAATTACTCCGTTTATCTCACAACTTTTCTATACTTTCTTCTATAAATAAACTGTGTTTACACGAGAGGTTTAAACTAACTAATACAAAAGTTTCGAGCCTGGTTTCATTAGTTTTTGGCTTTGATAAACTGCTCTGTAACTGTTTTTATTAATTTTTTTATGTTTTTAGGATCGCCGTGAACTATAACGTAACAGTTTTCCTGTGTTTTGTATGAAAGATTGTTCTCTTTTGCAATTTTTTTTAAGTTTTCTGACGATATATCATCTAAGATTTTTATTCGTACCCAATTCTCGTTTCTAGGAATCCCATGAATAAATGTTGATTTTTCAACAGTTTTTTCTTCGGGGTTTTCCATTTTTTTATCTTTAAGCTTTCTTAGCCAATCTTCCGCAATACTTTTATCAATTCCTTCTCCAGTAGAAATTGCGTATGATTCAATATTTCTTAAATATTTTTCAATTCTTGAACCGGTATCAATACATGTCGGGTCGGCTTTTAATACTTGGATTACTGTTTTCGCAGAGCGTAAGTCATTCATGATTTCTACTGGTATTATTTTTCCTCTTTCTTTAAGCTCTGTAAGGAAATCAGCCAAAATTCTCCATTTTTCATCATAGTTCATTTCCTGCATTATCTCCAGTTCTTGAACGCTCTATCGCGTGTGTGGCTTACAAGGCACTGTTAGCTTTTATAAAATAAAAGACTATTCCAGTTTTAGGTAACTTAACGTGGTTCCGAAAAAAGCCTTCAGGTAGATGATTAATTGGTAGCGGGGAGTTGATTTGAACAACCGATCTCTGGGTTATGAGCCCAGCGGGTTCACCTGGCTACCCCACCCCGCTACTTTCGGACTAAAAACTTTTGCCAGAATATTTTTCTAGCCCGGTATGATACATTTGTCGCACTCTTTCTTAAGCTTTACTTTATCTCATGTTCCCGTTGCGTTTAAACTCTATTGGTATTGTAATGATCTTAATCTTACATTGAAGAAATCTTTTAACAACCCTTAAATTTGATAACTCTGAAAGCAAAATACATGTCTAAAAAATTGACAGTAGACGAACTTCTTGAAAAAGCTAAGAAACCTGCTAAACTTGCTTTAGCTTATCATCCTTTTTATGAGGGTAAAGTTCAGGTTATGCCAAAATGTGCTATTCGTGATTCACGGGATTTCGCGATATGGTATACTCCGGGTGTTGCTGCATCCTGCAAAGCCATAATAGATGATCCAGAAAAAGTGTTCACTCACACTAGCCGTTGGAACTATGTGGCTATCGTAAGCGATGGAACTCGTGTCTTAGGATTGGGAGACATCGGTCCGGAGGCTGCTCTACCCGTTATGGAAGGAAAAGCGTTACTCTTCAAGTATTTGGGTGGAGTCGACGCTTTCCCGATATGTTTGGCGACCAAAAAACCAGATGAAATAGTGACTGCATGTAAATGGTTGGCGCCCACTTTCGGAGGTATAAACTTAGAAGATATATCCAAACCAAAATGCTTCCATGTTCTTAACAATGCACGAGAAGAACTTAACATCCCAGTTTGGCATGATGATCAACAGGGAACTGCTACAGTAATCTTAGCTGGGTTGATTAACGCCTTAAAACTGGTGGGAAAAAGTATGGATCAGGCAAAGATTGCAATGTTGGGAGTGGGTGCAGCTAATACCCGTACTGCCTTAGTTATTATGAGAGCAGGAATAAAAGCCGGAAACATTGTTATGGCAGATAGAACTGGGATTCTTCATCCAAACAGAAAGGATATTGAAATGAAAAAGGAAGAAAATCCATGGAAATGGAATTTCTGTCTAGAAACTAATAGTGAAATGAAAACTGGAGATGCAGCCGCTGCATTAAAAGGTGCAGATGTCTGTATAGCTGCTGCCCAACCAGGTCCTGGCACAATTAAAAAAGAGTGGGTGTCAAACATGGCATCTGACTCAATAGTTTTTGCATGTGCAAATCCTATACCTGAGATTTGGCCTTGGGATGCAAAGAAAGCGGGGGCAAAGATAGTTGCAACAGGACGCTCAGACTTTGCTAATCAGATAAACAATTCTTTGGGTTTCCCAGCGATCTTTAGGGGAGTATTAGACGTAAAGGCGACAACTGTAACTGATGATATGTGTATTGCCGCGGCAAATGAGTTGGCATGTTTCGCGGAGGAACGGGGTATCACTGAAGAAGATATTGTTCCAAGGATGGAAGAGTGGGAGGTTTTCCCGAGAGAAGCAGTAGCCTGTGCTCTTGAATCAATCAAAGAGGGAGTTGCTAGAGTGAAACCAAGTAGACAGGAACTTTGGGAAAAAGCAACTCATATTATTAAAACTGCACGACAATCTACGAATGTGTTAATGAAAAAGGGCCTTATTCCGCCTCCACCAAAGGATATTTCATAAGTTATTACCTTGGGGGTGTATGGTGAAGCCAAACACCTTTTTTATGTAATGCAGCCCCTAATCAGTTTTATAACACCGTTATAAATAAATACGGGAAAACTATTTAGGTTAATGTAACAAAGTTTTCCTGTGGATGTGTGTAAATGGGTGCCCAAAATAAACCCGACAGAAACCTTGATTGTGTGGGTCTCTTCTGTCCTGAACCTGTGTTTAGAACTCGTCAGGAGATTGACAAATTGGGTGTAGGTGAGATTCTGGAGGTAATAGCAGACGACCCGGCTGCTGAGGAGGACATACCCCGTCTTGTTAAAAGACTTGGTCTGGAACTCGTTGAGATGTATAAGGAAAATGAAGAGATTCATTTTGTTATTAAAAAAATAAAATAGGATGTGTTTTGGTAGTTGCGGAAAGTGTATATGGATAACGGTGCTGGGATGCCCCTAGATTTTAAGGTATTCGAAGCCATGAAACCATATTTCTTTGAGGATTATGGTAACCCTTCATCATCTCATTCTTCTGGAAATCGTGTCAAAGAAGCTTTGGCAGCATCAAGAGAGAAAGTTGCCCAGCTCGTAGCTGCAGAGAAACCTCAGGAAATTATTTTTACCTCTGGAGGTACGGAATCAAATAATTTAGCGCTTAAAGGTGTCGTTTACCGTAATCTGAAGAAAGGGAACCACATCATTACCACTTCTATAGAACACATATCAATGGTAAATATCTGTAAATTCCTTCAGAAACATGGCTATGATATAACGTATATTCCAGTGAACAAACAGGGAGAAGTTGACCTAGAAAAACTCGAAGATGCAATAACTGAAAAAACAATACTAATTTCGGTAATGTACGCAAATGGTGAGATTGGAACAATTCAGCCGATAAAAGAGATTGGGAAGTTAACTCAGGAAAATAATATTGTTTTTCATGTAGATGCAGTGGCTGCAGCAGGAAAGGTACCAATCAATGTTAAGGAAGAAAATATTGATCTCCTATCTTTATCTTCTAATGACATGTATGGACCCAAAGGTGTGGGTGCCCTGTATATAAAAAAGGGTACTAAAATCCAACCAATCATTCAAGGAGGCGGTCAAGAGAACGGATTACGATCAGGTACAGAAAACATTCCAGGAATAGTGGGTATGGGTAAGGCAGCTGAGCTCGCCAAAGTTGATATGCTATCTGAGGGCAAGCGTTTGACCAGATTGAGAGACAAGCTTGATTAAAGGTGTTCTAGAAACAATTGACCACTCTTTCTTGAACGGTCACCCCACTCAGAGGCTTCCCAACAACGCGAACCTCAGGTTCAGTTATATAGAGGGAGAATCTCTAATTTTAGGTCTGGATATGTATGGAATTCAGATTTCCTCAGGTTCTGCCTGTACTTCAAAAACTTTGGAGCCCTCACATGTGCTGTTGGCAATAGGTCTGGCACACGAAGAAGCTCATGGTTCTTTGGTTTTTACTATGGGTAAACAGAATTTGGAGGATGACGTGGATTACGTGACTGAAATGTTGCCAGACGTGGTGAAAAGATTGCGAGCGCTTTCACCATTAACCCCGAAAGAACTATTGAGGTGAAAATGAATGTATAGCGAAAAAGTTATGGATCATTTCATGAAACCCCGAAATGTAGGCGAAATTCCAGATGCAGATGGTGTAGGAACTGTCGGTAACCCAGTTTGTGGGGATCTCATGACAATGTACATTAAAGTAAAAGACAACAAATTGATGGATGTAAAATTCAAAACATTTGGTTGTGGAGCAGCTATAGCCACAAGCAGCATGACTACTGAGCTTGCAAAAGGAAAAACAATTGATGAGGCAATGAAAATCACAAGAGCTGAAGTTGCCGAGAATCTTGGGGGTCTTCCTCCTATCAAAATGCATTGTTCTAATTTGGCGGCAGATGCCCTACATGAGGCTATAAAAGATTACCAAAAAAAGAAAGAAAAGAAATAACCTCAGCTTTTCATGTTAAGCTTCTCACTTTGTTTCTAGCCTAATATTACTTCTTTTTGAAAACAATATTGTTTCAGAAACCTAAATTTGTCTGTATCTGATTTTTAGCGTCTTTGATCAATCTAAAAGTAAATAAAGGTAATCTGTGATACTTACGCCAACAAATAATAAAGAATCTGCTGATGGTGTTACCCGTGAAGAATATGCATAAAAGAATCTTACCTGCGATAATGGTCTCTTTTTTGGTCATTTCAATTTTAATGTTTAGTCTAATGCAACTGTCCCCTGTTCGTGCCCAAGGTCAGACTGCAAGCCTCACAGGTACAATTTTTGATCAGGGAGTGGATAATAATGGCGATGGAATCTACGACTCGTTAGAAATTGGAGTCCAGGTTGATGTTGTTACCGCAGGAATATTCAAGGTAGAAGTATCTGGACTTTACGATTCCAAATCCAGTATAAACATTTCAAACCAGAACTCCACACTGCTTGATGCTGGGGTTCAGACAGTGTATGTATCGCTAACAGGTACAACCATATACACTTCAAAAATCAATCCTACCAACGTTTCCACAATAATACTTTACAACGAGTCTAGTAACCAGCTTGATTCATTGTCAGGACTCTCTTTGTCTAATGACTATTTCTACTTTGATTTTGGGGTTACTCCTGCCCGTCTTACGGGCACAATAACAGATGAGGGATTAGACAATGATGACGATGGCTATTTTGAGGTCCTTCGTTTAGGTGTGGAGGTTAATGTGTCTATCGCAGGATCATATACAGTGGATGCTGGTGGGATTTATGATCCATCATATAATTCCGTTAGTGTTTTAACAAAAAACTCCACATATCTTAATTTGGGGGTTCATTTTGTCTATCTCGCTCTAAATGGAACGGAAATCTATGCCGCAGCTGTTAATCCTACTACGATTGCAAGTATTTACCTTTACGATACATCTAATACAACTCTTGGCGAATTGCATGATCTCGCATTGCCCAGTTCATATACGTATGATCAATTCCAACGCCCACCTACTGACATTAAATTCACTGAAATAGAACGGAAAATAACTTTAGATCAAGAGGGGAGCATCTATGTGGCTAACACTTATCGAATAACTAACTTGGGTTTTTCAACTAATATTATTGAAATTGGTATCCCAGAAGATGCCTACGATTTTACAGTTCGCGATGAGATGGGCACACTTACTGTGGAAACTGAAAACGGAGTATTAATAGTGAATCTAAGAGCAGTTTTAGACCAAAATGCTACAGGATCACTTTATGTATTTTATTTCCTTCCATGGGAAAACTATGTTAACCAACAGAATGGAACTGACTACAGTACACAGTTTACCTTCTATGAACATTTCAACACAACTATAACTAAGTTGAAAGTTATGTAATTCTACCCGACGGTGCACAGTTCAAATCCACCGCTCCTATAGTCCCACAAAGCACCGAAAAAACAGGTATTCAAGAGACTATAATATTCGAATTTTCTGATGTAACTCCATCGCAAGACCTCAACTTCGATGTCAATTACAAGTATCTAACCTTCTGGTCTTCCTTCTATCCTACTATCTGGATAGGAATCCTAGCTTTCGCCGGATCAGCAGTAGCCTTTTTCTGGAAAATGCCAAAACCTTCTGCTACTCCAATAATTCCTGTTCAACCCAAAGCCCTTAGAAGTTTCGTTGAAACCTACGAAGAAAAAACAAGGATCCGATCAGAACTTGATTCCTTAAATGAACGACTAAAGAAAGGACAAATTCCTAGACGTAGATACAAAGTTAGAAAAAAAATGTTAGATGGACGAATGTCTACAATTTCCAGGAACATTTCATCTCTCAGTGAGCAAATACGATCTTCTGGTTCCAAGTACCCAAAAATGATTAAACAACTTGAAATGGCTGAAACAAAGCTTCAAAGCGCAGAAAAAGATCTAGAACGGCTTGAATTGAGATACAAGAACTCAGAGATCTCTAAATCTGCATACGCAAAACTCTTGGAAGAATATAAGAGCAAAATCGAAGATGCCGAAGTGACCATCGACGGAGTTCTTCTGAGACTCCGCGAATAGTCTTTTTTTACAAAACGTTTTTATTTGTTTGATTCATTTTGATTAAAATCTAAAAAGTGGAGTTGAATAGCTAATGGTTGAAATAATAATTGATCTTGACAAATGCAATGGATGCGAAACATGTGTTGACACCTGTCCTGTTAGTGTTTACGAAATGAAAGACGGCAAGTCTGTAGCCGTAAACATTGACGACTGTCTCGTTTGCAGAGCATGTGAGATGCAGTGTCCAGAAGGCGCAATCCAAGTAATCGAGTAAATTGGCCCTCGGTTCGGGTATTCCATTTTTGGGGTAATAGATAAGTTCCCCCAAAATTTTCTTTATTTTAGACACAGATTTTCAACATCGCATTGTTTTTAGGCTTCTAATATGATTCTTTTTTAAACGGTTTTTTGGATCATTGAATATTATATGCAGACGATGGAACTTTAAAGGTTTATTTTGTGCAGATATCTGGTAAAATTCCAAATAATTCAATAACTAATATTCGGTCTCTATTAACCCATTAAGTAATAGCTTAGATAAATGTCCATGGAAATGTAAACAATAACAAATATTATCACAACTTCAAGAAACAGCGTTTAATATATGAAATCTGATAGTTTGCTGAAGAGGGAAGAAATTCTCTTCGTTACTTTTAATATCTGCCAACCCTAGATACAACATTAGGGAGACCTGATCGTTATGAAAAACGATGATTACGCATCTATACCAACAAAATGTTTCGGTTGTGGCAAGGACCAATTTCGGTTAACTAGAATGGAAGGGAGTGAAGTCCTAGCTGAATGCATCTTTTGTGGACATTCACACACTCTCGATTCTATTTTGGAGGAAAAAGCGCACATACCAATAGTTATTTGGTTTTCGGCTCCAAAGAATCTTGAGCGATGTGAAGTTTGTCGTTCACCGTTAAAGATTTGGGACATCAGTTATGATGGTCATAGTGCTCGTAGTCAATGTAGCAAATGTGGTTTAACTCATACTTTTAAGAAGTCTCGTTTGAGGGGATGGAAATTGCTTAGAGTTACACGTAGCGTTGGTGATGAGTTGGTGAATAGTATTTCTAACTCAAATTTAATTGAGATTAACGGAATCGGATCAAAGAGATCTGAAATTCTTGCTCTTGCTGGTGTTAAGAATATTTCAGATCTTGCTAATTCTTCTGTCTTGAATTTGTCTTCCAAAACTGGAATTTCTAAGAAATTATTGTCAAAATGGATAACACAAGCAAAAAAGTTCGCTACTTAAAATCTTAGAATGAATGAATTTTTCAATTATCGAGCTGCTAAATACTTAGGTTATTACATTCAAGTGGATGGAACTTTTTTTAGCGATTTTTAATGCTATTCTTAATGATTACGATCACAAGGATTTAAAAGTAAATCTATTCTAAAATGTTTACTTGGGGATAATAGAGTGAAATTTAATGATTTGATTGATGAAGATGTTTTTGCTCAAGGCCAGAAAATTGGAGTAGTAAAAGATGTTTATATCGATTCTGAAAAATGGGAAATAACCCATTTTGAAATTCAGTTGACAAAAGAAGCGGCATATGAAATTCTGGGAGCAAAAACACCAATTCGGAACAGTTTATCGATTTCGGCACTAAGAAAAGGAACCGCTTGTTGCACTGACAATGGAATAGAAATCAAATTCTCAAAAGCACAATTACATATCTATTTGAGACCGCCAGAATAATTTCAATATTGATTTTTTTAAACTAACAACAAAAAAATGTTAAAAACATCTGCTTAGTGATTTGGAATGGATTTGGTTCAATTCGCAATTGGTCTGATCATGATTCTGATTGGTGTTGCAATAATACTTAGTCCAGAACTCGCTACAGTTATTGCTGCGGTTTTAGTGATTTTGGGAGCTGTAGCAACATATGATGCAGTATATGGAACAAAGGCTTGACCTTTTGAACATTAATCAGTCTGGATCCTATTAGAGTTAGTTTTCATAAATTCATTACAACAAATGTCTTAAGGCATGACATACAAAATACTTAACTGGTGATAGATGTGGATCTTGGAGGAATACTTACAGAATTCGTTTCTGATGTCGTATCTGCTTTACCCGCAATAATTGCTGCAGTTTTGGTGGTTATCATTGGATATGTAGTTGGGAAATTTCTTGGAAGGACTGTAAACAAAGTTGTCGAGAATATGGGACTAGAAAAGACTTTTGATGATACAGATACCGGAAAAGCTTTTAAAAAATCTGGAATGGACTTATCCTCATTTATTGGTGGTGTAGTAACTGCTTTCATAATCGTCATTTCTGTAGTGCTTGCTATACAAATACTGAATATAGGTGGAACCGTGGGTACTTTCTTGGTGGATGTAGCCGGTTATTTGCCTAGACTTTTAGGCGGAGTTGTAATCATCGTATTGGGAACAGTTCTTGTTGGATTTTTGTCAACTCTTGTAGGTGACACTTTAAAGCCTGTATTTCCAAAAGCTAAATCAGAAATTGCTGATATGCTAAAGAATCTATTACAGATCGGATTAATTGCAGTAATCTTGTTGATGGCTCTTGACATCATGCTGCTCTCAGGAGACCTTGTGTACTCATTAATTCTTGGCTTTGTTATTATTGGAGCTGGAATCGCTTTAACTGACGGTTTAATCAAATCTATAACCGATGATCACAAGGAATTTGTACCCGTCGCAGGCTACGCAAAATTTGTGCTATATAGTATTTTCCTAATTATCGGTGCAGGCGCTATTTTTGCTACATTCTCGGGAGTAACAACGGTAATTGCTAATATTTCCTGGGCTTTCGCAATAGCTATGGGGATTATGCTTGTTCCTGTAATATACAACTTAGCAAAGAAAATGACAAAAGAAGCTTAGAATCCATCATTCATTTTCCCCTTTTTCTTTTTTTGTTTTGTTAGCGAAAATCTTAAACACAAATCGTTATCTAAAAGTACTTTTTGTTGAAGAAATATGATAACAGAAGACAAAATGCTTGAAGAACTTAAACAGATTCGGGAACTTTTGGCTGCTAAACCTGCCCCGGCGCCTGCTGCGCCTTCTGGGCTTTGGAACGAGTTTAAGGCTTTTATTGAAAACTACAAGGTTATGGGTCTTGCAGTGGCTTTTATTTTAGGTTTGTATCTTGGTCAGCTGGTGCAATCTATGGTTACTGACTTAATAATGCCAATTATAGGCTTAGCGTTACCCGGTATTGATAACTTGTCAACTTTAACGGTTCCGGTAGGAAATCAGGAGTTTGGGGTTGGAGGGTTTCTAGTAGCACTGATTACGTTCATTATCGTAGCGTTTGTTATCTTCATACTGGTGAAACTAACCAAAAAATGGGGAATAAAATAACCCCTCCACACTTTTTTTATAAGAAAGGGAAAAAAATTCTCAAACAATATTCCGTGTTCGTAAATTTTTTCATTTTATGTTCATTAAATGCACTTCAAGCTGCTTGAATGTGGTTTAAAATAGATCTTTTTAGTTGATTCGGTTCTCTGTTGTTTGACAAACTCTGCCTAGAATATGAATCAAATATGTTTCTTGCTGATTTGATATAGTTTACAAAATCTAAAGATTCTTTATTAAACAAATATGGAAAAGGACATTCAATTTTCTGGTACAAGTTTTTCATTATTCGCATTTCAAGAACTTTTGCTCCCAAGCCAAAGATGCATTCGATAGATTCTGAAAAGTCTTCAATTCGATCAGGAATATCGTTTTTGTTTAGCTTGTATTTTTTTTCTAAATGGTGATAGATGGTCTGTTTACAATTTTCTCCGATAGAATTGAATGCTTCATCTATGGCTGCCAACAAATATTCTTCGAAGTTCATGTCTTTTCATGTCCTAAGTTTTTTGAATTGAAATCTTTCCTCCAAAATTGAGGTGATTCTTCTTCGATTTGGGAATCTCCAATTTGGGGCTTTCATAATGAAAATGAGTTTTGTATAAATACCAATTTGTTGTATAAACCATCTTTTTTATCTCCAATTGTTGTTTTTGTGTTCAATAGTTGTTCTGTTCAACCGATATACATATTGTATATTATTACTTAATATACCCGTTATTTCAATGTGAGATACGTTGTGAAAATCGATATATGTCAAAAAAGGGACATGTGACTTAGTTACGGAAAAAATTTAATCGCTAACTGTGTTTTTCGCTGAAATGGATCAATGTTTGGGGGATTTTATTAAATTCAATGAAATTTAGTAATTGGTAGTTGATAAGAACTTGATTAATCTATAATCCATAAGAAAACTAAAAAATGTTTATTAAATCATACGATATAATAATGTTTGATGATTACGGATGCAAATAATATGATTGACGCCTTTTCGCCAATTCTTATGCAGTTAGGCCTTGGAGGACTTGGTGGTTTCTTTATTGGATATTTGCTTAAAAAAGTACTAAAATTTGCTTTAATAATTGGAGTTTTTGCATTCATACTAACATATTTTGCATACGAAAGTCACATGCAGATTGATTATGCCCAACTGATCTCACGTTTGGAACAACTGGCAACTCCAATATTTAATTTTCTATATCCCTTGATATCCCAAATTCCAGCAATAGGAAGTCTAGTTGTTGGAGCAGTAATAGGTTTTACTAAAAGCTAAGTTTTCATTAAATCCAAGGAAATTTTTAATCAGTTTCGAACTCAGTATTTAGTTAATCTTTCATCATATATTTTCTAGATTACCCAATTAAAATCTAAAATTAATTTTAAAGTCATATTTCAGGTTCATAAACACTAAATTATTTCTGCAATATACTACCTGCAAATGTTGGGCATATTAATTTTTGTAACATCATTCATTTTTTTGTTTTCCATCACTTTGATGATTCCAAACATTCCTCCAGGGTATCTGATAGTGGATATTTTTAGAAATGCAGAGACAAATAACATGATAGCTGGAATTTCTGTGGATCTTATTTTAATGGCGACAATAAATGGAATTGTTTGGGGGGTAATAATCTTATTAATTTATTCTTATTGCAGGGGTCCTCAAAAAGATAAAAAATCTCTTCCCGTTTGGGTTCCGGGGTATACGACATCACGTAGTTCAAAAGAATAATTAATTTTTTTGATAATTTCTTGAATTTTTTAGGATTTAAGAAATATTGATGTTTTTGTGGATCTTGAGCAATTATTCTAACGCATTTTATATCCAAAAAATGGGTAAAGATAATTAATAGATTCAAACCATTATGCGCTTGTAGGTCTATTTTTATTTTTTATTGGATTTACTGGAGGTATCGATGGTTGTTATGTTAGATTTATTTGGAGCATATTTGGGAATGGATTTTACTTTTAATTAATATAGAATTGCTGGTATTCTTTGTTTATCTTCTTCATCAATTGGTAGCATAGTTTGTAATTCTCTGAAATATTTTATAACCGTCAATCCTTTTTCAGTTAGTTCATATACTATTCGTTCTTTCTTTAGGGTTTTTTCTGCTATAAGCTCTTGTTGAATGAGAAAGTCTAAGTACTCCTTTAGAACGCTGCAGTTCACGTTGGCTTTATACATTATATGTGTAAGTTTAAGCGGACCTTTTTGGGCTAAAATTTTTAATATATCTAAATGCATTTCCATTTTTGATCTTCGCATATACTTCAACCTCGTTTTAATACTTGTTTTGGATTTTTTGCATAACATTTAGTCGATTATAAAATGCTGTTATCATATCGTCAATTAAAATTGTCTGTAATTGACTGTTTAATGATTGCATTTCTTTTTGGAATGTGTTTATCATAATTTTTTTGAGTTTATTACGTTTTTGCATTAAAGGAGTATTTTCCATTTTTTTCTCTCCTAATCCATTGATGACTTCATTATTTTCAATGTTTAATTATCTTATGAATAAGAAATATTGATTTGTAATTCACATTTTCGAAATTTCTCAATCAGAACTGGTTTTGAATTAAACCAATAATTATTGATGAGTTAGTTCAATAGATCTTCTTTAGGTAATGTATGCAATTTCATTTTCATGGTTGACAGAAAATGCTGTTATAAACCTCTTGGCTTTTTGATTTTTTTGACCTATAAGTAATTTATGAGCTGTCTGTCCTTTTTCGCTTAACAAATAACGCTGTTTTTTATCTTTTTTTATTAAATCATTCAAATTTTCAAGATGGTAAATGCATCTACCTATGCTGATGCTTAATAGATTCGAAAGTTCTGATGAATTGAGAGTCCCGTTCGCCATTAACAGTTCTACAATGCAACATCGAAGAGGATGTTTTAAAGCAAAATAGAGTTTTCCTTGACTTCCTTTTAAATTCATCAGATTCACCAATGAACATCCAATAATTATCTTAATCTGGTTTTCAATTCTAAAGAATTATGAAGAAAGAATATTGATTATGATCGTTGGTTTGTAAAAAGCGTTTGATGAAGCTTCAACATGAATACTTTTTATTTTGTTAAAAAATTGGAATGAGGGACCATTTGATGCTTTTGCTAATCTTTTTATTAGCTGTATTTTTTTGTAACGTCCCTATCGAATTTTTTGTTCTAGATTTAGCATGTTACCTTTCTTAAATCCCATTGCATGATAGAATTGTATGAGATCCCAACGATCCCAGCTTACTAATGTATAAATAATATTTACTCCCTCGATATTGCGCATACCCTCTTGTGTTTCAGGCATTTTTTCTATTCCGCTACTTTTCAAAACCTTTACTAATTCATTAAATAGCAATTTACCTACACCTTGTCTTTGGTAAACTGGATCAACTCCAATTTGGTCTATCCAACCTACCGAATCTGGGACTCCAAACTCCCATCCACTAACAAAACCTAATATGAAACCAACAACTTTTCCATCAATTTCTGCTACTAATGCAGGACGCGGATAAATATCAGAATATAATATCTTCCTTTTCCAGAATTCACGTCTTTCTTTTCCAAAAATTTTTTTGTCGATTTTGACCACTGAATTGAGATCATTATCACATAAAACTCTGATTTTAGGATTTTTTATAATCGTTACCCCCATATAATAATCATCAATTATGAAGATAAGCTTTTTTAGGTGTCATTTTTTACCAGAAACGGCTTCGAGTTGGTTAAGCACTTTGGAAGATTTGGTTTTGTTATCCTAAATTTAACCGGGAAACCCTAGGCCCTTCATAAAACTAGATGATTTTAAAAGTAATATTATTGAATTTGATCTCTCTAAATCAGAATCAAAATTCATAACGTTTTTATATTTCAAGTGATGTTGCTAGTGACATTAATAGAGGCGATTAAATGAGTTTTATTAAGACATCTAGAACAGTAGGCGTTCCTAGAGGTCTTCTTAAGTTCTTAGTTCTAAAGATGATTAACGAAAAACCAATGTCCGGAGCAGAAATTGTGGAAGAAATCGAAAAACAAACTGGAAGCTGGAAACCCAGTTCAGGATCAATTTATCCACTATTAGCTCGATTACACAAAAAAGGTTTGACCAAAGAATTACCCACGGATGAACTAGGTTTTAAACGATATACTTTTTCAGATGAAGGAAAAAGATTTTTTGAAAAGCAAGTAGCATTTGGAAAAGATTTCATAAAAAGAATTGAATTCCTTGCACCTATGTTAGTAGGTGGTTTTGATATTGAAGGAGATAATGAAAGATTTCGAAAGACAACAGATTCTGCAAAAAACTTACTAAAATCGTTTATTATAATACGCCAAAATTCTGACACACTTTCAGAAAAAGACGTTGAAGAACTTTCGGCTATCCTAAATGATTGTAATAATAAAATTAGAAAAATTGTAAATAAAATAAAAGATACGTAAATTTTCAATTTTTTATTTGTTATTTGTTGAATGGAAAATAAGAATAACTGGTGAATATTTTGGGTTTAAAATCTAGTTTTTTGATTGCATGGCGGTCATTGTCTAGAAGAAAGACAAAGAACCTTAGTGCAATTTTGGCAGTAACTTTAGGAGTTACATTACTTGTCGGAATTACAATAACAACTGATACGTTAGAAAACGCTTTCATAACAAGTATTCTTCAAGGAGAAGGAGAAGTCGATCTTAGAGTATTAAACGTCACTCGAGGAGGATACCTAAGCAGTATAGACCAAGAAACCATAAAGAATCTAGTTCCTGATGCATTAGGAATAATGCCTGAATTATCCACTGATCTCCCTGCATTAATCTCGAGTCAATTTGATCCAAAAATGACGCTTTCCGGAATTCCAACAGATTATCCCAATCGCATTTGGCACTTTTTTTGATTGGAAAACTGGAGAACAAATGGACATAAACAATCTCTTAGACGATAACAAAAGCATCTTACTATCTAGCAGTCAAGCCGAAACATTTGGACTAAACGAAGATACACCTTTACCTGTAACTCTAACCACTGAATTCACTAAACTTTCAACCACAGTTACACCACCCACTGTTCCTTTGTCTGGATGGACAATTAATGCCAATCTTACAAATACCAACCACGATCTAAATAGCAAAGATTCTAGTTTAAGTCTTGAAATTCAACCATTTAATTTCACGAGTATGGTTACAGTTTATACCATTAACTGCCCACAATTAAATTTGTCAAATTATAATTATGTCAACGTAACTGCCACAGGAACATATAACACAGGAGTTCTGTTAGGTTTCTCCTTAGATGACCAAACCACCTTTGATGTAGCAAACTGGACTGATGTTACCACACTTAATAATTCAACTTTTAATTTAACTCCCTATGCTGGAAGATTTCTTAGAGGAGACGCTTATATTGCAATTATAAGTTTTGATGGAACTCCAGCCAGTATTGAGATAACGGAAATTGCCTTTGAGACTCTAACTCCAAATGGTATCCAAAGAGTACCTATTATCCAATTTAATCCTGAAATTTCAAAAGTAGAACTGAATGTAGTTGACATTTTTGATTCTAACCGTCCAGGAATCGGTTCCCAATACTCAGGAGGAATAATCAGACTAACTGATCTACAACACTGGCTTAGTCTAAAGGACCCAAAGAAAGAGATAGATATAATCAGTACATTTCTAGTGAGCTACAAAGCAGACCACTTCATTTTAGAAATAGACGAAGATTTCTTGCGAAATAAACTCAACCAGGTAGAGAACTCAATTCCAGAAGAGGCTGATCCACAAACAGGAAACACACAAAAAATTTACCAAGTTATTTCAAATCGACTTGATTTCATTAGTTTTGCTGGGTTCTTCATCACATTAATGAGTACAATGTTAACAGCTTTAGGTTTTCTAATTACATTAACCGGCATTTTGTTAATAACCAATGTCCAGCTGATGAGTGTAGAGGATAGAGAGTTTCAAACAGGAGTTCTCCGAGCAGTAGGCGCTAATCGCAACGGAATTTTTCAGTCAATAATAATTGAAAACTTGTTCCAAGGAATAATCGGAGGAATTCTAGGTCTAATTGGTGGATTAGCATTTGGTCAAGCTGTTGCAATGTATCTTGTAAGCCTATTTGGAACTGGCGAACTAAGTGTTCAACCAGTTGTTTCTCAAGAAGCAGTTATTTTGTCCGTAATAATCGGTGTAGTCTTAAGTATAATAACCGGGATTCTTCCAGCCTTAAGGGCATCAAGAGTTAAAATAGTAGAAGCTCTACGTGGAATAAAAGTAGAATTTAAAGAAAAATCAAGTCGCAACCTAGCAGCATTAGGGGTTCTAATGATTGCAGGTGGAATCATACTTCTCTTTAATAACGGAATAATCGAGGAATCCAATCAAGTCTTCTGGACTAGTGAGGGATGGAATACCCTCAATGAATGGAGATCCCTTATGATGGGATTCGGTCTATTAACTGGAGGTCTCGGACTTGTTCTCTCCAAATTCGTGGATAGAGTTAAAGCTTTCAACATAGCAGCAATTACCCTTTGGGTTATTCCCTCAATATTATTTGTTGTAGCCATGGGTAACTGGGTAACTGACATAACTGGTTTATCAATTGATATCCTAATTTTGGGAATTATCGAAATAATGATTGGGTCAATCCTATTTGTTGCACTTAATCTACCCATTTTAATGCGTGGATTAAGGAACATTCTAATAAAAATTCGCGGCGTAAAAGGTGTTGCCCAAATATCTCCATCATTAATTTCATCACATATTACTCGCTCCACCTTAACATTTGCTATTTTTGCAGTTATATTGACTCTAAATGTGTTGGTTGCCACATTGATTCCTACAAGCTTAGGGACTGCAATTCAACTTGAAGAAGACAGTAACGGCGTTGATATGGTGATATTTCTAAACAAACCCGAAGCAATAATCCCTGGTACTTCATTTACAACCGAAGTTTACAAACTTGATGATCGAATAACAGATATAATCGGTTTCAAAACTTTCAGGCCTGGTCAGGACTTTACAAAGTTTGTTGCATTGGAAGATCCGCATTCTCCAGATTTTGATCGGGCTACAGGGTTTCTTCCAATCGGAATTGGAGAATTTAAAGCCGAACAAATTCGAGGTAATGCTTCAGACTATCTAGATTCTGATTGGCGTTATCCGTTTTATCTAGATAATCTTCCTGATGGTGTTCGTGACTCTTTTACTTCAGACCTTTCTGATGATGAACTGCAGGTGTTATCTAAGAAAGCTTGGGATTACTTCTTTAATAATGAATTCGAGATGGCGGCTTACAATGTTACCTCTGGTTTACTTTCCATATTTTCTGGAGAAACCGATCTTTCTGAACTCGAGATAGGCGGTGGAAATGGACCAGGATTTGCTGGCGGTTCTGGAGAAGATCCGCTTGAAGGTGTTGAAACCTTGAAGGATGATGAGGGAAACATAATCAAAAATCCAATCGTCTTCACTGATTCGTTTATTTTACCTCTTGGATTGCAAATCTGGATACCCATGAATACTTCAGCTAACGGGTTCCCAATTTATCAAGCGTTTACTATTGGGGGAAGTCTTGACAATCAACGTGCTGGAGGATTTCCATTAGCAGCCAGTTTATCCATAGGATCAGGTGAAATGGATTTTCAATCACTTTTAGGAACTTTATATCTGCCTGAGTATTGGTCAAACCAAACAAATTATCTAGGTGAAGCAGATGGAAAAACCCTAATTTCCAGAGAAGAAGATCAATATGATGCTTATTTGATTAAAACCAGTCTCCCTATTGATGATCTTCAAATTGAAGAAATAGCTCAAAAAATTGAAGATTTCACAAACACAAACGGAGAAGGATACCGTTCTCTGGCGGATGACAACTTCTTTGTTGCAAGTTCTAGTCGGACCTACTCTAGAATCGAATCAACATTAGAACTTACAGATCGAATAGGGTCTTTCCTGCAAATCTACGTTACATTTGGATTAGTAATTGGAGCAGTAGGCATGGGTGTTATTTCAGTTCGAAACGTTTCTGAAAGAAAAAGGGAAATTGGAATGATGAGGGCAATAGGATTTCCTAGGGCACAAGTGATTCTTTCAGTTCTCCTTGAACTCGTTGTACTTGGAATAATCGGATTACTAATTGGAACTGCAAACGGATTGCTTGTAAGTGTAGGTTTTGCAAACATGCAAGGTGTAACCCTAGTAATTCCTTGGGAAGAAATCGGACTATATCTTTCAATAATTGTATTAATAGCTCTCGGTTCTGGGGCACTCCCCGCGCTTGTGGCTTCAAGAATCCCTCCAGCAGAAGCATTGAGGTATGTAGGATGAAAAAACCAAATCAAAACAATGAATCTTCATCTCAAAAACCAATTCTTCTAATTTCAAAGCTACATAAAAAATACAATGAAGGAAAGCCGAATGAAGTTCATGCTCTTAAAGGAATTGAATTAACTGTAAAAAAAGGAGATATGATGGCAATTATGGGCGCCTCTGGATGTGGAAAGACAACACTTATTAAATATGATTGGGCACCTCGACAAAAGTTCTTCTGGCAATATAATAATTGATGGAGTAGACACATCGTTACTTTCCGATAGTAAAATGACCGCTTTTCGTCGCGACAAAATTGGATTCATTTTCCAACTTTTTAATCTCTTTCCATTCCTAACTGCTGTTGAAAACGTTGAAACACCTTTGTTACTTAGTGGAATCCGTTCAGGGTTAGCTAGAGAACAAGCCAAGATGCTATTACGCGAATTAGGAATGGGAGATCGACTTTATCATCTTCCTACAGAACTTTCTGGAGGTCAACAGCAAAGAGTCGCTGTAGCACGAGCATTAATAAATCAACCTGCAATTATCTTAGGGGATGAGCCAACTGGAGATTTAGATTCTGCCACAAGTGCCGAAGTTATGGATCTATTTCGTCGAATAAACCGAATTAATCAACAAACCCTAGTTCTTGTTACTCACAATAGATGGATTGCTGAAAAATGTGACTATATCGTGCATATGACCGATGGAGTTGTTTCTGATATCGAAAAGAACTTAATTAATTCTGGAGGAAACAAACAGTGAAAGCGTATTTTGGGGCTTTAATCGATAAATCAGTCTCTAAACAAAACTCCCAGTTGGCCGATAAAATTGAAAAAGAATTTAAGAAAAAAATCAAAAAATCAACTATAAGCAAAAAAGAACACAATACCTTCTTATTTTTTGGGGTTAAAAAAAGCCTCGAAAAACCGCTACAAACAGAGACTTTGGAAAAAATTGAAGGCAACATCTCATTGTTACTCCAAGATTACTATAATAAAAACAAAACAAAGCTGAAAAAACTTTTAAAAGAAAAGCAAGAACTTAAAGAAACTTCTGAAATTGTTAAAGAATTCTTAAAAGTAATTGACCCAGAACTCCCAAAAACCTTCGAAATAAGTTTAAAGAAATTATTGTCGGATTTGCCGAATCAATACTTCGAAATCCAACAAAACAGTATGACTATGATCTGGAATTTGAATGAAATTAACGAAACCCATATTCTTCTCTCAGGATGTAAAACCCGAAAATTCACTATATCCGACGGCAATATTATTGATTTTGAAGAGATGACCGACAAACTAGTTTTAATGAATTTCTTTTTAGTTTTTCTAAATCCAACGTTATCCCATTTAAGAAATATGAATCAAGTGTTAGAGAGATTAAGTTTAGGCCTCCAAGGAAGACATTACAGAATCAGTGACTCAAAAATTCAAAGTAAACTTGAAATGTTTTTTAGAATTCTTCAGGCAAAACTTAGTGCACTACAAAATATGGAAAAGACAATCTCAATTATCTTTAATATGTTTCAGGTACCCAAATCCTTTTTCTTTGGAAAACATGACTTCAAAAAAATATGTGAAAATTTTGATACGACTCTAAGACAAGTTGCTTGGAAAATAAATCAAGGAAAAGAATTACTAGAAGATGTCCAAAAGAAACTTGATATTTGCCAAATTGCCCTTCGAGATTATCTGGACGAAACAACATATGTGGTTAAAACTTTAGAATCTATGGATGAATTCAAACTCGCCATGTTACCCATGGCTGAGTTAAGCTCAGATCTTTTTATCGAAGCTGAATTGTTAAAATTGTGGCTAGACTTTTTCGGATCAGATCTTCCATACTTTACTTTTCAAAATAGAATTTTTAGCAACTTCATTCCTGAAGAGATAGTAACTTCCAAGGAAAACATCATTTCAGTTAGGGGTCTTACAAAAGATTACAATCTGGGAAAAACCACTGTCTATGCGCTAAGAGGAATAGATCTTGATATTAAAGAAGGAGAATTTGTAGCAATAGTCGGCAATTCAGGTGCAGGAAAAACCACTTTATTAAATTGTATGGCAAGCTTGGATGAACCTGATTATGGTTTTGTTTTGTTTGAAGGAAAGAACATCCATAAATTGAGTGATAAAGAAAAATCAAAAATTAGACTGTTAGACATGGGATTCATTTTTCAAAGTTATGCATTATTACCGCATTATGATACGCGCGAAAACGTTACCCTGCCTGCTGATTTAGCAGGTTTCAGTAAAGAATCTTAAACAAAGAGTTGAAGATCTCCTTGATGGTGTTGGAATCAAACAACAAGCTAAACAATATCCTGCACAACTTAAGTGGAGGACAAATGCAACGTGTAGCTATCGCTCGAGCTTTAACAAATCGACCTAAGGTTTTATTTGCCGACGAGCCTACAGGAGACCTAGATTCGGAAACAGGAAAACAAGTAATGGAATTGCTTAAAAAATTTCATGAAGAAACAAAAACCACAATTATTATCATAACTCACGAAACAGATATTGCTAACTACGCCGAAAAAAAGATCAAAATTGAAGATGGTGTAATTAAAAAATAAAATCTTCTATAATTTGAATGATTTTACAATAAAATATTAGTTATAATTGAGATGGATATTGTGCCTTGGAAATTAATAAAAGTCAGAAAGTCCGGTCGAAATCCAATAAATGGTCGAAAATGTAAGATTTGTGAAAAAGAAATTATTGAACAAGAAGCTTGGAGTAACCGAAATAAGCACCGCTCAAAAATCGTTTGTAAGCTTTGTTATCCTAAATTGTGGACATCCATATGATTTAATCTTCAATATTTTGTGATGGACCTTTGTAAGTTGTATCTTTTTTGTTGTTTTATAGACGTGTTAATGTAAGGGGTTTTTTGCACTTTTTACATATCAAACTTTTTCCTTTTAAAGAACGGAGTCTATAGGAAGTAACACGTCCACAATTGTTGCATTTGGCAAACTTCAGTTCTTTTCCTTCTCTTTGTTTGATTGTGTGGTTTAATGAAAGAAAAGGTCTATCAGGATTATTTGAAGGCAATTTTATTTCACACCTTCAAAAGGATAATGTTTGGTTAAATAAGATACTTTAGAATTCTTGATCAATATTGAAAATCTATTAACATTGAACTCTTTCTCTCTAGGAGCAATCTACTGAGCCAAAAATTAACATAAAAGAGGGTTCATGGGAAACCTGATTAATCTAAAGAAATGATCTTAGAAAAATTTTCCTCGCCAGGCTGTAGGATTTTGGTATTTTACTTTAAGATTATCATCTGCAAATAATGAATGGATAAATATTTGAAAGTCATTTGATGAAAGCCTTTTTGAAGACACTTTTTATTTCCTCAGCTATCCATATCTAAAAAAATCTATATATTCATTCATTCTATTCTTGCTATATTTCCAAAATGGATATACCTAAAATTTGACTTGTAGAAAAAGACTTGTTCAGCATTTTTTCAGTTTATTAAGTGCAAAGCTCTAGAAATAGATGAGGATATACGTAGCTATCCCAAATACTAACGAAAACATCCAAAGAAGTAATGTTAAATCCATGATTCTTTTCCGTTTAATGCATCCGCCGATATTTGAAGCGTTAATTGCCCATCTAAGAACAAGATATAATTCCCAATACTCAATGCTATAACCCCAGGAATGGCATGCAACCAAGTAGTTTGAACATAATTAAAACTTGTTTCGGTTGAAAAGAATGAGTAGTTGTCAAAGAAAATAGGACCCATTATTAAAAGAAAAGTTAGGACATGCAAAATCAATGCGACTCCCATTGTTGTCCCATGTATCTTATAGTTGTTTTTTATTTTTAAAAAATAGACTTAAAAAAATTAACCCTAAAGTGATAATTTGTAAAACAAGGTTAAATGCTGTATTAAAAAGAATTGGATGACCCAGCCCAATACTTAACATACTAATCATATAAATATTTACGCACTTACGGTAAATAGATTTTTCGTAAAAATCGCTTAACAAACAAAAAATAAAAATAATATTTTCAATAAAACTCGGTGATGAATCTCGTTTGCGCCGCAAATAACCTGAATACTTTCAGATTGTTGCATAAATGCTAAGAGGTTGAAGAGCCAAAAGTAGGTCCTATCAATCTATGGAGGCGCCATACATCGAAGCTAATTTTTCTGCCGTGAGAATTGCCGTTGTAATTCCTACTTTAAATGAATGTAAAGCTGTAGGCAAAGTTTTGAGCGGTGTGCATAATGCCATGACTGGGTATGACTATCAAGTGCTGATTGTAGATGGACGTTCAATTGATGGCACAGATAAGCTTGCTAGGGAAATGGGCGCTATTGTAATTTATCAGCAAGGTAGAGGTTATGGGGATGCTTTGAAAACTGGTTTTTATTATGCTAGAAAACAACTGGATGCTAAGATAATTGTGATGATGGATGCTGACTTAACTTATGATCCTAAATATATCCCTGAACTGATAGCA
This sequence comes from Candidatus Bathyarchaeota archaeon, assembly GCA_963806645.1. Taxonomy (GTDB): domain Archaea; phylum Thermoproteota; class Bathyarchaeia; order Bathyarchaeales; family Bathyarchaeaceae; genus Bathyarchaeum. The sequence goes on along the minus strand of CAWDYQ010000001.1, from coordinate 226,317 downwards.
CCAATTTTGAAGAATAAGGCTGATATGGTTGTGGGTAACAGGTTTGCCGGAATGCAGAAGGGTTCAATGCCTTTAGTTAATAAATTTGGTAATAGACTTCTTTCTCTAGTTGCCAAATTAGCGTTAGGGCTTGGAATTTATGATACGCAAAGTGGTATGAGGGCTTTCAAATCTAGACTCTTGGATAGTATGACTTTGGTTGCTGTAGGTATGCCTTTAGCAATGGAAATGTTGGCTGAAGCCCTTTCTGCTGATGCTAGAATAGGCGAAGTGCCAATAAGTTATAGACCTAGGGTTGGTGAGACAAAACTTCATCCAATAAAAGATGGAGGCAGGATACTTGGAGTAACCATTAGGTTAATGTTTGATATCCGGCCTATACTTTTCTTTGGGAGTATCGGAACAATTTTGGGCATATTAGGATTGCTTCTTCATTATTTCATGCTTTCCATTGAACTTATGCATGTTGTGTTTCCTTTTTTATTCATGATTGGGGGGATTCTTCTGTTTTGGTTTGGTCTTGTGATATTTGCAATTAGGAAGCTAAAAAAGAAAAATTCCAAAACGCTAAATCAAAATTGGTAACATTCCTCGAATTCATAGAATCTTTCTCCATTAATTGCCATTCGCAAGAATCTTTAACGTCGATAATATTGCGGCTAATAATAAGATTCAAACCCTTATTCTATAAAGGATATACTCTAAATATTCCTGAGATAATTATTCTAGTATAATTGGTTTGGAAAAGGATAACATTGAATGCTCCTCCTGAAAAGTTAGGTTCTTTTTATTTAGGTGCAGAATACAATATGGATTCTAATCAGATCATAGATTCTGCTATCAATTATGATGCAAGAGATTTAACGACTCATGCTGTCTGTTTGGGAATGACTGGAAGTGGGAAAACAGGTTTGTGTATTGGGCTTTTGGAAGAAGCAGCATTGGATAAAGTTCCTGCATTAATAATTGATCCAAAAGGTGATATGACAAATCTGATGTTACAATTTCCAAAACTCCAACCTGAAGACTTTAAACCGTGGATAAACCAGGATGATGCTAGAAGAAAAGGAAAAACATTAGACGAGTATTCACAGGATACTGCTAATCTTTGGCGAAATGGGTTAAACGATTGGGGCATAGACGGCTCACGCATAAAATCTTTGCAGGATTCAGCAGATTTTGTTATTTTTACTCCTGGATCAAATTCTGGCATACCTATCAGCATTTTGAGTAGTCTCGCAGCTCCGAATTTGGACTTTTCAGAAAACTTTGAAAATATAAGAGAACAAATAACTGGCACAGTTTCAGCTTTACTTGAACTAGTGGGAGTTAATGCAGACCCAGTACGCAGTCGCGAAGCAATTCTATTAGCTACAATATTTGAGTTTTACTGGAAAAAAAACCAAAATTTAGACATTAAACAATTAATTAACTCTATTCAAAAACCGCCAGTTCGTAAACTGGGCGTTTTTGATGTTGATACCTTCTATCCAGAAAAGGAGCGTTTTGAATTAGCCATGGCATTTAATAGTTTAATTGCTTCACCAAATTTTCAGAGTTGGCTTCAAGGAGAATCATTAGATATTGATACATTGCTTTACACTAAACAGGGTAAACCAAGACATTGCATATTCTATCTCGCACATCTTTCAGACAGAGAACGTATGTTATTTGTTACACTTCTTCTGGAAAAAGTATTAGTCTGGGTGAGGAGACAAACTGGAACTACAAGTTTACGAGCTTTACTCTATTTTGATGAAGTTTTTGGTTTTATGCCCCCTGTAGCTGAGCCTCCATCTAAACGTCCGTTAATAACATTGTTAAAGCAGGCTCGAGCGTTTGGATTAGGCTGTGTTTTAGTCACTCAAAATCCTGTGGACATAGATTACAAAGCATTAACAAATACTGGAACTTGGTTTATTGGAAAACTTCAAACAGAAAGAGACAAGAGTAGAGTTCTGGAAGGGCTTAAAGGGATTATTTCGCAGTCTGAAGTAGAAAATAGACAAAATTACAGTGAATTAATTGGCCGATTATCTAGTCGAGTTTTTCTATATCATAATGTCCACGAAAACAAACCTATTGTTTTTAACACTAGATGGGTAATGAGCTATCTGAGAGGTCCACTGACCAGACCACAAGTTCGGCAATTAATGCAGAATCGAAAAAAATTGAATGACGAATCAGAAACACCTAATTTAAAACCATCTCTGTTAGTTAAGGATCTTGAAGATCAAATTACTGAAACACAAGACCTTTCAAAAGTACCACCAACCTTAGTACCTGATATTCCTCAAGTCTTCTTTCCAATCCGAATCATGGAGAATCAAGCAAAACAATCTTTAACACAAAAAAAAGGTCCAAACATTTCAATAGAAAAGACTCAGCTTTATTACAAGCCTACAATTATTGGAAGCTTTAGCGTGAGGTTTCTTGATCGTAAAAATAAAATTGATCAACAAGTTGAAAAAAGTCTAATTGTTGATGAATTGGGAACCTCAACTTTTCTTGATTGGAAATCTGCAAAGGAATCTGACATAAAAGTTACCGATCTGTTGAATAGCTATGAACAAGTAATCGAAAAAGAAATATTTTTTGAGCCTTTATCCGAGTTTGTTAATAGCCCACAGGAATTCAAAAAATTAACCAAAGATTTGCAGGATTTTCTCTATTATACGTGCGTATTAAAACTGAAAAAAAACACTGAACTTGATATTATTCAAAATCCTGACGAACCAGATCGCGATTTTCAAATCCGACTTTTACAAATTGCACGTGAACAGAGGGACACTGAAGTTGACAGTTTAAAAAAGAAATATTCTAAACAATTAGACAAGCTTGAAGATAAAATTCGGAAGTTAGAATTTGATCTTTCCTCTGATGAGTCAGATTATGAAGCCCGTAAGCGAGAAGAAATTATTGGAGCTGGAGAATCTGTTCTAGGCTTCTTTTTGGGTAGTAGGCGAACATCAACTGCTACTACTGCTGCACGACGACGTCGTTTAACTTCCAAAGCTAAGATGAACATTTCTAAAACAAAAAAAGAAATTATTGAAGCTAAAAAAGATGTTACACAACTCGAAGAAGAACTGAAAAAAGCAGTAGAGAAAATTGTGGAAAAATATGAAAAAGGAATTGAGCGTTTAAGTTATGAAGAATTTAAGCCTAAACGGTCTGATATTAAAATCAAATCAGTAGCATTGGCTTGGAAACCTAGTTGGCTAATAAGGTATAAAGAAAAAGGTCTATTGCAAACAACGAATTTAGAAGCATAGATTAGAAGTAATTTTTCTCACATTTCTGATGAACTTAAATCAAAAACATTGTTCTAATTATCCGATTACTTTTGTTTTATTCCTAATCTGCGTTTAGCTGTGGTTCAACTCGTAATTTTATTCTATCAAATTTATTAATATTGGTTACTTTGAAATGTTGTTTTTTAATTTGTAAAACACATTTCTTAGATTGAGGTAGATCATTTGTTGGATGCCGTTATTGTTTTCTTATCTGTTGCAACTCTATTTATAATGTTTAGAATAAATGGTTGGCTTTGTTTCTGGTATCGTAGAATTAAACTGCGGGTTTGGCATCGTTGGATATTATGGAAAATTGAAAAACACTTACTCAAAAATTCAATATAACTCTAAAGAAATTTCAAACGGTTTTTTAAGGGATTAGATTTTAACTATGATTGGATTTTGTAGAGACTTATTTATTTTTGATTGGGTTATAGATTTCATCTGTGTTTTTTATTATTATTTTTTCTGGGGAAAGTTGTAAAGTTTCTCCACAGTATGGACAGATTTTAAATCGTGCAAGCACGGTATTTCCACAGGAAGGACATGTATTTGGTTTTTTGAAACTCTTTTTTAGGTTAACAAGTTCTTTTTTTACCTCTTTGATTTCTTCACTTAGTGATTGAGTTGTTTCTGGGATCGAACGTAGATTAGTAAGTTCTGATCTGACATTGTAAGTGATGTCCTTTGTTTGTGCAAGGACTTGGCTTATGTGTGTGATTGATTCGCACATCATGTCCAAAATGGATCGGTTGTCTGTTACCATTTCGCATTCAGCTTCATTAACCGAGTTTGCATCGCTAAGAATCTTGTCAATAAAACAATCTAATGGGTTTGAAAACGCTAATCGAAAAGTCATAGCCATTAATATTGATGAAACAGTTATGCTGGCGATTAGATAATTCAAACTTTGAATATTTAGGGAACTTACTAGGGGGTATAGGTTCAATAGGATAATTTCTTTGTTGAAAAATAATGCTGTAAAGGCTTCAAGAACATGGATGCAGGCAATAAAAGTTAGGGTGCCCAAGATGCAAACGGTTGTTCCTCGTTTGACCATGATAATCACCAGTTTATTATTTCTCAGAATATTGTGTAGCAATATTTAAGAAAGTATTTCCTTGATGCTAACATATCAAAAATGGATATATGCTCCAAAAAATAAAGATCCAAATCCTAGTTTTCTACCTTTTCCTTGTTTTTCTTCAATCAAATTTAAAACCACCTTTTACTCAAATTGGAAAAGGTAACAATAAATTGGGATACGTGAAATCATTATTTTTTTGTATATTTGTTTGAATATAATTAATATGGATATATTTGTTGAATAGTAACCATGCTAAAATACTTCGAGGAATAGTTTCTTGGTTTAGGGTGTCACTAGTTGGGAAAAAAAGATGAAAATAGATTTGTTAGACATCCTTCTGGCAATGATAGGGATTACACTATTTTTGATGCATTGCTTGAAAATTTAAACAAGAATAAAGATAAGGAACCTTCATTTCATCGTTTGTTAAATCAGCTTCAATCTCCATGGAATTTGACAATCATTGTTTTATCTCTTTTCGGATGGATAACCTTAGCTTGGGTCGGTCAGATAATTTGGGTAGATTTGACTTTTTGGGGAAAAGACTTGTTTACGATAATATTCGGTTCAAGGATAGATGAAGCAATTAGTCTAGGAATAGGTATGAAACTGATCTACTATCTGGTTTTAGGCTTATCTGTTATTTTTGTAAGTTTAGCAATTGGAGTTGCAAAACGCAAATTTTAGTAAATTTAGCTAATTGCGCGTTTTTTAATTTTGGGTTACCTTTTAGTCAACAAAAAAGCCATATTATGCAGTATTGACAAAATGGGGAGTCAATTAATTAACATAATAACCTAGGAATAATCTTTTGTTGTATAGCGGATGATCCTTCTAAAACTGTGTGACAATTTTTGCTCTAAACTTGTTTTAGTTCTAGACTGACTTATCCGTTTTTAGATATTCTTCTATTGAGCCCTTCAAAACAAATTTGGGATTCTTATTTAGGAATTCTTCACAGGGATTTACAATTTCTGGAATAAGCTTATTCTCGATGATACTTTTATTACCTAAATAATTTGATAATAGTGTCACGAAATCGTTCCATGAAAGGTTAGTCCATAGTCCAGCAGGTTTCTGGTAAGGCAATTCGATAAGCATGACGCCATTTAACTTATTATATTCTAATTTTTGTGCTTCTTTCCAATTTTTTTCGTGTTCTTGACAAAATAATCTAATATATACTGCAAGGCCACGTGTAAGATTTGTTTCATCAACAATCCAGATTGATACTTGTTTATTTCTGCAAATACAGCATTCTTGACCTTTTAAAAGAATTAGTCTCAACAGATTTTTGATATACGCTTCTGAGCATTCAAGACATTTGTTTGTGTAAACACTCACCTGAAAACACTTCTATTACCTATTAGTATCCTGAAAATTTAAGTTATTCTTCAATTTACACTCATTGGGGTATTAAAAGAAAATCGAAAGAAAAACTGATTTATTATATAGTATAATATTTTCCACCAGCTATTCTCACTACTCTTTATAAAAAAACTAAGCTAAAGAGACGGGTATCAACTTTAGCGATTATATATGTATGAGAAAAATTTAAACTTCACGCCCTAACTTTTGTTGGTTGTGAACCATACATTAATAACTTACTTTCAGAACAGCTAGTTAATCATGTTCTAACAAAAATCCAAATCTTGAACGGATTATTTAGAAGGAAAAAAAATGAAACCAGAACCTCTCTCATCTTCAGATGCAAGGCGATGCCCAGAATGTGGAAGCAATCGCATAATGAAAGATCATGAATCTGCTGAAATTGTGTGTATGGGTTGTGGTTATGTAGTTATCGCAAAACTTACAGACCAGGGCCCAGAATGGCGAGCCTTTGATGCCGAACAACGTGAAAAACGCGCAAGAGCTGGGGCTCCAACCACCTTTACAATTCACGATAAAGGTCTTTCCACCACCATAGACTGGCACGATCGAGATATCCATGGTCAAAGACTTCCTCAAGGTCAGAAAGCACAAATCTATCGGTTAAGAAAATGGCAAAGACGCATTAGAATTTCCGATGCAACTGAAAGAAATCTTGCATTTGCCCTTTCAGAAATTTCCAAGATCACCAACAATCTCAATTTACCCAGAAACGTTCTTGAAACCGCTTCAGTTATTTATCGAAAGGCTGTCAAGGAACATCTAATTCGTGGAAGATCTATCCAAGGAGTAACCGCAGCTGCAATTTACGTAGCTTGCCGACAATGTGGAGTAGCACGAACTTTAGAGGACATTTCACAGGCTTCACCAATGGACAAAAAAGAAGTCGGACGAAGCTATCGTTTTTTAATTAAAGAACTTCACTATTTCATTAAACCAGTAAAACCTGGCAAGTATATAACTAAATTCTGCAACCAGCTAACAATGCAAGGTAACGTTGAAGAAGTTGCTCATAAAATTCTTTTTGCGGCCAAAGAACTAAAATTGACTTCCGGAAGAGGACCCACTGGAATAGCAGCAGCAGCGAGTTATATCGCATCGGTTTTAACTGGAGAAAGAAAAACCCAAAGAGAGATAGCAGAGATTGCCCAAGTAACAGAAGTAACCATAAGAAACCGCTACAAAGAACTGGTTGAGCGTCTAGAATTTACAATTTACCTCTAGTATTAATTTTAGTTAAAGTTTTCAGTCAAACAATTAAAAAGATCATCTACGAAACAAAGAAGCTAGATACTTTTCATCTATATATCACGATATTTTGTTTTATCGGCACAAAATTGATAAATTTTGTCAATAAATATTATACGAGGAAAAAATTTTGCCTACATACATTCTCATGTCTAAACTCACCCCAGAAGGTAGAAGAACCATACTAGAAAAACCAGACAGAATCAAAGAGGTAAACAAAGAAATTGAAGCATTCGGTGCAAAAGTCCTCCAACAATATTCACTATTGGGACCCTACGATTTCATTAACATTCTTGAAGCGCCCAGCAACGATATAATAAACAAAGTCTCAATAATATTGGGATCCCGTGGAACTATAGAAATCACAAGCATGCCGGCAATGAAAATTGACGATTTTATTGCAATATTAAAAACACGAAAACGCAACCGGATAAAACACTAAACCCAACAAATCTTATTACGATATAACAAGATTTAACATCATAAAAGACCAATTTGATAAACAGAAGGGAAAATAATGGAAAGCTATTTGTTACTTGAATGTAGTTCGGGAATGGTATGGAAAGTCGCTGAAGCGATGACAAAAATTGAAGGCGTGAAAATGGCTCACGTAGTAACTGGCAACTATGATGTAATCGCGTTTGCAGAGTTCTCTAATATCGACGAACTTACTTCTATAATTCAAGAAGTCCAAACACTTGAGGGTGTCGAAAAAACTCAAACTGCAGTTGCCATGCCCAAGCAAAAATAACTAACCAGCCAATCATCCCCTTCTTTTTTAATAAAAGTAAATATTTAGCCAAAATTCATAACCGTTTTTTATTGGAATACACACACTTTTTTTATGGATCCAAGCAATTTCTTTTTCTTCGTTCTCCCCCTAGCAATTATCATAGCTTTTTTAGTTGTCGTAGTCTTCTACCTTTCTAGAAAAAACGAAGAAAGCAATTACGAGAAAGAAATAAAGCACCTCAGAAAATTATTAATTAAAGGAAAAATTGACCGAAAAACATTTTTTTATATGCGAGATAATCTAAAAGCCGAAGATCTTTTTTTAGGTGAATCAAAACGACTTGATGAGATGCGAAAACATAACAATATTGACCAACTTACCTATAGTCGGCTAAAGGCAGCCCTACAAATGACATATAATGACAAAATCGTTAAGAGAGAAGAAAAATATAATTTCGATAAAATTGATCAATATGAAAATCAAGTGATAATCTCTAAAGAAGTGGAAAAATAAAAAAATCCATTGATACTTCTTTCATTTTCTTTTTAAGATCTTACTAAATTATTATACTACACTTAACGTACAATACTATCATGAGACTTTTTCCAGTTGGGTCGAATTAACATGCCTCATGTTATTCTAAACGGGGCTATCAGTATAGGAGATGTCTTCAATAGTTTACTACCTTTTACTATTCGTGATGAAAATTATATTCTAAGGACTCTTAGTAAGTACATTAATCCAGAAAAAACATCTATCTTGGTTGAAGCTCTATCAATAGAAAAAGAAGATAAAATAGGTTTTCTTGTTATGTTAAGCAATAGGGAAGATGGATTAGTCATAAGAATATACCCAGAACTGGACATTAAGAAAACCGATGGAGTTAAAAAGATTCTTGCAGAAATAGCCAAACAAATACTTCAGAAATTTCCCAACTTAAAAATTGGAAAAACAAATCTCCAACACTTTCTATCAACAACTTAATACTTCCAGTATTCTGGTTGAGCATCTGAATAAGATCCCACTTTTAATAGGTCCAAAAATTTAATTTATTACATAATTAAAATAATATGGTGGTGGGGGTTGTTTGATAACTGAAAAAATATTCAGTTGTAACGGTTGTGGGGCACCATTTAAAACTTATCCACCAGACGATATGCATCCCGACGCAGCAAGAAACAAAAAAGACCTAATGCCCGATGACATAATCGAAATTCCCTACAAATGCAAAAAATGTAAAATAATAAACATCATATATTGGGGTTTTAACAAAATCCCTAGTGGAATAATAATCTAAACTGCTTTCTAATATACCCATTTTTTCCTTTCCATTAACTGCATAAAATGAATTAATATTTAAACAAATGTATTTTACATCTGCAATATGCCTAGTTGTTTACATGTGAAACCCATTTTTCAAATGTGATATAGACAATTGTTTCTGAAAAAATAGAAGTAGGGTTCATATTCAGTTTTAAATACCAAACAATTAGTGCTAAATTCTTGGATGTCTAACTTGCAGATTGGTAATGAATATATATTATGCCTAGAGACTGGAAAATGTTTGAGTATTGAAGAAGTAGTAAAAAGATATTCAAACCTAGAAAAAAAATTGGAACAATTTCCGAATTTCAAACAAAACGACTTTATTAAAAAGCACAGTAACCAAAAATTTTTTGGACTTCAAGTCAGTTATGAAAAAATAAATTTTATCGCTCTTTCGTTAATGATACTAATCGGTTTTTACCTGTTGGCTTGTACCATCGCCCCATTAGTTAATCTAAACAATCAGACCTTTAGAATAATTTTCACAACAGTAGGCGGAATTCCCTCTATCCTTTATTATTCAACATTTCAAACTAATTATAAAAGAAAATGATAAATCAAATAAGCCTTATCTTTTTTATGTGAAGATGTTTGTGCATATTTGAATTATAGAATATGCTTTAGAGTTTTAATAGGAATAGTATAGAAGCTGTTTCCATATAGTATTTTATTCTAAAAGAAATCTAAGAAGATTCTTCGGTGTTTATAGATTGGCGATTGTAAATCAAGTTATTTTTTTGCTCGATAACGGAGAATGGTATAGTTTTGAAGAATTAAACCGTTATTGCTCTTTACCTGAGTTTCAAATTAGAGCAGTTTTGTCTTTTTTAACTCAATACGATTTTCTTGAAAATAACTATGTTTCTGAAACTTTTCGTCTCTCTCCCAAATTTGTCTCACTTTTTTTTGCTACATAATTACTCGCGAATTTCCAAAAGCATATTATAATAAAACGGAAAAATGATTTCTAGCCTTCTACTAACCTCAGATTAATATACAAAAATAGATTGGGTCGCTTTCAAAATCAGCTTGGGTTTGGATGCTAAATTTTACCTCCAACATGAATATTAAGCGTCAATTACGTAATTTTGATCGTTTCTTTTTTTTCTTGTAGAAAAATACCAATGATAACTGAAATTTGGACTATTGTAATCAAACAATTCTCTTAGATATTCCTGGAATTCCTCCGGGGATCGTCTTTGTGGGAATTTATTGATTCGTTTCATTTCTGCGTCTAATTTGATTTGATATTTGTTTTCGTTTTCAGGGAATCTGTTTTTTACTTTAATATTTACCAGATCTATAATTATTGAATCCCATCTGACTTTGTCGAGTTTTTTTATGGTCCATCACCATTTTTTGCTTGTAATTAAATTTATATGACACTAAATTGATTGAAGACTTCCTTTCTATTAGCTCTTGGAGCAGATATAGTATTTATTTCCTGTAACAAAATATTATCAGAAATGGTTATCGTACCAATTTATAAACGTGGTAAATTATGGAATATTCTTAATAAAAGATTAAAACAGACTTCTTTTTTGTGTGATTATTTCATTTAATATTTCTTGAATAGTTAATAAAAAAGAAAAGGGGGGGAAGTCGATTTAGCTCAATTTAATTTCAGCTATTTGTGTTAGATCTGTTAGGTTGTTAAGTTTCACTTTGGTGTTAGAGGTTGTGTATAATACGTTTCCAATGTATAATGCTCTGTTCATGTTTTGGTTGTAGTCTCCATAGTAATATTCTTGGCTTGTGTTTTCTTGGTGTGTTACTCCGCCTTGGAATTCGAAGCCTGAAAGATTAAGTTTAAAGATGTATGCACCTTGCCAGTAACCGCCTTCGTTTGGGGCAATGCTTGTTTCGGTCCCGTTTGTTTCCTCTTTTGTTGGAGGTACTATGCCATATTGTGTTATAGAAACCGGTATGACCAATAACTGCTTGTCTTTGTTGAATAGGAATGCTTTAGGATCGTATAGTGCTTCTGAGTGAGTATAATCACCTTGGATTGTGTATTTTGCAATCTCTGTTGGATTATTGACGTTTGATACATCAAAGAGTGACAATTTAACAGCGTTATCTTCCATGCCTAAGCCGATAACGTGGTTTTCGTCGAATGGGTGTAAATAGCTAGAGTACCCTGGAATCTTTAGTTCCCCTCCAACTTTTGGTTCTGTTGGATTGCTCATGTCGAGAACAAAGAATGGATCTATTTGTCTGAATGTAACTAAGTACGCTTTGTTACCCATGAATCTTGCAGAGTATATCCTTTCAGTTATTCCAAGATTTTCTAGTTTACCAACTACCTCTAAATCCATGTTTAGCACATAGACATTGTTGCTTGACTCTTGTTTCTGTGAGGTAGTAGCTACCCTAAAGTTACCATCATATTCGTCCATGGAATATTGGTTTAACACATATCCAGGTATACTGCCTTTGGCTTCGAAGTTTAAAACATCTTTGTTTACGCTGATTCGATAGATTGATGTGAACTGTCCTTCCTCTGTCCATGTGGGATATGTTACATAGATGTTGTTGATGGATACGTACATCGTGCTTGCTCCACCCATTAGAACTGTCATGTTAACTAAGTCCTGATTTTTGTCTTTCACGTTTAAACCGATAAAAGTGGTGTACGTGAAATAGTTACTTGCAATGTCACTGTACGATGCTGATTCTGAATAGTATATTTTTGTTGGTCCAATCTCGGATACTGCTGTTTCGTTGTAGATTCTTGGCAAAATCAAGTCATTGTTTTCTAAAACATAGGTTGGTTGACTAATTACCGTATATACATAATCGCCGATCATTCGACTGTTAAAATAACTCCCGCTTATCGTATAATTGTTTGAAAGTTCAGGATACGCTTTGTCTGAAATGTCATAAACCTTCAGGAAAGTGTTGATTTCGCTGTTGTATGGGTAGATCATTGGTTCAGCTCTTTCCACCATAGCATCCATTGTGTAGAATTGGTATTCACTCCCAATTATTACGAGTTGGTTGCTGTCTTGACTTAGATACATTCCTGCTAAGTACGTGTTGTTTTCAAGAGTTATTTTTGAAATTATTCTTGGATCTTTGGGATCAGCTTTTAGAATGTAAACATAGTTTTGGTTTTTTGTATAATCGTTAGATGAGATGTAGAGGTATTGACCATCATTTTTGATTATGTCAGCTTCATCAACTCCAGCAACTTGGATGTTTGTTGTTGAATATGAATTGCTTTGAGAGCCAGAGTCTGCGGTTTCGATAGTATAAGACCCCGCAGCCTCTGGGGCCATAGGTTCAAGACCTCTTTCTGCGAAGAACATAGTGTCTAACGGACTTCCACGGTATGTTGTAATTGGTCCTTTTGCATTCGTGGAAATATACTCTCTTAGTTGTGTTTCATCAGTAAATGTTTGTATTGCTAAGGCTGTTGGTGGTTCAATGAATGGAGTTAAGTTTGGATTTGTACCCAAAGTAAAGATTAATGAAGAAAAAACAATTGCTACTAATATTGCTGCTGCACCGTAAATCTGTGTTTTCTTTTTGATTTCTTTTTGAAGAATTTCTTTCACCTTCAATATTCTAATTGTAATATGGGCGTTATATTATCCTAATTATCAGAACAGTTTGTTCCAATAGTTAGAACAAGTAGAAACCACCTTCTTTCTATTAACCTTCCATTAATTCTGGGGGATATTCAACTGTTCCATGACAGTCTTTTAGTCCGTTTTTCTCTAATTCAATAGCAAAAAAGGAGATATCTGGTACTTCAAATGGTGCAGATATTCCATATTTGCTTGCTTTCTTAAAACCAAATTTCGGATAATATTCCGAGTGTCCAACTACAATTACAGATTTAAATCCTAGTTTCTGAGCCTTTTCTAAATCCTCTTTAATTAATCTACTTCCAACTCCATTGCGCTGAAATTTTGGAAGCACAGAAATTGGTGCTAAAGCCAATGAATTACATTTTATTTTACAATTGATGATTTTTATTGGGTATAATAAAATGTGCCCAATGATTTCATTCTCATATTTTGCCACCAAAGATAACTTCGGAATATACTTTGTTGTCTTTCTTAGTTTTTCAACAAGTTTTGCCTCTCCGTCTCCCTTGAACGCAGTAATATGAAGCCTTGTTATATGCTGATAATCGTCTTCAGTTTCAGGTTCGATTATTATTTTCATTGTAAGGTTTACATCAGCCAATTACAAAAAAAGCATTTGGGTTTGGGGTTAAATTTATTTTTTTTCGAAATTCCTATTCGAATTTCGCGAACGAACAAATGTTAAACGAGATTTAATCTACACAAAACGTTTATGAATTTAAATGCAAATATTATATTGATGACTAAAGTCAAAGACGTTATGACTAAAACAGTCATAAATATAGAATCTAACAAAACAGTTATTGAAGCAGCAGCCTTGATGGCAGAAAACGATGTAGGCAACTTGATTGTTATGGACGATAACATCCCAATAGGAATCGTCACGGAACGCGATTTTGTAAGAAGAGTTTTAGCACAAGATAAACCATCACAAACAAGAATTTCAGAAGTAATGTCTACACCCCTCAAAGTAATTGATCCTGATGCTCCACTAAAAGAAGCCGCTAGAAGAATGGTGCGGAAAAAAATCCGAAGACTTGCCGTAATTAGTGATAACAAATTAGTTGGAATAATAACTGCTACTGACTTTGCAAGACATCTGAGTAAAAAAACGTTTGCTGATGAAATACTTGAAGCAATAGGACGCAGCAATTATCCGGTTCCTGAGGTTTTCGAAAATTAGTAGAATATTTTACAAGGTTTGTTTTCTAAAACTGCCATAAACTATTAACTGTTAACACTATAACAAAGGAAGCACAAGCAAAGCAGTCATGCCAAGTAGTTTCATGAAAATAAGAACAGAAGGGCCAGCAACATCTTTTAAAGGATCACCTACAGTATCGCCAACCACCGTTGCTTTATGAGTCTCCGATTTTCTTCCTCCATACAACCCACTTTCAACCAGTTTTTTAGCATTATCTAACAAGGCACCGGTATTGCTAAAAAAGAAACCCAACATGGCTGCAGAAGCAGTCGCACCAATAAGCATCATCCCCAAAGCAGTCGGTCCAAACAGCAGACCTACAACTATTGGAGTTAAAATAGAAATGATTCCAGGCAAAACCATTTTACTAAGAGCATTTTTGGTTGCAATATCGATACATCTAGCATAATCCGGAGAGACTTTTCCCTCTTTTAGTCCTAATTTCTCTTTAAATTGTAGTCTAACTTCATCGACCATTTTGAATGCACCATCAGCGGTTGCCCTTATTGTTAGAGACACTAATGGTAACGGCAATACTACTCCTAGAAACAATGCAGCAACGGCGTAAGGTGATTCTATGGACACCAAAGAGATGTTGGCTGTTGCGAAGTAGGCTGCAAAAATCAAGAAGGATGTAATTGTGCCTGAAGCCATTGCATAACCTTTTGTTGCAGCTTTCATTGTGTTTCCAACAGCATCTAAACTATGTAATGTTTCAGATGTTTCTTGTGAACTTCCAGACATTTCAGCAATCCCTGCTGCATTATCAGATATTGGACCAAATGTGTCAGAAGCCATTATGAATGCAAGAGTAAAATCTGTCCCAATATTGGTTATTACAAGCCCATAAAGTGACTGACCAGTAATCATAAATGAACCCACTACTGCAGCTAAAACAGCAATCATCGGTAAAAGTGGGGTGCCTAAACCAGTAGATATGCCAGTTATAAGGTTTAAGGCTGGACCTGCTTGTGAAGATTCAGCAACATGATGCACAGGTCCTCGTCCAAGACCAGTGTAGTAAAGTGTAATTATAATGCAGACTAACATTGCTGCAACACCAAGTAACCCTGCAAAAAATAGAGAAAAATCGTTTAAAAACATTGTAGATAGGAAAAATAAGCCAACTAAGCTTATTATTGCGGTCACTACAAGTCCAATCATTAATGATCCTGTAGCGCTTATTCGTTTCCATTGCCTAACCAAACCTATTCCAAAAATGGACGCAAGAACGCCTAGAGCTTCAAGTATAAATGGAAAAATAATTCCGTTGGGGCCATACTGGGAAAGAAACAGGACACCCATTAGCATACCTGTTATTATGTCACCACTAAAGGTTTGGAATAAATCTGAACCACGTCCAGCACAATCACCTACATTATCACCAACCAAATCAGCGATAACGGCAGGATTTCTCGGGTCGTCTTCAGGAATTTCCATTTCAATTTTTCCAACCAAATCTGCTCCAATGTCAGCAGACTTTGTGAATATTCCACCTCCAATCTGTGCAAACAAAGCCGCTAAGCTTGCTCCAAAACCGAATCCAACAAGTGCTGGAATATCATTCAGGGTCACGTAAATTAAGAATAACGCAATCAAACTTATTCCAGGAACTACTAGTCCCATTACTGCACCTCCCAGAAAGCCAGTTCTTAATGTTGCTGATGGCGATTTTCTAGCTAAATTCGCTGTTCTTACGCTTGTTCTAACTGCGATGTTCATACCTACATATCCTGCAAACAGAGAAAGAAGTACCCCACAAACGAATGCCAGAGAAGTGGACCAATTGAAAAGGAAGAAGAGGATTATTGTTGGCCATGGAATAACGTAGATAATGGTTCTAACTTGTCTTTTTAGGTAAGTGTTTGTTCCAGAAATTATGTAACTATTTACCTCTTGCATTCGAGATGTACCTGATTCACGTTTAAGTATCCATCTAGTAATGTAGGCTGCTACTAGAATTGCAAACATTCCAACTCCAAAAACAAAAATGAGCGGATTTGTCGCTGCCATTACATGCCACTCTCTAGTATTGCAACCCGGTTATGTCGAGAAAAATGGTTCACAATCTATTCTCCAGTCTATACGTGATTGCCTCTTTCTTACAAATAGTTACCTGTTTAAAAGAGTATTATGAATTGCCTGCGAGGGTTTTTTATTATGTTTTCATTTTGAATATTTTTTTAAATCCAAAAAGAGAATTTTTTTGGATAAATTCTAATGCCGAAATGTAAGTAAATTGTTAATCCTGTATTCTTATTTGTAATTCATAACACCTATAACTATGATCTGATAAAGACGACATCGTTTTAGAGGAAAGTGTTGTTAAATTGAATAGATCGAAGTTGCAGGTATGCACTGAGATACTATGTCACTTGGCTTCTAAAGGTCCAATGAATTTGTATAGTTTAAGTGAACGAGTTAATCTAAAAGAAGTTCAACTGAATCAACATCTAGCCCTACTCAAGGATTCTGGCCTTATTAATATACAAAATTTTGGCAACAATAAAACTTTTTTCGAATTAACAGAAAGTGGACTAACAGTACTCAAAATGTACAGATCTCTACTTTCTGAAGCACAAGACAGTCAAAGAAACGAGTTAAAAACAATTGAAATTCCGCTTTAAACGGCTAGATCACCACAAGATACTAAGAAAACCATAACCTTTTGTGGCATTAGTAAAGAATAATTCTAAATTTTTTATTAATATACTGAATTTTTTTGGATCTGCGTTTGGGTTTGGAACATGTACACGTGCTCTATATACGAGCATTTAATTCTGTGTGAACCTGTGCAACAAATTTCTTATACCCCATTCTCAAAATTCATTTTTAGGGATTTTAAATGGCAACAAAAGCAGTAAACACTATGAAAGAAATGCTAGTCAGTCTATTGGGTATCGCAATAGCTATTGTTCTAGCAGTTCTTGCTTTGGGGATTGCAAATTGGGCAATAGATGTCTTTAATATAACTGAAGAATTGTCTCGGGCAGCTTCGCTTGTAGCGGTTGCGTTGATTATTGGTCCAGCAATAAAAGCGTTTGCCACCAAAGAAATACTGGAGCTAAAATTAAAAACTCCCCAATCCACCTTTTTTTGCTCGTGTGTAATTAACTTTTTATTCTGTTTAATCTATTTTCTAGAAAATAGTTTCATAACTCTTAATATCTCAAACCAATAATTACCTTACAATTTATTATGGGACTTGTTTTTCCTGTACTCAAAAAAGCTGTGATGTAAGAAAATTGGAGCTAAATATGGTTTAATTACAAAGATTCGATGTTTTAAGGTGAAAACATGGTTTTTGGGAAAATTCGGGATGTTTGGAAAAAACGATTTATACATCATTTAATAAAAAATGCCGGAAAAGAAGACTGGTGTACTTTCGCCAAGGCTCTATGTGGGTCATGGGAAAATTGCCGAGGGTTTCCTTATGAATGCAAAATCTGTTTTGACCTTTACTTCGATTTTGATGAGATTCTACAGCATGTCCTAGAACAATAATTTTTTTTATCGTTTTCCTTTTTGATAATTAATCTTTTAAAAAACAAGTCTAACATTATTGCATAGGATTAGGGTTGTCACCTGTCAGGTAAATTAATTACCTTGAATATAGCCTCAAGATGTTCTCAATAGTTCTAGACCTTTTTTTGTGAACTGTAACTGATATGTTTGTGCTAACTGCAAGCGATTTTTAGTAGCCTCTCCATGCTGTTGGGTTCTGGTATTTTATTTCTAGTGTGTCGTTTGCTAATAGCGTTTGTATGAATAGTTGAAACTCGGTTTTTGAAAGTTTTCTTGATGAGATTATCTCATTCCAACTTGGTTGATCATGGAGTTGTTTGGGGTATTTATTGTGTGTAGTCTGTTTAGTCCCATTCGGCTTAGTCGTGAAACTATGGTTGAGAAGGATTGTTCTATTCCTGTTAGCATGTTTTTTCCTTCTGAGGTGATGGTGTATACTTTTCGTGGTCGGTCATGGTTTGTGTCCCATTGGCTTGTTATGTAGCCTTTTTCTTGTAATTCGTTTAAAAACGGGTAGATTGTGCTTGGGCCAAAGTATGCTCCAAAGTTTCTGCGGATGGCCGTGATTATTTTGTAGCCGTGCATGGCTTCAGATCTTAGCAGTTCGAGGACTATTATGTCTAGTAGGCCTCTTGTAAGTTGTTTGTCTACTTTTCTTAGTTCTTGTGTTTTCATTTTTTTACCTTCTTTTTTTATTCTTTTTGTTGTTATGTTCTACAGCCATACAATATGTCTATTATTAGACATATTATAGTTGATTATATGATGCGATAATAAATAAAAAGGTTGATGTGACCACAAGTAATATCAAAAAACAAACAACAATTAAATTTCTGTAAAAATAGCATTATTGATAACAAAAACTGCGATAATATTAATTAAAAAACATAAAAACTTAATCATAGACAATCAACAAATTTTCAAAATCAACCTGTACTACAAATAAACAAAAAAGCTTTTAAAAACAAAATAGACTATCGGTTTCGCTGGTATGCAATTCTTATTTTTCGATAATATTTGATTTTTTTATTAGCTTTTTTTAAAAAACGGTTCATACAGCGCTTATGTGATGTAACGAAGATAGCAACGTTGCTACCAACGATTCTGTAAAGAGATGTAAATTGTAATAAAAATAAAAGTAAACTAAATCAAGAACTCGAGAAAGAATTAATATGCGAATAAGAGAGAACTTTTGGGTTTGGGGTTAAGCTTTTTCAATACTTAACGTTGAAAGCAGCTTCGAAGTTCGCTTATGAAATTTTATGAAAAATGGGTTAATTCTCTTATAATGGTTTTATGCTGTTGCTGTGTGAGCACCTATCATAGTATTATCGATATCATACAGGGTTACGGCGTATTTGCTTCCTGCTGCTATAGCTTGTGTTATTGTAAATGTTTCAACAGAGCCTGGGGTTACTGTGTTTGAAGTTCCGGATGACCAAATGCCTGCATTTTCACCGTTGACTCTTATCCTGTTCACAGTAAAAGGACTCGTTCCTGAATTGGTCACCTGTACTATTATTTTTCCATCTGAAGCATCGCCAATAGTGAAATCTACATCTGTGATTGTTAGTTCGCTTGTTTCCATAAATCCAATGGTTAATGAGCCCATCCATGCGGCTACTGCAATTGAGACTGCAACGGTTACTGCGATCAATATGATGGCTGCGACAACTGGACTTAACGCTTTTTTATTTGCAAGAATGTTTTTCATTTTTGTTACTTCTCTCCCGCTGAGTTCACAATAACTAGAATCAACTAGAATTTAAGTCTTATGACTTACGATAACATATATGGAAAAAAAGCGAACACGATGCCTAACAGATCATGTCTATGGACTTATCGGTCTTAAAGGGTTTCCTTGATTACGGTAATTTTATACCCAAATTTTCCGAACTCAAATTGCCTATTGCAAATTTATTTTCAAAAGAAATATAAGAACGAGATCTTGGAAGACTGTTGTGGTTATGTCTCTGTATGATCTTATTTTAAGTCGAAGAAGTATTCGGAGTTATAACGATAAAGAGATTCCGAAAGATGTTTTAGAAAAAATTGTTGAGGCAGGTAGACAGTCGCCTTCTGCAGCAAATAGACAACCCTATCGTTTTATTATTGTAGATGATTCTGAGCTTAAACAAGAACTTCCTGGAAGGTTTAGTCGTTTTATACAAAAAGCTCCAGTGGTCATTGTGGGTTGTGCAAATATCAAAGCTCTTTTAACCGGAAAATGGGCAACTATTGACACCACGATTGCTTTGGAGAATATGATTCTTGCTGCTTGGAGCCTAGGTGTAGGATCATGTTGGATTGGAAGTTTTAATGAAAAAAAAGTTAAAGATTTGCTTAAAATTCCTAAAGCCTGGAAGGTTGTTGCTTTAGTCAGTCTAGGCTATCCAGCAGAAACGCCAAAAATAAGAAAAAAGAAACCTGCAAATGACCTTTTTGGCATAAACCAGTTTTAATTAAGAACAATTTTTTTCATTCACCAAGTTATAATTATTGGGATTTGAGTGCTAAAATTTTATTCTAACATTTAGGACATTTTTTTTTAAAAACTTGTTTCATTGTTGTCAATTAAAATAAAGTTTTTCTTTTTCCTAAAACTTTTTTCACTTTATCGAGTTCTTGTGGTATATTAATTTCTTGTGGACATTTTTCTACACACAAGTTACATTTAATGCAAAGAGTCGCGTTTCCATTGGGATTGTTAATGTCCACTTTCTTCTTTGAATTTTGAAGTTTTCTATAACCTCTTCTTGCTAGAAATCTTCGAATTCGACTTGTTTCTAATGAAACATTGTTTAGAAAAGCAAAATTTTGAGGGATGTTTACACCTGCAGGGCAGGGCATACAATATCTGCAGGCTGTGCATGGAACAATAATTTTTTTGGTGTATACCTCAGAGAGTTGTTTGATTATTATCTCATCTTGAGTTGACAATGATTTGATTCCAGAATGATCTGCACTTGTGCAATTTTCTTGAACCATTTTTTTAGAACTCATGCCGCTAAGGACGGTTGAAATTTCAGGTTTATTCCATAAGAATTGAAGGGCCCAATCAACTGGGGTTCTTTTATTTTTTGCTGTGTTCATTTTGTTTAGAATTTCTTGTGGGGGATTAGCTAAACTTCCACCTTTAAGTGGTTCCATAATAACCACTGCGATACCTTTTTTGTGTGCATATTCTAGTCCTTCTGTTGTTGCTTGAACACACGTGTCGACATAGTTGTATTGGATTTGGGTAATGTCCCATGTGTAATAGTCTATTATTTCTTTGAATACAGGTAGCGTGTCGTGGAAAGAGAAGCCGATGTAGCGAATAAGTCCTTCATTTTTTGCTTTCTCCATTTTTTCAGTTAATTTTAAATTTTTTATTTTGTTGAATTGTCCTCTGTTTAGTGCATGAAATAAATAGCCGTCTAAGTAATCTGTTTGCAGTCTTTTCATCTGGGTTTTTAAATACGTGTCAAAATGGTTCGAATTTCTAACCATAAACATGGGTAGTTTAGTAACTAGGTGAACTTTTTCTCGGTAGCCGTCCTTTAGGGCTTCTCCGATTATTTTTTCGCTATCACCTAGGTGATATGGCCATGCTGTGTCAATGTAGTTGATTCCTTGGTCGATTCCGTAGCGGATTATTTTGATTGATTCATTGGTTTTTGCTCTAAGTTTGTTAATCCTTCTGGTTGGTAATCTCATGCATCCGAATCCTAGGGCTGAGACTTTCCACTCTAGTGTACCCATGTTTCGGTATTTCAATTCCTAAGGCTCCTAATTCGTAGGTTATTAGTGTTCAGAGTTGAATTTCAAAATATCGAATTTTACCTGTTTTTTAGAATTATACAAAACCTGTTTTAGCTTTTTGGATTGGGTTGATTAAAATTATCGCTAATACTTGATATTCACAAAAAAGAAGTCTCATCTTGTCATTCAAATATAATTACTTGCCTATTCAGCAAAGTCTACAATATGATGTGTATAGCTCCCGGGTTGAAATATTGTTCTGTTTGAAATAACTGCTAATAAAAATGTCGGGAGAGCTTAAGAGGATCTAAAATTGGCTAAGTTACAGTTGTTCGCGAATTCAGCGCTTTCAAACAGTGAAATGCTACGAAAAGTAATTCACATAAGCGGTTTTTTAATACCTCTAATTTGTGTCCAGTTTTTAAGTATCTATTTGGTTTCTGTCGCACTTTTTCTGGTAATCATCGTATATACAATCTCTGAAGTTGCTAGAGTTCATGAAATGAATTTTCCAGTATTCTCAACAGTAACTCGAAAAGCTGCAAAATCTATTTTTGAGGTAAAATATTTTGCGACCGCTCCGATTGCATTCACTTTGGGGATAACTCTTTCACTTCTCTTTTTTCCGCCCTCAATTGCCTACACGTCAATTACTGTTCTAACGCTTGGAGACAGCTTCGCCAACATTTTTGGAAAGGTTTTTGGGAAAACGCCTTTACCCTTTAACAGAAAAAAGACATTTGAGGGTACAATTTGTGGTTTTGTATGTGCCTTTTTCGGATCCATTTTGTTTGTGAATCCTATGAAAGCCTTGGTTGCGGTCACCGTGGGAATGCTTGTAGAATCTCTTCCTTTGCATATTGATGACAATTTAGCTATTCCATTGTCTGCGGGAATGGTGTTACTTTTTATTTCTATCTTCTGATATTACCTGCTATGTTTGTGCACCGTTTTGGTTTTTTTGTTAAATACCCGCACATTTTGGGCTTATCTGGGTTTTTTGATTAACTAGGGGTTTAGTTTGGTGATTTTGGTGAAGATATTGTGGGCGGGGCTGTTGGATCAACGTTTTTTTCTGGGATCATAGCTGCCTTTGCCACTCTTTTTACGAAGTATTGTTTTCCTTCTTGATATACAACACAGCTGGTTTTGCAGTGTGGACAATTGAAGTTCAGTGCTTCAAGAAAAGCTGTTTTGTTTTGTAGTAAAATGGTTTTTTCTTTTTGTAGTGTTTCGATTTTTGTAGTTAGTTGTTTAAGGTTTCTTTGTAATTTGGAAAGGCTATTTTTTTCGATTTTCTTTTTTAGTTCTTTTTCGATTTTGGCTCGTTCTTTTTCTTTCATTTGTTCGAAGAGTTGTTGAGCTTCTTCTTTTAGTTGAGTCCTTAATTTTGTTTCCACTTCTTTTTCGATTTCTGTTCTTTCATTTTCTTCGAGTTGTTGGGCTAATTTTTTTGCTTCTTTTTTTATTCGAATTTTTTCAAGTTTTTCTTGTTCTTTTTTGCGTTTTAGTATTTCTTCTTGTTTTTGTTTCTTTTTTTCTTCGATTGCTGCTTTTTCTTCTGGGCTTAGGGTTTTTTCTCGAACTTTTTTCGCTGTCTTCTTTAAAACTTTGGCTGCTTTTTCGAAATCTTCAACAGTCTTTAGTTTGGCGATCTTTGGGGCTACTTCAGGTAGAAATTCTTTGGCAGCTTCTATTCGCATCTCTTCAACTTTTTCTTTTTGTGTGTTGATGATTTTTTTTGTTTCTTTTAGTGTAAGTTTTCGGTTGATGATTTCGTTTATGAGTGTTTTTGCTTCTTCAGTGTTTCTGGCTATTACGTTTTCTAGGGCAACCATGTGTGATGTGCTTATTTGTCCTGTCCATAGGGCTTTTTGGATCGATTCTGGGAATTTGAATATGTTTAGGTGGGCTTGGACCCAATGGAAGTCAACACTTAATTCTTTGCTGATTTCCCACGGGGTCATTCCTTCATCTGTTAGTTTCTTGAAGTATTTTGATTCTTCTTCAACGGTGTAGTTTTGTCTGACTTTGTTGACTTTGTATACTGATCGTCTGATTATGTCTTTTTTTAGTGAGATTACTCGAACGGGTACTTGTTTCCATTTTAGTTCTCGTAGTGCTCTTAGTCTTCTTTCTCCGTCTATTAGCTCATAATTGTTGTCGTTTTTGCGGACAACTAGTTCGCTAATTAGTCCGTCGCTTTCAATTTCTTCTTTTAGTTCGTTTATGTCAAAAATTATTCTTGGTTGGTATGGGCTGGGTTTGATTAAATCTATGTCAACTTGCAATTGAAATTCCTCTAGGGATGTAGAGTTGTATGTGAAGAAAATAATAATATTATTAAGTTTTAACGATATTTCTGGCATATATTAAACAGTATCTTTGCATATTTTATTAGAATGAGATTATCAACAAAAAAGTCATTTTTGATATCCAAAGCGATTAAGATTAACAAAATTACGCCCTTATGGATTAGACTAAAATGGTTGTTTAGAAATTGGAAAATTTTTTTTTGACATTGGGTTTAACTTGGGGGCACTCTTTGGGTATCTTAAAGGAATTAAAAAAATTTTTTCAGAACTTTTTAAGGAAACTCTGTGAAGCAATTAGCTTGACTGCTTTGGTGTGTTTTTTTCTTTGGTTTTTAGTATTGTGAATATAATTGTTACCGTAAGTATTATCAGAATTAGGGTTGGTTGTGTGAATTCGGGAATTTGTTGTATGTTAGATTCAGTAAGCATCCATGATGCTGATCCTTGCATTAGTGTTCCATTTTGTTGGAGTTGTGCTTGAATTGACATTTCGTTTAGTATTCCGATTTCTTTGTCCCAATACAGATCTATTTTGAGTGTGGAATAGTCTTCTCCTGAGCTTGTGTTATATGAGTACACGAGGTGGTTGGTTTCTCGAGGGCCCATAGGGTATGTTTGGATAACGGTTTCGTTTATTTTTTCGTCTATTTCTGTTGTGTAAAGTGGGTCATTTGCATTCAAATTTGCTGAAATCAACCAGTTTCTTAAATCTCCTTCGCCGGTGGCTAAATCCACTGAACCGGTCAGGAACTTTTCTGTTGTGTTCTCAAAGTGAATAGTGAATTGTCCTGTAACATTAGTTCCGGAAATATTTTGGATAGTCAGTGTAACGTAGTCTCCTTGTAAGAAATCTGCAAAAATAAAGTCTTCAGGAGTTACATCTAAATCATACTCCCAATCAAGAGTTAAACCGAATTTGAACCAATCACCTTGAGAAACGCCTGCTGTTCTAACTTGAGCAAAACCCAAATGAACTACCATTAGTGATAATAAAAATAAAGAAAACGAAATTAAAAAATATTTTTTATATTTCAAACTTAAATTTGCCTCGTAACATAGCCTAAGAATGGTATCTGTCTTAAAAGTAATATGATTAGTGAATGGTACTCAAGTGAAAAGAAGTTTGTTCTTTTTAAGCAACTTCTTCAAATATTGATTGTGGGGAATGTTATGTCTTTGGCATATGTGATGCTGAATACTGTACCCGATAAAATGGAGACAGTATTAGAAGAGATTATGGAACTCGAGGGAGTTGTAGAGGCTTACATGCTTTATGGAGTTTACGATATTATTGCAGCAGTTAAAGCTGGAAATATTGAAGAGCTAAAGGCTACAATTCTAAAAATCCGCAAAAAGGAGTATGTGTCGTCTACTCTAACACTTCTTGTCGTAAGTTGAAAGATAGTTGTTAATTACACACGTTAGAAGTTGGGGGAATGAAAGAGATTAATGAATGAGAATGTAAACTTTTAAAACTAAACCCAAAACTAGTGGTTTCGTAACGAATAAAGAAGGGAAAAAGAACTTAAAATTAATCCGATAAAGACCACGATCAAAAAAACGATATGAAAAATGTTGAATTCAAAGGAAAAAAACAGTATTGCGAACACTAAAGAAAACAGAGCTATCAGTGTAGCAATAAACTGGAATTTTTTTGCTATTTCTTTTTTGTCAGTCAAATTTTCTCGCCAAAAAAAGTTAATCGGTGTCAAAACAACTTTGGAATAGACAAATATAACGGCTTCCGTTTATGGTTATTAGCTCTTACAAAAACAATAATTTCGTTCTTTTTTATGATTAAATTTATTTTGGTTCTATATCTATGCGTATATCGAGTTTTTCTTCTATTTTTGAAATGTTTTTGCCGTTTTTGCCGATAATCTTTGGGATAACTTTGTTATTGACTCGAACTAATGCTCTCTTTTTACCCATTAACTCGATTTGTGCTCCCCTATCATAGCTATGTATAACCTTTGTTAATCGCTGTAAGGTCAAATCTTCGACCGGAGAAGAAATTTCGATTTTTTTTATCGGAACAACAGCGTTCTCTTTTCCGAAAGTGTAAATTTCGTATTCAAGTTGCCCTGTTTCAAAATCTCTAACTTCTACGAGGGGTCTAGCTAAATCTCGTTCATACATTCCAGTTGGCACCTTAACTGTTAGGGACAGATTGTAGATTTTCTCTATTTTTCCATATTTTATGAATATTACAGTGTCAATTACAGACGGAATCATGCCTAACTCTACTCTGGTTATAAACCGTTTAATTGCATCCACAGCACCCGAAGCATGCACCACTCCAACCATTCCAACTCCAGCCAGCCTCATATCTGCAAAAACTTTGAAATTTTCGCTTTCCCTCAATTCATCAAAAATGGTATAATCTGGACGAACTAAAAGCAAAATACTTGCAGTTTTAGCAAAATCTCCCCTCAACGGAGTATATTGCGTAATTTCTGTGCTCACCTGCAAATCTCTTGGAGACTCCAAGGTTTTAGTTACTTTTCCTAAGCTTGAGTAAAAATCTGCTAAACTTCCAGCGAAGGTGGTTTTTCCTGAACCTGGTGGACCCGCAATCAGTACACCTTCTGCTCTAGTTCTTAGTCTGTTCATAAGTTTTTTTGAAAGATGGTAATCCTGTAATCGCAACTTAACTATCGGTCTGTACTACTGTGATTTCCATTTTATCTGAAAAAGGAGGTTTAGCCAATGCAACACGATATTCTCCCATTTGGATAACTGTTGCTCCTGGTTCATCAATTTCAATAAAAAAATTTTCTTCGTTTCTAGCTATGCTAGTTATTTGTCTAAACATGTTTTTCAATTCTTTCTCAGACAATGGTTTATTTCGTATCTTAACAAGGTTAAAGTTACCAGGTTCTCCCCTCTTAGCCAACGGGAGCGCACCTTGTTTTAGGTGAATTGACATTGTGTCTTTTGTAAAAAAACGTTTGAAACCAAGTTTCATGGTTTTTTTCTTTTTTTGAATGTATTTGGTTTTGACTCCTTCCGCTTCGCCTACCAATGATTGAACATAATCAGCAGTTATCAGAATTGCATCATTTTTCTTCGCTGAATCTCTAATTAAAGCGTCTAATCTTCCGCTACTCGCCAGTTTGATGTCGTTTAAAGTTGGTCGTTCCCCTTTAAAACTTAGTTTAATTTGTTTTTCTTGACAAGTTTTTCTGGTTTCTTTAAGTTGTTCTAAACCAAGAAATCCCTCATCTCTTCCTTTAGACGCCTGTGCTTGTAATTCGTCTAATACTATGTTTGGAATGATTATTTCCTCAGGTTTTTCTTTTTCAATAATTTCAGGTATCTTTCCGTCAATAATTATGGAAGTGTCTACAACTATTTTTTTTGTCATTAGGTAAAACCTTCCCTGAATTTCTAAATTCACTTTGTATACGAGCACTATTTTATATTATGTCATAAAGCAATTGTGTATATGTGCTTATAAGCCATGGATATGCGTTATCTTTTAAAACATCTTGAATAATCTTCTTTTATTAATAAAAAATATTTTTTTCATTGATTTTGATAAATTTGAAATGTATTAGTGTCCTACATTGCAAACGTGAAACTTTTTTATTTTTTCTACAATGATATACCGAAACAGAACTGTTCACTACCAACTCACAATAAGGGGGAATTGAAATGAAGCCGTTATTGAAACATAATTTGGATTTGATTAAACTTGAAGGAAAGGGAGATTTCGCATGTCCTTGTTGTGGTACATTAATTTCTCCAGATGATGAGACAGATGAGGTTTACTCTGTTTTGGAAGCCAATGTTAGAGACAACGTTTTAGAGAGTTTGATGATTCGCTGCAATAACTGTAGAAACAAAATAGTGCTAACCGTTTTTTCTTTGCTGGAAATAGAATAATTTACGAACGGGTTCACGTTTCATGGAAAAACAGAGAAGTGTCTACACTCGATGACGATGTGGAGGGTTTTCATTTTTTCCTTTCCTAGCGCTTCTTTGTATTCCTGAATTTAATTGATTTCTACCATTTACCTATAATCTGTAGACTTTCTGATTCTTGATTTCCTTAAGGCTCTACTTTTTAATGGGTCTCATGATTACAGCCGTTCCGTAGGCAGAAAATATTGTGGCTGTTCCGTTTAGTATATCGCTTGTTTCAAAATCTGTGCGGATAATTGCATCTGCACCAATACTTTTTGCGTTGTCAATTAGTGTTTGCATTGACTCTTTTCGGGCTTTTTCAGCTTCAGAACTGTATGATGTTACTTCTCCTCCAAACATTCCCTCAATCCCGGCCATTATTTTTCCACCAACACCTCTAGTTCTTACTGTCATCCCATGAACGATTCCCAGGGCTTTTACAATTTCATAACCCGGAATTGTAGATGTTGTAACTACCATCAACGCATCTTTAGGTGAAGTAACAGCAACTGGGGCTCCACTATTTCGACAATATTCAGCATCTTCATTTACTGCTGTTTTACATTTCTGACAATTTTTTGTAGACATTTTATCAGTTTATTCTACGTTATACGTTGTTATTATCTTTTTGAATAGTTATCAATCATTTTTCTTGGTTTATTAATCATTAAGAGCGTAAATCCTTAGATGTGGTTTCTGTTATAACGTCAAATTTTATTGTGATATGATGAATTTTTCTTGATTTGAATCTCCATTTTATACATTTTTAGGTTTTAGAGAAGTGCTCTTGTTATATCGGCTAATGGGATTTAATGTTTTGATGTATCTGTGAATGTTTTGTTTTTTGTTTTTTTGTCTTGAATTTTTATTTTAGTATGTTTGTTTGTGGAACAAATTTTATTACCGTTATTAGTGAAATAGTATTATGTTTTTATCTTGGGTTTGTTGGGGAAGATGCTTGTAGAACCTTGAGTCGTTGTGCGCAGATGCGCAATATGCATTTGAGATCGATTCGGTTCTGGCGCCAAGGGCGTTGAGGCATCTTTTCCCTACAATGAATTTTATATCAAATTAGTTTCTATGTCATTGGGGTGTGCATTTAATTTTAACGTTAGAGTTTAACCCCTACCCCAAACACTCGTGTAATCATAAATTAAATCAGTGTCCCTTTTTGAGAGATATTTTTTTATGTGAACCTGCGTCCGTAACCCATAAAAGTTTTTTTGGTGTTATATGTTACTGGGTGAGTTGAATGGCACAGAAATTAGGACAAATAGATAAACCAAAAGTGGCAGTTTTTCTTAATGCTAGAAAATTGTTTTGTCTTCCATTGATTCCCTCCTTTAAAATGGAGAAGGGTTCAGAGGATCTTAGAAATAGCATTGATTTGTTTTGGCGAGAAGTTGCTACTCAAATTGCTGATCTTGAAAAAGCAGGGAGGGTTTCTTACGTTTTTTATGAGTCCGTGACCACTGGTGGTGAAGCTGGTTTGGAGATTGTGAAGCAGATTAGTGAACAGAGTTATGGTATTGTTAAAGAAAAATTGGGTCAGGGATCAGAATTTGTGGTAATAGAAGATGAAGAGATTTTGGGTGAGTTTGTGGATTGGTCTATTTGTTTATCTGTGGTTCGGAAAAGTCAAAAAGTGCTTAACAAGATTCTGGAATTCTATGGGGATGTTTCGAAAAGAAGGTTTGAAGGAAATGCAAAAATTATTGATGATACTCTAAAGAAGGGTGAGGCTGCATTATTGGTAATGACTGATGAAAATCGGATGCAGCTTCAATCGTATCTTCCTTCTGATGTAGAGGTTTTTTTGATTCATCCTCCAGCTTTAAATGATTTTCAGCGATGTTTTAATGATTATTGGAAAAATCAAAAAAACAAAACTCAAGATTAGAAGTCCGTTTATGTTCCAGAATAATAATAGCTAAGCGTTTTTCTGAATTTAGAATGTTTAGTTAGCAGTTGTCAAAAACGAAGGGTCGGCTAGGGAATGTTTTTTGTTTATTATAACGTGTTGGGAAGATTTTGTGTAAGAACTGAAAAATAGGTGTTCTGCAGAAATTACATTTTGGATATAGAGGGTTAATAAATTGGATTTCTATGTTTTTGGTTTTGATTTAGTGAAGATGGTTATTGCATTGTTTATTGTTGTTGATCCTCTTGGAAATGTTCCAATATTTATGGGCTTGACAGAAAATATGGATGAATCTCAAAGAAGAAGGACATTTAGGTTAGCTACAATCACTGGACTAATACTGTTAACTTTCTTTTCAGTTGTCGGGCAGAATATTCTAATTTTGTTTGGGATATCTTTGGATAGTTTCATGATTGCAGGCGGTATTTTGCTTCTTATAGTTGCGATTAGACTTCTCGTATTGGGAAGCTGGAGTGAAAAAACGGTAATATCAGAGTCTGTGGGTGCAGTTCCTATAGGGTGTCCTCTTCTTGTGGGTCCAGGGGCAATTACTACATCAATTCTGAATCTTCAAACTTCTGACATTTTTATTACGTTGCTTTCGGTTTTGTTTACCTTCATAATTGTTTGGTTAATCCTCAGATACATCGATCCGATATATCGGATCTTGGGAAAGAATGGGTCATTAGTAATTACGCGAGTTATGGCTCTACTAATTGCTTCTATTGCAGTACAATATATTCTCCAGGGAGTAAAAACTAGTTTCTTATAATAAACCTGTTAAAATAATCCTAAATTTCGAGAAAATTGGTATGCTCTATTATAGTGTTCTTATGTGTGTCATCGGTTGCATTGATAACTAGGTGTTGGATGGTTTTAGTGCTTTCTCGATCAAGTCACGGCTCTAGATACCACTTCACCATTTTTATTCCAATGACTTCCATCTTTTTTCGGAGTTAATTTTTGACCCCAAACCCAAAATATTTCATCTGTAACCTTTTGTAATTGATGATTATTGATGTCATGTTACTGTTTTAATTGTGATGAGTTCTATGAGTATCGAAAGTTGGTGGACACAAAAATTTGTCCTGACTGTGGTGGTAAACTCAAATACTTTAATGATGAAGCAACCGCTCGTAGATGTGCCGAAGTGAAAGCAAGATGTATGCACTGTAAATTGTTAGGTAAAAACGATTGTCCGGAAGATAAAGAAACAATTAGTCCACTTTATCAAAAGGCTTGCCCATTGTTTGACCAAAAAAAAGATGCAAAATACAGAGAGTAACAGTTTCACATTTTCATAAGACTGTGTGTGGCTCCGCAAGCGTGTTTTATGTTACTTCAATTTTTGTCTTTATCTTCTTCTTTGCTTGGGGAGTAGTCACGTTTGCGGATTTTTTGTAGCCGAACATAGTACAAAAGCTGAGCGGGCGGGCAGATATAAGCTAAGCATGGGTTGACTTTTTGCTTTGGAATCGTTTATGATGGTGAAATGTGTCTGTTTAGGTAACAGTCGACCGTGGCCCCCGTATTCTGGTGCATCGCAGTCTAGGACCATCTGGTATTTACCCGGTGGAGCTTCAAATTGATAATCAGTAAAGGAGCAAAAGGGATGAAAATTGAAGACAAAGATCAGATCGGCTCTTTTGAAGATGATCACTTTTTTTGTAGGATCTTCATGCAGTAATTGTAGGTTAGATTGGTCAAGGAGGCGGTGTGTCCTTGCTAATGTAATCATGTCATGGTCGAATTGGGCTAACAGATGATACTTAAGATGAACATTGTCTGTGAGATGCCATTGTCGTCTGGCATTCTTATATGACCAGTTGTTTCCCTCTCGGGGAAAATCGATCCATTCTGGGTGACCGAATTCATTACCCATAAAGTTTAGATAACCATTGCCAGCAGTGGCTAGGGTTATCAGGCGGATCATCTTGTGCAGCGCTATTCCTCGGGCGACCCTCAAGTTATAGTCGTTGATCCCCATGTGTTCGTACATGTCTTCACCTATTAGTCGAAAAATAATTGATTGGTCACCCACTAAGGCTTGATCGTGGGATTCAGCATAGCTAATTGTTTTTTCATCGTTTCTGCGGTTAATAAGTTCAAACCAAAGACGACCAATAGGCCAGTCCTCATCTTTGAATTCTTTTATTAGGCGGATCCAGTAATCTGGCACTCCCATTGCAAAGCGGTAGTCAAAGCCAAATCCTCCTTCTGATTGAGATACAGCTAAACCTGGCATGCCGCTGACATCTTCGGCTATGGTGATGGCGTCGGGTCGAACATCATGAATAACTCGATTTACTAGAGCTAAATATGTTAGGGCATCTTCGTCTATGCTGTTATCGAAGTAATCATTATAGGACGTAAATACTCTTGAAAGACCGTGTTGTAGGTAAATCATGCTAGTTACGCCGTCCAAACGAAAACCGTCAAAATGGAATTCGTCTAGCCAGTATCGGCAATTTGAAAGGAGAAAATGTAGAACCTCATGTTTATTGTAATCAAAGCAGCGTGAATCCCATGCCTTGTGTTTTCCGCGTGGTCCGTCATGAAAATATTGGAATAAGGTTCCGTCGAAGCGACTTAATCCTTCTACCTCGTTTGATACCGAGTGGGAATGGATTAGATCCATTAGTACAGTGAGTCCTTGGGTATGAGCTGTGTCGATTAGTTTTTTTAGGTCTTCTGGGGTTCCGAATCGTGATGATGGGGCGAAAAAGTTTGATACTTGATATCCGAAGGATCCATAATATGGGTGTTCTTGGATCGCCATTAACTGTATTGTGTTGTAGCCGGCATCTACGATTCGAGGAAGTACATTACGGGTAAATTCTTGGAATGTTCCGATTTTTTCTTCTTCTTGTGCCATTCCGACATGCGCTTCGTAGATTAATGGGGGTTCTTTTTTTCGTTTAAAAGCAGGTTTTTTCCAAATGTAGGTCTCCTGAGGTGACCATACTTGAGCGTTATAAATCAGAGTTTTTGGATCTTGAACTACCCGCCGAGCATAGGCTGGAATTCGATCACCATTACCTCCCGGCCAGTAGGTGTGGAGTCGATAAAGATCACCATGTTTTAGTTTATCTTTAGCTAGGTTGATTTCCCAGACGCCATCGTCACTGATTTTTTCTAGTGCAAATTCTTTGTGTATTTGCCATTTGTTCATTTCTCCTATTAGGAAAATAGCTGTGGCGTTTGGTGCCCATTCACGAAAGACCCATTCGTTTTGGTTGAAATGTAGTCCAAAGTATTCATGGCCGGATGCAAAATCTGTTAAACTTATTTTATCTTGTGTGAGTCGTTGCTGTGTCTTTTCGACCTGTTCTAGTCGGCGTTTAATTTTATCTGAAAATGGTGCGAAGTACGAGTCGCTTTTTAGTAGGCGGCTCAGTCGATTTTTTAGACTCCTCATCAATACACCTCATTGTGTTTTGATGTATATGTAATTTAACTTTTTCAGAATTGTATAGAGATTTATGGTATTGTTCAAGGAATGTATAAATACGTTTTGATAGTTTACTTAAGATCTGTATCTAGGTGTTTGTCTTGAGGATCGGTTTTTTTGTTTATGAATATCCGCCATCGATTTTTGGTGGTTTAGGTACGTATGCTGATTATGTTACGCGGGAATATGTTGACATAGGGCATGATGTTTCAGTTTTTACGTTGAATGGGGGTAATTTAAAAACTCGAGAAATCTTAAGAGGTGTTGAGGTTCATCGGCCTCAAATTGCAGATGCGAGCAATGTTTTTCCGTTTTTTGTTGTTGATGATTTAAAGAAATGGGGTACTAATATTAAATTTTTTAATGATATTTTTATTTACAATATTCTCAGTGCGACTAAGTTCATTAATGGTTTGATAAATAAGGAGAAATATAATTTTGATGTTGTTTGTGTGCATGATTGGCTTAGTAGTGTTTCTGGTCTTGTGATAAAGAATGAAACGAAAATCCCAGTGGTTTTTCATACGCATAGTACAGAATGGGGAAGAAGTGAGGGTCAAGGATCAGAAGTAGTGTCGCATTTTGAAGATGCTATGGCTCACAATTCAGATAAAATAATTACGGTTAGTTATGCTATGCAGCGTGATCTGGAAAGGCACGGTTGGCCTCTTTCAAAGATAAGTGTGGTTTGGAATGGTGTAGACCCTGAACGTTATAGTATGAAAAGTTGTGAACAAAAGGACATAGAGTTGATTCGCAATAAATATGGTGTTCCTAAGGATTGGAATATGCTTCTGTTTGTTGGAAGGTTATCTTGGGTCAAGGGTGCAAGAAACATTTTGTTGGCAATGCCCGATGTTTTAAAGGAATACCCCAATACTAAACTTGTGATTTTGGGAAAAGGCGAAGAGCAAAGGGATATAGTTGAAACAGCAGAAAGGTTAAACATTAGTAACAACGTAGCAACTCGGTTTGATTTTGTTCCAGAACAACAAAGAATATTGCATTATGCTGCTTCTGATGTATGCATTTTTCCTTCGCTTTACGAGCCTTTTGGTATTGTAAGTCTTGAGGCGATGGCGATGGAAAAACCTGTTGTTGTGGGTGCACGTGGTGTGGTAGGTTTCAGAGAGCAAGTATTAAGTTCAGGTCCAAATCAGACTGGTGTGCATGTTAACGGTGAAGATCCACTTGACATAGCTTGGGGAATAAAGCAGACTTTGGAAAAACCTGAAAGAGCTAGGAAATGGGGCGAGAATGGGCGCAAAAGGGTGTTAGAGTATTTTACATGGCGCAAAGTTGCTGAAGAGACAATAAAAATTTATGAATCATTACTCTGAACAGGTTCAAGAAAATTATCTGTGTTATTTTTTTGATTTGGTTTGTGAATTCTTTTAGACGTTCTAGTCCTTTTCAAGTTTTTTTGATTATTATAGGGGGTGCATCTTCGTGTTCTTGTTTATTTTTTGCGTGTTTCAACTTTTGTTGTCTGACTAAAAAAGTTTAGATGAATAAGAAAAGGGGGAAAGGTTTGTGGAACGTTTAAGAGGAGTTGTTTTAGACACATCCGCCGCAGTTAACGCATCCGCCCATGATTCCTTTGCACCACATTGGAAGAGAATCTCTTTTGTATGTTTGGGTTGTGTTTTGTGGTTGTTTGGGTTTTGGGGTGGTTTGGATTTTTGACATCTTACATTCCTGTTCTCTATAGTGTATGTTGTACTGTTAGTACTTTTCAGGTTAATTTTACTACTAAATTGGATTATAGTTACATTATTTGTTACCCAAAATGATGTTTTTTAACATCGTTTTCGATAGAAAAAATGATGGAACATTCTGTGTAACTAAAGTAACAAAATAAGTTGAAATTAGCTACTTTGATGTGTGTTATGTAATTATGTAGTTGACTATTAGTTGAGGTATACGTATTATTTTTTGATTTTTATTTCTCCTTGGAGTTAATTTGGTTATTTGTGTGATTTAGTGAATGGATCATAGAGTGTTATTAATTAGAATTTAATAGAAGTTATTTGCGATGGTAAAAGACAAGGTACTTCTGACTGGTGCTTCAGGTTCAATGGGAAATGCTGCCTTTCATGAATTGTTAAAACGAAAAGAAAGGTATTATATTGTTTTATTGGTTCGGCCTTCTAAGAAAAATAGAAAATATTTTGCAGAATATTTGGGAGTAAAAAATTCAGTTTCTTCTAATCGAAGCGTTAGTGAGGGGGATGGATTAAAAGTTGTGTGGGGCGATCTGATTAATCCAGATGATGTGTCAAGGGCTGTTGAAGGTTGTGATTATGTTCTTCATCCCGCTGCTTTGATATCTCCTGCAGCTGATCATAATCCTGAGATGGCAAAAAAAGTCAACGTTGATGGAACAAAAAATGTTATTGCTGCGATTAAAAAGCAGCCAGATCATGGTGAAAACACCAAGCTGGTTTATGTTGGTTCTGTTGCTGAATATGGAGATAGACTCCCGCCTGTTTATAGAATAAGAGTTGGTGATCCGTTAGTTCCTAGTGTTTATGATTTTTATGCTACAACAAAGATTTCGGCAGAAAGGTCTGTTATTGAGTCGGGTTTGAAGTATTGGGTTTCTATTCGGCAAACATATATTGGAATTCCAAAGGCGTTTACTTTACTTGATTCTATAATGTTTCATCAGCCCTTAGATCAACATGTGGAGCTTATAACAGACAACGATGCGGGGTATGGGCTTGTGCAATGTTTAGTTGCTCCTGAACGGTTTTGGGGGAATATTTACAATATGAGTGGGGGGCCTTCGTGTAGATTTGTTTACCAGCAATATTTATTGAATATGATGAATTTGTTGGGAATGGGTGATTATAGGAGGGTAATGGATAGGAATTGGTTTTGTTTGCGGAATTTTCATGGAGGATGGTTCGAAGATTCTTACGTTCTTGATGGTTTTCTTGGTCATTGGCGCAGTAATCTTGCTGATCATTACCAGCAAGTTGAGGAGACAAAATATTGGTATTCTTATTTTGGAAAGTTGATTCCAAAATTTTTGGTTAAAAGGTTTTTGAAGAACATGGCTTCTGCAAAGAATGGTCCGCTTGGTTGGGTGTTGTCCAATAATGAGGGCAGGATTAATGCGTTTTTTGGGTCAAAGAAAAACTGGGAAAATATATCCGGGTGGGATGTTGATGAAACTGAATTTGGTGCCCCTGTATTTTTGTTGGATCATGGTTATGACGAGTCTAAGCCAGAAAATGAGTTGAATTTAGAAGACTTAAAGGAAGCAGCAGGATTTAGGGGAGGAGAATGTCTCTCTGAAAGGTTTGTAGATTTTAGAACAGTCCTTAAATGGAAATGTGCTTTTGGTCATCTTTTTGAAGGTAGTCCGACTCTTATTCTTAAAGGTGGACATTGGTGTCCTAAATGTAATGCTCCTCCTTGGGAGTATGATAAAATTGCTGCAAGGAATCCGTTTTTTGCTCAAGTTTATTACAGTAATCACTACAAAGATGAAAGCAATTATTATAATGAAAAGAGCTTTGAAGATATTTTATAGCTTTAAATTGATGATTTAAATTGTCTAGTTAGAAGAATTGGATGATTGTTGTTTTTGTATTTTTGTTGCTATTTTTTCGATTATGTTTAAGGGTATGTTTAGGATGTTGCTAGTGGTCCTAGTGCTTTTAGCATTTCTTTTAGGTTTTCTGTGTCTTCTTTGTTGATTGCTCCAATTAATGGGGCAGTAACTAGGTAAGTTACTAGAAAGATTATTGCTCCTAAGATTAGGGTTATCCAGTTGGGTATGTTTAGAAAAATTACTATTGCATATGTTAGTATGGCTGAAAGTGATGATGATAAGATGATTTTGATTGATGATTGATAGTTGATTGTGGCTTTGTAATGTTTTTTGATCCACCATAAAGAAATAATTATTGACGGAATTGTTGAAAAAAGAATTGTAGCGATTAAACCAATAACACCATAAATCGGTATTAAAATTAAGCTAAGGATAATTCCCAAAATAGTGTTTAGTATGCTTAATTTTAGGTTTAAATCTGTTCTTCCTTGCCCTTTGATTAGGTTCTCAGAAATAAAAAGTCCAAATGCTGTAAACAAATAGTGAATAGATAAAACGAAAGATAAAGTGGCGTAAATTCATATTTTCCTGGAAACAACGTAGACACTGCAGGTTGAGATAGAACCATAACCAAAAATGCTGCTGGGACAATAAGTAAAGAAGCATATTTGACAGAAAATTGAAACACATTCTGAAGAGTTTTCGGATCCTTTTGTCCATCTATTTTTGAAAAGGCTGGAAACATTATAGTTGCCACTGGTTGAACAAAAAAGCCCACAAGAACAGCAAAATTAAGAGCCAACGTATAGTTACCTACAATCTGATCTGAAAGATAAATGGCGATTAAGAAAGTGTAGAATTGGGCCATAAATCCAGCTAGTATAGCGACACCAGAAAGTGAAAGACCATAACTAAACATACTTTTTAGTGTTGAAATTATTTCGTGTTTGATGTTTTTGTTGTTTAATTTCCTATAGATGCTAAAATAAAGAAGAGATATGCCAAAAATTCCAACCATAATGAATGCTATTGTTTGACCAACAACAGCCCCGAAAACTCCAAAGTCTGAAAGAACAAGAACAATCATTAAAACCGTTTTAAAGAGGGCTTGGATTAATAGTGTTAGGCTGTTGTATTGCATTTTTTCGTAGCCAATAAATGCAGAATTTGAAATTTTGAATAATGCATCTCCAATTATGGTAAATGAGGCAACTTGAATAAGTAAAACTATTTCTGGTCGATCAAAGATTTGGGTTGCAACAAAGCCTGAGAAAAGATAAGAAAAAAGGGATAAGAGTAAACCTACTAAAAATTCGAATGGTTATTCCTGCTGTTAAGATGTTTTTTATTTTAGTCTGGTTTGTTTTCATGTTTGTATTGTGCTGTATATTTTATTGTTGCTTGGTCTACACCTAAGTCTCGTATTAATGCAATAAGAGTTGGGAGCAGTTAAGGCGATTGTTACTAGGCCGTATTCGCCTTCTTCTAGGATTCCGGCTACTATCATTATTCCTACTGCAGAAATGATAGAGGAGAGGGCTACTCCCCAGAAAAGGTTGAAGCCGCCTTTTGTTGAAATTTTAGCCAACTTTGCAGCGTTACTCAAAGCAACCTTCTCCGTGAACTGGTTTTTTTACATTTGATCAGTATGCTACTTAACAGTTATCTAAAATGTGTCTTTCGTTTTTGTTTTGTGAGCTTTAACAGACTTTTAAGTTATTTTTGTTCTCTTAATTCCCATTATTGGTAGAGAAAATATGGCGAGATAAAATAGGCTTGGGATTACTAGTAATAATGGAAGATTATATGGCGTATTTTTTACTCCAAACAATAATGGTCCTACTACACTTCCGAAGGGAATTAGCCAGTAAATTTTGTTTGAGTTATGGAAAAATGATTTTTGAAAATCTTTGTTCAAAAAAATAATGAATGTAGAGATTGTGAACAGGGTTAATTCAAATCCAATGCTAAGCAAACTTAGATTTGAAATGAATGCGATTGTAATCCACTCTGTGGAAAATGGCCAAAATAGTTGAATTCCTCTTATTGGACCATAGATGTCGCCGACCAATAGGTGAGAGAGTAAAACAATAAAATATGGAATTGTTTTTTTTCGGTAAATCACAAAAAATGGTGCAAAAACTAGTAAAGAAAATAATAGTGAATGGGTTGGTCCTCTGTGAGTTAGATAGTTTGACAGTAGTATATCTAAATCTGGAAGGACTGAGACAGTGAATATGAGTGCTAAGTTGATTTTAGTTTTGGTTATTTTGGATGTTGCTGTTCCAAGTAAATATCCTAAGCCGAAGTGTCCAATTGCGAACGTTTTCAAATCCCTGCATTATTAAGGTTTTACAGATTAACATGAAAGGTGATTTTTAATTGTTTGTATTTGCCCTTGAGTGTCTCGAAGCGGAAAAAAAGGGTTAAACCTAGAATCACTCTAGGTTTAATTGAATGCAAGCACATTTTTCTATTTGCTTATTCGTCTTTTTGCCAATATTGCAATTAATATTAAGGCAATCATTGCGGTTATTGCTATACCAACTATAGAGATCAGATCCAATGATGTAGCTTCTGTTTCAACTGTGATATTTGCAGTAAATGATGATGAATCACCGTTATTGTCAGTTATTGTTAGGGTTACTGTGTAAGTTCCTTGTTCACTGTATGTGTTTTCTGTTGTGATTCCTGTTGCAGTGTTTCCATCTCCAAAGTTCCAAGAGTATGTTGTGATTGTGCCGTCAGAATCAGAGCTCTGTGAGGCATCAAAAACGACTGTTTCGCCAACTTTGATTGTTTCAGCAGATTTTGTAAATGTTGCTACTGGAATGGCGTTTGTTATTGTGATTGCGCTTGTTGTTTTTGTTGTTACTCCGTCGCTGTCGGTTATGGTTAATGTGACGGTATATACGCCCACGGTTTCGTATATGTGGTCTACTTCGGTTCCGGTTGCTGTATTTCCATCTCCGAAGTCCCAAATGTAGCTTACTACTAGGCCGTCTGTGTCGTAGCTTTCTGTGGCGTCAAAATGGATGTTTTCGCCTCTTGATGTGGTTTGTGTTGTTTTGTTAAAGGATGCTACTGGGTTTATGTTTGGGGTTGCTTTGGTTGTTACGCTAACGGCTTGGGAGTCAATATCTATTTTGCCATTGTTGTCTGTAACTGTTAGGATTATTGTGTAGGTTCCTTGTTCAGTATAGGCGTGGTTTGCTGTTACTCCTGTTGCTGTGTTATTGTCTCCAAAGTTCCAAGAGTATGTTGTGATTGTGCCGTCAGAATCAGAGCTTTGTGAAGCGTCAAAATTGACTGTTTCGCCAATGCTCGCTATTTTTGGTGTAGCAGTAAATGAGGCTACAGGTCGTCTGTTTGTTTCTTCTGATATTTCTTGGGTTACAAATATTGTTAGTTTTTGTTCGTCTGTTGCTCCATCGTTATCTTCTACAGCTAAAGTTACAGAGTAGACTCCAGCGTCAGTAAAGCTGTGGGTTGCTGTTGTTCCTGATGCTGCTGTTCCGTCTCCAAAACTCCATGTGTATGATATTATTGTTCCGTCAGAGTCGTAGCTTTGGGTTGCGTCAAATAGGGTTGATTTGTTTTCTTGAATTGGTTCTGTTACACTAATGGCTGCGATTGGGCGTCGGTTTTTTATTATTTGTGTTGCTGTTTTGCCGCCTACTAGGTTTTCATTGTCTGTTATTGTGAGTGTTATTTGGTATTCTCCGTTTTCCTCGTATGAGTGGCTTACAGTTGGTCCTGTTGCTGTGTTTTGGTCTCCGAAATTCCAAGAGTAACTTACAATCGTGCCGTCTGGGTCATAGCTGTTTGAGGCATCAAATTGTATAATTTCGTTGGTGTAAGCTACGGTTGGTGAATATGTTAATACTGCAATTGGTGAACTGGCTGGTATTGTTACAACATATGATTCGATTGGGGAGGTGTCTGAGTTGTCTTCTGTATCAATGGCATAGATTTTGTAGTTTACTTGGGTATTAACGGGTTGTCCTGGTATGTTGGCGCTGTATGTTTCGTCGTTTAGATTCATTGTTTGGTTAGTCCAGCTGGACGAGCCTGTTTGGTAGCTAAGGATGACTGATTCAATTTCGGCTTCTCCTTCGATGACTTTGGCAGTTATTGTTACTTGCTGATTGGGGGTTGGGTTTTCTGGGGTTCTTGTTATGCTAACGATTTTTGGGGATATGATTTGTGTTAAAGAAAAGATCATATCGTTGTAGTCTCTGTCGTCTCCTCCAAGTTGGTCTTCAAAACCGATTAGATACATGTTAGGTGAGTTTAAATTTTCATATATCTTTGAATGTTGTTCAGGATAATCGGTGTTTCGCCAATGTTCTGTAAAGAACCTAAAAGAGGCCAAAAGTGATAGGCCAAATTCGTTTTCTACTTCAAAGGTTTTTGTTGGGTACGGTGGTGTTATGTAGCCGTCTGATCCGTAGGGTGCTCCTTCTGGTCCTGTGAATATTGTTTGGTAGTTGTCTGTTAAAGTTGGGTAATAGCTGAGCACGTTTATTTCTGCGTATCCAGCTAATTCTGCGTATAAGGTTGCTTGGTATTTGCCTGCTGGAAACGTTTCTAGGGTAGATAGGGCAATGTTTGTGAATCCTAATCCGTTGAGAATTGTTTCATATTCGCTCTCTATGTGTTGGGCAACTGTTGATGTAGAAAAAAGGGTGACTGGTGCTGAAATTATTAATAGAGAAATCAAAAGTAAGGACACAATGTTATGTCTTGTTATTGTATTATTGAAAGATTTTTGGTTGTTTTTTTTGTTTAACCTGAAAAATTTAAGATTATTTTTCATGGTGTTTTATTCCTTATGTATAGTACTGGCTTAGTATCTATTTATTAGAATATAGGCGATATTTCTTTAACGGAATATTACGAAAAAAGATGCAAACTGTGTAGATGCCTGAATTTATGGTAAGAACCTGTTTTTGGTATTCATAAATCAGCTTTTTGAATTTTCTGAAGTGATTGTTTGGTAAATCTTGTTGGCAATTGCTTTTCCTCCCTGGTTGTTTGGGTGGACTCCGTCAGGGAAATATTCTGGATAATTAATTAATGAAGCATAGACATCAATTGTTGGTAACTCTAATTGTTTTGCTACCTGTTCAATTCTAGGAATTACTGCTTCCTGTAGGTTTGTGTTGTTTATGTCAAGTCCCGTATAGAAGATGGGAGGCGGCTTTACAATGAATATTATGGGTTCAGTTGCCAGTTCTTGAATTTGGTTAATCAGCCTTTTGTAGTCATCCACAAACTGGTCGATAATTGGGAGATTGTATGTGTTTGCATCATTGGTTCCAAGCATGACGATTACAATATCCGGCAGAAACTCTTTTGCTTTTTTGAATGCTTCTTGTTGAATATATGGTCTGAAGGTCGAATTTAGTACAGTTGATCCACTTACTCCAAAATTTTTTACAAGGTAATTGGCGCCAAGCATAGTTTGCAGTTCGTTTGGATAGTTTGTGATTTGTGTTATGCTGTCGCCGATACATGCTACGCGATTTCTGTTGTTAGATTTTGTGTCAGCTAAAAAATTTGAAGATATTGCTAGTGAACTTAATGCTAGTAAAAGGATGGTTAGAAAAATTGCTAGGTTTTTTCTGGAGATTTTGTTTTCTTTCATTATTGGGGCACAGGATTATTGGATTTTAATTAAGGATTATGCTAAAAAGATTTAGGGCTAAGAATATGTGTGCGCATTAAGACAATCGCACTTATTCAATATTTGTTTTGGTTTGTAGACAGTCTTTGATCATAGCTGAATGTTTAAATGCGAGTTTTTCTGGCATCTCATCAATTTGAAAAAGTTAGATTTGGCTCGATTTCTTGTTTTTGTTTTATTATTTTTCCGTTTTCGGGTTTTACTAGATAACATGCTGGATAGTAGTCGTATTCTATTCCGTTGTTTTCTCCTTTTTCATGATATTCACCTATCTTTTTTATTATTGAAACGTTGAGTCCGGTTTCTTCTTTTACTTCTCGAATTACAGCTTATTCAACTGTTTCTTCTGGTTCAACTTTTCCTCCAGGTAAAGCCCAGTACCCTCGAAAGACTGGTATCCCTCTTTTTACAAGCAAAATCTTGTTGTCTGGAAACTCTATAATTGCTGCTGCTGTTTTACCGCTGAATTTTTTGGTCAAACATTAGTCCCCATTAGTTTTCTTTTGGTTAGTTTTGTTAAGTTTTTTTGGTTTATTTTTTTTTTAAAAATGTTTATCAGGTTTGTTTTACTATTTAATTTTAATGAATAGTAAATTATTGGCATTTGTTGTGGCTTGTTTAGTTGTTTCTTTGGCTGTTTTAAATTTTGGATTTTTGCCAGAGACTCAAACTGAGGTTCCGGATTTTTTTGTTGGTATTAGTGTGGCCT
Organism: Candidatus Bathyarchaeota archaeon; assembly: GCA_963806645.1. Lineage (GTDB taxonomy): Archaea > Thermoproteota > Bathyarchaeia > Bathyarchaeales > Bathyarchaeaceae > Bathyarchaeum. The sequence goes on along the minus strand of CAWDYQ010000001.1, from coordinate 183,613 downwards.
ACGCTGATCTTCCAGCAATAAAAGCGTTGATTGACGAAGTTAGTTTATACACTAACATTTTTGTGATTGGTAGTACTGGAATATCGGTTTTTGAAGAAAAGCTTGATGAAGTTTGTCAATATCTGGTTGATAAGGATATGTATTTTGTTATTTATGTTGAGAGCCATCGTTATTTGGATTTGATTGGTGAAGTTGAAAAAAGGTTTGGCGATAATTTTTTGGGCGTTTATTTTGATGATGAACAGGGGGGTAGACAGTTGGATAAATTTACGTATAGATGGGTTACTTCAGCTGATAATAATACTGATGCGGCTGATCAATTTGTTTATCATTTGCATTGGTGGTTGAATATTAAGGAGTTTAGGGATACAGAATTGCCTTATGCTCCGTCAGATTTTCAGTTGTTCACAGCTGATTATGCTCTTTATTGGTTCGATTATTTAGCGAGTTATAATGTGGTCCTTGCTGAGTTTGGATGGAATTACAGCAGGCAGATTAATGTAGCCCTTAATAGAGGAGCCGCTACTGTTCAGAATAAGGATTGGGGTGTAATAATCGCATGGACCTACAATAATCCTCCGTATATTGGGTCCGGTGAGATGTTGTATGATGATTTGGTTTATGCTTATGATAATGGTGCGAAATATGTTTTGGTTTTTGATAGTAACGAGAATTATACTGAGAGTATTCTAAGGGAAGAGCATTTTGATGCTCTGGAAAGGTTTTGGCATTACACTTTAGATAATCCTAATCCTGAAGTTGTTGATAGGATTGCTTTTGTTTTACCCAAGGATTTTGGGTATGGATTTAGGGGGCCTGAGGATAAGATTTGGGGGCTGTGGGAGGCCGATGCACATAGTCTTGAGATATCTTATCATTTGGGTGAGTTCTTGGCGCAGTATGGAACAAGGTTAGATGTTATTTATGATGAGCATCTGGCTTTGGATCAAACTTATAGTAAGTACATTTTTTGGAACGGAACAATCATTTCTCCATAATTAGGTTTAGAGCATAATTGATGGTTCTTTTGAGTTTGGTATTTTACCCAAAGGAATCTACCTTTGAAGGCATCTGTTTTGCCAGTATTAGACTTATTTTAGGGATTAGACAATAAATCAATTTGTTGTAATTAGCCAGAGCTGAAATTATTTGCGTTTGAAGATCGTGTTGGACCTTAATGATAATGATTTTGTGAGAATGAAAAATGTGTTAGGTCAAAATCCGACCAAGTCTCTTGAGCTTCTTGGAGGTGAAGATTTTGAGTTTGTAAAGTTTTGTCCATTATTGGTTTCTGTTGAAGGTTTTGGTTTTTTACTAAATGGTATGGTGTCTTTTGAACAGCCGATAGGTTTGAAGGTTTTTGAATTTCTTGAATTTGATAAAGAAACGAGTAGGCAATTATCTGTTAATTTTAGAAATATTAAATTATCAAAAATTGTTTCAGATGTAAGCGAGCTGCAAACTGATCTTAATATGTGTCTAAATCTTTTAGTGAGAATCTTTAACAAAGTTTGCAGTATGAACTATAAATTAATTGGGAAAACGTTTACGATTAATTCTGAAATTTTGGATAAACAGCTGGATTTGATTATACGAGCTGGCGAATTGGAAAAACGTGGTGAGTGTCCTAAGCCTTTTGGAACAATTCATGCTAAGGGTAGAAAAGATGCTGGGACACGGTCTGGAACTTTGGTTCCTATATATTTGGAAAAAGATAAGGCGTATTTGTATGAAGACAAGAATGTCTATGTGCTTTTGCCAAGAGATTTTGTAAGGAAATTACTAAAGTTGGACACTTCTTCTCTTACTCCTTCAGAACAGTTTACGGACGAAGAGCTTGAGGTTTTAAGAAAGTTTTGTATGAGAAATTATGTAAAGGAAGATAAAGTCGTTGGTAAAACTTTTTATCATAGTCTAAACGATGAAACTCGAAAATTGCTGTTAAAAGGATTAAGAAATCTCTGATTTTTTTAATCAACAAGAGGTTTGTCTTTTTGCACGTGTGGCATGCGTACTTCTGGGATTTATTTGTCTATTTCCTTTTTTACTATTAAGACTGGGCAGGAAGCTCTGTCTGCAACCCTATCACTCACGCTTCCTAGGAGCAATTCTTTTATTCCCCCTAAACCTCGGCTGCCCATGACAATAAGATCAAAATCTTCTTCTTTGGCTTTTTCAACGATTTTGTCGGCTGGTCTTCCTGTTAAAAGGTTTTGTGAGGCTTTTAGTTTTGGGTTAACATTTTTTGCCTTTTTTTGAGCCTCAATGAGTATTTTTTCATGAAAGTCCTTAGCTTTTTCTAGGTAATTTTCAGTGGTGCTTGGGATAAATACAGTTCCTTGTGCTAGTAGGGATGAGGATGGTTCATTAAACACGGTTATTATCATAATTTCGGCTGAATATTTTTTGGCCAAATCTAAAGCAAAATCTAAAGCTTTGTCAGCTGATTTGGAGCCGTCAATGGGTACAAGAATTTTTTTGAACAAAAGGTTTCACCAAAAATAATATGTTTTTTTCAGGTATTTGATTTTATGTGTTTGTTTCTTTCAAAGGATTGTTTTTTGGTTTTTTTGTATAACAAAAAAGTGTTATCATTTTAGCTCTAAACTACGGTCAACAACAACTTCTTTAACGACTTTTTATGAGAATATTGTGATGACTAGTAAGTTATTGGCGTTTGTTGTCGTTTTTCTTGTTGTTTCTTTAGTTGTTTTGAATTTTGGGTTCTTTTTTGGATCCCGAACTGATGTTCCTGATTTTTTTGTTGGCGTTAGTGTGGCTTATGCTGATGTTGATGCGATCAAGGCTTTGATTGATGAGGTTAGTTCTTACACTAATGTGTTTGTTATTGGCAGCAGTGGGATTTCTGTTTTTGAAGATAAGCTTAATGAGGTTTGTCAGTATTTGGTTGATAAGGGTATGTTTTTTGTTGTTTTTGCTGAAATTCATTTTCAGTTTGATTTAATTGCTGAGATTCAAAAAAGGTTTAGTCATAATTTTTTGGGGGTTTATTTTAGTGATGAGCAAGGAGGCAGGCAGTTAGACGGTTTCAAGTACAGGTGGGTAGAATCGGCTGATAATGTTTCTGATGCTGCTGATCAGTTTGTTTATCATTTGCATTATTATTTGAATGTAAAAGAAATTGAAGGTGTACCTGTTTCTTTTGCTCCTTCTGATTTTAGGTTGTTTTCTTCTGATTATGGTCTATATTGGTTTGATTATTTGGCTGGTTATGATACTGTTTTTGCTGAGTTTGGCTGGAATCGTAGTAGGCAGCTTAATGTTGCGTTTAACCGGGGAGCCGCTACTGTTCAGAATAAGGATTGGGGGGCGATTATATCTTGGACTTTTAATGGTCCTCCCTATATTGGGTCGGGTCAAGAGTTGTATAATGATTTGGTTTACGCTTACGATAATGGGGCAAAATATGTTGTTGTTTTTGATAGCAACGAAAATTATACACAGAGCATTCTAAGAGAAGAGCATTTTGAGGCTTTGGAACGGTTTTGGCAGTATACTAAAGACAATCCTAGACTTTTAGATGTTAAGCCGGGTTGCTTTTGTTTTGCCTAAAGATTTTGGTTACGGTTTTAGAGAGCCTAATGATAAGATTTGGGGGTTATGGGAGGCAGATGCGACTAGTCTTGAGATGAGTTATCATCTAGGTGAGTTCTTGAAGCAGTATGGAACAAGATTGGATGTTATTTATGATGATGATCTGACTGTTGATCAAACTTATAGTAAGTACATTTTTTGGAACGGAACAACCATTTTACCTTCATAGCCAGTGTGTGTTATTTTTTTAGAAAGTTTGCCAATGATTTTTTTGAATTGTTTTTAATAAATAAAAAAAGGGGTTTGAAGGTTTATTGTTTGAATGTTTAGCGGCAACGGAATATCGAGAAATGGTCTGTATCTCCGTAAATCATTTGACTGGTTTCATCAAAAATGACGTTGTCTAGTGGTTGCCATTCTGCTGTTTGTCCGAAGTGTTTTAGGAGAATGCATAGATCTCGCAGGTTGACTTTGTGGTCATTGTTTAAGTCGCAATTTGGATTATATCTGACTCTTAAATATCGAATTCGACTGTATTGTGAAGAACCGTATGCTCTGGTGAGTATTTTTACGTCTTTGCAATCTACTGTTCCGTCTTGGTTTATGTCGCCTCGGATTAAATCGATTTGATACATTTCTACTAAGGGCTGTCCTTCACCTTGCCATGGTAAACCTACTGTTGCTGTTCCGAATTGTCCTGTCACTCTTATGTCCCATGAAGGGTATTCTTCGTTCTCTAATACAGTTAAAGTTGTTAGTTGTTGTGCTCCAATTATTGATGGTCTTTCGTCATCAGATTCTGGTGGAGGTAAAGGTGGATAATTGTATGTGGGAACGCCAGTCGCAGTTACTTCTCCTACTACGCCATAGAGGGTTAGTGTTGCTCCTCCTTCAAATTCAAAAAATTCTTCGTTGCAGTCTTCAGATGCTTGAGCGGTTACTCCTACTACCAGTAAGCTAAAGGTCAACAGAAAAACAATTGCGCTGCTAACAATTTTTTTGTTCGTCAATATTCTTTCCTTCTTGTTTCGCTCAATATGAAGCTTTTACTCTAATAAGCCGTATGGAACATAGTTCTAGTTCAAGACTGTTAACAAGAAAATCATCAGTAAGTCTGGTACGCGCTCATGTAGCATGGATTGTTGATAAAATAATTGTGTAATCAATCTTGAATTATGCTAGGCCGCTCTCTTTTCGTGTGCAACAAACCATATATATGGAATAAAAGTTGTTTTAATCAGAAGTCCGGATTATTCTTTTTTTTAACTTATTATATGAGGAAGATGTGTGGGAATTGAAACTGTTACAAACAAAACCTAACAAATTATTGTTTATACTTTCTAGGGGGTGAAAGCTGTGAAAATTACTAAACTTACCTTAATTATTGTTGGTGCTATAACTCTTATAATGGGTATTGCAGGTCTGCCCGGTGTTTCAGATATGGGAACAGAACCAGAATGGCATGCTATACTAAAGATCGTTATCGGAATAGTCGCTATAATAATAGCACTAATGGACAAAAGTTGTTGTGATAATACGTCCAAATAAGAAATGAGAAGATAACAATTGTTATCTTGTCATAATCTTTTTTTGATTTTTTGTTGGAAAAGTATGTTTTTGAATGCACGCACCAAATTACATGTTTCTTAGCCGTTTTATTCTTTCTTGTATTGGAGGATGGGTTGCAAATAGGCTGTCTAATGAAGATTTTTTGGGGTCTACGAAAAAAAGGTGGCTTATTGCTTCGCTTACGTTTATTCTTCCTTGATTTTTTTGGGCTATTTTTTCGAGGGCAGATGCTAGTCCTTCAGGGTAACGGGTTAAACTTGCGCCTGAGGCATCAGCTAAGAATTCGCGTTTTCTGGATATTGCATACTGGACTAGTCGGGTTACTATTGGTGCGATAATGGCTAAGATTATTCCAACTATTAGCAAGAGAATCATTATACCGTTTTTGTCTCTTCGGTCTCTTTGGGCTCCAAACCAGAATGATCTTAAAATTAGATGACTAATAATTGCTGCAAGACCAACGAGGACTGCGACGAGGGTCATGAAGAGTATGTCTCGGTTTTTGATGTGACTGATTTCATGTCCGATTACGCCTTCTAGTTCTTGTCTGTTTAAAGTGTTGATGAGCCCTGTTGTGACTGTTATACTGGCGTTTTTTGGGTTTCGTCCTGTTGCGAAGGCGTTTAGGTCTTCGCTTTGTATTATGTAGACTTTTGGTTTTGGAATACCTGAGGCGATGCTTAAGCCTTCGATGGTGTCGTGTAGGTATTGATATTGTGTTATTGGAGCAGGTTTGGCGTTTGTTGCTGATAAAACTACGCTGTCACCGAATCGGTATGAGCTGTATGTAAATGCTATTATAAGTAAAGTAGAAAGTGGGAGGGCAATTATTAGGATTTCAGGAATTATTAGGAGTATTATGAAATAGATTAAAAAAAAGAGGATTAGGGAGACGCTTATTGCAAGCAATATGGATAATTGTTTGTTTTTTGCTATTTCGTCGCTAAAGGTGGTTTTGGCCATTAGAATTTCACTTTAACTGGGCTTCGTTCTTCTTCAGGAATTGAAAGGAATGCGTGTTTTGTTCGGTTGCCTGCAAACCATGTGCCTGGAATTGTGGTTATGACGTTGTTGTAGCTTAGTACTGTGCTGTTGTAGTATTGACGGGCGTAAGCGATTTTGTTTTCGATGCCTTCTAATTGTTCTTGTAGTAGTTTGAAGTTTTCGTTTGCTTTTAGAATTGGATAGTTTTCGGCTACAGCGAATAGTGATTTTAGTGTACTTGTTAGTTGGTTTGAAGATTCTACTCGTTCTTCTCTGGTTCCGCTTATCATTCCTTGTCTGGCGTCTGCTATTTTTTCGAAGATTTCTTTTTCATGTTTGGCGTAACCTTTGACTGTTTCTACTAAATTGGGTACCAGATCGTATCGTTTTTTGAGTTGTACATCAATTTGGGCCCATGCTTCTTCAATTCGGTTGTATAGTATTCGTATTCTGTTGTAATAGTAGAAAAGCAGTATAACAACAATTACTAAAATTAAGGCTATTAGACCGCCAATAATCAGTTCAACCATGTTTATTTAACCCCCATTAAATCGATTCGTATATTGGCTTTTTAACATTATGGACTAACAGAGAGCTGCTACTGTTCAAGGTAAGGATTGGGGGCTTTGGGAAGTCGATGAAACAAGTCTTCAGATTAGTTATCATTTAGGTGAATTCTTGGCGCAGTATGGAACAAGGTTAGATGGTTATTTATGACGATAATTTGTCCATTGATTAGACTTATAGTAAGTACATATTTTGGAACGGAACAATTATTGAAAATTTGACTTGAGTTTATGTTTTATTTTTTTCTAAAAAAAATTAAATGCTAGTTAGTTGTATTATAGTTGGGGGAAAACTTGCAGAGGAAAAATTTTTTTGGAATTCTGTTTGTCATTCTTTTGTTCGCAATGCTATTATCAGTTTTTGGGTCAGTTCACGCTACTGATTATTACTTGAATTTAGAAACCAGTCCATCAGAAGTTTTAACTCTCGATCCAAATGCACTTACAGGTGACGGATTTTATTCATCAGGTACCTGCGTTATTATTGATGCTAAGCCAACTGTTACTTCTGAGACAGTTGTTTATCAGTTTGTAGAATGGAGTAACTATGACTCTTGGCCTTTTGATCCTGAAGATGAAGAGAATCCGGAACCTGTTCTCACTGAAACTCAAGCTTTTATTTTCATGGATGGGTCTCGAACTGTAACAGCGATTTATCAGCCACATTATTCTTTCTATCTTAATCTTGAGACTAACCCATCTGATGTTTTGGTTATCGAACCAAATGCCGTTATTGGTAAGGGTCTATATCCGTCAGGGTACTTGCGTTGTTATCGATGCTTTACCAGTAGTTATCTCTGAAAATGTTCGTTATGATTTTGTAGAATGGAGCAGTTATGATCCTTGGACTGGTGATCCCGAGGATGAACCTGTTATTACTGATACTCAGGCTTTTGTGATGATGGATGGTGATATAACGCGAACCGCAATATATGAGGCCAGTTATTCCTTTTATTTGAATCTTGAAACTGATCCATCAGATGTTTTACTTATCGAACCAAATGCAGTTGTTGGTGAAGGCCTTTATTCGTCAGGTACTTGTGTTGTTATTGATGCTTTTCCTTCAGTTACTTCTGGAACTGTTCGCTACGATTTTGTTGAATGGAGCACCCATGATTCTTGGACAGGAGACCCAGACGAGGAGCCTGTTCTCACTGACACTCAGGCTTTTATTTTCATGGATGGGTCTCGAACTGTGACCGCATTGTATGAAGAAATGTTTTTGGGTGAATGGGAAGAAGCTTATGAAGATGATCCCAGCGGGTTTAAGTTAAGGATTAGCACTGATGACAAATATTTCCAGTTTGTAACTCCTGAAAAAACGTTTTCAATAATTAAAGCAGACAGCATGATAGTGAGAGACCATTCAACAATTATTTCGCATTCAGATGATGAGATTCGATTGTTTTCTTTTTCTTTAAACTCAAATATTGACTACTGTCTGGTCTATGCAAGAGATATGCAAACAGGACAAAGGTATATTCTGATCGACAGAATCGGAATAGAGTAAACCTTTCCTCCTTCCCTTTTTTTATATAAAGTTATTTTGATAAACCACAAGCGCATTAACTGAGTTGTATTAATAGTTTTGAAACGCGCGTACAATAAGGTGTCGAGCGTCTTGAAAATGTTTAGGGTTTTGCTTTTGTTTATTATTCTTGAATTTTGAATTCTGGTAAATACTTCAAGTCGTCGATGCTTTCTTTAAGAGATATTACGTCTCCAACAGCTTTAATTGTACTAATGGGAAGGCACACTGAAACTGAACCAAATAATGGTTTTTTATAATTAAATTTCTCAACATTACTTTTTAGCAAACTAATGTGAAGATGTGTAACTGTCCAACTGGAAATGTCTATGTCGACTCCTTCAATTTCGCCCAGAACTTGTGCTTCCGATGTGATGACTTGTTTTCCATTTAAATGATCAGCTTTCAATAAAAACACCAAGAATTATTAGTTTAAACTTGGTAAATAAAATTTGTTACAGTCTGTTTGCGCACCAGAAAATCTATTTTTTTTCTTAACATTTATTAATTTCCTATTCTAATAGGAAAAACGTGGTATCCCAATCTGAAAACTTAGTTTATCTCCCCCTGATGGCTTAGTTTTATTGTGGGTTGGGGTGCCACTTCTATGATTCAATTTTTTTGTTTTCGTAGCAACCAATTTAAAAGTAACTACAAAAAAATGAGTAATATGTTTGGAATAGGAAACAATGAGAGTTTTGCTAAAGAACAATTGGACACTGTCCAATATGAAAATACCAACCCATTCCATAGCATTTTTCGGGTTAGTTTCACTTTTTTCCTTTTTAGGATTATGAAAACTGTATTTGAATTTCATATTTGTTAAATAATTTGTTGAATCTACCAATTCTAGGAGGATTACATTTGGTTGCCAAAGTTGCTGTAGACAGTTTATTGGAGTCAGTTGAAGAGGCAATTTCTAATCTAAAGGGTGTAGAACCTTAGGAGTCAAGTTGATCAAAGATGTCCTTACCACTTTGGGTATTTGGCTGACTTACCTGATGATTCTTTTATTCCTAAAGAATGCTGTCTTTGTTCAAAAGTGATAAAGTGTATCTTAGATTCGTGAAAAATTTCTTTGAATAATTAAGATTTTCATTTTTAAACTAGTTTAATTTAAAAAAGGGGAGTTTCAAAAAACCAAGTGTTCATATTCACTCCGTTTAGAGAACAGCCCTTTTCTTGAGGTTTAAATTATTTTACGACTAATACTGGACATGGGGAGTGTGATGTCACTCCATGGCTTACGCTTCCAAGGAGCATTTCTTTGATTTTACTTATTCCTTGTGCACCCAAAACAATCAGATCAAAATTTTCTTCTCTAGCTTTATTGACTATTACTTCAACAATGTGACCTTCTTGTACTACTTTTTCCACTTGAATTCCTTCTGCTTTAACAATTTTTTCTGCTTCTTCTAAAATTGATTCACCAGATTTACGAATTTCGATCACATAATTAAAAACCTGCGAAGGTGACACTTTAAATGAGCTAACGTTATAAACGTTAAATAAAGTAATTTTTCCATCAAACTTCTTGGCAATTTCTATCGCTTTTTCTAACGCACGTAACGAACATTCAGAACCATCCAAAGGCACTAAAATCTTCTTAAAAATTGACATAAATATCCCACAAACTATTCATGAATCTAATTAGATATACCTTTCCTAACCTGCAAAACAACTAATAAAGCTGCCAAAGAATAGTTGAGATGTCTCCTTTAAGGCAACATTTCAGCAATGCCCTCGCATCTTCAGATTATTTTTTGCAACGTGATTTTGGTTATTGTTCAATTATCTGAAAAGTAACTGACTCTTTTAATGTCAATGCTTAATGAATGCACATTTGTCAATCGATTAGGAAATAAAATCAAACAAAGTTTTTTCAGATTTGTTTTGATCTGAAAATGTGATGTTCATTGGTTTGAATGTTTGATTTAGGGCTGTTTTCATGTTTCTGATATAATCCAGGACATTTATTTCGCCAATTTTTTTTATTTGATCTGTAGGTTTTACTGTAAATTTTTTTCCTTGATAGTTGAAGGGTTGGACTTTTAGGAAATGCATTTCATCTCCCCTTTTCACGTTTTTTCCTGAGTCGAGAAGTTGAATTGCACATTGATACGGTTGATGTAGAGTTTTTTCTTTTATTTTTTCTTTGGGGTCGTCATGAATTATTACAGTATATTCTAATTCTTTTATGGGAACATTTCCTTTTAAAAGATCGTTCGTAGCGTTTTGTACGATTGTTTTTATTTTATTTTTGGCGTTAAGGAATTCTGTTTTATTTTTTACTGTTGTTAATTCTTGAACACAATCGTTGAAGACGTTGCTGATAAAATTTGGAGAGTTTGATTTTATTGCTGTTAATCCTTTGAAGTCTACTGTTCCATCTTTTTTTATTCCGAAATAGGCTTTTGCTGCTTTAGGAAGAACGCAGAGGTTGTATCTTACGTCAATTGAAAGATCTAGTTTTAATTGATTTTTTACGGTTTTTATTAGCCATTTTATTTCTTTTTCTGTTGGGTTTTCTAGGAAAAGTGAGTCAGTATCTCCGTAAATAGGGTGTAAGCCTTTGTTTTTGGCTATTTTGTGTGCACTTTTCAAGCTAAAGCGGCCATATGCTGTGATGGATTCGCCTAAAGAGGATCTGGATATTCCATGTATTCTAATGACTACTCCATAGCTTGAAACTAAAATTAGTTTGAGAAGTTTTGATGTTGCTTCAGCAAGAGTCTGTTTTTCAACTGATAGGGTTTTGTCTTTAGATCTAGGCTTAAACCAGTGAATTCTCAGATCTTTTAATGAGCCAATTAGTATAGAGTAGACTCCTCTTTTTTTTGTGCAAACATAGTGGCCAAGCTCAGGTACCTTGTTGCTTTGACATTCATCATCAGCACAGTCTATTGTTTCATGGGAAAGGTTGTAGGAATCGATTAGGCTTGGATACATGCTGTCAAAATCAACTACTACTGTGTTGAAGTGTACTCCTGCTTCAGGAGTTAACGTAAGTGCGCCTTTAACAGAATGTGTTTCTTCTCCTCTTCTGAGTTCTTTAGCTGTGGGAATCAAAATGTTGTTTTTTCTTAGGTAATTGTGAAAAATTGATTTTATCCAAACACTGACCTTTCGAGATTTGTAACGTTGAGTGAATAGAAATGTTTGCTAGTCTTGCCAACGTAAACATTGAATGAAGTTCATTTGATTCAATCTTTTTTCTTATTTCTAATCTTTCAAGATTAACTTCAGGAACAGGTTGAGAACAGAGAATAAACAGTCTTTTTGAAAGTTTATACTTTTCAGGATCTGTTTTTTTGATCTCTGAAAAAGCTGTATTGAAAGTTTTCATGTCTTCTTTTGATACGCCTAAAATTGGGACGATCTTTTTGTCTTCAATTTTGTATTGAGCTCCAAAAACATAGTTTTTATCGTACATGTAACTTAAGACCATAGGAACTTCTTTTTCCCAGGATTTGCTGAATTTTTTAGCTAATTGTATTGGATCAGAGAAATCTGGTAGTTCTATTTTAGTTAGTTTGATGGTTTTGCGAGTGAAAAGATCTGTTTTCTCTATTACATTATTTTTTAATCCTAGTTTTTGTATTACTTTCAGATCGTCTTCAGGGATTGGATAAGGAATGAAAAAATAGGGACGATAATTAGTGTCTACTATTTCTTTCCATTTGTTTTTAGATGGGTTAAAAAAGGTTAGTTTTATGCCTTGTTTGTTTTCTGAAACAGCAGCATCTAAAAGGTAGTAAATTGTCAAGCAACCCATCTCATGTAGTCATTAATTCTTTTTGTTTGTTTATTATGTGATTTAGGAATTTTCGTGTTTCCTTTTCTTCATTTTTTTGGAATAGTTGAAAGAGAAGGACACGAATAAAAAAACATAGCCGTCCTTCTTCTACTTGTGAGTGTCTAGATAGAGGGTAATTTAGTTCTTTTTTAGGTGAGTTGTTTTTTTGATAATTTTGAACCTATTAGTAATCCAATAGTTAATGAAAATGAAGCTAATGCAAAAGTTTCATGATGGATATCGTTTAAATCAAAAAATATTCCGTAATTCAAATATTGTTCAACCAAGATTATTAGGCCAATTATTAAGAATAAGGTTGCTAATCCGAATATTTTTGTCTGCATTTTGGTTTCAATATGTCTTCTAAAGATTATTTGTCCTAAGAATCTTTGCTTTATTATGTTTTTAATTTCAGCATTTTCTTGTCTTTCGATATTAGAAGTTGATGAACTGTTTCACTGCAGATTGGCGTTTAATAACTACTTTTGGTTGTTGTTATGGTTTGATAATTTGTTTTCTATTTTTTTAAGTATTTTGTGTTTATTTGAATTTAGTTTGTTTGACGATCTTCGTAGATTTGTTGTTATATTATATAATTTGCAGGATAAAACATCAAGCTAGTTAACACCATCAAAAAGACTATTACTAGAAATGCGATTTTGGTGTTAAACCTATTGTTTCCTTGTTTAAATTTTTTTCCACTTTCTAGTAAAATAAATGATGTTAGTCCGATAAGAAACAGTTCTACTCCAAGATACCATCTAGCTGAAGGCGGATACCTCGCTAAATGTTCAATTAGTAATTCTGAGTTCATTGCCCAAAAACCTGCAAAACATAAAAAGATACTTAAGGCTAGTCCGATTGTGTCTATTAGGCGCCAGTTTTCAGGTTTCATTTTTTTTCACTTAACCATCTGTTTTAAAATTAGTTAGGTAGTTGTCGTATGCTTCGTGGTATGCTCCATAGTCTGTTAGGACTTTTACTGTAACTTCGGATGGGCATTCCCGGTATGTTTTTGACAATGTTATTTCGTATGTTTCGCTGTAAATTCGATTGATACCAAAATTTTCATCTAGGGTTCCGTTGACGTAGATTTTGTCAAATTTGATGTCTTGTTCTTTTACAATAAAAGATGCTGTCCCGATGTAGACAAGAAATTTGATTTCTCCTGTATCTTCGAACCATTTTATTGAATTTATGATCATATTTCCATCAAAAAATGGAGAACTTAATTCAAAAGAGGTCCCGTCAGCGGTAACGATTTTTAATTCCATCTGTTTTGGTTTGCTCAGGTATGTTTTGGATAGGGCGATTTCGTAGATTTGATCCTTTGACGGTTCAAAATTTTGTTTGGTAATAACCGCTTTATCGTCTAATGTTTGGTTTACGTATACTTCTTTGAAATTGACTTCTAAATATCTGCCGATGTTGGTTACAAGAACGTTTATTTTTCCTGTACTTTGGTTCCAGTATACTCTTAGCATTTCAAAATCGATAAAGATGTGTTCGTACCCCCCTCGAAAGTTGTCTGCTTGGAACTCAATCAATAATCGTTTGGGCATAATTGGATATGTTTTAGTTAAGATGATTTCTGCGGTTTGGTTTGGCACTAAAACTATAGACATATTGGAATTTTTTTCATCAATTAATCCGTTGACGAAAATTTCATTTATTGTTATCTCCCTTTTTTCGTAATTCTGGAAAATTACCTTGATTTGGCCAGTGCTATTGTCCCAGTCAACGTTTTTTATATTTAATCCGAGGCCAAAGGGACCAAACTCTGGTTCCTGCATTTCAGCGAATGCTACGCCCAGAACGAAGATTAATAAAATTGCTAGAGCTGTCAGTTTGAAATAGTCTTTACTGTTTATCCAGTTTGAATACAACTTTCTTCAACATTTTTGTTGTTTGTTTTTAGTTGATTTTCTAGTCAACCATAATCTTTTGCCTGTTTTGTTGTTTGGTTAATTTATATTAAATGTGTTAAGAATTTGATATTAAAATTAGTGATAACTTACTCAAGTGTACTAGAAAAGTGGGAAAAGAACATTCTCTACATTTATTTTCTTAAGTTTGGATGATGAGTGTTTTTTTTGAATTGAAAACTGTAAAGTTAATTAATGATTATAACATTGTTATATTCGTCACGGCTACCAAAAAACATAGGACAAAAACTCTTAGAGGTTACTAAAGAAAACGATCAACATCACTTCTTAAAAAAATAAAATAAGCTTATTTGGATTGAAAAAAAGCTCATGAGAAAATTTTTTTTTATCAAGAATTTGACACGAAAAAGAATAGGGACCTTATTTGTTTTTGGAATGCTTTCAATCATTCTTTTGGGAAGCAACGTAAGTTTGGTTTTTTCGCAGAACCCAGTTATTATTGGAAAAGAAAAGGATGGAACAGGTTTATATGAAAAAATGTATACTTTCCATACCAATAACGGCACTACAGAAATTCCTCACAAATTGTATGTTTCAATACCTGGTTCGCTCTATAATTACTATAAAAACAAAAATCACAATCTTTTCAATATCTCAGAATATTCAAATTTTTTAACTCCTAACATTTTCAAGTCTGTTGCAGAAAATATTCAAAAAGTTACAGACAACGACTCAAATAGTGACGAAGCTTTTGCCAATGCGGTTTTGGAGATTGTTCAGCAAATTCAATATAATAGTTCTGGTGCAAAGTTTCCAATTGAAACGTTATTAGATTATTCAGGGGATTGCGATCCGCTCTCTCTTTTGGCTGCATCAATTCTGAAAGCTGGAGGTCTCGATGTTGTGTTATTTTATTATGAGACCTCTCCTATTTCGCACATGAATGTTGGAGTCCATTTGGCAGAAGAACCAATCTACCTGTATGGAAAGAATGTCTTTTATTTTGAATATAACGACAAAAAATATTTTACAGTTGAAACTATAGCCGACTATTGGAAAGTGGGTGATCAACCTGAAGGACTCGTTGGTATTGAACCCATAATTATTTCTCTTGAAAATTTTGATAATACATCTTTTTTACAAATTTCAGCAAATTTGGATAGTCCGTTACTTCCCAGTTTAATTTCTTTGAATTTGGTTTCAGATTTTTTAAAAGTAAAAGAGGGAGAAACTTTCATAAATGTTTCAGGTTCAATTTCTCCAGAATATCCAAATCAATTAGTTTTTATTAACATAGTTTATGATTCATTTTTTTCATATGACATCATTAGAAGTGTTACAACTGATGAATTTGGTATTTATTCGTTTGTTTGGAGTTTTAATTCTTCAGGATTGTATTCTTTCCAAACTAGTTGGAACGGATTTCAGAGATACGCTGGTTCAGTAAGTGATAAACTCTCATTCTACGTTGGATTATCTCAACTGTTAGAAAATCATGAGGTACCCGGTACATTAATGATTGGATCACAAATTATACCAACTGTTGGATTAACTTTTTCAGGAAATCGAATAATAGAGCAGCATTATTCTAGAAAGATTTTTGAGAAAAATTTCTCTGAAACAAATATTTTATTTGACGCTGAATTTTTTATACTTAGAAATAATAAATCAATATCAAGTGAACAAAAAATAACGATTCCAAGTTACGAATATACAGGGTTTAATCGTAGAAATTCAATTACTATAACAGTACCAGAGAAGATAATTTTAATACCAAATTATAAGCAGGATATGAATAATCATCTAGAATTTACAATTAGCAAAAATAGTTCGAGCGCAATTATACTAAGCGATTATGATGTTTCTCAAGTAATTGATAATCCAGATTCATTGTTTTTTAAAACGCCTCAGTTTTCTAAAGAAAATATTTGGTACAAAATAGTCGCAGAAATAATTGAGAATAGAATATTTGTTAAATTATTTGATGAAGAAAATGTTGTCTATTTTTCAGAGACATTACTAATTGATCAAGATACTTCATTTGAATTTAAGATTTTAATGAAATATGAACCTGATTCTATATTAGTTTTAAGAAATCTGCACGCTGAAAATTTAGATCAAGAAAACCAATCTAATGAAGAAATAATAGGGGAGTTAAATTATCTAAAATTTGTTAGTGACTATAATGCCACTATTGCCCCAGTTGAATCTCTTGAACCAGAAATTTCCATCGAATCCACAACAGTCAGTTTTCCTTTAATTCAAATTGTTCTTGTAATAGTTGCGACCTCTACTTTTGTGGTGTCTATGGGATTTTATTGGTTTTTCAAAAAACGGAAAATTTTATAACTCTTTTATTCTTTTTTTAATATTCATCCACGCATGGGATGAGTGTGTATTGAACATCCCGAATGGATTTTTACATAGAAAAAGAATTAAAATTGATTTGTTTTTGGTTTTTTCTTTAGACTAATGTCAGTGAACCTGAGCATCCGTCAATTCTAACATTCTTAGATTTGTTTTTCCATTTTATAATTCCTATATACGTAGGAACGAATAGAACAGACAATTCTGTTACTATAAATTCTTCTGTCAGAATCCTGTCCGCATCAGGTCTTTTCATCGCTAAATCTTTTAATTCGTCAATAAGTTTCTCGCTGTTCATGATAGAGCCCCCTGACCTGCTGGTATTTTGTAAGTTGTCCATTTCTTTCTTTAGAACTTTCTTTGTTTGAATATTCTTTAGTGATTCCCAGTCTCTCTTGTTACCAAATTTGTCGTAACAAACTTGAGAACTTACTTTCCTTTCTGCTCTGTCATATCTTTTTATTTTCACTTCAGATTTTTGTTGGGGATCATTTTCTACTGAAAATACTGTTCCTAAGATCATTGTGTCCTTTGTTTCTGGGTTGTAAATTGGGATAACATGCTCCTCTGCTTTAATATATTCACAGAAATAATTTGCTTTACCTACCCAATATTCATCAAAGATCTTATTGAGGGAAACAAGTAGTACCTCATCTGTTGACTTTGGCTTTGATAGAAAAGAAGAAAACAATTCAGCTTTCTGTGTATGCAACAAGCTTCCAGCATCATCTAGGCTGGTGTTCTCTTGGGCTAAAAGATACTGTATCTTAGATATTTGCGATTCTAATTCAACGCTGGGTTGAGAGATGTCATATTTAGGGCCAGCTGTAAGCATTTTTGCTTTACTAACGACTGCAACCTGTTGTGCCTCCATTTTTATTCCCTCTGATATGTCTCTAAAGGTCTACTCTAATTCATTCTTAGCATTTATGAAAATAGAATCTAAATCTAAAGTATAGATTGATGTATAACATAAAAATTAGAACAGAGGGTCATCATACATTTTAATCATGAAATTCTAGTAACTACATTTACCATAATAATTTCGATTAAAAGTTATTTGATTAATTCTCGTGTGCGTGCGTTTTTTGTTTGAAGGTTAGACGCATCCGCCGCAGCTTACGCATCCGCCCATGATTCCCTTGCACCATGTTGGTAAGTAATCTCTTTGGCTTGTTTGAGTTGTTTGTTGTAGTAGTTTTGGTTTTTTGGGGGATTGGGGTTTTGACATTTTACATTCCTTAATTAATATATAGTATTGGTGGTGCTAGAACATATCACTTAGAAATAATGACTGAATGTGGTATTGGTTACGTTAATTGTTACTTATATTGTCGTTTTTTAACATTGTTTTTTTCTAAAAGCTGACCTGTAACACATGATGTGACATAAGTAGCAAAAAAAGTAACATTAGGTTACTTAAAGTAGCTTAAAATGAACATTTAGTGAAGGTTTTACGCGCGCTGCCTTGTCCCGAAATTATGTGTTGAAGAAAGTTGGTGAAACTGCTTTGTCTGGTCTTCCGATGTTTTGAGCTGCTTCTCTGTTTAAAACTAGGCACATTACGCTAAAGAGTGCGTAAGTGGCTACGTTCTTTAGGCCTCTGACTTTATTTGTAGCCATGCTGTACTGCGTTTTCAGAAAGCTGTAAACTGCCTCAACCGAAGGTCGCTTATGATATTCTTTCTTGAGTTCATCAGGTCCATAAGTTCTAAACTTCTTATCCACTCGCAGTATACCCTTAACTCCACGTTTCTGGTTTGACGGATACGGAATCACCGTTCGAGCAACAGCTTCTCTGATTTTCTGGCTGCTGTATTGACTGTCTGCGATTACACTTCTGATTTTTGCTTTCAACTTGCTTAGAATCTGCCGTGTCTTCTCCAGCAGTGTTAGAGAATGTTTCTTCTCGTTCTGGTTTGCAGATGCAAAAACGTTTGCTAAAGGAAGCATGCTCTTAGCGTCTATGGAAAGGTGGAGCTTGTAGCCTAAAGCGAACATTCTGCCTGCTCTTCCAACCCGTGCATCATCATCAGAGTAACCCTTTTGGCTGTCCAGTGGATGGCGTGTGCTCCATGCCTTTATGAAAGAAGCATCCAATACAGCGTCAAAATCTCTCACATGATTGCGATTCAAGAGTTTGATGACTTTTTCCTCTATTATCTTGTTAAGTTTGTCTTCTCCAACTTTTTGACTGAACCTGCTTAGAACGCTTCTAGGATACGCTGTTTCCCTTTTCTTTATCAGGCACAGTTTTCTGAGTCTTGGATCCACGTCAAGCAGTCTGGTCATTTCTCTTAGGCTGCGAACGCCTTTCATTTTCATAACAATGAATGTTCTGAAAAGTCCCATTGGATTTCTGGGGGTCTTCCTGGACCAGATACGTGAAAGCAATCCCGCAAGATCTTCTCGGCAAAACTTAAGTCGATGTTTCCAAAGAAAATTTCAAGAGTCTCATGTTCATCTTGTCCCGCCAAGATTCACCTCCTAAGCTTGGACGATACTCGTAAAATACGATACCCCATTTACTCATATTAATTTAGGGACAAGCCAGCGCGCACGGGGTTCTCTTTACGACTCAAATAAATACCTGATGGTACATAATATGTGTACCCAGCTTACTTAGCTAGACTCGATTCAAAATTTAAAGGGGAATAGAATTTTGGTAAATAAACAATGTCCAAAATGTAAGAAGAACGTTAGCCTCACCCAGTCTCAGTGGGACTTGGATGCGGAACTGCCAAAGGACTGCCCTTATTGCAACAAAACAATAAAGAAAGAAGAAGATGAAACAAGAGAATATCCACTCATAGATTCGAAACCCTACGGGCATCCATGGCAAAAAAAAGGTGCATAAATGCGCGCGCATAACTTGTTGAATAGGCCTTTATCGCCTTATTAGCAATTTTTTCCTAGGTAATAACTATAACGCTTAAACGATTAAGCCAATAACCTTATAAGAGCGTAACTACATAATAGTTTATGGGAATAAGCAAATTAAGGTGAATAAAAAATGACAACAAAAACAAACGTAACACGTGACGTCAGACGATTTGCTTATTGGAAAAATACTTAGCCGTTGGGGCTTGCAAAAAATATAAACAATAAAAACAGGCGCGGTTGATAATTGACATGGGTCGAATCAGGGTAGCGCCCCCTGGTGAACTGGAAAAGAAGCTCAAGTTCAAGACCATTGAGAGATTTTGTACGAAAAGGAGGGATAGAGAAACATGAAAAGTAAAGAGTTTATGGATAAAAATGTGTATGCGTTAGACGAGAAAATAGGCCAAGTCAAGGAAATTGAAATAGATGCTGAAGCGTGGAAAATAACTCATCTTGAGATTCAGTTGACAAAAGAAGCAGCCAATGAACTGCTTGGAGCAAAAACATCAATTCGGAATATGTTGGCAATTTCAGCCCTAGAGAAAGGGGTTGCCCGCTGGACAGACAAAGGATTGCACTTGAAAGTTTCAAAAGATCAGCTTCACATGTACCTAAGACCAGTAGTTTAAACTTAGTTAGAGAGTTGCGGGAGATTGTGGAGCTATCTCCATCAAACTGCTGATTCCGCGAAATCTGAGTATTTTAGAAGAAATACGCATCCATTTTCACTTCCTTTTTCGGAAGTATTTTAAACCATCGTTGTCTTTTCCGATCCACTCAAAACCAGCTTCAAGCAATTTAACAAAAGTTTCTGCTTCTTTCCTGCAACTTTAACGTTATATTCATCGCTTCTTTCAAATCTTATTAGCTGAGTAAAAAGTAATGTACTGTTTATTGACTTGTGACCTAGTAGTTTTTTTGACATTTCTCTTTTAAGCTATTAGCCTTTATTTCTTTGGTTGTTGCCCAGTCTTTTTTTAAGGCGTTGTTCAACGTCATCCCAATTAGCTTTTAGGTTTCTTAAATATTCGTTCAGAATTTCAACAAGTTCATTTTCAGTGTAATCGTTATCAGAGATGCTAATACATTTTTCAGATTCCGTTCTAGGGTTTTCCAGTCTATCTGGTGTATAATTAGGTAATCTAAAGAAAATTTGGAAACCCTCTTTCTTCGAATCATCCATGATGTTAAAATGAAGAACAAAAGTAACTTCTTCTTCGTCAATTCTTCAGTATCCAGCATACCAGCAACAAACATAGTCCATGTTGTGCTGGCTGGTTTCAAAAACGCCAAATTCTTCACCATAATCAGCCCGATTGTTTAATCTGGAGAGCAATTCCCAACATCTGTCAGCATTCTTTTTGGCACCACTTATCTCAAAATAATAGCGGTCTGAAAAAGGCATGTTAGGTGAAAGTTTACGGCAAACCATAATTTTGACATCCATTTCAATAGTTATTCGTAGTTGACATAAAACTCTTGCAGTAGTATATTGAAATATTGCGTGCGCAAAACTTCGGCGATCTAATGGATGAGTTTGAATCTGGGGATCTTCCGATTTGCCTTAAGCTCGTTAGCAAAAAAGGAGAAAAGGCAAAAACGCAATTAATAGTACATATATGCAGAGAAACGTATAAACAAGGTGAATTTTATGCCCAGAAGGTTATACGATCGTGCAGAAGATTGGATGGTCACATGTTCTGTATGTCACGGTTCAGGTGCGACAGGTAAAGGCGATTTGAGAAAACGATGCCCAAACTGTGAAGGAGCAGGAAAAGTAAGCTCTACCGCGAAAACGCGAAAATTAATTAGGAACTCTAGTTGAAACGGCATCATAATCGAATTATCCAGAACAAAATCATTACTACTAAGCATTAGCGAGTACAAGGACTCAAAATTAGTATTATGATTTCATAATTAATATTATAGACTAGAATGTAAACTATCTACTGCATGTGAATTATTCAAAGAATGAAGCTAATTGTATATTTCGCTAAAACGGCACAAAATTTAATAATTTAAAAAATTGGGTTGAGAATGTCCAACGATGAAAATACGGACCTTCTCCTTAGTTTGGGTTTAAGTCTTAATCAGGCAAAGGTTTACTTAGCGATACTTAAACTGGAAAAAACTACGGCGGGACAGATAGCCAAGTTTTCAAAAGTGCGCAGGGAAGATGTCTATAGACTTCTGCCGGCACTCGAAAAAATGGGACTAATTGAAAGATTGATGGGCAAACCAATGGAGATCCGAGCTACTCCTATTTCTGATGCCTTAAGCTTCCTGGTGTCAGAAGAAAAAAACAAATTTGATGAACGTTTAAAGGGTATGAGGATTACAGTCCAAAGGCTGTCCAATAACGACTGGAAGCTGCCGCTTTCTGAAAAAGAAAGCCTCTACATATTGATAGCTGAAAAGAAAGCAATTTTGGCTAAAACTTCAGGACTAATTAGAAACTCGAAAAAAGAAGTCGCGTTGATAGCAGACAAAGCAAGAATCATACCGATTTTGTCTCAGTTTTCAGATGAATGTAAACGGGCAATAAAGAAAGGTGCTCAGATTCGACTGATCTTTGAAGGCGACAGCACCGACGTTTTGCTTGGAGAAAAAGTGAAAAAACTAATTGATGGGGCTTCGGTTCACGTCAAGTTTTATCGTGAACCTTTGAATCACTTCATAATGTCCGATGACAAAGAAGCATTGATTACCACCTCCAAAGAAAGCGGATTAGGCGAAAGTCCTTCTCTTTGGACAAACAACAGCAACCTTATAGGAGTACTAAGAACAGGTTTTGAATCGGACTGGAAAAACGCTGAAAACTAACCTGAGAACCTTATGCGCACGCAGCCATTTTTTAGATAATTTAGCATTATCTTTGATTAATGGGGTTTCAGCACGCTTTGAAATAATTCGGGTGGGCAAATCAAAGACACGTTATCCAGAAACGGCCGTGAGTGGATTTTGCAATAAACATTCTTATTGAACAATTTTTCTTAAATTCCAATCATTACAGTGATGCTTAGCACAGTTTTGGTGATGGATAAAATACTAGCCTGCGGTTATGACTATGTCGAAGCTAAAATCAGTTATTCCACTTATATTGGGGGAGACATTAAGAATTAGGTCAATAGGAATCAATTCATCTGTGTTAAGGATTGTATCCGAGTATGTCCAGATTAGAGTCATGTAGTTCAAAGAGACGGATGGCTTCCAGTTTGACGTTTCCATCCACAAATAAACCGGTGCATTGCCTTCATTCCGAACATACACCCTAAAAGTGCTGTTTGTACCAGGCTCGATTATGCCCCAGTCAAGCGAAAAAGTTCTTTTTGTGCAACCTTGATCCCAGTAAATCTCAACTCCAACCCCATTAATGGAATCAGCGTAAGTAGCATTTATACCGCTAATAATGGTGCCGAGAATAACGACCAGAAGTATGCATATTGAGGCGAATACTGCTCTCCTGTGAATATGATTGCCGATTCGGATGGCGAAAGGCACAGCGCGCACAATTTTTTTTATTCAATACTTTCCTAAGGTCATTCCAAAACATTTAAAAACCACAATATTATTTCGTAATATACAATATATACTACGATGTGTATAAACACTTGTGACTGTGATACCACACCGACAAGAGATGATTAATTCTTATTCTTGCTTCTTTTTTTTGGTATTAAGTAATTGATTATTCCGCGTTAAACTGATTTCAACAATAAACTATGTTGGCAAGGAAAAAAGTTAGGGACGATTAAAACACTTTTTTCATTTTTTAGTGTATACTCGTTTTCGATTACACATACTTCCTTTGAAGTGCATACATGATTTAGCATATACACGCCGTTCTATTGTTATAAAGTATGGTACCTTCCGTTCCCTCCTCCTTTCTGAAATAGGGTTTGGGATAATAATTTAACCCCCAAAAAAAATTTTGGCGAACTGAATGTCTGATTCTTCCCAATCTGCTATTGTATGATGAAATAACGAGAAATGAAAGTAGGATTGGAATTTCCCATGACAAACCATAGATTATAGTTTTCTGAATGCACAGTAGTGCTAAAATTTAAAAGCAATGTATTTTCTGAGCCTACTGGAAATTTAACTAGAGGTTCTAATGTCCGTTGAGGTATCTGCCATAAAATTTGCCACGACATTCATCAACAATAGTGATTATAGTCCACAATACACGCTTTATAAAAAGTAACAAACCCCATTAGAACAAGTGTTAATACAAGGGATTAATAATATTTACGAATGGAGATGGAAACGTGCCAACTTTCGCTGTGAACATGAAGCATACTGTTGAGTCTTGTCCTTTGTTTAATGCTGAGGTGAAAAAGAGGTTTAAGGAAAGGCTCGGTAAGCGAGAAGATGCATGGGATCGAGCAAAGAAGCATGGTATACATGTGTTGAGTGCTTGGACTTCAGATCTGGATCATCTCATTTTCTACGTTGTTGAAGCCTCTTCTCAAGAGGCTGTTGAGGAATACCTTAAGGACATCGGCTTTGCTTTCTGGAATAGCATTGAAATTCGACAAGTAAGACCTGCAGAGGACATAATAAAAGCCGTTATTGAAAAATCTTGACAAATAAGCGTGCGCATTATTCTTGCGGGCAAGCCAAATTAGGCTAAAGCGCGCAGCTATTTGTTAAACAAAAAAAGGGAGTTGGAAATCTCCAAGTCGGCTTGGTGATTTCTATGGTTTCCGAGTGTAGATGGAAGCTGTCTTGCGACTTATTCTTCTAAAATCATCGAATAAATACGCGTATATCGTGTAGCACCCTATTTCTTTTGGTGTGAACTCAGCAGAGTAACGGGCTTCTTCTCCAACAGAAAGTTCCTTTAAATCCATTTTGGCCTGCTCTTCAAAGTTTCCTGAGGGGGTTTCTACCCAGAATTCCAGTTGAAGTCCCGTAACTTTTCTCAAGCCCTTAATGGTTGCCTCAGCCGAGAGGGTCTTTCCAATTGTTGTATACGGATGCGAAAGCACTACTAGGCGTTCGATTTCTGCTTTTTCCTCACTTACAGATATATGTGTCCAACCGGATTCCCACCAGAAGTAGCTTCCATTTTTACGTGCACGGATAGTGGCATATACATCAGCTGATCCGTTTGCGTTAACTTGGAAAGCCACTTCTATCTCTTCATTTGGATTAAGATTTCTGATGTATGTTCCTATTCCAGAAGGGTAGATAAAAGGGAAAAGATAGAAAGTATCTAGAGAATGTAATTCCACGTCAAGTCTTTTAAGAGGTTTATTTCCTATGTTTTTCAATGTTAATGTTAACCATTGCCTTCCCTTATCCATATCCGTAGGGTTAAATTCATACTCAAAAGGGTACTTGATTCTACTCAACATTCCTGCTACTACCATTTTCATTTCACCTCCATTTTCTTCTTATATTTCATCCTTCTTATACAAGCAGAATCTAACAGATCTCAACACATGCCCATAATGCAACGATTTCATGGAAAAATAGGGATTTGACACGAGAAACCTGCTAAATGGTGCACATTCTTAACGGTCTCGGAATCCTATAAACATTATGAGACTGTTATGCATCAGTAACAGCCACTGAAATCTGTTCAGAGAAAAAACCTATGCTAATCTTCACGAATTTATGTCTTGGTGAGCTCATAAAACTCGAAACCGACATAAAGCGCAAGTACAACAGCTTTATATCGCATAATTACTCTTTGGTTATCCATAGTGACTGTATGAGCAAGAAAAAAAGAAAGAAGACCAAGCATATCGACACTGACGAAGCTGAACAACAGATTGAGCGAGAAACGGGGGATATTTATGATGACAAACAGAGAGGAGAAATGTTGGAAGCAGATGGAATTACAGCTGCCGAAAATGCGTTCATGCAAGGAAGAGAGACGACTCAAAAAAAGAGAAAAGCCTCCACACACAAAGACAGTATTTCAGTTGAACTCGCTGCAGAGGAATACACTGAAGACTAAGTCAGGCTTCTCTGTTAATGTTTCTTCTTACATCTTATGACAGCGGATGTAGAAATTGAAATTTGCCGTTTTCTGCTGGACAACCATAGGGTAACTTCTTGATTTATTAAGAATTTATAGACGCTACGTTTTCAACTAGAGTTCCTTTTGAACCGCATTTTTTGCGGTCATAACTTATATTCGATTTTGCCTCACTCACATAATCACCTCCTACATGCTGTATTTTTCATTTGTATTTTATTTTATATAACAGGATAGTAAGAGCTTGGATAAAACCAAAAAAATATGGCGATTATAATAGGCGAATTTTTCAACAAAATTCCATAAACGAGCCATAAAAATATGCTGCCCGAAAATATTGAGATCATTCCAAGAGAAATGTCTTTGGTAGATTTAGTCTTTAGAACCTTCAGTAATTGGGGAAAAAGTGAGATCCCACCCATTGCAGCTGCCATCAATCCAAT
This sequence comes from Candidatus Bathyarchaeota archaeon, assembly GCA_963806645.1. Taxonomy (GTDB): domain Archaea; phylum Thermoproteota; class Bathyarchaeia; order Bathyarchaeales; family Bathyarchaeaceae; genus Bathyarchaeum. The sequence goes on along the minus strand of CAWDYQ010000001.1, from coordinate 158,047 downwards.
TATGTTTATGTAATCCATTTCCTCTTCCGATCTCTACGATATTTGACCCAATTATTGAATATCCGGGAACACCCAATATACTTACTCCTACCTAGGGTGTGCAAAATCCAAAAAATAGAGCGCATTTCAATTTGTCCGTTATTCTATTTTGGGCATTTATGTTCCTACTTTTGTTAATTGCCAAAGAATAAAATGCTAAACAAGTTACCAATTTAGCAAAAAATCAATGTGGGTTTGTGGGTAAATTTTGACTTACACCAAAAAGGGTAATATGTTCTAATAACATTACATTTTAGCCTTGTACCTGTCCCGGGACCAACACCGCTCTCACTCGGAGTGAGAATTGTCGAACCGTAAGATGTTAAGGCATATTCTTTGAAGACATCAGTTTTAACTAAACGTAATGCTCCAATGTTAAGAAACTTGTTTTTCCAATAATAAACAGTACTTTTACTACAAGGAACAACAAAAGCAACATCACGAGCCATAGTCCCAGAATCAAGAAGCTTTAGAATCTTTTTAGCCTTCTCAGGCAAACCCAATGCATAATCTGTAAGAGTTAGAAAACTGTCTCGAACTCTTCGAACTGACCGAACATGATCCCGTCTTTTGTCTTTAGGCATAGAAGATTCCTCTAGAAAATTACTCGATTTTTTCTATCGAGCAAAGAGGGCATTTAACAAGCCTAGCCACAATTATCTGACGCTCAACACAAACAAAACACCATTTACTTCCACAGCCTTCGCAAGAAATGGTCTGCTCACTCATTGGGCTTCAACCCAAAAAGAGTAGATTGAAATTAAAAAGCCAAAACAAGAGGATTTGCGGGGGATATCACCACTGGAAATTGACTCCAGACTAGACCACGGACCCCCTTGGAGGGACACCGTACCCAAATATGAGGTTTTCCGTTTACGAAACAGTTTACACTTTTGAACCACAGAATCCAGAAGAAACAAAAAATAAAACTCAGGAGTTTAGATGTAGCAAAAAATTGCTTTAGATCTATTGAGTATATCGGCTTCTTGTGAAAATTTTGAATATTGCAAAACTGACAACGAAAAAGGCTGCGGACACACTGAATGTGTACGAGAAACCAAAGTTTTCAGCGATTATTGGTCCGGTTAAGCATCCGATGCCGCTGCCTGCTCCCAATAACGCGGTGAATATTCCAGTTTTGCCTCGTTTAATCACTTCCATTGAAAGAGAAAGAACTGAAACAGAATAGAAAGCGTAAAAAAATCCGCTAAGAACTAAAACAATAACCGAAAGCACCATCGCCCCCATTAAAGAAAAGAAACCCACAAACAAGAATAAGAAAACCAGTAAGCCTCTAAGTAAAGAAACCCTCGTTATTATCGACGTTTCTTTTATGTCAGTATGATTTCGATGAGTCAGAACATATCCCACTAGACAACCTAGAGAGTTAACTAGAAACAATGCAAATATTGTGCTTGTGGGAAAAGCCAAACTCTGAGAAAAGAAAATCGGCAAAGGAGTAAAAAACATGCTTGTGGCAAGAGAAAAAAACATTAAACCAAAACATAGAGCATACACATTCTCTCGGACAAGTTCACCTGAATCATGCTGATTATGATTGAGTCGTACCAACAAACCTACTCCTCTTTCAACCAAACTAAAAGACCGCTCTATACTAACAAGGCCCCTTTCAAAAAATAACACGGGATCACTCACAAAAATCACTGATAATATGAAAGATGCAAAACTCAGAATAATGCAAATAGTCAACAACGCAGTAGCACTAAATCCCCAAAGGGTTAAAAGTAAACCTAGAAACAGTCCCAGAACCCATCCAATCTCGGTTACAGCTGCATAAAACGCAAAACCACGTTTCCAATCTCCGTGAGAATAATTTTCGGCAATCAGAACATTTTTTGGCGGTTCATAAGCAACCCGAAAAACAACAATGAACACATAAACAATCCCAAGTAATAGCAGATCAGTTGTTAATGAGAATATGTAAAGCAGCAAAGTTACAACAAAAAAGGACAACAAAATAAAGAAACGATAACGCCGCGTAGCATCACAGAGGTATCCCCACAGAAAAGAGAACGGAATAGCAATAAACGTAGCTCCGGAAGCAATTAGACCCCAAACAGGCAAATTGCCTCCGCTAATGGACTGAGTGATGTAAAGAGGAAACAAAACCGACAAAAGTCCAAAAGATATTTTATGAAAAACAAAGCCAATAAATAACCGCATAGCCAGAGTCCAACAACGAAACATAAGAAAAAGATTTCTCCACAAAAACACCAATATTTCCCGAGTTTTAACTTAAAAAACAAGTTTTGCGAACACAGAAAATATAACACATATAAAAACAACAGCCCATCAAACAGAAAAAATTAACAGAAAAATGTTTCACCATTCAAGTCAGACTATGCCTATCTAAACCCTAAATTTAGCTAAAAATAGCTTCCCGAAAAAATTGGAACTTGAACCGAAATTAAAGGCGCGCAGGACTCTTATGAGATATAAATTTTAATCGATTACAACTTTCATTATATATCGTCCCTATTTTTGCGCCCGGGCGTTTCGTTTATGTTTTCTTCTTGGTTTTCGAAAATGAATAGGTTGTCGATGGTTGTCTTTAGAACGCTAGCCACGTCATACGCTAGTTTCAATGAGGGGTTGTATTTGCCCTTCTCGAGGTAAAGTATAGTTTCTCTTCTTACGCCAACCATTCTAGCTAAGTCGTCTTGTGTTAGGTCATATCTGGCTCTGAGTTCCTTAATTCTTGTCCGCATCAGAGGTCGCCTTTTCTACTGTAATACCAGCTTAACAAACCGTTTGAGATGCCAGAAACGAGCATTATAGCAATTATGGCCCATCCAGCTTCAAGTTCAGGCAAATCTAGAAACTCTGTTCCAAAAATTATGAACAATGTTAGCGATATCATAAAAACCAGACTGATATAGTAACTGCCCATAGCTGCTTTTCCACTGATCTTTATGGTGCGTTCATCTTTAATAGGATAACCCGATTTTTTGTCTTTATTAAGTTTCCACAAAGCAAACACTCCAACCAAAAGCACAAGGACCGCATTTAAAATTAAAATTGTTGGCCACACAAAATCGCTCATTTTTTACTGTTCCTCCTTTTTCTTTCCTACAAAAGATAATGTGTTACCAGTGCTTATCAGACCTATTCCGGTTATGCCCACAACTGTTGCTATGCCTGCGTGGTCAGCGCCTATGATTGGTTCTCCAAAAGCCATTAAATATGCACCGACTAGGCATGTTGCTATTCCCAAGATGGGAATAATGTTGTTCCATTTTTTCAACTTTTTTCCTCCGTTGTTTATTTATCACAATTTATTATATATTTCTAACTTCATATTAGAAATAACACATATCCAATATTTAAGATTACCGATAAATCCTTCGAATAACAGAAAAATGTAATGAATAAAAAAATAATTCATATAAATGGACGGTTACACTTACACCTCAATTTTTTTGCAGAATAGGAAATTTTGTATTATGAGAAGTAAAGTTAAGTAAAGTAATTGTTGGAATATATAGATTGTAATTTCTGAAATGTTTTATGTGCAATTAATAGAAAACAATGCCGTATGACATTTTTAATGTCGAATACTATTAAATTCTTAAGCCAGGTCTCAATAGGAATCGGGCTAACCTACTCTATAATTAATTTAATCACTAAAACGAAACTAGGAGAAATTTTAACTTTAGAGGGTCTAATTCTTTGTGTGTTGGGTTTTGCCTGCATTTATGCTTATAAAAAATCACTCAAATTTGATTTTCTAATGGTTTTAAAAATTTGTTCAGGAGTCTTCCTTAGCGTAATTCTTTCTTTTGCAACTATTATCCATATTTGTCCAATCCAAGGTTTAATGCCATCGTTATTTGCAGCCTCCACTTTCTTTGCAATAGGTTTTATAGGCATTTATGGAGACAGAAAATATAGAAAACTTGGTTTTTCCTTTATGACCTTAAGCTTGCTGTTTCTTATTGGCGTAATTATAGCAAATGTGTACCAAGAAGTGGTTTCCCGATTTGGAAGTACTTGGATTTCAACTCCCTATCAAGGATACACCATGCCCCTTATTATTGTAAGTATTGCGTTTTTCGTTTTAGGCTGCACATTAATTCTTCATAAAAAGTTTCAAACAATAACAAAACAGAATTTGGACAATACCAAGACACTTGAAGAAAAAAACATCAAATGTGACTCAAATTATAATAATCAAACAGAAACAAGCTTAATGAAAAAACCAACAATTAATTTAAAAAGTCTTGGATTTTCATTTATAGTTTTCAGTCCCCTAATTATTATTTGGGCAGCTATTCTTTATCGGCCCGATGAGGTTTTTATAGGATCGGTTCCTGTTTCCATCTACGCTGTAGAAGATGCATTACCAATTGGTCTTATTGGAGTTGCTTTGTTTGCTTTGGGATTTGGATTAATGTTTTATAAAAAATCTATGAGATTAGGATTTTTCTTGGTAGCTTCAGGGTCAATCGTCCTTATTATTGCTGGCTTTGCTTATAGATACGAAACTGAATATACCGAATTAGTATTTGGATACGTTCCCCTTATCAACCGTTTAAATCCTTATAGAGAGTTTACACTACCACTTATTATTGCAAGTCTTGTTGCCTTTGTTTTAGGCTACATATTAATGGGGAAAAAAGAAAAAATTTAAAAAAAGAGCAAAATTTGTAAAGTTCACAATAATTTTTATAAAATTACGCCATGGCTGTATAAGAACCCACAAGTTCTCCATCAGTCGCATAAAATGAAACTATATAAATGGTATCTGCATTTATCGGATTGATTACGAGTGCTTATCTCCTCTGTGGGTTTGGGGTTAAATTTTTTACCCTAAGCTAGAATTTCCAAGGTTATAGATGTTTCAATGCTGTCTTGATGTCTTCTGCTATCATTTTCCTTTTGCTTTTCTCAATCAGATAGCTCTTTCCTGTTTGCAGATATGTAGGGAAAACTCTCACTCCATCATAGAAGTATTCGTTTTTTCTGATCTTGTAGGTTGAGGCACTGGGAATTATTCTTTTACCAATGTTTCTCTTGGCTATGTAATTCAATGCTTTTATGGCAGTATCTCCCATGAGCATAATAGTTTCAACAGAAGGAAATAGATCCATTTCCTTTTCTAAAAGGTTTGAGCAATTCTCTACCGTCTTAGAAGCTATCGAATACTCTGTCTTTCCACACTTGATGGCTGTAGTAATATAGACTCCAGGATCAAGAACATCTTTCATGTTTGTAGCTTCAAATCCTGCATCTTTGAAAGCTTGAGCAGTTGTCTGCATGTAGAAAGGGTCACCTTTCGCATAGAAATAATCATTCGGATCTAAAGGAGGCGCTTCTGAAATCATAAATACCCTAATCTTGTCTGGATTTATCTCAACATTTGGTATACGATGGCATTCTTTTTTTACATCCTTGCATGGGAAGTCAATACATTTTACACATGTGCTAGGGTTCACATTCTCTTCTCCATAGATAATCCAATTAGCCTATACAGGTTTTAATGACTTATGGAAAACATACGAAAAATTAAGCTTCAATTCTGATTAAATGACTGACACTTGAAAAAAAGGGAGTTTTGCAAAAAAAAGTCATTTGTGTTTTTATTAGCCCTGTAACTCCTTGGCAGCAACCATATACTGGTGGAAAAATTAAAATATTAAATGGTGTTACTTTTTTTATAAAGAGTAATACTGTGGAGACATAAATAATGACATATTTTAGTTCAAGGGATGTGGCCGCTATAGCCATTTGTGGCGCGCTATGGGGTGTTTTAAACATAATTTTTGCTCCCTTGTTTTTCAGAGCAACAGGGATGCCATTCCTATGTGATCTCATCGGATTTGCAGTCCTAATACTTGGCGCCTGGTGGATAAGAAAACTTGGAGCCTTAACAATTGTTGGATTAATTGCTACAATTATCAATTTTGCTTTAGGTGGCGGCGCACAGTTCTTAGGATTCACTGCCGCAGCAATATTCTTTGATGTGGTCATAACAATCATCGGATATGTCAGAATTTTTAATAAACCTGCAAATACAGTGATCATTATGATGATAGTTGCGATATCTTCAGCCGCAGTAGCAGGAACAATAATTGGAGCTGTCTTTATGGCAGGTGCACCCTTACTAGCTCAATGGGGTGGCGTGGTTGGCTGGGCAGGACTACATATGATTGGCGGAGTCATTGGCGGCATTATCGGAATAACATTAGTAGCAGCACTAAAAAAACGAAGAATAACAGTTTATAGCGAAAACTAAACAAAATAAACCAAAACTGGTGACCAAATGAGAAAACGCCAAACATTTTTCAATCAAGCTGCAGAAAACTGGGACGGAAACTATTACAACCCAAAACTTCTCGCCTTTTTGAAACATTTTGTGCCCTCATTCGGCATTACGGCTGGCGAACATGTTTTGGATGTAGGAACCGGCACAGGCATATTAATTCCGTTTCTAATTAAGATTGTAGGTCCAAAAGGCCATATTACAGCCGTTGACTATGCCCAGAACATGATAGATATATGCAAGACCAAATATGCAAATTTACCAAATATTTCAATATCGGTTGCCAATGTAGAAAAAATCCCATTCCCCGACGCTTCATTTGATGCAATCACGTGTTTTGGATTATTTCCACATTTAGATAACAAAGAAATTACATTGCATCAATTTAACCGTGTGTTAAAAACAAAAGGAAAACTCATCATTGCCCACGCTTTGAGCAGCGAAGAGGTGAAAAACTTACACAAAAATGCAAACCCAGCAGTCGCTAAAGATGAACTCCCCAACAAAAAACAAATGCAGAACCTGTTGCATCAAGCAGACTTCATAGAAATCCAGATTATTGATAAAAAAGGCAGCTACCTTTGCACATCAACAAAAAAGTAGCAATTCGTGCGAATTACTTTCTCAAATCAACAAAACAAAAAAACATTTATCAAACAAAAATGTCGACAATTAATATCTTGACATAATCTGCAAAGATCGCTAATAATGCTACCGAATCATTTCTAAACAACAAATACGCAGACTTCAAAAAAATAATTAATTGGTAGTCTAAATTTGGAAAGTTTATTATTGACTGTTCAAATAAGGTTAATGTTTCTCATAGGCTGTAAACTTCAAGGGCATTAAATAGACCAAGCTTTAGGCTTTTCGTTAATACCCTTTTAGGTGACTAAAAACCGTTTTCAGTGTATGTGACCAAAGAGTTAAACTAAAATGTCCCATGAAAAAGAATATATTCGCGGATTAAGAGACGTCGCAGCTTGCGAAACTCATCTCAGTTTTGTTGATCCTCTAGGTGCACTATATTATGTAGGATACGACATCGATCGTCTACTAGGCAGAGTCTGTTATGAAGAAGTAATTCACCTTTTGTTGTTCAGAAAACTTCCTGACGAACTAGAACTAAAGGGTATTCGGCAAAAACTGATTTCCGAGATGAAAATACCCAACCAGATAATCCAAAGCATTAGGGAATCCCCAGAAGGTGTTCACCCGATGGAAATGTTACGTACCACAATATCCCAATTGGGAGAATATGATGATGATCCAAGTGATGTTTCTGATGCAGCTAACCTCAATAGAGCTCTTGGGTTGATAGCTAAGGTTCCAACGTTAGTTGCAGCTATATATAGAGTTAGAAGCAAAAAAGAAATTGTACACCCAAAAGAAGAGTATGGCTTTGCTGAAAACTTTCTATATATGTTCCGGGGAAAACCCGCAGATGAAGAAGAAAAAGAGGCAATTGAACGATATATGATCTTGCATGCCGACCATGGACTAAATGCTTCTACTTTTGCTGCACGAGTTTCGGCTAGCACACTTTCGGACATGTATTCAGCAGTGACTTCCGCGGTTGGAACACTCAAAGGAAAATTGCATGGTGGAGCTAGTGAAAGAGTCATGAATATGCTGTTAAATGTTGATGATCTCCATGATGTTGAAGATTACATTCAAGGGATGTTGTTTGATGGGAAAAAGATTATGGGGTTTGGTCATAGAATTTATGTGGCTAATGATCCTAGATCAAGGCACCTTAGGACAGTAAGCAAAGCCGTATGCCAACGAATTAATCGAATGGATCTTTACCATAAATGTAGAAAGATTCAAACGATTGTCCATAAAGGAAAAAAGATTTATCCGAATGTGGATTTTTATGCTGCAATTGTTCTTAACGCATTGGATATTCCTAAAGAGTTTTTTACTTTATTTTTTGCTTCAAGTCGAATAACGGGATGGACAACTCACATTTTAGAACAGTATTCAGATTCAGTTTTGCTGCGACCAACCTCAAGATATATTGGTGCATATGGAACCAAATTTGTTCCAATAGATAAGCGATAACCAAAAACCACAATCGAAACAACGTAAAATAATGTGGTTCTACAATGTGAAGAGGTAAAAGTCAGATTTTGGTTTAATCTATCTTTTAAATAAATTGGCTATCAGATCTGCTTTATTTTTGTATTCATTACATGTAAATTCTTTACAATTCAGGTATTTCTTACCTTTTCTAATAAGAGAATTTATGGGCAAATCTTTATGTTCAATTTTTTCAAGAAAATGTAAATCATGAAATTTACCTTTAGAATAAAAAGCTGTAAGATTATGAAAATCGCTTTCTAAAAATGATTGGTAATCAAGTTCAATTGCTTCTTGTTCTAAGATAATGTTCGATCTAAATATTGCCATTTCTGCTAATGACTTGGAAGAAGGAGTAGGATGATCAAACATATTAGCTGGAACTTGTTCAAAATCCTCTTGGGAAATATTAGCATACCATACGTCTAATCCGTCTGAAATTTTTCTAAAATTATTTAACCGTTCCAAAAATATTTCAATATAACTTAGATATTTATTTTGCAGGTTATTTTCAAATTCATCCTCTTCAAATAAATATGTAACAAAAAGCAACATTGCAGAATAATCCTCTAAAAATTCTTGTGTTTGCAATTCGTTATCTAATGAACTGTGAGCGAGTTTATTATTTTTAAAATGCCTTTCTATGAGTTTTTCAAAAAGTTTGACAGCAATTTCTTTATAATTCTTTTCTCCCGTATATCTATAAGCTATTATAAAACCAATTCCAACTAAAGCATTCCAGTTTGTTAATATTTTCTTGTCGACAAATGGTTGTGGTTTTTTATTTCTTTCCAATAACAGTTTGTTTTCAATTTTTGAAATCAGTAAATGTTCCTTTTTATTGTTTTTTCCAAAATCAACAAGATCTTTTTTTAATAGATGGTTTTTTCCCTCAAAATTTCCTTCTTGAAATATTTCATAAATCTTAGAAAACAAAGCATATTCTTCTGAATTAAGAATTTTTTTAAGTTCTACAATTGTCCAAGTGTACGTATCTCCTTCTATATGATTAGTATCAGCATCATGAGCAGAATAAAAAAGACCTTCGCCGTCAGAAAATGTTTCTTCTAAATTTTTAATAATTTTTTCAACTACAATTCTGTCTCTTTCTCTGTGAAATAGCTGAAAAGAAAATGAATACGCCCACAGTAACATTGCTTGATCATATAACATTTTTTCAAAATGTGGAATTGACCATTCTCGATCCACACAATACCTATAAAATCCACCTTGCAGGTGATCATGCAATCCTCTTTCAGACATTTTATCAAGTGTTTTAATTATCATTTGCTTTGCCGATTCATTTTTTGTTTCTTGATAGAGGTTTAACAACAAAAGTAAAGTATTATGTGGAGGGAATTTTGTTTGCATGCCAAAACCTCCAAATTCCGGGTCAAATGCAATTTCAATTTTTTTTATTATCTGTGAGACGTTAATATTTTCAGAAAAAGCTGTTGTAGAATGGTGCATAGAATAATATTGCAGATTATTCTGGTTTTCTTCGTACCATTTTTTTACTAATTGTAGCACAGATATTAGAGGTTGTAATCCATGCTTTTCTGTTTGAGGAAAGTAAGTTCCTGCAAAAAAAGGTTTTAAATCAGGACTTAAAACTACGTTTAGTGGCCAACCTCCTCTGCCCCTTGTTTTGGTTATAAAATCCATAAAAAAACTATCAATCTCTGGTCTTTGCTCTCTATCGATTTTAATGGCCACAAAGTGTTTGTTTAAATAATTTGCTGTGTCATGGTCTGAAAATGCCTCTTTTGCCATTACATGGCACCAATGACATGTAGAATACCCAATAGATAGAAAAATTAGTCTATTTTGGCTTTTGGCATAGTCAAGTGTTTCTTTATTCCATTCCTGCCAATTAATTGGGTTATCTTTATGCTGTTTTAGATAAGGTGATGATGAAAGATCTAAATTGTTTTTTGCAAAATTAGTCATGTTTTGTTTAAGAATTTCTATTAATTTAAATTTTTCAGTTTTCTTCTTTTATTAAGATTTTTGTTTCATTCTATTTCTTACAGTTATAATGTATATTGATGCAACATAGACTAATAGAACTTAAATTATTTTATTAACTTGAATAGTTTCAGTTGTCTCTCCCCTATTTTCGAAGTCGTTTTGACATCAGCTTAATTTTCAGTTTAGTTAAATGATGCTATCTTCAGAGATGACAAAGTTGGAGCAGAAAGAAAACAAGCAGCTGATAATTAAACGATTAACTCACATTCAAAATTTGGCAAAACAGAAAAGGTTCGCTGAAATCAATGCTCTTTCAAATAACAGGTATGTGTAGATAGAAGATTTGCATGGAGATTTGTTGTTTGGGTAAAACTGTTCCATCTTATCGCGTAGCCTTAGATCATGAAAAACAACGATGGAACGGATTTACAAAAGCCTTACAGAAACAGGATAAAGAAGTTTTTGAGCAGTTAATGGATATCTGTAAGAATTATGCTTCTGCAGCAAGCAACGCCACTCGACCAGTACTATTTGAGGCAATGGCTATGACAATCCTATTAGACCAACAAAAAACAATAAACCAACTAAAAAAACAATTACAAGAAATTCACAATCAAACAGTCACACCATAACATAAACAGTAATTGTTGCATAGCTTCAAGTCAAAGTTTCTTGACTAACCAAAAGTTCATTTGATAACTTTTTAGTCAAGGTTTCTTAACAAAAACCCTTTTCTCTTAAGCAGAGAACCTAATATTGGGGTTTGTAGTGGGGGCAATAATGCCAGCATTAATTGCAGGTTTTTTTTCTCTGTTTCTATTAGGTTCCTTGTCAGGTATTGTTTTGGGTCAAGAAGAGAATTGGGTTGAAGTAGTAAGATTTACTGGTACTGGAGCGTTTTTTGGTTCTACAATTCCATCTACTGATCCATTTACAATTAATCAATTTGATTGGAGAATAAAATGGGAATATGAAATAAATATACCAGATTTGACGGCTTTTTTGTTTGATGTAAAACTTGCAGACACAGGTGAAATAATTGACAGTTACAGTAACAGTGGCAATTTAAACATAACACAAGGAATCATGAACATAACTGATTATCAAGGAGAATTATATCTTTTCATAGGAACCAATGCAAAGAGCTACTCAATATTAGTTGAACAAAACACAGATTCTATTCCAGAGTTTTCTTCATGGGCAATTCTGCCAATAGGTCTTGTTTCAACATTGGTCGTGATCGTTATTGGAAGTAAATTTAGAAAGAACAAAGAAGTTGAGAAAAAAAGAACAAACGTCCAACATGACTAATAGATCGTTATTGTTCCAGAACTGGAACAAAATGTTCCTTGAATAGAACTAAAAATGATTATTTCCAGCTATAATAAGAGATAACAGAACTTGAAATAGGAGAGGAAAAGGTGAAAAGCTTCAAACTAGAACTTGCCGTAATTCTATGTGGCTCTATATTTCTGTCAATTCCTCTAGTCTTTGCTTCCCCTGTTATGTGGAGTCAAAATTATGGCGGTCCAAAAGGCGAGTATGCTCGTTCATTAATTGTAACTTTAGATGGAGGATACGCGATAGCTGGATGGACCGATTCCTATGGAGCGGGAGAAGAAGATTTTTGGTTAGTTAAAACTGATGCTAATGGAGACATGCAATGGAACCAAACGTACGGTGGAACAAACAGAGATGAGGCTCAGTCTGTCATTCAAACAAGTGATGGAGGATACGCTCTAGTTGGTTACACTCATTCTTTTGGAGCAGGAAATTATGATTATTGGTTAGTTAAAACTGACGCAAATGGAAACATGCAATGGAGCAAAACATTCGGAGGAACAGAAACTGACGTAGCTTATGCATTGGTTGAAACAGCAGATGGAGGATTTGTTCTAGTAGGAGAAACAGCTTCTTTTGGTCCTGAAGATTACGATTTTTGGTTAGTTAAAACTGACTCTTTTGGTGAACTGCAGTGGAATCAGACCTACGGAGGAACCGATAATGATCATGCTTGTTCTTTGGTTATCACATCTGATGGAGGAATCGCAATAGCTGGTTACACTGCTTCTTTTGGTGCAGGAAATTATGATTATTGGTTAGTCAAAACTAATGCTAATGGAGACATGCAGTGGAACCAAACTTATGGTGGACCAAGTTGGGATGAAGCTCGGTCCATAGTTCAGACAAGTGATGAAGGATACGCCATAGCTGGCATGACCGCGTCTTTTGGGTTAGGCTCTAACGATTTTTGGTTGATTAAAACGGATGCTAATGGAAATGTTAATTGGAATCAAACATATGGAGGACCCAATTATGAAAAGACTAATTCTTTGATTGAGACATCTGATGGAGGATTTGCTTTAGCGGGATATGTTTCTTATTCTTTGTTTGAAAACGATTTTTGGTTAGTTAAAACTGATGTTCTTGGGAATATTCAATGGAACATGACATATGGAGGAGCAGATTGGCAGATTGCTTACTCTTTGGTTGAAACGTCAGATGTAGGATATGCATTAGCAGGAGAAACATTGCCCAGCAGTGGAACCGTGGATTTTTGGTTAATTAAAACCGATGAATTTGGCATGATTCCAGAGTTTCCTTCATGGACAATTCTCCATATGATATTGGTTGGCAGTGTGATTGTAGTGATTTTTAGAAAGAAGAATCATGAATATACAAATCGCACATAGATGAGAATTGCATCCATAAACTGTGGAGATATCTCCCTCAAAACTCCTTCTTATTTAGAGAAGTAAACAAAAATTCTTTTAATTGTATGATTATAGTAAAATGGTAGGGAGAAAGAGTGACGTTTCATATTTGGTTAATTTGTTAAGCATTAATCTTATTGAATTAATTCTGGTTCTAATTGTAATTTTAGTTCTATGGAAAATTCTTAATAAAATACAGAATTAGTTCAATAAGAATTCTAGAAAAATATTTTAAATAAACTTAAAGGGTTAAACACTGCTATGTCAAACTTTCTTGACCTGCAGAATTTGGTTTAGTCAATTTTTGTTAACGAAAAACCTTTTCCCCATAAAAAGATAACATATTATTAGGGTCTAAATTGGGGGTAAAGAAGGTAACCTTCGGTCCAGTGATGTTTTTTCTATTTTTACTAGGTTTCGTATCAAGTGCTGTTTTTGGTTCTTTAGAAAATTGGATTGAGGGGATCTGATATATCGATAACCAGATTGCTGCAATTTATTGGTGTTGGATTTGCAATATTATTCTATGTATCCTCTTTGAGCGGGTCACCCGTTGTTGCTTTTGAGGAGTCTTCTGTGGGTGTCAAAAAAGGAGATTGGATAGAATATGCTGTTAACGTAACCGGTGGTACACCACCCCCAAAACTTGCTATTGATTCATACAGAATAGAAATTTTAGATGTAGAAGGTGCAGCTTTCCAAGCGAATTTCACTGTCAGATATGTTAATGGAACAGTAGATAGTTCAGTTTGGAACTATAACTTCACTGAAGGGCAAGTTGGAGGGTGGACAATAATTCCTCCAAACCTTGGCGTGGGGGATATATTTTATGATTGTTCAGAACCAGCTAATGTAACTATTGAGGGAGAAGAGCAACAAACTGTGGCAGGTGCAACCCGAACAATAACGCATGCCTCCGATTCTATAAGGCTTGTTAAGGAATGGGACAAATTTACTGGGGTTTATACATATTCTATGGAACAGCCCAAAAACCTAACTCTTATAACAAATGCTGTTGCGACTAACATGTGGGATCCCCAGATTCTAGGACTTGACCAGACAATGTTCGGTATACTAGTTACTGTGACAATAATTCTAGCGGTCTTAATGTTGTTTGCAGCAATATTTCTTGCACGAAAAAAGAATCCAAAACGATTCACTTTACATTCACTTTCGCAAGGAAAGATCGCAGTCCTTTCCATCTTTATTGTGATTTTGGTGGAGATTGGAACTATACTTTTCTTTCCCTTTTATGAAATTGGCATGAGTTTTGCTGAATTTAATCTTATTATGCAAACTTTTTGGACGGCTTTGGTCTTAGTTAGTATGTGGTTCAGAAAAAAAGGCAATTATTTTGTGCACGAGATTACCTTACTAATAGTAATGTGCGTGTGGTTGGTTGGATTTTCTGCGGTAATATTTATGGATCCCCTGAGCCTCACTTCCTTGGAAGCATTTTCAAATACACCTCTGCGTCTTGTCATGAACATACTGCATGGTGTATTTTCCGTTCCAGCGTTAGTCTTTGGAATCTGGCTAGTTGCACTCTGGCGCCCAGAATCAACAACATTTCCAGCCAAAACTAAAAGACTAGCACAATTAACAACAATTTTTTGGATACCTTCATACATAGTAGGCGTTTTAGATTTCATTATACTTCATACCACTTTTTTTGGATAAAAAAATCATGCCAATTGATTTTAGAATTGAAAATAATGAACATAATTTATGTGCATTAAGAAAAAAATCGTCAAGTCAATCTTTTTTGATTTTATCTCGCTTTATATCAATATTTCTACACAAAAATGCTTTTCTTTAGTAGCTAATGAAATGGTATAAGGGGTATGTCATAAGGTGGGAGAAAAGAGGAATGCGAAAGGAAACGGCTTCCTCGCAGTTATTTTCACAATCATAGTTTTATTATTCGTTATTTTAATTTGGAATTTTGAACCTGTGTCTAGCTGCTATGGACCTCATATAACAGCATCAGTATCGTCAACTCAAATCAACATATATGAAAACGTCACTGTGAACGGAACAATATGTCTTGGGATTGAAGATTCAAACCGATCAGTAAGGGTAACTTTCGTTAGACCTGATTACAATTGGATTGATCAAATTGTTATAGCCGATGAAGAAACAGGATTTTTTTCTGTAACTCAAACCCTTGACATGGCAGGATACTGGAACATATTTCCAATACTTGGACACATAAATGATCGGCTAGGTGTAACAGTACTCGACCCAGCATCAGATCCAAACAATCCACCACCGATTGTGGGCTCTCCGTTCAAACCAAACCTTCTGCTAATAGGTGCGGCAATAACTACCGTTAGCATCGGCGCAATCGTTGCAGTAACTGGAAGGAGAAAAAAGACTCGGAACATCAGCTCATGGAGATTGTTTATCCAGATAGGATTAGTTTTCTTGATTTTCTTTGGAATGTTTGTTGATCATGAAATTCTTCCAGTGCCAGCTAGCAAAATTCCAGTACACGAATATTTGGTATTAACAAATGTGTTCGGAGTCGAAATGGCAGATGGGTTTCCAGTCCCATTTTTTGGCTGCTATTATCCATGCGGAAAAACCGTAACATGTACACTATGGGAAATTCAAACATACATATACCCCTTCTGGGAAACTAGCCGCGGTTGGGGTGTGGACTACAACTCCAACGGATTGGTAAGGTTGGGTGTCGTTTTTGCAGCAGTAATACTTTTGTCAGTTCTTTTAGGAAAATTCTTCTGCGGATGGGTCTGCCCCTTCGGCCTATACATGGATCTAATCTCACGTCTTAGAAAAGCCCTGAAGATACCCCACAGGAACCTTTCAGAAAGTTTTAACGAGAAGTTTCATCAGCTTGGTTATGTCATTTTAGCACTCATCATAGTCATATGCGTCATCTTTGCTTCCGAAGCCATAGCAGGTGCACAATTGGTTCCCGGAACAGAAGAAGGGGGATTCGTATACCAATATTTCTCTGCACCATTCTGTCAAGTCTGCCCAATGAAACCGTTCTGTGTGCTGCTGCAATCTTCAGTTGGCTTGATTCGACCAGAATGGATCGCAGATGTAACAACTGGCCAATTCTACGAGTTAGGCTATTATGTGACTTCGCTCAATTTGATTGTTTTAGGAGTAGTCACGGCCGCAGCATTCCTATTCAGACGCTCATGGTGTAGAATCTGCCCGTTGGGTGCCTTAATTGCCTTGTTTAACCGTTTTCCACCATTCAAATGGTTGTCGGTGCTCCGATTAGACAAAGTGGAAGAGAAATGCACTAAATGCGGGATATGTAAACGTGTTTGCCCAACACAGGTCACTGAAGTATACGATAAAAAAGGCGGAGATGTAACAACCTCCAACTGCATAATGTGTCTACGTTGTGTCGAAATGTGCCCATACGACGATGCCCTAAGACTAAAAGCAGTAGGAAAAACGATTGTAAAGTCAAGAAACTGGTTAGAAGAAAACAAAAAAGCAGGTTGAAGTATCTGTGAAAGAAACAAAAGCATTTTTTCTAGTTTTGTTCAGCATAATTAGTCTATGTTTGATAATTACTGTGTCGGTTCAATCGTCGGGTATAATTTTTATCAGGGAAGATGGAAGCATTGAGGGAACAAACAAGATTTACCGCAGCGGTAACGTCTACACCTTCACAGGGGATATAGAGGATTCTTACGGAATTATTGTAGAAACAACAGACATAGTGATTGATGGCGAAGGCCACACTTTAGATGGAACGCAAAGAATTCTGCCAGTTGGCTCATGGGACTACGGAATAGAACTTGCTAATATTACAAGCGGACATGTGACAATCAAGAATTTGAAGATAATAGACTTCAACATTGGAGTCTACGTTGGCACCGCACATAACACAATAATGGGAAACATGATAATCGGTAG
This sequence comes from Candidatus Bathyarchaeota archaeon, assembly GCA_963806645.1. GTDB lineage: Archaea > Thermoproteota > Bathyarchaeia > Bathyarchaeales > Bathyarchaeaceae > Bathyarchaeum. Next base: position 141,052 of record CAWDYQ010000001.1, on the reverse strand, counting down.
CAATGTAGGCATACTAATCGCAGAGTCACCGACATCTGTTATTGGCAACCACATTCAAGGAAACATTGAAGGTATATTTTTGGGACCGTTACCGCACAATCACGAGAGTGTATATAATATTATTTATCATAATAGTTTCGTTAATAATACCAGAGATGTCTATGACTGTGAATGCGTCGATCCCTATTGGGTTCAACATCAGAACATTTGGGACAACGGCACATGTGGCAACTATTGGAGCAGCTACAAAGGTGCAGACATCAACAAAGATGGAATCGGCGATACTCTATACCAAATCACTGAAGACGATTTCGACGTATGCCCTCTTTTAACGCCATTAGCTTTACCTTTAGAAAACAGTTTCTTAACAGTAGAAGTGAGTCTTGCAGTTGTAGTTGGGATAGTTGTTACAGCAGGATTAACATTGTATGTTGTGTTTAAACGCAGAAAATCCAAGATAGAACTAAAATGATTCTATTAATGTAAGCAGAAGAACAGAAGCTCCAAGCAAAACAAGGAATGCTCCACCTAATATTGAAGTCCATTTTCTAAAGAACGGCGCCTTTTCAAGCAACCAGCCGACAGCGCCCCCTAGAAACAGCAACGGTGATAATGCTGTTCCTGCACCAAATAAAACTGCGATGAGAGTAAGGTTAACTTGCGTAAAGGTGACGGCTGTTAGAAGGATAGCTATAAGGGGAGGACACAGTACAAAGCCTCTTGTGAAACCCATAAAGAAAGCGCGGACATCAAATCTTTGTTTTACATTTTTTAAGATTCCTTTTGGGGATTCAATATTTTTTGACACGCAACCAGTTGTTGGTTTTTTGTAGAATATGCTTACTCCGATAACTATGATAAAAACGCCAAAGATTATAGAGGAAAACGGTTGATATGAACTAAAAACAGTGTCGCTCACAACAGTTTGGAATAACCCAACCAAAGTTCCGATGATAGCGTAGGCAACTATACGGCCAGAATTATAGACCAATGTGACTGTGACTCCTTTGCGGAATCCTGCCTTTATTCCAGCGATATAACTTACAAGATAAGGAAGGCACGCTGATGTACAGAAAGTGAGTCCATAAATTAGCCCTAATACAAGGGATGCGAGGTAAGGATTCGAAATCTGTTCAAGTAATGTCATCGTTGAAGAAACTCTTCAAAATGCATAGAATCAGGTAGCATTTAACAATTAAGCCTCTCTTTTCAGGTAGGAGGTTGATTCCTCAAGATCTTCTGGGATTTGGGAAAAAAGGGTTCCATCTCTCATAAACAGCAGACGGTTCGTGTATTTGCGAACATAGCTTGCATGGGTTACGGCCACAACAGTTTGACCCCATTCCTTGCTGGCATCATGGCATAGTTTTAGAATCTCTTTTCCAGTTTTAGTGTCTAAGTTTCCTGTAGGTTCATCTAAAAGCAGAATCTTTGGTTTGTTGGCGAATGCTCTGGCGATTGCTACACGTTGTTGTTCTCCTGCGCTCAACTCCACAGGTAAATGATCTGCCCTTTGTTTTAATCCCATTAATTCAAGAAGTTCTGTTGATCTTTCATTTCGTTCATTTTTTGTCATATCTGTTGGGGCTAATGCAACTTCCACATTTTCTATTGCCGAGAACGTGGGAATCAGGTTAAAGGCTTGGAAGACAAAACCAACTTTTTCGCGTCTAATCTTGACCAGTTGGATTTCGTTTAGTTTTGAGAGCTCTAGTCCGTCTAATGTTATTTTGCCGCTGGTTGGCTTGTCAAGTCCTCCTATCAGGTTAAGAAGAGTTGTTTTTCCGCTTCCAGATGGACCTAAAATAGTAAGGAATTCTCCTGCGGGAACCTCTAAAGACACGTTGTTAACTGCTTTGACTTCGATTTTGCTTCCTTTTTGGTATGTTTTGGTGAGGTTTGAAAGTTCGATTATGTTTTTTGTTTGCATTCTATTTTTTTCTCCGGTTACACTGTTCTGAGGGCTTGGGCAGGTACAAGGTTAGCTGCTCTTAGAGATGAAATCAATCCTGTAGATGTTCCGCTTAGCACAGCTACTCCGAATCCTAAAAGGAGAAGTGTTGGATCAATTGTTACAAATTTTAAGGCTCCGCCGATCTCTCCACCTATTGTGGAGAGTACGATTATAGCGAGGATGTAGCCTATGATGCAACCGAGAATTCCGCCTATGATTCCTTGTAATGTGGATTCGATGGCAAGTTGGTTTACGATGTTGGATTTGCTCCAGCCTATTGCTTTTAGTATGCCTATTTCTCTTGTTCGTTCTGCCACATTTCCTAACTGAGATTTGACTATGAAAAGGACGGCGATAACAGTGAGTGCGATTGAGATCAGCCATGCAGTGTTTTCGTTGATTTGGATTACTCCTGATGCGGTTTCAGCTAAGTCTGATCCAGTTAATGTGACTGAGTTTTGCCACACTTCTTCTAGTTCTGCGGCAGTTTGTTCTACTTTGTCAGGGCTGCTTGTTTTAATTAGACCGATGTTCACTAAGCCGATTGGTTTTTCAGGTAAGACTTCTTGGACGATGGGTAGGTTCACATATATGTGGGATTTCATGATGTTTGATGCGCTGACCTCAACGATGCCTACAACCTCGAAATCTGCAGCATAATTTACTGTAGACCCTAAAGTGAGGTTGTTTAGGGCAGCGTATTCTTGGTCAACAAGTGCCACATATTCGTCGAGGGTGGTCAGATATCTGCCATCAACCACGTCTTTTGGTAGAACGGCGTTTGTCTGTGTTTCACTGGGATCTATGCCCGTAAAAACCATAGCTCGCAGTCTGTGCATCAGTACCTGGTACAGCACATTCAACGTTTGGGAGTTGCTCAATATCAGTTAGTAGGCTTTGGTTAAATGGGTACGAAAAAAGGTGATTTGCAATATAGCAACCCTTGTTTGAAGGTTCGATTGGTGCAGTGTAAATAAAAACGATGTCTGTTCCTATGCTACTAAGGGGAACTGAAGTGCATGTTTCCCAGCCTCGGGCAGCCATGACCAAAGTGATCAGGGTGCTAACTGCTATGATAATGCCCATGATGTTTACTGCAGTTCTGTATTTTCTTTTCCGAATTTCCCGTACAGCATATGCAAACGGAATCATAATGTTGTCCTCTTTTGTTTTTTAAACTTAGACGAAATGGGGATTGGTTTTCTTGTTTTTATGAACATGACAATTTGATCATTATAGAAGACTGAGTGTAAAAGATTTTTTGTAAAGATTTCTTGACATACAAGCAAATCCTTTAGTCAAGGTTTCTTGACTAAAACCTTCTTTTTTTCTTACAAAAATTTTTAATTTAGGCTGGTTGCTGTTCCAGATCAGGAACAAAGTGTTCCTCAGGGAGAGCTAAATGATGCCTAAACTATTGACAGTATAGTGAGATTATCCATGAAACCTGACATGCACTTGGTTTCTATTAGTTTTCTTTTTGTTATTCTTTTAGTAGCTGTTTCTGTTGTAAATATTGAGATAGCCGAAGCAGAATCTAAAACGATTATTGTTCCTGATGATTACTCGTCTATTCAAGAAGCTGTCGACAATGCATTGGAAGGAGATACAGTGTTTGTTAGGAGTGGATTTTACTACAATCAGACTGTGATTATAGACAAGCTCATATCGTTGATTGGAGAAGACAAAACAAACACAAGAATAATTGGAGACTGGAGCCTTAATGGAACAGTAGTGTTAGTACTTCATGATGGCGTTATTGTCCAAAATCTTTCACTAAGCAGTGTTGATAATTCAGGTTTAAGTGGAAGAGGAGTTCATCTGCTTAATGTTCGTGACTGTCTCGTGTCAAACTGCAATTCCCTGAATAACGGTATTGGGGTTTGGCTTTATGGTTCTTCAGAAAACACAATAGAAGACAATTACATGATTAGGTGAGAACACTATACCCTTCAGCGCTGGGATAAAACTCCAATATTCGCATAATAACAGCATTCTCTGGAACAATGCAACAGATTACGATTATGGTTTCGGAATTGTATTAGACTCTTCTACTGGAAATAACCTAACGGGAAACCAGATTTCAAACAATTATCACGGAATCTGGCTCAACTCAGCCAATAACAACAATCTAATTGACAACAATGTTTCGTTGACTCGTAACATATTCGTTAGAGCTTCTGAGCAAGTGAGGCTCGGCAGCTTTGGAATACGACTTTTTTCTTCTGCTAACAACACAATAGCAAGTAACAACGTTTCATGTGTTCCTAAAGGTATTCAAATCGTAGCTTTTTCTTATTTGAATCTTGTAGAAAACAACACTATAACCAATAGTACTTATGGACTCGAATTAGCCAATAATTCAAGTCGTAACCTAATTGAGAGAAACAAAATATCAATTAGTGAATACGGGTTAATGGTCAAATACGCTTCAAACAACACCTTATCAGCCAACAACATTACAGACAATCTGGTTGGAGCCAATTTTGAATACTCATCTGAAAATCTTGTTTACCATAACAACTTCATAAAAAACAAAATACAGATTTATGACAATAATATTACATCCAAAAACACATGGGATAACGGTTCTGAAGGCAATTACTGGAGCAACTATAACGAAACAGACAATTACTCTGACGGAATAGGAGACACACCCTATGTCATTGACGAAAATAACCAAGACAACTATCCCTTTATCAATCCAATAGACATAGAAACAATTCCAGAGTTTTCTTCATGGATAATTTTGCCTCTAACAATGATGGCAACTCTAATTGTTGTAGTGATAAAGAGGAGAAGTATTTGAAGAAAAAAGTCTTAGTTGTGGTTTTGGCACTCTTATTCTTTCCCACAGTTGGAGTAAAATGTGTTAAAGCAGATTCTCAAACAGAATATCCTCTCGCTTCAGGACTTGGCATTACATCCCCTTCTAATAGGACATACATTTCCAACTTGCTGACTCTAAATGTCACTATCACAGCTATAGTTGCTAGTAACATCAGGATTTCTATGACTTATAGTTTAGATGGAATGATCAACAACACAATTCCCTTAATAACTCATTCACGTGAAAATTCATTTCAAGCAACAATTACAGGGTCAGTGATCTTACCAGCACTGTCTTACGGTTCGCATAACGTAACTGTCTTTGCGGAACACACCATTAACAACGAACTTGTTCATTTGGATAAAAATACAGTTTATTTCACAAGAAGTGACATGATTCCTCCAGATGAATTAATTCCTCCAATCATATCCAACCTATCGCTTGAAAACAAAACATACACTACAGCTGAAGTTCTGCTGAGTTTCAACATAGATAAAACTGTTTCTTGGATGGCATATTGTATAGATAACCAGAAAAACATAACATTAGTTGGTTTGTACAGACCCAAACGTATGGGGGCGCCAATTTAATAAAACCATAAAAGGGCTTGCCGAGGGCTCACATAGTCTAGTAGTTTATGCAAATAACGCTGCGGGAATTTCTGGAGCCTCCGAAAGAGTCCAGTTCACCGTCAGAACCAATTCAGATCATGAAATTCCAGAGTTTCATTCATGGACTATTCTGCCATTTGCGTTCTCGGTAACTTTGATTGCTACGGCAATTAGAAAAATACTGATTAAATCATAAGATGGAAAATAATTATTTAGCTAAGCTTAAGTTACAACTTATCATTTTATGTTGAATTTAGTACAAATAAAAACAGGAATAAACAGCTTTTTCAAGATTTCTATTAGTGGATGGGTAGGCTGTAAATAAAAAAAAGTAACCAAAATAATCTAAACGAAAAATCGTTTTTATTTAAAAATTATCCAATTCGAACTATCTATTACTTTATAAATTATAATTTATTGCACTATCACGTAAGATAAAAAAGAAAAGGGGATTAATAGACCCCTCTTTTATCATGTTTCTTTTGTCATTTTCTTTGCTAGGTTGTAGATTACTGGAACTAGCATTATGCCCATAGCTATTGCGAAAGCCCATGAAATGTTGGCTATGACGTTTGTTACTCCCGAGAATGTGGCGAAGATAGCGCCTGCACCGATAATTAGGAAAATGCTGTATAGGACAAATTTTGCGTAGCCTGCGACGGGCATAAATTCTTTGTGGTCATCAGTTATTGATTTGATTAAACCGTCAGTCAAAGCGATTCCAGCACCAATGATAACAAAGCCTAGAATTAGCGAGTAAACAAGGTCTCCTGATAGTAGCATAAGGTCAAGAGCCATTAGCAAGATTACAGCTACTAAACCGATTTGTAAGAGGTTTTTGAGCATGTCAGCGATTTCAGATTTAGCTGCAGGAAAGACTGGCTTTAGTGTGTTACCAATCAAGGTTGCTAGGAAACCAACAAGAACTGTTCCCAAGACGATTATTACTATTCCACCTAAAAGTCTAGGCAAATAACCTGCAACATCCACCAAGAATGTGCCAACTGTTCCACCAATGTTTAGGATTTGTATTGCTAATACTACAGAAATTACTATTATGAAAGCTGTTGTTATTCCTCCAATAAATGTTGACAAATCTATTCCAGATTTTTTAAATGATTTTCCAGTGTCTGATTCGTCAAAGCTTTTTTCAAGACCCATTTTTTCTACTACTTTGTTTACTGTTCTTCCAAGAAACTTGCCAACTACATATCCAATGATAACTACTATTATGGCCGCGATTATTGCAGGCAGGGCTCCAGCAACATCAGAAACGAATTCGGTAAATATTTCTCCAAGATCCATATTTTTTCACCACCTTGTTTATTTATGTCAGACTAAACGCTTAAAAGACTTGTTTTACATTTGATGAACCTTGAAATAATTGCAGATCATCAACTTCTCAGTCCCTTTAAGTGTCGGTTTTGATCCCTGAAGCTTGAATATATTCAAGAAATATTTAACCGATACTCACGATACGTGAGTTCAGCTTTATAGAAAGAAAGATTAAGAAATTGAACTACAGTGAGAGTATGGAAAATGCTGCTCTGATCCTAGTTGAAATTATTTCTGCAATACTTTGCTTTGTCTTACTACGATATATGATAAGACCATATAGGCTCACACGTGAAGTTCGATATATTGGATTGCCCTTAGGTTTTGGATTCTTGGGAGTATCATACGCTTTAATGGGATTTGCATTATATTTTGAGTCATTTCTTTTTGTTGAAGAAATCAAATGGCTCCAACTTTTCACTCAAGCCTACGCCTTTGCCTTTCTTGCCGCAACATACTATTTTTCCAAATCTTCAAAAAGTAAAAACATAAGGTGGAACATTACCTATGCAGGATTAGTTTTTGCTGCTGTTATTTCTTACTTAATTATTTTCGAGCCCCCAATGTTAGGATTACCTAGCTACAAAACTGTTGATGAATACTTCAGACTTTTCAACATACTCTGTCTGTCATACATTTTTATTCATACTTTAAGAAGCCATTTATCAAAACCTGAACCTAAGACGTTTTGGATCCCCCTAAGCTATCTGCTGCTTGCTTTTGGTCAATACTCTTCTCTTATCTGGTCCCTTGAAACAGTCTTCGTGGCAAACGTGGGTGCACACATTCTTCGAATAACTGGTTTAACGGTTTTCGTGTTAGTAGTTTATCAGACATTCTTTGGTTCAAAGCAAGCATTCCCAAAAGAAGGAATTTGGGATGAAGAGGCTTCCACGTAGAGACAAACTAAAGATCTATGGAGATCTACTTTCCATTCTTTATGGGGAACCAAAAACAGAAAAGATTGTTCTCACCAGAATTCAACTAAAAACAAATGTCCCTTTTGATCGCCTAAAAACCTACTTGACAGAACTAAAGCAACTGGGTTTGATTACTGATGAACCCGCAATACATTTGACAGAAAAAGGCAAACAGTACATAAAAGAGTACCAGACAGTTCTTGATTTTATGAAACGTATGGGATTAACTTACACATAGAACATAATTGTCATTATTCCAAGCTTTTTATTATGTTTTCATTTTTTAGCAAAATAGGCACTCACTTATCGTGAGCGCGGGTTAAATGCGACTTTCAGTTAGATGATTTTTGCTGCAAGAGCAGCTTAAAGAGGAGTGAAAAAAGAAAATGAAGTATGAAATTAAGTATAGTCCAGCTTACTCGCTTTTGGACGTAAGTTTAGATGCTAATGAAATGATTGTAGCAGAAGCCGGTGCCATGGTTTACATGACACCTCATATCAACGTCAAAACCCGAAAGAGGGAGGAAAAAAGCATATGGAAAACGATCAAGACAACTCTTCTGGGTGCCGAATCATTCTTTGTTAACGAATATGTTGCAGAGAAAGGATCAGGTAAAGTCGGTTTTGTTCCAGCTCCAGTGGGAGATATACAAACCTTTTGAGGTAAAAGCTGGGAAAGGGCTTATTCTCCAAAAGTCTTCATATGTAGCTTCAACAAAGGATGTTCACTTGGATACCGAATGGCAGGGATTCAAGAAGGGACTCTTTGGTCAAAGCCTGTTTATGCTTAAGATTTCTGGAGAAGGACAAATGTTCGTAAACGCTTTCGGAGCTATGGATCATCACAGCCTCAAAAGCGGTGAATCCTTAGTTGTAGATAACTATCACTTAGTAGCTTTCGACGACTCCTGTAAATATGATGTCAAGAAGTTTGGTGGATTAAAATCTACTATATTGGGTGGAGAAGGATTAGTTACCGAAATCTATGGACCTGGAGAAGTTTGGATACAAACCAAGAATCTACGTGAATTCACTGATTGGCTTTGGGAACTACTGCACCAGAGGGTAGAAAACACCGCCAGATCGATTGCTGATCAAAAAAGCGGTCAAGGTGGGTTCCAGTTCGGTAAAAAGTTCTAGATGTAATAGAACAGGAACAGGAGGGAATACTAGAATATGAAGAATTTAAGATTAAAAATTGCGTTTCCTTTAGTTTGTGTTCTCCTAACGGTAGCTTTCGTTGCTCCCGTATTTGCTGTGGACTATAATCCTGGGGTTTCAGTGGGACAATGGATCAAATACGGCAATTACGTAGTAACCACTCCAGCAGAGACCGTAATCAGTCCGGACTGGAGCATGATAGAGGTTATTGGAGTTTCAGGAAAAGAAGTAACTCTACGCCTAACTGGAGCGTACATGAATGGCACTGCTCTTCCAGCATCTGAGATAATAGCCAATATTGAAACCTACAGGATCACTGAAGGCATGTTTGAATATCAAAACTACCTCTTAGCAGCAAACCTAAACCAAGGCGACAAAACACTCAATGTAGCAGATGCACCCACAATCAACAAAACAGAGACCAGAACGATTCTAGGCACCAGTCGAAGCGTCAACATCCTCAATTTCACCAACTCCTACCCAGGTCAAGCATTGAAAAGCATCCTCATATATGACAAGGCTTCTGGAATGTCCTTAGGAATGGAAATGGAGATAACCATAATTGAACAAGCAGTAACTTACAAAAACTCGTACACGATTATTGACACCAACATCTTCGAAGTTGAACCAATCCCAGAGTTTCCATCATGGTCGCTATTACTGATCTTATTGCTTTCAGTCGCAATCTTTGGAGTGTTCTATAAACGAAAGCTTCAAATCCAGAAATCAGGATAATGCATGAGTCATGAAAAAATCTGCATTGCCCATCATTTTTTTCTTTTTATTTTCCGTAATACTTGTTTCTCTTCCCCAAATTGAAAGAGTGAACGCTCAAAGTACCACAGAAGTTGAGGTTGGGATTTGGCTGGTAAATGTGGAAAAAGTGGATTTAGCTGCGAGCAGCTTCAAACTGGATTTCTATTTATGGTTCAATTTTGATCCTTCTGAAATAAGCCTAATTGAAATCAAAGAGTTCGAATTTATCAATGGTGCACCAACAAAGTATGAAATCGCTGCAGAACCAGATGAAGGCTACTTAGAATACAGGGTTAGAGGAGATTTCATTAAAACTTTTGATTTCACACGATTACCCATTTGAAAATCAGGATCTTTCTATACAATTAGAACACAAATACCTTAATTCCTCCCAACTAGTCTATCTTTCAGAAAGTGCGACCATTGATCCGGAAGCTACTGTTACGGGCTGGAATATAGTAAACTTTGAAACCGTCATTGATGAGCATTCTTATGGAGCTGAAGGTTATTCCCGTTTTAATTCTAGACTGATCTTAGAACGACCTATTGTTTCAGCTTTCATTAAGAGTGTTTTGCCAATTTCAGTAATTACAACTATTGCTTTGCTTGCATTTTTCATATCACCAAACAATTTTGCACAACGCATTGGTTTGGGAGTAACAACACTCCTTTCTGCCACAGCATTCCATCTGTCCCTCGTGAATGGTATTCCTCCTACAGGATACCTGACATTTGCAGACAGAATGATGATAGGAATCTACGTGCTTTTCCTTTACAACCTTTCAGTTTCAGTTTATATTATGAGACTAGTTGACAAAAAGAAAACAGAAGAGGCAACAAAATTCAACCAAAAGGCTCTAAAAATATTACCCATTCTTATAATCACTGTAATATTAGTGCTAATTTTAACACACCTTTCTTTTTAACAAATTTTCGACAATAATACACATGCAAAAAATTCACATGCTTATTATGGGATGTTTTGGTTCCCATTTGTTCCTTGTATACCCAAGCGTCATAAATTGTATTTTTATTAATTTTATTTATTGATTTTTACGTGCATTTGTAATAGGTTTAAACTTCATATCGACTGAAGAATAAATGCTTCAAGATTTCAACAAAAAGGAAGTAGCAAATAAGTACTCCAAATATTAGTCCTAAAAACCATAAAGGTGGTTGAGCAAACTCGAAGAATATTCCAATAGGAGAATAGACAATGAAAAGAGTTGCTGCAACCATTATGACTGAAGCTACAATTAGAAGGTTACTAGGTCTTGATTTGAAAAATTTTCTTCTAGTTCTGATCGAAAAAGTGATCAATATCTCAGATATTACAGACTCGATGAACCAACCCGTTCTAAAAAGCTCAGGACCTGCATTTAGAACATAAATTAAAGATGAAATTGTGACAAAATCAAAAATCAAGCTAATCAAACCAAAGAATAGGGCAAACTTTGCTATTAATCCAATATTCCATTTTTTAGGAGCCCTCAAGCCTTCTTCGTCAAGTCTATCAGTCGATATTGTAAGAAGCGGTGCATCAGAAACCAGATTTGTTAAGAGTATTTGAGAAGGTAAAAGTGGTATGAATGGAAGAAACAAAGATCCTAAAGCCAATGTGAACATATTTCCCAAATTTGCACTTACCGTATTCATGATATACTTAGTCATATTACCGAAGGCTTTTCTTCCTTCAGCTACTCCATCAGCAATTACACCTAGACTTTTCTCTAGTAAGATTATAGTGGCAGCTTCCTTTGCAACTTGAACTCCGGAGTCAACAGAAATTCCTACGTCTGCCAATTTAAGAGCAGGTGCATCATTAACCCCATCACCTAGAAACCCTGTTACGTGACCGTTTTTCTTTAAAGCATCAACTATGGCATATTTCTGTTCAGGAGTCACACGCCCAAACACATCGTTTTCTTCCACTGCTTGACGTAGCTTATTCTCCTGCATGTCTTCTATATCTACCCCAGTAAGAATGCCTCCCTCAAAATCTATACCTAGCTTTCGACAAACATCTGCAGTTACCACAGGGTCATCACCACTAAGAATTTTCAGCTTTATTCCCAAAGATTTCAATTGGGAGATTGCTGGAGCAGCATCTTCTTTTGGCGGATCAGAAAGGACAAGGAACCCTACAAATATTAACTCAGCTTCATCCTCTACTGAGTAATCCAATTTCTTCTCAATCGGTTTTACTGATAATGCTATCAGCCGATTTCCTACTTTCCTATACTTTTCAATCAGAGTATTTACGTCCGTTGTTGCCTCTGACATGGGCTGATTCTCGATTTCACTACCTACTGCAATGGACACACCAAGAATTGACTCCGGGGCTCCCTTTGAAACCAAGAGCCTTCGATTACCTACTTCGACTACAATGCTCATTCGTCTTCTGTTAAAACCAAAAGGAACTTCATGTACTCGTGTAAACATATCAAGATCTTGCTCATGGAATTTTTTCTCTCGGGCATAATTCCAGATTGCAACATCAATAGCATTACCAAGTATTCTATCTCCTTCAACAATTGCCATATTACAAAGCAGCGCAAATTTGATCAATTCCAGATCTGAATTACCCTTGGAATCAACGGTATCCTCAACCTTGATCATGTTTTGGGTCAAGGTTCCAGTCTTATCCGTACAAAGAACATCGATATTTCCCATATTTTCTATTGCTTCGAGCCTTTTGACTACAACCTTCTTCTTCACTAACCTGATTGCACCATCAGATAATCCGACAGTAATCACCACAGGCAGAGCTTCAGGAATTATACCTACTGCCAATGCCAAGGAAAATATTAGAGACTGCAAGATTCCATGGCTCAAAACAGAGTTGATCAGGAATACGAAGACTGTCAACAGCAAGATTACCTTCACGAGAAAGTTTCCAAAACTGCCAATGTTTTTCTGAAAATTAGTCCTTGGAGGTAACAAAGAGAGTTTGGATGCTATATGACCAAAATATGTTTTTCTTCCAGTGGCAGCAACCACTCCTATTCCAGAACCATTCGTTACTGTTGAACCCATGAGGGCTATATTGGAGAGTTGATGAGGAAGTGGATTGTCGAGATCCACCAATGATGTGTTTTTATCTACTGCTGTTGACTCCCCTGTAAGTACTGATTCATCTGTCTGGAAATCATCAGAATCTAAAAGTCTAATGTCTGCTGGAACAACATCACCTATAGCCAAGTGAACAAGATCACCCAGCACAAGTACACTAGTATCAATCACAATCTTCTTGCCATTTCTAACCACCAAAGCATTGTATGAAAGATATTTTCTAAGCTCAGCTACTGCTCTCTCAGATTTGTGCTCCTGAATGAAGCCTAACAAAGCATTGGCTATCATTATTGCAATAATAATAGTTGCTTCGGTTATTTCTCCCAAAAAACCAGCCAATATTGAAGCAAAAATCAGTACATAAACAAGAGGATTCTTGAACTGAGACATTAACATGCTAAATGATGTTCTTTGTTCAGCAGAAGGAAGCTCATTGAGTCCATATTGTTCAAGTCTACGTTTAGCTTCTGTTTCATCAAGACCCTTTTCTGAGGTATCAAGCGCTCTAAAAAGCTCCTCTCTCTGTAGTTTCCAGTAGTTAATTTCTTTGGATTCGACCATAAATCCATAACCGGTTTTCGCTCAGGCCACTATACTAAAATTCACTACTATAGCTAATTATATTTGTGATAAATGTGAGCACACTAATATCTTCAAATATGAATGAGCATAACATTTTCTGATTAATGACAAACTGACTATTTATTCCTGATTTTTAAAAATTAAGGTCATAATAGGGTAAAACACTACAAGTTACCATTCTTCTTCTTTTGTGCCAATTATTCCCTGAACGATTCTAGCTATGCCATTGATCATGAAAGATATTGAAAGCATTAGAATTAGGGCAAGAAAACCTAGCTCCGAATATACAAATACCACAAATGATAACCCGATTGTAAGAAATCCAACTACAATAAAGAATCCTCTTAGCCATTTTGGGAATACTTTGATTAATCCGCCAATTAATAGTCTAGCAACTCCGTTGAGTAACAAGGCAAATGATATGATGTAAATTAACAGTTGAGTTGTAAGGTCTGTATATACTATTGCGGTAATTCCAATAGATATTGCGATTATTCCAATTCCAACATTTAACGCACGCATTCCGCCTGAGAGATAAATGGCAAATATTCCTCCAAAAATCCTCGCAACACCTACAACTAACAAAACTAAAGATAAAATAAATATCAAAGTTAGGATTGCAGCATTCTGAAAGGCTAAAACCACAACTGATGTTATCACTGAGATTAAACCAAAAATAATGTCAAAAGCACGAAGCCAATTAGGAGCCTTTATTGCAGTCAAATTGAATCCTCATAATCGGTATATGTTTATTTTTATTAAAGACTTGTTGTTAAAGCCAGAACTCCTTGAATTGCTATAGATGATTTTTGCCAGTAAATTAGGGTGCGAATCCCATGTTAGTCAAAGTTTCTTGACTAGACATCCATTCAATTGAAAATATTTTGGTCAAAGTTTCTTGACAAAAAATCTTTTGTTAACAAAAATTCTAGATGTTTTGTGTGATTGGTTACAGGAATCAATAAAATGCGAACAAATCTATTATTCGCTATCATCGCAGGTTCAATATTGTTAGGACAGATTTGTTTTCAACCTGTTTTAGCTTGTTATGGTCCCCACATAAATGCGAGTGTATCGCAAACACAAGTTAACATAGGAGAAACAGTTACAGTTTCAGGGCGAATATGTTCCAATTTAACAGGTCCGGACGTAATAATTATTGTAACATTTGTCAGACCTAATCTTTCTTGGATTGATCATACAATTATCGCTGATGAGATTACAGGAGAATTTCAGGTATCTCAAGAATTAGACATGGCAGGCTACTGGAATATTTTTCCAAAACTGGGACACATGACTGATAGACTAGGAGTAACAGTAATTGATGAAAAAGTTGATTCTGAAACTTTAATTCCGTTAATAGATTTGCCAGAATTTCCCTATAATTTCCCTTTGTTGGCAGTGACATTATTCTTAGTGGGAGTAGGTTTAGTGACTGCTATCACGGGTATAAAAAGAAAAACCAGATCAATCAGTTCATTAAGATTGCTGATCCAAATTGGTTTCGTAATGTTAATCTTCTTTGGAATGTTTGCTGATCACCAATCAATACCCAGACCAGTCAGACAATTAATGGTACACGAATATTTGGAAACAACAAACATTCTTGGAGTTTCATTACCCGATGGGTTACCAGTTCCATTTTTTGGATGCTATTATCCTTGTGGAAGAACTGTAACTTGTGCCCTTTGGGAGATTCAAACCTACATTTATCCGTCATGGAACATCGGCAGCGGTTGGGGAGTAGAATATACTGCACCTGGAATTTCAAGATTAGCAATAGTTATAGGAGTTATCATGTTTTTTTCAGTTATCCTAGGCAAATTTTTCTGTGGATGGATTTGTCCCTTTGGATTATATATGGATTTAATCACACGCTTTAGAAAAGTATTGAAAATAAAACATCGAAATCTTTCTGAAAATTTTAACGAAAAATTTCATCAATTGGGGTACATAATTCTCGCACTTATTATCGTAATCTGTGTATTTTTTGGTTCTGAAGCAATTCTTGGTTTACAACTAGCTCCAGGAACTGAGGATGGAGGATTTATTTATCAATATTTTTCAGCTCCCTTTTGTCAAGTATGTCCAATGAAACCTTTTTGTGTCTTATTACAATCAGCAGCCAATGTGATTAAACCAGAATGGGTATTTGCTGTCACATCTGGAAATTTTTTTGAATTGGGTTACTATGTTACTTCAATAAATTTGTTAGTGCTAGGAACAGTGAGTGTTGCAGCATTTTTTTATAGACGTTCATGGTGTAGAATTTGTCCCATGGGGGCGTTAATTGCTTTTTTTAACCGTTTTCCTCCATTCAAATGGATCTCATTTCTTAGGTTAGAAAAAAAAGAGGAGAAATGCACTCAATGTGGTGTCTGTAAACGTGTGTGTCCAACACAAGTTACTGAAGTTTATAAAAAAAAGGGCGGAGATGTTACAACATCAAATTGTATTCTGTGTTTACGTTGTATTGAAATGTGTCCTTACGAAGATGCACTAAGATTGAAAATAGTTGGAAAACAAGTTCTAAAATCAAGAAACTGGCTAAAATAGAATTGTACCCAGCTAATGATTAAAGTTGGTAAAGATTTCTTTACAAAAAAGCTTTTGATTTCAATTATTTAATACATTTTTGATCCTATTTTCGTTAAGATCGCCTTCTTGGGATTTATCAAATGCTAAGTTACATTGTTTACCCAAATCTTCTAAGAGTTCAGGTTCTGGCAGTCCCCAACTTAAAATTGTGTCTTTTTTTAGGTGAATGGGTTGACAAACCAAATATCGAAAGCTGAACCTATTATCGGTTTCACCGATCGTGAAACAGTTATGCTCGACCTTGACGAAATGAAATTCAAAAAAGTTAAGTATTGGGCTTTAAAGGTTTGTGAACATTTTTGGCAGAACGGTTTCATAGTTCTAAAATCAAGTGAAAACAATTACCATGTTGTTTTTGACTGCTATGGTAGTAGAGAAGAAAACTTAGCTGTTGTTGTTGCTTGGGTAGCTATTCTTTCAAGGAGTATCCTAATGCTTAGATATTTAGCAATGCAATGTATCAAAATGAGTTCCACTCTTAGAGTTTCTTCAAAAGGAAACAAACCTGCTCCAAGAATAGGCTATAGGTTTGGCAGTCAAGATCATGCAATCAAAGACTTCTTAGGGTATAGACAACTAACCAAGCGAATTCATCGAATATAATTGAAAAGGGCGCGCATGGAAATTTATTGAAAGAAGAGGGGGCGTAGGGGCACAGCCTACACTAGTAGTTTAGCAACAGCTAATCCCAAAAGGGGTTTATAGAGTAGCCAGTCATGGCTGGGTTTACGCCAATTGGCAATTGAAAAAGTATAATGAATTCCTTTACGGTTCCTGAAGGTATGTCGCCAAGGGTTACGAATTCAGTTTTGATCTGTGTAATATTGCCTATTTCGAACACTACAGCAATCTCTAACCTGCAATTCTGAGCACTCTTAGTCCCAGTGTTTTCAGCATTTCCATACACAGTGATTGCGCGCTCGTTAGTGCGGTCGGCATAGTCGCCCCAAATGTTTATTGAGACGTATCCTTCAGCAACATCTGTTGTATCTATTTCAAACAGCGAATCTGCGATTGTTGGGTTCACCTGATATTCAGCAATTTTGAAGGTTTGAGTCTCATTTGTAGTCGGATTAGTATAATTGAACTCGTCAAGTGTTCCTTTTGATAATCCAAGCATGATTTCGTCAACGAGCACTTTCGCATTACCCCATTGTGCTTCGAAATCGTTTGAGATATCTATCCATGCATTAGATAAGACCGACCAGATCCACGCCTTATTTTGTTGCCCGTTTGAGATAAGCATCATAAAAACTTGGCCTTCCATAGAAACCTCCAATCTTAGTTTAAGGTTGTCTGTGTCGATATTTTTCAAGTATCCCGTCATGGAACCTGTGGTATTACTCGATACGTCAGACATTTGTTCAGTAGTAAACTGCAAACTACTCACCTTTTCTTCAGGTTCGGGACCAGAGTCATTCACCTTTTTTTCAGATTCAGAGTTCCCATAATAGTAGTAGCTGACAACACCAACGGATGCGATTGCGATTATGGAAATCAGTAACACTGATAAGAGGATAGTTGACATTCCTCTCTTGTTCATTCTTACTCGATTCATTATTTTCATTTCGATTTTCGCTCCTTATACCATTTCATTATGGTATACAAATACCTAGAATGCTCTGTGAATTTAACCAACGCTCACGATGGGTGAGTGTTTTTTTGTGTTGTGCGTAAGTCAGTACCGTCAGTCAGCATAGTGGTTGTGGTTGTGTCAGTCATTACAGTCGTCGTGACAGTTATGATGTTTGGGTTTGGGGTTAAATTTTAACCCCCACATACACAATCAAATGTTCTGTTCTTTTTGCAGAACAAAGTGTTCTCTAAGGAGAGCTAAATACCGGTTTGAGCTAGAATAAACAGATTGATGCTTATATGAAGAATAGAGCATATGCACTAGCATTTATTTCGGCACTTTTATTTTCATTGACGGTTGCAATGTTTCCAGCAAGAGGTGCTCAGAATTCTTGGGTAACAAAGCCTTCAATGCACTTTTCAAGAACTGGCGCTGGAGCAGCAACGGTCAATGGAATTGTGTATGTTATAGGTGGCAGTCAGAGATACAATACATCGGATACTGGATTCTCTTATACGTCTATAAATTCAACTGAAGCTTACGATCCAGTCACTGACACTTGGGTTGATAAGGCTTCAATACCAACTTC
Organism: Candidatus Bathyarchaeota archaeon; assembly: GCA_963806645.1. Lineage (GTDB taxonomy): Archaea > Thermoproteota > Bathyarchaeia > Bathyarchaeales > Bathyarchaeaceae > Bathyarchaeum. The sequence goes on along the minus strand of CAWDYQ010000001.1, from coordinate 123,068 downwards.
AAGAGATAGTCTTGGTGCAGCAGTCTTTCAAGGAAAAATCTATTGTTTTGGTGGGAGAAATGTTTCAAGAGACTACTCTATTTCAATTAATGTTAACGAAGTTTATGATACGGAGACAGATTCATGGGAGACAAAAACTCCAATGCCGACAGCGAGGTCTGGGCTTCAGGCAAGCGAGGTTAATGGGAAGATATATCTAATCGGTGGAAGGATCGAATCGGAATCATCTTCTAATAAAGAAACTAGTGCTCAAGTCGAAATTTACGACCCTGTGACTGATACTTGGGCTATCGGTTCTCCAATTCCGACTGCGGTTGCTGGATATGCTTCAGCAGTGTTGGATGGCAAAATCTACGTTATTTCTGGAGTAGCAGGAGGCTCCACCTATACAAATTTGACTCAAATATACGACCCCAAAACAGATGAGTGGAGTTTTGGTGCACCTATTCCAATGAGTGTTACCGCTGCCGCTGCAGGTGCAACAACTGGAATAAATGTGGCAAAGGCTATCTACGTTATTGGCGGAAGCAATGCTACCTATCCACTTAGTGGTCAATATACTAATCAGGTTTATTTTCCAGAAATCAATTCATGGAGTATGGATGCTTCTATGCCAGTAGATAGAGCAGGATCAGCCATAGCTGTTGTTGATGATACGTTTTATGTGATGGGTGGCGGTCACAATATTTTCACGAGGGACTCAATGATTGTTATGCAGTACACACCATTGACTAATCTGCCAGATGAAACGAACTCGTTTTCAGTAATTCCTATCGTTATCGCTATTCTCGTGTTGGTTGTGGGTGTTGGCTTAGGCTTGCTGGTTTACCGCATCAAGAAGAAATAGAAGAAGCATTTTTCATTTTTTTACTTCGTGAAGGTTAGCTCACATTTTGTTTGTGAGTTTTTTATTTTATTTTTTTCAGTTCCTTATATAGGGGACGTATGTGTGAGGGAGTCTATCCTGGGTAAGAGTGAGTGAAAGAGGAGAAAAAGGTTAAATTTTAACCCCCCCACAAACTTTTATTGCCATATAAAATAATCACTCTATGGGGGATGATATGAGAAAAAATTTGTTGATTCTTGTCTGTTTGAGTCTAACAACATTATCTTTAATATCAGTGGTTGTTGTTTGTGAAAAAAATCTTCTCGTTAAGATAATTGATCTTGATGTGAAGATTACTGACCTTGATGGTTATGTTGGCTTTCTCAGCATTAGTGATGATGGATCAAAAGTTGCTTTTATTGCCTATTTAGAATATGCGAAAGAAAGTGATGGGAGTATCCGTTTAGATTATGCGTCGGCAGAAATATTTGCCGTTAATTCGAATGGATCAGACCTGAAACAGGTTACAGATAGGTACAGTACACGGTTCTGTACCTATGGATTTTTGTTATATTAGTGGTGACGGTTCAAAGATAGTTTTTCACGCTGCAATAAACGCAACTAGCGAGCATCCGGGATTGCAATCAGAGATTTTTGTAGTAAATTCGGATGGATCAGAACTGAAACAGGTGACAAACATATCATCGGCATCGTGTCCCAGTATTAGTGATGATGGATCCAAGGTAGCTTTTATTGCCAATCCGAATGAGTACGCTGATCTTTTTGTTATCAATTCCGATGGAACAGAACTCAAACAGTTAACCTCAAACACTTTGGATACAAATTGGGTTCAAATTAGCGGTGACGGATCGAAAATAGTCTTTCTACAATTAAAACGAAGTGAAGGACCGGATATTTTTGTTGTTAATTCCGATGGAACAGGACTAAAACAGTTAACCTCTGATTCAGAGGTGAACTTCCCTTCTATTAGTGATGATGGAAGTAAAATCACGTTTATTTCTTATTTAGATATGTCTGGTATGGTGTTTCGCGGAGAACTTTTTATGATTAATTCGGACGGCTCGGGATTAAAACAGTTGACCGACAAGAAGTTGAATTTTCCAACTGCATTTTCATCCATAAGTGGTGATGGATCGAGGATAGTCATTAGGTCCAGATTGGATAACGGAAACGATTATAGACTATTTGTTGTTAATTCTGACGGCTCAGGGTGGCACCAATTAGAAACAAATGATGTATTACCTCAGGTGGTGTCTTTGAGTGATGATGGATCTAAAATTTTTGTAGTCAGCTATGGTGGTTCTTCAACAGAACCAGCTCCTGCTATTGATTATTTGGTTGCATTTATTTTAGCTGTAGTGGCTATTGTGGTGTTGGTGGTTATTGTTCTTCGTAGAAAAAAATTACAAGTCAGTTGAACTCGTGGGTTTTGGGGGTTAAATTTTAACCCCAAACCCAAAATATCAACTTCCAAGACGACTGTACTGACTAACGCAACCACAAAAAGCAGCTCGTAAAAAAACAAATATAAAAATCAAATAAATGCTAAAATTCAAAGTCCAAATTTAGACCCTTAGCGAACCACGGAACCCCCTAACCCCATAGTAAGAGGGAGCACTGTTGTGGTACACGAACACATTGTCGTAGCGGCGATCAGCAAAAAGAGCACCGCCAAGTTTTCTAATATCAGAAGGTGTTTTCACCCAGCTCGACGTTTTCGTATCGAAATTTCCAAGTTTCTGCAACTCTCGATATTGTTCTTCTGTTAAAAGTTCAATTCCCATGGCAAGCTGCCATATCAACAGCGTTATTTTCTGGTTTATTTGCTTTCCTTGACTCCTGCCCTTCACGGTCGTAACAAACATTTCTACGGCCTTTAGGACTTTCCGCTGAACAATCATAAAAAATGTATTCACCAGTCTTTTTATCATGACCAACAACATCCGGTTCACCGCCAGTTATTTCCATTTCATTGAGTGACCACAGTTTTTCAGTATTAGCTTCCAGCTTTGCTTGAACCTTAGTCCATTCAAGACCTTTATGGCGGTTCATGTTTTTCTCAAAACGGGCTTTCAATACTCTGAGTAGTTCTTCACGTTGTTGTGGTGAACAACTCTTTTTTGAGCTTGTTGCATAATCATAGTATTCATCCTGAGATTATAAAATCATTTATGCAGGGTGACGTGTTCTTTACATACGCGTGCATGACCATTTATTGTTCCAGAATTGGAACAAATTGTTCCTCAAGTAGAACTAAATATGAAAATTCCGATCCATTAAATAGAAGGAAAAAATTACTTCAAATATATGTTTTTGAGGGGAAGTTCATGAAGAATTCGATTAAAAATAATTTAGGGTCCTACAGATTTTGGATTTTTGTTGTTGCACTTTCCTATTTTGGATACGCCCTATACTTTGCTATTTATGGTCTAAGTTTTAGTGTCGGATTGATTTTTAATCATATTATTTTTGATGCAGTGTCAAAGAATCCTTGGTGGTGGTTTATTTTGTATTATGGTAGCGAAGGAGCTTTAGGAACGTTAGCTGGCTTTATTCGGGTAGTATCTGGTTCTTTTGCTGTGTACTCTAGTTATTTATTTTGGAAAAAAAAGGACTTGGCGTTTCCATTGATTAGGAAAGCAGTATCTAAAACTTTACTTTTTGAGGCTGATTCATTTCTTTTCTCTAGGTCTCTCTGTTATCGGTTCTTTTGTCTATTTTTTTTCTAGCGAGCCCCTTTACTATTTTGGCCATACGCCAGGTTTAATTTATGTTTTAGTTGCCGGGATACCATTACTGTTAATGATTCTCATTGTTTCTCCTTCTTTGCTTAACCTAAGAAGAAAGATTAACAAAATTGCTGGGAATCAAGATATAATAAAATGGATATGTATCACTGGAGTAGCTTATCTGTTTGTAGTTTTTTGGATTAATTATTCAATGTCTTGGGCTGGAGTTTTAGTACCTTACACGCGGGCTCAACAACAGTTTGGTTTAGAATTTTTGCTTGTGCCATTTAATTTTATTAGTTTTGTTGTCACTGTTTTTGGTCTTCTTATAATAGCTATTTTTGGATTGAAAGTTACTTTACCTGCTATTCAAAAAAAGTCAACCCAATTGAATATGAAACATATTAGTGCAGTGATAACTGCTTTGGGAGGCTATTTCATGTTTAACGTGTTCTTTTATTATCTTACTGGAGGATACGAAACGAATCCTAGCGTTTGGTATGAAGTTATTGGCCCGTTACATAATCCATATTTTTGGTGTTTGTCTTTTCTTTTCTTGGGCATAGTAATGATGGTTCATTTCAAAACCAAAAAAATGAATCGAACAACTATTAATGAAACCATTTTAGGTTCGAGAATTAAATTTTAACCCCCAAACCCAAAAAAAATCCTACACATTCATTGGTCAAAGTTCCTTGACTCGATTATGTTTCAGTTAGTCAATTTTTATTAACGAAAATGCCTTTATTTTCAGAAAACATTGTATTATTGGGGTCTGTAGTGGGGACTAGAAAGGCAACATTAACAATGTTACTAGTTCTTACTCTTTTTTTGATTTCTTTTCTACAAATTGAAGTTGGTGCACAGTCCAGAACATTCGTTGTTCCAGGCGATTATTCAACAATTCAAGAAGCTATTGACAATTCAGTAGAAGGAGATACAATTTTTGTAAAAAGTGGCAATATATCATGAAAATGTTAGAATCAACAAATCAATTGTTTTAGTTGGAGAAAACGTTGATACTACAATAATTGATGGTAATCCTCCTGAAGGTTTCAGGATACCTATAAAAATAGAGAGTAGCAATGTGTCTGTTTCTGGTTTCAAGTTGCTTTACGGCTATGCGGGAATAACAGTAGGTGAAGTGAAGTATTGTATCATTTCAGGAAACAGGATAGCAGGCAATCAACATGGCATACTTTTAGTCGGCACCTCATTTAGCAACGTAACTAAAAACTATTTTGAACAAATTAGGCTCTCAAGTGCCATCCAACTAAGTTACTCAAACTACAATTTGGTGACTGGAAACTATATAGACAATTGCACGGAGGGGATCCAGATTTGGCAATACAGTACAAACAACACAGTAACGGAGAACACAATAAAAAATTGTGACGACGTAGCCATTAGGCTTCAGTATGCTGATAACAACACAATAGCTAGAAATGATATTTCAAGCTCAGGTACTGGAACATCCATTTACGTTGCTAACTACAACACGATTACAAAAAACAACTACATCAACAACATAGAGCATCTCCCCTCAGGAGAATGGGAATGGTATGCAAAGACGTTTGGATATAACGGTTCCATAAACATCATCAACCAGAACTACTTTAGCGACTATAACGGAACAGACTCAAACGCCGACGGGTTAGGTGACACACCATACATAATAAACGAAGACAACCAAGACAATTTTCCACTGATGAATCCAATTGACATAGAAACAATTCCAGAATTTCCTTCGTTGACCTCTTTTCTAGTTGCTGGATTTTTTGTTACTATTATAGTATCGATGGCTTACAGACGAAGAATTAAGCAAGAGAAAAATATGAAGAGCCAAAACAACGTTTAACATTCAGCTCTTAAAACATGTGGTTAAATTGGAATTTTAGTGTAATATTGTCGTATTATTAGTCCGATAAAGCTAGATCGGGAGAACCCTGTTTTTTGGCATTCAATAGTTATTTGTTTTAGAAGGCTTTTTGTGAGAGCTATTGAAATTTTGTCTTTATTCATCAGCTTTCATTGAATAAATAGTAGCTGTTTTTTTATGTTATTCTTACTTATTGCTACTTAGTAGCAGCATCATTTTTGAATTTAAACTCTAATGTACTAATGGAAATTAATCGTTGGGGGCTAACTGGAAATCGTGCCTAAAGGAAAACCTTGGACTAAAAAACAAGAAGACCTGTTAAGATCTCTTTTGAATGATAAGAAATCTATTGATGAAATTTCAGAAAAATTAGAAAAAACTCCAGAAGCCATAAGAGTAAAAATTAAGCGGTTAGGCTTAGAAGTTGTTGTTGACCATGAGGCTACAAATTACTGTACAACAACTTCTAATGAAATATTGCCCGAGGAGTTAATCAGCATGGAGGAATCCCTAAAAATGCTTGTAGGGGCACTAAAACTTGCTTGCACCCCGGGATTATCAAAGGTGGAGGTACAAAGATTACAAGTGGTTGCTAATTTAACAAAAAACTACACCCGAGAGTTACCAATGTTTTTGCATTTACGAGATGTTGAAAAACGATTATTTGAGATAGAGGAAAAAATAGTTGAGTACACAAAGAAGAGCAAGAGCAACAGTTCTTCCAACTAGGTTTAATAAAACCAGCAGGTTGTTAGAGAGGCAAATTCAAAATATCGAAGTCGAATTGGAAAATAATGTTGAAAAATTAAAGAAAAAACCATCAGAATTTTTTAAAAAAATTTTAGGATTCGAACCATACAAATATCAAAAAGAACTCATCGAACTATTTGAAAAAAACCAGTTTTTAGCTGCAAGATGGTGCCGACAATCTGGAAAAAGCTGGACAATAAGCGCATTGCTATTAAATTATGCACTAAATCATGAAGACTGTTACATTGCTGTGGTAGGTCCAAGCTGGCGCCAAACTAAACTTAACATAAAAAGAATCGGCTATTTTCTCCGAAAACTACCTAACAAAGAAGGAATTCAAACCCAGAGAACCAGAATCAACTTCAAGAACGGCTCAACAATAGAAGCTTTTCCAAACAACCCGGACACAATTAGAGGCCCAACATTAAATGTCGTTTGGTGGGACGAAACAAACTTCACAGCCAACGACGTGGAATTATATGATTCAATACTTTTTACACTAGGAACAACTGACGGAAAACTAATCTGCACAAGTACTCCATGGAACACTGACAGCCTGTTCTGGAAAATGTGCAACCATAAAGCTTTTTCAGATTTTGCAAGACATCACGTAAGCTGGGAACAAGCACAGGAACCTAATGGACCATTACGAAAAGGAATCCTTGAAAAGATCAAACGCCAATTCGGAGAAGACCAAATGCGATGGCGAAGAGAAATGGAAGCCGAATGGACAGAAGACGAAGACACATGGTTACCTATGTCTCTAATCGCTGGGTGCATTGGTACTAAAAAGAACTGTGGAGAAGACCTGCATCCATGGGACACAAATAAAGGATACAGTGGAGAACTGTTTGCTGGCCTAGATTTAGCCCAAACCAGAGACTATTGTGTTCTAGCTGTTTCAGAACGAATAAACGATAAACTGTTTCTGAGACATTTGAAAGTGTTTCAGCAACCCACAAAATATGCCACCGTAATAGGATATCTTAAGGCATTGCAAGATCGTTGGGAAGGCTTCCAAAAAATAAGAGTAGACAACACCAGAGAAGGACCTTCAATTATTTCAGATATTGAAGAAGCGGGAATCAACAACGCTGAAGGAGTCATATTTAACACGTCAAGAAAAAGTGAGATGGCTAGCCTATTAAAAGAAAGAATGATGAGTCAACGATTTTTTTATCCATTCTTAACCTGGGAAAAACCCTATCGTGGAGACATCTGCAGCGAAATGAATATTGAAAGATTTGAGTTACGTCGGGATGGAACTATCTGTTTTAATCATCCGTTTGGTTCACATGATGATGTTTGGTGGGCAATTGCTCTTTGCGTGTACGCTACAATTGAAATGAAAAAGTTGGACCTAGAAGCATTCGCTTTTGGCTAGATAAACCTGAGAAACAATCTAAAAATATGAGATAAGTTTTGAAGCATTTTTTATGAGCATTATTATATTTACTTAACAGATGACAATACAATAGAATATCTTTTGACAAAGCTGGTCGCAGGAATATGGAAACTAAAGAGGGACTTAAGCGCAACAGGAATGCGAACATACATTTTTTTAATTAAAGCTGGAAAACCTGTTGGTCCCAGAGAAGTAATGCGAGGCGCAAAACTAACAAGTCCAAGCGTAGCTTACAGGAATCTACAAAAACTCATAGACATGAATTTAGTACAAAAAGACAATTTCAGCAACTATATTGTTAAAGAAAAAATTGGAATCAAAGGATACATATGGATAGGAAAAAACCTTATTCCACGATTTATTATTATTTGGACTAGTCTTTTTAGCTGCATTAATAATCGAAATCGGTATTCTAGTACCTCACCTTTTAGCTGAAACCTCAGTTGAAGGATCATTTTGGCTATTAACAATTGTAACAATAATATCTGCCGGAATGTTCCTTACTGAAGGAATAAAATGGAAAAAGAACAAACCATCAATATGACTATGCGCGCATAACAAAAAAGAGCAAAAAATTATTTGTTGATTTCCTTAGGAAACCCTAATCGAAACAGGATAATAACTAAAAAACCGATAATTGCAATAATGTTAATTCAATAATTACGTGCCGTACTCGTATGATTGAATTTTTCTACCTGAACAATATTTTCTAAAATTACTATTTCTTGAAGATAGACTTACATTTAATAGCCCTTTCCATCCTCTTTGAACCCATTATCTTCATTGCAAACTCCAAAGTGAAATTTCTTTTAAAAACTTTATCAAACATCTTCTTTATCTCAAGAGATTTCTTCAGCTCTGGACCAACAGCGTTTCTCCATTGTTTCTCATATTGTTCCAACGGAACTTTTTTCTTGATATGCTCTGAAATAACATTTCCAGCCAATCTACCACATATCATTGAGATGGGTATCCCACCACCATTTGTGGCCATGACCTGACCAGCAGCATCCCCTACAATGATGACATTGTTCTTCACCGTCTGGGGTATCGGGCCTGAAATAGGGACAAAACCCATGCTGAGTGTGTGTATATCTTTTAGTTTCCTCAACTTAAGGAATTTATTCAACATGTTTCTGAGAGCGATATTGCTCGTCTTCTGGATGCCCAAACCGACGTTTGCACTATTCTTTTTGGGAATCACCCAGGCATACCCTCCTGGCGCAATTGAACCAAAGAACATCTCCACGATGGGTTCAAACTCTCCCTCGACCTGTCCTAATATACAAGGGCACAACAAATCAACTACTTTCATCCCAGCGCTTTTGGCAACATTGGATTCGTAGCCATCAGCACCCACTATAACTTTGGTTTCTATTTCGCCTTTATCAAGTTCAACTCTGTTCCAATTCAATGACAGGAACTTGGTACTTGTCCTTAGTTCCGCACCTGCATCAGTAGCTTTCTTGACCAGATATTTGTCAAAGAACCTACGGTCCACTGTAAAACCTTCAAAAGCTATTTCATATTCCTTCATTTTTGGCGATATGCATTTGATTTTGTTTGTTCTCATTTTTATTAAAGAATCATCGATATTGAATAGTTCACTCTGATTCTTGACTCGGGGAAACATACCTTCCATTTCTTTTGTGGTGGGTATGAATTCACCACATTGGACAGGCTCACCAATGGATTTTCTTTGATCTACAATAAGAACCCTCAACCCTGTTCTGGCCGCATAAAAAGCGGTTGAACTACCAGCTGGACCCGCGCCTATTATTGTTACATCGTATTCATCCATTTTAACACTGCCAGCAGTTTCTGAGAACAAGAAAGCTGAGAATTGAGGTCTTCCAAAAGTTTATTCGAGGTCATTCTAAATCAATAAAATGTTTTCTGGATATACTTTTAAATTTAAAGGCAAAAGTCGTTTGGGGTTGCGTAAGAGTTAAAATTTAACCCAATCAACTTGCTAAGCCTCCACAACCCGTGCAACAACTGGATCATAACTAAAAAATTGGCGGAAAAAAATTGGATCAAAAACTCAGTTTCTTAATAATTGCTACTATGATAATATTAGGTGCCTTACTTTTCATTTTTCATCCAATTTTTCTAAATTCATCATCAACTGAAAATAAAGAGAACCCAGAAATTTTTGTTGGCGTCACTTTTTGTGGAAATACAACTGATGCAAGCCAAGCTGCTTGTAGACAGAGTTAAAGATTACACCAATCTGTTTGTTCTGTATTCAGGACCAGTAAGCAATAATGAAACAGCTATGACCGAAATCAGTGAATATGCTATTGGTGCAGGATTGAGCCTTGCAGTTTATTTTGGAGATCTGGATTCAACAATTTTGCCATCAAAAAATTTAGAGTGGCGGGTATCTTGGATAGAAATGGCATCACAGAGATGGGGTGACAAATTCTTGGGAGTTCACTACTATGATGAACCAGGCGGCATCTATATTGATCTTAATTGGAACGAAACAATGTTGCCATCTAACGTTACTTTTAATGACTTAACATATGATTCAGTAGCAAATTCATTTATCAGAGGTTTTCAAAGAGACGACGGTTTTGAAACCATAGAAAAAAATTCTGTTGATGCCTTTGTTTCAGATTACGCCTTATATTGGTTTGATTACCTAGCCGGATATGATATTGTGCTTACCCAAGTAGGCTGGAACCACAGTTTAACTCAAGATATTGCACTTCTAAGAGGTGCAGCAAAAGTGCAAAACAAAAGCTGGGGGGAAATGATAACCTGGAAATATAATCATCCACCTTACCTTGATAGCGGAGAAAACATCTACGAACAAATGCGCATAGGCTATGACTGTGGCGCAGAATATTTTATGATCTTCAATTATCCAACTTTTGATGGAAACGAGTATGGGACATTATTAGATGAACACTTTGAAGCATTAGAAAAGTTCTGGAACGACGTAGTAAATAATAATGAAGTGGTTCATGGTTCAATAAAAGCTGAAACTGCATTGGTTTTACCAAAAAACTATGGATGGGGAATGCGACGTCCAAACGATAGAATATGGGGTTGGTGGGGACCAGACGAAAAATCAGAACAAATCTGGAATATTAACCAAAAACTAATTGATCAATACGGATTAACCTTAGATATAGTCTATGACGACCAAACATTTCCAGTTAATGATATGTATCCCAAAATTTACTTCTGGAACAACACAAAAACGTTTTCGACTCCTTGAATATATGAAAAAGCACTGGTTGTGCTTTTCAAAAACAATTTATATGACTCAATTAAATATGAGAAGATATTCAAGAAATACCGCAAAAATTCTGTACATCCTAATTGTTTTAACTATTCTCGGTGAGACTTTTTCAATAATTCTATGGACAAATAGCCCCGCACAACGAAGTGTCCTAGTAGTGGATTGGGAAATCGCAGTTTTAAACGCAGCCATTATGGTTCCACTTAACCTTTTGGCATTGTTTTGGATAATAAAACGAAAAGAATGGGACCAATTTTCTTTATAGCAATTTCAGTGGGAAACAGAATAGCATCACAATTCTTCTTTGATAGCGGAATGCATGGAATTTTCATAAGTTGGACGTTACTAATAGCATTCTTTGCTTTCTATGTTTATCATAAACTGAACAAGATCGAAATTTTTCAATCTTAGCTGGAGCTGTTTCCGGATTTCCAGTGTTCTATTATGTTTTCTGGGCTACAATTAATGAAGTTGTAGCTACTATTGCTTGGGTTCTTGTAATAGCTGCTTGGATAGGTGCCGTGAAATTAATCATTAAACGCAATTAGTGATTACCAAACCAATGCGCGTTCATAATAAGTATTGTCTTTGCGATACCAAATTGCAGAATTATTCATCGATGGAGCGTGAAATAGAATGGAAAAACAAGTTAATGATTATATAGAAAAACAAAAATCTCCACAAAAAGAAATAATTCAAAAAGTCCGAAAAATCTTCAAAAAAACGCTTCCAAATTGTGAAGAAAAAATGCGTTGGGGAGTCATAACATTTGCAGAAGGTAAATTCTATCTCGCAGCAATGAAGAATCGTGTTCATGTCGGTTTTGCAATTACAGGACTAACCAAAGATGAAATGGGTTTGTTTGAGGGAACCGGTAAAACAATGAGGCATATAAAAATTCCAAAATTGGAAAATATTGATCAGGAAAAACTTGTAAACCTGATAGAGATGGTAAACAAGAAAGCAATCTGCGAACCATGCTAAAATAAAAATTCTGATTATCCCAGATTGTTTTTTGTCCAGGTTTCTGGAAATTGTTGTTTTTCATTTTGCAACAATTTAGACGCTGTTGGAAACTTGAAGATTAGCAAAAATCATAATAATTTTTTGGGAGAATCATATTATATGAGAATGTTGATATTTGGTTTTGGCGAGTTTTATGTCAGACCTTTCTTCCTTTGATTTAGCGGTTATTGAATCCCAACTGAAAGGTAAAACTCTTCAGATATACTGGTATTTATTAAAAGATCCAAGTACTAGTGTTGGAGTTCGTGAGGTTCAACGATCTTTGGGGTTTTCTAGTCCGAGCGTAGCTGCTCACCATTTGGACAAACTTTTATCGCTAGGCTTAGTTGAGAAAACCAGTAGGGGGGAATATCTGCTAAATCAGGAAGTTAAGGTTGGCCTCCTAAAGTTCTTTAGCAGAATGGGGAAGTTCCTTGTTCCAAGGCATCTGTTTTATGCTATTTGGCTCTCCACAATGTTCGTCATTTACTTAATAGTCTATAACGGTTTTTTATACCAACCCACAGGTTCGGTGCACAATATTGCAGCCATCCTTTTTGGGGTTGTGGCTAACATAGTTTTATGGATTGAAACAGTGAGGCTTTGGAGAGAAAAGCCATTCTGAGGTGTTCTAAACTGTGGACTTAAAAGCATCCCAAATCTTTGTTAAGGATAGAAGAGAAAAATGAACAGACTAATAGTCTACATGTTGGTTGCCATTTTGTTCGGCATGGTCACGATGGTTGTTCCTTTAGCGTTGCTAAAAAATAATGGCACGATTCCTACGGGGCAATATCCAATTAATACTACTGATGGTGTAGATGATACCCAGAATAGAACTTTTGATAACCAAGGACCACCGAACGAAAGTAACGATAATGGAAGTAGTTCTGAAGTATCAGATCAAACCCTTCTAATAGATAGTGCTTCAGGTCTAACATCAATCGGGTTAATGGTTATTCCGAGCTTTTTTTTAGCATTAGGAGTTTTCGCTTACATTAGGAAACGAATGTATTAAAGAGACTTTTTTGAAAACAATATTCAAAAATGTATAATAAATTCCACAGCACACACCTGGACGAAAAGGAATCACCCTGAAACTTTGCTAAAATCATTCATCTAATTCTGGTTCAGATTCTTGTTTTTGTGGTTTGATGGCTTTTCGGGCAAACGTGAGATAACCTGTATGCCCAGTCATTACAGTTTGAGGACGCGTCTTTCCCCGTTCCACTTGCATGAAACGTATAAGAGTTTCAATGGTTTCAATCCCCACGAATCCATAATCAATTAGGGCTTCAACAACCTTCACAACTTGATCGATTGTTGGACTAAAAGAAACCAGAGCGCCACTTCCCTTCAGAGCAGAGTATGCATGAGGTATAACTAGCCAAGGTGTTGCCATATCCAATATTATTGCATCCAAATCTTTCTCTTCGATACCCTCGGTTACATCTCCTTCTTTTAGGTTCACATACTCAAGAAGCCCTGCACGTGCCAAATTTTTTTCAGCATTCTTTTGAAACTCTTGCCTAACTTCGTATGTATATACTATTCCAGTAGGTTTGATGTAGTGTGCTATAGCACTTGTAAGTGCACCTGTTCCAGTTCCAGCTTCAACTACACGGCTCCCTGGACCGATTCCGCTGTACATTATGATCAGAGAGATGTCCTTGGGATATGATATCTGGGTTCGTCTGTTTGTCTTAAATATATAGTCACGAAGATTAGGTTTAAGAGCAACAAAGTCTATGCCCATGCTGCTGGAAATTCTGGTTCCAAACTCTTTTCCGATCAGTTCACCTAACTGGATGTAGCCTTTGTGAGTGTGAAAGCTTTTTTCGGCCTCGACTTTAACTAGGTATGTTCTTCTTGTGTCCAAGTAAAGGAAAATGTCGTCTCCTTCAGCAATCAGTTCAGTCATTTGTTATCAACCTGTAAATACAAGTCATTTCTAACGTGTTGACGTGATCACACTATTTATACTAAATGATTCCCGAAAAATATTAAAAAAAATCAAGCAATTCTGTTAATTTCGCAATCTTGTCATAACTAGTTGGAAACTTTCCTTCCCGATCTAAAAGATATGGCTTAATTCCCACCCTTAGTGCACCATTATAATCCTGTGGAATAGAATCTCCAACAAAAATTGCCTCACTAGGTTTTATCTCAAGCTTGTCTAGAGCATAAAGAAAGATACGGTTATCGGGTTTTGCGCAATTGCAGGAGTCAATACACACGATAGCATCAAACCATTTTTCCAGCTTCAACTCTACCAAAACATGATCAAGGTCCCGTTTGAAACCATTAGAAACAAGACCAAGTTTCAAACCTTTAGCAATTAATCCCGAAAGCGTAGGCTCCACATCAGGAAAAACTTGTACACCAGAATTAGCCCACCAAAGCTCATCAATCTGTGTAGCCAAAAAAACAATATCCTTTTCAATATTCAATTTTTTGAGCAACGAAACATTATAGTCTACCCAAAACTTTTTTCGTCGACTTTCATCATACGTGGAAATATCATACTCTTTTGCAGTTGCGTTTTGAGCCTGTAGAATATGGTCAATCGAAACTTGAGTGCCAAATTGTGAAAGGATTCTTCTGTAGATTTCTGGAAAAGAAGCAGTTTGAATAAGAGTTAACCCAAGATCAAAGAGTACAGCTTTCAAAACCATTTTTATTCGCAAACTGTAGTATGCTAAAGAACACAACAAATTCTTTTTGGTTATTTAATAAAAGAAGCTCAAGTACTAACAAATAGCAACATAAGAATAAGTTTGGTAATATTCACGATGTTGTTTACGCTTTGTTGGCATCATACTTTTCTGCTGCGTACTTTACAATTTCATGTGCTGCTGCTGCAGGTTCCCACCCTAATATTTTAATCCATTTGTGAGGCTCTAAACGTTTGTATGTTTCAAAGAATTCCTGGATTTCTTTAAGCTGATGTATGTGAATATCCGTGATGTCGTGAACTCCTTCGAATCTGGCATCATCAACGAGAACTGACAGGATCTTTGGGTCAAAACCTTTCTCATCCTCAATCAATAAAACACCTATAACATGAACACGAACGATGCAACCAACCTCGAGAGGCTCATAGCTCATAACCATAATGTCAAGCGGATCATTATCGTCATACCATGTTTGAGGAACAAAACCATACTCAATGGGAAAAACAACTGAAGAAGGGATCATCCTGTCCAAAACAAAAGCCTCCCAATCGGACTTATACTCGTACTTGTCCCTTGAACCACTTACAACCTCGATAACAGCATTCAATAGCTTCGGGGGCTTCTCACCCAATGGAATATCTTTCCAATAATTCAAACTTATCTACCGTTTACTGAAAATATTGGACACAGATTTAAATGTCACCGTACCCAAACATTGGTTCTGTTCGTCAACTTCTATTCGACTTGTGTTCTATTCAATTGTATAGATTTTTCAGCGAAAAGCCCGTAAGCAACAAAGCCTAAATAATATTTCCCAATAAAATAGAATTAAACTTAATCTCTTTAAAGGATGCGATTTTAAATAATGGCTAATAAGCCTCATTGTAACTTATGTAAATATCAATTTAACTCTACTGAAATGAGTGGAAAACATGTCTAAAAACGCCAGAAAACTTATTCTTCCCTTCGCTGTTCCTGCCAAAGAGCGATTTAAACCTTTTACAAAAGACATGGAAATGGCAGCTGTCTTCTATTTGGCAGAAAAAGACAGAAAGAAGGGTGAAGGACGCGTCTTAAAAAAGCAAGGGGAAAAACTGGTTTTCATTGCAGAAACCTGTTATCCAGTATGGTTGATCCGATGTGCAGAAAGAACCATCATTTTAGATGGACTCAACCTAACACACCAGTCACTATCTTATGAAGCACTTCCAGATATCAAAGCCTTCGAAAATGACATTCAAGCAAGCTCCAAATCAAGAGAAGCCTACTGTGCTGCCCTATCACAGCACGCTAACTACTTCCAAAACTTCGCTGGAAAAGAGGAAAAAACAGTAAATGGACTTATTAAAAACCCAGAATTTATTCAAGATTTAATGGAATATTTCCAAGAGTCAGAGGATACCGAAATCACAACAGTAAAAACAATATTGGATCCCACGTTAGACACTTGCGAAGTATCAGGTTCTATTAATGAACTTTCGCATATAAGAGACATTCTAGATCAAGACATTAACAATCTTTGTCAAAGCATGAAACTTCTTAGCGAAAGCACAAAAGAACATGTGAAAGAACTTCATGAGCAAATGAAGAAGAGTGAGAAAGAGTTTGATAGACAAATACGGAAGATCAAACCAAAAGTAATGGCGAAGATAAAAAAGATTCAAGAGAAACGTGATGAAGAAATCACTAGAATCTCCAAAAAATATGATGAAAAACTTCGTATCCTTCACCAAAAAAGGATTAAAACTGAAAGAACCCTTGAACGATTAACCTGTGAAATTAGCCGTATTGAAGCAGACATAAAAAATGCAAGGGACCATAAAGACGAAGCAATTGAATTTCAACTAACGAAGAAACTTGATGAGATTAAGAAGCAACCTGCAGTTTTGAATAAAGAAATCAAAGATATTGACACTGAGATAGAGAATGTTACAGGTTCGAAAAAGATTGGAATTGCTAGGGCTAGGTTAAAACCGGACGATCATGTTGAAGAAGCTATGATGATACTGCGTGATATAGAGGCGGAACAGGAAGCTAGAAGCAGATTTGAGCAGCAGGAATTGGAGTCATTGGAGGAGAAAACTGCAGTAATAATTAACCAGATTAGTACAATGATCAAAGCAAAAGAGGCAGCCTTAAATGAAATTGACTCTATTGGAACCCAAGATAGAGGAAAAAATAATACTCTTGCGTATCTTTCTTTTTATTTCGTTTGTTACGAAACAGATACAGGGAAAAGATACGTCGTTTATCCTCCATCATATGTAGGAAGTATGGGAATCAAAACAAAATTGAAGGGAGTCTTTGGGGCTGGAAAAATGAAATACTTTCTTCAACCTCGTTCACAAGTTATTGAAGCGCTTCTTGATCGACTAGTTGATTTAACCCAAGAAAATCCTGTGTTTGAAAAGGAGATTACAGAAGCGGAAATCAAAGCTAACATCTTAGGAACCCCCGAACTGAAAGTAAGAGTCAAAAAAGGACTAACAGAGCTAAGAGATGACAAATGGATATCAGACAGTGAATATCAATACCTTTGCACATATTTTTAGACTAACATAATATGTTATTTTCCCATTTTTTGACTAATGAAAACAGATTCAAATTTTATTGTTTTTCGGTTTTAGAGCTGCTAAATACTACATTTGGGATGCGCATTTGGGTTTGATGCTACGCAAAGTTAGATGTAAAAATAAACAATTAAAAAAACTAAGAACTCATATCACTAAAAACCCGATTTTATAAAAAAAGGGGAATTTGAGAGGAATTGGATGGTTTTAAACGATAAGTCTATTGTAAAACTTTTTCAATTAGTTTCTTTTTCTTAAAGTTTTTATCAGATTTTTCTTCCTTTATATGCGAGCTCTTTTTTGGTCCACAATAGACAAGCTGAAAATCAGGTACCCGATGGTGCCAATCCTCCTGCATTCGTTTTCGCTTATTCTTCACCTAACACCCAACCTTGAATCCTCTGATTTATTCCCGTTAACATAGTTATTTAGCCCCAAAAAAAGAGGGAGGGAAATGTTTGGATTATTTCTTCCTTGACGTAGCAGTGATTACACACGAGAATAATGGCAACTGCAACGAGTATTACTAGGACAATGTCCATGGTAGTGTATTCTGGAATTGTTATTTCTTGTTGTTCTGGATATTCTGGCATGGCATTTATTACTGCTTGAGCTACTTGTTGTGGAGTTGCATCAGCTGGAAGATTAGCTACAACACTATTTGCAACTTCAGATGCAGATGGACCTTGATAACCCGGATATGATGGATAAGGAGCAGGTGCAGGTCCCACTACCAAATATGTTGTTGTCTCTGATCCCCAATAACCCTTAGAACCGACGAAAGAAGCGATTATTGCATACAAGCCTTGCTTTTGAGGTATAAAGGAATACGCATAGTTACCATATGAATCAGTTGTAGCCGTGCCAATCCAAGCGTAATTATTATCTGGATCAACAATTTGAATTCTTACTTCAACACCAATTGCATCCTGGGGTCTAGGTTTTTGTTGATAAACATATTCCATCCAATCTTTCATACTTGAATCAGATATTGCAGGAACGCCGTAAGGGAAACGTGCTACTTGCTCGTCTTGCTTCGTACCAGCTGAAATATCCATGACGGTGCCTTTAATTAAAACAGGTGTTCCTAATGAAATGGCAATATCAGGAGATTTAGCTGTAATAGCGCTAGGTCCTCTTCCCACACTGTAAATTCGATTATCATATCCATTAAAGAATGTAGCAAATCCATCTGCAATTGCAAAACTAATGGCTGCGAATTCACCAGTATAATCTGAAAGTGTCCATATCTCTGTTCCATCCGTAGCGTTAACTGCTCTAACTAATGCGCCTTTGTAAATCGGTGTTTCTACTGTGTGTTCTGTTGTAACTAGGTACACTACTCCATTGGCGATAGCGTTTATGAATGTTGGATAATTGCCATAGTAACAATTAAATCCACTGTTAGTGCTGTTGCCTTCTCCACCATTGCCATAAGTCCACTCTAAGTTACCAGTTCTTAAGTCATAACAATAAAGTATTCCAGCATATGCACTGCTATACATTTTACCGTAAGCCATTGCATTGGCTAGAGTTCCAGGTCCTGGACTACCATAGTAATCAAAGTCAGCTTGTGGAGTGGTTGGACCCCATAGTTTCTCGCCAGTGTCTAGATCATATCCCATCCAAGTTTGTGTGGTTCTATAATTTTCAACGAAAACACGGCTCTTTGGATCGGCACCACCCCATGCTATTTGTAATATATTGGATGGTGGAGAAATTGTATTCGACCATATTATTTCTCCCACATCGTAGTCTGTTCTAGAAGCATTGAGGTTAACAGCAAAGTATCCGTATGGAAGTATTACACCTTGACTAGATACAGATTGAGAACCGTTTGTAAGAATCATAATATCATTATAGAAAGCTGCCCTCACACTGGGATTAAACGACAATTCGTTCCGCCAGGGTATTGAAATATTCCAATCGAAACGACTGTCAGGACCTGATGAAATCCCAGCATCAACTGTTCCTGAAATTGTTGGTCTCCATGCAGTTGGAAGACCACCTGAAAATCCTGTTCCCGTCCATAGTTTACTAGAATTCCATTGAGCCAATTGATAATCAGGATCCGCTGAAGTGCCATCATTTCGAATAACGTATCTTAAGATTTCTCCTTGAGGACCTAATACAGATGATCCAGATGGAACATTTGTTACATTAAATAGAGCATTTCCGGTATCAGCATCAAAAGCCCGACCAAAGTTACTTGTAAATAGAATTGCAGGATAGACACCATGCTGTTGTGGATCTTCAACATCATATATATAAGCAAATGACAATGCAGGAACATCCATTCTAGACCAAATTAATTCTCCCGTGCGAAGGTCTACACAGTTTGTTGGACCATCTTCAGGCTGCCATGAAAGTGGTTCTTTATAATATAATCTTCCGTTGACTATTATAGGATTGGTAAATCTTTGAATATATGCAGAACCTTCAAAGTAAGTATTTCCTTTTATAATAAAATTGTCTCCACCAACAACTCCTCCACTTTGAAGTGGTTTAGCCCACATTATATGATTAGTTAGGGGTCCTACAGCATCACCTTGGGTTCGTTGCATACCTGGCCCAACCATGCCACTGTATCCTGGCGCACTGGATCCTAACCAGTTTGATGAAATTGACCACCAATCTGTGTTTTCACCGTATATTGGACGTGTCCAGTATTCTGTGGGAAGCGGATAGCTATAGATTGCATCAGGTAGAGGATCTGATTGTACAGTAAGTGTTGTAGATGCAGAGCTAGGCAGATAAGTGTCGTTAACATATGGTGAAGAAGGATTATGGCTAAAGTCATTAAAGTCGAACCCAGTAAATGTAAAATCAATGGTGTATGTGCCAACTTTGGTAGGAGTAAATCGATAAAATTGGCTGTTTGTCGTATCAACTATAGTCTCCCAAAACTCACTTATTACATTACCATCGGGTTCTGTAATTTCAAGAGCATAGTTATGGAACCTATAATCATTATCAAGCCTTGCATCTGGAAAAGGAGAATATCCTAACCACATATAAATAAGTGTCGTCTGACCGACACCTACAGGATTGGCTGAAACCGCAATTTTAGCAGTTACTGGAATTTGCCATGAAGGTGTATGCGCAAAAGTTAACGGTAAAGCAGTAAGAAGAGTTAAAACTAAAACAGTTCCGAGTGAAACTATTTTTGCTTTTGAATTGATTTTTTTCATTTCTGTTTTTTCCTTTTTTCTTTTATTTTCGTTGAGTCGCAGATGCTCTAGGTAACTATTTGTCAGAAAATTTAGAACTGAAGGATGTAGAGCCCATGCTAGAAGATAATATTTGAATCACTGTTTTCCCCCACACTGATTTTCCCCTGCTGATGTTGAGGAGTATGCTTTGAGCAACCTTAACTCAACTTGAACAATCGTTTCTACTCATGTTCATAAAAGCTTTTGCACCTTTTGGTGGGTTTTGAAGAGTAAATTATTAACTATAAAGCAAAATTTGATCAATTTCTGTTTTTAGAAATTTTGGAAAATTTATCCCAGCCTAATCTCTCCAAGAAAACATTGTTCGCCATTTCGTTTAACATTAAACTGAAAATGGTGAAGTCTACCATAAGTTTCTTGTTTTCTGCCCTATGTCAAAACCATCAACATCAGATTCTATTTTCCCATTTTTTGGCAAATATTGGAAATCGCAAGTGTAACATGAGGAGGAGTAAAAACGCTGAACACCTTAGTGTATTTGGTTGACGCAGCTTTCTTCACATATTCCTTTTTACCTCCTGCTTCAAGATAGCCCTCAATAAAATTTCGGGCGATAACACATGCTGCGTTAGCTGAGGACATAGGTGGACTATAATGCCCAGAATAGTACAAAAATTCGGCAATATCCCAAACTTGATTTCCATCCCTGTTTGCCTGTTCAAGATCCAAAAAGAAAAAACCATCTATTGTAACAATGAAGTTTTCAGGTTTACAGTCTCCTAGACTCACTCCCAGATTATGGGCCTCTGCAACTTTACGTCCTACATCCTTTATCAATGCAACATCCTTCGTATTTTTACCAGAAACCATAATTCGTTTTATAGTTTCTACTAGTTCTTTTCCTTCAATGAACTCCTGTAAGATTAAACGGTTCTTATGACTGACAGAGAAAATTTTTGGAACTGGAAAACCTTTGCTATGTAGAAACATGTTTATGGCATATTCTTTTTCCAGCCTTGACTGCCCAAGTACAGCAAAGGATGCGGTTCCGAAAGACCACAAAGCCAATGAAATCCATTTAAGATTTGACCAATCTAAGAACTGTTTGACAACAAATTTCTGTTCTTCACCATTTTGTGTAACAGAAAGAACATAGACATCATTAAAGACACCCCCAATACTCTTGACTTTCATCTTTGAAAAGTCCGCATTTGGAATAATTTTTCTCGCCACATCTTTAATGTTAGATTTGTCTGATAGAGAAACAGTTCCCAGAGGGGTGGGAAATAAAATGTAATTTTTTGGATCCTCTAGTCGAGAAATCAGTGCATCGGCTCCAACTTTGCTATTATTTTTCGTAAAGAGTCTTTGTTCTTGAATATATGAGCTAGTAGATTCTGAAAAGACGCTTACAAGAGGAGGGAGTGCACGTCTTTGAATCGACTTTAAAAAAAGAGGAAGTTTCAGTTTCCTTTTTTTGACAGAGTTAATATGTTCTCTAGAGATTTTAATGTAGCATTCTGAATGTAAGATCACATTTTCGTTTTCCAATTCTTTGAAGGCTTCAAGGTATCCGTCCATAATCAATTCAACATTATTTCTTCCAAGATTTTCTTGCAACATGTTTATGTAGCTGTAGGTTATCGGAGGAAAAACTTTGGCGCGTCTCCTCATGTTTTCGAACATGAAGTACTCCTTGTTTGATAAGAAACTCGTGAGATGATTCAGGAAATTCTGAAACGAGTTTCTGAAGAAGCTCCAATGTGATTCTCTTTTTTATTTTAACTTCGTTAAGGCGCAGATAGTTCTCATTCAATAGGGATTCGTATGGAACGGTGAGCTTTTCGGCGAAAAATTCACCTAACCAGCTTTTATTTATGTCTCTTTCGAAATCTGAATAGTTAACTGTTAAAATTGAGACGTTAATATCATCTAGTTTTTCGAAATATGTATTTAGTCGGAGAGTGAACTGTTCAAGAATCATCAAAACGTTTATGTCTGTTTTTTCGTCAGCGTACCCACAAACCCATGGACCGTAGAGGCAAACTGCAGTGATTTTGCGAGAACCAGCAATGGTCCTACATAGGTCCAACAGAGTCTTTTTTAGTTTTTCATTCAGCTGAGATGTCATTACCGCTCTTTCCGTAATCAATACCCAAGTAGACTTGTTATAATATGTTCACAGATTTAAAACAATTTTTTGTAGAAGAAACTGCGTCTACCATTTTCATTTTTAGTATATTTAACAAAGGTTTTAATCATGAATTGCTTTCAGATTATCGGAGGATGTTGTTTCTGCGTCTCAAGTCATTACTCTTTAGAATGATGGATTCTCTCAAATCTGTTGTTAAACGAAACAGCCTTATCGTTAAGGCAACGGTTGCCACATTCTTCATCTTTATGATAATCTCGGTTATCTTCACGATCTTCGTTTTTTCTTTATCTCCAGAGTTGTCAAATGACCTAAATTCGCTTATTGAGTCGTTGTTTAATTTTGAGGATGTTCCAGAACCATTTTCTGGAAGCTTCTTTTCATTTATCTTTCTAAACAATATAGGTCATTTTTGGAATCCTATTAGAATGCTTGTTTGGTTTCCTCTTTTGGGATCTGTATTGTTGGGATTTGAGATCCTGCTTAACAGTGGATTGATTGGAGGGATATCTGTGATGGTGGGAATTGAGCGGGGTATAGCATATCCGATATTGGGGTTGGTACCACATGGAGTAATCGAAATTCCTGCCTTTTTACTTCAAATTGCCTGTATTGTCGTATGGCAGGTAACAGTTAGTGAGGCAATAATTTCCAAACTTAAAGGTAAAAAACTGGAGAAAGACAAAACCAGACAGGGTTTACAAGATGCTTTGATTCTCGCGATAACATCAATTATTTTATTCATGATTGCTGCCGCCATAGAGACGTATATTACACCATATTTGCTCGGAATATAGACAACTTATAGTAGAGTCGTCTAGTTAGTGACGGATTCTAGAGTAGCCAAAAGCTGCTTTTCGACTTGTAAATGATATTTAAAATGTTCATTAGGGTCTTTCAATAGAACATAAACCCAGTATATTCCAAACAAACCCACAGTCACTATTGTAAGCGTCAAATACAATGGAAAACTCCGGTTAGTAATGACTCCAATTCTACTTGGCAATGAAAAATCGGCGCCTAACTTTTTTAATATAATTTTTAGATCTTGCCAGAATCCATCCTCTCTATGCTCATGACTGTAGAAATCCTTCATTAGAAAATAGTAAACATACCATGATACAAACGGTATAAAAGCCGACAGAAAAGCCCAAAGCACAGCATCTTTTTTTGTTTCTTTCTCATTTGCCTCCTTCCCAGTTTTTTTGATTGATAATAAATTGGCTTCCACGTCTCCTCCTTTCTTTTCTGTTAAAGAGTTGATTTTCGATATAATATTTTCAGATAGAAAATGCTGTCTCGTGATGTGTGTATTGTATCTCTTAACAAGCAGGTATGTAAGAACTATGTTTACTACGAAATTGATCACAAAAGTCAGCAAAAACATTATCGATAAAAATGCAAATTCTGTGGCAAAATCGGCATAAATGAAATCATAGGTTAAAGTGAAAGAATTATTTGCAGAAATAATCGACAATACGGAAACAAGAGTAAAACCGATAGATATCATTAAAGCGATGATGGGTAAAAGGTAAACTAGGATCCATAAACTCGACATCTGTCTATCTGATTCTTCACTAATCCGACTATTTCTTTGAATGTTATCAAGCGCAATAGCCATTTTTTTATCTCGCTCTGAATATTAATTGAAAGTCTCTAATCAAAACTTCTATTAATGCTTGTCTAAGTCAAATCAGTCAAATTTTTTGTTTGCTGCAATGAAAAAAAGAAATCAATAAACAGCGTATACGAACAATTTTGTCTAATTAAATATCTAACACTTAATATTCAACAATAAATAAGGACAGAAAATGCACAAAAGCAGTGGTGCTAGATTAAACGTTTTTCAATATCCTTGCTTTGACAGTTCCTTTAGCTGCCTGTTTAACACTCTTTGCTTCTTCCAAAGTATCTATGTTAGTGAAATATTTGAACCATGCACCCGAACGAGGAAGCTCTATTTCAATAGAATAATCCATTACACAATCCCTGCCAAATCCATGTGATACACTATCAATATTTTGGATAAATATCATCCTACCACAGAAGACATGTTCCGAGATTGGACATATACCACAACGTTCAGCGTGCAAAATTGCACCAAAATTCCTGTTTAAAAAAACAGGATAAGAACAGAATATTAGCCCAATGTTGAAAAAACAATTTTCAGAAAATACTGTCTTGTCGTATTAGTCCTGTTCATTAGGGGAATTTTTTCTATCTGTTAATGCTTCTTGTTTTCGATAATTGCTCTACATTTGTCAGCGAACTCACACCAATCTAAACATGATGCTTCCTTTTCAGGTCTGGCTATTTCCTTTCCGCATATTTCACACTCTGCAGTATCTTCGTCGCTCCAAATCTCCACACTGCTAGCACAGTTAGGGCATTGGATATATTCAGGCTTAGGACGAAGGAATTTTTTAATTCCAGGACACGATTCTGAGTTAGAACCTTCCAAACTTTTCACCTCCCAGGTTAGGACAGTTTTTCTCCTTTAATGCTGATTGTTTCTTGTTTCAACGGAATCTTAGTTCCTGAAAGTTCCATAGCTTCTTGAACAAGACGATTCAAACCGAAACAGCATGGAACCTCCATGTTAACTACAGTGACGCTTCTAATGTTGTTTGATCGGAATATTTCAGCCAACTTGTTTCTATAGAGGGAAACATCATCAAGTTTAGGACAACCAACAGCAAGAACTCTATTCTTAAGCATTTCATCGTGAAAATCTGCGTATGTGAAGGGAACACAGTCAGCAGCTATAAGCAAATCTGCATTCTTGAGGAAGGACGCTTGGGGTGGTAACAGTTTCAACTGAATTGGCCATGTAGAAAGCTGTGAGATCCTCTTTTCTGCAATGTTTTTGGTGATTTTATCTATGGTTTCAAACTGCATTTCTTGCGTTGAAGGGCAACCTTTAGACTGAGTGTCGACCACTGGAACATTTTGGAGATTCTTCACATGGCCTTCTGCTGCTTTTTCATTAAATTCTTCTGCTTCTCTTTGGATGATTGTTATTGCATCTTGGGGGCATTTCCCTAAGCATGCTCCTAAACCGTCACAAAATATGTCCTTGACCAGCCTAGCTTTTCCATCAATTATCTGGATAGCTCCTTCGGCGCAAGCAGGTATACATAATCCGCAGCCATTGCATTTATTTTCATCAATTTTAACAATGTCTCTTAACACTTTCTTAATTGCCTCCCATTTTTCAGCTTCAATGAAGATACAATGGTTCTTTTACGTTCTCATAGGCAATGAAGTTTACGTCTGGCTTCTGTTTTTTGAGTGAGTAATAATATTCATATTTCAACTTTTGGAGATTTCTTTCACGACTTGAGTCTATCTCATCCAGTTTGGAAACCTCTAGACAATGACTTATAGTTTTTTCTGAAAAACATTTGAAAATTTGTTTCTTTTATTTATTTAACACTTCGTTTCATTTTATTAGTCTTCCATCAGTGATCGTTAACTTTTGAATGAGTTATTATTCATATGAATATATATTCATATGAAAGTTATAAGCTTTATGGTGTACAAAAACTGGTCAAATCATATTTTTTTGGCATTTATTCAATCCATAATAAAACGGTTCGTTTAGTCAAACTATTTAGTCGTCAACCAACACATAGTAGTTAGCAGTTAGTATTGCAATAAATGATCTTCCTGACTGCTGCTGAAGAGAATCCAGAAAAAATTACTAAAACTGCTAGTGGGAAAATCGATGGAAGTTAAAAGAGAACCAGATAAAAAGGAAATAGTATTGAAGATTATTGGTTTGCTGGAACCTGAATATCCAGGCGTAAAAACGGCTTTACATTACAGCAAACCTCTTGAGATGTTAATAGCAACAATTCTTTCAGCACAATGCACTGACAAACAAGTAAATATCGTAACGAAATCGCTGTTTAAAAAATACCAAACCGCAAAAGATTATGCCAACGCAAATTTAGCGGAACTTGAACAAGATATTCGGTCAACTGGTTTCTACAGAAATAAAGCCAAAAACATCAAGAAAACTGCACAATTGCTGGTTCAAAAATATGATTCGAAGGTCCCTCGAACAATGGAAGAGCTGGTTGAATTACCTGGTGTTGCACGGAAAACCGCAAATATAGTGTTGCAAAACGCTTTCGGAATAATTGTAGGAATAGCTGTGGACACACACGTTCGTAGACTTTCCCAGAGACTTAGACTTACAGAAAACAAGGTCCCAAACAAGATCGAAACCGACCTCATGCAGATTATTCCAAAGCCCGAATGGGAAATTATTACTGACTTGCTGATATATCATGGAAGAAACGTTTGTATAGCAAGAAAACCAAAATGCAGCTTATGTGTTTTGAATAAGATTTGCCCTTCAGCCTTCATAGTTTAGAAAAAATAAGAAGATTCTTCATAAGCTACTCGGGGATAACAAACTCGATTGATTTTTACGGAAATAAGATAAAATAAAAAGCACGACAATTAACAGAGGTTGGCAGGAGAAAACGCGTATGGGCAAAAGCATAACGCAGAAGATAATTGAAGATCATATAGTGGAAGGAAAATTTGAGGGTTACAAAGAGATTGCGATAAAAATAGATCAGACTTTAACACAGGACGCAACCGGAACCATGGCTTATCTCCAATTTGAGGCTATGAAAATACCGAGAACCAAAACTGAGCTTTCAGTAAGTTACATTGACCATAACACAATCCAAGTTGGATTCGAGAACGCAGACGACCATCAATACCTTCAGTCAATAGCAGCAAAATATGGCATCCTACTTTCAAGAGCAGGAAACGGAATTTGCCATCAAGTTCATCTTGAAAGGTTTGGAAAACCCGGAAGGACGTTATTAGGGTCAGATAGCCACACGCCAACTGGAGGCGGATTAGGGATGATCGCCATCGGAGCTGGAGGATTAGATGTTGCTGTTGCTATGACTGGTGAACCATTCTATCTTTCGTGTCCAAAGGTAGTAAAAATAAATTTGAAGGGAAAACTAAGACCTTGGGTTTCTGCAAAAGATGTGGTTCTAAAAGTTTTAGATGTTTTTGGAACGAAAGGTAACGTCGGGACGGTGTTTGAATATGGGGGTGAAGGAGTAAAAACGCTTTCTGTTCCTGAACGAGCAACAATAACAAACATGGGTGCTGAATGTGGGGTCACTACGTCTGTTTTTCCATCCGATGAAATTACAAAACAGTTTCTGAAAGCTCAGGGTAGACAAAACGATTGGGTTGAAGTGAAAGCTGACTTTGATGCATCATATGACAAGATTGTCGACATTGATCTAGATGAAATTGTTCCTTTAGCAGCTGTTCCACATAGCCCTGGAAATATTAAGACCGTGAAAGAGCTTAGTGGAACTGTAGTAAATCAAGTTTGCATTGGGAGTTGTACAAATTCTTCATACAAAGACCTGATAATAGTGGCAAAGATTCTAAAAAATAAAAAAGTTCATCCTTCTGTCAGTTTTGTGATTTCTCCAGGATCCAGACAGGTGCTTGAACACCTTGCCAGGGAAGGAACCCTTGCCGATCTATATTCCACAGGAGCCAGAATCACAGAACCCGTCTGCGGATTCTGTATTGGAAACAGCCAATCACCTCAAACAGATGCCGTATCAATTCGTACGTCTAACCGGAATTTTTTTGGTCGTTCTGGAACTAAAAACGCTGAAATATTTCTGACTAGCCCCGAAACGGCTGCCGCAGCGGTCATCACAGGCAAAATGACTGACCCACGTGACATTGGAATTGATTATCCCAGTGTAGAGGTTCCAAAACGATTCTATACTGATGATAGCATGATCCTTTTGCCATCGGAAAACCCACAGAAGGTCGAAATAACAAGGAGTCCAAACATTACAGAACTGCCCTCTAATCCTCCTATGCCAGACAATATCTCTGGATTTGTTACTATTAAGGTTGGAGACAAAATCACTACTGACCATATTATTCCTGCTGGAGCCAGAATGAAATATAGATCTAATGTCCCCAAATATTCCGAGTTCGTGTTCGAAATAGTGGATGAAACCTTTTCTAAACGAGCATCAGAAATTAGGGATAAAGGAAAACATAACATTATAGTAGCCGGGTTAAGCTATGGCCAAGGGTCTTCAAGAGAACACGCGGCATTATGCCCAATGTTTTTAGGTGTGAAAGCAGTTATTGCAAAATCTTTTGAAAGAATACATTCCGCAAATTTGATCAATTTTGGAATACTTCCCTTAACTTTCAAATCAGAAGCGGACTACGACATAATAAATTCAGGGGATGAACTCCAGATCCCTAATATTAGAGAAACAATATCAAAAAATGAATGTTTAATCATAAAAAACATAACAAAGAAAAAAGATGTTGCAGTAAACTACGAACTAACAGAAAGACAACAAAATATCCTACTTTCTGGTGGAATGTTAAAATATATCAAAAACAAAATAACTAACCGAGGAAAAAATGGCCCAAACCAATAAAGCCCTTTAGCTTTGTGGATTCAGTCTTCACACACCCATTCAAAGTCCAGTATACAATGTTCTGATTTGTCACATTTCTGCGATATGAGTTTAAACTCAATATTTTTTTCAATCTCAGAAGTCCAGACTTGGTATTCAGTGGTGCATATAGTTTTTCCAACAAGTTTAGCGAGGTGTTCTCTTCCACTTTTGATCATCAAATTATGCCATGGGCAGTTAGTTATTGTTATTCTAAATCCATTATCTTTCTTTTTCACAGTAAAGTTGAATCCTTCCAACTCAAGTTTTGTAATAAGACTCTTTAAAAGAGCAGCTGAACCATTCTCGAGTCCTAAAAATGATTTAATCATTCGAGCTTGAATCTTTGGTATCACTTTCCAGACTTCATTATCCAATTCAAGAGCAGAATCAAATCCGTATTTCTCTTCAACTTTCATAAACCAAAGTCCATCCACAGCTTTGTAGCTTCGATTAAAATAATCAGCGATTTGTTGCAAACTCAAATCTGTCATTATAATCCCTCTCTGCTCTTAGAAATAACTGATAAATCAGGTTTTTCTAAAAAGGATTAACATTATACCCATTGAAAAAGGACTAAAAACCAAAAAGCAAACAAAAATTTGATATCCAATTCAATAGACTCCTTAGTTTGTTACATAGAACACCGAGATGCGAGAAATGGAACCCGAACAGTTTAGGAAATATGGGCATGAAATGGTGGACTGGATCGCTAACTTCATGATCAATATAGAAAAATATCCTGTGAATCCCGACATCAAGCCGGGAGAAATAAAAGCTCAACTTCCGAAAAATGCACCAACAAAAGGAGAGAACATGGATGATATTTTCAAAGATTTCCAAAAAATCATATTGCCAGGAATTACTCACTGGCAGCATCCTTGCTGGTTTGCCTATTTTCCAGCCAACAACAGCCCCCCCTCAATTCTGGGAGAATTACTAACAGCCGGGCTGGGAGCACAGTGCATGATCTGGAAGACTTCACCCGCAGCTGAGGAATTGGAAGAAGTGACGTTAGAGTGGCTTAGAAAAATGGTTGATTTACCTGAGGGTATGGCAGGTGTGATTCAAGATTCTGCATCTACATCTACGCTAGTTGCATTAATAGCCGCTAGAGAAAAAATTTCAGGCTTCAATATTAATTGCAAAGGTTTCACTGAATCCTTGACCATCTACTGTTCAGAGGAAGCTCATTCAAGTGTTGTAAAGGGTGCCAAGATTGCTGGTTATGGAAATGAAAACATAAGATTAATTCGTGCTGATGAAAAGTTTGCAATGGAACCCAAAAAGCTTGAAGAAGCTATTCTCAAAGATAGAGCTGAAGGAAAAAAACCAACTTTCGTTTGCGGTACTATAGGAACTACCTCTTCTGCCGGTGTAGACCCTTTGGAAAAGATTGGAGCTATCTGCAAGAAACATAATGTCTGGTTTCATGTGGATGCAGCATATGCAGGTACTGCTGCTATATTGCCTGAAAAGAGATGGATAATGAAGGGAACAAAATATTCGGATTCATTTGTTTTTAATCCCCATAAATGGCTACTAACAAACTTTGATTGTTCGGCGTTCTTCGTGAAAGATAAAACAACTCTCAAAAAAACCTTCGAAATACACCCTGAATACCTCAAGACGGGTGTGGACGCCAAAGTCAACAATTATCGTGATTGGGGAATCCAGTTAGGAAGGCGGTTCAGGGCGCTTAAATTATGGTTTGTCCTGCGATCATATGGAGTTGAAGGGCTTCAGAATATGGTTCGGGAGCACATTCGATTGGCACAACTATTAAAAGAGTGGATAGACGCTGACCCAAGTTTTGAAGTTATGGCACCTGTAGATTTTGGTTTAGTGTGCTTTAGGTGTAACCCAAAAAATATGTCCGAACAAAAACTCGATATGTTGAATAGACGATTACTTGAAAGCGTTAATCAGACTGGCAAGACCTTATTAACCCAGACTAAACTCAAAGGCAAGTATGTGATTCGTTTTTGTATAGGTCAGAGAACAACCAAAGAAGAGCATGTTAAAAGCATATGGAAACTGATTACCGAAAACGCTCAAAAGATTCTGGAACAGTAACAAATTCTTATTATTGTTTAGAGACGATGCTTACTTTGGTTCATTTCGGATCGTTTGGCGTGAATTGATGCAACTGTTTCTTCAACTTTGTTTTCATCGACAACCAGAATTATTTGGGATGTATGCGGCGCAAAGATTCCCCGTTTAATGTTTATTTGTGGAATAGCACCTATAGCCATTGACGCAACACCAGAAGAATACTTCATACCGTCTCCAATAAGGGTAACAACACCAACACCATATTCTATCGACAAATCTTCGTCAAAACCTTTGAGGCGCTCTTCATTCTTTCGAAGAAAATCTGAATCAAGAAACAGAAAATCCCGGATTCGCTTTCCGGTCTCAAGAGTTTCAATTCCCAAATCCAGAAAATCATTGCAGTTTTCCCAAATTCTCAAAGCATCCTCAAAAGATCTGCTGTGGGTATCATCCATTGTAAGTATCGCACAGCCAGATTTTCCTGTGACGCATTTTACGGTCTTAGTCAAATCGCTTTCAGAGCCTATCAAAGTATATTCTTTTGGATTAACCATTGGCATAACTTTTATCGACTTGCTCGAATTGCTTAGCCATCGAGATTGCATCACCTTGAACAATCTTCATTCCCATCTTAGACGCTTTATGGGCCTCATTATATGTGAGAGAAACAATATTCTCCGTTTCCTGATCCTTAACCATCCTCGGATCAGCACTTTGAACAGGCATCTCTTTAAAGAGAAGAGTTTCAATGTTATATTTTCGCCTCAACAAGCAGGAAACAAAAACTGCCGAAAGATCAGAACCGCCTCTTCCAAGTAATGTTTCTAATCCATCATTGGTTATTCCAAGAAATCCTCCCAGAACAACAAGTTTTCCTGATTCAAGTGAGTCGATAAGCGGTTTAGCTTGGTTTTTGCTCAACTGAAAATTGGGGGTTGCAGTTTCGAAATTATCGTCAGTAATAATTGGCCATTTTTCTTTTTGGATATGACAAGAGTCGAGACCGTTGCTTCTCATTATATAATCCATTAATACTGATGTGGGTAATTCTCCACCATGTGTCAGAACTTTTGCTTTAATTGTTCCATGAAATCGCTTATTTACTAAAAACAACGAGTCGTCAAGTTGACGCTTGTAGTTTTTCAGTTCAGTTACAGCTTGGTTCAACCACTTTCCGTTTACGTACTTCTTAGCCAAGTTCTCGTAGACGTTAAAAATATCCACTATTGGGATTGGTCCTGATTGAGTGCAAGATTCACCTAGTTGAATGAGCTTGTCGGTAAACCCATTTGGTGCAGAAAAAACGACAATTGGACCTAAATCATCTTTATTCCTAAGCGCAGTCACACGATCCACTATAGCAGGAATGTTTTTGCCATCTTCACTTAGTAGACTCCCACCAAATTTGGCCACCGAAAGAGTTCTGATTTTCTTCACCTTCAATTACAGCTAACTGGAAAACAAATAACATTTTAAGCCTTTTGTGTCATCGAGAAGACAAGAAAAAGTATCAAACCTACTTGTTAGGAACTAACCTTGTATGCTAAACCAGAGAAAATAGCCACATCTTTTTCGTCCTTTTTGACTACTACGCTGCATAGTGCTAACGTTTTCCCATCCGAAACTGTTGTTGCCTCTGCAATTAACACATCTCCTTCTGAAGTTGGACGCAAATAGTTGATGCTAACCTGCACAGCAACCGCTTTTTTATCTCCAAAGTTTACAGCCTCAGCAAACGCACAGTCAGCCAAAGAAAACAACACGCCTCCATGAGTAAAACCTGCAATGTTAATATGTTCTTTTCTGATTTTCAGCGACATTTTCGCATAACCGTCTTTTATTTCAAGAACTTTGATTCCTAATAATACTCTGAAGTGGTCGGATCCCTTCAATTTTAATCACTTCTGAATAGTTCTTTACGTAAGTAACGATACATCTTGTGTAGCAACGAGGTTACTCCTTTGGGCAGGAAAACAACAATTATGACAAGGAAGATGCCAAGACCAAGTAACCGCACTGGTGGTCCTACATTACTTACCGCTGGGAATAGTGGACTTAGAGCGAGTTGCAAAGCCCCATCTATGTTTGGTAGCAGAGTGTCAATAAAGACCATTATTACTGAGCCAATTATTGGACCTTCTATAGTACCAAGACCACCAATAACCGACATCATTAATGGCTGGAATGAGTTGTCTGCAGCAAAAACTGAGACGCTAATGTATCTTAGAAAATGGGTATATATTGCACCTGCTAATCCAGCAAAGAATGTACTCAGAACAAATGCATAAAGTTTGTATTTTGCAGTGTTTATGCCAATCATACCTGCCTCAGCTGCGTTTTGATGTATTGCTCTAAAAGCCAATCCCATTTTTGACTTCATTATAAGATAAATTACAGCCACGGTTATGGCACTAATTACAACTGCAAAGTAATAGAAAGGTAATCCTGAACCTACCAGAAATGGGGTTCGGAAACCAAGAACAGCATGCGTATAGTCGTCAAACTGGCTAAACAAAGTTTCTGCAATAACAGAAAATCCGAAGGTTACCATAGCTAAGAACCAAGCTTGGAGTCTTACACATGTGACACCTATCAGAAACCCGACTACGGCAGAGAATACAGCTCCAATGAAAATTCCGATTATTGGGGGAATACCTAAGTTTATTGCAAGCAATGATGAACTGAATCCGCCTATACCTAAGAATGCTGCGTGCCCTAGCGAACCTTGCCCCGAACTGGCTAATAGATTCCAACTTGAAGCGTATATTGTGAAAATGGCGATAAGCGTTACAATTCGAATAATGTAAGTATCACTTACAAAAATTGGGAAAGCCAAAGAAGCTGCAAGTGCAATCAGGATTATTCTACCTTTTGTGTTCTGAAAAATCTTAAGAATATTTTCCTTCGTGAACTCGTTCTTGAACATCTAATCACCCTTCTCTCCAAAGAGTCCTTTTGGTCTGATAATAAGAACAATTATTAGAAGTGAAAAGGCAACCGCGTCTCTCCAGATGCCTCCGAGAAATATTACTGCTGTTTGTTCTGCGATTCCATATAGAAGGCCGCCGATTATTGCTCCGGGTATGCTTCCCAATCCACCCAAGATTATGATTGCAAACGCTTTGATAGTGGGTATCGCTCCTATGTATGGAGTGAACGGAGAGATTATACCGTAAAGTGAGCCTGCGGCTCCAGCTAATGCTGCACCTAACGCAAAAGTGAAAATGTAAATATGTTCAATATTTATTCCCATAAGCATTGCAGCTTGACTTTTTTGGCTTGTTGCTCTCATAGCTCTACCTATTTTGGTTTTCTTTATTAGAAATACTAGCCCAATTAGTATAGCAGCAACAAAAGCGAGGGCTATTAACCGGTCATAGTTTATGGCTACTTCACCCAACTGTAAACTCATGTTTTCGAAGGGACTGGTAATTTGTTTAATTTTTTCGCCCCAAATCAGGACTGCGATGTTATCAAAGATCAGTATCAATCCAAGGCTGACAAAAATCTCGTTAAGTTTGTCTGCTCCCAAAACCCTGCGGAAAGCTAATCTTTCAACTGCTACTCCAATTAATGCAACTATTCCCATCGACAAAAACAATGCTATGTAGGCATTCACTCCAAAAGCATTACTTATTGAGAAGCATACATATGCACCTACCATTAGGAGTTCGCCGTGGGCAAAATTTACTAGTTTCATTACACCAAAAATCAGATTCAATCCAGTTGCAAGCAAAATGTATATACAGCCTATTGCTACGCCCCATATCAAAGTTAGAAGCAGGGTTGTTGCGTCAATCATTTGATTTTCAACAGTTGTTTAGCTATATTCTACTTAAAATTTCCGTTATAAAGATAATTCAAGGGGAAAACAAAGAATCTTAAAAAAGAAAAAAGGATGGTTGGGAAGTTCAATGTTGACTGTTAAAGTCATTCTCACGGACTTCCTGGCTCATAGTTATCGGGAAGCACAAAGTCTGTCTGCTTTATGTTGCCAACGATTGGAGCCTTTTCAGGCCAGATTACTTGTGGTCTGCATTCGCCAACGGTTGCATCGTAGAATAGTTGTTCCACAAAAGTGAACGGAGCGATCTCATGGTATGATTCTGTTGCGGTGCTGAATTCGATTTTTCCGCTCTCAGTTATGATTAACATTTGATCCAGACTGCATGATTCTATAGCTGCTCTAATGTCACTCTTGTCTAATGTTCCAGCCCTCTCTATGGCATCTTTGGCAATATAGAACGCGTCGTATGTGTCTGCACCCATCATTCCTGGTACCTGCCCGTACTCTGCAGAATAGTCTGCTACATATGTATCCATCATTGGCAAGTAGAATGGAGGTCCAGCGTAGGAGGCAAATTTTGATTCTAGTAGTTGACGGTCACCCCATTCTTTAAGTGCGGTGTAAAACTCTGGTTCTTCACAGCATTCAACTGCTATGTATAGAGTGTTTAATCCAACATCGTTTTGTCCTTGTTTGTAAATAGTGGC
This sequence comes from Candidatus Bathyarchaeota archaeon, assembly GCA_963806645.1. GTDB lineage: Archaea > Thermoproteota > Bathyarchaeia > Bathyarchaeales > Bathyarchaeaceae > Bathyarchaeum. Next base: position 87,596 of record CAWDYQ010000001.1, on the reverse strand, counting down.
AGTATTTCCTGTAAAGTCTACAACATAAACCGCGTCAGGATTAGCAGCTTTAATGTTTGTTAGTTCTGCTTGGAAGGTTGTTGTAGTTGTAGGATAGCTTTGTTCTGCAACGATATCTATTGCTAAGTTGTCTGTTTCTATGAAGTGTTTGGTTGCATCCCAGACTCCTTTTCCAAAAGCGTCATCACGATATAGAACAGCTAACCTTAGATTCCTTGTAATGCCTTTTTCAGTCTCTAGCAGTGGTTTCATGGCTTCAGCGAAGAAATGGGCAACTGTTTCTGAATAGTGAAAGGTGGTAGTACAATAGTGGAACATGTAACTCATTCCTTCTGCATCGGTTATTCGCAAAGGGGAGTCTTCTGGAAGACCACCATAATTGGCTTGCGGGCCTCTTCTTGTAACAAGATGACTTGAAGCACCTGTTATAATGTAAGGAACACGAGCTTCTATGGCTGGAACTTGACCTGCAAGTGTAGCTCCGCTTCCGAATCCTCCGATTAGGAGGTCAACATCTTCTTGTTCAATTAGTCGTGTGACTTCATTTACTGCAGCATCTGGATTAGCGTTTTCTGTGTCTCCAGTTACCAAATGAATAGTGAGGTTCTTGTCAAGAGATTCAACGTAAATCCCGCCCATAGCGTTAATTTCCTCAACGGCCATTCTGGCGGCACGGTCCATGTCTTGTCCTACGGGAATTTGGTATGGTGCAACTAGACCTATTTTGATTGTCGTTCTATCTGATGCAGGTGGTGAAATTAATATGTAAGCAGCAACAGCTCCAACGATTACAATCGCAATAACTACAGCAGCAAGTAATTTACTGTTTACCATCTTAGTTTCCTCTAACTTCGTTAGTATTGCAAACAAAGTGTTAATAAAATTAACCCAACTTTACCTGTTCTCTGCCAATGTTGAAGGCCTTAAGGTTAAGAGCTACGTATTTTTCTTTAAGTCTATCTGCGATAGCCTTTTCTAACGATTCTTTAGTTACTGGGTTCTTGGGAATCGCAGAGAGTGCCCCAAGAAGGATTGTGTTTACAGCCAAAATATTTCCAAGCCGATTAGCGATGCCAATTCCATCAATTTCATAAACTTGGCCCGTTTTGTCTAGTATTATACTTAAAATCTTTTCATGATTAAAATCAGATGAGCTACCAGCAGATGTGCTAGGTGGAATATACTTAGTGTTCATGATAACTGTCCCATTTTTACTCAACATTGGCAAGACTCTTGCAGCTTCAAGCATTTCAAAACCTAATATTATATCAGCTTTCCCTTTTTCAATCAAAGGAGCTTGAACCTTGTCGCCAACCCTGACATGTGCAACTATTGATCCACCTCTCTGAGCCATTCCATGAACTTCAGCTTTTGCAACATCCAAACCATCAAAAAGAGCGGCTTCACAAAAGATGTCGCTAGCAACAACGATGCCTTGTCCTCCTATTCCTGAAAAAACAATATTCAAAACCATCTATTTTTTGCTCCTTATAACATCAAAAGGACAAATCTCCTCGCATACCCCGCAACCATAACATAGGGTCGGATCAATCTCAGCACGTTCAGAAGTTAATGAAATCGCTGGACAACCAAACTGTTCAACGCAAACACCACACGCGTTGCATTCTTCTAAAACTTCCCGCCTTGGCCCCTTTTTAACAAGCAGAGGACAAGGTCTACGAGATATTATAACTGATGGACCACGATAATCTATAACGTCTCTTATCGCTTTCCGTGTTTCTTCAACATTATAAGGGTCAACAACTTCCACTTTCTCGATTCCAAGACTTCGAGCAACATCCGCCAATTCAATAACTTTTGTTTGTTCACCTAAAGCATTCTTTCCCGATCCGGGTGTCGGCTGATGCCCAGTCATCGCTACAGTACTGTTATCCAATATTACTACACAAACATTCGATTTATTGTATGCAATGTTCAGTAGTCCAGGCATTCCACCGTGAAAGAATGTTGAATCACCTATTACCGCAAAAGCTTTGTCCTTAGCTCCAGCGTGAACCATTCCTGCAGCCTGCGAAATTCCTCCGCCCATACAAAGACAAGTTTGAACTGTATTTACTGGTGGCATGAATCCAAGAGTATAACATCCAATGTCACCTGTGACTATTTTGTCTGTGGTTTTACCTTTGAGGCTCAGTGCACTTTCTGGACACCATTCAACACAAACAGGCTTGCCATTACACATGTCGCAAACTACAGCTTTTTTCGACCCAGGATGCAGAGTTATTGCACCATATTCGCATGCTTGAATGCACCAACCGCATCCCTTGCATTTTCTTTCATCAACTAATATTGTTTTATCCTCAGTTGACTGTGTTAATGCATCGTTTGGACAAGCTGCAACACATGGTGCGTCATTACATGTCCTACAAGTCATCGCAATATTAGAAATCGTGTCAAGTCTTACAGCTCTTATTCTGGATTTAGCGGGATTGAAGGTTTCTTCCTTCTCCATCGAGCATGCATACTCGCATACAACACAACCGTTACACTTTTTGGGGTTGCAAGAAACAAACTGATTAACTGTATTCAAAGCATAATAGAAGGCTCGATGAGGACAACTTGGACAAAGCACTGGAGGACGCAACGGCAAATCTAACGCGGTCCTAGGTTCAGCATTCTCACATAATCCCAAACTTGCAAAGAAATCTCTTAGAATGTCTGGAGTAAACTCGCCAATTTCATCCAACGCAGTGTTGTTTTTTCCCAGAATTTCAGGATGTAAACATTTAATACAATCTTCAATGTATGGCCGTAATTCTTCAATTACAATTATCTTTTTGACTTTAGATGCAAAAGTCGTAAAAACTTCTTTAGGGAACGGATACACAAAACCCAACTTTAGCCACGAAAACTGTTTTGCATCCAACACTGACCTTGCATAATAGTAGCCTATGCCGCTACCTACAATACCAATTTCTTTTTCATTGTTCTCAATTATATTAAAATCTGATGAATTCACAAGTTCGGCTGCTTCTTGGATTTTTTCTTTAAGAACACTATGTCTTTTAAGCGCATTGGAAGGTACCATTACCCATCTTGAGGCGTCCTTATCAAACTCTGCTTTTCGAGAACCTTTTAAAATCCTACTAATCTTTACGCGCCCTTTTCCATGCGCTACTCGAGTAGTTAAACGAACAATCACTGGCAGTTGCAGTTTTTCACTTATTCTGAATGCTTCTCTGGTCATGTCTAAGGCTTCTTGAGGATTACCGGCATCAAAAAGTGGAATATCAGAATGAACCGAAAAATATCTGGTATCCTGCTCATTTTGGCTACTGTGCATTTGCGGATCATCGCATACAGCAAGAACCAAACCTCCTTTAACACCAGTGTATGCTAGAGTCATGGCAGCGTCTGAAGCAACATTTAATCCAACATGCTTCATAGAAACAATGGATCTTACACCCGCCATTGATGCACCTGCGGCTACTTCTAAGGCAACGATTTCGTTTATACTCCATTCAGCATATATTCCAAAGTTTTTAGCTGCACCAGCTATAGTTTCAAGAATTTCAGTTGATGGCGTTCCAGGATAGGCGGTTGCCACTTTTACTCCCGCTTCTACAGCACCTCTTGCAACTGCTTCGTCGCCATTTAGCAAAAGGTAACTGCCTGGTTTGTCCACAGCTATCTTGGCGATCATTCCGATTAAGCCTTCAAATTTTTCCTGAACGCATATCTAAAACGCGTTTTGCTTTTCCTGCGGTCCTAGGAAGTTCTCCGGGTTTAACTAGTTCGATGACTGGCGAAAGACCTGTAATGTTATTTACTTTTTGTTTTATTTTTCGCTTCAATGCTTCTATTTCTTTTTTGCTGCTCTTTACGCTTTTTTCTGTAAGTTCTGCTTTTATGGTGAAAACATCCAAAGCTTCGGGTCTTTCAAGAACAATTTGATAGTGGGCAGCTAACTCCGGAAGCCCCATTATGGCATACTCGATCTGTGAAGGAAAAACGTTGACACCCCGTATGATCATCATGTCGTCTGATCTTCCTCTTATTCGCATCATTCTAGAATGGGTTCGTCCACAATCACATTTTCCAGTTTCGATAACTGAAATGTCTCTGGTTCTGAATCGAAGAATTGGTAAACCAGTTTTTGTGAGTGTAGTAAAAACCAGTTCCCCCTCTTCTCCTGCGGGTAATACTTTACCTGTTTCCGGGTCTATAGTTTCGATAAGGAAGTGATCCTCCCAAATGTGTAATCCGTTATGTTCATTACACTCCACGGATACTCCTGGACCACACAATTCTGTCAATCCATAAATATCAAAAGCTTCAATTTTAAGTTCTTTTTCAATTCTTTCTCTTATTCGTTCAGACCAAGGCTCTGCACCAAACAGGCCCAATTTAAGTTTAAGGTCTTTTTCAGGGTTGATTCCTGATTGTGCCATTGTTTCTGCAAGGTAGATTGCATAACTTGGAGTGCAACATAACACTGTAGAACCGAAATCTTTCATGAGTTTTATTTGACGTTCTGTCATTCCCCCGCTGATAGGAAGTATTGTTGTTCCAATTTTTTGTGCACCATAATGAAACCCGAGGCCGCCTGTAAATAAGCCATAGCCATAGGCGTTATGCATTACGTCCTCTTTTCTTACGCCCGTAACATAGAGTGATCTTGCCATCAGTTCTGCCCAAATATCCATGTCGTTTGTAGTGTATGCTCCAACAACTGGATTTCCTGTTGTTCCACTGGATGCATGTATTTCAACAATGTCATCAAGATGAACCGTGATCATTCCAAATGGATAATTATCGCGCAGATCATTTTTTGAAGTGAAAGGAATTTTTGCAGCATCATCTAACGTCTTTATGTCATCGGGTGTTATGCCTGAAATTTTGAATTTGTTGCGGTAAAACCTCGAATTTTCATAACAATATTTTACTTGCGATTTGAGTAACTTAAATTGATGCTTTTTTAGTTCGTCTCTGGTGGCGGTTTCGATTTTTTTATTCCAGTACAGATCTGCCATAACGAAATCTCCAATTAAATGCCCAAATATACTTCTTTTATATGGTCATTTGATAGCAGTTCTCTCCCTTTGCCATCTATAATAATCTTGCCTTCTTCTAAAACGTAGGCTCTATTGGCGATGTTTAATGAGTCACGTATGTTTTGCTCAACCAGAAGAACAGCAACTCCCTCGTCATTTATTTGTCGTAATGTATCCAATACTTTGGCTACGATTATAGGAGCTAAACCCAGTGAGGGCTCATCAAGTATTAAGAGTTCAGGATTTGACATCAGACTTCTACCTATGACCAGCATCTGTTGTTCTCCTCCACTTAGGGTCTGAGCTAAAGCTTTCTGTTTTTTTCTTAGGACAGGAAAAATTTGGAAAATACGTTCCTTTGAGTCCTGAACTCGTTGTTTATCTTTTATTGTGTAAGCACCTAAGAGAATGTTCTCTTCAACACTCATTTTTGGAAAAATGTCTCTTCCTTCAGGAATCAAACTTATTTTTTTCTTAACAATCTCATAAGGTGGCAGATTTTGGATGTTTTCTCCTTTAAACTGGATAGTTCCAGTTGTTGCGGGTAACAAACCCATTATTGTTTTTACTAGAGTTGTTTTACCTGCGCCGTTAGGACCAATTATGCTAACTATCTCTTTTTCTTTAATCTTGAAAGAAACATCCCACAGAATCTGGACCATTCCATATCCGGCGGAAACATTACTGGCTTCTAGCATTATAACTCCTCATCAAAAGAGAATTTTTTGCCCAAGTATACTTTTATGACGTTCTCGTCATTGCACACTTCTTTTGGGTTTCCCTCACAAATTTTCTCCCCATGATGAAGAACGGTCACCCGGTCACAAAGTCCCATTATTACCTTCATTACATGTTCTACTATAAGCAGAGTTACTCCCTGTTTATTGATACGTTTAATCAAAGCTATTGCTTCATCACTCTCTCTTGGAGTTAACCCAGTAAGAAGCTCATCCAACAAAAGCAGTTTAGGTGATGTAGCTAAAGCTCTTGCAAGCTGGACCCGCCTCAATTCTATTACATTCAAATTTTTGGCTGGGACTTTGAACTTATTATTATCAAGGCTAACAAAGGCCAGAAGCTCTTTTGCTTTGGTTAGTAAGTCGTGTTCGTCTTCAGTTTTTCTTCCGAAAAGTGCGCCAAGATAAACATTGTCAAGAGCCGTCATATCAGGAAATGATTGGACTGTTTGCGCCGTTTTTGTTATTCCTCTAGCGCATATTTGATGTGATGGAAGTTTTGAGATATCTTCATTTAAAAATTCAACTTGTCCCGAATCTGGTTTGTATATTCCACTAATTACATTTAGAAGTGTTGATTTGCCTGAGCCGTTAGGTCCAACAAGTCCAGTAATCTCATTTTTATTTACGGTGAAATTTACAGTCTTAAGTGCCTGAAGTCCGCCAAACTTTTTTGAAACATCAATACAGTTGAGCAAATCGTTAGTCTCCAAGTGAAGTATGAAATGTTAGCTGTGTGAAAATATAAATATTGTTTGCAACTTCTTGAGATTAGGGAGAGAACATGCCGATAAAACAAGTAAGTGTATTTTTAGATAATAGGCCAGGTGCCTTATCAGAAGTAATTGAACATGTTGATAAGTTCCAGATGAAAATATTCGCTTTGTCAATTGCCGACGCTGGAGAATTTGGATTAGTTAGAATGATAGCCGAAGATCCTGAAAGAGCAGAAAAAGATTTAGAAGAGGCAGATTTTATTCTAGCAAAATCTAAAAAAAATACAGAAGTAATAGCTATTCTGATAACCGAAAAAGGTAAGGTCTCTGTGATTGCAAAATTATTAGGAGATAAAGATCTGAACATTGAATATGCTTATTCATCTGCGGTTCTAATAGATGGAAAACTTGCTGTAATATTAAGAGTTAATGATTTGGAAAAGGCTGAAAAAATTCTAAGAGAGAACAATATTCCCATTCTTTCATTAGATGAAATCAAAAAAAGCTTTAAATGATTTCTAGGGAAAAAACCAAGTAATAATGATGCTTGCTAAATTCCTTGAGCTACATTAAGGTATGCTTTCAAGATTTTGTGCGCATTTCATTTAGAGACGCCATTATAAGACGATAATGTAAATTCTAATTTTTTTAGTAAAGACTGTTTTCAAAAATATACAATTAATTCATTGCAAATTGAAGTGGCGGATCACCTTGGTTCGTCGCCCAGTTTTCGCCAGTTTCCCCAATCTCTGCACTCGTATCCGCGATCCCCTAAGCGCTGAACGTCCAAGTTTAGGTTGCTCCCTCCCGGGCCTGGCCAGGTTCGCCTGGTAAGCGCGGTTAACAGCCTCCCTACGAAGGCGGCTCCACGTACGCCAGCCTAAAGGGACGGATAGTCACGGTTAGAGGACTGAGGATGTCTGACGATCTTTGACGCCTCGCCAAGGCATTCAGCCCGTCGTATAGAGGGTTTACGGTTCAGGGGACCCCTAGCCCCCCGCCTAGACCCGCCACCAAAAACAGACACTATTGAAAGATTAAAAGTTTGTTACAAAAAAATTGATGGTTGTTCAGATATCAAACCCTGATCTATTTTATCTGTCAACCAAAAGAATCAGCCTTTATTTTTGTCGTTACGTATTTAATATTTTGATTATGATTAAATAACTCGATCAACAAGGAATTAGTTGTATGTTTTCATCAAAACACCAAAAGATGCTCATTACACCGTTCTGCATTTCGCTACTGATTCTTTTATCTACCTCTTGCTTCGCTGACACCCACACTTATAGCTACGAACTTAAAAACGGGCCAGGTGGCTCTACAACCTACCGTCTAAGAGTCTCAGTAACTGAATCACTCTACGATTACTATAGCAACCAAGACCACAATCTATACAATTCCGACTTCTCCAAATTCGCAACCCCAGACTCTCTGAAACCAATCGCAGACGACCTTTGGACAATCTACAGCAACGAAGAGGACTTCAGTAATGGCGTGCTTATGATAGTACATCAGATTTCATATGTAGAAAGTGATCCCCAAAAATATCCGATAGAAACAATGATTGAAAACGAGGGGGATTGCGACCTCTTATCCATAGTAGCAGCATCCATAATGAAGGCGGGTGGACTTGATGTTGTTCTGCTCCTTCTTGAACAACATGACCACATGCTTGTAGGTGTTCATCTTCCAGAAAGCCCAAAGGATGCCAGGTCTCAGGTTTATTTTTACAGTCATGAAGGAAAGAAATACTATGTTGCAGAAACTACAGGAAATGAGTGGAAAACAGGATGGCGCATCGGAGAATGCCCAGAGATTCTTCAACGTTCAACAGCAAAAATAATAACGCTAATAAATTATGAGCAGACAGCTCCGGGGCAGGTATCGTCCAGTATTACTATACCTGATTCTTCTGCGATCTACATGTCGCTTTCCAAGAATTTCATCGTTTCTCAAGACGAGTCTCAAAACAAAGTAGAGATAACTGGTTCACTTTCGCCATCCATTGCGGGTGAAAAAATCACTCTTTATGCGAGCACTATTGGCTCAACAATGACTGAAATTGCCACAATTTTAACCGACACTAACGGACAATATTCCCATACGTGGAATTCTCCATCCTGGGGTATATATTCAATCAGAGCTAACTGGTCAGGAGATAATAATTATAGCGAAGCAGCTAGCAATACGTTTAATCTTGTAATCTTACCCGTTGAGTTGCTTATGATCGGAGGTATATTGGTTATTCTTCTGGCAATTCTAATCTTACTCAAGGTATCAATACGAAGAAAAACTCCGATAAAAACAGAATCAATCTAGAATAGTTTTTGCACGCACCCAGAAACATTTTTGAATACTTTATTTGACAGAAAAATGGATGGATATTCAAAGCCATGGAGAACACACAGTTATGATCTTGAAAATCGATTCAGAAATCAGTACTCGTTTTCCAGACCTTAATGCTCTTATGATCCAAATTAAAGGTGTGAAGATTCATAAAATAGATGATGAACTTGAAAAAACCAAATTTGAAGTTATGAAACAGGTGAGAAGCGAGTATAACATTAACTTGGTAAAGGACCAACAAACGTTCAGGGCATACCGAGATTTTTTCTGGAAAATTGGAATTGATCCTACTAAAATACGTCCAGCTGCAGAGGCTTTGATTCGAAGAATACTAGCAGGAAAAACCATTCCAAGGATAAACACCCTTGTTGATGCCTACAACTTAGCATCCATCAAGAGCGGAATCGCATTAGCAACTTTTGACACTGATAAACTGGATGCAGATATTCTTATGAGATTTGCAGAAGAGGAAGAGCAGTTTTATGGAATCGGAATGGAAAAACCATTGATCTTGAAAGGTGGAGAAATAGTAGTCTCCGACAATGAAAAGTTAATAGCTGTTTACCCTTACAGGGATGCAGAAAACACAAAAGTAACCGAGGAAACAAAAAATATTACAATAATTGTTTGCGGAGTTCCTGGGATATCCAAAGAATTATTGTCAGATGCGTCACGGGTTGTATTTGAATATGTAACTACTTTCTGTGGTGGAATACACAGTAAATAGTTTCTAACAATAAAAAAAGAGAAACAGGCAAGTTAGATAAATATTTATAGCGTTGGTGTGTGTAATATTTCCATCAGTTTCAGGGTATAGAAAGTTATGACTGAAGAAACGAACACTAATAACGAAGAAGCCCAAATAGAAGAAACTCAAACAGAACAAGTAACGAAACTGTTGATCGATAAACCGTCTGATTTTAAATTTCACGCAGCTTATATTGCTTATTCAGAGACATGGGATAAAATAGCAGAATCACACATAAGAACTGAATTGAACAACATTCTGGAGACTCTTTCCAAAGACGAGATGGATTACTCAGAATTCTACAGAGAATTAGATGATTATAGACGACATGGTTCAAAACACTTTGAATTCTCAAGAGAACGTATAGATACTCAAAGAAAACGAGACTGGAGACAGAAACAAACCAGAAGCCAAAGAAATCAGAGACACAAAGGAAGACACTAAGTTCTAATACAGTTTTTAAAAAATATAACAGTAACTAACTAAAGGTATAACAAATTTTCAAATTAGACATTACAATCTAGAGTTCAATAGTGTAATAAAATGAAGTGAATTTAAAGGAATTCAATAATTGAATCTGTTACCTGATTTGTGGATGAAGAGCCCCCAAGGTCTGGTGTCAAAACTTTTCCTTCTTTAAGAACTTTTGTTATTGAGCTTTCAATTCGATCAGCCCAACTTTTTTCACCTAAGTAATCTAACATCATCTTCGACGCTAAGACCGCAGCCATAGGATTAGCTATCCCTTTACCTGCAAGCCTAGGTGCAGAACCATGGACAGGCTCAAATAAGGCATAATCCGTCCCAATGTTGGCACTGGGAGCTAAACCTAAGCCTCCAACTAAACCAGCAGATTCATCTGAAAGTATATCACCAAAAAGGTTGGAAGTTACAATTACATCAAATATCTCAGGTTTCAGAATCAACCTCATTGCTGTAACATCAACAAATGCTTCTTCCATTTCTACTTCAGGATAATCTTTGGCAACCTTTTGTGAAACCTCAAGAAACAAACCGTCGGTAAGCCGCAAAACATTTGCCTTTGTAACCACAGTGACTTTCTTTCGTCGTTTCATTGCTAATTCGAATGCAAACTTGGCAATACGTTCAGTCGCTTTACGTGTAATTTTTCTTATCGTATAGGCAGAATCAGGTAAAGCAAACTCCATTCCGCTATACATACCTTCGGTGTTCTCTCTCACAATTACCAAATCAACACCTTTCATCCCTTTCTGATTAGGATAACTCTTAGCTGGCCTGACATTAGCATATAAACCCAAAGCTGTTCGTAATGTAATAATTGCACTTTTGTAACCAGGAACACCAACAGGAGTAGTAGTTGCACCAAACAAGCAAGCCTGAGTTTCTTTTATTCCTTCTAAAACATTACCGGGTACCGGAGATCCAGTCTTTTTCCAAACTTCAAAGCCAACCTCAAAATAACGGCAATCAAAAGTTAAATCCGTACTTTCTAGTACTCGAATAGCCTCAGGAACAACTTCAGCACCAATTCCAGGACCTGGAATAACCGCTAATTTATAGGTTGTCATATCCACCACTCCTTAGAAATTCAACCAATCCACCCTTCTCTACAATCTTCTGCATAAACGCGGGTAAAGGCTTCACCTTAAGAATTATGTTCTTAGTCTTGTCTTGAATCTCCCCAGTATCAAAATCGATTTCAACTTCGTCACCGTCATCGATTTTTTCTGCATCTTCAGAAATAAATAGCGGAAGCCCAATGTTTATCGAGTTTCTAAAGAAGATGCGAGCAAATGATTTGGCAATAACTGCACTAATTCCAGCAGCCTTTATGGCTACAGGAGAATGTTCTCTAGAAGAACCACAACCAAAATTATTTCCTGCAACGATTATGTCCCCTTTTTTAACGTTTTTACTGAAATCGGGTCGGTACTCTATAAACGCTATCTCGCCTAACCGTTTCTTGTCGGTTGTGACTGTATATCTGCCTGGAGTTATAACATCAGTGTTTATGTCGTCTCCAAACTTCCAAACTTTCACATGTAATCCCTCGGATCAACAATCTTTCCAGCTAAAGCTGAGGCCGCAACAGTCGCTGGTGAAGCCAGAATAATCTCCGCTTTTGGATCACCCATCCGACCACTAAAGTTTCGGTTCTGACTTGAAATACAAACCTCTCCTTCAGCCAACACTCCCCCGTGTCTACCAACACATGGACCACAGGTGGGGTTGCAAACTGCCGCACCCGCCGCCACAAGATCCTGCAGGTATCCCTTCTCGAGGGCTGCAAAGTATATGGCTTCTGAGGCAGGAGTAACCAATAACCGGACGTTTCGGGAAATTTTCTTGTTTTTCAATATTTTAGTCGCAACTTCGATATCTTCTAGTCTTCCGTTGGTGCATGTTCCCAAGAAAGCTTGATCAATCGGTTTTCCCTCAACAACGGAAACAGGTTCCACATTATCTACTACTGGAGGAAGAGCAACCTGTGGCTCAACATCTTCCACCTCGATTTCGAATTCGTCAGCATAAACCCCGTCTTTGTCGCTTTTGAAGATTTTTCCTGTTCTACCGTCCAGAAAATCAAGCGTTTTTTGGTCAGCTTCAATTATACCGTTTTTACCACCCATCTCAATAGCCATATTACATAAGGTCAAACGAGAAGCAACAGTAGCATTTTTTACATAGTCGCCGGTGAATTCACAAGCTTTGTAGAGCGCTCCATCGGCTCTAACATCGCCAACGATGCTTAAGATGACGTCTTTTGCATAAACACCCTTCTTTGTTTTTCCAGTTAAATTAAATTTTAAGCTTTCAGGAACACGAAACCAACATTTTCCAGTAGCCATAACTCCACCTATATCAGTTGATCCTAATCCAGTGGTAAAGGCACCTAAAGCTCCCTCAGGTACATGTATGAGAGTCAGCTCCAACAACTACGTCACCCGGTGAAACAAAATTTTCTACTAGAAGCTGGTGGCAAACGCCATTGGTGAAGAAGCCAGAAATATTTTGTTCCATCACAAATTTTCTTGATTTTTGGTGCAGTGTGGCTCCGGCTACTGTGGGAGCGGGAAAGAAGTGGTCGAAAACAATTATGACACGGTCTTTGTCAAAGACTTTGTCTGTGATTTTGCTGAAGCTTTCTATTGCCAACGGAGCAGTTGAGTCATGTGCCATGGCGTAGCTTACTTCTGCTACAACAAAATCTCCTGCAACAACCTCTTTCTGATGCGAAGCGTAAGCTAAAATTTTCTCGGTTATTGTAGAAGCCATCGATTTCAACACTTTTCGATTTCATCTATTAATTGTTTTATCTCGTCAGGTGTGTAGGAGCTTCGCCGTTCCCCAGAAGAAAAAGATGACTTTATTTTTTCGAGAACTTTTCTAGCTACTTCATCAGAAATTTCTATACCTAATTCTTTCGCCACGTAGATTATTCCGTGCCTGCCACCTAATTCGTCAATATAGATTTTTCGTTTCTGACCCATCATTCTGGGTGGATAAAACTCGTATGTTGTCGGATTAACTAGTACTCCATGCTGGTGTATTCCTGAACTATGAGCATTTACGTTGTCACCAGTTAAAGGCTTGTGAGGAGGCATTCTTATTCCCGAAATTGATTGAACAAGCTCAGATAACGAGGTTAGTTGATTCATCTCAAAGATGCTTGTGCCATAGAGCATATGAAGGACAGGGATTATTTCTTCGGTCATCGCTATTCCCGCTCTTTCACCTAATCCGTTCACGGATGTTGATACAGTTGATGCACCAGCCTCAACAGATGCCAACGAATTAGCTAATGCTAGACCAAGGTCATTGTGGCAGTGAACTTCGATAGGGATTTCCAGTTCTTTTCCAATTTCTTTAACTAAAAACGCCATCCCATTGGGGCTTGCGCAGCCTAGAGTATCAACTATTCGTGCTCTATCTGCTCCTGACGTCTCTGCTGTTTTGTATGCTTTTTTCAGGAATTCCAAGTCATTTTCTCTAGTTGTGTCCTCGGCGCTGTATATGATATAGAGTCCATAACTTTCTGCGTAACTGATATGTTCTTCAAGTTTTTCAAGATAACTTTCTTTGCTCATGCCTTTAAATTTAAATTCTCGATGATACGGAGAAATGGATAAAGAGAGCACAATACCGTCTGCTCCGCTGTCTGCGACAATATCTATGTCCTCCTTTTTTGCACGAGCAAAAGCAGACAGTTGAGCGTCTAGATTCAGGTCAACTAGGGCTTCCACACATTTTCTCTGTTTTTCTGAAGCAGCGGGGAATCCTGATTCTATTTGTGGTACCCCCACAGCGTCCAGTTTCTTGGCGATTTTCAGTTTGTCTTCTATACTGAAGATTACGCCTGGTGTCTGTTCTCCCTCTCGTAGAGTACTGTCGTGAACTATATACTCGTCTAGGCAGGGAGCTCGATAGTTAGCGAAGTTGTAGGGGCTTGGGAGAACGCCTTCCCTTTTCAGCTTCTCTAGTAGTTTTTGCCCCTGCTCGTCAATATATTGGTCTTCCACTTCGGTAGGCCTTCCTTTTACACACTGTTTGTTAATTAGATTTTGGAAGAATACAAAACGCACAAACATATATACTTTATGTGAAATTGTGACAATTGAAATACGAAAAGATCACTATAGTTTCTGAAACCGTAATAAAAAATAATTAAAGAAGGTTACCAGCTGCGTAGGACAATCATGGTGTTTGTAGTGGCTACGCCTTTAAGGCGACGTATCTTTTCAAGGCATTCATTGACTTCTGTTATATTCAAACCGGATATCGTTACTGCAATGTCGTATTCTCCAGTAATTTCGAAGACTGTTTCTACGTTAGAGAATTTCTTAAGCAATTGTGAGACTTCTGAAGTTGGCAAAGAGGGATCAACCGAAAGTAGAGCTATAGCTTCCGCCCCCTCTGTAAGCCCAACCTTAATAGTGAACCGCCTTATTGCACCGGTTTCAACAAGGGCTTTTATTCTCTTCCGAACTGCGCCCTCAGACAGACCAATCCTCTTTCCGATATCACTGTAGGTGGCACGACCATCATGCTTCAGAATTTCGATTATCACTTTGTCAGTATCGTCCATTATCTCCACTTCCAAGACAGTACAGTTACGGAAAAATTTAACGATTACTGAACATTTTGCAGCACCTTAGTAACGATTTCCGTAGTTCAGCGCCCTTTTCCCCCCTAAGTCGGGGTTAAGTAGTATCCGAAAATTATTGACGTAAACAGCACCAATTCTACGGATTCCGTATAATAAGTTGGAAAAAATGCAAAACCATCAGTTAATAATCCGAAATTCTTATAAATAGCAACATTTTTTATAATGGCTCACTTTAAACCAAAGAGGTGTAAGTCGTGAAGAAAGCCAACTGTCCCGATTGCGACGCGGAGATCGAAGTCCCAGAGGATGTCATGAAAGGAGAGATTCTGAGCTGCCCGAGCTGCGGTCTTGAATTAGAAGTGACTGAAAATAAGGGCGACTGCGTCGAACTTAAAGAGCTTGGAATTGAAGGGGAAGACTGGGGAGAATAGGTTCCTCTCATTATTTCTTTTTATCTTTTTACATTAGAAACAGAAAAGAAGTAGATTGAAAAACACCTATAGAACAAAAAATACATTTGAAGTGAGGGTGAAAAAACAGAGATGAGCATTGGAATTTTGTTTGAGAGCTCCGAAACTGACGAAAAAGGCATTAAGATGACTGCAGAGGAGATGGGAATTGACTTGGTTTATATTCCATTTCGTAAAGTTGCTGTTCGCTTTGATGGAAAAGGTTACAAGCTTCGAACCAAAGGTAAAGATTACACGAACATTCTCAAAGACATTAAAGTAGTGTTAAATCGTGCACAAAGCAAGAACAGGAGGCTTTTCGCAGCTAATGTTCTTGAGGCATTTGACAAACATGTCATAAATCCCCAGTGTGTAGAATACGCTTGCTTTAGCAAATTGAGGTCGTTGTTGCATTTTTGGAAGGCAGGAATAAGGATTCCCGACACAATCTACATTCCAGTTGATTCAAACGAAAAAACTGTAGATGGGCGGGAAATACATAACGAAGGTGACATAGCTGACTTACTAGAAAATGAACTTGTAAGCAATATTGTAGTTAAGCCAGACGCAGGCACTCACGGAAAAAGCGTTAAACTCGCTAAAAACCGTGAAGAACTGTTAACGATTCTCAAGGAAGTTGAACCCTCAATAATTAATCCTGTGGGAGTTTTAGCCCAAAATCTTGTCGAAAAATGGTTCTACGACTTGAGGATAATCGTCACAAAAGAGGAAGGAAAAAAGCCATACTGTTACCCCACAGCGTTAGCAAGAGCAGGATTCAAAGATTTCCGAACCAACACATTTCTGGGCAACATGGTTATCGGAGTGAATTTACCTCAACACATCAGAGACATTTCAGCTAAATGTGGTGCAGCCATGGGAGGAGACAGCAAAGCATACCTTCTAGCGTTTGACGGCATGATTGAAGTCGGCAACAACAAAGAAATTGACGACGAATATCTAATGGAAGAGTTCGACAAGCTTGAACCATCTTTTGGTGCCGTGAAAAACGTTAAACGTGACAAGACTAAGCGGACAAACTTTTCAGCCTGGAACAAGAAGCTGGAAAAAGCTTTTGAAAACTACAAGAACCAAGACGCTTACTTAAACATCAAGAAGGTTATCGAAGAAAACATGGAAAAGAACAAACACAACATCATGTTCCATGAAACCAATGCTTGTCCCGAGTTCTGGGAACAAACCCGATTGGCTGCTGGGATAAACTTGGCAGAGGCACTGCTTAAGGGAGCCCAAAGCATAATCGATTCAGAATAAAGGAGAAAAAATGAATGAAGGTTGGAGTAATTGGCGGCTCAGGATACGTGGGCGGCGAACTAGTAAGACTGCTTCTTCCACACCCAAAAGTTGAATTAACCACAGTAACATCTCGCGCAAACGCAGGAGAATTCATCTTTACAGTTCACCCAAACCTTAGAGCAGCAACACAACTAAAATTCACTCCCCCAAACATCTCCCAAATCGCAGACAACTGCGACCTAGTTTTCGCTGCGATGCCCCACGGCAAATCAGTAAACCTAGTCCCACAACTCCTTGAAACAGGAGTAAAAGTTATTGACATGAGCGCAGACTACCGCCTACACAACCCAGCAGACTATGACAAGTGGTATGGTTGGAAACACTCTCACCCAGACCTTCTTAATGAAGCAGTTTATGGTTGCCCTGAGCTTCACCGCGAAGAAATCAAGAAAGCACGCTTAATCGGTTGTCCAGGATGCATGTCTACAGCCACAATTCTGGGATTAGCTCCTCTTGTAAAGGCTGGAGCGATAGAAAAGAACCGTATAGTAGCTGACGTGAAGATTGGCTCTTCTGGTGCAGGCCAAAAACCCACAGTTACTTCTCATCATCCTGAAAGGGCTGGAGGCGTAAGACCATACAAAGTAGCAGATCACAGGCACGTAGCTGAGATAGAACAGGAACTTAACCTGCTAACAGACGAAAAAGTAACAGTCTGTTTCACTCCCCACGCAGTAAACATGATCCGAGGTATACTTTCCACAATTCACGGTTTCCTTAAGGCGCCCCTAGAAACAAGGGACGTCTGGAAACTTTACCGTTCGATGTATCAGGATGAGCAGTTCATACGGTTTGTTAAATTCAAGAAGGGACCATATCAACTACCTGACCCCAAAATTACAATGGGTTCAAACTTTGTTGACATAGGTTTCGAGTTAGACCATCGAACCAACAGGATACTCGCCTTTTCGGCTATTGACAACCTTATGAGGGGAGCTTCCGGTCAGGGTGTTCAATGTATGAACGTTATGCTTGGTGTAGACGAAACAACTGGTCTTGAATGTCAAGGTTACCATCCGATGTGAGAAGAAAGATGCTGATTGTAGTTAAGGTTGGCGGGAGTATCCTCAATGAGGTGCCTCCAGAAATTGTTTCTGACATAAAGAATGTTCTTTCTGAGCACAAGCTTGTATTAGTTCATGGTGGAGGAAAAGGCGTTACAGAAGTAGCCTCAAAACTGGGCAAGGAACAGAAGTTTGTGTTTTCGCCTACCGGCTTTCGCAGCAGATACACAGACAAGGAGACCATGGAAATTTTCACAATGGTTATGGCTGGACGAATCAACAAGAAGCTGGTTTCGGCCCTTCAGAAGCAGGAGATACCTGTTGTTGGTCTTTCAGGTTTGGACGGATATCTTTTGCGTGCAGAACGAAAGAAGCGGCTGATTGTAGTTAATGAGCAGGGAAGAAAGCAGGTTATTGATGGCGGATACACAGGAAAAGTCAACCAAGTTAATGCCGAGTTGTTGAGGCTGTTACTTGATAACGGGTATGTTCCGCTGGTTTCTCCAGTTGCAGTTAGCGAAGAGTTTGAGCCCTTAAACGTGGATGCTGACCGAACAGCAGCAAACATCGCAGGAGCCTTAAATGCGGATAAGTTGGTTCTTTTGACGGATGTTGAAGGCTTAATGCTAGACGGAAAATTGGTTTCGGAACTGTCTACTGAGGATGCTGAGACTAAGCTGAAGAAGATTGGGGGTGGAATGATAACCAAGGTTTACGCTGCTCAGGAAGCCCTCAAAAACGGCGTTAAAGAAGTTGTGATCTGTTCTGGTGTCAGGAAGACTCCGATTTCTTCTGCCCTGAAGCATGAAGGCGGTACGGTGATAACTCGTGAATGAAAAAGAAATAGTTGATATTGAAGAAAAAATTATGGCACAGACTTTCGCCAAAAGAGACCGAACACTAACAAGAGGAAAGGGAGCCAAGGTCTGGGACGTAAACGGCAATGAGTATATAGACTGCACGGGTAGCTATGGAGTCGCTATTGTTGGCCACTGTCACCCAAAAGTTGTCGAAGCGGTACAAATGCAAGTTGAGAAACTGATTGCTTGTCATGCTTCGTTCTATAACGATTCACGATCAGAAATGCTAGAAAAACTCATCCGGTTAGCTCCTAAAGGTATGGATAGGGTGTTTCTTTCTAATAGCGGCACCGAATCAGTCGAATGTGCCCTAAAACTTGCCCGAAAATATTCAGGTAAAACTGAGATAATCGCCATGATGGGCGCGTTCCACGGCAAAACCATGGGTGCACTTTCTGCAACTTGGAAAAAGAAGTATCGTGACGCATTCATGCCGTTGGTTCCTGGTTTCAAACATGTTCCCCCAAATAACCTAGAAAAGATTAAGGCAGCAATTACTGATAAGACAGCCGCGGTTTTGGTGGAGCCTATCAGGGGAGAAGGCGGAATATTGCTTCCCTCAGACGATTTTCTTCCTGGACTACGAGAACTATGTTACGAGAAGGATGTATTATTGATCTTTGATGAGGTGCAGACTGGTTTTGGTCGCACAGGAAAAGTTTTCGCCTGCGAACACTGGAACGTGGTTCCCGACATTATGTGTCTTGCAAAGTCTATCGCTGGTGGCTTACCCATGGGTGCAACCTTCGCTAAAGGAGATGTTATGGCTGCTTTTCAGCGTGGAGAGCATTCTAGCACGTTTAGTGGTAATCCATTGGTTTGTGCTGCGGCGTCTGCTGCAATTGATGTGCTTGTTGAGGAGAAGCTTCCTGAACGTGCTGCGACTCTTGGAGGTTACTTTAAGGGTAAGCTGAACGGATTAGCTGAAAAATACAAGGTTATCAGGGAAGTTCGCGGTTTGGGTCTCATGATTGGTATGGAGATGCGGTTTGACGTTTACAACATATTGCTTGGTTGTATGGATCTAGGTGTTCTTGTTTTGGATGCCGGAAGGAATGTTGTCCGGTTTTTGCCTCCGTTGGTCATTGAAAAAGAACAAATCGACACAGTAATAGATGTTCTGGACGAAGTTTTGGAGAAGTAGAACAGATGAGCAATGACTATGCAGTTGATTTGCTGACTAGGATGATAAAGATTTACAGTCCCTCAGGCAGTGAGGAGGAGATTTCTCTATTCTTGGCTAACGAGATGAAGAAACTAGGTTTCCGGGTTCACAGGGACGAAGTTGGAAATGTGATTGGTGAAATCGGTGAGGGTACTCCGGTTGTTTTGTTGTGTGGGCACATGGACACTGTTGAAGGGGAGATTCCCATTCGCGTTGAGGATGGCCAACTGTATGGTAGAGGTTCTGTAGATGCAAAAGGTCCGTTGGCTGCCATGATTGTGGCTGCTTCAAAGTTTGTGGAAAAGGGGTTTCCAGGTAAGATTCTTGTTGTCGGTGTAGTGGATGAGGAAGGCTCAGGGTCAGGCATTCAGCATTTTGTTGAAGAAGGAATCCAGCCGGATTATGCCATTTTTGGTGAGCCAAGCGGATTGGAGAAGGTTGTTTTCGGCTATAAAGGCATCTTAACTGTGAAGATTACTGTTGAGACACCTTCGGGTCATTCTGCTGCTCCGTGGCTGTTTGATAATGCGATTGAGAAAGCTCTAGATTTTTGGAAGCAAATCAACAGACTTCATATGCGTGAAGAGAAGCTGAAGAGCCGATTCTATTCAATTACCTCCTGTTTGACTGGGATTAAGGGTGGCAACAGTTCTGCTTCATTTATTCCGTCTCATTGCGAGATTCTTATTCAGCTACGTATTCCGCCTCAGCTATCGCCTGAGCAGGTGTTTGAAGAGGTGAAGCGGAAGATTGACAGATACAAGGCGACTAACCCGAAGGTTACAGTAGTTGTGGAAAGTGTGGATGTTGCCAAAGCATTTGAGGCTGACCGTAGATCCGTGATTGTCAGGGCTTTGGCTTGGGGTATAAGAAAGACGACACTAAATTATGCTTCTTTTTCAAGGAAAACGGGTACAGGCGATATGAATGTGCTGGGTAACGCGTTGAAGATTCCTGTAGTTACGTATGGACCTGGGGACTCGCGGCTGGATCACACACCCAATGAACACATTGAAATCCAAGAGTACCTTGACAGTATCGAGGTTTTAAGGAAAACGTTAACGAAGCTACCGGATTTTGCGAAACGTAGAGCAAGAAAATAGTTTTAGTTTCGGTGTGTTGGCAATCTAGCCAAGTGTATCGTCACTGCAGCAGCAACAATGAACAGAAATAAAGCAACCCACAGATTAAGTATGATAATCGAAGAGATGCTTATTGTTATCCACAGGGTTGTTATTGCGATTAGTTTTGTTTTTAGTGGGATTCCTTTTCCTGCTCTGTAGTTTCTGATGTATTTTCCGAAGTACTTGTTGTTTAGCATCCAATGGGTCATGCGCTCTGAGCTTCGTAAGTAGCAAGCTAAAGCAAGAAGTAAGAAAGGTGTGGTAGGCAAAACAGGTAACACGATTCCAACTGCTCCAAGAACAAGAGAGGTAGTGCCAGCAAAAAAGAAGAATGCGCGGACAACCTTTTGACGGGTTTTGGTTTTTTTGGCAATTTCGGGTTTCTGTAGCATAAGAGAAGTGAGGTTTTTGTTGATATTAAAATATTTGCGTTTGTGGTAAAGTGTTTTATTTTGGCTTTGCTTCCTGATAATTAACGGTGAATTTGTGTTGAAAGTTGCTTTTCAGGGTGAGTTGGGTGCGTATAGTGAGATGGCGGTTTACCGTTATTTCGGTCAAGATGTTGAAGTTAGGCCTTGCAAAAGCTTTGATGATGTATTCGAGAGTGTCAAAACGGGGGATGTTAACTATGGTGTTGTTCCAATCGAAAACTCTATTGAAGGTAGCGTGAACCGCACTTATGATCTGTTTTTGGAGTATGACCTAAAAGTCGGTGGCGAGATTGTAATCAGAGTCAGCCACTGTCTCATAGCCCACAAATTCACTAAACTAGACCAAATCCAATCAGTATATAGTCATCCTCAAGCTTTAGCACAGTGCAGAAAATTTTTGGAACAGCATAACCTGAAGGCAATCTCCACTTTCGACACCGCAGGTAGTGTAAAAATGATTAAAGAAAAAAAACTGATGGATGCTGCAGCCATAGCCAGTGAAAGAGCCGCCCAAATCTACGACATGACAATACTCAAAAGAGAGATAGAGGATGTTAAAAACAATTCTACCCGATTCTTTGTCCTAGACAAGCAGGACTCACCATATTCTGGAGAAGACAAAACTTCGATAATCTTTGCAGCCAAATCAATTCCTGGAGCGCTATACAAAGTTTTAAAGGAGTTTGCTGACAGAAACATAAACCTGACTAAAATAGAGTCTAGACCCACAAAACAAACTCCATGGGAGTACCATTTTTATCTAGACTTTGAGGGACATAGAATAGAAACTAAATGCCAACAGGCACTGGAAAGCATCAAAGACAAGACATTATTTATCAAAATCTTAGGTTCATACAAAGCAGCAGAAAAATCAAACTTCAAACTCTAGGAATCATTAAGAAGCCGGTACATAGCCTTATACGCTTTTTCATACTCAGGATCTAGTTCCTTTAGCCCTTTTCTGACCGCTTGCATCTTGTATGAGAACCCAGCACAATCCTTACGTTTAACAATGTTGAGCCATTCCTCTACGTTACTCAAGAATAAACCCTCAATTTTTTCCATTTCAGGTAAGCTCATGTGCAGATTTGAATAGAAACCTGGCTCTTCAGAAGAGACAGCCTCAGCCAAAGTTAATAGCAGTTTATATGTAGCTCCACCCACCGCTTTCGCCTCAACAAAATCTGAATTATTTATCAGAGTGTCACCAGCAACCAATCCAACAAAATGGGGAAACCCCAAAACCAATGACATCAACATATCATGCTTTTTAGGTGACATAAAAGATACCTCTGCGCCCTTAGCTTCCAACCAGTCTTTGAAATCATAAGCAAAACGTTTCTCTTGATCATTTACAGGAGTGAGAACAAAATTTTGGCCTCGAAGATTTTTTGCACCAGGACCAAAGACCGGATGTGTACCCAAAGTAATTGAATCATGCACATGTTTATGCAGCAGATTCACTGGAATCTCCTTAATTGAACTAATGTCCATAATAACTTGATCTGGGTGCAAATGGGAACCAATCTCACTTAATACAGAGTCTAGGCTTTCCAAGGATACACACAACAAAATCCAGTTAGCACCATCAATAACATCCTGATTGCTCTGAGCCACCTCAACCCCGAATTCGGCACCTAATGCTTCAGCCTTGCTTCTTGTTCTGCTTGAAACGACTACTGAAAAGCCTTCACTCTTGAATAACTTCGTGAACCATCGTCCCATCTTTCCCGCGCCAATAATCGCTACTCTCAAGGTAGAGCCTCACAGAGCTTCTCCAATCCTTCTTTAATTTTGTCTTCGCCAACCGTTAAAGCTACCCTAAAATATTCCCTGTAATCTCCGAAGGCGGTTCCTGGAGCGACAGCGACTCCGTTGTCCAATAGATCTAAAGCGAAACGTTCTGAATCCAAACCATCAACCTTAGGAAACAAATAAAATGGTGCATCAGGACGAGAAAACATCATCTTTGACTTTGAAAGAACTGAATAAGCAGCATCTGCTCTAACCTTAAACGTTCGTCGTATGTCATCTGCAATCCTTTTGCGAGACTCTAAACCCTTCAAAGCACCATACTGAATAAACGCTGGAACACAAGTCGTCGTAATCTGATTAAACTTGATCATCTTCTTTGCTAACTCTTTCTCAACAATAGCATATCCAATTCTCCAGCCTGTCATCAAGAATGATTTCGAAAAACCGCTTACAAGAATATTACCTTCTCCAAAATCAAGAATAGATTTTGCCTTAACAAAACTAATGTCTGAGTAAATCTCATCCGACAAAATAGTAACACCTCTACTTTTTGCTATCTGAACTATCTCACCGAAAGTTTTGTCATCAATAACCTTGCTTGTCGGATTGTTTGGACTGTTCAGAATAATCAACCGAGTGTTTTCATCAATTAAATCATCTAGCTTTTCAACATCAACCTTCCAGTCAGACTCTAGGTCACTTCTTAAAGTCCGAAATTCGGCCCCGACCTTTTTCGCTTCTAACTCATAACTAGTCCAATGGGGGGAGGGAGCAACAACATTATCGCCTTTCTTCAGTAAAAGGAACATCAAAGAAAAGATCGCCCACTTTGAACCTGTAGTAACAACAACATTATCCACAGAAACACCATGAATACTTGCCAATTCTTCTCGAAGTTTCTGTTCTCCAGCCGCCGAGGAATATTTCGTTTTTCCCTGCTTCATAGCTTCATATGCTGCCTCAATTATTTCTGGAGGTGTCGGAAGGTCTGGATCTCCAAGATTAAATTTTATAATTGTTTTTCCTTGATTCTGAAGTTGTATCGCTTTTTCACTTATTTCATACAACATATTTGCTCAACATCCAGATGACATAGATAATCTGCTTTGAATTGAAGAAATACGCAATAGCGCTTTAAACATTCTCATTCAGCCCCTTGAACAAAAACGCTCAAGGCAATTATTTCCTTGAAGATACCTTCAACTCTCTGGGGATCAAGCCCAGACTCTAACGCTTTAGCCATAATATGCAAATAAACTTCGTCTTCTCTTCGATTGTCTTTAACAGGAATTCCGATTTCGCGTTTAATTTCACCTATGTTTTTGCATAGGTCCATTCGTTCCTTCAAAAGAAGGATAATTTGTTCGTCGATTGCGTCAATCTTCCTGCGTATCGTCACAAAATTCTTCAACAGCTTCAACTCCCAAAACTTTAGGTACAAAACCGGCACGAATTAGATGATCAACTAAAACTGTAGCAACAGCAGCTTCAACAACTGGAACAGCCTTCGGTACAACACATGGATCATGTCTGCCTTTTATGCTGATGGTGGTTTCTTGCATTGTTGAAAGGTCCACAGTTTTTTGTTTCTTTGAAATTGAAGGAGTGGGTTTCACCGCTACTTTGATAATAAGAGGCATCCCAGAGGATAAGCCACCTAAGACACCGCCAGCATTGTTGGTTACAGTCTCGATTTCTCCTTCTTCTATTGTATATGAATCGTTGTTTTCTGATCCTCTCAACTTGGAAACCTCGAATCCTAAACCAAATTCCACGCCCTTAATTGCAGGTATGTCAAAAAGCATCTTTGCGATGTTTGCGTCCAACGAATCAAAAATAGGTTCTCCGACTCCAACGGGTAGATTAAAGGCTATGCACTCGATGATTCCCCCTACGCTGTCACCCTCCTTTTTGGCCTCAAGAATTATTTTCTCCATCTCCTTCGAAACATTGAGGTCTGGACATCTCACAGCGCTTTCGTAAGTGTTCTTTTTAATATCTTCAAGAGACATTGTTGCCTGTAGTTTGATGTTTTCAATCTCGGTCGTGTAAGCTAAGAGTTTAATATTAAAGAACTCAAGTAGTTTTTTAGCTACTGCACCAGCTATTACAAAAGCTACAGTCATTCTACCTGAAAATCTTCCACCGCCACGATAATCCGCAAATCCCATGTACTTGACACGGGCTGGATAATCCGCGTGACCGGGACGAGGTTTATCTTGTATTTCAGCGTAATCGCTAGAGAGAATTTCCTTGTTCCACACCAAAGCACAGATTGGTGCACCTGTTGTGAAACCTTCGTAGGTTCCAGAAAGAAGTTCAACAATATCCGCTTCTCTTCGAGCAGACACGATTTCTCTGTTATTAGGTAACCGTTTGTTCAGTTCATACTGGAGATCCTCTTTAGTTAGGGGAAGACCTGCTGGACAACCATCTATAACTGTTCCGACACATTTACCATGGCTTTCCCCGAAACAAGTAACAACGAACTCTTTTCCTATGGAGTTAGCTCCCAACGATATTCACTCCCAAGACACCCATATCATCAAAGAATTGAGGATATGACTTATTTATGCATTCAACATTTTGAATTTTTGTTTTTCCCTTTGCACCTAGAGCCGCCACGACAAATGCCATGGCTATTCTGTGGTCATTATGGGAGTCAATGGTTGCACCATGCAATTCAGATGAACCCATTATGGTTAAGCTATCCTCGTTCATTGTAATATCAGCTCCCATTTTCTTCAATTCTGTGTATATCGAATCGAGCCTGTCTGATTCCTTGTATCTGAGCCTTTTCGCATTATATATCTCAGAACGTCCCTCGGCATAACATGCAAGAACTGCACATATAGGCACTAAATCGGGTATATCTTTGGCATCAACATCAATTGCAGATAAATGTCTGCCTTTTAAGTCCACAAAATCGTCTCCAACATTAACCTTTGCACCCATATCACGCAGTATACTCAGTATTTCCCTATCACCCTGAGTTGTTTGATAAGTAAGATTTTTCACCCTGACTTTCGACCAAGTTACTGCTGCGGAAGCCAAAAGAAAAGCTGCAGAAGAAAAGTCTCCCGGAACAATATGGTCACATGGGTTATAATCTTGTTTTGATGGTATCCACAAGCGCGTAAGATCAGGGTTCACAGTCCCCTCAAGTCCATGTTTGACGATAACCTCGAGTGTCATTTCAACATAACCCTTAGACTCCAACTGAGTGGTAACCGAGATTTCAGTATCTTCCTTCGCTAATGGACATGCAAAAAGCAATCCAGAAATGAATTGGGAACTTATGTCACCACGTATCGAAGTTTTCCCACCCCTGATTCCCCCTCCACAAATCAATACTGAAGAACCATTTTCTTGAACAGCAGAGTCTACGCCTAATTCCTTCAGGCTCTCAAGAAGGGGCGACACAGGTCGCTTCTGGAAAGAGACATCAAAAAGGAACTTTGAAGAACCAGGCGCAAGGGCGGCAACTGGAATCATAAATCGGATTGTTGATCCAGATTCTTTACAATCTATTGGATGAACAGGAGTTTTAATTGATTCTGGTCCATGAATCGTCCAGCAGTTTTTTTGTAATTCTGTTTCGGCTCCAAATGCCTTCACTGCCTGTAAGGTCGCTAAGGTGTCATCTGAAATGAGTGGATTAAATATTTTTGAGACCCCATTTGACAGTGATGCGGCTATTAGCATTCGGTGAGTATAAGCTTTTGACGGAGGAGCCGAGACAACACCCTCGAAATGTTCGGAATTTTCTACGGTGACATCCATGGTTTAGCTTACCACCTTTGCTTTCTCCAGATTAATCCGAGCTTCCAAGATTTCTCCGTCAAGTTTTTGCCAAGCCGCTTTCACACAGTCTATTTTTTCTACAGAAACGATAGCAGAAACTGCTGGTCCAGTTCCAGACAGGCCAGAAGCAAGCGCTCCTGCAGTAAAAGCATCAACAACTGGGGAAGTATCGAACCCGAGTGCTGAAGAATAAATTAGACCATTCAGGGTTAGAGCTGCCCAGTAGTTGCCGTTTAGTGCTTCGTTATAGACTGCTTTTACTACTGAAGTCATGCTCTTCATTCGCTTTACGTTTGAGCTTACAGTATAGGTTTTTTCTGCTGGAACATAAAACAGAACAGCAGGCGTTTCAGTTAATTCGAAGCGTTTAACGATTTTTCGTTCTATGTTGTCTGTGATTACGACTCCCCCAAAATATGAGGCACATGCATCATCGAATGCTCCAGTTATCGTGACTTTAGCGTCTAATGCAGCGTCAACGCCAAGGTTCACCAGTGTCTACATCGTCTAATTTGCGTTCTAGTGCAGCTGTGGTTGCTAAGGCTATTGCGTTTGCTGCTGCGCTACTGCTTTTCATTCCTCTTGCCACTGGAATGTTTGAGTATGTTTCAACTTTTGCTCCAAATTTTTGCCTAAACCAAAATAGTTGAGGGTATGTTCAACAGTTTTTTGTGTTAGAGCATGGTTTTCGGAGTAGTCGGAATGTATAGTAACATCTACGTGACCTGCTTCGTCAGTGAGAGTAACGGCAGCTTTTGTCCATAAGTCCACTCCTATGGCTGCTCCCTTTCCTGTTGCTATCGCATTAATTATCGTAGCGGCACCATGGGATATTGCTTCAGCTCTACCAGTCAACAATACGCACCCTATTTCTTCAGTTCCTTTAATGCTGCTTTTCTCATCACTTCAATGGGGGCAGGACATTTGGTCCAGATTTCGAATGCGATTGCTCCCTGATAGATAAGCATCTCAAGCCCCGATACAACTTTGGCGCCTTTAGCTTTCGCGTCCTTTGTAAGTTGGGTGTCTAATGGATTGTAGATTATGTCCATGACACACAAGTCAGAACGTAGAATATCCGATGGAACTGGACTGCAGTCGCTGTTCGGATGCATACCTAATGATGTGGCGTTAACCAGAATATCTGTAGTTGGCATTTCCGTCTTCATAATTTCGGGTGAGAGTGTTCCGCTTTTCACTTTGGCACCAAAGCTCTTTAGTGATTCAGCTAATTTTTTTGCTTTTTCGGGGTTCCTGTTGAGGATTACAAGCTCATCCAAGTCTTGGCTTGCTTGATAGGCTATGGCTTTTGCTGCGCCTCCAGCTCCGAGGAGAACCATCTTCTTTTCTTCAGTATAGACACCATTTTCTTGCAAGTGCACTAATGGCGCCTTTTCCGTCCGTGTTATATCCAATTAGTTTTCCATGGTTACAGAGTACTGTATTGACTGCTCCAACTGATTTTGCAGTCACATCCACTTCATCTAGGTAGTTCATAACAACATGTTTGTGGGGCATAGTTATGTTTAATCCTTGCAAACCCAAACTTTTTGCACCCAAAATCGCGGTCTTCAATTCTCCAGAGGATACTGTAAAAGCCACATAAACAAGGTTAAGCCTCAACTCTTTGAAGGCAGCGTTATGCATCACAGGGCTTAGGGAATGATCTACTGGATTGCCGATGATTGCGCATACCCTACTTTTTCCGTTGATTTTCATTTATTTTAGCCCCAATGTCTCATATGCAATGTTCATTTCCGGTATGGTTAATTGTCCTTTTGCAGTTTTTCTTTTTTCGTCAAGAGAAGCAAACGTGAAGAAGGCACCGAAAACAGGAGAAACCAGTCTTGAATGCTTGCCTAGTTCGCCCATAGCAAAACAGACCAGTTTAACTTTCTTGGAGGCTTGAGAAACAAAATCTAATACAATCAAGTTGTCTTTTACAGTTCTGGCTGTGGTTATGATCTTGCAGACATCAGCACCTAAAGCAACCTCTTCATCGAGAACCATATCCAGTTTTGACAGGGAAGGTGTCTGCTCAAAGTCATGGAACGAAACTATTACTTTAGCTCCGGCTTCGTGTAGTTTACTGATCAATTCTGTTTGGTTCGGTGTTCCCAAATCTACGTCCACGTAAGTGAAGCCGTTTCTTGCGGCGTCTATCAAAATTTTTTGTCGTTCAGTTTCGGTTCCAGAAAATTTTCCGTTTTGTACAGTTGATTTGTTTGCGGCTATTAGAGGAATGTTGCTGCACAACGGTATTTCTGATATAAAGTCGTTTGAAGTGAGATAATCCAGTCTTACTTCGATGAAATCTGCGTTTATGGGCATCAGCCTTCTGTATTAACTTAATAGCTTCGTCAATGGTTTTCGGAGGAACTGAAACACAGACTCTGATTGTCAACGTTCTATCACTGCTTCTTCTTTCACCAATGTTCCGAAGTGTCTGCCACCCTCTTCTACGCGAGCAAGAATCTTGTCACCCTTCTGCAGGTCAGTAACTGCCTTGGAGCCTTCGGGAGTCACAACCCGTATTGTTTCAGCGTTCTGAACGATCAACTTAAGCGTTTTGCCATTATATTCAGCCTCAATAAGAAGCAATGGTCGCCACTCAATCTTCGCCCGAGCAACATTAGTCAATCTAACATTCCCTTGGCGGTCTATAACAAGAACTTCTTCCCCAGATTTCAATTCCGACAAGTATCGAGTTCTATTTGGAGAAGTCAAAGCATACAGTGAAAGTGGTCCAGCATTTACTCTAAATGGACGGGTTTCCACATATGGGCTTTCATGAACTTCAGCCTGAACCAGAAACATCCCAGAAGACTGACACCCCAATAGTAAGCCCTCTCCAGGTTTCATAAGCTCACAGGTGTCAATGCAGGTTCGAGCACCAGTTCCAATCTCTTTCACCCTAACAACATCAACAGCAACCAACTCAAGAGTAAGAGCCTCCTTCTTGGCAAATATTGATATTTTCTTAAGTTCTTCCAAGCTTTCTGTTTTGAGAACTACTCCATCAGATCCAAGCTCTAACGTTTCCAGGGCAACCTTCGCCTCTTTTAGGCTGGAAACTTCTGCGAGAAGTTTAGTTTTTCCTCTAGTCTTTGCGATGAGATTCTCTAATGGGATAATTTTCCAGTCAGGAGTTCCCACAATAACATAATTTGAGTTGAGCTCAGCCGCTTCTATTGCTGTCTCTTCATCTTTTTTACCTTCGATGACTATCTTAACTGCAACGACCCTGTCTTTACCCTTCAAAGTTTTGAGTTTTTCAGGATCAAAGACTGAAAGAACAACGATATCTGCTTCTTCTGATGTTGAAGCAACTTTGATTCCAGAATCTTTGGCTTTAGCTACATCCTTTCCATCAACCAGCACGACATCACAAATCTGAGCTGCAGATTTTAGTAATTTGTTTTTTTGATTCTCGGGAAGATTTGCATCTATTTCGAGCCAAAGTTTTTTCATTAGCAGTCACCAAGAATCTTCATAGCTTCAGAGACTGACGCATCATTATGTACAAGAATTGAGAGAGCCTTAACCATCTTTGCGGGGTCATGATGTTGGAATACGTTTCTTCCAATAGAGAGTCCTGCTCCTCCTGCAGTTATGCAATCTTTTACCATCTGTAAAATGTCTCTACTGGTCTCAGATTTGGGTCCTCCCGCAATAATAACTGGAACAGGACAGCAATCCACAACCTGTTTAAATGATTGAATATCACCCGTATAGTTTGTTTTTATGATGTCTGCTCCCAGCTCTGCACCTAATCGTGCTGCGTGAGCCACCAATTCGACTGCATGAGAATCTTTAATTTTTGGTCCTCGGGGGTACATCATAGCCAATAATGGAATACCAAAGTCGTCACATTCACATGCTACTTTTCCCATTGTCGATAACATCTGAGCTTCCTCTTTAGCACCTACATTAACATGCACTGAAACAGCATCTGCACCTAGTCTAACGGCATCTGCAACAGAACAGATTTGCACCTTATTGTTGGGGTCAGGACAATGTACTGTAATTCCGGACAAGTGAACAATTAATCCAGCGTTTCCTGTGTCAACATTTTTTGTTATGCCTCTATTTATGACAATTGCGTCGACACCCCCTAACAGCAGCTGATCAATAACACCCTGCATATTTACAAGCCCCTGTATGGGACCAACCGTTACACCGTGATCCATGGGTACAATTACAGTCCTCCTGTCGCTTCGGAAGATTCTTTGTAATCGTCTTTTTTTGCCAGATTCCAAAGTTTTTCTTCTCCTTTAGATAAATTTCTTTACCTTCAAATATTCAGCATTAAGGACACCACATCCAGCTGCTCCCCTAATGGTGTTGTGTCCAAGTGCAATAAATTTCACCCCATTAAGCACAGGATCTTTACGTATTCTCCCAACCACAGTGCTCATACCATTTCCTTCCATTCGGTCTAAGCGGGTTTGCGGGCGATCCTTTTCCCATGTAACAACAACTGGTTTTTCTGGAGCAGAAGGAAGCTTAAGCGTTTGGGGTTCTCCAACAAAGTTTTCCATAGCCTCAGCTACTATATTGGGCTCCACTTGCTTTTTCATCTCTACAAAAACAGCTTCCATGTGACCATCAATTGTTGGAACTCTATGGCAACTTGCAGAAACCTTGAAGTCTGCTGGTTTTGAGGCAGTACCAAGAATCTTTTGTGTTTCTGACTCCATTTTTGGTTCCTCTCCTCCGATGAAGGGGATAACATTGTCGACTATATCAATAGAGGGAACACCTGGATATCCAGCACCGGAGATTGCCTGCATTGTAGATACGATTAATCGGGATATACCAAACTCGTCAAAGATTGGCTTTCAGGGGCATTGTTAGAACAGTTGTGCTACAGTTGGGATTTGTTATGATTGCTCCATCCCACTTTCTAATTTTCCGTTGTTCTTCAATTAGACTAACATGACTGCAGTTTATTTCAGGGTTCAGCATTGGAACATCAGGATCCATTCTATGGGCCGAGGCATTACTAACAATAACGTAACCAGCCCTGGCGAATGCTTCCTCAACTTTTCCTGCAACATCAGAAGGTAAAGCCGAGAAGACTACGTCTACATCCTTAACTGCGCTCGGGTCTATATCTACTACTTCCATTGAGGCTACAGATTCAGGAATTGGAACTGATTGTCTCCACCTTGAGACTTCACCGTATGTTCTTCCGGCACTTCTTTCAGATGCTGCAACAGAAGTAACCTCGAACCATGGGTGACCCTCTAGTAGTTGCACAAAGATTTGTCCGACATTTCCTGTTGCTCCTAATACAGCTGCTTTCAACATTTTATTCACCTTTTAATGAGTCTTTAACTAAGTTTAGGACTTTCTCTTTTTCATGCCAATCTACAAACAGAATGATGCTTGATGTGATTGTCATCAAACCGTATATATTTATGGAATTTAGTCTTAGTGCTTCTGATATTCTTCCTGTAAGTCCAGGAGTCTTTTCTAAACCAACGCCTTTGACTGTAATGAAGGCTAACGCCTTTCTAACAGACATAGCTAACGTCTCTGGATGAGCGAGTATTATCTCATGAATTTTTTCGAGTAGCAGATTCGAATCCGAGTTCTCTGAAGCGTAGAGTATCAGAGAGTCATAGTTTAGGGATAATCCGAGTAATTCTGCATGATTTTTTACTTTTTCAGTCAGTTCTTTTATGATTTCTGGCTGCTCTGAGACACCCTTGCCTACAACGGTAATTAACATAGAAGGAGACAAACTTGTTAATTCTACATTTAGGTAATTCGAAAGGGTTCCAGTTATCAAAGTTCCATTAACATTAAGGTCACCGTAACTGTGTTTGATCAATCTGACTCTGACTGATGCCTCCTTGTAACCCAAAGCCTTTCGGTGGATGAATTTTGTTCCGGAATCTGCCAAACCAACCAGAGTGTTAACGTTAATTTCTGAAAGCAGTTTAGGGTTAGCTATTACTTTGGGATCGGCTGACATGATTCCATCCACGTCAGTGACAAGGATAAGCTCGTCTGCTTCTAAAGCCTTAGCTAAGATGAAAGCGGTTGTGTCACTTCCACCTCTACCCAACGTGGTTACGCGGTTGTCTTTGGTTCTGCCTACAAAACCTGCAATCACCGGAATTATGCCATTCTCAATCAGTGGAAGCACATTCTGTTTAGCTCGCTCATAACATAGATTCAAGATAGGATTGGCATCTGAAAACAAATCATCTGTTATTATTGGCCATTCTGGGTCGTGTGGATCTATGTAACGTGAGTTCACTCCTTGTGCTTTTAACGCAGCAGCGATGATTCTAATGCTGGTTCTCTCGCCCATTGCTAGAATCTCGTCTAAATCTTTTTTGTGCAATCTACCATTGGAGCTGTTTTTTGCTGCATGAAAGAGGGTGTCAGTGGTTTTTCCCATAGCCGAAACAATGACGACGATTTGAGTGCCTTTCTTTGCTTCTTTAGCAACTGCCGTAACTGCTCTCAATATCCTTTCGTGATCTGCGAGGCTGGAGCCTCCAAATTTGACCACGATTCGCTTGCGGTTTTTTATTTTATTTTGTGTCATAACAATTAAACACTCCAAAAAGCCCAGAAAGCTAAAGACGCTAAGTTTCAGCTAACTAGGCTTAGTTATAAAAGAAATAGTTAAAGCTGTAGAACATCGAAGAATTTGTCGAAGTCATCGAGTGGATATTCATTGGCTTAATTTCCTTTAACTTGAAAAAACAGAATATCTTCTGATATAAAAGATTATCGTAAGGGAAAAGATGAACCTATGAATAGTTTAACTTAAGGTAAAACTGATGAATTAATTAATGCTTAAACAATTTTCCTAAGATTTTCTTTTGCTTCATTGACGGTTTTGAAACCGTACTTGATTTCGTTGAAATTTTTCCTCATTCTGATGACATCTTTTTTAACGTCGGCTGGCTTCCTTTTTCTTTTTATGATATCCAAGATCAGGGAACATAAGCATTCTACATTTTCCGGTTTGAAACCTCTGCGGGTCACATCTTGGAAACCTATCCTCAAACCTGATGGATCCCCACGGTCGTGTTGATTATCATAAGGAAGGAGATTCTTATTCAGAATTATATTTGCGTCTTCAAGATTAAAAGCAAGTCTTTTGTCCGCCACCATACTCTCGAACATCAACAGTGATTTGATGGGACATTGTAAATCCATTCTTTTTACCCAAAACTTTTACTCCATTTTCGAACAAATACTTGGCTGCAATTTGAGCGTTTTTAATCGTCTGCTTAGCTAACTCTTGGCCATAGAGTTTCATTTCTAATGCAGCTAAACCAAGGGCAGGAAGTCTTCCTAAATGAGTGTTTGATGCACTTAAAGGAAAAACTGCATGTTGAACCTTCTTAATTGCCTTTTTTGTTCGTTCATCCTCACAGTTCGCGAGAATAACTCCACCTTGTGGTCCTGGAAAGGTCTTGTGAGTCGAAGCAGTTATGAAATCTGCTCCTTCTTTAAGAGGGTTTTGAAATTCTCCACCTGCAATCAAGCCAAGTACATGGGCTGCGTCGTATGCAACGTAAGCACCTGTTTCTTTAGCAACCTTTGCTAATTCTTTTACAGGATGGGGAAACGGGAATACGCTACCACCGAAAGTCACTATGCCGGGTCTTGCAGCGTCAATTATAGTTGCAGACTTTTCTGTGTCGATGTTTAATTCGTCTATGTTGTAAGCATGATTGATTGTCTCTAATCCGAGAACCCTACCGGCTAAGCCAGAGTAGTCATGAGTGATATGAGCTCCAGCACTAAGAGGTAAAACTACCATCCGATTGTTTTTTGTCGCCAATGATATTCCTTTAAATGTTGCAAGATTTGCGTGTGTTCCTGAAACAAGCCGCACATCAGCCCAATTACAACCGAAAAGGCTTTTCATCAAGTCGGTAGTGTAATCTTCGATTTGCGTAATGTATTTTTGTCCTTGATAATGTCTCGCTTTAGCGTGGCCCTTAAGGTCATTCTCTCCTTCGGCGTATCTGGATTCTAAGTCCTGTGATAGACCCAGCATTTCTTCTACTGCAGGAGATTTGAGTCCCTCGCTTGCAATTAGATTTATGCACTCTTTTCCTCTGTACCTTTGATGGTTTTCATTTGCATCAATTAGCGCAAGAGCTAACGTTAAAAAGTCATCTTCCACCGCCCGTTTTCCTCCCAAACAATTCCTCAGGGCATTTTGTTGGTTTCTGAGCACTGCCTCACTTATTTATATTTCTTTAAACGAAATTTGGTTAACTTTTTACATCTTAAATATAATTCGTTTAGTCTGCTCCTGATAAATAGGATTATATCTTACAATCAATATTTCGTCTTCACAAAGTTTTTCTATATTTTTAATCCTGATTTAACTGGTGCAACCGATGAGCAAAAAGAAGCTCCATTATGGTGTACGCTTAACTGTGGATCAGTTAAGATATCTGAAGACAGTGGGTAAACCTTCAGAGTGGATTCGTGACGCGGTGGACGAAAAGAAAAGGCGAGAAGAGAAAGAAATAACAAAATAATATAAAATATATTAAAAACTAAAGTATAAAGTCAGATTTTGATAAGTCAATTTCAACAAAAATAAACAGATTCTTATACAAATTCTTTGTGCTGTTCTATAAATCGAAGCTAGCTACTGCATAAACAAAATGTAGTGAATTAATGTATTTTTAATATCCAGTATTATAGATGAAAAATCAACAGAAAAATATTGAAAAAATTCTATCTGAAAAAGAGTGGTCATAAAAAAGTGTCGGATTCATCGAAGATATCTTGCTTTCTTCCGACATATTTTTATACTTGATAGATGAAACCATCTCATTGAGAGTGGTATCGTGTCGGAATATGACGGAAAAAGACCAGAAACAAAACATGAATTTGTTAATTTACTAGCCAATGCTAAAAGAGAGGAAAGAAAACTAAGAAGAAGTCAAGGGAACAAATCCACGAAACCGACAATAAAGGGTACCGCAGAAGTCATGGGAATTCACCGTGACACACTATATCAGTGGATGAGAGAATTTGAAATTGACTTTTCGGATGTAGATGAAAGAGAACTGTTTCTAGAAGAAGCCATGAAACACAAAGAAGCGGCGTTTTTCATTGGCGAAGCTTTGATGGGTGAAGGAACTGAGATAGCACATGTAGATTTAATGATTGGAGACAAGAGCGGCCCAATTGGAACCGCTTTCGCCAATGGTTTGTCGAGTTTATCTGTTGGTCACACTCCACTTTTGGCGGTTGTTCGTCCGAATCTTCCCCCCAAGCCACATACGCTCCTTGTTCCGAAGGTTACTGTAAAAAATATGGAGGATGCGGGAAAAATTTTTGGACCTGCTCAGGCAGCTGTAGCGAAGGCTGTTGCGGACTCTGTTGAGGAGGGGGTTATTCCGAAGGAAAAACTTGATGAGTGGGTGATTGTTTGTAGCGTCTTCATCCATCCCCAGGCTAAGGATTATCGTAGTATTTACCATTATAATTATGGGGCAACAAAATTGGCGTTGTCTAGAGCGTTAGAGAACTATCCATCATTGGAAAAACTCATGTATGATAAAGACAGAGCAAAGCATCCAATAATGGGTTTCAAAGTGCCTAGATTGTGGAGACCACCTTACCTACAGGTAGCTTTGGACAATCCTAACTTAGAGGGTGCAAAGAAGATCATAAACGATTTACCAGAGAGCGACAGAATAATTTTAGAAGTTGGCACCCCTCTGCTGAAAAAGTATGGCGTTAATGTTATCCGTGACCTGAGAAAAGTTGCCAAGGACCTGTTTATCGTAGCTGATCTAAAGACACTGGATGTAGGAAAAGTGGAGGTCGACATGGCTTTTGAGGAAACAGCCGACGCAGTTGTGGTGGCTGGTTTGGCAACCCCAGAAACTATCGACAAATTCATTAAAGAAGCAAAACGACTTGGAATCTATGCAATAATGGATTTGATGAACGTTGAAGATCCCATCGGCAAACTTCGGTCACTTAAAAAGTTGCCAGATGTTGCAATTCTCCATCGCGCTATAGATGCAGAAAAAACAGGCAAAACAAGATGGGAGATAATCAAGGAGATGCGACAGACATTCCCAGGTCAGAAGTTCTTGGTAGCAGTTGCTGGAGGCATAACTCCTCAGACAGCGCCTGAAGCATTGGCGAACGGGGCAGACATCATTATTGTAGGACGATATATAACGCAATCCAAGGATGTAGAACGAGCAACCAGAGAGTTTCTAGAGTCTACACGAGAAATGTCAGAAGACATAGACCTTTTCAGGGTACATGTAGAATAAAGTGGGTGAAAATACACCCCCAATTTTTTCCTGTTTTTTTAGGGATTTTTAAGTAATGCATCGATTTCCAATATAAATCCAGCAATAAAACCTGGATGGGTTGTCGCTGATTATTATTTTTCAGAGAGGATTTACAGGCTTCTGAGTCTTTTGTGTGAAAACAGTTTTTTGGAAAATACCTTACTTATGGAAACACAAAAAGTTCAGTTTAATTTATAAACCGACATTATAAATCTACGAAAATGATATAATAAAAAGTTGGTGAAAAAAAATGCCTAAGATTAAAGTGAATGCAAAATGGGTGCAAAATGTTCAATCAATTGCAGACAACTCAAGAGGACATAGCTTAGTTTTGGATTTGGGTACAGGTAAAGGTGGAGACAACACAGGACCTTCAGCATTGGAGTTGGCAATCATGTCTCTTGCGGACTGTGCCGTAACAATATTTGCGGATGTTGCCAAACAAAGCAACGTTGAAATTAGCAAAATGGATGTTGTTGCAGAAGCAGAAAAACCAGCCGATTCGCCCAAACTAACAGGTGTGAATCTAAAAGTGACTGTAGACTTCAAAATCAAGAAAACAAAAACTTGATGCTGTTTGGAGAAGAACCGAAGCAAACTGCCCTGTAGTATCAATATTCCAAGACAATATACCCATTAAAATCGAGTTCGAAACAATCACGGAGTAATGATAGTTACTCTGTGATTCTTCATTTTTAAAAAAGTTTTTTTTGTAATCTTTTTTATGTCAAAGTCTACAATAACCTAATAATCTTATGTGGAGAATTAATTTTCTATTAAAATCTAGGTAGAACAGTAACTTTTTAGACTTAAAAGATGTTTTAAAGATACCAACTGTGGAACTGATCTAGCGAAAAGATTTTTAGTCTTCTGAAACCCTGTCAAAGATTAAATGCATTGAGGTTTACCATTGAAGTTTGTTGATGCTCATATTCATCTTGCAGACAATGATTATTCACAGAATGTAAGAGAAATAATAGAAGAAGCAAGGAATTCTAATGTTTTGGCTTTGGTCGCTAATTCTATGGATCTAGAATCAAGTCGCAGAAGTCTCAGGTTAGCTGAGGAGCATCCTGACCATGTCTATGCGGCTCTAGGAATTCATCCTTGGAACACAAAACAATTAGCAGATGATGAGGTGCAGGACACTGTTGATCTCATAATTAAAAATACAGAAAAAAGAACAATTTTGGTTGCTGTTGGAGAAATTGGGTTAGACGCTAGTTACTCAGGAAATGGAGAACCCACAGATATTCAATTAAAAGTTTTTCATGAGATGCTTTCAGTTGCTGAGAAAACATCTTTACCGGTAATAATTCATTCAAGGGGTTCTAGTAGTCAAATCGTGAACATGCTACCTTCCTATAAAATCAGGAAGGTTCTACTTCACTGGTTCGAACAACCTCAAAGTCTAATATCTACTATTGTGGATCGAGGATATTATATCTCCGAGGGACCCCCAGTTACTTTTTCAGACGGTATCCGAGAAGTCATTAAACAAATACCTTTAGAGAATCTTATGACAGAAACAGATGGACCTGTTCGATTCAGAGGACAGTTTAAGGGTAAGCTAACTACTCCTTCTTTCATTCCAGCAGTCGTTGAGAAAATAGCTGAATTGAAAGGTAAAGAAAAAAAGGATGTTGCTGATCAGATTTTCCATAATTTTATCGATTTTTTTGGTGTTGCAGGCGTAAGGGATAAAAGGTATGATGTGGGGACAATTCATGATTAAAGAAGTAAATGAATGGTTAACAGGGAAGGCATGTTAAAAATGGCCCGAGTTCGTACTCAAGTGAAGAAGATTGTTGAAGAGCTGTTTGAAAATTATCCAGACGAATTTACAGTAGATTTTGAAAACAATAAAAAATTAGTTGAAGAGTACACCAACATATCTTCAACAAAACTTAGAAATATGGTAGCCGGTTACGCTGCTCGATTGGCAAACACGGTTTATGTTTCAGATGCCACTGAAATGGATGACGAAGAGTAAATAAATCTTTGACTTTAAGGAGAAAATCTCTTTTTCTCTTGTTAATTTTTTTTGAGTTAATTTATTATCAATTAAATAGATCTTGGGAATAAACGGAACGGACATCAAAAAGTGGGGCAACCGATTATCTATGAAGAACAGTTATCGAAAAGGTTGGGCTACTCGATACCTTAGAGAATCAAAGGCGGAGTTGATTGCTGCTAAAAAGACTCCCTACATGGCTTCGGGTTTCATAATAGAAGCTCTAACGAAGGCTCAGGCAGCGATTTATTTCAGTTTGGGTGATCCCACCTTTATTGTTCCCATAGTTAATGAGACTCTCTATACAAAACAGAATGTTGATGATCCGATTTTGAACTTTCTTGTTGAAATCGAAAAAACTCTTCAGCAATTGGCTCAAAATCCTACAACAGAAAACGAAAAAACACTGGAACAAGTTGGCGATATAATAGAATACATTTCTGAGATAGTGGAACTTTTAGGAAGCGAAATCTCATAGGTACAAGAGAACCAAAAGATGATCATTCAAATAGGAGTTAGGTTTTTAGGTACTTTCCAAAGGCTTTCTGGAAAAAAACATGTTAAATTAACGCTGGAAGAACCGGTTACAGTTAGAATGGTCATAACAAAACTCACGGAATCTTTTTCAAGTGATTTTAAACAGGTTTTAATTGACCCTGATCTTGATGATCCCCGACCAAAAGCATTAATCATTATTGATGGAAAGGAAATTAGTGCTTTACAGGGATTAGAAACTGAGGTAAAAGATTCTGAGGAAATTGTTTTGATTCCATTGGTTCATGGTGGCTAATGTACCTTTTAAAAAAGGTATAACCTGTAGTGAAGATTCATTTGGGAAGTTCCACCGAATTTAGAGAAGCTAATTTGTTCTCTAATTTGTTTTCTTCTGTTGTTCTTTGATTAACTTTTTGATACGTTTCTCCATCTTTAGTTCATGAGAATGTTCTGGAGGAGGCGGAGGTAATTGTTTCAGATATTCGTTTAGGGGAAGTTCTTTAATGTTAGTCGCATCTCTCTTTTTTTGCTCTTCGGGCATAGTTATTATTATAATTAGGCTGTAAATAAAGCTGATGACCCTAACTATTTACTAAAATCTTCATATCACTTATTTGTTCCAGCTAAAAGTTATCCTAGAACAAGTGGTAATTGCGCGGCCATAAGTAAGGCGTCTTCTCCGTCTGCATAATATTTTTTGAGTGTTCGTGCGATTTCAAATCCCAATTTTTTGTAAAGCTCTACAGCGGGACTATTGCTTTCTCTAACCTCCAAGTAGCACTCTTTGGCATTATAATTTTGCATAGCTTTCGTCGCTGCGAGTATTAACTGATATCCAATACCTTTACGATGATGTTCATGTAAAACTGCTATTGAGATAACATGACCCTTACGTGCAATGCCTAACAACTTAAAACTTGGAATCCCAGTTTCTATTCGGCACATAATATAGCCAATTATTTCTTTGTTGAGTTCAGCAACGATGAATGTTTCTGGGAAACGTTTGTATAAATTCATGAAAAATAGAGTCGAGTAATTTTCAGGGAGACAATTTCGGTTTATTTTTATTACTCCGTCTAGATCAGAGGTTCGAAATTTTCTTATCTTATAGCTAGACTGTAAAACCATAATTTAACCATGCCTTCGCTCTATTACCAGTTATCCCTTAAAGTTGAAGTGGTTGTAAGTTAACGAAAGTAAATATATCTTTTTATAGGAAACCCAAAGTTACAGCATACTAATAGAAAGAAGATTACTTTCACTTGACTCTCCCTGCTATGCGATCGTTCGTTACGTCAAAGCAATTTAAAACAACTTCTTGAGATTCGATACTATCATCAACACTATACTTCAAAATTTAAAAAAGGTGAAAGAAAATTGGAAGAAAGCGATTTAAAGAACCTTCCCGGCGTAGGACCGGCCACAGCTAATAAACTGAAATCTGCAGGTTATACAACAGCAGAAACACTTTCTGTGACTCCACCTAAAGAGATAGCGGAAAAGACCGGGATAGGATTTAACACAGTCCTTAATATTGTATCAGCAGCCAGAGAAAAACTAGGTATAGATTTCATAACAGCCGAAGCCCTATGGAAAAAAAGACAGGACATGCTTAGATGCACTACAGGCTCCAACAACTTAAACATGCTTATGGGGGGTGGAATCGAAACCCAAGCTATGACCGAGCTTATAGGCGAGTATGGAGTAGGTAAAACGCAGATATGTTTATCTCTTTGTGTTAGAGTCCAGCGTCCAGAAGAAGAAGGGGGATTAAGTGGAAAAGTTGTGTATATTGACACAGAAGGGACTTTTATTCCTGAGCGAGTTTTCCAGATAGCTGAATCTCTTGGACTAGACCCACATGAGACTTTGGATAATATCTTCCTTGCACGGGCTTATAACAGCAGCCATCAAGAATTGCTGACTGAACACCTTTTTAAATTCTGTCCAGAAAATAACGTTAAATTGGTTGTTGTTGATTCCATGATTGGTCACTTCAGAGGTGAATATGTTGGAAGAGAAAACCTTTCTGAACGTCAACAAAAACTTAACAGTCAACTTCACAAATTACTGAGGTTAACAGAAGCATACAACATTTCGGTAGTAATTACAAACCAGGTTCAAGCTAATCCAACTGCATTTTTTGGAGACCCCAATAAGCCAGCTGGTGGAAATGTCATGGCACATGCCAGCACACACAGAGTCTACCTTAGAAAAGGTGGAAAAGGAACAAGATTAGCCACAGTAATCGACTCTCCATATCTACCTGAAGAAAAAACGCGATTCAAAATTACAGAGAAAGGCGTCGAAGATGCTGAAGAATAAAATCTAATTCTAAAAAGAATTTCAAGGCTTATAATGGAACAAACAACATCTTCAACCTAGCCCACGAGATATTATCATGGAAAGTTCATAGAGCATTAATCAAAGCAAAACTAGAATCATACCTTGGGTTTCTCCATTCGGTGCAGTATGGGAAGCCCAGTCTTGTTTGCGATTTCATGGAAATACACCGTTACTTGATAGATGATTTTCTA
Organism: Candidatus Bathyarchaeota archaeon; assembly: GCA_963806645.1. Taxonomy (GTDB): domain Archaea; phylum Thermoproteota; class Bathyarchaeia; order Bathyarchaeales; family Bathyarchaeaceae; genus Bathyarchaeum. Next base: position 45,674 of record CAWDYQ010000001.1, on the reverse strand, counting down.
ATAGAATACTGAATAAATCTTCAAGACAAAAAATTTCATCGTGAAAACAGAGAATAGTATTAGAAAAAGATAGGAAAAAGAGAATATCTCTCCAATTAATTAACCAAAGATTTGATGAAAAAATTGTCACACAATCGTTTTCTAGAATTTGGGAAACCGTTTTTTGCATGACAAAATGGACATTCATTGGTGGATTTTATGTTAAATCGGCGATTTTTTTATAATTGAAGTCATCGTTTAAGATGTCTTCTTTGTATTTGGTTATATCCGTTTCTTGAGTCATCAATTTTGTTATAGATGTGACTCCTTTTCGGTCACCTAAAAGAATGGCTCCGACGATTTTACCTTTTTCTAGAACAAGTTTTTTGTAGATGCCGTTATATGCATCAATTCTTTTTATTTCTTCGTATTTTTTTTCTTCTGGATTAACGATCCCCATAGATATGAGATCAACATCAACAACTTTTAGGGTAGATGTTGAAATGGTTGAATTGTAGATTTTTTGTTCTTTCTCAAGCATATTTACAGCTGCAATATTTGCTTGGTCGAGTGCAGCAGGTATTATGCCGTAAACTTTTCCTTCAAACTCTGCAATGTCTCCAGCCGCATACACATCGTCTGCGCTAGTCTGCAAATATTGGTCAACAAGGACACCTCGGTTAACTTTTATTCCTGATTCCAAGGCCAATTCAATGTTTGGTCTTACTCCAGCAGATATCAAAACAAGATCTCCAGAAATTTCCTGTCCGCTTTCAAGCAAAATACCTGAAACATTTTGTCTACCAATAATTTCAGCGGTTTTGGCACCTAAGAGAATGTTTATGCCCTGAGATGAAATTCGATTATTCAACAATGTTGATGCATCCTGATCTAATTGTCTAGGCAAAAGTCTTGAAAAAATTTCCACAACCATTACTTGTTGACCGAGTTTCCGCAATGAGGAAGCAAATTCTAGACCTAAGAGGCCACCACCAATAACGACACTTTTTTTGGTTTTTCTAGAGTATTCTTTTATAATTAAGGCGTCTTTAATGGAACGTAGGGTAAATGTTCCTTTCTTTTCGGATCCTTTGATTGGAGGAATAAATGAACTGGCTCCGTTTGCCATTAAAAGTTTGTCAAAATGTATTCTTGAATTGTCTTCCAACAAAAGTTCTTTTTTTTCTGTTTCGATTCTTAATGCCCTTTTGTTTAGGTGAACGTTGATTCCTTTTTTGGTATACCATTCCTCGCTGAACATATAGATGTCATGGGGTTCAGCTTTACCTGACAGAATATCGTATAGTCTAGGACGAGGATAGTAATGATGGTTTTCTTCTGTATAGACGGAAACGTTTGATTTCGGGTCTTTTTCTTTTATGATTCTTGCTGCCGTTATGCCCGCAACTCCGTTTCCGACAATAATAATGTTCATTGAGATGGTTTACCTCGCCAACATCTTTTAGACAGAGGAATCAACCAATTCTTATAGTTACTTCTTTTAAAATGTCGTTCTTTAGCTGATAAGCAGCTAAATTACCTTCTGTTGAGGACATGATTAACCAGAGGATGTCTCCCCATAATTTCATAAATTTTAGATCAGTTGACGAAGGAACAGCCGGAGCGGGATGGGAATGGAATAAACCTATGAAATCTAAACCCACTTCTTCTGCTTTGGTTAACGCTTCAACTACTATTGTAGGATCGATCTCAAACTTAACTGTTGATTGTAACCTGTTTGGAGCAATCACTATTTGTTGTAATGCTAGATCATTTTGGGAATAAGTTCCAAAAAGCAGAGCACAGGCTTCAACTGGATGAACATTCTCTGTTTCTTGTTCTAACAAATCCACATGTTGTCGCTTCAATTGCAAAATCAACGAACAACACTCCAGACATTTAAAGAGTTAGTGTATTATGCTTTAAGATTTTCATGTTTCGTAGCACATTTAGAAAGCTACATGGTTGTCCGTTACTTAGAGTTCGATTTTTCAATTAAATCTAAAATCTATTGAAAAACAGGTGTGCATTACAAATTAGATTTTGGTTCAAGGTTAGTATTGATTGATGTTTCGCGACTAGAGGTTTGGATATCTTCATTTTTGTTTGATAAAAATGATTTCCCTGTTTCTTTTTTAGCTTCTTTTTTTATTGGATTTAGAGATTTCGGCTTGACAGAAGTGGTCTTTCCTGTTATTGCATCGATGATCAGCACAATTTCCTTTTGGGTTTTAGTCATTATGTACAACAACAGTGTACATTGGTTTGTAGATTTCAGCTCGTTCAGAGACTTTGAATAATTCATGATGTATAGTTAGAACCTCGGATGGTCGCTGGATTATTCTGGATTTAAGAATTTCCACCTCTTTTTCACTGGTCATTCGAGTATTTACACAATTTCTGTCAAGGTTACCCAGAATTCTTTCAGGTTGTTCTTCAAATGGTAAGAAAGGTAGCTGTTCAACCCCAACCTCTTTCCAGTTCTTATCAAATATGATATTTGCCTTTTTTTCGATTTTGAATCTTCCATGTCCCACTTAGCTGGATTATTCTGCAAGGTATTCTAAGACGACCCTTCAAAGACTTTGGTTTAACATTCTCACCAAAAATTGTAAGTTCCTGCATTGTCTCGTCAACTTTAATGTTATGAACCCATTTCTTGGAGTAAACAATACAGTATTCTCCATCAACAAAGACGTAAGGTTCAAAGTATTTGTCTATTGAAACAATATGAACTTCTTCAGGTTTAGGTTTAACAAAAACAAACTTACGGAACATTTGCGTCTTCATGTTCTCGGCAATCGATCTTATTGTTTTTATGTTAACGCGTGGTTTATAAACAATAATTTTCCGTTCAGCCACGGTTTCAGGGACATCGATATTTTTCCACAATGGAGACGCCTTGTTTTCTTATTTATTTCACTTTAATTATCATTTATGAATGCGTATTTTGGATTCTAACTCAATACAAAAAATCAGACACTAAATATCGTAAAGGAAAAAATCTTAATTATCCATTCGACAGCGAAAAAAGGTCTCGTATCCTTACATCATCAAATATCCAATTTCACTTTTTCTTATATAACGACTAAATTTGAATCCTTTAATATCCATATAGACTGTTGAGATGAAAAATATCGAAATAGAATCTAATTTTGAGTAAAAAGAGATAAGTATCAAGTGTAGAGTCGGAAAGTGTGACTGCATTTTGTGCATCTAAAGAATTGTGTTGCTCCCTCATCACCTGCTCGGGTTTGAACTTGCCAAGTGAAAGCTAGATTGTTGTCACATTTTGGGCACTTGATGCTTGCTGTAGGATTAGTTTTAATATTTTGCACATCCTTCCCAATAACCACTATAGTCTCTCGGGACTTTTTTGGAACACCCTCTGTAGTTGTTGAGGTTTTGGGGGTATTTTTTTTGCATTTACAGACAGGACAAATAAAGACAGATCCATCTTTCGTTCGCCGCAAGACCATCCTTTTTTCACATGTTGGACAAAATTCCATTGCATTATCTTCCTTAAACAGAGTAAACTTTGGGGAAACTATTCAATATTAACCTATTGAATTATAGCGTGTTACTTTTCCCGAGCATGTTTAAGAATATGCCCTGCTTCAGGTAGAATTAATTTTGTCATGACAAGATTAACAGCCTGTGGTGAGCCTGGGATACAAAAAATCACTTTCCCTTGGTCGGTAACTCCTGCTAGAGCTCGAGTCATGATTGCTGCTGAACCGATTTCCTCATAGCTTAGTTTCCTAAACAGTTCTCCAAACCCGGGTAGTGTCTTAACCATTAATGGTCTCAATGTCTCTATCGTGATATCTGTCAAGCTGACTCCTGTTCCACCACAGACTATGATGGCATCCACATCCTCTGAACCTATTTTATTGCCCACAGTTTTTCCAAGTAGAACACGGTCATCTGGCAAAATCTGCCTTGAGATGACTCGGTGACCAGCTTTCTTTACAAGATCAACAATCAAGTCGCCTGAGTAATCAGTAAACTGTTCTTTCGCTTTGAGTTTCTGATAACGTGACGAGCTACTTACTATAACTGCGAAGTTGATTATTTTTGGTGCACCATTCTTGTGTGAATGAATTGATTCGCTCATACCTGGTTCTCCTTCACTTTACGAACCACGTGCAGGTTTTGGATACTTGTGAAGGGGTATTGCCCAGTTGCATCTTTTTCGTACTGTTTCGTCATGTCCCAAACCGTTAATAGTGCTGTCGCAGCTGCGGCTAGTGCTTCCATTTCTACTCCTGTCTGAGCTCGAGTCTTTACGATTGTTTTTACTTCCACCTCAGAATCATCAATGATTTTCAGTTTGATTTCTACACCAGTTAAGGGTAATGGATGACATAGGGGAATCAACGAACTGGTGTTCTTTGCTGCCAAAATTCCTGCAACTTTCGCCACCTCAAAAGGGTTGCCTTTCTCGATTTTTCCCTCTTTAATAAGCAGTATAGTTTCAGGTTTTAGCCTGATTGATCCTTTTGCCTGGGCTTCCCTGTAAACCTCTGGTTTCGAAGTAACATCAACCATCGACATTTAAATTCCACCCCACAATCCTATGAAGTCTAACCTTATTTTGTTTCTTCCCAAAATTCCATAAGTTGTCGAATCAAAATTGCTCTTGGATTTTCGTCATTATAACGAAAGATCCGGATTCTCCCGAACGTTTTATGACGAACAAGCTTATTGTTTTCTAAAACTAGCAGATGCTGATTTGTGGTGGCATAGTTTAATCCGGCTCTTCTGGCAATCTCTGATATGTTCAGTTCCCCGATTTCAGCCAAGATTCTGAGAATTTTCACACGTCCTCTAGAAGAGAAAACGTCCTCTATAGACAACCTTATCACCGTCCTTCCTGAGATAAAATCTTGACTAGCTCCTGCTCAAGATCATACGCTGGTACTCGAGACAAACCGATGAAGGTAGTTTTTCCACGTTGTCCAACTCCAGAAACAGTTGTTTCAATTATTCCAGTCGCAGAAAGCGCTTGAACGTACTTCCAGAGTTGAGTATGACCTCGACTTTTCTCGGCATATTCTTCGCAAATCAGAGCGTAAGCATCTTCTGCGTCGCCCATGGACACATAAGCGGAATCATTCTGCTTGAAATGTCGTGCTATACCAAGAAGAAACAGTTTTTCATGCAAACTGAACGCTGGAAGCATGTCCCTCCGCACAGTCGGATAGACGCTGGCAACCGCATTCCGTACACACTCAGGTATAACCTCACGCAGTTCCGAAGCATCAGCATATTTGCCTGCTCGCCACAGCAGTTCGATAGAGTATCGGGCGTTTCCTCCTTCAGATTTTCCAAGCTCAGCAATAACAGATAGAGTTTGATCTGGTACTGTACCGTCTCTGAATGCTAGGCATACTCGATCGTTGAGGATATCTTCGAGCTGAGACTCTGAGTAGTCTTCCAGTCTTATTATATTACGTTGAAGTGTGCTTCTCGTGCTTGGATCCAAATTTTCTAGGTGTTCAGGCTCGCGGAGGATACAGATGAGTGATAACCGTTTTGGGGCATCAATTCGATCTTCCTGGATGCGTGAAAGGTTGTAAATTGGGTCTGAGCCCTCGTGCTGGATCAGAGCATCTAACTCGTCTAAGGTTAATATTAGATAGGCATTTTTTTCGTCGAGAATCTGCATAAGAGTTTGTAGCAACTCCTCTGCAGAGTAACCCCGCCTAGGAAAGTTTGGGTAGAACCTCATGATTGTTCGTTGTAGAATCATGAATAGACTGCCTTTGCATTCGCGACAATTTACATGGATACAATTTAGATTGATGTTACGTTCCTTCGCCTCTTTTACTATATTTAATCCGAAACGTTGAGAAAGAACAGTTTTCCCAGTTCCAATCTTCCCCATAATCAGGGCGCGTTGGGTCATTTTCCCTGGGCTTTCAACTGCAAAACGGAAAAACTGGTTTAGAAGATTGAGTTGAAGCTTTCTATGTAGTAAATTTGATGGAACATAGTTAATGTCAAGTTTGCTTTCATCTTTGAAAACGCTGGAATATCGTGGCACAATATAGCCCTTCAGGATTTCTGAACAACAGTTATGGTTTTTGTCTCTTAAAAAGAATACTGAGGTCCCAGAAAAGCGAATACAGCTTTGATCTAAGATAAATTTTAATAGAATATTTTGACAACATCATTTTGGGAACTTCAACAGCTTTATGAACCGATTGTTTTTCTGAAATAAAACAAGAAAACCAAAACGGGTTTGCTGAATAGAAGGACTGTATTTAGTTGAAAGAAGATGTAAATAATATTGAGCTTTCGACTGGTGGAGTCTATACATTGTTGCTTTTTTTGTCAAAAGAAATTACATTAGAAATAGGAAAGTTGGGTAACCAAAAGTTCCCAATGGGATACTATACATACACGGGGTCAGCTTTAGGGAAAGGGTCTAACATCCTCAAACATCGGTTATCTAGACACCTGAGAAAAGAAAAACGCAAGTTTTGGCATATAGATTATCTTCTAGCAAATGAAAATGTATCCATCGAAGCGATTTTGGTTGTCGAGACAAGAAAAATGATGGAATGCGAAATAAACACCACGATTAAGAGTCTAAATCAAGCAGTAGTTCAGGTAAAGGGATTTGGATCCTCAGACTGTAAAAATAACTGCAAAACACACCTTCTACATTTTCCCGAGGTTGATAAAGTGGATTTGCTAGTTCAGAAACTTGTTTCTGATGTAAATAAATTAGCAGACATTCTTTCTGTTCATGTTTTTCTCTAACGCTTTCTGTAATAACTTTTCCTTGTTTTTCTTTTTTAAACCAATCATCAAAATGGCTATAATACCGAAGAGTAACTTGTTCATTTAGAAGGAATGAAAATGACGAGAACAGCTATTGTGTCCTCGCCCAAATATTTACTACATAAAACTGGACCACACCACCCTGAAACTCCATCCCGTCTAAGAGTAATAAGTAGAGAACTAAACAAAAGCGGCATCTTGATTAACGAAAAATGTACTCTTTTAAATCCGGATCCCATCAACCTCAACGAATTAACAGCTAGTCCACAAAACAGATTACATAAATCAAATCAAAAGATTTTGCAGAACCGGCGGTGGACTGCTAGATCATGAAGACACAGTTGCTTCTCCAGAAAGTTATGAAGTAGCCCTCTTAGCAGCAGGAGGAACAACCAAAGCAACCGATCTGGTTATGTCAGGGAAGTATAAAAACGCGTTCGCGTTTGTTAGACCTCCTGGACATCACGCAGGTCCAGATTACGCCATGGGTTTCTGCATTTTCAATAACGTTGCAGTTGCAGCGTCTAATTTAATAGAAAAATTTGGTCTTGAACGAGTTTTAATTTTAGACATAGATGCCCATCATGGAAATGGAACACAAGAAATATTCTACAAAAGCAACAAAGTACTTTATGTAAGCCTCCATGAAGACCCTATCGAGTTTCCTCTAAAAGGCTTCGCAAACGAGTTGGGTAAAGAGGAGGGACTAGGATTCACGGTTAATGTTCCTCTTCCTTATGAAACAGATGACAAAATTTACCTAAGAGCATTCAACGAAATTGTGACTCCAATAATCAAGCAGTATAAACCTCAGTTTATTCTGGTCTCCACAGGATTTGACAACCATTATTCAGACCCAGTTGGGAACCTTTTATTATCATCTAGAAGCTACCTCAAAATCTTCGATAAACTCCTAGAATTGGCTTCACAATTTTGTCAAGGAAAACTTGTGGCAGTTCTGGAAGGAGGATATAACCTTAGAATTCTTGGAAAATTGGCATGTGCAGTGACTGCCAAACTAGCTGAAATCCCTTATGTTATCGAAGACAGACCACAGGGAACAATTCCTAAGATACGGAGAAAAGGAGAAAAAACGATAAACCAAATAAAGAAAACACAATCAACACTTCTGGAAAATTGAATAAGAAAGTATTCTGTTGATAAAACCAATAATCATTTAGCAAAAATATTTGGAAAATAGTAATAACTGATTGGTTAACAGTTTTTCCGAAAAATACGATAAAAAAGAATTTCAGCCTAGAGCATCAAGAAGACGGGCTCACCGTTATAGTCGTGATGTTACTCATGCTTATTCCGTGATCATCAACAACAGTTAACATGACTGGGTAATCCCCAGCTACATTGTAAGAATAAGTTGCAGTTGATCCTTCGATGGTGTTTTCGTCTCCGAAATCCCAAATCCACTTGGTTATGTCTCCATCAGGGTCAACACTTGAGGTCGCATTAAATGTTATGGTTTCGCCGACTACTGGATTTGCTGGATTAATAGTGAATGCTGGCGGTTGGAGGAGCAAGTGTCGGTGTGATGAATAGTACCCAGCATAGAATAAACGTGAGAAAAAAAGCACCTATACCCATTGTCAGAATCTTTGTCGGTTGCTCCACTTTAGAGGTAAATTTCCATTTAAGAAGATAATAACTGATTAAGTAAACTGCCAAGCCAACAGTTATACCATTCATGAGCGGATTCCCAGCTTTAAGGTTCACCAGCAATGTAGCCACTAGGGCGGCAAGGATCCCGAAGCCAACTCTACTCCAGTAAATAATATTCAACGTTTTCAATTTGAATCCCGTGTTTTCGCGAACATCATAAAGTTCTAGTTGTGGTTTATCTTACTTTCGCTTTCCAAAGCCAACTGTTCAATATTTGACTGTTCCAATAGGATATTTCTGAGTATTATTTTCGAAATCGAATCTTAGATCGTTAAAGATTATACGCAAACATAGATAGTATTTGGTGGGGTTAGTATGTTCAAGTAATTCCAAGTCTGAGGAGACATATCATTCTGTTAGCCAAAAACTAGATTTTTTCTTAGTCTGATTGATTACATTATATTTTGATGATTGAAAGTTAGTATTGTAAATCTGTATCCAGATTTCACAAGAGCTTTACATGTTTTCTAATCTAGCAATATTTTGTGGGTTCAGATGAAAAACTCCAAAAACACCAGTTCTGGAATGCGTCTAACAAGACTTGTTGTTCTCTTGCCACTAACAGTTTTCCTTTGTTTGATAGGGTGGACATTATATTGTATAGGCAATCAGAAAGCATCTAAAGCAACAGATTAAGAAAACGCCATAAGGCAAGATTATACACAACAAATTATCGTATATAATTAGAAAGCAGAAAAGGGAAATGTGAATTAGGTTCTCTTCTTTATTAAGGTTGGAAACACTTTTCCTAGTCTCTTGAGGAAAAAATCTTGAAGGAAACAATGACAAGTTTTGATGTAGCCGCAGCCACGAACGAAGTTAACGAATCAGCAGAAGGTTCACATATAGCCAAGATTTACCAAATTGGTACTCAAACGTTATTGCTTAAACTTCGGAAACCAAGCCAGCCTAAACTTCAAATGCTCATCGAAGCTGGAAAACGACTCCACCTAACAGCATACGCTCATGAGACCCCGAAAAGACCTTCTGCATTTTGCATGGCACTCAGAAAATATCTAGACAATGGCGTAATCAAAGGAGTTCGACAGCATGAATTTGAGCGGATAATAACCATCGAGGTAAGCACTCGGCAAGGAGAATACAAACTGGTTTTAGAGCTTTTTGGTGCAGGAAACGTCATACTAGTTGATCCTGAAGATAAAATTCTGCAGGCTATGACATATAAGAGAATGCGAGATAGAAACATTTTGCGAAATGAAACATTCCAGTATCCGCCATCAAGAGGAAGAAACCCACTGAAGCTGAACAAGCAGGAATTTTTCGAAATCAAAGAGATGGGAGAAACAGAAATAGTTCGGAGTTTAACGAAGTTTTTAAGCATAAGTGGCACCTACGCGGAAGAGATACTTCTCCGAGCAAACGTAAACAAAAGAACCAGTTGCGCCACTCTTACAGAACATGAGTTAGATAGCATTTTCAGTCAGCTCCAATCACTTCTCTCGTCTATTAACGTTGGGAAAAATGGAACCACGCATAATAAGCGACGAAAATGACCAATGGATTGATGTATCTCCAGTTCCGTTGAAAAAATATGACGGATCAGTTCAGAAAGGTTATGAGAGCTTTAACACTGCACTTGATGAGTACTACGCTAAAATAACCAGTGCCGAGATGGTAGAAGAGAGCAGCGGAGAAGTTGAAGGCGAGGTTGCCAGACAAAAGCGGATTCTTGAGAAACAACAGAAAGCACTAGAAAATTTAAAGGAGCCAATCATTAAAAACAAGATTATTGGAGACCTGATTTACCTACATTTTGGAGACCTGCAATCACTTATACAAAAAATATTGGAACAGAAAAAAACAGGAAAAACATGGAAAGAAATAGCCACAACCCTTGAAGCAGGAAAAAAAGAAAATATACATCCAGACATTTATTTCCACTTGCTAGAACCAGCAAACCAAATTCTCCACGTTTCAGTGGAAAACCAAATTTTTTCGTTAAACCTTCGTGATTCAATCCAAACCAACGCAGACAAATATTATATGGCGTCAAAGAAAGCTGAAAAGAAGCTTAGGGGTGCAGAACAGAAACTAGCGGAAACAATAGATGAGATCAAAAAGGTAGAAAAAAAGGTCCGAATAACAAAAGAGGCACAGCAACCGTTAGCTAAAAGACCAAAAAGAGAATGGTTCGAAAAATATAGATGGTTCCATTCCTCAGACGGATTCCTTGTGATCGGAGGCAGAGACGCTACAACAAATGAAATACTCATCAAAAAACGCATGGAACCAACCGACATGGTTTTCCACGCCGAAATTGTGGGAGCACCCTTTGTTCTAATTAAAACAGAAGGAGAAACTGTACCAGAACAGACAGTAAACGAGGCTGCACAGCTTGCAGCATCATACTCCCGAGCATGGAAAGAAAATATAAGCGCTGTAAATGTTTACTGGATACACCCTGAACAGGTAAATAAAACTCCTCCATCTGGTCAGTCCCTACAGAAAGGGTCATTCATGATACATGGAACCAAAAATTTTGTTCGGGGTGTGCCTTTGCATGTTGCTATTGGAATCAAAATTGACAATGAAGAGATTATGGTTATTGGGGGACCAGTAGAGGCTATAGCCAATCAAACTAAAGCTTATGTGGAGATTGTTCAAGGAGCCCAGAAAAGCAGTCAACTTGCTAAACAAATAAGACATCAATTATCCAAGAAAGTCCCTGACGACCTGAAAAGAAGTGTCACAGCGATTCCACTGGAGGAAATACAACGGTTTATTCCATTAGGTAGAGGAAAAATGAAATAGAATAAGCTGGATTAGTTCAGTCCTCTTTGTTCCTTTTCTGTTCCGTTTATGCAAAAATAGTCTTTTGTGAGACCCATCTTTTCGGTTATTTTACATGCAGGGCATATACAACCAGACTCTTTGGTGAGGCATGTGATGCTTCTACCTAAGACACAGTAAAGTAATTCATCATTATCTTTGGCACATTCATTGTAAGTGGGGCAAGTTGGGCAGATACAGAGAGACTTGTTTACTTTGGTTGCCATCATGTGCTCTTCTTCCTTAATATTGGAACGTTTTTGAGGAATATTCTCTAAAACATGCACTAGTTTAACTCCTCCCTGCTAGTAATAAAATACGTGTTGTTTAGTACCTAATACAGATTACTGCTTGTACGTAAAAAATCTGACTAAACCTAAGTCCACTATAAAGCAGACAAGCATTAGAAAACAAAAAAGAGGGGTGGGAATATTGTTATTTTTTGTTCTTCTTCTGGTAGCAGTCCCAACAGAGTATTTCGCAGTTTTCCTGTGTAGGTTTTCCACCTTTTTCTGGGCTAACTATCCAATGCGCTTCCCAGCCTTTTTCACCGTCGGGTGCCATGAAAGATTGACCTCGTTTATTCCAATCGAGTACTCTCATACACATAGAATTGTATTTATGTCCATGTTCTACAAGTAGGCATTCACATCTACCATCTGAAGCACCAAACGCTTTTTTTACAACTTCCTTTGGAAATTCAACCATTTCCTGTTCCTCCATTAAGATTACAGCTTTTATCCAAATATCCTCTTTTAAACCTTATTGTGAAACCAAAAAAACGGTATATATTAACACATTGGGATCTATCCAAAGTCATAGTTAATGCAAAGCTAAAAATTCACAAAAAACAACTTCTTTGGCTAAAAACCGTAAATCATTGAATATTTCTTTTGCAGGTAGTTGATATAAGGGCTCACAGAGAGTTCTTTTCCTGCTATTAATTTTATTAGGTCAGGTGGGCTGTACAGGTTTCCATGACTATGAACGTTCTGGATTAACCATTGTTTAACATTTCTGAATTCTCCATTCGAAACTTGTGTTCTCCAATCCTTAACTTCCGTTTCCATGCATGATAACAATTGACCACTGTAGATATTTCCCAGAGCGTAGCTTGGAAAGTAGCCAAATAATCCACTCGCCCAGTGTGTATCCTGCATCACACCCTCAGAATCATCATTAATTTTAACTCCCAGATATTTGTTGTAACTTTCGTTCCAGACTTGTGGAAGCTCGTCTACTGTTATTTTATCTGCGAAAAGGTCCCGCTCAATGTTAAATCGGATTATAATGTGTATACCATACGTAACTTCATCTGCCTCAATCCTAATCTTAGACGGTTCAACATGATTAATCGCAAGAACAAAATCATCCAAATCTACATCAGAAAATGTGTTGACAGTGAGCTTCTTCAGTTTGGGTAAGAAATAAGCCCAAAAATCACGGGACCGTCCCACGACATTCTCTACGAACCTGGATTGAGACTCATGAAATCCCATGGAGCACGTGTCTCCGACAGGTTGGAACATCCACTCGTTTTTTAAATTCTGTTCGTAGAGGGCATGTCCTCCCTCGTGTAGAATAGAAAAGATTGCTGAGGCGAAGCGTTTTGGGTAGTAATGTGTTGTTATACGCACATCATCATAATATCCTGTTGTGAAGGGGTGCTCGGTTTCATCAATTCTTCCTCCAGAGTTTTGAGATTGGACATCATAATCAATGAATTCAGCAAGCAGTTTACCGATTATCTTCTGTGTTTCAATTGATATAGGACGTTTGAGAATTGCTTTTTTCGGTCGCTTAGGGGAGTTTTCACATTTTTTTATTATCGAGACTAATCCTTCATGTAGTTCGTTGAATATTTTACTGATAGCGTCAGAGGTCATTTTTGGTTCAAAAATATCGATCCGTGCATCATAGGGTGTAACCGTTTCTTTGACTTTCATTAAAATTTCAGCTGCCTGCTTCTTCAGGTTAAAAAGATTTTCGAGTTCAGGCTTAAGTTTAGAAAAGTCTTTGGCAGCCTTCGCCTTTTTCCAAGTGTTAATGGTTAAGGCTTCTTGTTTTGAGGTTTCAGTAACAAGTTCTTCGGGAAGTTGTGTCTGTTCATCATAATTCTTTTGAATGAGGTACAAGTTTCTCCTATGGATTGACCCAAGATTGCTGTAATTGGCATGTTTTTTGGTTTCATCGAGTAAACGTCCAATCTCAGGGTCTGTGCCCATTTTATGAGCTATTCTACTTATATTAGCCAATTGTAAACTGCGCAATTTGATACCTCTAGGAGGCATCATTGTTTCCATATCCCAACGGAGAATTGCAGCTGCTGAATAAATGGAAATTAAGTTCTTTGTTTTTTCCAGCAGTTTATTATAACTTGGAATTGATGATTCAATCATGTTTTAACCAGCTTTCAATTTTTTGTCGCGGCTTAAGTATATTCTATTGACACGGAATCACCTTTTAATATCTCCTCTGAAAGAGAAGTGTCATCACATTAATAGGGGAAATTGGATTTTGAAAAAATGGAAAACGATTGGTACAAAGCTTCGTTACAACTCAGAATTTGTGTCTGTATTTGACGACAAAGTGATTTTACCAAGCGGACAGGAGATAGAGTACACGAAAATTGAGTTACGAGATTTTGTGTCAGTCATTTCATTAATTGACAACAAGATTGTGATGATTGAAATTCTCAGATATCCAAGAAATTGTATAAGTCTTGAGATTCCAAGCGGTCACATTGAAGATGGCGAGTCAGCCGAAGAAGCCGCAGTTCGCGAATTAGAAGAAGAGAACGGGGTACAAACCTGGTGTTATAACAAAAATAACATGTTTTCATCCGTTGTCCAGAAGTACTCAAAGTGCTCACATTTTCTTTGCAAGCTCCCTAAAGAAAGGGACGCAAAGACTTGAGACGACAGAGCAGATTAACTTGAGGCTTGTACCTGTTGAAAAAATAAAGAAGATACTATTTGCAGGAGAAATAACTCATCCTCCAACCATAATTGCATTGCAATGGTTCCTGTTAACGAGACAAGAAGATAAATACTAAAATTCAGAAAAGGCTTTTTTTATTCTATCAACAATAAATTGAATTTTATAATGACTTAAAAAATGAGAAACTATTTTTTACGGATTATCAATTTGTAACAATTAGTTGACAGATTGTGACCTGTTGTTTTACGTTTTACCTAAAAGGACATCAGCTAAAGTTCACAGGAATAAACTGGATGAGGAAAAAATCGGTAACTCCAGTATTACTTATTTTGATTCTCGTCTCAACCCTTTTCATTGGGTTTTTGGTTACGCCAATCGAGTCGTCAAACCCTTCTGAATATTCTACTGACCTTCCAGAAACGAATGATTGGCCAATGTTCCATCATAACATTGCAAACACAGGCAAATCAGAGTCAGTAGGACCAAAAACAAACCAGACATTGTGGAAGTTTAACACTGGCGGCCCAGTAGATTCTCCAGTTGTCTCTGAGGACACAGTTTATTTTGGTTCCCTAGACAACAATTTTTATGCCCTGAATGCTACTTCAGGTTCCCTAAAATGGAGTTTCACAACAGGCGGCAATATCCTATCGCCTGCTGCAGTTGGAGAAGGCATGGTTTATGTGGGTTCAGAAGATTTTAACGTCTACGCTTTAAATTCTTCAACTGGAGCTTATGTTTGGAGTTACAAAACAGGCTACTTTGTGGACTCTGCAATCACATATACAAAAGGCATTATTTATGTCGCCTCAGAGGATTTCAACGTTTACGCATTAAACGCTACAACAGGAGAATACATTTGGAGTTACAGGACTGATGACACAATTATGTTGTCTTCGCCTATCGTTGACTCGGGTATTGTTTACGTAGGTTCAGTTGATAACAAAATCTACGCGTTAAACACCACAACAGGTGAACTGGTTTGGAATTACATGACAGGTGACGACGTTGTTTCAACTCCTGCTGTAGCAGATGGCAAAGTCTACATTGGTTCAGACGACTATAATATATATGCCTTAAACTCGTCTTCAGGTGACCTAATATGGAATTACAAGACAGAAGGACCAGTGTTCTCTGGACCTGCTGTCTCTAGAGGAATAGTCTATGTTGGCTCAGTTGATGGACGAATCTACGCCCTGGATTCCTCAAACGGCTCCCTAAAATGGAACTACAACACAGCAGGTCCAGTGGCATCATCTCCAGCAGTTTCAGATGGAATAATCTACGTAGGATCAAACGACAACAACATCTACGCACTAAACGCCACAACAGGCACATATATTTGGAGTTACAAAACTGGAGAGATTGTAATCTCATTGCCCGCAGTTTCAGATGGCAGGGTATATGTTGGTGCATGGGATGGACGACTATACGCTCTAGATGCTTACACAGGCGCAATAATATGGGAATACATAACAGGTGGTGTAGTGGATTCTTCCCCTGCTGTAATAGATGGTGTAGTCTACATTGGGTCTTTCGACGGCAACGTCTATGCTTTAAGCGCTGCCATAGGCGCTGTTCCATTCGATGAATTCTCCAGCTCAGTCATTTGGAGCTATAAAACGAACGACAAGGTAATGCTGTCTACTCCTGCTGTCGTTAAGGGTATTGTTTATGTTGGTTCATACGACTTCAACGTTTATGCCCTGAACGCTTCTAATGGTGAATATATTTGGAATTATACAACTGGGTTTGCAATAGTTTCTTCGCCTGCTGTTGTTGAAGGTGTGGTTTACATCAGCTCAGAAGATTATAAGCTGTACGCGTTAAATGCCACAACAGGTGAACTGATATGGGATTACTCAACAGGTAACTACATTCACTTATCTTCTCCTGCGGTTGATGATGACTTGGTTTACGTGGGATCGAACGACAATAACGTTTACGCCTTGAACATATCAGACGGTTCTTTGGTATGGAAATACCCCACTGAAGGTGTAGTTATTTCATCCCCATCCATAGAAGAGGGAATAATTTACATAGGCTCCTACGATGGCAAAATCTACGCATTAAACGCTTTCAATGGTTTATCAATATGGAACTACACTACAGGAGGTCCAGTGGCGTCTTCTCCAGCAGTTTCAGATGGAATAGTCTACGTAGGATCAAACGACAACAACATCTACGCACTAAACTCAACAACAGGGAGTCTTGTATGGAGCTATTTAACTGGCGGCGAAGTAGCTTCTTCACCTGCAGTAGCTGACGGAACAATATACGTGGGCTCATACGACAAAAAAATGTACGCCTTAAATGCTTCTGAGGGTAATCTATTATGGAGCTACACAACCCTCGACAAAGTTGTCTCTTCTCCAGCAATCTCAAACGGAGCCATCTATTTTGGTTCATATGATCACATTATTTATGCAATAGGATCCCCTTCATCAAACAATCAAACTTTCCAAGTTTCCTTTATTGGGTCTGGGTTGCCTAATGGAGCGAACTGGACAGTAAAAATTGATGGACAAACAAAGAATTCTACAACAGATTCAATAGTATTTGAAGTAACAAATGGTGCACACCAATTCTTTATCACATCGTCCAATGAATATACAGCTAGTCCATCTTCAGGGATACTGATAGTTAATTCATCTAACCTTATCCAAAAAATAACATTTAACGCAGCCATCAAAGATTTTGTAGAGCTTATTGCACCTATACTTGTTGGGGGCGTAATTGTAATAATTATTATACCCGCAGTTGTGCTTTATAGAAGAAAACAATCCGCACGTGCTCCCAACTCATAATAATGCACAGAAGAGTTAAATGGAGTCTAGATAAGACATGCAAGAGATGATAATAGTGTATAATTACGAGTTCTTTAGGAAATTGTGGTGGAGTGATTAACATGAAAAGAATGTATGTTTCAAAGAAAGATGTTGAACATGTTGCCACACTAGCACACATAGAGCTCTCCGAACAAGAGAAGGCTCTCTTTACTGAGCAATTCAACGATATTTTGGAGTATTTTAAAAAAATTGATGCTGTCGACACAAATGGAATTGAACCGACGTACCATGTTTTAGACCTCAGTAACGTCTCTAGAACAGACGAAACTAAACCTTCGTTATCCACAGAAGAGGCTCTTGGAAACGCTCCAAAAAAGGAGAAAAAATTCCTTAAAGCTCCCAGAATCGTTTAGGAAGCAAAGAGCATGCTAAACTTACATGAGTTAACTGCCCGAGAGATAATAAAAAAAATACGTAGAAAAGAAACCACTGCTGAGGAATCTGTTCAATCAGTTTTTGATAGAATCCACAAGTTTGAGGGCAAGGTTAACGCCTATGTTACATTAGTTGAGGAAACAGCACTTAAGAAGGCTAAGGTGATTGATAGAAAAATCTCTGAAGGAAAAACAGTTGGAAGATTGGCGGGAGTCCCAATTGCAATAAAGGATGCCATATGCACACAAGGTATCCCAACTACATGCTCTTCACGGATGCTTGAAAATTTTGTTCCTCCATATAATGCAGAAGTTATTGAACGCATAAACCAAGAAGACGGAATTATAATCGGGAAGACAAACATGGACGAGTTTGCGATGGGGTCATCAACGGAAACCAGTTATTTCGGTCCAACCCACAATCCATGGGATTTATCAACAGTTCCGGGAGGATCGTCTGGGGGAAGTGCGGCCTGTATCTCCACTTCCGAGGCGATTCTCTCATTAGGAACTGATACTGGGGGTTCTATTCGGTGTCCAGCAAGTTATTGTTCAGTTGTTGGTTTAAAACCAACTTACGGATTGGTTAGTCGTTACGGATTGATAGCATATGCTAACAGTCTTGAGCAGATTGGTCCTATGGCAAAGAACGTTTATGACTGTGCACTATTTCTGTCAGTTATTGCGGGTCATGATTCTAAAGACAGCACATCAGTAAATGAGGCACAGAAGGATTATACCAAATTCGTTAAGGATTCTGTTGAAGGAATCAAAATCGGCGTGCCCAAAGAATTCTTCGGCGAAGGAACAAATCAAGCTGTTGAAAAACAGGTTTGGAATAGCATTCACAAACTAGAAGAATTGGGTGCATCTTACGAGGAGACTTCGCTTCCAACGCTTGAACAGTCTCTTGCCACATATTACATCATTGCTATGTCTGAAGCCAGCTCAAATCTAGCAAGATTCGATGGAATACGATATGGCTATCGAGTTGACAAAGACGAAGGAGACTGGGCAACAGTATATTCACAAGATAGAAGAATTGGATTCGGAGCTGAAGTGAGACGTCGAATAATACTTGGCACATACGCCCTTTCAACAGGATATTACAGCAAATATTATTTAAAAGCCCTTAAGATTCGAACACTTATTCGAAAGAACTTCGAAAAAACCTTCAAAAAGTTCGATGTCATAATAGGTCCGACTATGCCTTTCCCACCCTTTAAAATTGGAGAAAAAATAGAAGATCCGTTAGCACTTTACATGAGCGACGTGGATACTGTATCAGCAAATCTAGCCGGATTACCAGCCATATCAATTCCATGTGGATTTACGAATGGTCTTCCCATTGGGATGCAAATTATTGGCTCCACTCCTCCGAGAAGACTTGACTTTGCAAGTAGCATACACTTTCGAACATAATACGGATTTCAAGAACCAAAAACCGTCAATAGAATGAAATTGTTACGAAAGAACTATAGTCTACGGAATCAACAAACTGTTTGGTGAATTCATGGAGAAGCCTTTTTTCCGTAAGCTGTTTGAACCGCAATTAGAAAACCCGATTCTTGTAGAAGGACTCACGGGTTTGGGAAACGTGGGAATGATTGCAGCAAGACACCTAATAGAATCCACTGGTGCAAAAGTTTTCGCTGAATTGTATGCTCCTTATTTTCCAGATTATGTAACAGTAAAAAAGGATGGAACTTGTCATCCACCATGTTACCAATTCTTTGCAGCCAAAACTGAGAAAAATCATTACATTATCTTGACTGGAGACGCCCAACCATCAATGGAAGACACTTTGGCACATTATGATATATGTGATGAAATCCTGAATTTTGCAGAGAAGTATGGAAGTAAGTTTATAGTAACCATGGGCGGAGTAGCCACATCAAAACCTGGAAACGAAGTTTATATCGCAGCCACTTCAGAAGAACTCGCACAAAAACACTCTAACAAAGGAGTAAAGATTTACAGTGAAGGAAGAATTATTGGCGCAACAGGTCTATTGTTAGGACTAGCAAAAAGTCGCAAATGGAATGGCATATGCCTATTGGGAACAGCAACAGATTTTGGATCAGAAAGAGGAGTAGCTCTATCAGTCTTTAAGATTTTAACAAACATCCTGGAAGAGAAAGAGTTAGCAACCAAAGAAAAAATTTCACCAAAGAAATAATGCCGTTCATGGAAACTTGAACATAAGTTGGGGATTAGCCACAAGGTCGTACTTGTTCATTTTGCAGCTGCAATAAAAATCGTGGCTGGAATATTAGCAAGAACATTAAAAAAATAAAAAAACAAAGGTTGAAAGAGAAAAAAAATCTCTTTCGTTTATTGAATATTTTTTTAAAGCCTAAGATCCGAGGTCTAGTATAGCAACGCTGGTATCTTTTTAGAATCTGTAATTTGTAGGGCTATATTGACTTCGTTGAAGTATTTGATTACTGTTTTTCCTCGTTCTGTGATGGCGTAACGAATTTTTATTTTGTTTCTTTTCTTTTGCTTAATCTGTTCTTCAATAAGGTTCTGTTGGATCAGAAAATCCAAGTTCTGCTTTAAGACACTACAGTTTACATTAGCTTTGTACATGATATGAGTAAGCTTTAATGGACCATTCTGAGCCATAACCTTGAGGATATCAATATACATCTCCATTTTTGATCTTCGCATAGATTAAACCTCTAACATACATGAAGGACACGTTAAGGATCGCGGAATTCAATTTTTTGAGTGCTCAAAAATCATCCTACACCTTTACGTGAGTAAACAGCTAATTACGGCAATTTCACCTAAAAAGATTGTTAAGTCTTTAAGATACCTCTGAATATTATGTTTGTAACCATTTTTGAGTTATCTCTTGAAAAACAGAGACTGATACCAAAGAAATTTGTTCAGCATAGAGGCAAATATTGACATAAAAATGCTAAAAAACTCATACTTTGGATTTTGCCACAAAAATTCATAGATTTTAGAAAAAACACAAAACCTATGGGTAAAGACACAAAATAGGTCTAAAAACTCAAAGCAATAATAAATCTCAAGTCATTTGTCAAAAGAACTGATCAATAATTGGTAATGGCTTATCGATTACCCAAACAAGCTTGGTTACAAAGTTATTTTAGGATCAAATCTAAAACTTCGATCGCTAAATCTGAAGACTTTTTGGATTCTATCTGATTTTTTTTGCAATTTTGTCGGAGATAGGGAAAATACATCCGTTCCTGCCAAGAAAGAGGTTATATGAGAAATTGAAAGACCCCCACACAAAGCAGTCTATTATATGTCTGTATAAACGTGTGCACAAATTGTTTATTTGATATCTTAACGCTGTCCTTTTAAGTGAAATTCTATTGCCAGTTCTAGCTAGGCTAAAAAATGAGTTTTCGTTCATAAGAGGCAACATACTAATCAACTCAGTCACATTAGCAATAATTCTCGTTACATCCACTATACCATATACATATTATCCCAAGTATATTGAAGGATTGGGAGGCACCCCATTCATCGTCGGAGTCATCGGTTTTGCAGCATACGCAACACTAGCTCTCGTCCAAATACCCGGCGGATACCTTGCAGACAAGCATGGAAGAAGACGACTCACAGTAATTATGACATTTACAATCTCGACAACTTACTTCTTATTCGCAGTAGCTCCAAATTGGCAGTTTTTCCTAATTGTAACAATTTTACAAAACCTGTTCATGATTTACCAGCCGGCACTTCAGGCACTCGTAGCTGATTCGACACCTCCAGAAAAGAGGGGCTTAGGTTTCTCCATAATCAATCTACTTCACTACATTTCAGTTCCTTCACCAATCATTGCAGGCATTCTACTAGTTCAGTTTGGACTAATTCAGGGAATGCAAATCGCATACTTGATCGTATCCGTTGCATTTATTGTAGTTGCTATTTTGAGAATACAGATTTAAAGAAACTCTAAAAAAAACTATGGAAACAAACCTAATAACAGATTTAATCAGAAATATTCCAAAGTCCTATAATGAGAGCATAAAGGCTTTGATAAAATCCTCAAAACCTATGCTATTTCTTTTCACGAGCTTTGCAATCTATCACTTTGCATGGTTTATGTGCTCACCATACCTAATTCTCTATGCAACAGGGGTAATGAATATTTCAGATTTTAATTGGGCAACATTAATGGCTTGGTTCTCAGTTGTGAATGTTCTTTCAGCATTGCCTTGCGGAAAAATCGTTGATAGATTTGGGAGGAAAAAACCATTAACAATAGCTTGGTTCCTCTTTATCCCAGGATTAGTCGGTTTCGTATACGGCAATTTAATAATAATTTCTGCAAGCTTACTTCTTTTAGGTATTTCATTAATTCTGGCAAATATCTGCATATCAAGCTTTGATGACAGATTTTGTAGCCCGTGAGAAACGTGGAAAGATAATTGGTAGCACAAACTTTTTCTTTAACATTTTAAGTGCTTTGGGTCAGCTCTCTGGTGGTTTTATTTATGACTACGTATCTCCTGGATTTCCTTTCATTTTTTCAGCAATCCTGTTTATCCCATGTTTGTTCTTAACGTTGTTTAAAGTTCATGATCCAGTTAGTAGAGAAATATAGAAAAATCAATTTATACTAGACAGAACACCAGTTTAGAATTTTAAAAAAAATATCGATGTGATTCTTTTCGTATTATATTTGCATTTGAACAGCTACAAGAATCCTGCGGATTTCAGTTCATCAATAGTAAGTTTTCCTTTATGTAACACAGTAGCGACCAACGCACCGTAAATGTCTAAAGTTTTCAGTTCTTTCAACTCTTGGAGGCTTGTTATACCTCCACCAACTAGTAAATCAACCTTAGTCACTTCAAGAATGTTTCTTAGAAGTTCTTGGTTGACTCCATATTCAGTTCCTACTCGATCCAAATCTAAAAAGATAATTTTACTTACTCCCAAGTCCACAAGTTTTTGAGTAACAGAAATGACATTCATCGAAATAATAGAGTCTGAAAGACTTAGTATTTTTCCTCCTTTCTGATCTATGCTAACCACAATCCGGTCATTGCCAAAAGTCTTGACAGCATGGCTCACAAAATCCAACCGGTCTAAAGTTTCTGTGCCTATCACAATCTTTGATACGCCAGTCTCTAACACCTCTTCTGCCGTAGCTATGTCTGATACTCCGGCATCAACCATCAAATCAAGACTAGTTTTGGTTATAATCTGATTGTAAATGTTGAAGTTAACTGATTTTCCTAAAATTGCATCCAAGTCTGCCAAATATAGATCAGTAAAACCCAAAGAATCGAAAACAGAAGCAAGCTCCACGGGTTCGGAAGACGAACAAAGAATGACTTTTTAGTGGTTGGTATCGTTTTCTTTCACCCTTTATACCATGAACTACAATACCATTTAAAACGTCGATTACAGGAATAATTTTCATTATGATTCTCCTATGATTAAGGAGAACGGTGAGGGTAAAGTTTGAATCTTTTGATAGTTGAGTATGTTTCAGGAGGCGGATACGCCAACCAGAAACTTTCTGGGAGCATACTCAGTGAAGCCTATGGCATGTTGCGGAGCATAATCTCCGACTGTAAAATCTTAGGTAATAATATCACTACATTAATAGATTCAAGATTACAAACCGTTTAATCCGCCCTATGAAGCAGACAAGATAGTTACAGTCTCTTCACCAGAAGAATTTTAGTATGCAGTTCGAAGGAGCTTTCAGGAGTAGTCGACGCGGTTTACGTTATCGCACCCGAGTCCAATCGAATACTTGAGAAACTCGTTGAAACTATAGCAACTTCTGGTGGAATATCGCTTAATTGCGAAGTCGATGCAATAAAGCGAAGTTCGAATAAAATAACAGTCTATGAAAAAGTAAAACGAATTGGACTGAAGTCTCCAGAAACAGTCACACTAAACATCCATGAAAAAATTGAAAATATTAGGAGAATAATAAAAGAGTTGGAGTATCCTCTGATCTTTAAACCTCTAGACGGTGTTGGCTGTGGCGGTTTAAGCATCGTTAAAGATGTGGAAAATATAGAAGATGCCGTTAAAAAAGTAGCAAAAAAGTCTACGGATGAATTTTTTATCGCTCAAAATCTGGTTAAAGGAAAGGCAGTCAGCGTGAATGTAATTTCGACAGGAGATAAAACATTGCCTGTTACATTGAACAGGCAGTTTGTTAAATTGGAGCCACCAGATAAACAGTCTGGATACAATGGGGGATTTGTTCCTTTCGATCATAAATTAGAGGAGGAAAGCATTGAACGCTGCTGAACGAGTTGTAGAAGCGATCAAGGGACTGAAGGGTTATGTTGGTGTTGATATGGTACTAACACAGGAAGAGCCAATTATTATAGAGAGTTAATCCGCGGCTCACAACATCTTACATCGGGTTAAATAGAGCAATAAATTTCAATCCTGCAGAAGCATTAATCAATGCAACACTTCAACGAAAATTACCAAAAAACGTGCAAACCAGAGGTTATACTTTCTTTTCTAAAGTAGAGGTAGCTTCAAATTATGATAATATCGCTAAAACATACAAATTAAAAGATGTTATATCGCCACCTTTTCCGATTGCAAATAGCAAACCAGCCGTTGCTTTAATCGCCTCATCATCAATAAGCAGTAAGGGTGCTCAAACAGCTTTTTATCGCGCTAAAAAACGTCTTCTAAAGATCTACGGTGATCAGTAAATGGCAAAGGTTCTTGGTTTAGACATAGGTGGAGCAAACATCAAAGCAACTTTCATAAAAACCCAAGATGCCGTCCTAAAAGAGCATAAAACAATAATTGAATATTTTCCAATATGGAAAAACGAGAAAACACAACTTGAAAAGGTTTTAACTAAGCTAAAAAAAGGTCTGAACGACTCAGCAGAGTTGGATGGTGTTGGTGTAACGATAACTGCCGAGTTGTCAGATTCTTACTTTACAAAAAAAGAAGGAATTTATCACGTTCTAAATTCTGTAAAAAAGGTTTTCGGTGGCTTTCCAACTTTTGTTCTTGACGTGGAAGCTAACCTGCTCTCAGTTAAAGATGCACTAGAAGTGCCATTGAAGGTAGCATCTGCAAACTGGGCTGCAACAGGTTGGATGGTTTCGCAGTTGATCAAAAATTGCATTATTGTTGATGTTGGAAGCACCACAACTAGTATTATCCCCGTAATTAACGGAAAGACAGGGGCTGAAGGTAGAACAGATTTAGAAAAACTTCAGAATGGTGAACTCGTGTATTCTGGATCTTTGCGAACTAATGTTGCAACAATCGTTGATAGTATCCCAGTTCGTGGAACTATGGCGTGTGTTTCTTCAGAGTTGTTTGCTCAGTCTGGAGACATACATTTGATCCTTGGTAACATCGGAGAAGAAGATTACATTGTTGAAACATGTGATGGTCGAGGAAAAAATAAAAGAGAATGCATGGCAAGGTTGGCTCGAGTTGTTTGTGCCGACATTGACATGCTAACTGAACACGAGATTTCAGATATGGCTAAGTTTGTTTACAACAAGCAGGTTGAGCAGATTGCCAAAGGTTTGAAACAGGTTAGTGAACGAATAAAACCGCTAATCCAAGAAAAGGTAAACGTGGTAGTTACTGGATTTGGAAGAAATTTTTTGGCTAAAAAAGCTGCTGAGAAAGCTGGGTTTAAGCGGGTTATTGATATGAAAGAGTATTTAGGTGTTGAAGCAGCGATTGGATCCCCATCGGTCGGTGTGGCGCTTCTGGTAGCAAGCTTTTTGGAGGGAAAAAATGTAAAATGGTAACAGTCTTGAAGGTAGGTGGAAGCCTAGCCGAAGACCCCATGACACTAACGCAATTATGCCAAGAGTTGAGTGTTCTAGCTAAAGACCACAGAATTCTAGTTATCCCCGGAGGAGGAGAATTCGCCGATATTGCAAGAAAACTTTACAAAAATTACGGTTTCTCAGATCCTGTCGCCCATAAAATGGGGATATTATCAATGGATCAGTTTGGATTGTTTCTATCAGACATCATAGCGGATTCCTTTGTTACTTATTCTCTAGAGGAAATCAGAAAATCTACAAAAGGAAAAGTGCCAATTTTTTTGCCTTCGACCATTATGTTCCATGAAGACCCGCTGGAAAAATCGTGGGATGTAACCTCAGACTCAATAGCCGCTTATATCGCAAATCTGCTACAAGCTCAGAAATTGTTGTTAGTCACTGATGTAGATGGAATTTTTTATGAAGATCCTAAGAAAAAGTTAGACGCCAAATTGTTTGAGGAATTGTCAGCTCAGGAGTTACTTAGCTGGAACAGGAGAACAAGCGTTGACAAGACATTACCGAAAATTCTTTTACGAACAAAACTAGATTGCTACGTTGTTAATGGAAAATATCCTGAAAGAATCAGACACATTTTGGAAAACAAGAAAATTATTGACTGCACACATATTACGATTTAGGCAAGTTTACAAATTACGGATTTCTTCAGTAAACTCGACAACTTTTTCTTTTTCAAGTTTGCCATCCAACCGATCTTTATTAGTACAAAGCGCTCCTCTGACACCAATAATATCTGCGCCTAAATTGTGTACTCGTGGAATATCTTGTTTATCTAATGAGCCTGCAAGAGCAGCCAATAGATGATAGTCGTGAGCTTGACTGATGAAATCTCCAAGTTGTTTAACATTTAGAAAGCTGAATAGATTATCTTTGCCATTCTTTGTTTTTACATCCACTAGCACACCATCAGCCTCCGATTTATAGGCTATAAAGGGAAGCTCCAGAGGGTTTACAGACCTAACATTTCTATAATCAGCATAGCCGGATGCAATTATCTTCAAGTTAATGTTATATTCTTTCACTGCTCGGACAACTTCAATCATCAGAGTAGTTGCTTCTTGAGAATTTTTTACACCAAAAAGTCCAACTTTAACATAGTCCACTCCAGAAACAGCGGCACCAAGAGCCGCAAGAGCAGCAGTTCCAGGTAGATTGGGTAAATCACCTATTGTTGCGCTTAATTCAAGGCTTTCAGGTATAACACCTTTAATTTGCCTAATTACTCGCGGAAAATTAGCACCCAGAGAGCCTTCTTTTGGATTTTTAACGTCAATGATATCGGCGCCTCCTTTTACGCTTTCTATGGCTTCTGTTCTGTTTACAACGCTAACTAGCAGTTTCAATGGAGTTTCACCTAATCGAATTTCCTCTCATGTGATTTAATCTTATATGTTTTGAGTATTGAAAAACTCGACACATATTGAATTAATTGGCTTTTTAGTTTTGATTGAGATATAACCATTTATTTTAGCAGATTCGAATAGCGTATTATTTAATGGATCTATGTAATGTGTTCTAAAACGTGGACTTAAAAGCACAACAGCCTTTTTTAGGAGTAGATAAGAATAATGTCAACAAGAACTCATTCTCAATCGAATCCAAATAATTTTGCTGCGGTGGTTGTTTTTGCAGGAAGATGAAACCGAGTTTGACTATAAGTTAAGGGGAAAAGCATGGAATGTTTATTGGCTTCTTTTGAAAAACGGACATCCGATGAGTGTCCGAGAAGTTGAGAAAGCCCTCCGATTTAGCAGTCCAAGCGTAGCACAACATCATCTTGAGCAGCTTCGTCAAATAGGTTTGGTTAAAAAAGAAAATGTTGGGGGAAATTACAGTCTTGTAAGCGAAGTGAAAATCGGTGTTCTCAGACACTTCATAAAACTTGGACGTCTCGTGTTTCCAAGATACTTTTTTTATGCACTTTTCTCTTCAGCATTCTATATCACATATCTTACAATGTTTCTAGAGAACTTCACAAGAGAAAACCTATTCATAATAAGTTTTGGAGCAATAGTGTCAGTTATTTTTTGGTATGAAGCAATCAGGGTTTGGCGACTGAAACCTTTTTAGTGATTTTTAGTTGTTGGAGTCCATGCTTTTTTGGAACACGACTTATTTCAGATTTTTCTAAGTAGTGCCAATATAAGATATTGCAACCTTTAGATCAAAGCAACCCAGTTTCAGTTTGCCTTAAGTCTTCAACTTTCCTTGCCAAATTTTTTTTCCGTTTAAAAAGTTCAATTAACTCATTAAAGTTGACAGAAATCATTTCTAAAAGATAATCAGCTTCATGTCCCAATTCTTCTTTTTCGCGAAGCAACTCAGCTTTCTTAACTAGTTCTTTTAAGGTACAGTTTATTTCCCCCTGAAGAACTGCAAACTCTTTGACTGCCATATGCAACTGCATATCAACAGCTTCAATCTCATTTGACAATTATCGGGTTTCCCCCTATTTAATAACATATAATAAGTTGCTTAAAAAAAGAATCCCGCTAAGGCATTTACACAAATAAAACCCAGTTTATCTATATGTTGAGTATTAAGCTGAGCTGGAGACCACAAACGTGGTTGTAGAAATTAAGATAGATTACAGTTGCTGTAATAGTTGCAAAAAATGTGTTGCAAAATATACTTTTGGTGTTTTAGAATGGTTTGAAGAAAAACCAATTGTAACAAATCCAAACAATTGCTCAGGATGCCTAGAATGCAAATCATCATGTCAATTTGGCGCCATAAGGATAAAAGAAAAATAGTTACCTAAATTAATCAGATTCATCGAAAAATTGTTTGAAAAACAAATTGAAAATATTTAGTCAACTAATTTAGGTTTCATTCATATCTAGAGCAGGAAAACCTGTCAAACGGATTCGACATGAACATGCATTACATTGAATCGTAAGCTCTTCTAAAATATCGTCTTTAACTTTCTCTTCCACAATAACGTAAACTTCTTCGGATTCATCTTCAGGAGAAATAATAACCCCGCATTTTGGACAGGAAAAATCACCGTTACCTTCAATTTTAGTTAAATCCAGTTCAGTTACTGCAACTTGCTGTGACTTTTTATCTTTTTTTGCAAGTGCTTCAGGCAATTTTGAAACCTCATAGTTTAGCGAAAATGGAAGAAGTATTACTACCTTATTAATATGTAGTAAATACAAAAGAATATCCTGACAACACATATTTTTTCTTTTGCCAATTCAAAATTAAAACCAAAGATAGAAAAAGAAAATATCTCACTTGCTAAATAAACAACTTTACGCAAATTACTATTATCGAGTCAATACACCAATAATAAGATTTGAATTCTATTGAATATAATTGCATTATAGGAAATTTATTGTTAATAAAAACGTAAAAAATCTATTAAGCAAATTCTTTTATCAATAATTGGATAATCTGCTCACCAGCCGTTCCATCACCAAATGGGTTCTCCCAGCAAGCATTATGATTAAGCATCAATTTCGCTTTACCAACAATCTCGCAAGGGTTTGAGCCAGCCAGAACGTTAGCTCCAACATCTAACGTTTCAGGGCGTTCAGTATTATCTCTTAAAGTAACACATGGGACACCCAAAATACAAGCCTCCTCTTGAACTCCACCAGAATCAGTAAGCACAAGCCTAGCGTTGCTTTCAAGCTGCAAAAAAGATAAGTAATCTAAAGGTTCAACAAGCCTAACACAATCCAAATCCAACCCAAACTTATTAAGATTTTTTCTAGCCCTTGGATGAATAGGATAAATTATTTCTAATCCAAGCTCTCTTGTTTTCTCCAGTCCCTCAATTATACCTCGAAATCTTGTTTCATCATCAACATTTTCTTGCCGATGAGCAGTTACCAAAATGTAATCGCCGCTTTTTAGATGCAGATTATTTAAAACATTTTTTTTACGTTTACATAGTTCCATGTTCTGGAAAACAGCATCAACAATAGTGTTACCTGTCACAAAAATTTTATCTTCATTAATACCTTCGTTAATTAAATTCTGTCGTGACTTTTGTGTTGGAGCAAATAGATAAGTCGATGA
The DNA here is from genome assembly GCA_963806645.1 of Candidatus Bathyarchaeota archaeon. Classification (GTDB taxonomy): domain Archaea; phylum Thermoproteota; class Bathyarchaeia; order Bathyarchaeales; family Bathyarchaeaceae; genus Bathyarchaeum. Next base: position 16,448 of record CAWDYQ010000001.1, on the reverse strand, counting down.
ATGATCAGCTAGAATCCTGTTGATTTCCTCAGGCATATTCATATCAAAACTTCTAAGACCAGCCTCCACGTGCCCCACAGGCAGTCCAAGTTTAATAGCTGCCAAAGCCCCAGAAAGAACAGTGTTGGTGTCACCTTCAACTAAAACCACATCAGGCTCTTCTTTTTGAAGTATTTTTTCGATACCAATTAGCATTTTACCAGTCTGTTCTGCATGGCTACCTGAACCAACATCCAAATTATATTTTGCATCAGGTAACTCAAGTTGCTCAAAAAACACACTATCCATAGTGTAGGAATAATGTTGACCGGTATGGAGAATGAAATAATCTAAACCCAAACTTTCACAATTCCGAATAATCGGAGACATCTTTATTATTTCTGGACGAGTCCCTAGAATGATCGAAATTTTCATTGCTTGGATATTCCTCTTTCTAATCTAAAAATTTTTTAGATGTGCCCCTTTTCGATAAGATAAGCACGTAGAGCCTCTTTCCATTCACGTGGTTCTAAGTCATACAAAGACAGTTTTGTACTTCTTAATGCAGAGAATCTCGGTCTCTTAGCATTACTATAGTTGGGGTCTGTTGGTATAGGATTTAAGATGGGATTTAAACCAGAGATGCAAAAGATTTCTTTAGCAAATTGGTACCATGAACAGTAGCCCTTGTTTGTGACATGATAGACTCCAAAGGGTAGTTGGTGTTCCAATATTTCTTTTAATGTTAAAGCTGCATCTTTGGTATAAGTCGGACTCATCCACATATCTTCTACAACATTTATTGTCTCTTTATTTTTTGCTTTTTTTATCATTGTCTCCACAAAGTTTCCTCCCTTACCACTGGCTCCTGCAGAGCCGAAGACGCTTGCTATCCTTATTGTGTAATATTTTGGGTTTTGTCTTGTAAAATGTTCAGCAGCTAGTTTAGATATTCCATATGTGTTAATGGGTAACGGAGTATCATCTTCAGTGTAGGGCTTGTTTTGGGAACCATCGAAAATGTAGTCAGTGCTGACGAAAACTGTCGTAGCACCAATTTCTTTTGAAATCAAAGCCACGTTTCTTGCTCCTAGAGCATTCACTGAAAAGGTTTTTAGAGGTTCGTTTTCGCATTGATCAGTCTTGTGAAAGGCAGCAGTGTTAATTATTACACCAGGATGATTCTGTTTTAAGATGAGACAGCTATCATAGTTTGCTACCTCAATGTCATTGTGGTTTAGACCAATAACTTCATGTTCTTTGCTTAGTGTTTGCATCAAATCTGTACCGAATTGGCCATTGCAACCAATAACTGTTATTTTCACAGCAATTCTCCGTTAATCTCTGTATCTTTTAGAAACTTTTGCATATCTAATAGATGCTTGTACCACTTGACAGTAATCGTTCTTGGATCATCAGGATTCAGTTTTCCTTCTATAAGAGCATCAAATATTTTTCTTGCTCCTGTTTTGATTGAAAAAATAGGTTTAAAGTTAAGGATCTGTTTAATCTTATTAAAACTTACACGATAACTCCTTACATCTGGATCTCCATACCAACGGAAATTGAATGGCAGATCAATGGATTCTGCCACAAGTTTTGCCAAATCGATAATTTGTATATTTTGAGCATCACTTCCTGCATTAAAGATTTGACCATTCACTAGATCGTCTTCTGCTTCTAAGACTTTAATGAAAGCGTTGGAGGTATCGTTAACATCTATGAATGGACGCCATTGTTTTCCATCTCGCATGATTGGAATTTTACCATTTTTGTAGAAACCTAGAACCATACCGTTGATTGCAAGATCAAATCTCATTCTATAAGAAAAACCATAAACTGTAGCTTGTCTAAGAACGGTTGGTGAGAAAGAATTGTCTGCTAGTGATAATATTTCTTTTTCAGCCATCATGCTGGCTTTTGCATATGTAGTCAAAGGATTCAAATCTGATCTTTCGGTAATAATTTCTTCTTGGAATCCATAAACGCTGCAGGTGCTAGCCAAAACATATTTTTTTATTCCATTTTTTTTGGCGAGTTTGGCTACTCTAACTCTTCCTTTGTAGTTTATCTCGAGCGTTTTCTCGGGTTCAAGTTCTCCACAGGGATCATTAGAGAGTGCAGCTAAATCAATTATAGCATCTATACCATCAAGAGTGTGTGGATTAAAAAAACGGATATCATCTTTGATTAAGGTTATTTGGTCGGATATTTCTTTTATTGAATCTTTTCCGAAGAAGAGTCGATCAAGTATAGTTAGATTGTAGCCTTTTTCGAGAAGAATTCTAGACAAAACAGAACCTATGTAACCTGCTCCACCAGTTACTAACACATTCATTTTTTTCACTTCTATTTGTGGGCAGGTTCAAACCAATTCCAAGGTTTGCCGACTCGAGGGTCATCTTGTTTACCGTTAATTTCTGTGGGGACAACAGATTGGTCATTCCATGGTGTGCGATGTTCATCAGGATTCTTATAATCATATAACCTGTTTACAAAATAAATTAACAAGGATGGTTCATTGCTGATCGTTTTGGTACCATGCAAATATTTTCCAGGTATTCTAACGACTGTGGGCTTTTTGGCTGTAGCTATTATTTCAGCCATTTTTCCCGTGATTTCATCATACGCACAGATTTTCATCGCTCCTTTTAGAACTAAGAAGTGATCTATCTGCCCTCTCAGATGCTTGTGCCATGCTCTAACAATATTTGGGTAGCTGTAACTAAGGTTTGCTTGTAATATTGACTCATCTTTGAGGAATTCTTTCCAATCATGTCTTAGGGCTTCGACGAAAAAACCTCTTTCGTCAGGCAAGATGTTTAATTCATATGTTTTTACTCCGTTAAGGGCATATTCTTTCATAATTCCACCTCCGAATAGTCTCCCACGTGAAGTTTTAAGCATCCAGTTCTATGGTTTTTGGTTACCTTGGCGTTTTTTCCTATTAGGCTTTCTTCTAGTCTGTTGACTCCAATTATTTGTGCATTCTCTAACAATATACTATATTGAATGGTGCTGTTAACAATTTGTGTTCCACTGCCTATACTCGTGTATGGACCGATGAAGGAATTTTCAATAACGCAATTTTCCCCTATTATGCAAGGTCCTCTAACAGTGGAGTTGATTACTTTTGTGTTTTCTTGGATTGTAACTCTTCCTTCGATTTTACTTTCTTGAACTATTCCTTTGATATCTTGTTGTGTATATTCATCTAGAACTTTTGCGTTGGCTGATAATATATCATCTTTTTTGCCGGTGTCTAGCCACCACGTATTAAGGATTTCTGCTTTGACTTTAAATCCCATGTTTATCATTTCTTGTATTGCGTCTGTGATCTCGAGCTCACCTCTCCATGATGGCTTGATTTGGTTAATGGCTTTGAAGATTTTGTTTGAAAAAATATAGGTACCAACTATTGCTAGATTTGATGATGGATTTTTTGGTTTTTCAACCAATTTCACGATATTATCTGATTCATCCAAAGTTGCTACGCCAAACTTTGTCGGGTTTTCTACAGGTTTAAGGAGTATAAGGGCATCCATTTTTTCTTTTTTGAATTTTTGTACAAAGCTGGTTAATCCTTGACCTTGTAGGTTGTCACCTAAACACATAATGAAGTCTTCTTGTTCAAGGAAATGTCTGGCGGTTTTTACGGCATGAGCTAATCCTAACGGTTCTTGTAAAATATAGGTCACTTTAAAGTTCCATTCTGACCCGTCTTTGACGTATTCTTTCACAGATTGTCCTGTTTCTGGAGCTACTATTACCCCAATTTCGGCAATGTTAATTTCGGCTACTTGATCTAGGACATACCCCAAAACGGGTTTATTTGCTAATGGAATCAATTGTTTAGCTAAAGTGAAAGTTAATGGGCGAAGTCTAGTTCCTCTGCCACCGCTTAGAATAAGAGCTTTCACGTTTAGCACCTATTGGCCGATATTTCTTGTGGTTTACATTTAAGATTTTAGTGACGAGTCTCTTTTTTTCCAATTCTCTTTACTCGTTTAGTGCAGGCATTTGATGGTTTTTTGTTTTTTTAATTATGTTAATTTGTTTTTACTCGATTTTTTTAAATTTTATTTTTTTTGCTCCACAAATTGGACATATTTCTGGAGCCAAAGCTTCAACTGTGTTTCCACAAACTTCACATACATAATATTCGGTAACAACTAGTTCGTTTCTGTTTTTCAGTGTTTGAATAGCTTTTGAAAAAAGACCTGCATGTACTTTTTCCACCTTATTAGCTACATCAAAACTCCAAACTGCTTTATTGTTTCCCTCTGTCTTAGCAATTTGAATATATTCAGGGTACATTTCATTAAACTCAAAAGTTTCCCCTGAAACAGCTGTTTCCAAATTATCAAGAGTAGATTCTATTTCATTCATAACTTCAAGATGATTAAGGGCATGAACGGTTTCTGCAAAAGCAGCCGCTCTAAACAGTTTTGCTACTTGTAGTAATCCTTCTTTTTCAGCCTTTTTCGCAAACGCTAAATATCTTCTATTAGCTTGAGATTCTCCCGAAAAAGAGTCCTTTAAGTTTTTTTGAGTATTACTCATTTGAAAATCACTTAAACAAAAATAAAAGGAGCACTTGTTTAAAAATAATCCTGAGCACGTAAAAGCAAAATTTTAGCTCCGAACTATACTGATATTTAGCCGATTAATGATCAATTAAAAGAAAATAATTTATTTTGTATCAATTTTCATAACATTGTTCAAAGTGGAATTTTGTTTTTAGGCATATTAGAGATAACAAGAATTGATAACTTTGATACACCTCTTAATATTTATTATCCTGACTTTTCTTTTAATCATATTTCCTTCCAGTACAATAACCAAGAATAAGGGATCTATATTTTTTAGAAATTTTGATTTTTCAAAACAAGACAATTTTTTAAAGTTACAAAATATAGTTCCCAAATTGATTTATTTAATGAATGTCTTCGAATATTTGTTTAAAAATAACTTTGGTGTTCACTTTTTGTGGACAACAGGTTTTATTTCATGGATTGTGGGCTGTTACTTATGGGTTCTAAATGTAGAATTTTCATTAGTTTTTATTTCAATTTCAATTATATTTTGTTTAATAGCACTTTTTGATTCATTTAAGACAGATTTAAATGAATTTTTAAATTTAAAGAAAGGTGATCTTGGTATTTCTGTTTACATTTTAATTATTGCATGTTCTGTTTTAACAATGGTCATCTTCAATTCGTTGGCGGTTGGAATAACTTCAAGTATTCTTTTTTTGCTTATTCTTTTATGATTGGAAAATATATGATAAATCCAAGTAAATTTTAAATTAATCTAGTTATTCTAATTTTTCAAAACCTTTCTCTTTTGTATGGACAACAATAGATGAATTAAGGTGTTGCACGAATAATATTCCCTTGAGCAATCAGACATACTAGTACAGTGGTTAATATTGAGGGTTGCCATTAAGAAAATCAAATTTTCTATAAAAGATTTTATTAGATGAAAAAAGGGGCCTTAAAGTTCTAATGTCTCTACCGTCCTTTGACCAAATGAATTAGCACTTTTAAGAAGTTAAAACAATACTTAGGAAGTTGATGATGTATTAAGAAATGGAGAATAATTCGCTAATATTAGTTAGTAGTAAGACTCAAGATTTAATAGTTAGTAGTGAATTTTAGTGTATAGGAGTACATTCGCATGAAAGAAAGTGCGAAATTGCGTCGAATTTCAGTAGCACGGAAAATCGGTACTATAGTAATTCTGCCAATAATTATCGGTATCTGGATGATTGGTTGGACACTAGCGCAAATTGGAAACTCGGGGGAACAAATAGAAATCAATCAAAAAGTCTTGCAGACTCACCGCAAACTCGATAAGACCAATATAGATACCGATACAACAGAAACTGAGATTGATGATAGAAGAATAACAAATGAACCGATAAGTGCATAACGTTAATTATCGCTTATATGTTTTACAAATATTTAATTGAATACATGGAATCTATGTAACAACTTTCCATAAGATCATTTATAAATTCAGAATACATAACAGCCAAAAATCTATAAGACTACTCTTGTTTTTTCTTTTCAAAATCTTTCAATAATCTAAACCAAAATATTGTCTGGGATTATTTCTTGCTCAGATTTATCAAGTATTTTATGAGGAATTGATTGATTCCTTTTAGTTGTATTTGGCGATAAAGATTTTAGAGAACCGATCCAAGATAATATCCATCCGATAAGCCATAAAGGAATGATTACGGGTAAGAGGAATGTGGAAATTAATCGATTTGATGAGTCGCTTTGAAGTGATTTTTTCATTTACTCCCTCAAATAACTACTTTAACAACGTTAATGATTTAATTAATTAAGAAAAAATATACGCCGTATTAACAATATTCAAACATCAAGAGATACACAAGGCATACATGTGAGTATAAGAAAAACGAATCCATTTACACATTAGTATAAACTTTTTTAATTCTTGATTATATTTTCAACGAAAAATTGTAAACAATTTTATTTGTTGTAACGAAAACAACACTAACGGTGTATGTGATTTTGGAAACGTATTACATTATTCTGCCGTAGTGGATTAATTTTGTTTGGTAAAGAATCTTGCCCAAAGCGAAGGGTAAACGAATATGAAATTATTCTGATTTAGATCTTCGTAAAGGAAAATTTATGCAGATTTTATATTTGAAAAAAATGAGAATTAATCTTGTTTATTAACTTATTACTTTTCTAAACAGGTACACTGTGGACCCCAATGTTATCAATGCAATCAGTCCGATCACTAAATAAGCTGATAGAATTGTGTTCCATACGAATCCGTCTATCATTAGAACTCTTACAGCGTCTACCGTATAGCTAATGGGGTTGAACATTGATACTGTTTGTATCCATTCAGGCATTAAATCGAGTGGAAATAAGGATGTACTCATAAATAATAGAGGAAAAGTTAGGAATGAGCCGAATGCAAATACCGTTTCAGAGCTTCGAGTTTTTAGTCCTATGGCAAGAGAGATTCCTGACCAAGCTAATCCAAAAAATGCGATTGTTAATAGCATTAGTAAAAATCCAACTATTCCTGTAACAGGAGTAGCACCCAGTAGAAAAGCTAAAGTCATTATAATGGATGATTGAATCAGCACTCGGAATGCGTCACTTGTTAATCTTCCAAGCAATATTGCGTATCTGCTGACAGGTGTAACTAACATTTTCTGAAGATATCCACTATCTATATCAGAAACTATTGAGTTTCCAGATTGTAGAGCGCTACCAAAAGCATTTTGTAATAGGATCCCTGGAGTGGCAAAAAGAAGATAGCTTTCTGCAGGAAAGCCAGGAATGTTTGTAATTCTTTCAAACAGTTGAGTGAATAAAACTAGGAAGAGTATAGGCTGAACTAAAGAGAAGAGAAGAAGTATAGGATTTCTTATAAGTTTTTTAAGATATCTAACAAAGATGTGTCTAGTATCGGTTAATAGTGTCATTTTTATCTTCTCCTTGGGCCAAAGTTAGTACTTGGTGCTTTTACTAGTTCTTCAGTTCTTATCCTTTTTCCAGTCTTTTGCAGATATACGTCATCAAGAGTGGGAGATGAAAAGCTTATTCCAGATAGTCTTATCTCCAGGCTGTCTAGAGCTCTAACGATATCTGCGATTAGTTGACTGGCATTTTTTGCAAAAGCTGTTAAACAGTCTCCTGATTCTTTAATATTTGATACGCCTGTTAAGCTTTGGAGAAGGTCGATTGCTTGTTTTTTATCTTTAACACAATCTTTTAGTGTAATTTTGATTGAATCTACCCCTAATTGTTGTTTTAGTTGGGAAGGGGAACCGCTGGCCACTATTTTTCCTGTGTCGATAATTGCCAGGGTTCTACAGAGGCGATCTGCTTCTTCCATATATTGTGTTGTTAAGAATATTGTGGTGTTTTCTTCTTTGTTTAATTTTTCAAGGTATTCCCATATGGCTGAACGGGATTGTGGATCAAGTCCAGTAGTTGGTTCATCTAAGAAAAGTAGTTGGGGTCTGTGAACAAGAGTACTCGCGAGATCTAGTCTTTTTTTCATTCCACCTGAGTAGTTTCTTGCCCGTTTGTCAGCGAATTTTTCTAGATCTACTAATTTTATTAGTTCATCTACTCTAACTTTTAGGATCTTTCCAGAAAGTTGTTGAAAGTGTCCTTGTAGCATTAGGTTTTCTCTACCTGTAAGATCTCCGTCCACGGATGTTTCTTGGCTTTGAACACCAATCAATTTTCGTATCTCTTTAGGATCTTTATCGAGATTGTAACCCGCGACATAAACAGAACCTGAAGTTTTTTTGAGTAAAGTCGTTAGGACTTTAATTGTGGTACTTTTTCCTGCTCCATTTGGACCCAAAAAACCAAAAAATTCCCCTTTTTTAACATTGAATGATATATTGTCTACGGCTTTAGTACCATTTGCGTATATTAGAACTAAGTCTTTGACCTCAATGATGTCTGACATAAAATCGGTTAACGTATTTTTTACTAAAAGATAAAGGTTATGAGTTATGTTATAGAAATTTATGATTCGATTGAATCAATAAATAACTCTAAGATTGTTTTAGAGGCAAAAGGGTTTTAAATCGACATTATGGGTTCTTTGTTTTGTTATTTGATTTTGATGTCGACTTCGATACCTTTTCTTACGCTTTGAGTTACTGTGCAATAATCTTCAAAAAGTGTTAAACAACGGGATATACGGCTTTTGTCTTCGTCATTAATTTGTAAGCTTATTGTAACTTCGATGCTTTGAATTCGTAAGTAACCTTTTTCATTTCGATAGAGATTTGTTTTGACTGTTGTTTGAATTTTTTTGATTGGTATTCTTGCTTTTTTTAGGCAATAAATCAAGCTTGAACTCAAACAGTGTCCAACTGCAGTTGCTAGTAATCTAGGCGGATTTGGTCCAGAGCCTTCACCTTCTGGTTTAGCTTCATCCACATAGAAATCGGGAATATAGTCAACATCAGATTTTACCAGAAATTTGTAACCATCTATAAAATTCAATTCCGTTATTGTACTTTTTTCTGACATATTATTACACTTGTTTTAAACTAACAAAGATCAATTATTTTTCTATTACTACGAATGAGCGATCAAAATTTTGTAATGTTTTGGGAATTAGGGGTTTTTTAAGGATTCAATTTTATGATTAAAAAGGTCTTTTTAAAGGAGGATTGCGTCTGATTGGGTTTGATGGTTCATATGGATTAGATGGATCTAATGGGTTTAGTGGATTCATACGTAGGTTAACAACTGAATTTTGGATCTCCATTGTTATTTCACTTTTTTGGTGGTTAGGTACCAATAAGAGATTGGGAATATATGTTGATTGAGAAAATGGAAAGCTAGTCACATCTAATTCGATAATTTGTTTATAACATTACGCGTTTTAGTTGTGTTCGTTAGATGTGATGAGTTTTGTAATGAACCCCATTAGTTGATGAGAAGCGTCTAATGCATCATTCAGATTACTATTCGAAACCGTTTTTCCGAATATTTGCAATTTGCCTTGGTAAAACGTTGCTGATACTATGTTTTTGCCATCGGTGGTGATCCATTTTAGTGTGATGCCGTTTTTTGTTTCCGAATGACCTAACCAGCGAAGTTGGCCGAACCATTTGTTTTGTAAAGTATCGATAATTTTGTTTATCGAAATTTTGGGCGGTAAAAAAGTTTGTAATAGTGGGACATTTATGGTGTTTGATTCTGACGGTATTGATTTTAAGATTTTTTTTGCTTTGGCTGTTAGAACGTATCCGTTGTTTCTTTTTTTAATGATTTCTTGACTTAAAAGTCTAGATAATATTCTTGACAGTTTTTCAGGATGAATCTTGAGCCTTCGTTTTAGTCCTTCAAATGTGAAATTGCTTAGATCCTCTTCTTCTACTATATGTAGAAGGGAGATGTCTCTGTCTTTTAGATCCAAGTCAGAGATGTCGACGAAATCTGTTATGCATTAATAAATCGCTCATGAAGGTCATGGCAGTGACTTCTTTTTAAATGTTACCTTTCTGTAATATTGTATATTTTTCCAGTTTATTGGTTCTAATTTAAAGGTGAAATTTTTTTAAGAACATGATAATGGCGGAAAGGGATCAAGTAATTAGGCTCTCAAAATAGGAAATAATTGATGTTATTTATTATTTTTTACTATTATTCTAAAGTATGTGGAGATATGATAATATCCCATTTTGATTGTTTGAACTACTGTCGCAGTTAAAGCGTTTTATTACAATTGAAGCATTTGTGGTAGGTTAACTATCTAATTTTGCAGCTCATTTCTTTGGGAGGTAATTTGGACTACAGATTGCCCGGTTAAGAAATAAATTACCATTAATCTTATAGACTGAAGACTCTTAGTAATTCATCAGGGCTATAGAAAAAAATGTCAATTGGTTTTTCTGAGATTCTGGTAACTGGTGGTGCAGGATTCATCGGTAGTAATTTAGTGGATCGGTTACTTGATGATGGATTCAAAGTCAAAGTTATTGACGATCTTTCTACAGGAGATAAACAAAATCTAGCTCATCTTGAAAACAATGAATCTTTTGAGTTTATTGAAGGAAACATTCGAGATTTTGATTTGATAAAAAAGACTGTAAAGGGAGTTGATGCGGTTTTTCATGAGGCCGCTCTGGTTAGTGTTACACGTTCAGTGGAGGATCCTCTTCTTTCAAATGAAATAAATGTTAAAGGAAGTTTGAATCTACTTAAGTCATGTGTGAATGCAAATGTGAAACGGTTTGTTTACGCTTCATCTTGTGCAGTGTATGGTGACGCTGAGGTGTTACCAATCCCTGAAGATTTGTCAGCTAAGCCTCTTTCACCTTATGCTGTAGATAAGTTGGCCACTGAAAAGTATGCTAAAGTTTTTTATGAGGTGTATGGTCTCGAAACGGTTGGTTTGCGTTACTTTAATGTTTATGGTCCAAGACAGAAATATGGCCCGTATAGTGGAGTAATTTCTATCTTCATTAAGAGCTTCTTGGAGAATAAGCCACCGACAATTTATGGAGATGGAGAACAAACAAGGGACTTTGTCAATGTTAAAGATGTGGTTGAGGCCAATTTGCTTGCCTTATCCAAAAGTGATATTGCAGGTGAAGTTTTCAATATTAGCTCAGGTAAAGCGTTTTACCATAAACAAAATTGTGAAAATCATTCAAAAAATTACTAACAAGGAATCTATTGATCCTGTTTACGCAGAACCTAGGTTGGGAGACATTAAACATAGTTATGCAAAGATTACTAAGGCTCAAAGAAGTCTAGAATTTGAACCAAAGGTTCAGCTTGAAAAGGGATTAGAGCAACTCATAAAATGGCACTCGAAGCAGTAACAAGATGAGAGCTTAAAAATGCTTAATAGTTCATGTTGAATGCGCGGGCAAAATTAGAGTAGGATTTACAAATAGGTTGTTTATTAGATGTTGGATCAAATTAGGAACGAGTTGTTGGTTCTAGGTGATCAAGAAAGGGCAAAGAAATTGGCTGGTTTTTTTAAAACGGGAAAAGGTCAATATGGTGAAGGTGATGTTTTTCTTGGAATTCCTGTTCCTGAACAGCGAAAAGTAGCAAAGAAGTATATTGGATTATCTTTTGATGAACTTTTAGAACTTCTTAGAAGTAAAATTCATGAACTTCGATTAACTGCATTACTGATATTGGTTCTTAAATATAGCAAGGCTGATGATTCAGAGAAGGAAATAATTTATAATTTTTATTTAAAGAATACTAAGTTTGTAAATAATTGGGATTTAGTTGATTTGACTGCTCCAAAGATTGTTGGAGATTATTTGGTTTATAGAGACAGATCCATTTTATTTGAACTTGTTAAGTCAGTTAGCTTGTGGGAGAGAAGAATTGCTGTTCTTGCAACTTTTTGTTTTATTAAAAACAATGATTTTAATGATGCATTTTCTATTTCAAAGCTGCTTATAAAAGATAAACATGATTTGATTCATAAAGCCGTTGGTTGGATGCTTAGAGAAATTGGAAAAAGAGACCAAAAAGCTCTAGAAGAGTTTCTAATGAAATACTATAAACAGATGCCTCGAACAATGCTTAGGTACGCTATTGAGAAATTTGAAGAAGAAAAAAGAAAATACTACCTATCCAAACAATAAACAAAGAATAGAAACCAAGTAAATCCCTTTTTTGGTTACTGTATATGGTTGATGAGGTTTTTTGGGATTTGGATTGTCAAGCTTTCGGATATATTTTTGAGGTTGTTTAAACATTTTATTTGAATGAAGGGAAATGCGTAATGAATGTTATTGATGCAATTAAAAAGAGAAATAGCGTACGAAATTTTGTAGATAAACCGATTGAAGAAAAGAAGTTAAGGGCTGTTTTAGAGGCGGGTAGAGTTGCTCCTTCTGCCAAGAATCGTCAGGAGTGGAGGTTTATTGTTGTTAAGGATCATGAAGTTAAAAGAAAAATTGTTGAGGCTGCTAAAGGTCAGAGTTTTGTTGGGGAAGCGCCTGTAATAATTGTTGCATGTGCGGTTGATGATGGCTATGTTATGACTTGTGGGCAACTAAGTTATCCGATTGATGTGGCTATTGCTTTGGATCATATTTCTTTGGCTGCTGTAGAGTTTGGGTTGGGAACTTGTTGGATTGGAGCGTTTTATGAAGATAAGGTTAAGGAGATATTGGGTATTCCAAATGGAGTTAGGGTTGTGGATTTAATGCCTATTGGATATCCTGCCATTCAAACTGTGAAAGAAAAGAATCGACTATCATATGATGAAATAGTAAAAAATGAGCAATGGTAAAGCGTAGAATCTTCGTGAAGAACCAGTTGAAACCCACCGAGTCTTACCATCCACTGAAGTGCATTAGTTATATCTTTAAAAATTAAAGCTAACGACTCTTTTAATGCAACAAGCATTGACAAAATCAAGCATTAACAACCATATGAGGATAAATGACGATTATGGATAAGTGTGTGAGTCCACTACTCTATTTTTGGCGAGTTTCTTGATTCTGATTTCAATAATTTTTTCTAGTTCATCTGCATCTTTTAAAGTCTTGAGAAATCCAACCAGTATATTTGCTAATGTTTCTTGGATAAAATGGTTTAAAGCAATTTTTTCACCATCAACCTTAATTTCTGTTTCAAAATTTTTTTCAAATTCTCGATGTTTTGAATCCAAAATCATTCCCACCAACCAATAGTATACAGATGAAAGTATGATAAGAGTTGCTATGCAGATAAGCTCACGATATTTTTCAAACAGTAGTATTTTTATATGTTTGAAAAATTGATGCAGCTGCTTTATTTATAGCATTTTTCTCCTGGACTGAAAGAGTTTGGAATATTGATTTACCAATAGATTTGCCTAGTCTAAGTGGAATGCTTACAAAGACGGGTTGGGGAATTCCTTCGATTTTTGTTGGTGCAGCAATAGGTAGTAATTCACGGGTATCTTTGACGATTGCTCTAATGATGTCTCTAAAAGAAGCCGCAGGTCCATGTTCTGTAGCTCCTATAGTGTCGAGAATCATTTTAGATACAGATTTTACATAATCTTCGATTTCTTTTTTGTTTAAAGATTTTCCTGTTGACAATAAATATTCTTCTATGGGCAATTCATCGATTTTTACTGTTGACCATAAAACAGTCGCGTTTGGGCCATGTTCTCCTCCAATCCATCCATAAATTTTGGAAGGGGGAACATCCAATATGTTGGAGAGTGCTGCTTTAAACCGCAAAGTTTCTAGGTTTGTTCCTGTACTTATTACATATTTAGCTTTTGAATATTTTTTGCAAACCATTGCCATTGCATCAACCGGGTTTGTGATCACTACATACTTTACATTAAGATTGTTTGGAGCTGTAGACTGCGCGATTTGTTTCACTATTGCTCCATTTTCATTTGCTAAATCACTTCGGGTCATTTTGACACCCGGTGTTCTGGGTTTTCCTGCAGAGATCAAGATTATTTCTGCTTCTTTAACATCTTCAGCCTTTTCGCAAGCAATTATTTCAACATCGATGCCTAAACTTGCCGTTACATGTCTAAGCTCTTCGGCAAAGGCATTTGCCAATCCTGGTTTGATATCGCAAACAGTTAATTTATCTGCTAAATTAGAACATAATATTGTGTAGGCTGTGGGTCGTCCTACTCGTCCAGTTCCTATTTGGGCTATATGCAAAAATTATTCCTCCGTAAAATACGCGTAGTTTGCTTCATATTAAAGGTAAGAATGAGTCTTTGTTAGGAGGCTAATAATCGTATTCATCGGAATCCCATTCCGGATATGATTCTATGGTGGGAGTACCACTTCCTCGAGTTGCTAGAACAACAATAACAAGAATGATTAAAAACAATATCAGTGTACCTCCCATAATTAACCATTCAAAAGGTACAATGACAATTCTAGATATACTGCTGTCTGATCCAATGTAATCTGAATCTCCAGACCAGTTAGCTCTAATTGAGTAGATTCCTCCAGGTGGAGAATTCCAAGTATATGAGAAACTACCAATAGAGTTAGTTTGAATTGTTGCAATTTTGTTTAGTGTGGAACCGTATGAGCTAAAGTATAATGTTATGTTTTCTCCTTCCAGAGAGGGAGATAGGGATCCCATTATTTGAATATCGTTTTGGGCGATTGCAAATTCTGTTGAGGCAGATATCAACAGATAGGAATATTGAGGTGTGTTATAGCTTGAGGAAACTTGATCTGGGGATGGTGCTTCTTCCATTAAATTTAAAGGAATTACTTGTGCTGATGCTCCTTGGACCAGGTCAGGACATTCTCCGACGCGCCATCCATTTTCATAATTACCCGTGGTTTCTGCTATGTAGTAGGGTTTTTGTTCATAAGTAAAATAGGAGGCTGCTGTTCTGGAGTTGGTTGGTGGTTCGGTTAGATGTACTCCAACTGTCATGTGTTCTTGCTGTTCAAAGAGTAATAGAGTGACATCTAGTCCTCCTGCTTTCATTATTGAAGCAGCCAGAAAGGAGAAAAGGTCGCAATCTCCTATATTTTCACTTAATGTTTCTATTGGATATTTTTGTGGGGCACTTCCTTCATACGGGATTTGATGTGTGATCATTAGTACTCCGTTAGCGAAGTCTTCAGGGTTGTTGTAGATTGTCCATAGATCGTTTGCTACTGGTTTTAGCGGGGATGGAGTAACGAATTTTGCCAAATCTGTGTTGTCCCGTATTTGGTGGTTTTGTGTTGTATAGTATTCGTAGAGGGTTTGAGTTGTCGATATTGTTAATTGGTATGTTTTGGATCCGTTTGGTTGGTTTAGGAGTTCGAATGAGTGTTCGGTTGTTTGTGCTAGAGCTATGTTTGATATTAACAGGATTAGAATAAGTGGTATCGTTATGATTATTAATTTTTGATTTAGATTTCTTGGAGAGAATCTAGTAATTGTTTCTTTAAGAAAGTGCGGCATTAATTCTCATTTGTATTACCGCAAAAGTATATATTAAATATTATGTCATGTGAAACCATATATTTAATTTGATTTTTATGACTGCAAAATTGATCAGTAATTTGAAAACGAATACACAGAACAAAATGAAGGAGTCAAGGTTTTCGAGTTCTGGCGGTAGATTAATTATGGAATATGCGTTGCGATGCACGTAACTGTTTGTTTTGCGATATATGTTTGTTTTGGAAATATGGGTTATATTTAGTCTTACGATGTAATTATTGGTGGGTAATATGAAAGCCAAGAATATCAAAAAGAAATTGAAAAAAGCAGATCCGGTTAGATGGGATCCTATTGTTGCCCGACTTGAGGAATATAAATTGAGAATTTAGTTTTTCATTTTTTATTTTTTTAGTTTTTTTTGGATTTATGTTTTTTTACTTTTTATTTTTCGCTAAATCTATCAATAGTTTTATTGTCTTCGGAAAGACTGGTTTTGACGTTTTTGGCAAGAAATGAATTTTTCCGCGATTAATCATTGTTATTGTAGCTGCAATTGGGTTCTGGGATTTGTTTACTGCAATTGTCTCGAAAATGCAATTGTCTGTTTTTTTCCAGAACAGCTCGTTATCCCATTTTTCGACGTATTGAAAGTAATCAGCGAATCTTTGGTTTGTTATGTTTATTGTCTTTCCTAGAAGCATCGGCCTAACTGTTAGCTTTTGCGGAAAAGGTATCCATGAGTAGTTTAGTGGGATTTGTTTAAATAAAATTTTGAAGGGTTTTTCCATAATACAGAAGATTTCTTTATCATCTCGGATGAAAAGGCGAGATATTCGTTTCAATATACCAATGTTATTGAATATTGATTTTGGAAAATTTTTTGGAAAGCAAGTTAGATCAATTATTAGGTAATCGTATTTTTCTAAATCACAAAAAGATTGCGTCCATTCAATATTATCTGCTTCTCTGTGAGATAATGAACCTATAACAAGTATCTTATTCACGAGATAGTTAACTCCCTAATTTAGGAAATAGACGCATTTAGTT